>DATAUP010000032.1:0-1617 GCA_036268195.1 Solirubrobacteraceae bacterium
TCGGCGCCGCCGATCGGGGCGTCGAGCGTGACGTGCTCGCCGGCGGCGTAGCCGTCGAGGGAGATGTTCATGTTGTGGACCCGGGTGCGGGGCATCACGACTCCTTTTGTGATCGGGCGCAGCGTCTGACATGTAGACCGATGAGATGGGCCGGGCTCATCGCTGGCGCTGAGATCATGTCCGGTGGCCGAGCCCGTCCGTATCGCACGCGATCTGCGTGGTCAGCCAGAATAATGACGGCGGTCCTCACGACAAGCCCCCTTACCGATACCGAGCGGGAACGGTCTCCGCGCTGCCCCAAGGCCGGGGAATCGGTTTCCTAAGCGCGCCGCCTCTGCGCCCGTGCCGGGCAGGCACTGGGGCATGCTCAGCGAATGCAGGAGCCGCCCTGGCAACAGAACCGGCAAATAGGCATTCCACGTGCCTGTACGGATCAAGCGGGTCGAGAAGTAAAGAATCGGCGGTCCGGCGCTGCGGCGTCATGTTGGCAGATCACGCTCCGCAATCAGCGCCAGTCGCGGCTAGCTGATCCAGAACCGCCGTTCGGTGCGCATCGACACCAGATTTTGAGGAGATTGCGTTCGTTCATAACTGGGTGGTCGGGAACAGGGCGGTGGAGTCGCTTGCAGACTCCCGGCCGACCGGCTGAGTCTCGGCAATGAGTTTCTGATCAGCCGGACACCTGGCCATGACTTGGTAAACCGACGGATTTACATACTGTTGCTCCTGAGCGGATCGAGTGCCGGTGCGTCCCAGACGGTACTGGCCAAGGCTGGGTTTCTCCCGGTCGGCCCAGCGGACCCGGCTGACCTCGGCGGCAAGCCGGGCATCTGGTACGAACGCGTCCTGACCGACGAGTGAACTGCCACGGCTCGTGGATGCAGCGGGGTGCACGTGCCGCGGCTGAGCTTGGTCATCCTGTTGCGTCGCGCCTCCGGCGCCGCGCGGTCTCGTAGCGCGAACAGTGAGCGTTCTGTCCGCTGAGGGATCCGCTTGCGGCACCTCGTCTGGCTCAGTATCGAACGGGTCTGTCCGCAGCCGTGCAGGACGATGTCGAAGCCGAGTCGAGCGGCCCAAGTGATCGGTGGTCTCGCGACGCGGACGGGTGGACCGCGTCGGCGCGGCGGTCAATGCGCCTGGCGTTCCGCGCCGCGTATCTACGGCAGGTGGGCCGATGTTCACCCTTACGATCGAGACGTGATCCTGCCTGTTTTCGAGCCTGGACATTGGCTCGGCCGCGTCGATCGTTGGAGCAAGGCGCACGGCTGGGCGAGCGATGCGCTGACCGGGTTTGCGCTCGTCGCCGTTCTCGGTGCGCTCTCGATCAGCGGCGCGCAGGGTATGCGCTGGTCGACGGCCTGGGCGGTCGTTCTGGTCACCTCGTTCGCTGTGCTGCAGTTGAGCGTGGTGTTCCGGCGGTTCGCGCCGGCGGTCGCCTACGCATCGGCGAGCCTGGCGATGCTCGTGATCGTGCTTGCGCCGGACGGGCGCGTCGTGGATCAGGTGGCCGGCGGGCCCACGCACGTGCCGGCGCTGTTTCTGCCGTCAAGTCTGGTGTTCCTGCTCGTCCTCTATGGCGTCGCGGCGCGCGTCGACGTCGCCGGCAGCCGCGTCGTC
>DATAUP010000033.1:0-1622 GCA_036268195.1 Solirubrobacteraceae bacterium
ACCGGCCGAACATGCTCACGGCCTGACGTGGCGGCGCGCCGATCCCGAACCGGTCGGGAGCTCGCAGGCTCTGTGCGTAACGACACAGGAATGAACCGGACGCCGGGGCGTCTTCAGATAAACCGAACCTCAACGCTTGGAGCAACCATCAGATGACCTGTCAGAAGTTACCCCTGCGCAGAGCGATCCTGGCCGCGCGTGCGGTGATCGCTACTGCCGGCAGACATGAGCAAGCCGACCGAACCTCACGCGCCGATGTTCTGTGAGCCGATGGCCATGACAAGCGTGCGAGCGTCCTCGGTAGAGCCGACCGACGCGCTGGTTCTGGGCAACGGAATACGGCTGCTACTCCGACCTCTCGGTTCTGAGGACCGCGATGGCCTCGCGGCGCTGTTCAGCCGCCTCAGTCCTGAATCGCGTTATCGGCGGTTCCTCTCACCCAAGCGCGAATTGACGTCCCGGGAGCTTTCCTACCTCACCGATATCGATCACCTCCGCCACGAGGCATTCGCCGCGATCGATCAGCGCGACGGCTCGATCGTCGCCGTCGGACGCTACGTGCACGTCGCCGATCGACCCGGGGTGGCAGACCTAGCTGTAGAGGTCGCCGACGAGCTGCAGAACATGGGCATCGGCACCGCGCTCGCCCGACGCACGGTGCGGCGCGCCCGCGAGAACGGCTTTGCGTTCCTGACCGCCACGACGCTGTGGGAGAACCGGCCCGCGCGTGCGCTGTTGCGACGCCTCGAGTTTCGCGCTCACGCGAGCGACGGCAGCGAAATCGAGCTCGAGCTGAAACTCGACCCAACGAGCGATGGGCCCGAGACCCCGCCGGCCGCCAGCCCCGGAAACTGCCTTTCTAGCCACACCGTCGAGCGTCGTATCAAAGCGCCGGCAGCCGGCTGGCTTACGCCTGGCTTGGACGTATCGACCAACCGGCCTGCCGCGAGTCACCAATGAACCCTCAGCAACGCATCGCCGACCTGCAACGAGCCGCCGAACATGCGCGACTGGCGACGGACGCGGGTACCCGGCGGCCCGACTCGCGCGATGCGAGTCCGGTCGTGCGCGCCCTGCCGATGCCGACGGCCCACCCTTCGCCAGAAGCGTGGCCCGCCGCCAGCCTGCGTGCCGGTACGAGCCCGCCGCGGACCCGAACCAGGGAGCGCCCTGCGCTTTGCCGTACCAGTACCGAACACGAGCTATCGACGCCCGACCGTATGAAGGCTGCTCGGGTCCCGCTCTCCCGCGATCAAAAAAGCATGACGGACTCCGGTGCGCTCGGGAACGATTACGTCCCGCGTTCGTCTCTGGCCACGGGGATGAGTTGAGATCGACCCGGACAAAATGCTGGCCTTTGCCCGCGACGCCGGCTTCAACGGCGCCCGATACGTTGCGGGAGCGTCGCTCGCCGAGCGCTACTTCGCCAATCGGAGCGACGGTCTTTGCCCATCCAGCGGAGAGGATCTCCTGGTCGCGAGCATCTGAGCGATCGAGCTCAACGCTCGACGCGGTAGCGGATGTGCGTGGCGTGGGGCGAGTGCAGAACCTCGACGGGCACCAGGCGCGGGTCGCCGACGTCGTCGAACAGGCGCTCGCCCGTGCCGAGCAGCACCGGGGCG
>DATAUP010000034.1:0-32585 GCA_036268195.1 Solirubrobacteraceae bacterium
GATCACGACCGCGACCGCCGCGCTCGCTGTGCTCGCTGCCACCCTCGGCAACGTACGGCAGCAGTGCCACCTCGCGTGCGCGCTTCACAGCGCGTGCGATCTGGCTCTGGTGCCGACGGCACGCGCCGGTGATCCGACGCGAGCGGATCTTGCCGCGATCTGAGATGAACCGCCGCAGGGCGGAAACATCCTTGTAGTCAACCTGCTCGACCTTGTCGCGGCAGTACGGGCACGGCTTGCGCCGACCCGATGACGGGCCGCCCTTCCTGTCGCGCCGGCGAACCGGCCGTCTACGTTGCTTCGCCACTTGGCATCACCTTTAAGTCTTTTTTGCTGGTCCGTCGCCTCAGAACGGGATATCGTCGTCGGCGACACCGGAGCCCACCGAGGCTGGGACGAAGTCGGCGGTATCCACCGGGATGTCGCTCGTAGCAGCATTTACGCTGCTGGAGAAGCCATTCCCATTACCGCCCGGAGCGTCACCACCACCACCGAGGAACTGCACGGTCTCAGCGATGATATCGACAGCCTGGCGCTTTTGCCCTTCGGTCTCCCATTCGCGCCAGCGCAGACGCCCGTCGATCGCTACACCACGACCCTTGGAAAGATAGCGCTTGCAGTTCTCTCCCTGCTGGCCCCACACAGAAACATTGAAGTAATTGGGGTCGTCCTCCCACTGGCCCTCGGTGTTACGACGCCGCCCGTTGCACGCCACACGCAGCTCACAAACGCTTGTGCCGCTGGGCAGTGACCGCAGTTCAGGGTCGCGAGTTAGGTTGCCGGTGATGATCACCCGATTGATGTTGCCCGCCATTTTGGGCTCCTTTCGACAAGTTCGAATCGCCTTGAGCCGAGTCTAAGCAGGCCCCGGACGCCCGCCCGCCGGATCTCGCAAACTGGCACACATTCGTCACAGAGACGGCACAGTCCCGTGACGCCCCGACACATTTCCGCAAGACATGCGGACCCTGCTTTAAGGGAGGGGCGGGTCGGAGCGTCTCCGCTCTTGGGCTCACCGCGTCAACTGGGCTCACGAGCGACGTCGCTCAGACAGAACATGGGCCCAACAAAAAGCGCCACGCCCACGAGGCGCGGCGCTGCAGGCCGGAACCGAACTAGGCCGCTTCGTTGTCGGCGGCGGCGGGGCTTACGCTCGCCGCGCCGGCAAGGATTGGCGGCGCGCTGTCCGGCGCCTCGGGTGTGCCCGGCAGGACCTTGATGATCCGGAACCGGAGCACGGCATCAGCGATGCGCAGGCTGTGCGAGAGCGACTCCAGCAGCGCGGTCGGCCCCGTGAACTGCAGGAGGTAGTAGTCCGCCTCGGCCTGGTGGTTGATCTTGAAGGTCGTCGGGCGCTGCCCCCACGCCTGCTTGCGGGAGACGCTGCCATCGGCAGCCGCGATCATCGCCTCGACGTCGTCGACGATCTTGGTGCGTGTTTCCTCGTCAGCGCTCGTTGAGAGCAGGAGCACGAGGTCATAGAGAATGGGTTCTTTAGACATGATGAGAGGCACCGCGTTGCGGTGAGGTTTCACCGGAGGGCGGGCGCGGAGCGAATATAGCAATGGTCATGGGACAGAGAACTGCAGCGACCGAGCTACCCCTGGTTGAGTTCGTCAATCGCCTCGCCTGGGAGGCGTGGCTGGCGGAGAACCACGACGGCTCCGCGGGCGTCTGGCTCAAGCTCGCGAAGAAGGGCGCGCCGCGAGAGACCGTCACACAGGCGGAGGCAACCGAGGCCGCGCTGTGCTTCGGCTGGATCGACGGGCAGGTCGGCGCCCTTGACGACCACTTCTACCGGCAGCGCTTCACGCACCGGCGCCCCCAGAGCAAGTGGTCACAGATCAACCGCCGGCGCGCGACCGAGCTGATCGCCAGCGGATTGATGCGGCCACCGGGCTTCGAGGAGGTCAAGAAGGCCAAGGCGGACGGCCGCTGGGATGCGGCGTATGAGCCGCAGGCCACGGCGACGGTGCCGCCTGACTTTGCGCAGGCGCTGGCCGCCAACCCGGAGGCCGAGGCGTTCTTCAACACGCTCACCGGCGTGCGCCGTTACGCGTTCCTCTACAGGATCTCTGACGCCAAGCGCCCCGAGACGAGAGCGCGCCGGATCGAGAAGTTCGTCGAGGTGCTCGCCCGGCGCGAGACGCTGAACTAGGAGGCAGCGTCCTCGTGAGCCGCGACAGAGACGCAAGCGACCCGCGCAACTTATACCAATCGCACAAGTTTTGCCTGTGTCGTACGCGCCAGATACACAAGAACTTGAGTGCCATCACTGCAAAGCTGCGACCATGACCATCACCGAACGCGAAGTCACAGCCGAGAGGCCCACGACGGGCATGTCCGCAGTTGAGCGCAACGCCAATCTGGCTGGGGTGGTGGTGCCGTTCCTGGGCGTGCTCGCAGCGATCGTGCTGCTGTGGAACCACCTGGTCGACTGGACCGATATCGGGATCATGATCGGGATGTACGTGCTGACCGCGGCAGGGGTGACGCTGGGCTTCCACCGGATGCTCACGCACCGCGCGTTCCAGACGTTCCCGTGGGTCGAGCGGACCTTCGCGGTGCTCGGCTCGTTGTCGGTCCAGGGCTCGGTGCTCGACTGGGTCGCGGACCACCGCAAGCATCACGCCCACACCGACGTGGAAGGCGACCCGCACAGCCCGCACGTCGGCCACGGCCACGGCTTCAGCGGTTTCTGGCACGCACACGCCGGCTGGCTGATGGAGACGCAGGGTCAGGCGGACTGGAAGAAGTACGCACCCGATCTCTACGAGGATGCGACGATGCGCCGCATCGGTCGCATGTTCCCGTTCTGGGTCGTGGCCTCGCTGCTGATTCCGACGCTCGCCGGCTTCGTTCTCCACGGCTTCACCGCGAAGGGCGCGCTCGAGGGCTACATCTGGGGCGGGCTCGTGCGCATCTTCTTCGTGCACCACGTGACCTGGTCGGTGAACTCGGTCTGCCACATCTTCGGACGCCGCCGGTTTGACGTCGAGGACCGCTCCACCAACGTCTGGTGGCTGGCCCCCTTCTCACTCGGCGAGTCCTGGCACCACAACCACCACGCGTTCCCGCGCTCCGCGTTCCACGGTCTCAAGTGGTGGGAGCTCGACTTCACCGGGCTGATGATTCGGGGAATGGCGAAGGTCGGCCTGGCCTGGAACGTCGTCAAGATCGCGCCCGAGCGCCAGCGGGCGAAGCTGATTCCGCGTTAGCGAGGGTGCGCGCAGAGCGCGCGCGCACCCGAAGAGACCCGGCTCAAGCGGTCCTCGGGCTAGCCCGTGTGGGCGCCGGCTTCCTTGTCGCGGATGTCGCGCAGCTGCTCGTCGATCCAGTCACCCGGGTTGCGAGCGGTGATCTGCTCGTGCAGGCCGGCCAGGCGCCGCCGTCGCTCCTCGACGGGCATCGTCAGCGCCGCGTGGATCGAGTCGGCGAGTTCCTGGATGTCGAACGGGTTCACAGATAGGGCGTACTCACCGAGCTCCTCGTGTGCTCCGGTGTTCTCGCTCAGGATCGAGACGCCGGCGCGGCCGTTGACCATCGGTCCCTCCTTGGCGACGAGGTTCATTCCGTCGAACATCGCGTTGACCATCAGCACGTCGTAGTGCTTGTAGGCGGCCACTGCCTCCTCTAGGTCGTCGCGCAACTTCAGCTGGATCGGCATCCAGTCCGGTGAGCCATGGCGGTGGTTCACGAGTGCGACCACCGCCTCGATGCGCTCCAGATACTCGGCGTACTCGGCGACGTCGGTACGGGACGGCATCAGTTGCGCGATGAAGGTGACACGCTCACGGAACTCGGGGTGCTGCTCGAGGAACAGGTCAAAGGCAGAGAAGCCGCGCAGCACGTTCTTTGAGAGGTCGGCGCGATCGACGCGCAGGATCAGGTGATCGCGTCGGCGACGCAGGATCTCCTGCTCGAACTCACGCACGCGCTCGCGCTGCGCGACGGCCTTTATGGCCTCGGCGTCGATCGGCAGCGGGTAGGCCCGCACCCAGACCTCGCGGCCATCGAGCTGAACGATGCCGGCCGCGTGGTCGACCTCGAGGCCCAGCAGGTCCTCGCAGCACTGCAGGAAGTTGCGCCGGTAGGAGGTGGTGTGGAAGCCGACGATGTCGTTGGCGAGGATCCCACGGTAGATCTCGTCGCGGATCACCGATGGCAGCACCCGCCACGAGTCAGACTGGCTCCACGGGATGTGCACGAAGTGCGTCATGAACGCATCCGGCCGTGCCCTCCGGACCAGGGCGGGGAGCGTGTAGAGGTGGTAGTCGTGGATCATCACGACCGGCCGCTCGATCCCCTCGATCTCATCGAGCACGGCCCGCGCCAAATCCTCGTTGACGACGTTGTAACCGAACTCGAACGCCTCGGTCTCGTTGCGGCGGATGTCCGGCGCATTGGACAGGTCCCAGAGGTAATGCTGGATGAACCACAGCATCGGGTTGGCGATGATGCTGTAGAAGCGGTAGTAGGCCTCCGGGTCGGAGGCGACCAGCTTGACGTGGTACTCGGTCCCGTCAGGGCTTGTGACGGGAAAGGCGCTGCCGCCGTGACGTCCCGCCATCGCGATGTCGCCCTCGCTCATCGCCGAGGCGATCCACGTGACCTCGCGGTGCCGCGCAAGGCCCATCAGCGCGGTCACCAGCCCGCCCGTGCCGCGGCGGGCCTCGCCGTTCGGCTGGAACGTCACAGGGCCTCGATTGGATACGAGGATCAGCGGATCCGCCATCTCTGTCACCTTGCCAGGGCGCGTAGACGTTCGATACCGGCGTCGACCTCGTCCAACAGCTGTGCGTGCAGTTCCGCGTTGGCGGCCGAGATCGACGACATCTGGAAGTCGTGGCCGGATCCGAGCAGCGGGCGGTCGTCGAGCGGGCGCCCCCAGCCGTCGCTGACGATGCCACCCGCCTCGACCAGGCAGAGCCAAGGCGCCGCTAGGTCATACGGCGAATTGTTGAGGACCGCGCCGCGGCCCACCCGCCGGAACTCGTCGAGCATGCCGGGGACGTCATCGATCATGCGCGAGCCGACCTCGATCACCGCGTCCAGTTGCCCGGTCACGACCCGCGTCATGACGAACGCCTGCGATCCGAGCTCGAACGTCCCGCCGCCGACCGAGGACGCATCGATCAGCGTCGCCAGCAACTCCGTGGTCTCTCGCGCCGGGCGACCGCGAAAGCCATAGCCCCAGAACATCGAGCCGATGTCGACGGTGTCGCTGAGCTGCACCGGCCGCGTCGAGAGCACGCCCTCATCGCGGCGGGCGAGGAACCAGTCTCCGCTCTTGATCTCCATCACGCAGGCAGCCTCGATGTCGGCCATCGTCGGATCGCTGTCGTCGAGCGGCGCCAGCGCGACCGCGACACAGGCCGACTCGAGTCCGGCCATCGCCGGGCGAGTCCCGTCGATCGGATCGACGACGAGCACGTGCGTCTCGTCCCCGTTGGGGGCGACCAGGCCGCGGTCCTCTGAGTAGAACGCGAAGCGCGGCGCATGCTCGGCGACGAACTCGGCGAGCGTCGATTCGGCGATCTCATCGACGCTGAACGTCACGTCGCCGCCCGCACCATCACTCAGTTCGACACGGCCGGCGTGCGACCCCAGTTCGGGCAGCACGACCTCCCGCAGGCGCTTTGCAAGCGCGAGCGCCAGTTCGTGGTGAGAAAGCTCGTCACTCATCCGATTGGTCAGTCTGACCGGGCGTCACCGAGATTGCCAGGTTGACGGCAGCCTTGTCGCCTCAGTGCGATGATCGCGCCATGACACGACCGAACGCGTTCGACGCGGACTTCTCAGACAAGTACGACGAGGCGGATCCCGACGGATATCGCGCTGCCGAGGCGCCATTTGGCAAGGCGGCCGGAGGCAGCGAACTGGCGGTGCGGCTGTTCGAGCTTCCGCCCGGCCAGAACGTGTGTCCCTATCACTACGAGTACGTCGAGGAGTGGCTCCTCGTGATGACCGGCGAGGTCCAGGTGCGCACGCCGCAGGGCACCTCGCCTGCCCGTACGGGCGACGTTGTCTGCTTCCCGGCCGGACCCGACGGTGCGCACAAGGTTTGGAACGACGGCGAGGCAGCCGCACGCGTGGTGATGTTCTCCGCGACGACGATGCCATCCGTGGCTGTCTACCCGGATAGCGACAAAGTCGGCGTCTGGACCGCAAACGACCGCGACGAGTGGATGTTCCGGGGCGCCGAGGCCAAGCTCGAGTACTTCGACGGCGAGCCGCCGGCGGCGCGCTGAGCGTAGGTCCACCTCGCCGTCGGTGCCGGGGTACCCTGGGGCAGCATGGTCGATCCGCGTATCTACCGAGGATTTTTGGTGCTCGTGGCGTTCGCCGTGATCGTGTTCGGCTTCTCGCTGCAGAACCAGCGCAGCGGCCTCGGAACCTCAATCGCCGCCGGCCAGTTCTTCTCGAACACTGCGGGCACGATGACCTCGCTGGCCGAGCGGTTCCCGAACCGCGCACCGGGCTCGAGCGGCGATCAGGGCCTCGCCACCTACGTCGACCAGCAGTTCGCCACACACCAGATCACGGGCTTCAGCGTCCGCACCGAGGAGACCACCGCCAACACAGCGGTCGGCAAGCGCGTGCTCGAGACGGTGACCGCGTCTCGGACCGGCCTCGGCGGCGGCACGATCGTCGTGATCAGTCACCGCGACGCGACCGGCTCACCGTCGACCGCTGACCTCTCCGGCACCGCTGTGATGCTCAGCCTGGGGCGCGCGCTGTCCGGCGAGACGCTTCACCGCTCGGTGATGCTCGTCTCGACGAGCGGCCAGGTCGGCGCCGCAGGTGCGACGCAACTGGCCGCATCGCTTGCGGGACGGCACGTCGACGCCGTGATCCTCCTCGGTGACCTCGCCAGCGGCACCATGCGGAGCCCGATCGTCGTCCCGTGGTCGAATACCGACAAGCTGGCACCGCCGCTCCTGCGCAAAACGCTCGGAGCGTTCGTCGCGGCGCAGACAAACCTCAAAGATGAGGGCAGCGGACTGGCCGGGCAGTTCGCGCGGCTGGCGTTTCCGTTCGCGATCACCGAGCAGGCTCCGTTCGCCGCGCGCGGGATTCCTGCGGTGCTGCTCTCCCTGTCCGGTGACCGCCCGATCGCAGCCAACGCCGCGGTCGGTTCGGCGGATCCGATCGTGGGTCTAGGCGCGGCCGTGTTGCAGACGGTGAACGCGCTCGACTCCGGGCCGGCCGTAGCGGCTCCGAGCTCTTATCTGCTGATCAGCGGCAAGGTCGTGCCGCTGTGGGCGGTGGAGCTGCTCGTGCTCGCGCTGATGCTGCCGGTCGCGGCGACGACGCTCGATGCCGTCGCCCGTACACGTCGCCGCGGGCACACAATGATGCGCTGGGTTGGCTGGGTGCTGACCGGCGCCGTACCGTTCGTCGTCGGGCTGGTGGCGCTGCTGATTGCCCGCGCTGGCGGTCTGCTGTCGGCGACGCCCCCGGGCGCAGTCGGCGACGCTGGCGTGAAGCTGACCGGCGGCGACACGGCCGTGCTCGGGGTCGTGCTGCTGCTCGTGATCGCGAGCTTCGTCTTCCTGCGCCCGCTCTGTCTGCGCACGCTGACGCGCCTGTCAGGTCACGGGCGCAGACCCGAGAGCCCTGCGGCCGACGCGGCCGCGGTGGCCCTCAGCGCCGTGATGTGCGTGCTGACCCTGATCGTCTGGATACTGAACCCGTTCGCGGCGCTGCTGCTCGTGCCGGCGCTGCACGTGTGGCTGTGGCTCGCGCAGCCCGGCGCGCGCAGCCGCCGCTGGTTCGTGGCCGCGCTGGTGCTGGTAGGCCTCCTGCCCGCAGCACTGATCCTGTTCTACTACGCCAACGCCTATGGTCTCTCGCCCGTCGGACTGGTCTGGAGCCTCGCGCTGATGCTGGGCGGCGCCCTTCCGATCGTCGCCTCGCTCTACTGGAGCATCGCGCTCGGCTGCTTGGCGAGCGCGGTCGTGATCGCTTCCCGCGCGGTGCGCTCGGTCGCCTCGTCGCCCGATCAGGTGGTGACCGTTCGCGGTCCTGCGAGCTATGCCGGCCCCGGTTCGCTGGGCGGCACGAAGTCGGCGCTGCGGCGATGAGCGACGGGGCATTCGTCCTGCGCCGGAGCCCCAGGAATCGGGCCCGCCCACCCGGGAACCCCGAAACGCCGCATTCTGGCCGGCGGCTTGCCAAAGCGGCCTCGACGCTCCTGATCGTCGCCGGCCTGCTGCTCTTGGCCGACGTCGCCGCGACCTTGATCTGGCAGGAGCCGGTGACGGCGGCCGTCGGCCTGTTCAAGCGCGACAGCACCGACACGCGCTACCTCAGCTACCGCTCGATGCCGCTGACGCGGACGCAGCTGGCGAGCCTGCAGCGGTTGACGGGCGGGGAGGCGCGAGTCGCCTACCTGGCACGGCAGGAACAGCTGAGTGTGCCGGGTGGCGCGGCTCTCGGGCGGCTGGTGATCGGCAAGCTTGGTGCGACCTATGACGTGGTCCAGGGGACGAACACCGGCGATCTCGAGCGCGGGCCCGGGCACTACGCCTCGACGGCGCTCCCGGGCGAGGGACAGACGGTTGCGATCGCCGGCCATCGCACCACCTACCTGGCGCCCTTCCGCAACCTGAACGAGCTGCACCGCGGCGACCGGATCGTCTTGCAGATGCCCTACGGACGCTTCACCTACGTGGTACAGAGCCAGCGCGTCGTCACGCCCAACGCGTGGTGGATCACGCGCAACGTCGGTTACGAGCGGCTGGTGCTGTCAGCCTGTAACCCGCTCTACAGCGCCCGCCAGAGAATCGCGGTATTTGCGAAGTTGCTGCGTATGCAGCCGACGGCGGTATCTGGACGGTTACTGGACAGTTAGCTAGTCCGTTGGTTGATCCGGATGTCTGGGTATAAAGGCTTAGAGCGGTTTCTGCCGATCTGAATGACAGGATGACCACGGATGCGGAGTCCAATGCAATGACACTGAAGGAACGGCTAGAGCAGGGCGAATACAACATCGACACCAAGAAGGTGGCCGATGCGATCCTGCGCAACCCAATGTGGATGACGCTCTTGGCGGGGACCTTTTTGCAGTGCCCGCCGCAGCCGCGTCGCGCCGTCGGCTGAGCATCCCGCGAAGCGCCCGCGGGGCGCGGTCAGAAGCTGTGCTCGTAGCCGGTGACGGAAACGTCGGCGCCGGACGCATCCGTGAAGTGAGCGTCCGCGGCTCCCACCGCAAGCGCTTGGTCACGGACTTCGCCCACCCACGTGATGCCCACACCCGTGCCGAGCGAGGCCAATGCCGCCTCGAGTGCGGGACGGCTCGCTGGGCTCGTGCACACGCACAGCTCGTAATCCTCGCCACCGCGCGTCGCGAACAGAGCCGGCTCCTCGCCGAGCGCGAGCGCGACCTCAGCAACCCCCGGCGCGAGCGGGACCGCGGCGAGCCGGATTCCGATCGGCATGCCGCTCGCCCGTGCCAGGTTGCGGGCATCGGTCGCGAGCCCGTCCGAGATGTCCAGCATCGCGGTGGCACCTGCGAGGGCCAACGTCCGGCCCTCCGCGAGCCGGGGGAGAGGGCGCGCATAGCTCTCGCGTAGCTGTCCTGGTAGCGGTGCGGGCAGCTCGGGCACGCGGCCCTCGATGACCGCGAGTCCCGCCGCCGAACCGCCGAGCGCGCCGGTGACGCCAACCAGATCGCCTGGGCGTGCGCCATCGCGGCCGACAAGCTCGCCGGGATCATCGACCCAACCGACGACCGTGAACGAGACGATCAGCGCCAGTGCAGCCGTGATGTCGCCGCCGGCGATCGTGACGCCCAGTTCCTGGGCGAGCGCGGCCGCGCCGCCGATCAGCGCACGCGCGTCGTCGAGCTCTGAGCCTGCGGTCAGACCAAGGCTGAGGTAGGCCTCGCCGGCCGGGGAGCCCATGGCTGCGAGATCAGACAGCGCACCTGCAAGCGCCCGGTGGCCGATCTCCTCCGCAGTCAGCTCGCCGCTGCGGAAGTGCACGCCCTCGACCATCATGTCCGCGGAGGTGACGGCGTAGCCGCGGCCGCGAACGACCGCGGCATCGTCGCCCAGTCCGCGCACTACACGCGGGTCTCCGCTCTCGAGCAGCGACCGCAGTTCGGCGATCAGCTCGAGTTCCTTCACGGCGCGACCGAGTAGTCCCCGTTGGGGACTACTACCTGTGCCGGTAAACGATCCGGGCGCGATCGAGGTCGTACGGGGAAAGCTCTACCCGTACGCGATCGCCCGGAAGGATGCGGATCCGGAACCGGCGCATCTTGCCGGCAACGTGACCGAGTACGACTCGGTCCATGTTGTCGAGCTTCACACGAAACATCGCGTTGGGCAGTGCCTCGACGACTTCGCCCTCGAACTCGACTTTTTCTTCCTTTGGCATCGATCGCTGATTCTATTTCAGAATGCGCCGCCGCCGCTGGCGGGTGGCGGCGCGGGTGGCGTCGGCGTCGACGGGGTCGTCGCGGTGCTCGGTGGGATGCCCTGCTGATCGGAGGGGGCGGTGATCGCCGACTGGCCGTTCGGATAGGTGCTGGCCGGAGGCAAGGTGGTGGTCGGCAAAGTGCTCGTGGCCGTCGTCGTGACCGGCGGCACGTATGCGGAGACGGCGTGCTTACCGAAGTACTCGACGCCGTGCCAAGGCTGAGCCGGAACGGGGAAGTCTCCGCAGTAACCGTCGGACGCCGACTGCATGAACTGTTTCCAGATCGGCGCCGCCAGCGTGCCGCCGTAGCCTGGGCCGAGCCCGTTGACGTCGTTCATATAGACGTCGGAGTTGGGATAGCCGACCCACACTGCCGTCGAAAGCTGCGGCGTGTAACCCACGAACCAGGCGTCCGTGTAGTTGCTGGTCGTTCCCGTCTTGCCGGCCGCCGGGCAGCCGTAACTGGCGCCTGTACCGGTGCCGTACTGCAGGACCGTCTGCAGCGTCTGGGTGCCCTCGTATGCCTCGCCCTGGCTGAAAACCTGAGTCTTGGCGGGGTTGCCGAGGTTCACGGTCTTGCCGCCCGGCTCGACGACCTTGGCGATGATCGTCGGCGGGACGTGGTCGCCGCCGTTGGCGAGCGTCGCGTAAGCGTCAGCCATCTGCAGCGGGGAGACGCCGATCCTGAGTCCGCCGATCGCCTCTGACGGGTAGCCGAACAGCTTTGCCGTGATGCCCATCTCGTGCGCGGTCGTGTCGACGTTGCTCATCCCGAGGTCGACGCCGAGCTGTGCATAGACGGCGTTGACCGACAGCGCCGTCGCCCTGGTGACGCTGATGTCGCCCAGGCTGCCGGCCTCGGCGTTGTGGACCGCGTAGGTCGGGTAGCCTGGCAGCCAGCCCGCGGCCAGCGGCGAGGAGTTGTAATAGGTGTCGTTGGGATTGCCGTCCTGGTCGTGGATCAGCGTCATCAGGACGAACGTCTTGAACGCCGAGCCGGTCTGCCGCTCGGCCTGCGTCGCGTAGTCGAACACCGTCTGGCCCTTGCCGGTTCCGTACGTCGTCGAGTTCTGCAGCGCGAGGATGTGGCCGTTGGTGGGGTTGACAGAGACCAGGGCCGAGGCCGGATCACCTGGCTGGCCCTCGTTCGCCTTGATCGCCTGGGCTGCCGCCTTCTGGTCGGCGAGGTTGATCGTCGTGTAGATCTTGAGGCCGCCGCGGTCGACGATCTGCTGTCCGTCCGGTCCCAGATCCTTGACCAGCTGCTGCTCGACGTAATCGAACACGTACGGCTGGTCGATGTTCTGGTACGTGCTGTTCGGCGTGACCTGTAGCGGCTGGGCCTGCGCGGTCTCTTCCTGGGCCTTGGTGATGTAGCCGGCCTGCTCCATCGCCTGCAGCACCAGTCCGCGACGCCACGTCGCGAGCTGCTTGTTCTTGAACGGGTTGTACTCGGACGGCGCCTGCGGGAGGCCGGCGAGCAGTGCTATCTGCGCGAGATCGAGCTTCTGCACGGGCTTGTCAAAGAACATCTCAGAGGCGGCGGAGACGCCGATCGCGGTCTGCCCGAAGGTCGTTCCATAGGGGACGTCGTTCAGGTACTGAGTCAGGATCCAGTTCTTGGAGTGGTTGGACTCGAGTTCGTTGGCCAGCTTCGCCTGGACGATCTTGTACTTGAGATTGTGTTGCTGGCTGAGGTCGGTCGGCAGGTAGACGTTGGTCACGAGCTGCATCGTCAGGGTCGACCCTCCCTGGATGCCGCCACCTTTGACCACGTCCTTGAGCGCCGCTCGCATCAGACCCTCGTAGTCGACGCCGCCGTGCTGATAGAAGCGGCGGTCCTCGATCGCGACGGTCGCCTGGCGCAGCAGTGTGGGCTGCTGCGCCTGGCTGAGGTAGGTGCGCAGGACATCGGACGGCAAGTATCCGAGCGGCTTGTCATTGGCCGCGAAGACCTCGCTCGTCTGGCCCGGTACGCGCGCGTGCAGCCCGCTCAGGTTCGGCGCGCTGTTGGCGGTTGTGACGACCCAGAGGGCGAATAGCCCGACGGCTGTGACGACGCCTGAAACCACCAGCACGACCCCGAGCAGTCCTGCCCGGCGGAGCGGATGGGCGTGTTTGCGGCGTCGCCGCTGTCGTTCGCGTCGCGTCATCGGAAATAGCTGGCGGCAGGCGACGAGCGGGGGCGGACTGCTCGCCCGGGGCCACCTCAGTCTACCTCCGCACCTCTTTCGCCTCATACCCCCTCGGTCCTCCCATCATGAAAGACTGGATCGGTGAAGCCGCCGCGGGAAGGGACGACGCCGACGGTCTGGCGTGCGCTCTGGACCTCACGCCTGGTGGTTCTCTTCGCTGGTATCGCGGGAGTGATCCAGGTCGGCGTGGTGGCCGGAGCCACCGCTGCGTACGATCCGGGCCGCCTGACCGCGCCGTTCGGCTACCTGGCCAACGCTGTCGTCGCGCCGCTCGCCCGCTGGGACTCGGTCTGGTACCTGACGATCGCCAAGTCCGGCTACGCCGGCAACGTCGCGCGGATGGCGTTCTTTCCGCTCTACCCGTTGCTGATCCACATCGTGGGCTTCGTGACGCGATCGGATCTGGTCGCGGGTGTGCTGATTTCGCTCGCGGCATTCGCGGTTGCGCTGGGACTGCTGTACCGGCTCGTGCGCCTCGACTTCGGCGATGAGATCGCGGAGATGACCGTGATGCTCCTCGCCTTCTGCCCGATGGCGTTCTTCTTTTCCGCCGTGTACACGGAATCGCTGTTCCTGGCGCTCTCGGTCGGGTCGATCTACGCCGCGCGCCGCGAGCGCTGGCTGATCGCGGGGCTGCTCGGCGGCTTGGCGGCGCTGTCGCGCAACGGGGGCATTGCGCTGATCGTGCCCGTTGCCGTGATGTACCTCTACGGTCCACGTACGACGAACGCTGCGCGGCCGACGCGCTGGGCCAGTGAGCAGCTGTCCGGGCTGCAAATGCTCCTGCCGCGCTACCGCATCCGCGCTGACGCTTTCTGGCTGCTGCTGATCCCGGCCGGTCTCGGTGTGTATCTCGCCTACCTCGGCATCGAGTACGGCCACGCGCTCGCGCCATTCAACGCCGAGCAGGTGTGGGACCGACACTCGACCTTCCCGCTGACGACCATCTGGCGCGCTGCCGAGCAGGCTTGGAACGGCCTGCGTCAGCTGGTCCACGGGCCGACCCCGCCCTACTACGTGCCTGCCTACGCCCAGAGCGTCGCCGGCGCCGCCCTGCAGGACATCTACCTGTTTCTGTTTCTGATCCTGGGCGTGGTCGGGCTGATCGGCGCCGCGCGGCGCCTGCCGGCCGCCTACTCGCTGTACACGCTGGCGATGCTGGTGCTGGCGCTGGCCGACCCGGTGAGCCTGCAGCCGCTCGCGTCGCTGCCGCGCTATGAGCTGGTCGTCTTCCCGCTGTTCATCTGGGGCGCGCAGTTCGTGACGCGCCACAGGCTGAGGGTGCCGGCAATATCGACGCTGGCGGTGATGCTCGGACTGTTCACCGTCGAGTTCGCGACCTGGCGATGGGTCGCCTGAGCCGCAATCGCCCTCGCCGCCCCACCTGGGGCCCGGGACGTGTGCGGGCGGTGCTGCTCGATGCGTTCGGCACGCTCGTCACCCTGGACGCGCCCGCGCCGCGGCTGCGGACGCTGCTATCCGAGCGGCTGGCCGTACAGGTGACCGAAGCGCAGGCGGCCAAGGCGCTGCGGACAGAGGTGGCCTACTACCGCGCTCACATGTACGAGGGCGTCGACATCGAGCGTGTGGCGCAGCTGCACGCGCGCTGCGCAGCGGTGCTGCGCGAGGCGCTGCCCCGCAGCCCGCAGCTCGATGCGGCCGCGCCCGGGTCTGTCACGGCGATCCTGCTCGACTGCCTGCAGTTCAGCGTCTATCCCGAGGTCCCGGAGGCGCTTGCGCGGCTGCGCGACGCGGGCCTGCGGCTGGTCGTCGCGAGCAACTGGGACGCGTCGCTTGACGCTGTCCTTGACCGGGTCGGGCTGCTGGGCGCCGTCGACGGCGTCGTCAACTCGGCCACGGTCGGCGCCGCCAAGCCGGACCCGCGGCTGCTGCAGAGCGCGCTGCTGCTGGCCGGGGCCGAGCCGAGTACCGCGGTCCATGTCGGCGACGGTTTCCGCGAGGACGTGGGCGCGGCGTTCGGCGCCGGCGTGAGACCGGTGCTCGTTTCCCGCGACGGACGCGCCGGCGAGGTCGAGTACGGAGCCGAGCAGCCCACGATCCCGGAGCTCGAGGTGATCCGTACGCTCGCCGGCTTGCCGGAGCTGCTCGGCGTCTGAGCGACGAGGGAGTCGTTTTCGGTCCTGGGGACGGAAAACGACTCCCTCGTACGCGAAGTAACCTCGCCCACGATGTCCACGCACCGCTTCGACGACCAGCGCGAGCGCGCTCCCTACTGGATCGCGCTGGCGGGAGTGCTGTTCGGCTTTGCCGGCGGCCTGTTCGTCTCGATCATGGTGCAGCTGATCGGCACTGCCTTCGGCTCACCGGCGGCCAACCCGACCCCGGCCGTAAACATCGCGAGCGACTTCCTGTTCGACGGCGCGTTCGTGGGTTCGGCGCTCTACTTCACGACGATTCGCGGCGTCATGGGCCGAGCCGAGTTCGGCTACCGGCGGATCCCGTGGCGCGTCGGCGTCGGCGCGGTCCTGGGCGCGGGCGCCGCCTACTACCTCGTGACGCTCGTCTACGCGGCGGTCGTCAACGTGCACGGCACCGACAAGCTGCCCAGCGACCTCGGCGTGCAGCGCAGCACCTGGGCCGCGATTGGCACCGCCGTGTTCGTGTGTGCGGCGGCACCGATGGCTGAGGAGTTCTTCTTCCGCGGCTTCCTCTTCGGGGTGCTGCGGCGGATGCGCATCACGGCAGGTGGGCGTGACCTTGGTCCGTGGGTGGCGGCGGTCGTCGTGGGGCTGCTGTTCGGCCTCGCACACTACGACTCAGCGCAGCCACAGTTCCTCATACCGCTCGGCTTTCTCGGATTTGTGCTCTGCATCGTGCGCTGGAAAACGGGCTCGCTGTATCCGTGCATGGCGCTGCACTCGATCAACAATTGCATCGCGCTCGGTGTCAACGAGCTCAGCTGGAATGCCGGGGAGATCGTTGCGCTGACGGTCGGGGCGCTTACGGTGATCGCACTGGTGACCGGACCGCTATCCCGTGGTGCCTCGGCTCGGGTGACCGACCCATAGCCGGGTTACTGGTTACCATTACTTCATGAAGCGGAGCTTCGGGACACGTCGACTTTGGTTGACATTAGGGGTGGCGGCGGTCGGTGCTGCCAGCGCGCCAGCGGGCGCAATGGCAGCGGGAGAAGCTGCTTCACCGACGCGTCCGGTGAACGCAGGCCGGATCGTGGTCGAGCTGAGCGGGCTGTTCAACGTTCGTGGCGACAAGGTCACGGTGCCTGAGCGCGCCGTCGTCGTCAGCGGCACGGTGCAGGGGTTCGCCCCCGGACAGAAGGTCGAACTGGTCGCCAGTGTCGGCTCGCATGTGTTTCGCCGTTTGAAGCTGAGCATCGCGCGCCGCGGGCGGCATGGCCACTTCCAGACGACGCTGCACGCGCCCCGAGCCGGACGTGTGACGGTCCGCCTGCTCCACGCGCGTGATGACCAGATGCTCAGCTTCGAGCGCTGGGCTTCTTTCACGACGCTCGACAGCGAGGTCAGCGTCGGCACCACCGGACGCTTCGTGCAGCTGGTCCAGCAGAAGCTCGCGGCGCTGCACTTCTACGTCCCGCAGACGGGCGTGTATGACGAGGGGACCGAGCTCGCTGTCAACGCCTACCACCGGCTGCTCGGCAAGGGCGAGGGCCACACGACGCTCGACCCGACGACCCTCACCGACCTTTTGAACGGCATCGGCACGTTCCACGTGCGCTATCCGACCAAGGGCCCACACGTCGAGGGCGATCTCTCGGACCAGGTGCTTGCTCTGATCAACGGCTCGACCGTCTACCAGCTGTTCCCGATCAGCTCCGGCAAGCCGTCGACGCCGACGATCCTCGGCAACTTCCAGGTCTACCGCAAGCAGCCCGGCTACCTGCCCGACGGTATGTACTTCTCCTCCTTCTTCACCGGGGGCTATGCGGTCCACGGGTATGACCCGGCGCCGGACTATCCGGCGAGCCACGGCTGCATGCGGCTGCCGATCGTCGATGCGATCCACGTTTACGACTGGATCCAGATGGGCGACTGGGTCGACACCTACTACACGTAGGATGATCAACCGCATGTCTGTGCTCGAGACCCACGCTGCCGCGCGTGAGCGTCTGCTGCTGTCGCTGCGCGAGCACGCGCTCGTGATCGGCGAGGTCGTGCTCACCAGTGGCGCCATCGCGCGGTATCTGATCGACGCCAAGCGCGCGATCCTGCTGCGCGAAGGCTTCACCGCGCTCGCTGAGCTGGTTGCCGCCCAGGCCGCCGACTGGGGTGCCACCGCAGTCGGCGGGATGACGATGGGCGCCGATCCGATCGCCTGCGCGGCGCTCGCCGGTGGCGCCGACGTGAAGGCCTTCTTCGTCCGCAAGGACGCCAAGCAGCACGGACTCTCGCGCCGGATCGAAGGCCCCGAGCTGACAGCCGGCGACCGCTGCATGCTCGTCGAGGATGTGGTCACGACTGGCGGCTCAACGATCCGCGCGCTCGAGGCAGTTCAGTCCGAGGGGTTCGAGGTCGTTGGGGTATTGGCGATCTGCGACCGCCTCGCAGGTGGCGCAGACGCGATCCGCGAGGCCGCTCAGGCCCCGTTCGTAACACTCACGACGATCGACGAGGTCTATCCCGAGCGGCCAGACCGCGCCTGACGCCGGCCCCCACAGCCGTTGCGGGTACGCGAGCGGCTACCATGATCCATCCGCGCTGTGCACGGCCGGCGGGCGTGGCTGGGCTAATTACCCCCTTAAGCCTGTCAACAGCTCGATTTTGTACTACTCATCGTCATCGCGACAGCGAAGCCATAGCGGCCAGCAAGCGTCGCTTCGGGTCCCGATCACTTCCACCTCCATTGGCTGATCTCACTAGTGTTTCGCCTGGGGCCGCTGAGGCTGACCAGGCGCCCTCGGAGCCTTATTCGGACACCGTCGCTCCGATGGCGTTCGACGTCCCGCTTCCGCCTCGCACCTGGTCGGATCGGGCGCTCTGGACGATGGTCGGCGTTGGGCTGCTCGTCTGGGCCTCGGCGCTGATCGGGACTGCCCGCCACACGTGGACAGTCGGAATCCTCGTTTTCTGCAATATCTGGGGACTCGCCACGATCATCGCCTGTTGGCTCCCTGACAACCGCTGGACCACGGACCGTCGTCTGACCAACACGTTGGCGTGGGCGACCGCCCTGATCACGGGAGGCACGGTCATCGCCTGGGGAATCGCGTCGCTCAAGGGCGGGGTGTTCTACGGGACTGACGAGATCGCCTTCGACCAGTACGCGGCCCAGCTTGTGCAGCACGGCCTGAATCCGTACACGCATTCGATGAAGCCGGCGTACCAGCTGTTCCAAACGCCGACGAACTACTACACGTACTCGTTCGTCGGGAAGCCGGTGACGACGCTCTCGTATCCGTCGCTGTCGTTCCTGATCTACGTTCCCTTTCTGCTCCTCGGCTGGTCGTACAACCTGGCGCCGGCGCTCTGCCTGATCGCCTGGGGACTGACGACGATGATGCTGTTCGCGGTGCTGCCGCTGCGCGTGCGTCCGCTCGGGCTGCTGTTCGGCGGCTGCATGTTGTACGCGTCGTATGCGGTCGGTGGCGTCACGGACGCCATGTACATGCCGCTGCTGATCCTTGCCGCCTACAAATGGGACAGGTTCGGCTCCAGCCGGTGGACTTACATCGGCCCGGTGATGTTCGGGTTGGCCATGGCGATCAAGCAGACACCCTGGCTCGCGTTGCCATTCATGCTGCTGGCCATCGGCGGTGATGAGTACATCCGAACTGGGCTCGTCGCCGGAATCAAGCGCGCCGCCAAGTACTTATCGATCGCGGTAGCGGCGTTTCTGATCCCGAACGTGCCGTACATAATCGCGTCGCCACACGCGTGGATTTCGGGGATCTTCACGCCGCTCGCCGGCGACATGGTCCCGACCGGCCAGGGAACTGTGTCGCTCAGCCTCTACTTCCACATCGGCGGCGGGTCGATGACGGCGTTCAGCCTCGCAACCGTGTTCACGCTGCTACTGCTGCTCGTCGCGTTCGTCGGCACTTATCCGCTGCTGCGTATGTCCATGCTGTTCCTACCGTCGTTCGCGCTGCTTTTCGGCGCGCGCTCGAACGTCAACTACTTCATATCGCTGATCCCGGTGGCGGTGGTTGCCGCCATCACAGCAGGCCCCGTGCCTGTGCGCAGGCAGGTTGCAGGGGCCACAACCCGCTTCGCCGCCGCGGCGAGCGATCGCTGGCGCTGGCTGCTCGGCCGCGCGAGCGGGCTTGCGGGCGGATTCCGGTCGCGTTCCTGGTTACTCGGGACGGCGTTGTGCGCGCTGCTGTTTCTCGGTGCCGTGGTGCGCTCGCTCACGGCATCACCGCCGATCAAGATCGTCCTTGCCGGTGTGCAGACAACCGGTAACACCAACCACATCCAGCTGCTCAAGCTGCGCGTGACCAACACATCGGGTGAGGCTGTGTCGCCAGGCTTCGACACGGTTCAGTCGGAGTACAACTCGACATTCTGGAACATCGACAAGGGACCGAAGCTCCTTCCAGCTCACACCACGGCCGACTACAGCATCGTGTCACCGAATGCCCAGGCTCAGCCGTCGATATATGGCGGGTTCAACATCGTTGGCTATGTGCAGAAGCCACGCTCCTTCAGCGTGAGCGAGATGTATGCGCCATCGCTACTTGGCCTGACGTTCAACCCGCCGGCGCGGAACAAGCCCGTGCCCGTCGGCCAAACGTTCACGCTCTCACTGGATCTCGTGAATCACGAGGGCTCTCCGCTCCAACGCGCCGGTGTGCCGGTGACGCTGCGCCAGATCACATGGTCACCGACGGGGCAAGTGCGGAGCCAGGCCCGGATCAACGGCGGTCGTGTCGGCAAATACGCAGTCGCGCAGACGAACTCTCACGGCGTTGCGAAGTTCAACATCGTCGGGGTCAAACCAACCGGCTTTAATTCGGTCACATTCACGGCGTATCTGCACGACGCGAACCTCCGCTACGTCTACACCGCGTCGGGCAACTTCGATCTCAGGTTCGTAGCGCGCTAACACAGCTCATGGCCGATGTGTCAGACACAGTCGTCGACGCGCCCGCGCTGACGCTGCGCGACGACGGTCGGCGCCTGGTCGGGCTCTGGATGGTTCTCCGGCCGCGCCTCACGCGCCCCAACGCGCTCGTGGCGTTTTTGATCTATCTGGCGTTGGGGCTCATCTGGAACCGCGCATCGGTTGCCCACCTCAATTCGGTGTGCAACTGCGGCTTGCCCGGAGATCCCGCAGAGTTCGCCTGGTCATTCGATTGGTTCCCGCACGCGCTGCTTCATGGTCTCAACCCGCTGTATTCGCGGGCGATGTGGACGCCAACGGGAATCAACCTTGCCGGCACGACAGCTGGCCCCTTCCTGGCTTACCTGCTGGCGCCGGTTACGGGGCTGTGGAGCGCTGTGGTCTCTTACAACGTGGCCACGATCCTGGCGCCGGTCACCGCGTCCTGGTCGGCCTTCTTGCTCTGCCGCTACATCACGAAGTCGCCGTGGGCGGCAATCCTCGTGGGGGTCAGCTACGGCTTCTCCACCTATCAGGCCGCGGAGCTGGGCGGGCACCTTGTGCTCGGGGTCATATTCTGCCCGCCGCTCGTAGCTCTCTGCGTCTTGAAGGCGCTGGACGGAGTCCTGTCGAAGCGGCGCACTGTTATCGAACTGGCAGTGCTGCTGCTGGTACAGGAGTTCATCTCGACCGAGGTGCTCACCACCATGACGGTGGTAGGCGCCCTGTGCCTGCTCTTCGCCTTCTGTTTCGCCTCGAAGGAGGGTCGCAGTCGCATCCTCGCCGTGCTGCCACTAATCGTGGCGGCGTACGGAATCATGCTGGTGCTCTCGTCGTGGTACGTGTATGAACTCCTGAAGGCACCGGCCTATGCGAAGAACGTGGGCTTCTACGGATACCCGACGGATCTGCTCTCGTTTTTCACCCCGAATCCTCCGACCTGGCTCGGCGGCCAGTCGTTTGCATCGGTAACGGGTCTCTACATCGGCGGTACGGGTGAGACGCTCTCCTATGTCGGCCTGCCGATGATCCTCATAGCCCTGCATTTCACCTTCACGCGGTGGAGCACGCGAGCGGCCAAGATCCTGGCCGGCACGCTGGTCATGACGATCCTCTGGATCCTCGGTGGCCACCTTGTGGTGGCTGGGCGGTGGACGATCTGGCTGCCTTACTCGCTGATTGGCCGTCTGCCCGTCTTCAACGAGGTGATGCAGGGCCGCGTCGCACTCGAGCTGTCGCTTCTGTGTGCCGTGGTGCTCGCGATGTGGCTTGTGCGTCCCGGACGTCGGACGGTGGTGCGGTGGTGCCTCGCGGTGCTCGCGGTCGCGTGTGTGGTGCCGGACTTCCTGGTCCACGCCGGCTTCGTCTGGACCAACCCGACGTTCTTCCGAACCAACATGTACAAGCACTACCTGCGCCCGGGTGAGACGATCATGCCGATCACCTGGGGCGGATTCAGCGAGAGCCCGATGTGGCAGGGCGAGGACAATTTTTACTGGAACATGGCGAACGGCTACTTCGTCTATCCGCCGCCGGCAGGCTGGAACAACAAGCTGACTGCGGATCTTTGGGCGGACGTTCCGACGGCGGGTGACGGCGCGCTGCTGCGGCAGTTCGTGATCCAGCGCCACGTGTCCGACGTCGTTGTCCAGCAAAGCGAACTGCAGAAGTGGGCGCCCACGATACGGCAGTCTGGCTTGCGCGCCACCGCCACCGTCGGCGGCGTAACCATCTACCACGTTCCGGCATCCTGGCTCGGGCATGCCGCCGCCTGAGCTGTGCGGGACGCCCCGGCAACGCCTATCATCGCTGGCGTCGCTACGCCCAGGAGTAGCTGAGCGTCATCCACACGGCGACTGAACGCGAGCAAGATGAATACGACGGAAATTCAAGAAGGGGCAGAGACGACCACCGGGGCCGCGGAGCAGCTGCGGATCGGCATCCTCGTGGTCGCATACAACGCCGAGTCGACGCTCGCCAGCGTCCTCGATCGCGTTCCCAAGAGCTTTCGGCCGCGGATCTCCGAGGTGCTGGTCTGTGACGACGCCAGCGCGGATTCGACCTATCTAGTCGGGCTCGGCTACAAGCAGACCGTCGATGACCTCCCCCTGAAGGTGATCCGCCACCCGGAGAACCTCGGCTACGGTGGCAACCAGAAGGCCGGTTACCGGATGGCGATCGAAATGGGGCTCGACGTGATCGTCATGCTCCATGGTGACGGCCAGTACGCACCGGAGTCTCTGCCGGAGATCGTGGCGCCACTCGAGCGCGGTGAAGCCGACGCCGTCATGGGTTCACGCATGATGGACCCGGGCGGCGCGCGCCGCGGCGGCATGCCGCTCTACAAGTACGTAGGGAATCGGATTCTCACGAAGTTCGAGAACAAGGTTCTCGGCACCGATCTGACCGAGTTTCACTCGGGCTACAGGGCATACCGCGTGGATGCCCTCAAGGCGATTCCGTTCGAGGGCAACTCCGACGGCTTCAACTTCGACACGCAGATAATCATCCAGCTGGTCGACGCGGGCCGCCGGATCGTCGAGGTGCCGATCCCGACCTACTACGGCGATGAGATTTGCTACGTGGACGGACTCAAGTACGCCAAGGACGTCTCCGGCGATGTCGTCCGCTATCGCCTCGGAAAGATGGGCTTCGATTCCGGTGACTTCGGCGGGGTGGGCGACGAGTACGGGCTCAAGCAGAACGACAGCTCTCACGCTACGATCCTGCGCTGGCTCGAGCATCGGCCGCCGGCCAACCTGCTCGACCTTGGCTGCTCTGGGGGACTGCTCTCCGAGCGGATTCGTGCGTTGGGTCACACGGTTACAGGCGTGGACGTGCTCGAGATCGACGGTGTCCGTGACCGTGTCGACCATTTCATTCAGGCCGACCTCGACCGCGGTCTGCCGGCGGAGGTTGCTGATCGCGGTCCATACGACGTGGTCGTGTGCGGTGACATCCTCGAGCACGTGCGTTCCCCGGAACAGCTGCTGCGCGAGGTGCGTGCTCTGCTCGGTCACGGTGGTGTGCTGATAGCGTCAGTGCCCAATTTCGGCCACTGGTACGCCCGCACCCGAACTGTCCTCGGCCTCTTCGATTACGACCAGCGCGGCGTGCTTGACAATGGCCACGTCCGGTTCTTCACGCGCCGCGGGCTGTTGCGCCGTCTGCGAAATGCTGGCTTCAAGGTCGTCCGCCTGGAAGCGACAGGCTTGCCCCTCGACGTCCTTGCTGGCGGAAGCGGTCCCGCGAGACGCATCCTGCGGATCATCGACCGCCTGCTGGTGAGCGTTAGGCCGACCGTGTTCGGCTACCAGTTCATCTGCATGTGTGAGCCTTCTTCGCTCTACCGCGAGCCCAACACCTGAGCGCCGTCGGCCGAATCCTTCGTTGCCTGACGCGAGCTGCCCGATCATTGCCGTTGGTTTGCGGCTCGTAACGATGATCGGACTCATAGTGCCAGCCTCGCCTGCCCGCGCCGACCGAGAAATCGCTGCGTCGTACCCGTCTTGCGAGCAGGGGTTCGGCTACTCCGCGCGCCCATGACGTCAGTCCCGGTCCGCCGAGTGCAGTTCACACGACGGCGGTTGGCGCCTTCCGCAAAGACATGGCCTCGCTGGCTCAGGGAGAGCAAGCTCGGCTGGGAGGCGATCATCATCTATACCGCGCTGGCGGTTCTGTTCGGTCGCCACACGGTCGCGCATCTCGGCTCGGTCTGCTCGTGTGGCGAGATACCGGACTCGTGGGAAATCGCCTGGCCGTTCTCGTGGTTTCCTTACGCCCTGACGCATGGACTCAACCCCTGGTACACGCATTCGCAGTGGGCCCCATTTGGCTTTAACGTCGCGGGTGTCACCTCATTTCCCCTGCCTGCGATGGTTCTCGCGCCTGTTACGTGGCTATGGGGCGCGATCGTATCGGCCAATGTTGCAAATCTTGGCGCCACGGTAATCACCGGATGGGCCACCTACCAGCTATGTCGGTACGTGAGCAAAGACCGATTGGCGGCGCTCGTTGCTGGTGCCACTGTCGGCTTTGGCGCCTACGTGCTCATGCAGATGTGGGCTGGTCACATCGTCATGACTCTGTTCTTCGTCCCACAGTTCGTTGGACTGGTGGTACTCCGCTATTTGGACGGTGCAATAAGCCGTACCCGCGTTGCTGTCGAGCTGACGCTGTGTCTCATCGTCCAGCTATTCACCAGTGCCGAGATCTTCGTCACGATGAGCCTCTGGGGCGGAGTCCTGCTCTTACTCGGATACGGGCTCGGGACAAGGGAGATTCGCGCCGGGATCAGGAATCTCATCCTGCCGCTCGCGATCGCCTACGGCGTAACGCTCGTGCTGTCCGGAGATTATTTGTACTGGGCGCTGAAGGCGCCGAAATACGCGATCGGGATCGGCTCGATCTGGCCTACTGACCTCTTGTCATACGTGACCCCTACCACTACGACGTGGATCGGTGGGTCGGCGTTCGCGTCTGTGTACGCATTGTTCAATCTGGGTGCGGAGACCGACGCATACCTCGGGGTGCCGTTGATTCTGATTGCCGTGAGATGGCTGTCGACCCACTGGCGGCTGCGAACGTCGAAGTTCCTCACTGCAGCTTCCGTTATCAGCATCCTCTGGACACTCGGGCCCGCGCTGCATATTGCTGGGAAGTCGACGATCTGGTTGCCGTACAGGATCGTGGCTGGGCTTCCCGTCATGAATATGATTCTCGAGGCGCGCACGGCTGTGTACACCGAGCTGCTCGCGGCTGTGATCCTGTCACTGTGGCTGGCTGACCGACGCCGTAGGCCGTTCGCAAAATGGGTGGCGGCCTTGGTGGCTGCGCTATTCGTGTTCCCCAATCTCGCGGATGTCAGCCCGGCGTATGTCACGGAGCGGCCCGTTCCGAGGTTCTTTGCAACCAACATATACCGCAGCTACATCAAGCGCGGGGCCACGATCATGACCATCGACTGGAGCGAATCGAGTCCGGCACTTATGTGGCAGGCCGCCGATGGCATGTATTACCGCCTGGCCGGCGGTTACTTCACGACGACCAGGCCGCCGGGATGGACGGGCAATCCCACCATCATCGACCTTTGGTACAACACCCCGCAGTCGGGTGACGGTCCGGAACTCCGACGTCTCCTGATCCAACGCCACGTGGAGGATCTTGTCGTTACGCCGCCGGGGATGGCCGTGTGGCGGAATACGCTGCTCATCGCCGGTCTGAGACGTCCGATCCGGGTGGGAGGGATCTATTTGTACCGGCGCAGCTGGTAGGTATGCGCGTCGGATTCTGGTTCGCTCCTGCTGTCCCGTGACACGGGTTCGGGGCGCCGAGGTGCAGTAGTAATGCCCCCGGCAGGAATCGAACCTGCATCCCGCGCTTAGGAGGCGCGTGCTCTATCCATTGAGCTACGAGGGCGCGCAGCCAGAGTAGCCACAGCGCTCAGGCTGCGGGCTCTCCGTCCTCGTCGCCGTCGTCGTCCTCTTCGTAGAGCGACTCGACGGCCAGCTGGTCTCCGCGCTTGCTCCAGAGCTTCAGGTCCAGATAGTCACCGCGGTAGTTGTCGGGCGCGATCAGGGTGAAACGCTGTTCGGTCAGCTCGCACTGGTCGACGGCGTGGTCGGCGAGCTCGGCCGTCACGAGCGCGCCTCCCGGAATCAGCGGCACTCCCCAGACCAGGGTCATCTCGGCGACGTGGCCCGTCTCGCCGCGCCAGCTGCCGAGCACCATCTCGTTGAGATCGAGCTCCCAATCAGGATTGGCCTCGGCGACGTCGCCTGTGAAGTCGGCGCGCGCCTCGAAGTGGTCAGGCCCAGCCTCGTCGTCGGCGTCCTGGAACGAGACGTAGCCGAACACCTCATAGCCGAGATCGGTGCGGGCCACGGCTGGGACGTAGGTGCGCCCGTAGAAGGTCCGGTCCGGGAACCAGCGGATCTCTCCAGGCTCGCCGATCTCCTCGCCGTCACTGTCGATGTCCTTGCACGCAGCGACGAACTGCTCGCTCAGCACGTCCGCCCAACGGCCGTACGGAAGTGACTGCTGGGGCGGCTCCGCGGCGAAGCTGATCACAAATCGGTCGGTCGGCGGCATCAGTAGCGGCTCCCGATCAGCGCATCGCGCCCAGAGTTTTCGATCGTCAGCGCCAGCCCCTCGCGCAGCTGGACTGTCGGCTCCCAGCCGAGCAGCTCACGTGCCTTGGTGATGTCGGGCTGGCGCACCTGCGGGTCGTCCGTCGGAAGCTCCTCGTAGACGATCTGCGAGTCCGAATCTGCCACGTCGATCACCGCTTCCGCCAATTCGAGCAGTGTGAACTCGTTCGGGTTGCCGACGTTGACCGGATCGTGGTGGCCCGACTCGGACAGCAGGATGATCCCGCGCACGAGGTCGTCGACGTAACAGAAGGAACGCGTCTGCGAGCCGTCACCGAAGACGGTGATCGGCTGGTTCTGTAAGGCCTGGCGCAGAAACGTCGGGATCGCACGACCGTCACGCGCGCGCATGCGCGCGCCGTAGGTGTTGAAGATCCGCACAATCGCGGTATCGACGCCTTGCTGACGGTGGTAGGCCATCGTCAGCGCCTCGGAAAAGCGCTTGGCCTCGTCGTAGACGCCACGTGGACCGATCGGGTTCACATGACCCCAATAGCTCTCCGGCTGCGGATGCACCTGCGGGTCGCCATAGACCTCGCTGGTTGACGCCGTAAGGAACCGGGCACGATGCCGCTTTGCGAGTCCCAGCGTGTGATGCGTCCCGTAGGAGCCCACCTTCAGTGTCTGCAACGGGATCCGTAGGTAGTCGATCGGCGAAGCAGGCGAGGCGAAGTGATAGACGAAATCGATCGATTCATCGACGTGGTAGGGCTCGATGATGTCGAGATTCAGAAGCACGAAGTCATCGCTGCGCAGGTGCGCGATGTTGTTCAGCGTTCCGGTCTCGAGGTTGTCGACGCAGATCACCCGGTGGCCCTTCGCGAGCAACGCGTCGCAGAGGTGGGAGCCGAGGAAGCCGGCGCCGCCGGTGACCAGGGAAGTAGGCATCGCGCCGCAATCTATCCGAACCGGTGGTTCCTCATGCCAGCGGCCACCCAGCGGTTAAGCGAACAAGAGGGGTATCTGGACGCGCATCCGGCAAGCGTAGTCACAGAGGTAGCTCGCGCAGCCAAGGAGGAGAACGTGACGATCACATCGGGTGACAACCAGAAGGCCCGTCCTGAGAGCGAGGATCTGCATCGCCGGGTCGGGTTCTTTGGCCTGCTGTGGAGCTCCGAGGGCTCGCTGATCGGCTCAGGCTGGCTGTTCGGTGCCCTCACCGCGTCCTCGATCGCCGGTCCGTCGGCGCTGATCGGCTGGGTCGTAGCGTCGGCGATCGTGCTCGTGCTCGCGCTGATCCATGCCGAGCTCGGTGGCATGTTCCCGGTTGCCGGCGGCACCAGCCGGTTCCCGCACTACGCCTTCGGCAGCCTCGCGGGCGGCACCTTCGGCTGGATGGCTTACATCCAGTCCGCGGCCGTGGCGCCGATCGAGGTGCTCGCCGCCGTCGAGTACCTCTCGTCGGCGCACTGGGCCTCCAGCTTCTACAACAGCACGACCGGCACCCTGCACGGTGTCGGTTGGGTGGTGGCGATCGGGCTGCTGTGCTTCTTCGTCGCGCTCAACGCGCTCGGCGTGCAGTGGTTCGCGCGCATCAACAACGGACTGACCACCTGGAAGATCGCGATTCCGGTGCTCACGATCGTGGTCTTCATCGCGACTCACTTCCACGGCGCGAACTTCACCCGCGGCGGTGGTTTCTTCATCCACGGGGCGGCGGTCAAGTCGATCCTGGTCGGGATCCCGAGCGGCGGCATCGTCTTCTCGTTGCTCGGCTTCGAGCAGGCCGTTCAGCTCGCGGGCGAGGCGGCACATCCGCAGCGCGACGTTCCGCGCGCAGTGATCTGCTCGATCCTGATCGGATGCACGATCTACATCCTCGTACAGGTCGCGTTCATTGCCGCGCTCAGCCCGTCGCTGCTCGAGCACGGCCACACCTGGACCAGCCTCGCCAAGCCGGGCCACAATGCGGCGTTGGTCGCGCTCAACAAGGCGCCGTTCTACTCGGTCGCCAAGGTGGCCGGCCTCGCCTGGCTGGCGCTACTGCTGCGCATCGACGCTGTGGCCTCACCGAGCGGCACCGGCCTGATCTACATGACCGTGTCGTCGCGCATCAGCTACGGCCTGGGTAGAAACGGCTACGTGCCGGCCATCTTCGAGCGCACGGCGCTGCGGCGCGTGCCGGTGTTCGGTCTCGTCTTCGCGGCGCTGCTCGGCTGCCTGTTCCTGTTGCCGTTTCCGAGTTGGGGCAAGCTCGTCAACCTCGTGACCTCCGCGTCCGTGTTGATGTATGCGGGCGCGCCGCTCGCGCTCGGCGCCCTGCGTCTTCAGAAGCCAGACCTCCCGCGGCCCTTCCGCCTGCGTGGCGAGCGGGTATTCGCGCCGCTGTCGTTCGTCTGCGCGAACCTGATCGTCTACTGGTCCGGATGGACGACGTACACAACGCTGCTCCTCGCGCTGCTGATCGGATACATGCTGTTCTGGCTCTCGGCCACCTTCAAGCTCAACCCGCACGTGCCGAAGATCGATTGGGCGGCCGGACCCTGGTTGGCCGCCTACCTGGTCGGGATGGGATTGATCGCGTACTTCGGAGGGTTTGGCGCGGGCGGCATCATCGGCGGCGTCGGCGTGTTCAAGCACGTGCTCGACCACGGCGGCAACAACGACCTCGGGCTGTACGGAGGCCTGGCGGCGTCCGCCGGCTGGAGCCTCGTCATCTACTTCTGGGCAATCACGACACGGCTGCCGGAAGCCAAGGTCGACGAGTACGTGCGCGACGTCTTCCCCGCCGCCGAAACGGCTGACTGACCAGAACGGCCATTTCTTACCCGCTGCGTGTGGACATTTGGATAGGGCTAAGCCCTTCAATCTCCCGTATAAACACCCTTTGTCTCTCGTATGCTCGGCGCCGGCCCGCGCTGACCCGCCGGGCCCGTCTACTCGGAGGAGTTCTGATGGGAAATCGCAAGATCATTGGACGGGTGCTCGCCGCGGCGGGTGCGTCCGCCGCGCTCGCCTGCTGTGCGAGCGCGTCCGCTTCAGCGTCGACGGGGGCCGTGTCCTCGATCGCGAAGCTCGTGCCGTCGGCGATCAAGGCCAAGGGCACGCTCACGGTGGCGGCCGATGCCAGCTACGCACCGGATGAGTTCATCGGCTCGAACGGCAAGACCGTCGTCGGCATGGACGCCGATCTCTCCGCCGCGCTGGCCAAAGTGATGGGCCTGAAGGTCAGCGTCGCCAACGTGACGTTCGACAACATCATTCCGGCGATGGTGGCCGGCCGCTACATCATGGGAGCGTCGTCGTTCACCGACACCAAAGCCCGAGAGAAGCAGGTCAACTTCGTCGACTACGCCAAGGTCGGCGAGTCTTTCTACACCAAGGCCTCTGGCGGCACGTCGATCAAGGGCATCGCGAACATCTGCGGCCTCACCGTGTCGGTCGAAACCGGCACGACCGAACAGATCGACGCCAAGGCGCAGAGCACGAAGTGCACGAAGGCGGGCAAGAAGGCCGTGAATGTCACGCCGTTCCCGAACCAGAATCAGGCCAACCTGGCCGTGTCCTCCGGTCGTGCACAGCTTGGTTTCGCCGACACGCCGGTCGCCGATTACCAGGTCAAGCAGTCGCACGGAGCTTTCAAGCTGACCGGCACCGCTTACGCCACCTCGCCCTACGGCCTGGCCGTCTCCAAGAGCAGCGGTATGACCAACGCGGTCAAGGCGGCTCTCGTGTACCTGATCAAGAACGGAACGTACGGTCAGATCTTCAAAAAGTGGGGCGTTCAGAGCATCGAGGTCCCGGCGTCCTTCGTGAAGATCAACGGCGCCTCGCGCTGACAGCTCTGCCGGATAGCAGGAAGTAGCAGAGAGTTAGCCTGCCGTGGAGCTGCAGGATCTGACTCAGGGCGAAGCGGGGCGGCCGGAGGACATCAAGGCCGTCCCCGTTCGCCGGCCGGGCCGCTGGATCGCAGCGTTCGTTGTGGTGGTCGTCGCCGCGTCGATCATCCGCTTCGCGATCACCGACTCGGCGATCAAATGGCACATCGTCGGGCAGTACCTGTTTGACCCGCGGATCCTTCACGGCGTCGTCGTGACGATGTACGTGAGCGTTGCGGCGATGGCAATCGGAGTCGTGCTCGGAGTGATCCTCGCCGTGATGCGACTCTCGCCGAACCCCATCCTGAAATCGGCGAGCTGGCTGTACATCTACTTCTTCCGCGGAACGCCGTTGCTGGTGCAGGTCACGTTCTGGTTCGCAATCACGGCACTGTTCCCGAAGGGCATCATCTCGCTCGGGATCCCGTTCGGCCCGGCTCTGATTCACCCCGACGCGAACAAGATCATCACGGTGTTCGTGGCGGCGCTGCTGGCGCTCGCCACCAACGAGGGCGCCTACATGGCGGAGATCGTGCGCGCCGGGATCATCTCTGTTCCGGAGGGACAGTCCGAGGCCGCTGCGTCGCTGGGCATGAGCCGGACGCAGATCATGCGCCGGATCATCCTGCCCCAGGCGACCCGCGTGATCTTGCCGCCGACCGGCAACGAGTTCATCTCGATGCTGAAGAACAGCTCGCTCGCGTCGACGATCGGCTTCGCGGAGCTGTACTTCGAGGCGAGCGGCATCTACGCCCAGAACTACGACACGGTCCAGCTGCTGATCGTGGAGAGCATCTGGTACCTGGTGATGACGAGCGTCCTCTACGTCGGCCAGTACTTCCTCGAGCGGAAGGTTGGTCAAGGCTTCTCCCGCGAACAGCGCGCGACGATGAAGGAGCGGTGGATGGCGAGCGGCAGCGGTCGGCGATGAGCGAGGTGATGGTCAGAGCAGAAAGCGTGCACAAGCGCTTCGGCTCGAACGAAGTGCTCAAGGGCATCACGCTCACCGTGAACGGCGGCGAGGTCATGTGCCTGCTCGGTCCGTCCGGCTCTGGCAAGTCGACCTTCCTGCGCTGCATCAACCACCTCGAGAAGATCAACGCCGGCCGCCTGTCAGTCGGCGGTGACCTCGTCGGCTACCGCGAGCGCAACGGCAAGCTCTACGAGCTGCATGAGCGCGAGGTCGCCCGTGAGCGCGCACAGATCGGGATGGTGTTTCAGCAGTTCAACCTGTTCCCGCACATGACCGCACTCGAGAACGTGATGCTCGCTCCAGTCCAGGTGCTCAATCGCAAGCGTGACGAGGCGCGAACCCGGGCGTGCGACCTGCTCGACCGTGTCGGGCTCGACGACAAGTACGACGCCCACCCGGTCGCGCTCTCAGGCGGCCAGCAGCAGCGCGTCGCGATCGCGCGGGCGCTGGCGATGGACCCGAAGCTGATGTTGTTCGACGAGCCGACTTCGGCGCTCGATCCCGAGCTTGTTGGCGAGGTGCTCGACGTGATGCGTGATCTGGCCAAGAGCGGCATGACGATGATCGTGGTCACACACGAGATCGGTTTCGCGCGGGAGGTCGCCGACACCGTCGTGTTCATGGATGGCGGTGTGGTGGTCGAAGCGGGGCCGCCCGCTGAGGTGCTGGGCGCGCCCAAACACGAGCGCACCAAGACGTTCCTCTCCAAGGTTCTGTAGGTCACCGGCAGGCGCCCAGAGCGCCCGGGTACGTAAGCTCCCGGCATGGCGGAGAGTGAGCAGCAGTCGATTGCCCCGATCGTTGGTCCCGACGATCCGCGGCGTTTTACCGATTCCGGGATCGAGGTGAAGCCGGTCTACGCGGAGGCGGATCTGCCAGACGATCTCGCCGAGCGGCTCGGTGAGCCGGGTGAGTATCCGTACACGCGTGGCGTGCACGGCGAGATGTACCGCAAGCAGTTGTGGACGATCCGTCAGTACGCGGGGTATGCGTCGGCGAAGGAGTCCAATCAGCGCTACAGGTATCTGCTCGAGCACGGTTCGACTGGGTTGTCGATGGCGTTTGATCTACCCACGCAGTTGGGGTTGGACTCCGATGACCCGCGCTGTTTGGGTGAGGTTGGGCGTACCGGGGTCGCGATCGATTCGATCGACGATATGCGCACCGCGTTTGATCAGATCCCGCTTGATCAGGTCTCGACGTCGATGACGATCAACGCGCCCGCGTGCGTGTTGCTGCTGCTGTATGAACTGGTCGGTGAGGAGCAGGGCGTGCCGGCCGCGGGGCTGCGTGGCACCACCCAGAACGACATCCTCAAGGAGTACATCGCGCGCGGGAACTTCATCTACCCACCCGCGGGCGCGATCCGCCTCACGACCGACCTGTTCGCGTACTGCAAGCAGCGGATCCCGAAGTGGAACACCATCTCAATCTCCGGCTACCACTTCCGTGAGAAGGGGTGCTCCGCGGTCCAAGAGGTCGCGTTCACCCTCGCCAACGGGATCGCCTACGTCCAGGCAGCGCTCGACGCGGGCCTCGTCGTCGACGAGTTCGCACCGCGACTGGCGTTCTTCTTCAACGGCCACAACAACGTCTTCCAGGAGGTCGCCAAGTTCCGCGCCGCCCGGCGGATGTGGGCCCAGATCATGAGCGACCGGTTCGGCGCCAAGAACCCCAAGTCGCTGATGCTCCGCTTCCACACCCAGACCGGCGGCGTCACGCTGACCGCACAGCAGCCGATGAACAACATCGTCCGCGTCGCCCTCCAGGGCTTCGCCGCCGTCTGCGGCGGCACCCAGTCGCTGCACACCAACGGCTTCGACGAGGCCCTCGCCCTGCCCACCGAGGACGCCGCCCGCACCGCCCTGCGCACCCAGCAGATCCTCGCCCACGAGAGCGGCGTCGCCGACACCGTCGACCCGCTGGCCGGCTCCTTCTTCATCGAAACCTTCACCAACCAGCTCGAAGCACGCGCCCAGAC
>DATAUP010000035.1:0-11321 GCA_036268195.1 Solirubrobacteraceae bacterium
GAGACCTCTCATGGTCGGGTGCCCCGAATCAACTACTGCGGAAACGCGGCGACGATGGAGGCCAAGCCTTGAGCGTCGGCTCGGATCCGGAGGACGACGCTCTTCGGACCTTGCGTGACTTCCCATTCGGCGAAGGCGCAGCACTCGCGCTCGGCGGCAACTAGGGCCTCGAGTTCTTCGTGCACACCACTCCGCGGCTCGTACACGACCACCACCTGGTCAGGTTCGTGGCGCACATCCACACGAGCGCCAGATAGCGCTCGCCACCGCGCCATTCTTGCTGCGCCATCAACCACTTCCAGGGTGCACGCAATAGGCAGCTCGCCTGGTTGCGGCAGCTCGTCGCTCATCTCCAGATCGTCCCATACCGCGAATCCCGGGTCGCGCGTGCGACCAACGCCGGCGACTGCCTTTGTCTGCGAGACCTGGCGCTGCGCGCTATCACTGAGGCGACGTAGAAGCACTCCGCAGTCTCCGACGCTGACGAGTCCTTTGCCCGGGGTGCAGCTGTGCGCCGGTGAAAGGGAGTTACGCCTGCTGGTCGTCGAAGGAACAGCCGACCCTCAGATGGTGCGGCGACGAACGCGATGGTCCCGCGATCTCCGGCGAGGTCGGTCGCGCCCGCCCCAACGCCTCTAACTGCGCCCGGGGAAAGTAAATGGCGCCGACCGTGTCTCTGGATCGGCCGGCACGATCCACCAACCTCCGACTTGGCGGATGTCGACACGCATGACACCAACATCTATGGGCTCGCGTGTTCCCGGGGGGAAGACATTGGCGTCCGCAAGGGTGATGGCAACGCGAGTGCCGTCAGCAATGACCTCACGGGCCAGGTCTTCAGGCATCTCAGTTGGGGAGACACGTCCGTCTCCGTATAGCTCGCGGTGTCGAGCGATCATGTCTTGCCTGGCCTGTCGTTCCTCTTGGACGACTTTGACGTGCCCGCCGTCGACGGCGTTCTTGGCTTCCTCCCAGGCGGTCGCGTCATCAGAAGCCGCGTTCATCTTCAGCAGGCTCAGGACGTGTTCGTCGACAGCGCGTGCCATAGCTTCGGGTGAAACGATCCTGCCGACCACGATGGCACCGTTCAGGACGAGCCCAACCACTGTGTCTATCTCCGCGTCTGCAAGGCTCGCGAGTCCAACTAGGTACCGATCAACTCTCTGCGCCGAGGCGATCGCGGCAAGGTTGGCCTCGGGAGCAGATAGGTGTGCAGTTGACGACTCGTCGGCCACTATCCCACCAATCCAAGTGGCAGCAGCAGTCTCGATGAATCGCGTAGGTGTTGTTGGTCCGAACACGGACGGACTGGGACGTGCACGAGGCCCTCTGCCCGCCGCTCAGACACCAGTCCTAAGGCAGAGACCGTAAGCCCCATGCCTTCAGCGTCGTCATAAGCCACGTTGTCGTCTGGAATCTGGAGGTGTAGCCAGGCTTCTGGTGACATGCCGGCATCGCGCGTGAAAGCAGCGCTTCGGTCAGCGAGCGAGCCGACAGCAGACTTGAGCCCGACCGACTGGACGGTGCGGCCGTTCAAATTGCGCTGGTACGCGTCAAACGCCGGTCGGGGAATGAGCGTTTTGCGTTCACTCCGCTTGACGGCACGCAGCTTCCCGGCACGGATCAGCTTTCGTAGGCCGTCATCAGACATGCCGAGATCTGCGGCTGCTTCTTTGACCGTCAGATATGGCTTCAACTCGGTCATGAGACTAGGATACAGCACTTAGTCGCGTTAGTCGCGTTAGTAATCTTAGGATCGCTAATAGCCATAGTGCGCGGCGATGAGTTCTTCGAGATGCTGGACCCAGGCGTCTGGGTGTTTCAGCTGTGCTGCCTGCTGGCGTACGTGATTGGGATGACCAAGCGGATGACGGTGTATCCACAGGTCACGGCTCTTAGTTCTGTCAACGTCAAGCCGCTCACCACCCTCATCACCTTGCGCAACCACGACCTGCGCGTGCCAGCTCGCGGCCACCAGAAAACATCCGTGCAGGTCGATACCGAGCTCAAGATCTCTGCCGAACCGCCACGTCTCGCGAATCTCCACGCTCACTGACTCCACCGGAGCAAAGCGCGGACGCACGGCCCTGAACGCAAGTTCATTCCGGGACCTGGGCGGCCGAACCGGTGCTTCCTCGTGATAGCCAAAATCCTCGCAGAGCAACCGCAGCCAAAGGCTGTACCGATCTGCAAGTGCGCTCTCGACCGACATGTCAGCCGACGATACGAGTAACTCCGGATCTAACCGATGTTCGAGTTTGAGGCCCTGACCTTCTGTCTGCTCGGGATTCGGCGCCGTCGCCACGCAAGGAAACAGGGTCCTGCAGGGATCGCTTCTGTGATCCGGACCGCCCCGCTATCGGTTCAGCGGCCAGGCAGCGGCGCCAGAACGCGAGCGCCGGACGCCTGCTATGCCCGGAACGCACTCGTCCGGCTCGGCCACGACCTCACGATTGCGTTGGCGACAGAGAGCTATCCGTTGCTCTGTCGTCCGCTACTTGGAGGTTGCTCGCCCCGTACGATGGCGGCGAGACGCGCGAAGTCCACTGCGATGTCGTCGAGGACCGAGGCCAGCGCACTTGTGCTGATGGGGTGTTCGTGGCGGGCCGCGGGCTGCCGGGGCATTGTCGCCCCGTTGGGCCGCTTCCAGCCGACGAGCTGCCCGAGAGCTGACCGCTGGATCCGTACGCGCCTTCCAAACCGAATCACAGGGACTTCGCCGGCGTCAATGCGGTTGCGCACCGTTTGTGGATTGACCTTAAGTAGATCAGCCACCTCGTCAACCGTCAGGAGCTCGTCCGTCTGTGGCTCGTCGTTTAGCGGTCGAGGGTCTATTTCATTTGCCATGAGACAAATCGATTCTATTTGAGCCAATGCGTTGTGTGGCCCCTGCAGAGGCTGCCGGACGCAACAAGAGCCTTTCAGCTGCGCAGGTGCCTCGAGCAGACTGGGCAGCCACTGCCACGGGAGCGGTTGTTCACTCTGGCCTGCCACTCGTGACGGCATGTTGGGCAAAGCCACCAGACGGTCTTTCGGGAACCTGCGAGCAATAGATCAGGATCGATGTCTGCGTTTCGTGTCGGGTGAAGCTCGCCAGCCAACAGGGGATTGGCTACCGCGAGACTTCGGCTCGGCGCGAACCTGCGTACACGCCGTTCGTTCAGAAGGTTGGCCTGTCGGCGTGCGTTTTCCCTGAAGCAGCGAGGGCATCCTGTGCCCGAAGTCGCACGGCTCTTGATGCTCGCCTCCCACTCGTGCTTACAGACAGAGCAACGCCACCACACGGTGATTGGGGAGGTGAGCCCCAGCGTGTTGGGCGCGATACCGCGGTTACGGGTCGGATGCCACTCGGCCGCCAGAGCTGGCCGGTGCGCGAGGAAGGGCTTCCTGACGCCGGCTCTGATCCGATTGCCCGCGACCGCGCGAGCAGCGGCTTGTGCTGAGGTTCGGTCCTGGCCGAAGCGTCCGGCCGTCGGGGCCAGGTCGCCTCCGGGCCGGATCCGCTGGCGTGTCTGTTCGCGTCGCTGCTGGCTTACGCCGCGTCCACATGTGGCGATTCGCTTCGGGATCCCAAACACCCTTCGGGACTGCTCGATCGTCCAGCCGTGCTTGCGCAGCAGGTGGCTTCCCCCGACCTGGCGCAGCCACTCGCCGCATAGATGGCACTGAACCTTGTCGTCCTCGGGGTCGTATCCGATCTCACCGAGGAGGCCGTAGAAGACAGTGCCGTCAGGAAGACGACCGCTTGGTAGAGCCCGCTTTGGTCCCATCTCGACCAAAGTCTCGCGCGTTGCCCGAGGTCGTGCGCCAACCGTGCCGGATTGGACGGGCGTGCCTTGTCGGTGGCCTTAAGTCGTGTGATGCCCAACCGGCCCGGCTCGGTCTGTTGCGGGATGATGGAAGCCACAGTTTGCGGGGGGTTCTGTTTATAGATCCAACCGGGGAGCGAACCGTGACGTCCTGCGGGCAGAGCACTGGCAAGTCAGGCTGAGTCCTACGAGGCCACCGCTAGTTGGTGATATGCCATTCGAGGCTCACGTTTGGTAGCCAAACGTGGTAGCCAAACCATCATCTGCCGAACCTGCGGCTGTCAAGAACGCAAGAAAGTCCCGCAAATCCGGGACTTTCTTGTACGCGCCCGAAGGGATTCGAACCCCTGACCTTCGGTTCCGTAGACCGACGCTCTATCCAGCTGAGCTACGGGCGCGTGGTGCAGGGATTGCCTGCACGAGTCTGCGCAGGGACTTCTAATCCCCGCGCACCAACTTTAGCCAACCCGGAGCCGGCGCGGGTTTCGCCGAGCGGGCGCGTTGCTCGCGCACGGATCGGCGGCACTTTGGGGGCTGGGATGATCGTGGCGTGCGACATCGCGGACTGCCTTGAGAAGTTTTAGGTTTAGCCGCGCGCCAGCCCGGGTATTGATTCGCCGCTTGCCTGGAACTGCGCAGGGACGCGCAACCAAGACATCAATCGATATCGCCACGAGAGGACCACCGAGAGGACCCGCCTGCGATGACCGTTCAAGTCCAAGACGGCACGACTCCCACAGCCCCTGCGAACGGCCCTAAGCGGCTGGCCGCCAGCGGGGCGTCCAGATCCGCGGCCGAGGGGAAGCCGCGCAACGGCAATAGAAACGCCAACGCCAATAAGAGCGCCAAGAGCGACAGCAACGGCGCAAACGGCCGTCACCAGCAGGACCTGTCTGAACTGCTCGAGGTACTGCGGGCTGCGCGCGACGGCGACTTCTCGGTCCGCCTCACACCCGGCCGGGACGCCGAGATTGCGGAGGTGGCACGCGCCTTCAATGAGCTGCTCGATCGCAACGATCGGATGTCGCGGGAGATCTCGCGGGTTGGCAAGATCATCGGCCGCGAGGGCCGCATGACCGAGCGCTTCTCCCTGGCTGAGACGGACGGGGAGTGGGCTCGCAGCGTCGACTCGCTGAACGCGCTGATCGACGATCTGGTGCGGCCCACCACCGAGGTCGCGCGTGTGATCGTGGCGGTCGCCGAGGGTGACCTCACCCAGAAGATGGCGCTGAAGATCGGTGGCCAGCCGGTCAAGGGCGAGTTCCTGCGGATCGGCACCACTGTGAACACGATGGTGGAGCAGCTGCGATCGTTCGCCGCCGAGGTGACGCGCGTCGCGCGCGAGGTCGGTACCGAGGGCAAGCTCGGTGGTCAGGCCGAGGTCGCCGGCGTCTCTGGAACCTGGCGCGACCTGACCGAGAACGTGAACCTGATGGCGTCGAACCTGACCGATCAGGTGCGCAACATCGCGCAGGTGACGACGGCCGTTGCCCAGGGTGACCTGAGCCAGAAGATCACGGTTGAGGCCAAGGGCGAGGTCGCGGCGCTGGCGGACACGATCAACTCGATGACGGACACCCTGCGGGTGTTTGCCGAGCAGGTGACGACCGTGGCCCGCGAGGTCGGTACCGAGGGCAAGCTCGGTGGCCAGGCGGCGGTGCCTGGTGTGGCGGGTACGTGGAAGGACCTGACCGAGTCCGTGAACTTCATGGCGTCGAACCTGACCGATCAGGTGCGCAACATCGCGCAGGTGACGACGGCCGTCGCCCAGGGCGACCTGAGCCAGAAGATCACCGTCGACGTGAAGGGCGAGATCCTCGAGCTCAAGAACACGATCAACACGATGGTTGACCAGCTCTCCTCGTTCGCCGACGAGGTGACGACGGTTGCCCGCGAGGTCGGCACCGAGGGCAAGCTCGGTGGTCAGGCCGAGGTGGCCGGCGTCTCCGGGACGTGGCGTGGTCTGACTGAGTCGGTGAACGGTATGGCGGCGAACCTGACCGATCAGGTCCGCAATATCGCTCAGGTGACGACGGCCGTCGCCCGGGGCGACCTGAGCCAGAAGATCACGGTTGAGGCCAAGGGCGAGGTTGCTGCCCTGGCCGACACGATCAACACGATGGTCGAGCAGCTGCGGTCGTTTGCCGCCGAGGTGACGCGCGTGGCACGTGAGGTCGGTACCGAGGGCGAACTCGGTGGTCAGGCCGAGGTGGCCGGCGTCTCGGGTACGTGGCGTGGTCTGACTGAGTCGGTGAACGGTATGGCGGCGAACCTGACCGATCAGGTCCGCAATATCGCTCAGGTGACGACGGCCGTCGCCCAGGGCGACCTGAGCCAGAAGATCACCGTCGACGCCAAGGGCGAGATCCTCGAGCTCAAGAACACGATCAACACGATGGTCGACCAGCTCTCCTCGTTCGCCGACGAGGTCACCCGCGTGGCCCGCGAGGTCGGTACCGAAGGCAAGCTCGGTGGTCAGGCCGAGGTGGCCGGCGTGTCCGGCACCTGGCGGGACCTGACTGAGAACGTGAACCAGCTCGCCGGCAACCTGACCACGCAGGTGCGAGCGATCGCCGAGGTGTCCACGGCCGTGACCCAGGGCGACCTGACCCGGTCGATCTCCGTAGAGGCGCAGGGCGAGGTGGCGGAGCTCAAGGACAACATCAACCAGATGATCGCCAACCTGCGCGACACCACGACCCGCAACCAGGACCAGGATTGGCTGAAGACCAACCTGGCGCGGATCTCGGGCCTGATGCAGGGCCAGCGCGACCTGACGACGGTCAGTCAGCTGATCATGTCGGAGCTGACGCCGACGGTCTCCGCCCAGCATGGCGCCTTCTTCCTGGCGAGTGCGGACGACGGCCGCGAAACCGAGCTCCGGCTGATCGCGAGCTACGGCTACGAGCGCCGCGCGAACGTGCCCAAGAGCTTCGCGCTGGGCGAGTCGCTGGTCGGTCAGGCGGCGCTCGAGCGCAAGTCGATCCAGATCGACGACGCGCCCGAGGAGTACATCCGGATCAGCTCCGGGCTCGGCTCGGCGCACCCCGCCAGCATCCTGATCATGCCGGTCCTGTTCGAGGATCAGCTGCTCGGCGTGATCGAGCTCGCCTGGCTGCGCGCCCCGAGTCAGATCCATCAGACGTTCCTCGAGCAACTGATGGAGACCCTTGGCGTCGTGCTCAACACGATCATCGCCAACATGCGCACCGAGGAGCTGCTCGAGCAGTCGCAGTCGCTGAACACAGAGCTTGAGCAGCAGGCGCAGCTGCTCGAGGAGCGCAACCTGGACATCGAGCGCAAGAACCGCGAGATCGAGCAGGCGCGGATCGGCCTGGAGGAGAAGGCCGACCAGCTCGCCCAGAGCAGCCGCTACAAGTCGGAGTTCCTCGCGAACATGAGCCACGAGCTACGGACACCGCTCAACAGCCTGCTGATCCTCTCGAAGCTGCTGCTCGACAACGAGACCGGCAACCTCACCGACAAGCAAATGGAGTTCGCCCGCACGATCCGCGCCGCCGGCAGCGACCTCCTCGAGCTGATCAACGACATCCTCGATCTGTCCAAGATCGAGGCGGGCAAGATGGACCTGCTGCTCGACGCGCTACCTGTCACCGACGTCTGCCAGTACGTGCGCAGCACGTTCGGACCGGTTGCTTCCGACAAGGGGCTCACGCTCGATGTCGTTCTCGCCGAGGACGTGCCGAACGTGATCCTCACCGATCAACAGCGGCTGCAGCAGATCCTCCGAAACCTGCTCTCCAATGCGTTCAAGTTCACAGCCCAGGGCGGGGTCACGCTGCAGATCGCCCCGGCCGGGCCGGACGCGATCACGTTCGCCGTCTCCGATACGGGCATCGGCATCGCCGAGGACAAGTTGACCGCGATCTTCGACGCGTTCCAGCAGGCCGATGGCACCACCAGCCGTACCTACGGCGGCACCGGGCTGGGCCTCTCGATCAGCCGCGAGTTGGCTCGCGCGCTGGGCGGTGAGATCAGCGTGCGCAGCACGGTCAACCAGGGCAGCACGTTCACACTGACCCTGTGGCCCGACCCAGTGGAGGGCGTCGTCACCCAGGCTGCCCTCGATCAGACCGCGGGAGAGAACGGCTTCGAATCACTGCTCTCCGCCACGGCCAGCTCGATGCGGCCGATGCAGACGACGCGGATCATCGTGTTGGACCGGGATGGAGACACGACTACCGTGATCAGGGGACTGGTCGGACGCAACCACGGCGTTGATCTCGACGTGCTGCAGGATCCGGGCGAGGCCGTTGCCGCCGCTCTCGACACGCGCCCCGACGGCCTCGTCGTCGGACCCGGCCTGACCGAGCCCGATCTGTTCGCCCTGCTTGACGCGGTAGCGGCTGATCTGCGGCTCGAGCGGCTGCCCGTGATCCTGCGGCTCGAGCAGAGCCTCTCAGCCGAGGACGAGGCGCAGCTTCGCAGCTACGAGCCGGTGCTGATGGCCCGTGTCGCCACCAGCGACGAGTCGCTGGCCGCTGAGGCGGCGCTGATCCTCCATCCCGCGAGCGCACCAGCGGTGGCCGGGGCGCTCACAGGCCTCCCATCGATGAGCGATCCTTCATTGCCGACGCTGAGTGGCCGCATCCTGCTGGTCGACGACGACGTCCGCAACCTGTTCGCCCTGGCGAGTCTGCTGGAGGATCGCGGGTTGGAGGTCGTGTTCTCAGAGACGGGCCGCGACGCGCTCGACATCCTCAGCCGCGACTCCGGGATCGACCTCGTCCTGATGGACATCATGATGCCCCAGATGGACGGCTACGAGACGATCAAGGCCGTCCGCCGCCGACCCGAGCTGCAATCGCTGCCGATCATCGCGGTCACGGCCAAGGCGATGCAGGGAGACCGCGAGAAGAGCATCGCGGCAGGCGCGTCGGACTACATCACCAAGCCTGTCGATCCCGACAAGCTGATCACGTTGGTCCGTGGCTGGCTCCGTGTTTGAGCAGGGCCAGCACGAGCACCGCGGCAGCATTCTGCTGGTCGATGACCACCGCGAGAGTCTCGCGGCGCTGCGTGCGGTACTCGAGCCTCTCGGCGAGCCGCTGGTGCTCGCCGAATCCGGCGAGCAGGCACTCAGAGCACTGCTTCACACCGAGTGCTCGCTGATCCTCCTGGACGTCCGTATGGCCGGACTCGACGGCCTTCAGACCGCGCGCATCATCCGCTCACGCGCGGCCACGCGGCACATCCCGATCATCTTCATGACCGCCCAGGCCAGCGAGCTTGACGACGTCGCCCTCGCGTACGAGTCGGGCGCCGTGGACTACGTGGTGAAGCCGTTCGAGCCGGAGATCCTACGCGCCAAGGTCGCGGTGTTCGTCGAGCTGCACCGCGAGCGCGGTGAGCGGGTGCGGGAGTCACGCGCCCGCGCCGAGGCAGAGGCGGTCGCCCGCGCTGTGCGTACCTTGCAGACGCTGTCCGACGCCGCGATGAGCAGCCTCGAGCTCGGCGGCCTCGCAACTGAGCTCGTCGAGCGCAGCGCCGAGCTGTTCGGCGCCGATACGGCAGCGCTGTTGCTGCGCGACGAGGACTTCCCCGGCCTGAATGTAAGAGCGCGCACAGGCAACACCCAGCTGCTCGTCGAGGATGACCGTGTGAAGCTCGGCGAGGGCGTGCTCGGCAGGATCGCTTCCGTCCGCCGCGCTGCGATCCTCCTGGCCGGCGAACTGGAGCTTGACGATCGCGTGAGCGCTGGGCTCGACGGTGCGCTCAAGAGCATGCTGGTCGTGCCGCTGCTCTCCGCGGGCGAGGTGCTGGGTCTGCTGCTGCTTGCCGCCCGCGATGAGGCCCGCTTCGGGCAGGGCGACCTCGAGCTCCTGACCCTGGCCGCAGAGCGGATGGCGCTGGCGGTCGATCACGCGCAGCGCTACGCCGACGGGCGCCTGCTTGTGGAGACGCTTCAGCGCAGCCTGCTGCCCGAGCGGCTGCCGCTGCACCCGCGCGTCCAGATCGCGGCCCGTTACATGCCCGCCGGCCTCGCCCCTCAGATCGGCGGCGACTGGTACGACGCGGTCGAGCTCGACGATGACCGCACGGCCGTGATGATCGGCGACGTCGTCGGCCACGGGATCAGAGCGGCGGTCACGATGAGTGAGCTCCGCAATGCGCTGCGTGCGTTCGCGATCGAGGGCCACAGCCCCGAGACCGCGCTGCGCCAGCTCGATCGCGTCGTCCACGCCACCCGCGGGCCGGGCATGGTCGCGACCGTCCTGTTTGTCCTTATCGATGCCCGCAATGGCACCGTGACGCTCGCTCGCGCCGGTCATCCTCCGCCGGCGCTGCGAGGCGTCGACGGCAGCGTGCGCTTCCTGGAGACGGCGCGCACGCTGCCGCTGGGGATCGACCCCGATGACCAGCCGAGCGAAGCGGTCTACCCGATGAACCCGGGGGAGACGCTGTTGCTGTTCACCGATGGCCTGGTCGAGCGGCGCGGCGAGCCGATCACGCAAAGCTTCGACCGCTTGCTCGACGCACTCGCCGGCGCTCCGGCTGAGGTGGAAGCGATCTGCGAGCACGTGCTGCGCAAGACTGACACCGAGCAGGGCCGCGACGACGACGTCGCCGTGCTCGCGGTGCAGCTGCTGGCGGCTGCCGTCGGCCCGCTCGAGCTGCGCCTGCCCGCCGCTGCCCAGTCGGTCACGCTCGCCCGCCACCGCCTGCGGGCTTGGCTGGAGGAGAACGCACCGGAGCTCGACTCGGTCGCGCGTTCTGATCTCGAGGTGGCGTGGAGCGAGGCGTGTAGCAACGTCGTGCGCCACGCCTACGGACCAGCCGAAGCTTCCTTCGAAGCTGTCGCGACGCGTGATGGCAACGAGCTGCGGCTGGTCGTCAGCGACCGTGGCCGCTGGCGCGCGCCCAGCGGGCGCTCGGGCGGTCGCGGCCTGCCGTTGATGGAAGAGCTCTCTGACGAACTCGTGATCGACCGGCAGCCAGGGAGCACCACCGTGACGATGCGACGCTCGCTCGCGGCGGAGGGACCGCAGGCCGCGACCCTTTCGTCATGACGGAGCTAGTGCCCCCGGAAGAGGAACCGCCCGGGGGAGGCGGTATCCGCGAGCTCGCGCGTGTGAGCACAAGCGAGCGGGACGGCACGATTGTTGTGGCGGTCACAGGTGAGATCGACCTCTCGAACATCGAGCGCCTGGCGCAGGTGATCTTCGCCCAGCCCAACACCGGCGAGGGGCTGATTGTCGACCTGTCAGCCGTCGGCTACCTGGACAGCACCGCCGTCTCACTGCTTCACGACCTGGCGCTGCGCCTGCGTAAGCGCGCCCAGCAGCTCGTGGTCGTCAGCCCGAGCGACTCACCACCCCGCCGTGTCCTCGACCTCACCGCGCTCTATGTCAATGCGCCGCTTGTCGAGCATCTCGACTCTGCGGTGGCGATCATCCGCAGGGATCCAGAACTTCCAGCAGCCTCCTGAATGGCCGGCACCGCTGAGGTATAACCCGAACGGGTACTAATCTCGATAAACTCTATTGAGTT
>DATAUP010000036.1:0-222515 GCA_036268195.1 Solirubrobacteraceae bacterium
CCGGACGGGAAGCTGATGATCGTCGGCGCGTCCATGGATCCGCTTCCGGTACCTGCCGCGATGCTGATCGGCGGCGACAAGGTGATCGAAGGCCATGCCTCTGGAACGGCGATCGACTCCGAGGACACGCTGCGCTTCAGCGCGATGACGGGCGTACGCCCGATGATCGAAACGCTCCCGCTCGAGCGCGCGGGTGAGGCGTTCGAGCGGATGATGTCCGGAAAGGCACGATTCCGCATGGTGCTGACCACCGGCGCCTGAGCGGCGCAGTCAACACCCGTCAACGATCGCGCTTGCCGCGCTTTGCGGGTCTGGACTCGGCGTTCGCGGGTTACTCGTCTTGACAACGAAGCGGGACCGGAGCGATTCCTCCATCCTCTGAGCAGCATCATCGGTTCGCGGCCACGCCATCCTCATCTAGGCGGCCGTCAGCGAGACGGAACGTCCGGTCGCTTTGCTTGGCCATCTCTTCGTCGTGGGTGACGACAACGACGGTGGTGTCGTGCGAGTGGGCGAGGGTTCGTAGTAGCTCGATGATGGTGTCGGATGTCTGGGAGTCGAGGTTTCCGGCTGGCTCGTCGGCGAGGATCAGCTTCGGGTTGTTCGCGAGTGCTCTGGCGATGGCGACGCGTTGTTGCTCGCCGCCGCTCAGGTGGCTCGGCTTGCGCGACTGCTTGCCTCCGGTCAGTTCGACTTGATTGAGCAGTTCTCGCGCTCGCTTCTTGCGCTCGGTCTTAGCGACGCCGATGTACTCCATCGGGAGCATGACGTTCTCTGCGGCGGTGAGGTTTGGTATGAGGTTGTAGCTCTGAAAGACGAACCCGACTCCGTGTGCGCGGTAGTCGTTGAGCTGCCGATCGGAGAGCTCGGTGATCTCCTCGCCGTTGACTTGGACGCTACCGCTCGTTGGCTGCTCGAGACCTCCGAGCAGGGTCATGAGCGTGCTCTTTCCGCTGCCGCTGCGTCCCACGATCGTGACGAACTCGCCGTCGTGAACAGTCATTGACACTCCGTTCACGGCGGTTACGCTGTCTCGGGAGCCGAACGACTTGGTCACTTCTTTTGCTGTAAACACGGCTATTCGCTCCTTAGGGCTTCTGCGGGCTGGATTTTGGTGGTGAGGTACGAGGCTGCTGCACTGCCAAAGGCGGCGATCAGGAGGATGCCGGCGAGGCCGATGAGGATGTCAGGCAGGCTGGCTGTGGCGTGCAGGTGGGCGAGGTGTTTGAGCGCCGGGTTCTGCACGGCCAGCGGGTCTGTCGGGGCGTCGCCGCTGTTGCCGACCAGACTGGATGTGACTGAGCTTGCGCCGAGCGCGCCTGCGATGAGTCCGGCGGCGCCGCCGAGCACGCTGAAGGTCAGGGCTTCGGTCATGAACTGGTAGGTGATGCGCTTGTTTGGGGCGCCGATTGCCTTGAGGATTCCGACCTCCCGCTTCCGCTCTCGGACGATCATCACCATGATCAGCAAGCTGATGATTGCCGATGCGCCGATGGCTCCTGTGAGGCTGTAGAGGGAGAGGCTCCTTACGCTGTTGAGCGGTGCTAGTGCCTGGTTGGCCTGGGCTAAGTCGCTCGTGACGTCCGCTAGCGGGCCGAGCGCGATAGTGATCTCGTCAATGACCCTGCTGAGATGCGTGAGGGAGTCGGCGGTGGCGATGGCGCTGGCCACCTCACCGGCCAGATGATTGAGGTGTTGCTCGGTCGCGAGCGGCACGACGATCGTGTTGTTGCCGTTGGCCGTGTCGCTGTCGAAGATCGCCTTGACGGTGAAGACAGTGCCGTAAGCGGTGAAGGTGGCTCCAACCTTCAGGTGGTTGAGTTTCGCGATTACCGTGCTGACCATCGCATCTTTCGTATTGACGGTCCCGTCGATCGCGTGCCCAGCAATGATCGCGAGTGTCGAGGCACCGATGTTGACGGGGTTGGTGGGGTCGTTCGTGCCGACGAAACCCACTCGCTCGTCGTCGAGGCGAGTACCGCTGCCGAGGGTCTCGTCGAGGCCAGCTACGTCTGACAGGTGCTCGACCTTGCTCAGCTCGGCCGTCGTGAGGTACTTGTTGCTCGTGGTTCCCGTGTCGGCGCCGACCGGGGTGATGTTGACGGTGTTGCCGATCGTTGCGAGCGTGGCGTCGATCTTGTTCACGACGCTCCTATGACCGATCAACATCACGAAGCTCAGGCCGAGGCTCAGGCCAAGGATGAGAACGATCGCAACCGTCCGCGGCACGCTACGAAAGGCGTCACGGACACCTCTATTGATCAGGCCCATGCAACCTCTCGATGTCCGCCGCACCGTCGGACCCGCCTTGAGATGGGGCCGGTCCGATTGCGTGTCTGACTTTGGGCACGGTCAGTTGCTCCGCAGGACTTCGGCGGGTCGCACGCGGCTGATCATCCAGGCAGAAGCCGCGCTGGCAAGTGAGGCCACGATCACAGCTGCGACCAAACCCTCGGAGATCACCGGCAACCCGATATGCGCGTTGATATCGGTGAGGTGAGTAAGGGCCGGGCTTCCCGCGCCGAACACGCCACGCGCGCCCGTCTCGGACCCCGCGCCGCTGTGCGAGACAAGCGATGACGTCACCGGGCTCGCCGCGACCAGTCCGATCACGAACCCAACGATCAGGCCGAGCAGCGTGAAGGTCACTGCTTCCGTCGCGAACTGCGCCATGACCCGGCCGTTTGAGCCGCCGATCGCCTTCAGGATCCCGATCTCGCGCTTGCGCTCGCGCACGATCATGATCATCACCAGGAACAGGATCACGACCGCCGCCCCGATAGCCCCGACGAGGCTGTCGAGCGCGATGCTCTTGACGCCGTTGAGATCGCTGACCGCCTGCTCGGCGTCGGAGACATAGCTAACGACGCTCGCCCGCTTGCCGAGGACGCGCTCGATCTCGGAAGTCACCTTCGAGAGTTGGCCGAGCGATGAGGCGGTGACGGTCGCGGTGAAGACCTTGTCGCCAGCACCCAGCAGCTGCTGCATGATCGGCAGCGGGACGATCAAAGTGTCGTTGCCCTGCTGGCTGTTGCTCTGGAAGATCGCGGCGACGGTCAGGGTCTTGCCGTAAGCGGTGAACGTGGAGCCGACCTTCAGCCCGTTCTTGCGGGCCATCTCGGTGCTGATCATCGCGTCGTCCGATGAGCTCGTGCCCGAGATGACGTGGCCGCTCACGATGCTGAGCGCTGAAGCGCCGATATTCGCCGGGACCGTCGGCTCGGTCGACCCGGTGATGTAAACCGTGAAGAAGCTGATCGGCGGAGTGCAGGGCTTCGGCTCACAAGCAAGCCCAGCTGTAGCGGCCGCCACGGTTCCGGGGTACTTGAGGTTCGTCGACCCACTCCTCACCGGAGAGGAGTTCTGGCGCTTGGTCGTGGATCCACCAAGCTTCTTGACCTTCATCGTGCTGGGACCCTTCGCGCTGCTTGGCGGCAAGTTGCTGGCGTTCATCGCGCCGTTGAGAAGCTGGTTGACGCCAGTGACTCCCTGGAGACGGGAGATCGGCGCAAGCTCGGCGCTTGAGAGGAAGTCCCCGAGCTGTCCGCCGGCCGAGTAGCCAGGGGGACCGATCGTCACGGTGTTGCCGACCGAGCTAAGCGCGGTCGATGCCTTGGCGTTCACCGACCGGTGCGCGATCAACATGACGAACGCCAGGCCGATCGCGAGCCCGAGGATCAGCACGATCGAGATGGTGCGCGTCGCGTTGCGAAACGTGTTGCGGATGCCGCGACTAACGATGCTCATAGTCTCTGCACCCTCTACAGAGCTGAGAAGGCTGTGTGTGCGTTGCTTGGTGTCTGCTCATGCCCGGCTTTCTAACCAGGTGGTGGGTGCAGCCCGGTAACGCAGTTACGTTTCTGCAACCGGCGATCGAGCATCCTTGGAAAGCGCTCGGCCCGTGAGAGCATCCGAAAATGCGGGCCGAACCCGAGCTGATGCGAGTGCTTTTAGTCGAAGATCACGCCAAACTTGCCCTCACCGTCGCCAATGGCCTGAGACGGCTAGGCATGGCCGTTGACGTCGCCTTCGACGGCGAGGACGCCCTCGCGCACACCGCGCTCACCGATTACGACGTCGTGGTGCTAGACCGCGACCTTCCCGGGATCCACGGCGATGAGGTCTGCCGCCAGCTCGTGGCCGAGGGCACCGAATGCCGGGTGCTGATGCTGACCGCCTCAGGGACAGTCCAAGACCGCGTTGAGGGACTCCGGCTCGGTGCCGACGACTACCTCCCCAAGCCATTTGACGCCAGCGAACTCGTCGCGCGTATCCAGGCACTCGGACGTCGCGCCGGTCGAGGCGCGCCGACGCTGCTCGCTTGCGGTGATCTGAAGCTCGACCCCGCGCGACGCCTCGCGGATCGGGCCGGGCGGCGGCTCGATCTGAACCCGAAGGAGTTCGCGGTTCTCGAGCAGTTGCTGATCGCAGAAGGAGCGGTGGTTTCAGCCGAGGAGCTATTACAGCGCGTGTGGGACGAGCACGCCAACCCGTTCAGCCAGGCCGTCAAGACCACGATCAGCCGGCTACGCGCCAAGCTCGGGGATCCAGCGATCATCGAAACCGTCCCCCGGTCCGGCTACCGAATCCACTGATGAGCCTCCCGCTCAGCAGGCGACTCACGTGGTTGGAATCCGGTCAAAACCCGCATCGGCGCACGGTGCGGATGCGGCTCACCGTGCTTTACGGTGGCCTGTTCCTGCTCTGCGGAGCGGCACTGCTCGCTGTCACGTACGGACTCGTGGCGCACGCAACTGTCAGACCGGGCTACGTACGCACAGTCAGCGGCGTCGGGCCTCGAGTCACGCACGGCCACGGCTCTCTGACAACGACGCTGCGGTCCCCGGCCGGCGAATCCGTGCTGACCAGCGTGATCCGCGGACAACGAATCTCCGACCTACATCAGCTCCTGACCTGGTCCGGGATCGCGCTTGCGATCATGGCAATCATCGCGGCCGGGCTCGGCTGGATCGTCGCCGGGCGCGTGCTAGCGCCGCTACGGACGATCACCACAACCACCCGCGAGATCTCCGCCAAGAACCTCCACCGCCGACTTGGGCTCGACGGACCCAACGACGAGCTCAAGGACCTCGGCGACACGATAGACGCGCTCCTCGCACGCCTCGAAGGGTCCTTCCGGGCACAACGCGCGTTCGTAGCCAACGCCTCGCACGAGCTACGCACCCCGCTCGCGCTCAGCCGCGCAATGCTGTCGTTCGCGCTCGCCGACCCCGAGCTCACCCTCGACTCGCTCAAAGCCACCTGCCAAGACGCGCTCGATGCTGGCGCCGACCAAGAACAACTGATCGAAGCACTCCTCACCCTCGCCCGCAGCCAGCAATATCTCGAGCACCGAGAGACCTTCGACCTCGCCGAGATCGCACGCGACGTCGTCCAGACATATCAGCACCTTGCAAGCCACGAGCAGGTGACAATCGACGCTGTACTCAGTCCGGCACCGGTGTCCGGCGACCCGCGGCTCGGGCGCACCCTAATTGCCAACCTTGTCGATAACGCGCTGCGCTACAACGTCCAGCACGGACGGGTCGACATCACACTCCACACGCCCGCGCGGCGCGCAACACTGGCGATCAGCAACACCGGGCCCCACGTCCCGGCCAACGAGATCGACCGGCTGCTGCAACCCTTCCGCCGCCTCACCACAGATCGCAGTAACCACAGCGACGGGGACGGACTCGGCCTGTCGATCGTCGCCGCGATCGTAACCGCACACGACGCGACGCTCAACATCGAGCCTCGCGCTGGCGGGGGACTCCACATCATTATCGAATTCCCCGCAGTCTCGGCTGGTCACGAGAACGCCGCGCCAGCTCCGGATCCAGCCCGAACAGCTACCTAGCTTCGGTAGCAAAGCTGACCCAAACGTCACCCGAGGGACCGCCTCGGATCGCCGCGCCTCGCAGTCGGGATGCTTCGTGCGCTGAGGCAGTGTGGACGCCACGTCACGGGACGACAGTGCCGGGAACTCAGCGCCGCGCGCGCAGCCTGGAACCAAACCTGGTCCCATAGGGGTTGTAATGAGTGACGGAAGACCACAACACCCCCGACCGGCGCGAACGAGGTTCCGATCGGATTGAGCGGGAGCTTCGGGCGGCCTTCCCGCTGCATCCCGCTCAGCCCGACCCCGACTCGATCAGCCGCCTGCGCACGATCAACTACCGCCCAGGTCTCAGCGTGGCTCAGCGGATCCAGGGATCGATCGCATCGGTCGTGCGGTGGCGAACGCCGCCAAAGTGACCCCTCCGTCGTCGCTGGCCACGAAAGCGAGTCTCGACCCACACCTGGGCGCGCACCTCCTATTCGCAAATAGCACGTCTGCCGGGAGCGCTTGCGCCAGGCTGGTCGGCGCGAGCTCAGACGCTATCGCTCGTGCTCGACTGAAACCGCGATCGGTGTGCTGGCCGCGACACGCGACGCTCACGGTAGGCCCTCCCCTACTCCCTGGCTGGACTAGCTCGGGGGTCACCGCTCGGGTCGAACGGATGTTCGCTGACAAAACTGCGCTGTCATTTGAACGACATTTCACAAGGTGCCGATTGCCGCGGGATGTCAGTGGTATTGCCACGAGATGTCAGCAGTTCCTGCCACTTTGATCCACAACGGCATCCGCTACGCACGTGGCTTCGCGCTCGACGACACCGATTACGACCCGACTGCGATCGAAGACCACTTTGGGGCGCAGGTCGTCGCAGCGCTGGCGAAGCGCGGCGTGAGGGGCAAGCACTTCATTGTCAACCGACGAGAACGGCCAGTCATACAAGCCCGACCAGGTTCCGGGAAGAGGGATCAACGACACGCCGGCGTGCCACGGCCGAATCCAGACAGTCTGCCAGCGGACCGGGATCCCGCCCGACCACAAACGTCGCGGCGCCGCGGTGGGATCTCGGCACCGTGGCCTCGAAGGCGGCCAAGCGGTACTGCGACGGCTACGTCTGGTCGGAGCGGCCCTGGGACCAGGATGCCGGGCCGTTCGACCTGCAGAATGCGCTGTGGCTGGCTGCGAACGGCGAATACTAACCGGCCCGCTCGATGGCAATAAAGTGTTGGCTTGGACCGAGCCTTCAGCCCACTTTGAGAGTTTGGGAGAGTGCCATGACTCCGTCCAGCACCTCGCGATAGATGATCGTCGTACGGCGCGCCTTGGTGGTTGCGCTAATGCTCGGTGCCTTCGCGTCGCCGGCGGGCGCCGCGACCACAACCAAGACCACCACTACTAAGGCGGCCACGCCCAGCGCCGCTGGGTTCGACGTCACCGGCGCCGGGTTCGGTCACGGCGTCGGCATGAGCCAATACGGCGCCGCCGGCTTCGCGCTGCACGGCTACACGTATGGGGAGATTCTCTCCCACTACTACTCGGAGACCACGCTCGGAGACGTCAGCCCTAAGCGAACAGTGACCGTTCTGTTGCATCAGGGTGCGGCTACGTTCAGCGGAGCCTCTGCGATCGCGGGATCGCCGACGAAGAAGCTCAACCCAAAACTCAACTACGGCGTCATCCCTCACGGCTCGGAACTGCGCATCATCACAGGCGGCCGCACGGTCGGCACCTTTGCTGCGCCGGTAACCGTGCGGGGCAAAGGCAGCGGCCCGCTGACGCTCGTCGGCCAGGGAGCCTATGACGGCGCCTTCGTCTTTCGCCCAAATAACACTGGCGGCGTGATGACCGTCAACTCGGTGCCTCTGGACAGCTACGTGCGCGGGGTCATAACCGCAGAGATGCCAGCGAGCTGGCCGATGCAGGCGCTCGAGGCGCAGGCGGTAGCGGCACGCACGTACGCCATCACCGCCGCGGCGGTGGCCGCTGACTTCGACGTCTACGACAACACGCAATCACAGATGTATCGAGGGATCAGCTCAGAGAGCCCAACCGGTAACGCCGCCGTCGCTGCCACCTCGGGAAAAGTGGTCGAGTACGAGGGCCGCCCGGTGGTCACCTACTTCTTCGCCAGCTCGGGCGGCTACACCGAGAGCCTTCAGAACGTCTGGTCTGGCTTGGCGCCCGAGCCGTGGCTGCACGGTGTGCCGGACCCCTACGACGACTCATACGGCAACCCGTACTACCGCTGGACCGACGACTACAGCCTCGCGTCGGCGGGGCGCAAGCTCCACAACCTCTACAGAGGGTCACTTGAGGGCATCAAGGTCACCCAGACCGGCGTCTCCCCGCGGGTAGTCCGCGCGTTGGTGGTAGGCACAGACGGAGCCAGTGCTGTCACCGGAACGAAGCTCCAGCGACTGTTCGGCACGCGCAGCACCTATATGTCATTCACAACGCTGACTGCGCAGGGCGAACGCATCATCAAGACCACGATCAAGACAACGGTAAAGACGAAGACGACGAAGCCACCGGCCAAGACGACTACTCGTACGACCACGTCTGTACCGACGGTCACCACACCCACAACCCCCGCAACCACCACGGATACGACGCCGATCACAGATACCACGCCGACGACTACCCCGACCACAGACACCACGCCGACGACGACTACGACCACGACCACGACCACGTCGTTACAACGCGCGAACGCCAAACCCGCGCGCAGAGTCACGAAGAAGGTGGCTACTCATCTCTACGTGCAGGGCACGGTCTACCCGGCCGCGCGGAGCCTGTCGGTCACGGCACAGCGCGATGTTGATGGGCACTGGCGCCCAGTGGGCCGTGCGCGCCTGACCACCAAAGGCACCTACGCTATCCCCGTGAAGGTCCCGGGCACCTATCGCATCCTCTACCAGGGCTTGGACGGACCGAACGTCAAGGTCCCGTAACACCCGGTTCAGAACGCGCCGGAACCTTTGAAGCCCGCACGCAGAGTCGTTCAGCCCGCGCGATCGTGAGGTGTCGCTAGCCGATGACCTACAAGCGTAGCTCCGGGAGATCGCCGAGGAGCGTGGTCCCACGCGCGCGATCTGTCTTCCGGACGACGATCGGGCGCTTGCAATGGTCGCGGTGCGTGCCCGAGTTCGCCTCAGCGGCAGCTCGATGCGCCGCGGTGCGAAGCAGTGATCGGCCAGCCGGGGGGCTCAGCTACTGCCTGCTCCCGGATGGGAGCATCTCGGTGCCGAGCGACGAACCCTGACCCGGCTACACACGGATCGCTTCGGTGACGACTGGACGATGGTGGCCTACGTACGCCCCGTTCGGTAGTTCGGCACCGGTCCGCCTTTGCACGCCCCTGCCTCCCCTGATGCGGATTCAGCGCGCTGCGGCGGTTCGGCGCAAGCGCCCAACCCACTTATGCCGGTTAATGCCGACATCGGCAATAGTCGGCATCCACGTGTAAGCTTCGGCATATGTTGACCGTGGAACGTCAGACCGCCATCGTCGAGCTGCTCCGCCAGCGCGGGCGGGTGCTCGCGAACGATCTGAGTGCCGAGCTTGGCGTGTCCGCGGACACGATTCGGCGAGATCTCCGCGAACTCGATGAGCTCGGCCTATTGCGTCGTGTGCACGGCGGGGCGCTCCCACGCACAGGTGATGCGGCGCCATTCGCAGCGAGGGCTCGTCGCGCTCCCGAGGCGAAGGCGTCGATCGCACGACGGGCAGCCGAGCTCATCCATGACGGCCAGGTCGTCATCCTCGATGGCGGAACGACGACGGTTGAGGTTGCACGCGCGCTGAGGCCCAATCTGCGCGCGACCATCGTGACGACGAGCCCGCCGGTCGCAGTCGCGCTCAGCGAACACCACGGGGTCGACATTGCGGTCATCGGCGGGACGCTTCGTCGCGATGCCCTGGTAACCGTCGGGGCCGAGACGGTCGATGCGCTGCGAATGATCCGCGCTGATGTCGTCATGCTCGGAGTCTGCGGTCTGCATCCAGAGCTAGGGGTCACCGCCAACGATCTCGAGGAAACTCAAGTCAAGCGAGCGATGATCAACGGGGCCGCGGCGGTGGTCGCTCTCGCCGATCACGACAAGCTAGGAACGGCCAGGCCTGTGTTCGTCGCTCCAATCGACGTCATCACGGCACTCATCACGGACAGTGACGTGAACGACCAGTCGCTCGACCCGTATCGAGCGGCCGGAATCGAGGTCCTGTATGCATGAGAATGCGTACAGGTAGCACGATTTGACGGTGGCTCGCAGGGCGGCGGCTGGGACCGACCGCAGGTTCGACCTTCTGAGCCTCGGAACATTCGTGGCTGTCGGCCTGCCTGACGGGATGCTCGGCACGGCGTGGCCCGCCATGCGCCACAGCTTTGGCGCGCCCGTCGGGGACCTCGGGCTCATCTTGTTGGTCAACACCATCGGTTCGGTGGCCGTCTCTGCGTTTGTCGGCCGGCTCATCCACCGCCTTGGCGTGGTCGCGCTACTGGCGGTGGCCGCCTTGTGCGCCGCGGTGGGCGCTGTCGGCTTCGCCCTCGCACCTGCGTTGTGGCTCGTCTTGTGCATTGGGCCGCTCACCGGCGCGGCGGCGGGGATGATGGACGGAGGCCTCAACACTGCCGTCGCGCTTACCGGCCGACCGCGACTGCTCAACCTTCTCCATGGCTTCTACGGCATCGGCACCGCCTTCGGGCCGCTCGTCGTGACCGTGGCCATCCTGGCCGGATCGTGGCGACCCGCCTACCTCGTCCTCGTCGCTGTTAACCTGGCCGCCGCCGGCTCCTGGATCGTCTACCACCGTAAGCTCTCTCTACCGCTGCCGTCGCCCGAGGAGGCAGCCGCTGCCATCACAGCCAGCGACGGAACCGGCATCTACGCCGATCCCCCGGCGACGACCGATCCGACAGCGGGCTGGTCCCGTCACAGGGTCGTGTCGGTCCTGACCGCGGGATTGGTCGTGTTCTTCGTATACACCGGCCTCGAGGTCGGTGCCGGCCAATGGGAGACCAGCTACCTCCGCGGCCATCTCGGCCTGTCCGCGTCGGCCGCCGGGCTTGCCGCGTTTGGATACTGGGGTGCTCTGACCGCGGTTCGTATCGGTCTAGCACTCCCTGCCAAGTCGGTCCCTGCCCAGACGGTCATCGGTGGGGGCGTGTTTGTCAGCATCGCGGCGACTGCACTTATCTGGTGGCAGCCCGACACCGCGGCGTCGGTGGCCGGCTTCGTGCTGCTCGGCGCTGCGCTCGCTGGCATGTTCCCTGCCCTCATCGCCGTCACCCCGCGGCGGATCGGCCACCAACGAGCCAAACACGCCATCGCCTGGCAAGTCGGCGCGGCCGCTGGCGGCGGGTCTGCCATCTCCGCCCTCATCGGGCTCGTCATCAACGCGTCAGGCTTGGATGTCCTCGGCCCAGCCCTCATGGTCCTCGCCGTCCTCTTACTCGCTGCCAACACCGCGCTCGCCCGACTCGCGCCCATCCCGACCGAAAGGATCAGTCGCCTCAGGCTTCCTGGTGACGGACGCTCAGCAGGATGAGCTTCTGCTTCGCCAGCGGCCGTCCACCTTCGCGGACAGGACGAGCCTGACGTCGCCGCACGGTTCAGCTGAAAGCGAAGACGCGTGTTCGGATACCGGCAGCCGCTGCCCCAGCCACGTCACGGTGGCCGTGGCCGTGGCCGTGGCCGTGGCCGTGGCCGTGGCCGTGGCCGTCGAGATCTTCGTGGCCGTGACCGGTGAGGGCGTTGCCGGAGGGTTCGAGGTTTCCGCTGGCGCCGCGTTCACCACGTAGGTCCAGTTCGCGGTTCTGACCAGGCCGTCCGACGAGGTGGCGGTCACGGTGTTGGGGTATTGCCCGGGCGTCGAGGTGTTGAGCGTGCCGCTGCCGCCGGTCGCGCCGTCCGAGCCGATGCACGAGCTGTTGACGGCGCATCCGGCAATGCGCCGTTGGTGGCGTGACCGTGAAGTGGTACACGCCGCCGGAACCTGCTCGTAGGGTTCCTGAGAGCGTTGCGGTGCCGTCGCTGGGAATCGCCGTAGTAGAAGCTCGCCGGCAACAAGCGCCCGCTTCTCGATAACGGTCATCAGCGCGTGTCCCACGCCCTGGCGACCGTGACGGGGCGAGACGAACATTGCGTACGGACGGATGGTGATGGCCACGGGTCTCCAAGGCACGCGTCCATGATTCCAGCAGACCGATCAGCACCTGTATGAGCGCGGCGCAGCTCGCAAGCATGAAAAGGGCGCTGGGTGCGCCGAAGCCTCGCTGCGCGCGGCTACCCTCCTTGCGCGATGCGCTTCCCCAGGGCAGATCGCAACAGGTGGGTGTTAGCAAGCGTCCTCGCCATCGTCGTCGCGGCGGCAGTCGCGTACGTCATCGTGGATCTCAGCAAGCCGTCGAAGACGGCTCCGTCAGTCCCACCGACCACGACCACGGCGACGACGCCCCCACCCCCACCCCCACCCGCGCCGACGATCACGACCCCCACGACGCCGGCCAAACGCCGGGTGAACAACTTCACGGTGCCGTTCTACGGCAACCACCAGACCCGCGACCGCCAGTTCACGGCTATCCCCTCACTGAACCCGCCGTTCAAGCTGGCGTGGCAGTTCGGCGGTAACGCGCTGCTCGAGTTCCCAGCGACGATCTGGGGCAACAACCTGTATCTGCTGGATGACGGCGCCACCGTCAAGCGCGTCAACATCACGACCGGCAAGCAGATCTGGGCCAAGCACATGGGCGAACTCTCAGCGTCGACGCCGTCGCTCGACGTCGCACATAAGGAGCTGTTCGTCTCGATCCTGTCGACGACGGGAAGCACGATCGGAAGCACTAACGGCGAACTGGCAGCGCTCTCTATGCGCAGCGGCAAGACGCTCTGGAAGTTCCCGGTGTCGAGCGGTACCGAATCCTCGCCGATGGTGGTCGGCCATTCGGTCTACTTCGGCGACCAAGCCGGCACCGAGTACTCGCTCAACATCCGGACTGGGCACGAGAACTGGTCACTGTCGACCGGCGGTTCGATCAAGGCGGGCGCTGCGTATCACGACGGCAAGCTGTACTTCGGGAACTACGCCGGCAGCTTCTACGCCGTCAACGCCAAGAGCGGTACGGTGGCCTGGTCCGCCAGCCCGGGCGGTGAGTTCTACTCGACGCCGGCCGTCGCATACGGTCGGGTATATGTCGGCAACAATGACGACGACGCCTACGCCTTCGCTGCCAGCGACGGTGCGGTCTCGTGGACCCAATCGCTGGGCAGCTACGTCTACTCGGGCCCGGCCGTCGCCGATACGCCCGGGCTCGGCCCGACTGTCTATATCGGCTCGTATGACCATGACCTCTACGCCTTGAACGCCGCTAACGGGAGCGTCAGATGGGCCGCAGATGTCGGCGGGGCGATCTCAGGATCGGCCACGGTGGTCAACGACACCGTATACGTCTCAACCGTGTACGAGAAGGGCAGCTACGGCTTCAACGCCCGGACAGGGCAGCGCGTCTTCTACTTCCCAGACGGCTCCTACACGACCGTGGTGGCAGACAAGACCGCGCTGTTCCTGATGGGCAAATACACGCTCTACAAGTTGGTGCCGCGCGATGCGAGGGTGCCGAAGTCGAAGAGGAAGCACCGGCCCAAGAAGTGAGCCTCGTGCCCGGCCGAGCGGCCCGAGCCACGCCAGGTCATCGGCTACCAGGAAAACCAGGTCGAAGTTCAGACCAGCGCCGGATATCAGATCGCCTTCAGCATGAACGGCACGGCGGGTAGCTCCGACGACCTCGACTACTACGGAACCAGTAGCTGCGCGGTGCCCGGAGGCAGCGTCACCGCTTATCTCGATACCGGGATCTCCCCCAGCGCGACCGGGTTATACGAGTCTCCGACCTGGGTCATCTGGGGTGACAATGCGTTGTTCGTTGTATCGAGCACGAGCTCGGTCGCGATCAACGTGTCGCTCGACAGTTCCTATACGTCATCTCAGGGCTGTTCCTCGGGCGGCACGGGGAACAGCACAGGCTGGCCTCTGACTCAGAAGACAAATGATCAGCTTGGCCTGCCGTCGAGTATTCCGAACGGCAGCATCACCATCTCCACAACTCCGTAGACCGGACGCCTGACGTCGGGGTGATGTCCCGAGGGCCCAGCCCATGCTGGAGACAGCCGCGCAGCTATCACGGTCAGTCGACAGCATCCGGCAGCTCCGTGCACCGTTGAGGCACCACTCAACTTTCTAGGCATTCCGGCCGAGCAGAGCAAGACGAGCCGCGTCTGGTCTGTCGCACGCTACGACCATCTACGCAACGCCGAGCTGCTGGCGAGCGTCGAGCGCGCGGTCGCTGCGCACTACGCCCCAGTCGGCTCCGTCCGTGACTTCCAGGTCGGGTCGACTATCGCGTTGCTGGAGCGGAGAGGGGCCTGATCTCGGTCGTAGCCGGCCGCCAATGGGGCAGCGTAGACCTACCGTCGACGCGCTTGTAGGCTTCGCCGGTGCGGGAGCCGCGGGTCTTACGCCAACTGGTTGCGGCGGCGGATCAGGTAGGCGGTCTCGGCGGTGTTGCCCGCCAGTTCGATCGCTTTGTCGTAAGCAGCGCGCGACCTCTGACTGCGGCCCAGCCGGCGCAGCAGGTCGGCGCGGCTCGCATGGTAGGCGTGATAGCCGGCCAACTTGTCCTCGAGACGATCGACGGCCGCCAGTGCCACCTCTGGGCCGTCAAGCTCGGCGATTGCGACGGCCCGGTTGAGGGCGACGATTGGCGACGGGTCGACGTTGATGAGCTGGTCGTAGAGAGCGACGACCTGCGACCAGTCGGTGTCGCGCATTTCGCGCGCGGAGGTGTGCACGGCGTTGATCGCTGCGAGGATCTGGTAGCGACCGGGAGCCACCCCGGCGGCAAGGCGCTCGCGCACCAGCCCATGACCTTCGGCGACCAGTGCCGCGTCCCAGGCCCCGCGGTCCTGCTCATCGAGGGTGACCAGTTCGCCGCTCGACGAAACGCGGGCGGTGCGGCGGGCCTCGGTGAGGAGCATCAGGGCCAGCAGCCCGGCCACCTCGCCGTGCTGGGGCATGAGGTCACGGATCAGGCGAGTGAGCCGGATCGCCTCGGCAGTCAGGTCGTGACGTACGGGATCGGTGTCGGCCCCTGTCGCCAAGTAGCCCTCGTTGAAAACGAGGAAGAGGACGGCAAGTACGCCGGAGACGCGGCCTGGGAGATCCTCCGCGGACGGCACCCGATAAGGGATGCGAGCCGCCTTGATCTTTGCCTTCGCACGGGTGATCCGCTGCCCCATCGTGGTCTCCTGCACCAGGAAGGCCCGGGCGATCTCAGACACAGTCAGACCGCCGACCATGCGCAGCGTCAGCGCCATGCGGGTCTCCATTGCCAGCGCCGGGTGACAGCAGGTGAAGATCAGCCGGAGCCGCTCGTCATCGATGGCCCCGAGCGCCTCGGGCAGGTCGTCGTCGTACAACACCTGAGCCTCCCTGTGCTTGTCGTCGCGCGTGTTCTCGCGCCGGATCCGGTCGATGGCCTTGCGGTTTGCGGTGGTGGTCAGCCATGCGCCGGGGTTGGGAGGCACGCCGTCGGCCGGCCACCGCTGGAGGGCGGTCGCGAACGCCTCGGCCGCCGCCTCCTCGGCGATGTCGAGGTCACCGAAACGCCTGGTCAGGGCGCCGACCACCCGCGCCCACTCGTCGCGGTGGACCTGGGTGATCGCCTCCCGGACGTCGATGACGCTCACAGGAACGGCCGCACCTCGACCTTCCTATTGCAGGCCTTCGATCCCTGAGTAGCGAGCCTGAGCGCCACGTCAAGGTCGTCGGCCTCGATGATCCAGAAGCCGGCGAGCCACTCCTTCGATTCCACGAACGGTCCGTCGGTGAACATCGGCTCCTCGCCCCGGTTGTCGATGACCGTGGCCGAGCTCGGAGCCGCGAGGCCACCGGCGAAGACCCAGTGACCGTCGGCCTGGAGCCCGCCGTTGAACGCGTCGATGGCAACCTCCTCGGACGGGGTAGCGGAAGCGGTTTTCTGGGCGGCCAGCGCCTGCCCGTCGTCGATCACGGAAACCAGGTAGTACATCTCAGTCGTCTCCTATGGTTCGGGGCCGCCCCTCCTCGGCGGCCGCTCACCCCTGCTACGAACAGCTCTGCCCCGATCCGACACCTACTCCCGGATTCTTTCAAGACTTCTGGTACGCCGGTTCAGAACGATCCGATCAGTCGAAACCATCGCCGGAGACATGCGCCCTCGGATTCCGCGTCTTGCCACTCCTGAAGTCAACCGAGGGCGCCGCTGGGTTGGCAGCGCCTCCTTAGCGGTTACGGCGGCAATTACGGCTTGACGCGATACACCAAGCCGGCACCTTGCTCTGTCGATCCCCCCACGTACAGGAAGCCGTTGTGCGCGGCGAGTGCATCGGTCGCAGCCTGCAAACCGGTGACAACAGGCTTCGGCTGCCCTCCGCCGATCGGCATAGCGTAGAGCGCACCACCACCGTGGCCGCCCATACCGTCGAAAGACCCCAGGTACAACGTCCCGCCGCTGATGGCCACGCCCATGATGTCCGTGTGCGGCGCAAATGTCGCAAACGGCTTGGCAAAGCTCGCGCAAGGACTGTCCTTCGTGTGGCTGCAGCCCGGGAACCCGTAGTTCTGACCCTGACTGACCTTGAGCAGGAAGTCTGGCGGGTTCTTGACGCTCTTGGGTCCGTCCTGCCCAAGATCCGACACAAACGGCGAGCTCGATCCCGGCGCAAAAGCGAATTGCCACGGCTGCCGGATGCCGGTTGCGAATACCTTCAACTCCTTCCCGCTCGTGTTCATCGACAGGATGTCGTAGAGGTACGGCGAGAGGCTCGCCGGCCCGTGATCGTTGTTGTTAAGCAGCCCGGTGTCGGTGCCAACGTACAACCGTCCGTCGGGACCGAACGCCAACCCGTCAAAGCCTTCGAACTTCGGGGGAGCCGTATAGATCACCTTCCGCGTAGTGAACGTTGTGCCGTTCCACCCGCCCCAAGCCAGAATTTGAAACTGCGGCCCCGTCTTGCCGAGCACGGCACCGCTCAGGTACAGCACGCCGTGATGGAACTCCGTGCCGGCCACGAAGACCGGTGACTTCGGGATCTCAATTGCAGTGCCGCCCTTTAAGACGTACAGACCCCCATTGGGCACCTTCTGTTCGCCGCCGGAGTCGCCGGCGAAGACCTCTCCGTCACCAAAGGCAAACGACGTCGGGTTCTTCAACCCCGAAGCGAACAACGACAGCTTCGCGCCGCCGAACAGCTTGGGCGGCGGAGTCGCCGCTGCCGCCACGGCTGCGCTACCAGAGGCTGTCGCGATGGACACCGCTGTGAGCAGCAGCATGCCACGTCTAAGCACAGGATCCTCCTTATTGTTGGCCCCGCGCAGATTCGTGTGTTGACACGAATCTGCGGCACGGGCACCGTAACAAAGGCGGCTCCGGCTTGTAAAGTCCGCATAAAGTCGTCAACGATCCGGGACGGCTGACGCAACGTAGGGTCGGCCGCTCGTCGGAGCTCAGATGGGGCGCCGAGCACCGCGGCTTGCAGGAGGGCGACGGCCGCTGCCATGCGTGTTGCCCATACACGCGAACAGCAGACGCATGCACCAGAGTGAAGCGAAGTCGCAGCCTTACTAGCCTGTCGCCCGTGCTTGTGCTGCTTCCACCCTCTCAGGGGAAGGCCTCGCCAGATCGCGGCCGCCGCGCTGGCCTATCGACACTCGTCTACCCACGGCTGCGCGCGCCTCGCGAGCGGCTGATTGACGCGGTCGACCCGGGCCTAAGGGCAGCCCCTGCAATCCCGGCGGCGGAGCTCTACACCGGCGTGCTGTTCGCGGCGCTGGGTCTTTCGGATCTCCCGTGGGACGGCGTCTTGATCGCCAGCGCGCTGTGGGGCGTCGTCCGCCCAGGCGACCGGATCCCTGCATACCGGCTAGACATGAGCGTGAAGCCGTCCGGCATCGGTGCTCTGGCCACCTACTGGCGCGAGCCGCTGCGCGCGGCGTTGCCCGATCGTGGCCTGGTGCTCGATCTGCGCTCCGGCTCCTATGCGGCGGCCTGGCGGCCGCGCCGCGCCACCCATCTCGCCGTCCGCGGGGTCACGGAGGCGCCCGACGGCAGGAGGACGGTGGTTACGCACATGGTCAAACGCGTCCGCGGGGAGGTCGCACGCCTGGTCCTTCAGGCCGGCGGCACCGAGCGCCCTGAAGAGGTCACAGAGATCGCGAAAGCGCGCGGCCTGCGCGTCGAGCTCTCAGATGGTGTGCTCACCGTGATCGAGTGACCCAGCCACCATGACAGTAACTCGCCGAGCAGGAGTTCGGATACCTCTAAGCTGCTGGCGATGACCGACGACGAGTCGTCAACCCTGGTGCTGCTGCTCCTGATGCTGAGCGTGAACGCGCCGCCGATCTTCTGCGCGTGGCAATGACCAGCGGAGGTCTGACCGTCGATCAGCTCGAGGACCGCATCCGACTTGTCCTCGAAGCAAAGGCTCGGGTCGAGCTGGAGTGCCTGGTCGACGACGTGCTCGTGCCCTCCGACGACCGTCACCCGGCCGCCGGAGCCGCCGCAGCGTCACCGGGCGTCACGCGTCTATCTGTCAACGCGGGTGAGGCCGGCACACGCCGAATCCTGTCGATCCTGCTAGCCACTCGGCAAAGCGGGTAGCAGCTGATTGATGTCTTCTATTGACAATGCGCTTCGCCTTGAGGTGCCGTGCGATGTCGATGCTCCGGGGACGGTGAGGAAGACTTTGGCCGCAGCGCACGATGGTGGCTGGGCGCTTGAGGATGGGCTTCTGGTCGCCAGTGAGCTGGTAACGAATGCCGTGAGACACTCGGGCTGCATGGGTGAGCACATCCTGAAGGTAGAAGTCCTTCGCAGGCACGGGCATCTCATGATTTCGGTGCACGATCCGGGCCTGTCCGGAGATACCGTAAAGCCAGCGGAACCGGAGCCCGCTGACCCCGGCGGACGGGGGCTTAAGATCATCGAACTCCTGTCGCTGCGGTGGGGCTCCGAACGACCCGACGGATACCGCGTCTGGGCCGAGCTGGCCGCCTGGACGCCGGATCGTTGACGGAGAGGCCGGTTGGGCACGCTGTTATTGGTGCGGACCGCCGCAGCTTTGCCCGACGCCCGCGTGGACCGTCTTCGAGCGAGAGCCGATTCTGATCACCAGTGGGACGCACGCAGATCGTGGGCGCGTGAAGAGCCCACCGGCGTAAGCGTTCCAGCGGTCGGGTGCCGCGCGGCATCGCCTAAACCGCACAGTTTCGACGACGGCTAGCCCATTGCCCCATGAGATCGCGGCCTGATCTTGGAAGTTCCGCGAGACCGAGACGGTTACGGGGCCCGAGCCCGCCCGGACCTCCACGCCGGACTTCGCGAAATACGGCCAGCTTTCGTCGGCAGCCTGGGCAGGTCGTTGCAACCTGCGGGGTGGCCCGGCAAAGCTCCCGAATGCAACCTGCGCTTGAGCTACGCCTACCGACCGGGTGGACCCAATGATGTTGCCGCACCCCACCGTTAGCACCTGCGTCTTCGCCGTTTGCGCCGACGCCTGATGCGAGCTAGCCAGCAGTACTACCAAGGCCACGATTCCCGGCAGCGGCCGCATGCGGAGCCGCGCACGATGGAAGTTCCCGCGTAGGAAAGCCCGCCCCATCTCATCTCCTTCAGTCGGCCAGCGCGCCGAGTGACACCACGAATCGGCGACACCTAGGTTATGCCTAGAGATTCAATTCCTGTACGAGCCCGGACTTTGGCGGCCATTCCATCGTGAAGGTGTTACCACGCAGTGTGCTCGGATCGAAATCGCCGCTGATGGCCCAGGCAGTGAGACCTTCCACTGCGCTGCTTCAGCTCGCCGAGAGCGATTGCAGGTCCGTCTGGCGGCGGACTTCCGGTCTCCTCCTCGAACTCGCGTCGTGCGGCGGCGAATGCATTCTCTTCCTGCTCATACTCGCCCTTTGGGATCGACCACGCACCTGCGTCTTTTCTCCCGGTGATCGTGGTCGAGAAGATCCCGAGCAGAGGCGCTCCGAGCCAAACCTCACTCTTCCTACTTTGGATTGCTCAGGTTGAGTTCGATCACCGAGCGGATTCCGTCCTGGCTGTGCATCAGCTCGAAGCCCTCGTTGACCTGCTCCAGCGTGATCCGATGCGATACGAACGCATCGACATCGATGTCCCCAGCCAGGTAGCGCTCCACCAGCTGAGGCACCTGGTCGCGCCCCTTGAGGCCGCCGAAAGACGACCCCGCGACACGCCTGCCGGTGATCAGCAGCCGCGGCACAATGTCGAGTGTCTCGCCCTTGCCGGCCACGCCGCACATGGTCGCGAGGCCCCAGCCCATCCGAGCCGCCTCGACCGCCTGACGCATGACCGAGACCAGCCCCGTCGCCTCGATCGTGTAGTCCGCGCCCAGCCCGCCCGTCTCCGCGAGCACTCGCTCGACGGTGTCATCGCTGCCGATCCAGGTGTCGGTAGCGCCGTGGTGCCGAGCCATTTCGAGGCGCTCCTCGGACATATCGACACAGATGATGCGGCCCGCGTTCTGCAGCCGCGCCCCAACCACCGCACCCAGCCCGACCATGCCGGCACCGAAAACGACCACGGTCGCGCCCTCCTCAACCCTCGCCGTTGTGGTCGCCGCGCCGATCCCGGTCGACAAACCGCAGGCGAACAGGCAGGCCGCCTCCAACGGGGCCTCTGGATTGATCCTGGCGAGCGCAATCTCCGGCAATACCGCGTGCGTCGCAAACGTCGACGTGCCCATGAAGTGGCGGATCGGCTCTCCATCGCGCGATAGGCGAGTTGTGCCGTCCGGCATGTAGCCGAGGTTCTGCTGCGCACGGATAGCAGTGCATAGGTTGGTTTTCCTCGATCGGCAGTGCTCACACTCGCGGCACTGGGGGGAAAACAGCGTGACCACGTGGTCGCCGACCGCGAGATCGCGGACCCCTGGCCCAACGGCCTCGACTACTCCGGCGCCCTCATGCCCGAGCACGGTCGGCGCGTAACCGGACGGGTCGACGCCCGCGGCTGTGTACATATCGGTGTGGCAGACCCCACAGGCGACCAGCCGGACCAGCGCCTCACGACCTTGAGGCTCTACGAGGTCCAGTTCGGTGACGTTGAGGGGCTGCCCGAACTGCTCGAGTACGGCGGCACGAATCTTCATGCGAGGAGCGTAACGGTGCCCCGATCAATCCTCGGCGCGGCCCGAATCAGGCCCGCGCGGTACGGGCAACGAGGCCGTCGAGAAAGGTATCGACGGCGAAGCGGAACCGCTCGTCGCCGGCACCGGCGACGAGCTCGGAGGCATGGCCGACGAAGAGCGGGAAGCGCTCGGCCGGCAGTCCGGCGAAGGTGTCGTGGATCCGCGCGGCCGCATCGACACGATCGGCGTCAGTGGTGTGCCCGGCGGCGCGGCGGACGTCGGCCTCGGTCGCCGTCGCTGTCACGATGAGCAACAGGATGTCGCATGCCCACGCGGCGTCCTGGGAGGCGATCCCGCCGGCGAGCAGGATCCCGAACAGGTTCTCGGCCCCGGCGAGTGCGTTCTCAGCCGTCGGCGGCTCGCCGAGCAGAACGTTGGCCATCCCCGGATAGGTTTCCAGCGCCTCGCGAAACCCACGCATGAGGTCTTGGACCTGCTCGCGCCAACGCTCCGGCTCGGGCTCGGTCAGCGGTACCGCGCCGGCCACGCGGTCGAGCATCGCCCGCCGTAGGTCGTCGCGGTTGCGCACGTAGACGTAGAGCGACGCGGCGCCGGTGTCGAGCTCGGCGGCGACCCGGCGCATGGTCACCGCCGCCAACCCCTCGGCCTTTGTGATCGCCAATGCAGCATCCACGATGGCGTCCTCGCTCAGCGGGGCCTTGGCCGGACGGTCACGGGTTGAGCGCAGGCGGACCGGGGCGTCCATGGCCGGAAACTCTACTTGACACGAACAAGGTTCGCAACGTACAGTGTTTGTCACGAACGCTGTTCGTTATCGCCAGGAGTCCACGCATGCCCCAAACCATCGCTCCACCGCACCCCATCCCCACCAGCGAGGCGCCCGCCCGCAATCCGCTGCGCTGGTTCGTCTTCGCAGTCGTGCTCGGCGCCAACATCATGGACCTCTTGGACTCGACGATCGTCAACGTCGCCGGTCCCTCGATTCGCTCCGCACTCGGCGGCAGTGCCTCTACCCTGCAGTGGCTGAGCGCCGGCTACACGCTCGCGTTCGCGGTGTTCCTGATTACCGGCGCGCGTCTCGGCGACATGTTCGGCCGCCGCCGCTTGTTCCTTATCGGTTCCGCCGGCTTCACCCTGATGTCGGCCACCTGTGCGGCCGCCCCTTCACCTGCGGTGCTGATCGTCTTCCGGGTGCTGCAGGGCGCATTCGGCGCGCTGATGATCCCCCAGGGATTCGGGATGCTCAGGGAGGTCTTCGCCGAGGACGAGATGACAAAGGTGTTCGGGGCCTTTGGCCCGATGATGGGTCTTTCGATCCTCGCCGCGCCGATCCTCGCCGGCGCGCTGGTCGAGGCGAACCTCTGGGGAATCGGCTGGCGCCTGGTGTTCCTGATCAACATCCCGATCGGGATCGCCGCTTTCGCCGGGGCCGTCCGGGTGCTCCCGCGGACCGTCGCCCACCCCGGCATCCGCCTCGACATCGGCGGGATGGTGCTGATCGGGATGGCACTGACCGCGATCATCTACCCCTTGATCCAGGGACGAGGGACCGGCTGGCCGGCGTGGACGTTCGTCATGCTGGGCGCGGGGGCGCTGCTGCTCGGCGCATTCGTCGTGTGGGAGCGGCACCGTCACGGCGATCCGCTGATCGAGCCCAAGCTGCTCGTCAACCGGACCTACACGAGCGGGATCCTCGTCGCCCTGGCCTTCTTCGGTGCGTTCGGCGGACTGCTGCTGTGCGTATCGCTGTTCGCCCAGCTCGGCGAAGGGTTCTCACCGATCCACGCCGGGCTGACGCTGATGGCCATGGTCGTCGGGATGATCACCGGGATGGTCGGCGGGTTGGCGCTGATCCCTCGCCTCGGCCGCCACATGCTCCACCTCGGCGTCGTCATCGTCGCCGTGGGTACGGTCGTGTTGGCTCTGACCGTAACTGGAGCGCGCACGGCCTCGACGCTCGACCTCGGTCCCGGGCTGTTCCTGATCGGCGTCGGCGCCGGCGCGAGCCTCGGCCAGTTGTTCGACTTCATCCTCGCTGGCGTCGGGATGGACGAGGTCGGCTCCGCCTCCGGTGTCCTGGAGGCGGTGCAGCAGCTCTCGAGCGCCGTCGGCGTCGCCGCTCTGGGCACGATCTTCTTCTCCGCCTTCGCCGACCGTCTGCCGACGTACGCGCTTGCGATCACCGCCTGGGCGTGCCTGGTGCCGCTCGCAGCGGCGTTCGCGCTGATCTTCCGGCTGCCGATGCAGGCCCGCGAGCCGGTCGCGTGACGGGCTTACCTCGGTTGCCGCTGGTTGCAAAAACGCCTCGCTCAGAGCGCCGGCGCGAGAGTTTCCGCTTCGTGCGTCTCGGCCTCGAGGAGCCGGCAGAGCAGGAAGCCTTGGATTTCTCGGCAGACGGGAATAAGTACTGGCAGCAAAGTGAGTCCCCCGGTCCGGATCGGCAGATACGCGCCCTGGGCAGAAGCCAAAGAGGTCAGCGACGCCGCTCTTGTCGGCCCCTGCCGCAGTCGTCGTAACCCGCCGGGAACGCCGGACCCATCCGCCGCCGCGGCAGCGGACATGAACGAACCCGGGCGAATACTGATCAAATGCGGAGCAGCATGCGCCGGGCGACTAGCTTTGCGTGGTGCTTGACGACGCCAGCGGGTCGGGTGCCGCTGAGATGCGCAAGTCGGCGATATTCCACGCTGCTTCCTCTTGAGCAAGCTGGTTGGGCGCCGCCACGTACAGATACGCCACGATCAGCCAGGCCATGCCCAGCATGTAACCACCGAGAGCATCGCTGAGCACGTGCTGGCCGCCGAGGATGCGTGCCGGACCCGCGCCCGCGATGATCAGGATCACGACTGCCGGCATGATCCTCCGTCCCTGCCGCCGCGCCACCGCGCCCAGATAACCACCCGCTGCGGTCACGAACGTGACCACACCGCTCGGAAAGTTCGTGCCCACGTGGTGCAGCGCGATCCACAGCGGAGTCGGACCGCAGATCACCTTGATGAGGCCGCATGAGGCCGATGCCACCAGGGCGATCAACAAGCCCTGAGCCGCCCGGCGACCGCTGCTGCGCCACAGCCACGCGAGCATCACCAGCACCTCCCCCATCGCAACGATCGGCCGTCCGACCTGCTGGTACACGCGCGTGATCGCGTACACCAGCCACGGCTTGGGCGACGCACCCAGCTGCGCCGCCCACGCGTCCCCTGGAAACGGGTTCCGCGACAACAGCAAGCGCACTGCGATCACCAGCAGCAGGAGCATTGCGCTGCACAGCAGCCATGCGTGCAGCGGATACGAGCGGCTGATACGGCCTCTCTGCGACTGCGAAGGCGAGGAAGTGTCCAACACGGCGGCCACGATACCGGCCATCAGCCGGACTGCCTGCCGAGCCTCCTTCGTCGGGCACGGCCTCGAGCTGCCTCACGGTGGGTTGCAGATTGCGGTTGACTCCTGAATCTGACGGGGTAGCGTTCCCTTCGAGCGAGAGAAGCGAGGGAGATATGCGCTGGATCGTCAGCAGATTGGTGCTGTCCGCGAGCGTGGCGGTCGTCGGGTGCGCGAGCCTCGGCGGAGGTTCGGCCGCAGCCGCGGCATCGGCGACGGTCTCCTCCCCACCGGCTCCGACCGCCTCGGCCCCCGGCTCCCCCGGAAGCGAGAGCTACTTCGACTTGGCGCGCAAGGACTGCGTCGGGACCGCGATGAACAGGACCTCGAAGGTCTGGTTCACGGTCGCCGACGGAGTGCTCTCGGATACGTACTGGCCGACTATCGACGCGACCAACGTCAATTCCCTGCAGTATCTCGTCACCGACGGGCATAGCTTCACGGATCTTCAGACGCGCGACATGACCTACCGCGTGGAGCCCGATCCGACCGGAATGACCTGCACGATCGTCGCCTCCAGCAGCGCGCATCACTACCAGATCGCCACCACCTATCTCGCCGATCCCGCGCGCGACGCGGTGCTCATGCACGTCCACTTCCAAGGACCGCGCGGCGACCGGCTGTACGTCCGGCTCGACCCGCTCGCCGGCGGAACGGGTGGCGGCGGCTCGCAAAACGCCGGCGGCAATTCCGCCTCGCTCGTCAGCTCGGGTCATCAGACCATCCCGGTCGACGCCAATACGAACACGGCGACCGACGCCGTGAATCGCAGCTACGCGGTGCCCACTTACATGGCGCTTGAGTCCTCCAGCGAGTTCTCCAGCGAGAGCGTTGGCTACGCGGGTACGGCGAGCGATGGGTTGACGATGTTGGACAGTAGGCACGCACTCACGCCGTACGGGTCAGCATCTGACGGACACGTCACGTTCACCGCTGAGCTGCCAACTCAGGTGGAAGGCCGTCAAGGGGCGAACCTCGCACTCGGCTTCGGCACCACCCAAGCGAAGGCGCTGTCGGTAGCCGGTGCGTCCGTCAACCAGGTCTTCCCCCGCGTCCTCGGCGCCTACGACAGGCAATGGTCACGCTACGACGCAGGGCTCCGGCGGCCATCCTCGCGGCTCGGGAAGGCGGCGATCGCCGAGTACTACGAATCCGTCAACGTCGTCAGGGCGAGCGTCGACAAGACGTTCCCGGGCGCGATCGTCGCCGGCCTGGCCTCACCGTGGGGTCAGTCGGTGCCGGCGGGGAACCTAACCGACGGCGCGCCGACGTACTTCGGCTCCTACCGCGAGGTCTTCTCCCGAGACCTGTACGAGGCGTTTACCGCGCTGCTTGTGGCGGGCGACGTCAGCACCGCTCGCGCCGCGACCCGGTTCCTCTTCGACCGCCAGCAGCAGGCCGACGGCTCGATGCCTCGCAATTCGCTCCTCAACGGAGAGGCGGCTCCTGATACGGGTGGCCTACAGCTCGATGAGACCTCCTACCCGATCCTGATGGACTGGCAGTCCGGCCTCGCCCACGACAGGACCCTCTACACCCAACATGTGGTCCCTGCCGCAGACTTCCTCGTCGCGCACGGTCCGTCGGATGGCGTCGAGCGCTGGGAGGAGCAGTCCGGCTACTCGCCGTCGACGATCGCCGCCGAGATCGCCGGCCTGACGGCCGCAGCGAACATCGCGCGGGTCAACCACGACCCCGTCCGCGCCGCCGTCTACCAGGCGACGGCCGACGACTTCGCGCGCAACATCAAGGCCTGGACCGTGACGACGAACGGACCCTTCATCAGTCCGACCGTGCCGAGCTATTTCATCCGCATTGCCAAGAGCGGTGATCCAAACTCAGCCGATCAGGTGGACCTCGGGAACGGAAGCATCACAGTTGACCAGCGGTCGCTGATCGACGCCGGTTTCCTGGAGCTGGTCCGCCTCGGCATCTTGCCGTCGAACGACCCGACCGTGCAATCCTCGCTGACCGTCGTCCACGACACGATCGAGCGCCAGACGCCGAACGGTCCCGGCTTCTACCGCTACGGAACGAGCCCGACAGAGTCGGTCGACGGCTACGGCGACTGCTTCCAGCCGAGCGGCTCCAGCTGCTCAGTGATCGGGGCGCCCTGGGCGCCTACTGACACCGGTACCGGACACCTCTGGCCCGTGCTTTCGGGCGAGCGTGGCGAGTACGACGTCGCTGCCGGCCAGAAAGGCTCGGCGCTCACGCTCCTGACCGCGATGCGGAAGATGACCTCCGGCCAGGGCCTCGAGCCTGAGCAGGTGTGGGAGGACCCGGCTGTGCCCGCCTCCCCCTTCGGCACCGACCCGGCAACGGCGTCGATCGGCTTTGGACCCGGCCGGCCCGCCGGATCCGCCAGCCCGCTCACTTGGGCTCAGGCCCAGTATGCGCGACTCGCGCTCGACATCAGCGCAGGCCGTGCACTAGAGACCCCGGGGATCGTGACTGCCCGCTATGTCACCAACGGCATGCCCGGGGCGCTACCAGTCACGATCACCTCACCGGCTGGTGGCGCAAGCGTCAACGCCGCGAGCGTGACCGTCACCGGCACGACGTCACCGGGCGCGACCGTCGATGCCGAGGGCGTCGGAGCGACCGGCGGCACGGCCGCGACGGCATCGACCACGGCGGGCGGCACGGGCAACTGGTCCCTGCGGCTCCCGACCGGCTTTGGCAGCACGACGGTCACGGTGACAGCGACCTCCGGCCCGAACACCGGCTACGCGCAGATCTCGGTGACGAACGTCGCGCTCCCGGGCACGCAGGTCCTGAACGTCTCCGACCCGGTCGGCGACGACAACGGCCCCGGCACCTACCAATACCCGACGGCCTCGGACTTCGCTCCGGGAGGCTTCGACCTCACCGGCCTTCAGGTCAACGAGACCGGCACCGACGTCTACGTCCAGGCGTCGATCCGTAACCTGGTGTCGACCTTCGGCAATTCGTTCGGGGCCCAATTGCTCGACCTTTACGTCCGCAATCCGGCGGCGACGAGCACCTCAACGGCGGCCGCCTACCCCCAGCTCAACTACACGATCGCGTCCGCCGATGCCTGGAGTGAGCGCCTCGAGGCGCAGGGCTTCGCGCCGACGATCTGGGTCAACGCCGCCGGCGCGTCACTGGGCAGCGTGCAGCAGGTGGTCGATGACCCGAGCGGGACGATCACGTTGATCGTCCCGCAGTCAGTGTTCGGAACAGTCGGTAGTGGCTGGGTCTTCACGCTGGCTCTCGCGGGCCAGAACGGCTTCAACTCCTATCAGGCGCGTGACTTCACCGCGACCGCCGGCGCCTACACATTCGGAGTGTGCGCGCCGGACGGCACGAGTCCGATCTGCTCGTTCAATCCCAGCACCGTTCCGTACGTGATCGACACGATCACTGCACCGGGCGTCTCCCAGGCGACCGAGCTCAATCCGACACTCGGTCCTGTCGAGCTCTCTGGCGTGACCGCCCCCTGAGCTGACCCGAGCCTGGCGGGAAACGAAGAGATGAACACGAGTGCCGCCAGCGGAACGATGCATCGACTCTGCTGCACGATCTCGTAGCGCTGCTCTATCTCCTCTGCGGCGACGACAGCGTCGGGCACCGCCTCATCTGAGCCTTATCCGTTGAGACGAATGCCACCGTCCCGGATCTCCGCAGCTCGACGCGGACATGCTCCCGCCCGGCCCGTCCGCTCAGGACTCTATTTTCAGTCGGTGCCGTCGAGTGAACCGATCCGGCCCGCGTGCTACGTGGCGAGCCCGTGCGGGTTCGCGGCGAGCACTCAGCTCTGGTACGAAAGCGTGCTGTTGCCGCTCGTCGAGGCGCACGCGACCGTACTCGATCCCTGGAGCGTCGATATCTCGCACATCGCCTCCGCGAAAGTCGCCCACCAATACGAGCTCATGCTCGATCTCGGTGAGGCCCACTACACGACTATTGCCGATCAGGCTGACCTGGTCGTTGCGATCCTCGATCAGGAGCCGCCCGATAACGGCACGGTTGCCGAGGTGGCTTGGGCAGCAGCGCACGGCACGCCGGTGATCGGATACCGCAGCGACGTAAGAGCAAGCGGCGAGGTAGGGATGCCCTACAACCTGATGGTGAGTGCGGCAATTCGACGCTCCGGAGGAACCGAGGTCAGCTCGGTCGACGCACTCGAATCTGAGCTACGGAAGCTGACGCTGAAGCTCATCAGCGACGGCAAATTGAGAGGGCGCACCCCACCGCAGTGAGATCGAGGCGAAATCGCGGAGATACGGCGTCGCTAGGCGGCCGGCGACGTGGCGTACTGCTCTCCCCTCCCGGATCGCGAGCGTCTTACCGGCGCGCCGATGTTGTGGCGGATGTCGTTGAAGCGGGTAACGCGGAACCCGATTGCAGATTCTGGATCTACACGGATAGTTCGCGCGCCACTGCGTCCGCGAACAGGCGCCCCTTGCGAGTCAGTTGCGCGCGGCCTTCGGCGATCGTCAGGCGACGGCGCGCCACCTCGCGCTCTGCCGCGCGTTTTCCGGCCGGGCTCAGCGACGACAGCACCAGGCCGTCGCGCTCGCGCAGGCCGAGTATGACGGCCTCCAGCGCTCGCTCCTCGGTGGTGAGGACCTCGCTACCAGCCACCGGCGAGCTCCCCTCCCGCAAACGCTGTGCATAGGTGTTGGGCCGGAGAACGTTCCACCAACGCACACCGTCGACGTGTGAATGTGCGCCCGGCCCAATGCCCCACCAGTCGTAGGACCGCCAGTAGCCGATGTTGTGGCGGCAGCGTGCATCCGGGGACAGCGCCCACGAGCTCAGCTCGTACCAGTCGAAGCCGGCCGCACGCAGGCGATCGTCAGCATGAACGAACCGGCGCGCTTGGTGCGCGTCGTCGGGGGCGTTCACCACTCCTCTGCCCACCGCAACCGCTAACGCCGTTCCCGGCTCAACGGTCAGGGCGTAGGCCGAGATGTGATCGGGCTCGGCGGCGAGCGCCGCCTCCAGCGTGTCGTCCCAGTCCGCGTCGGTCTCCCCCGGGGTGCCGTAGATCAGATCGAGCGAGACGTGTTGGAAGCCGGCCTCACGTGCCTCGAAAGCAGCGGCAGCTGCCCGTCCGGGTGTGTGAGCCCGGTCGAGCGTCTGCAGCACGTGCGGTGCTGCAGATTGCATCCCGAGCGACACGCGTGTGAATCCCCCCAGGCGCAACTCCCGCAACATTTCGAGGTCGACCGATTCGGGGTTCGCCTCGGTCGTTACCTCGACATCCGAGGCGACGTCGAAGCACTCTCCGACCCCGGCGACGAGGCGCAGGAGTTGATCGGCCCTGAGCAGAGTCGGCGTTCCACCGCCGATGAAGATGGTCGCGACCGTCCGGTCGCCGAGCTCGGCGCGCGCGTGGCGCAGCTCCGCCAGCGCCGCCCCGACGAACTCTGACTGCTGACCGGGGCCCTTCGGGACGTAGGTGTTGAAGTCGCAGTAACCACAGCGCGCGGCACAGAACGGGACATGCACGTAGATACCCAGCGGCACTTGGCGATCTCGCATGGCCCAATGATGGCTGCCCGACACCCGCTGCGCCCCTACGAGCCATCTCCTCAAACTCAGGGCCGACATCTTCGTGCGGTAGCTAATGACTGGTACCTAATCATTTGGTACCATACGGTTCATGGCGACTTCATCAACTTCCGCAGGTCCCCCCGCGGCCGATCCCAACCGGATCCCCCGGCAGGTCTGGATCATTTCCGGCGTCGCAATGCTCGGCGCCGTCATGTCGATCCTCGACACGACGATCGTGAATGTCGCGCTCGCGACGCTTGGCAAGGATCTGCATTCGACCCTGGCCAACATCCAATGGGTCATCACCGGCTACATGCTCTCGCTGGCCGCCGTGATCCCCGTGACCGGCTGGGCGTCGCGCCGCTTCGGCGCCAAGCGTGTCTTCCTCATTTCCCTGACGCTCTTCACACTCGGTTCGCTGCTCTGTGGTCTGGCGACCTCCGACACAGAGCTGATCCTGTTCCGCGTGCTCCAGGGCGTCGGCGGCGGCATGATCATGCCGCTCGCCCAGATCATCATGGCGGAGGCGGCCGGCCCCAAGCGCATGGGCCGCGTGATGGGCCTCGTCGCGGTGCCGATGATGCTTGCACCGACCCTCGGCCCGCTTCTGGGCGGCACGATCATCCAGGTGCTGAACTGGCACTGGATCTTCTTCGTGAACCTGATCGTGGGTGCGGTCGCGGTGCCGCTGGCGATCAAGCTGTTGCCCGCCAAGACTGGCGCGAAGACCGACGCTCTCGACTTCGGTGGCCTGGCCCTGATGTCAACCGGCCTGGTGGCCATCACCTACGGACTCGCCGAGGCGGGCACCTACAACTCGTTCAGCAACCCTCACGTCTGGGTGCCGGTCCTGGTTGGCATGATCCTGGTGATCTGCTTCGCGTTCCACGCGCTGCGCGTCAAGAATCCGCTGCTGGATCTGCGCCTGTACCGCAGCTGGCACTTCTCCGCCGCCTCGATCGTGATGTTCGCGCTGGGTGCTGCCGTGTTCGGAGCGATGATCCTGATGCCGCTGTACTGGCAGGACCTCCGCGGTTACAGCGTGCTCGAGACCGGTCTGCTGACCGGCCCGCAGGGTCTCGGCATGGCGATCACGATGCCGCTGGCGTCGAGGTTCACCGAGCGCTACGGTGGCGGCCCGGTCGCACTGGTCGGCGTTGTGGTGACGGCCGTGATGACCGTGCCGTTCGCTCTGATCGGTGCCCACACCAGTGTCGCCTTCCTCTGCATCGTGATGGTCCTGCGAGGCGCGGGCATGGGCGCCAGCTTCATGCCGGCCATGACCGCCGCGTTCGCGGCGCTCGACCGCAGCCAGGTCAGCCATGCGACGCCACAGCTGAACGTGCTGAACCGCGTCGGCGGCTCGATTGGCACGACGATCCTGGCGGTCGTGCTGGCCGATTCCCTGCGTCACGCGCACACTCAGGCCGCTGCAGCCCACTCCTACGGGATTGCCTTCTGGTGGTCGGTCGGGATCGCAACGGCGGCGATCATCCCGTGCGTGGTCCTGATGCGCGCCGAGTCCAACGCTCGCAAGGCCGCGAAGGCCGCCGGTGCCGACGATCCGGACCGTGTCGCCAGGGAATCTGGCGCTGTCGCGGAGGCGCTGGCATGAGCGCCACCGACGCGGCTGCCCAGCAAGAGGCGGCTACCGCTGCCAGTGGTCCCGCTGGACCACTGGCAGCCCACAACGCTATCCACGATCCGGCAACCCCGGCGGGTCAGCTGGGCCTGGCGTTCAAGCGCGCGATGGTCGCCGTCCGCAGGCTGCGCGGGCGCGAGACTCACCGACCCGGCCAGATCAGCTACGCCCAGTACGGCCTGCTGTTCGGGCTCTCTGGCGCCTGTGAGCGTTCCGCCCGCGAGCTGGCTGAGCACGCCGACCTGTCGCCCGCGACCGTGACCCAGATGCTTGAGCACCTGGAAGCCGTCGGCTTGGTCAAACGCACCCGCTCGGAGGAGGATCGCCGGGTGGTGCTCTCTGTTCTGACCGAACGTGGCGCCTCTGTTGTCGCCGAGCGCCAGGCGCAGATGGAGCCACTCTGGAAGTCGGCACTCGAGGACTTCTCGGACGTCGAACTCGCCGCAGCCGCCCGAGTTATCGGACGCCTGGCCGACTACTTTGACGCGCTCCTGGACGACGGCCCCAGTGACTGACTGCGCTCGCATTTGAAGCATTCGTCCAGGTGGGGCGGAAGGCCGCCCCGCCTGGCTCAGCGCTCGGTTCGGCCGCGAGGATGCCTTATGCCAACGCCCGCGACCCTTGGACGGCGCCCACCAAATTGCGGATCGCGTCGAGCACGACGTCAGGGTGCGAGAGCATCGCGACATGGCTGCTCTGAACTTCGTACGTCGTCGCGCCCATGCGCTTGGCCGCAAAGCGCTCAAGCTCCGGATTGACCGTATGGTCCTCGGTCGAGACGATGTACGCGCTTGGCTTCGTCCTCCAAGCCACGCCGTCGACCTTCTGGTTGAACAGATCAGCGACCGGGGCCATCGCCGTCGCCCACACGAGCTCTTTCTCCTCGCCGGTCAGATCTCCCGCGAAATAGTCGACCCCGGACCGAAGCAGCCAGATGCGCCCCTCCGCGACCTCGATGTGCTGAAACACGTCCGTGACCGGAAACTTGTCCAGCTGCCCCTGCGACGTCTCGGTCTCGTCCGGCGCGAGCGCCGCGATGTACACGAGTCCGATGACGCGGTCGTCGGTTCCAGCGGCGGTGATGAGGCTGCCGCCGTAAGAGTGGCCGACGAGGATGGCAGGGCTCGATACGCGTCCGAGCGCGCGAAGCACGCAGTCGACATCACCTGCGTGGCTGTCGAGGCCGTGCTCGCTGGCAATCACCTCGTAGCCCTCCGCCCTCAACGGGCCCATGACCTTGCTGAAGCAGGACCCATCAGCCCACAGCCCGTGGGCAAAGACGATGCTGGGTTTCTCCGACACGAGACCCTCCTTTGTGGTTGACAACGTCAGCGCTGATAGCTGCGGCCGCCGGCGCCCGTGACGGCTCCAGCGGCCAGAGATTGCCACGTTGTAGTTCTACGCCTGCGGAGCCGTTTAGGCAATCCGCATGGGAATGGAAATCGTGTCGAGAACGATCTCCTGGACGGCGTAGATGTACTGGTCGCAGAGGCGGTCCCACTGTGTGCTTGTCCTCCTGTGACAGCCCATCCAGGCTTCGGTGTTCTGATAAATCAGCAGGATGTACCGATGTAGATGCTCCCTACCCGGAGACGCCGGCTACGTCGGCTCGCCCCACTGACCGTCGCCGTGATCTCTCGAACTCTGGTCGGCGATCGGCGACTCCGGTGTGAAGCCGGCCTGCTTCAGCATTCGCCGCAGATCCACCACAGTCTGCACCTCGATGTCCTTGCCGTGAGGTTCAGAGAACACCTCGGTCTCGGGACCAAGTGAAACCTTCAGCTTGCCGTTGTGCTCCTGAGTCACGGTGCCGATCGTCTCGAGCAGCGAAACGACCTCACGCCACTCGATGTTGTGGCTGGCTGGCTCGCTGAAGATCTTCTCGACCGTGTCGCGATGACGGCTGCTGAGATGCGCTTCCATCGGGATCCCTTCGTTGGTGTGCTCTGCCGACAGCATTCAGTAGACATGCTCCCACGACCATCCATCATCCTTTGCAAGCGAGACACGAGAACGAGGTTCGGTCGACAGATGGAAGACCCGATGCCAGTAGGGGCTCACGCTGAGATCCCACTGTCCGAAATTACATTGCGAGCATCGCGGTCATCGGGACCTGGCGGGCAGCATGCGAACGTCACGGCCTCGCGGATCGAGGCTGTTTTCGACGTCTCAGCTTCGGAAGCGCTGACCGAGGAGCAGAAGCGACGCGTGATCTCCAAGCTCGGTCCTCGGGTGGTGGCGATCTCACAGGACGCGCGCAGCCAGAGCTACAACCGCGAACTCGCACTCACGCGCCTGCGCCGCCGCCTCGAGACGGCGCTGCACGTCGATCCACCTCGTGCTCGCACACGTCCAACCAAGGCATCGGTGCAGCGCCGGCTAGAGACGAAGCGCAACCAGAGCCAGCGCAAGCGCCAGCGGCGGAGCCCGGGCGCTGAGGATCTGTGACCGCACTCACGGGAGGCGTCGGGCGCCGGCCCTAGGCTTCAGAACATGCAGGCACACTGCCTTGTCAATCCTGATCTGGAGGACGTACGCACCCACCTGCAGTCAGGCGAGTTCTTCTGGATGGATCTCCAGGACCCCGATGCTGACGAGGTGAACGCCCTTGGCGAGTTGCTGAAGCTGCACCCGTTGACGATCGAGGACCTGCGAACGTTCCACCAGAACCCCAGGTTCGACGAGTTCCCTGGGTACGCGTACATGGTCGCCTACGGCGTTGACGCGGGCGTCGATTCCGGCAGCCCGCTGTTGCGGGAGGTCCATCTGGTGGTCTCTGGTGCCTACGTGATCTCGGTTCACCAGAAATCAGTGGAAGCGCTGGCGAGCCTGCGCGCGCGCTACCAGGACGTGGAGATGCGCAGCGAGCAGCAGCTGGTTTACAGCATCCTCGACGCGCTTGCTGGGACCTTCTTCCCAGTACTGGCTCGGATCGACGACGACATCGATTCGATCGAGGATGATGTGCTCGCGCAGGCGAACGAGAGCAGTCTGCAGCGGATCTTTTCGCTGAAGCGGGATCTCGTCGCGATGCGGCGAGTGGTTACACCGCTGCGCGACATGTTCGCCCGCAACACCGACCGCATCGCTGACCTGCCTGGGATGCAGGGCGACGACCGCCTGTACTTCCGCGACCTCTACGACACGATGATCCGCGTCGCCGACCTGGTCGACTCCTACCGCGACCTGCTCAGCGGCGCCACCGATCTCTACCTCGCGACCGTCGCCAACCGCCAGGGCGAAGTCAACAAGCAGCTAACGATCATCGCGACGATCTTCCTGCCGCTGACATTCCTGACCGGGTTCTTCGGCCAGAACTTCTCGTTTCTGGTCAACCACGTCGTCGACACCACCTGGTCGTTCATCGTGCTCGGATTGGGCCTGCTGGCGGTGTCCGTGGCCGTCTTCGTCTGGTATTTCAAGCGCAACCGCTGGATCTGAGCTAACTGAGGCCGGCTTTAAGAACTGGGCTTCTCCGTTTCCACACGACCAGTTCCCGGCGGCCCCCGGACTTGCCCGGTGCCCAGAACACCTGCACCTGTACAAGGTCGTCTGAGCGCTCGATGTGGTGGTCGTTGGCATCAGTCAAAGCTCGCGGGTGATCTCGTCGGTCGGCTGGGCGCAGCTTCGGTGCCGACGCTTCCCAGCCAGGACTGCACGAGTAGAGATCCGGTCCGCGTTCACTCCGTGATCGTAATGGCGCCTGAGTGCCGTCGGCGAAGGGTGTGTCTGCTTCGCCGAGCTAGATCGGCAATGACCTCGGACAGATCGTCGACCAGCTGCTCGCGTCGTCTTAGCACGGTGCCAGCGGCGGTGGTGCGATCAGAGCGGGCCATCGCGATTTCAACATTTGGAGGCGCCTTCTTGGTTAGCGTTAGGCGGCCGGTCCAGCGTCAAACGCCTGATCAACGGAGGCAGAACCGCATGCCCACAATCACCACCAGCGACGGCACGGAGATCTACTACAAGGACTGGGGCTCGGGCCAGCCGATCGTCTTCAGCCATGGTTGGCCGCTCTCGGCCGATGACTGGGACACGCAGATGCTGTTCTTCCTCCTGCACGGCTACCGCGTGGTCGCGTCTGACCGCCGCGGTCACGGACGCTCGACCCAGACCAGCGACGGGCATGACATGGACCATTACGCCGACGATCTCGCCGCGGTGGTTGAGCACCTGGACCTACATGACGCGATCCATGTCGGGCACTCAACCGGTGGCGGTGAAGTCACGCGCTACATCGCTCGCCACGGCGAAAGCCGGGTTGCCAAAGCCGTGCTGATCAGCTCCGTCCCACCCCTGATGGTCCAGACCGAAGCGAATCCCGGCGGGCTACCCAAAAGCGTGTTCGATGACCTCCAGGCACAGCTGGCGGCCAAGCGCTCCGAGTTTTACCGCGCCCTCCCGTCAGGACCGTTCTACGGCTATAACCGCCCGGGCGCTACAGCCTCAGAAGCGGTCATTCAGAACTGGTGGCGGCAAGGGATGATGGGCGGCGCCAAAGCCCACTACGACGGAATCGTCGCGTTCTCCCAAACGGACTTCACCGAAGACCTCAAGCAGATCTCGGTCCCCGTTCTTGTGCAGCACGGCGAGGATGACCAAATCGTCCCCTACGCCGACGCCGGCCCGCTCTCGGCGAAACTCGTGCAAAACGGCACCCTGAAAAGCTACCCCGGCTTCCCCCACGGGATGCCGACCACAGAGGCGCCGACGATCAACGCCGACCTACTGGCGTTCATCCAATCCTGAGCAATGACACTTGTCCAGGCCGTGGGCGTCCGCGGCGGCCTGGATCAGGGCGGTGCCGTCGCCTCGGCGTCCGCTATCGACGCGGCGTGGTCAGACGCCCTCGGAGTGCCAGGTTCCTCGCTCCCGGGCGGGGAATCCAGATCCACAGCGCCGCAGCTGCCAGGAACCCAATTCCGCCGCTCGCCACGATCCCAACACCAAGCCCGGCCGCGGCGGTCACGGCGGACAGAATCAAAGGGCCGACGCCCGCTCCGGCGTCGGCAAACTCGCGCCAGATGCCGAGGAAGGTCGGGCGGCCAACCGCAGGAGATGCGTCGGCGCCGAGGGTCATCACGATGCCGGAGCCGATGCCGTTGCCGAAGCCCATCACCATCGCAACCAGCGCGACCGTGATGACACCATGCGTCAGCGGCATCAGCACGAAGGAGATCCCCATGACGATCACGCAGGGCACGGCGACCCAGCGGCGTCCGTGAACGTCCATCACCTTGCCGGCGGGATAGAACGTGAGCGCGTCGATGCCTCCAGCGACGCCGTAGATGATCGAGCTCGTGGTCGGGGAAAGTCCGATGTGGTGCGCCCACAGAGGGATCACGACTTGGCGTGTCTGGCGGATCGCGGATAGCAGCAGGATGCCTGTGCCGAGCGTCGCGAACATCCGCCAGTACTGCTTCAGGACGCCCCAGGTGGTGACCTGCGCGGCAGCTTGCCGGTGCTCCTCACTGACCTCGAGGTCGGGCACGCGAAGCACGATCGCGCCCGCCGCCGTGATTGCCGCGAGGCTCACATAGTACGCCCCGGAAAGCCCCCAAAGTTCTGTCGCGCCCGCGCCCAGGAACGGCCCGATGAAGATGCCTATCCGCATCGTGCCGCCGAGTGTCGATAAAGCTCGAGCGCGCATGTGCGGTGGCACCATCTCGGTCAGATAGGACTGCCGTGCAAGGCTGTAGACAGAGCTCGCAGCGCCGATCAGCATTACCCCGAGCCCGTAGAGCCCCAGTGACCAGAGGCCGGTGCCGGCATTGATGAGGCAGCAGATGAGCCCGGCGATCGTGACGGCCGCGGCCACCAGCATCGACTTTCGTTCGCCAACGCGGGTGGCCAGGATCCCGGAGGGGATGTTCGTGACGATTGATCCGATGCCGAGGAGGGAGCCGATCACGGCCGCGATCGATGTACTCGCGCCACGATCGATCGACGAGGCGACGATGATCGGCAGCATCGCTCCTTCGGAAACGCCGAACAGCGTCGCCGGCGCGTAAGCGGCCACGGCGACCGAGCGCAGACTGAATTCGTCAGGTGGCGCTGGCGTCTGCTGCACGCCTAGCAGCGTGCCATGGTGAAGAGACCAGCCGCGCCGGTCGGGAGAAATGCAAACCTCAGAGTCCGGCGATACCCGCACTGTCGATCACGTCCCGCAGCTCCGACCAGCCCGACCGGGGACGCTGGTCAGCGACGCTCGCCGGGCCGGATGCCGCGAGCTGGCGCAACAGGAAGGCGAGGGGTGGTGGCGGCTTCTGAAGCTCGGCTCCGAACCAATGCTCGACCGTCGCCCGCGCGACGGGTCCGCGTTGGCCCCCAAACGCCGCGCGGCGTTGCCTGCACGCACCCGGTGAGAACGGCAACGGCGGCTGCAGCCGCGCCCGCGGTCTCGTTACCCCAGCAGCCGGTCAAGCTGCCGGCGAGCGCCGAACGATCTTGCTTGTGCATGTGCCTTGCGCATGGCGCCTGGCCGGACGGGTCGAGAGCGATCGACGCCTCTGAGATGGCACGAAGGCCCAGGAAATCTTCGGCGGACCGCAGATGGATCGTCGAACGCATCGCATGACCACGTACGTACGCGCGGGAGATCATCAGATCGCTCAGCTCTTCAGGTGCGAAGCCGTCGAGCCGATTCCACAACACCACGTACGGCACCAGCGATGCTTGCGCTGCAGTTCGACGAGGCGGTCAATCGGCTCTGATGCTGGGCCGGTGCTGCGGGCAAGCAGCTGCTGGCGGGTGAGCAGCGTTCGATTCAGCGCCCGGTCAGACAGCATTGGCGGGTGCGCGGCCGAACGTCCGGCGGGCACGCGCGAACGGTGCAGCGCAGTGATCTTTTCTCGTGGCGCCTCCCGATAGGTGAGAATTACGTCCGTGCTGGGCCTGCCCGCCGGAATCCACGCGCTGCTGTTCGATCTCGACGGCGTGCTGACGCAGACGGCCAAGGTCCACGCTGCGGCATGGAAGGAGACCTTCGATGAGTTCCTGCGCAAGCGGGCGCAGGAATCCGGCGGCCAGTTTGTGCCCTTCGACGAGGTCGCCGACTACGACGAGTACGTCGACGGTAAGCCGCGCGAGGATGGCGTGCGATCGTTCCTGAGCTCGCGCAAGATCGAGCTGCCCGAAGGCTCACCGGACGATCCGCCCGAGGCCGAGACGATCCAGGGCGTCGGCAACAACAAGAACGAGCGCGTGCTGAAGCTGATCCACGAACAGGGCGTGGAGGCTTACGCCGGTTCTGTGCGTTATGTCCGCGCGGTCCAGCAGGCCGGTCTTCCGCGCGCGGTTGTCTCCTCCAGCACCAACACACACGACGTGCTCGCCGCCGCCGGAATCGCCGACCTGTTTGACACCGTCATCGACGGAGTAGTCGCCCAGCACGAGCACCTGCACGGCAAGCCGGCACCCGACACGTTCCTCGCCGGTGCCAAGGCGCTTGGTGTCGCGCCGGCAAACGCCGTGGTCTTCGAAGACGCGATCGCCGGCGTCGAGGCCGGCCATGCGGGCCGGTTCGGCTACGTCGTCGGCGTGGATCGCGTCGGCCAACGCGACGCGCTGAAGGCGCACGGCGCCGATGTCGTTGTCGACGACCTCGCTGAGCTGCTCGACGCGTGATCCAACAGCCCGCCTTCCCAGTTGAGCCGTGGGTGATTCGTGAGACCGAGCTCGACCTCGAACGTCTGGCGCAGACCGAGTCCGTGTTCGCGCTCTCGAACGGGCACATCGGACTGCGCGGAAACCTCGACGAGGGCGAGCCACACGGTCTTCCGGGTTCCTACCTCGGGGGCTTCTGGGAGGTCCGGCCACTCCCCTCCGCCGAGCCCGGCTATGGAGATCCAGAGCAGGGACAGTCGGTCGTCAACGTCACCAACGGGAAGATCATTCGCCTGCTCGTCGGTGACGCACCGTTCGATGTGCGCTACGGCAAGCTGGTCAGCCACGAACGAGTTCTCGACATGCGCGACGGTGTGCTGCGCCGGAGTGCGGAGTGGACTTCGCCCGCCCATCAGTCGGTTCGGATCCGTTCGACGCGATTGGTCTCCTTCACCCAGCGCGCGATCGCCGCGATCGCCTACGAGGTCGAGCCGGTCGACGAGGCGGTCCGCGTCGTCATCCAGGGCGAGCTGATCGCAAACGAAGAGCTGCCGGCGTCCGGAGCCGATCCCCGAGCCGGCTCCGCGGCGATGCCGCCGCTGCAGTCGGAGTTGCAAGAACACACGGACGTGCGGGCGGTCCTGGTCCACCGCACCGTCGGCAGTGGGCTCCGTGTCGCCGTGGCGGTGCGACATGAGATCCACGGACCGGACGCGACAGCCTCCAATGTCGAGCGCTTCGAGGACATCGCGCGTCTGGTCGTCACCGCCTCATTGGAGCCTGGGCAGACCCTCCGGATCGTCAAATACCTCGGTTACGGGTGGTCGCGCGAGCGTTCGACCCCGGCCCTGATCGACCAGGTTGCCGCAGCGCTGTCCGAGGCACACAACACTGGCTGGGACGGCTTGCTGGCCGAGCAGCGGAAATTCCTCGACGATTTCTGGGAGCGGGCGGACGTCGAGATCGACGGGGATCCGGAGCTGCAGCAGGCGACCCGGTTCGGGCTTTTCCACGTTCTGCAGGCGGGTGCGCGTGCCGACCAGCGCGCGATCGCCGCGAAGGGCCTGACCGGCTCCGGATATGACGGTCACACCTTCTGGGACAGTGAGGCCTTCGTGCTGCCGGTGTTGACCTACACGTCGCCGCAGGCGGCGGCGGATGCGCTGCGCTGGCGGCACGCGACGCTCGATCGTGCTCGCGAACGAGCGAAGCAGCTGGAGCTCTCCGGTGCTGCGTTCCCCTGGCGGACCATCCACGGCGAGGAGTGCTCGGGTTACTGGCCGGCCGGAACAGCCGCGTTTCACATCAACGCTGACATCGCGGATGCGGTCATCCGCTATCAGCAGGCTGTGGACGACAAGGACTTCGAGCGCGAGGTCGGCGTCGAACTGCTCGTGGAGACGGCACGGCTGTGGCACTCGCTCGGGCACCGCGATGGCGGAGGCGGCTTCCGGATCGACGGCGTCACCGGACCGGACGAATACAGCGCGATCGCGGACAACAACGTCTACACAAATCTGATGGCACAACGCAACCTGCGCGCGGCCGCAGACGCCGCGGAAAGACATCCGAACGTTGTCAGAGCCCTTGGAGTCAGCCGGGAAGAGACCGCGTCTTGGCGCGACGCGGCGACCGCCATGGTCATTCCCTACGACGAGCAGCACGGCATTCACCCCCAGGCTGAGGGCTTCACCGAACACCAGACCTGGGACTTCGAAGGAACCAAGCCAGACCAATACCCGTTGCTGCTCCACTTCCCGTACTTCGATCTGTATCGCAAGCAGGTCGTGAAGCAGGCCGACCTGGTGCTGGCCCTGCACCTATGCGGTGACTCATTCACGCCCGAGCAGAAGCTCGCCAACTTCAACTACTACGAGCCGCTGACGGTTCGCGACTCCTCCTTGTCAGCTTGTACCCAGGCCGTCGTCGCAGCCGAGGTCGGCTATCTTGGACTTGCCTACGCGTACACGCGCGAGGCCGCGTTGATGGATCTGGACGACCTTGAGCACAACGTCCGGGACGGCGTCCACATTGCCTCGCTGGCCGGTGCGTGGATCGCGGTCGTCGCGGGCTTCGGTGGCATGCGTGACGCGGGTGGCCGGCTCAGCTTCAAGCCACAGCTACCCGAGGAACTCACGAAAGTGGTGTTCAGGCTCTGCTTTCGTGACTCAACGCTCTGCGTCGAATTCGACCGGTCGCAGGCCACATACCAGCTGATCAAAGGCGACCCCGTCGAGGTCGAGCACTACGGGAGCACGGTCCAGCTGACGAAGGACGGCCCGGCATCGCTGCCGATCCCCGCGGCGCCCAAGCGGAAGCCGCCACCACAGCCCCCTGGACGGGAGCTCTGACCCCAGGACTGCCGGCGTCAGAGCGTTGCCAGCCAGCCGTGCGGGCCCTCGACCTCGCTGTACGAGCGGCCGGCCTGCGGCAACGGCAGTTCGTGAGCTCCGTAGATCCGCAGCTGCTCGATTCCGTGGTCGCCCGCCCGGATGATGATCACGCGCTCGTACGGGCCTCGCCTGCTGAAGTCACTCAGCTCGTACGTCGCCGACATCTCGGCGATCCAAACACCCGGCTCGGGATTCCACTCCGAGCTCACATCGTGATGCGTCGCCCGCAGCTCACGCAAGAATTCACCGAGCACCCTGCGTACGTCGTCGATCCCCTCCGCGCTCTCTCCAAATGCGGTCGTCACAGTGACGTGCGGCGCGAGCAGCGACATCATCGCCTCGATGTCGCGGGCATCCACGGCACGTAGAAACACCTCCATCGGTGAGTCGGTCACCGGCAAAGCCTAACCGGCCGATCAAGCTATAGATCGGGTGTATCGACGCTACGTCGCGGTTCTGGCGAAGGCACGGAAGCGCTCGGTGAGCTCATCGTCCACTGCGGGCTCAGCGGGCTCCTCATCGGCGCCGTCCGCTTCCTCGTCCGTGCCTGGGCCCTTGAAGAGCTCCTCCTCACTGACGAGCGTCGAGTTCGCCTCCAGCACAGCTCCTTCCAACAACTCGCGGACGCGATCCTCGTCGCCGGGCTCGATCGAAGCTATTTGAACGGTCCCCTTCCTGCTGTTCAGACAACCTTCCCACTTGCCCTGGCTGAGGAGCACCAGCGTCCGCTCGAAGACGTCGCGCCACTTCTTGGGTGGCTTGTCACTGAATCCGACCGTGAGCTTGCCGTCGCTGACGACGGCGCTCGACCAATCCAATCGCACCTGCTCAGGCATGGTGATCCTCCCGTGGGCTCTTATTCCAACACTGAAGTACCCCGATCTTGTCGGATCCTGATCATTCCGTTCGTGGTATCGATGAGAGCCGTCAGCGGGACTGCTCCGAACCAGAGGAGATACACATGCCGCAGTACCTGATTGCCGTGTACGACCAGCCGGACACTCGCACCCGCCCGGCTGCCGAGATGGCCCAGCTTGTAAGCGCTGTGGGTGCCGTGAACCAGAAGGCCATCGAGTCGGGCATATTCGTGTTCGCCGGCGGCCTGAGCGACCAGAGCGCCGCGACAACGGTGGATGCGCGCAGCGGGAAGCCGCAGATCACCGATGGCCCCTACCTCGAGACGAAGGAGTATCTCGGTGGCTTCTGGGTGATCGACGTACCGGACCTGGACGCCGCCCTGGGTTGGGCGCGGGAGGCAGCGGTCGCGTGCCGTCAGCCGCTCGAGGTACGGCCGTTCATGGCGGAGCCACCGCAGGGCTCCTGAGCCCATTGCCGACAAGGGACGCGACCCATGAGCTCGCCCTCAGCCGCCGGCACCAGCCGGCGGTTGGTCGATCCGCACCAGATTGCCGGACGGGTCACGCACGGCAAAGTCTCGAGTCCCCCACGGTTGATCAGTGGGCTCCGACACGATCTCGGCACCCGCTGCGCTCACCTTCTCGAATGCCCCATCGAGGTCGTCGGTGTGGAAGTGGACGCCGTTGAGGGCGCCCTTGGCGATCAGGCCGGCGACCGTGTCGTTGTCGGCCGGGCTGCCGTTCAGATAGTTGGTGAGGACGATCCCGACTCCGGGTTGCGAGGCGGCGCCCACGGTGATCCAGCGGAACTGCTCGCGAGCGACGTCATTGCGAAGGTCGAGGCCAAGGACGTCGCGATAGAAGTCCAGAGCGCGGTCTGGATCGTCGACCAAGACGAAGCACGTGGAAAGAGTGAGGTTCATGGCCGCAAGCCTAGGCAGCCAGGACCTGGTCCGCTTCTCGAATCCTGCTCTCCTTCGGGACCGGGCGGGTGAGGTCCTTGGCAATGCAGCCGGACACACTCGCGAGCCCGCTGTGATCACGAGCCCGGTAGGCCGTCGGCGTCTCACCGATCAGATGCGTGAAGCGGGCGCTGAACGAGCCAAGCGACGAGCAGCCGACCGCCAGGCAGACCTCTGTCACCGAGAGCTCGCCGCCGCGCAGCAGCGCCTTGGCCCGCTCGATGCGCCGCGTCATCAGGTGGGCGTAGGGCGTCTCCCCATACGCTGCCCGGAACTGCCGAGAGAAGTGGGCCGTCGACATCAGAGCCGCGCGCGCGAGTGTCGCGACATCGAGCGGACTCGAATACTCGCGGTCCATCAGGTCCCGAGCACGGCGCAAGTGCGCGAGGTTCGCGAGCTCTTCCGGCGTCACGACCGAAGTCCCACACCAATCGGAGCCGCGCGACCAGCCACGGCTAACCGACTACCTCGACCAGTCCGTTGCGCGCCTCCTGAATCAGCTCAGGCAGGCTGCGCTCGCTCCCGTCCGCGACCCAGCGCTCGAACGCGATCCTGAAGACGGAGACGCCGAGCTCGGCGCTCAGGCTCGCACGTGGCTCGTCCACCCCACGTTCGCGTAGCGTCCCGGCGAGCGCCGCCGCGATCCCGGCAAGCTTGATCAACTCTCGTTCCCTGAGCTCCGGGTTCTCGGCGATCACCTGCTGCCGCCTGCGGGCGAACTCACGGCCACGCTCTCCTTCGAGCAAGCTCGCGGCAGCGTCGACCCCGGACATAACCGCCTGCATCGCGGTGGCCGAGTCGGGTGCACCAGCAACGGCGCTCACGAAGCGCTCGCGCAGCACCGCGGACCCCGCGAACAGAACCTCGCGCTTGTCCGTGAAATGCCTGAAGAACGTACGCTCCGTCAGCCCGGCCCGGATCGCGATCTCCGCGACCGTGGTCTGCTCGAAGCCGCGCTCGGCGAACAGATCCATCGCGGCCTCTCCGAGCCTGCCTTGAGCGTTTGGCTGCCACCTACCCATTGGGTACGATGATATGTGATGTCAGCAGCTGACATCAACTGTGGTAGCGTGATGACAGTTGCTGCCATCACTCTCTCTGGAGGTTCAAATGCGTGTCTTCGTCACCGGCGCGTCCGGTCACATCGGTTCCGCCGTGGTTCCTGAATTGCTCTCATCCGGACATGAGGTCGTAGGCCTCGCCCGCTCCGACGCTTCCGCTGCCATGATCGAGGCCGCGGGTGCTGCGGTCCAACGCGGTGACCTCGACGATCTCGATGTCCTGAGAGCCGCCGCCGCTGACGCCGACGGCGTGATCCACCTGGCGTTCAAACACGAGGCGATGCGCACCGGCAACTTTGCGAGCGCGATCACCGCTGATTTCAGCGCGATCCAGGCAATTGCCAACGGGCTCGACGGTTCCGGCAAGCCCTTCGTCAGCACCTCCGGGACGCTGATGCTCGCGCGCGGTGGCATCAGCGGCCGTCCGGGCACTGAGGCCGATGCGATCCCCGAGGGACCGCGTGTCGATGCCGAGAACTTCGTGATCGGCCTGTCGGAGCGGGGTGTGCGCTCATCGATCGTCCGGCTGCCACCGCTTGTCCACAGCGACCTAGATCGCCACGGCTTCGGACCCACCCTGATCGCGATCGCACGTGGCAAGGGCTACGCCGGCTACCCAGAGGACGGCGCCAACCGTTGGCCCGCCGGCCACACCCTCGACGCGGCGGCGGTCTACAGGCTGGCGCTCGAGTCCGCACCCGCCGGCTCCCGCTTCCACGCCGTCGGCGACGAGGGCATCCCCTTCCGCGACATCGCCGAGGCGATCGGGCGCAACCTGGACCTGCCGGCACGCAGTGTCTCCACGGACAAGACCGAGGGCTACTTCGCCTTCCTGTCGCCCTTCGTCGGCCTCGACAACCCGACATCGAGCGCAATCACCCGCACGGTGCTCGACTGGAAGCCGGTCCACCGCGGATTGATCGACGACCTCGACGCCGGACACTACTTCCAGCAATAGCGCTTCGCGGGTCGGTCCGTCTGGGACACTAGAGCCCATGGCGGGCCGACACCGCGACGGGTTCGTTACGCAGTTGTTGGACGAATTTGTCAGCCCCACGTTCTTCCTCGTCTTCGGCGTGCTCTTGATCCAGCTCGCCTTCGTCTACTCCTACGTCGGCGCGTTTCACCATCCCGAGCCGCACCGGGTTCCGATCGTCGTCGCTGCGCCGGCGCAGGTGTCCGCGCGCGCGGTGCAGACGCTGAACTCGATCCCGGGTTCTCCGGTCAAGGCAACTCCGGTCGCAACCCCGGCAGCGGCCCTGCGCGACGTGCGGCAGGGCTCGACAGACGGCGCCCTGAGTGTGGATTCGAGCAGCGCCACAGATACGCTCTATGTGGCCGGCGGCGGCGGCGCCGCCGTCGTCGAAGCGCTCGAAGAGGTCATCGGCCACGCCGAGACGGCGCAGCGTCGCCAGGTGCGCTTCGTCGACGCGGTTCCGGCCCAGCCCGGCGATGCGCGTGGCCTGAGCGGCTTCTACCTGGTGATCGGCTGGCTGATCGGTGGCTACTTGGTCGCCGCGCTGATCTCGATCGCGCGCGGCGCGAGCCCGGCTGGCATCCGCGGCGCGATGATCCGCCTGACCGCGTTCGCGCTCTACGCGATCGTTTCAGGCCTCGGCGGTGCGCTGATCATCGGCCCGTGGCTCGGTGCTCTCACCGGGCATCTGCTCGCCATCTGGGGAATCGGGACGCTGCTCGTGTTCGCCGCCGCCACGGTGACGATGGCGTTCCAAACGGTCGCCGGCGTGCTCGGCATCGGCCTCACGCTCGTGTTGTTCGTCATCATCGGCAACCCGAGCGCCGGTGGCGCCTACCCCGCGCCGCTGCTTCCGGGCCTCTGGCGCACTGTCAGCAGCTACATTCCTAACGGCGCCGGCGTCCAGGCGGTGCGTAAGGTGGTGTACTTCGGCGGCCACGGGATCACCGACAACCTCATCGTGATCGCGATCTATGTCGCAGCGGGCCTCATCGTCACGCTGGCAGTGACGGCACGCAAAGGGCGCGCGGCCCCGCGCTCACCGCGAATGATGATGACCAGCAACCTCTGACGGCCGCTCGGCAGCCAGGAACGCAAGCGTCTGCGCGAGCGCCTTCGGGTGCGAGAGCACCGATACGTGGCCGGCGCGCGGGTGAATCTCCACGTGGCAGTCGGGGATCAGGGCCGCCGTCTCGGCGACCAGCTCTGTGCCGTAGAAGCGGTCACGCCCGCCGCCGATCAACAGCGTCTGCGCGCTGATCGCCGGCAGTTCGGCCAGGTCGAACTCGTCCTCCGCCTCGATCATCGTCGCCATGTCCCGGAGCCCGTCGGCTGGAAGCATCCTTGGGCCGAGCAGCCGGCCGCCCACGGCCGCAAACAGCTGGAGCGGACCCGGTGGGACGAGATCGGCCGAAAACAGCGCCACCGCCTGGCCGTAGGCGCTGGCGCGCACCCGGGCCGCCACGCGCCGCTGCACGTCCTTGGCGGCCGGCCCCAGCCGGCAACCGGTGCTCACGAGCACTAGCCGGCGGACCGCGTCCGGATGCTCGGCCGCCAACTGCTGGGCGATGCTCCCCCCGGTCGACATGCCGAGTAAATCGACGGGGCCATCGAACCCCGCGCGCAGCGCATCCGCATGCTCAGCGGCCACGTCGGACATCGTTATTCCGCGCGGCATACCCGGCCGCCGGTTCAGGTAGAAGACCTGCCGTCCGCGTGCCCACAGCCTCGCGGACGCCTCGTGTCCCCGCCGCATCGGTCCAGGGTCGACCCCGGCCCGGGGCGCGAGCCCGGCCAGCACCACAAGCGGTGTCCCGCCGCCGACGACCAGACACGGGTACCTGCCGAGCGGCTGCTCGCGTACCTCCACGCCCCTGCCCCTCTCTTGCTCAGCCGCTGATCTCAGCGATGGTTGACGCCGGTACGCGCGAACGGCGCCAGTCGCGGTCCCCTGACCGGCGCGTCCCCCAACGCCTCGTCGATCGCCACGAGAACGTCGGCAGACAGCTCGATCCCTGATGCGGAAGCGTTCGCGTGGACCTGCTCAGCCCGCGAGGCACCGACGATCGCGGATGCCACCTCGGGCCGCCGCAGCACCCAGGCGAGCGCGAGCTGCGTCAGCGTTAGGCCTGCGCCTTCGGCGATCGGCACGAGCCGCTGCACCGCGTCCAGCGTCTTGTCGTTCATCACCAGGTCCATGAACGAGCCCATCGCATCGCTCGTGGCACGCGAGCCCTCCGGCAGCGGCTGCCCCGGCTTGTACTTGCCTGTCAGCACGCCCTGCGCGAGCGGCGACCAGACGATGTTCGAGATGTCGTACTCGGCGCACAGCGGGAACAGCTCGGCCTCCGGTGCCTGCCAGAGCATCGAGTACTGCGGCTGCGATGACACGAACAGCTCAGGGCCCGCGATATCGATCGCCGCCTGAACCTGCTCCGTGGTCCACTCACTGAAGCCGAGGTAGCGCGCCTTGCCCTGCTCGACGACCGTCTGCAGCGCTTCGATCGTTTCCTCGATCGGCACGTCCACGTCGAAGCGGTGTGCCTGGTACAGGTCCACGTAGTCCGTCTGCAGGCGCTCGAGCGAGGCGTCGATCTGCTTTGCGATCTGTGCTGCCGACAGCCCCTGGTCTGTGGGATCGTCGGACATCTGCCCGTTGACCTTCGTGGCCAGGATATAGGAGTCACGCGGGTGCTTGGAGAGGATCTCTCCCCACGCCGTCTCCGCGGCACCGCGACCGTAGACGTTCGCGGTGTCGAAGAAATTGATGCCGACGTTGAACGCCGCCTCCGTGCAGGCACGCGTCTGCTCGAATTCGATTCCGCCCGCGTACGTCAACCAAGCGCCGAGCGAGATCTCGGAGACCTCGAGGTCAGAGCTTCCCAGTTTTCGATACCGCATTTCGTACCTCCTGTTCGTCCTTGCCGGCGATGAAGCTCATCGCCCGCTCCGCCATCGCCGTGATCGTCAGGCTCGGGTTCGCGCCGACGTTTGCGGGCACGGCCGACCCGTCGCAGATCAGCAAATTCTCGTAGCCGAATACCCGATGCTGCGTGTCGATCACTCCCGACTCGGGTCCGGCGCCGATCACCGCACCCCCGAGGATGTGCGCGGTCGACGGGATCGCGAGCACCGATTCAGGCAGGAACGTGTACGCGTTCCCTCCCACGCGGCGCGCGAACCAGCGCCCAGCCGCGTATGCCGCTGGGATCTTGTCGGGATTCGGGTGCAGCGGGTCCTGCTCGGTAGTCAGAACCACGCCGCCCCAAGGCAGGCGGCGCTTGACCTTCAGACGCATCGCATTATCGAGCGACTGCATCACGAGCAGCCCGATCGCGCGCCGCGAGGCCCCACGCCATTTCAGCACCTGAAGCAGAGCCCGGGGATGGCGCGCCATTGCCAGCAGGAAGTGCAGCGGCTGCGTGCCGCGCCGTCCCGCCTCGACCATCAGGCTGAACAGAGGGACCTGCGAGTCTCCCCCGGCGCCGTAGGTGACCACCTCGATATGTGTCGACTCATCGACGTGGATGCTCGAGCTGATCGCCACCGTGTCGGTGAAGTCGTAGTCGGACCCCTCCGGCGCGAGCACCGCCATGATCGACTCGCTGTTGGTCCGCACGGTGTGGCCGAGCCGCTCCGAGACACACGGCAGCGAGCCTCCGAGCCGGCAGCGCTGCAGCAGCCGATTGGTGCCGAGCGCTCCGGCCGCGACGATCACTCCGCGGGCGCGCGCGCTTGCGCGCCCGCGTCGTAGGAGCGTCCCCGAGCGGACGTACGCGACCTCGTAACCGTCCGCACCGCTGCCATCGCCCAGTGGCCTGACGTCGACGACCGTGCGGTCAGGGATCACGTCGACCCCCAGCTTCTCCGCGAACCACAGGTAGTTCTTGACAAGCGTGTTCTTGGCGCCGTAGCGGCAGCCGATCATGCACCCGCCGCAGCGCACGCAGCCAGTCCGGTCGGGACCTTCGCCGCCAAAGTACGGGTCAGCCACGGTCTTGCCCGGCTCGCCGAGGAACACGCCCACGGGCGTCCGCGTGTAACTCTCCGTCGCACCGATTGTCGCTGCGTATTCCTCGAGCAGCACGTCGGCAGCGCCGTCGCGGTCGTAACTGGTCACGCCGAGCATCCGTTCGGCCTCGTCGTAGAACGGCGCCAGCTCGTTCTCCCACTCACCGAGCTCCGACCACTGCGGATTCGTGTAGAAGGCCTGTCGTGCGCGGTAGAGAGTGTTCGCATAGCCGAGGCTGCCACCGCCGACACCGCATCCGGACATGATGAAGATGTCCTTGAACAGCGTCATCCGGAAGACGCCGCGAAAGCCGATGTACGGTGCCCACAGGTACCGCTTCCAGTCACTCGTGCGCTCAGCGAACTCATGGTCGGCAAAGCGCCGCCCGCACTCGAGCACACCCACCTTGTAACCCTTCTCCGCCAGCCGCAGCGCCGCGACGCTACCACCGAATCCCGACCCGATGACGAGCCAGTCGTAGTCGAACTCCATCACGCCTTCGGCGTCAGCACGATCACCGGGATCTGGCGCTCGGTTTTGATCTGGTACTCCGCGAACTGCGGCTGGACAGCGATCTGGTCCGCGAACAGACGCTCGCGCTCATCGCCGGTCGCCTCGGTGGCGACGACTTCGACTGTGTCTTCGCCGACCTCGACCGCCGCCTCCGGATTCGCCCTCAGGTTGTGGTACCAGCCGGGGTTCTCCGGTGCGCCTCCCTTGGACGCGAAGATGACGTAGCGATCGTCATCGGGCAGATAAACAAGCGGCGCGACACGGGCGGCGCCCGACTTGGCGCCGACGTGGTGCAGGAGCAGGATCGGCCTTCCCTCGAACATGCCACCAACCCGTCCAGCGTTCTCACGGAACTCAGTGATCACCTGCTTGTTGAAGTCCGCCATCGACATCGGGATCTCACTCCTCGTACGTGGTGGGTGACGCGCTGACATCATCGTCGCATGCTGAGGACGGTCACCGCGACGCGCTACGTGACGCCGCTGCGTGAAGGCGGCTCATTGCCAGGGCTCGTGGAGGCCGACGACGACGGCCTCTACGTGGTCAAGTTCTCGGCCGCCGGCCAGGGCCTGAAGGCGCTGGTCGCCGAAGTGATCGTCGGCGAGCTCGCCCGTTCAGCGGGCCTGCCTGTCCCCGAGGTCGTGTTCGTTGAGATCAGTCCCGAGCTCGGTCGGACCGAGCCCGACCCTGAGATCAACGAACTCGTGACCGGCAGCGCCGGACTCAATGTCGGGATCGACTTCCTGCCCGGCGCCCTGGACTACAACCCGGCCCGGCCCGGTGAACTCGGCCCGCTGCTTGCATCGGAGATCGTCTGGTTCGACGCCTTCACCACAAACGTCGACCGCTCGCCGCGCAACCCGAACCTGCTCGTCTGGCACCGCCGGACGTGGCTGATCGACCATGGCGCTGCGCTCTACCTGCAGCACGGCGAGCGCGACCTCGCCGATCGCGCCGAGGAGCCGTTTCCGCTGATCGCAGACCACGTGCTGCTCCCGCTCGCATCCGAGCTGCAGGCCGCAGACGCCCGCCTGTCTGCCGCACTCACCCCCGAGGTGATCGCCGGCGTCGTCGACCTGGTGCCCAGCGCGTGGCTCGGCGAGACGGGCGAGCGTGCGCGCGTTAGCTACCGCGACTACCTGGTCAGAAGGGTCGCCGCCCCGCGCGGCTTCCTGACCGAAGCGGAGACCGCCCGTGGCGCCTGAGCCGTTCCAATACGCGGTGCTTCGCTTGGTCCCACGTGTAGACCGTGAGGAGTTCATCAACGTCGGCGCGATCGTCTTCTGCCGGAGCCGCCGGTTCCTACGGGCGCGGGTCGCGCTCGACCCGCGCCGCATCGAGTCGATCGCGCCAGGCATCGACCTCGAAACCATCCGCGAGCACCTCGACGCGCGCGTCCGCATGGCCGCCGGCGACCTTGATGCAGGGCCGATCGCGCAACTGCCGCAGTCAGAGCGCTTCCACTGGCTGGTGGCGCCCTCCAGCACGATGCTCCAGACATCCTCTGTGCACAGCGGTCTGTGCGAGGACCCCGAGGCTGTGCTTGACCATCTGTTCCAAGAACTCGTGGTGATCTAGGAGGGTTGGGCGGAACGAGGGTGTGGTCGGGGTGGTCGTGGACCAAGCTGGGCGCCGACCGTTCCCGAAGCCAATACCGGGAGTATCGGCAAAGGGGACGGCTGGCGAGCCAGCGCCGTGTCCGGACGCGCCACCGTTTCGACAAGCTCGACTGGCCCCCTCATCTAGACTGCTCAACATGCCGAAGCAACAGCGCGCCATGCGCGTGGAACAGAAGAGCCAGCTCGCCGCGATGCAGACGCTGGAGTCCCGTAGCGACGAGGAGCTCGCGGCCGAGACGCGCTTCCGGGCCGCGGCTCAGGCGATCCTCGGCGCCCGCGCCGCCGAGCGCTACGACGCCAAAGCCGCGCGTGAGCACTTCCAGAAGGCGCTCGCAGCCGCGCGTCCCCAGGAGCGCCTGCAGCTGCGGCGCATGGCTGACGCCTCGCTGGCGCTGGCGGAGCGCCGTGCGGGTGACCTCAAAGCGGCGACCGAGAAGCTCGGCGTCGAGGTGCCGAGCTCTCGCCAGCTCTTCGGTCTGCGCGTCTTCGGACTCGTGGCACCGCCCGCGAGCGCCGGTGTGATCGCGCGCATCCGCGGCATCCTGATCGCGATCGCCGCCGTCATCGCGGTGCTCGGGGTCGGCTTCGGCATCGTCGAGGGTGTCGGCCAGGCGGCCGGAGGTATCTCGCTCGACCTCGCGATCTTCTACGGGATCGCGCTTGTGATCGTGGTCCTCGGCGCACTCGCGTATTTCGGCCGCAAGCGTCAGAAGAAGGCGCTGGCCAAACGCCGCGAGGATGTCGCTGCGCGCTCCGCGCGCTGACGTCCGCCGAGCGCCCCCATTAATCTCAGTCGCCGATGTGCGGGCGCTACTCACTTGCCGTACCGAACCCGGCACAGCTGCGCGCGCGCTTTCCGATCGGTGAGTCGATCGCTGTGCAGTCGCACCACAACATCGCTCCGGGCAGCGATGTGCTCACGGTCACAACGGATCGTGACGGGCAACCCCGCGGCGAGCTCCTGCGCTGGGGTCTCGTCCCGAGTTGGGCTGAGAAATCGACCACCGGCTTCAAGATGATCAACGCCCGCGCCGAGACGCTGATGGACCGCGCTGCTTATCGCAAGCCGTTCGAGCGCTTCCGCTGCCTGATTCCGGCCGACGGCTTCTACGAGTGGCAGCCGATCCCCGCCGAGAAGCGCAAGCAGCCTTTCCACATCACCCGCGCCGACGGCCGGCTGTTCGCGTTTGCGGGCCTATGGTCGGTCTGGCACCGGGGTGAGCCCGATGAGCTGCGCAGCTGCACGATCATCACCACCGGCGCGAACGAGCGAATCGCGAAGGTACACGACCGTATGCCCGTGATTCTCGAGCCGGACGAGGAGGCGTTTTGGCTGCAGCACGATGCGCCCCTAGATGCGCTCCAGGCACTCCTGCGCGGCCCGTCAAGCGAGGAGATCGCGTTGCGGCCGGTTGGGCCGGCCGTGAATGACGTGCGCTATGACGGACCAGAATGCCTGCTCGACCCGCCGCCGGCCGCCCAGGAGAGCCTGTTTGGTTAGTGGCTCGCGTGGACGCCGGTGATAATCCGGCGGTGCCCGTCTCCCCTCTGATCTCCGCCTATGACCAGGTCATCCTCGACCTGGACGGCACCGTCTGGGTCGGTGGTGTCGCGACTCCGCGTGCGCCGGAAGCGATCGCTGCGATCCGTGAGAGCGGCAAGCGCCTGGTGTTCGTGACCAATGACGGCGGCCGCTCCCCGGAGGAGTACGTCCAGAAGCTCTGGTCGATCGGTTGCACGGCGGCCGTCGAGGAGGTGGTGAGCGTCGGCTCGGCGATCCAGTACGTGCTCGCAGAACGTAAGCCTGGCGCCAATGTCTATGTGATCGGCGGGCCCCCGATCTTTCGTCACGTTGCTGACGCAGGTCATCACATCGCCAACAACACATCGCACGCGGAGACGGCCGATGTCGTCGTGGCGGTGGCCCACATCGAGTTCAACTACGCGGAGATGGTGACGGCCACACGCGCGCTGCTGGCCGGCGCCGAGTTCATCTCCGGTGGACGTGACCGCAACTACCCGGCCGCCGGCGGCATCGCTCCCGGCACCGGCGCTGTTACCGCAGCGCTTGAGTACGCGACCGGTGTGACCGCCCATGCCGTCGGCAAGCCTGACCCACAGGTGTTCGAGGTCGCGCTGGACCGCCTTGGCCCAGGCCGCACGCTCATGATTGGTGACCATCTCGTCTCCGACCTCGGCGGGGCTGCGGCTGCCGGCATCGATGCGGCTGTGGTCCTGACCGGCGTCACGTCCCGAGCCGAGGCCGAGGCGGCGTCCGATCCGGCGCCGGTGGCGATCGGGCAGGACCTGGCGACGCTCGTACTCTCGACCCAGTGGCCCCTCACGCAAATACGCTCGTAGTTACGTGAGTGCCCACTAATGCTCTCCCTGATCGTCAACCCGTCCTCTGGAGGCGGGCGTGCCGGGCGTGCGCTCGGCGCCGTCCGCGCCGCGCTTGGCCATAACGGACTCGAGCACCACGTCGAGCAGACGCTCGATCTGATGCACGCGCGCGACCTTGCGGCGGCCGCCGCGGCGGCTGGTGAGATGCCGGTCGCGTTCGGCGGCGACGGTCTCGTCGCCGCCGTCGCGGATGCGGTGCGAGACACCGAGACCGTCATCGGCGTGCTACCGGGCGGCCGCGGCAACGACTTCGCCCGCTGCCTGGGACTGCCGCTGGATCCGGTCGCCGCAACCGCCGTGCTGGCTCACGGCGTCGCAACACCGGTCGACATGGGCGCCGCCGGCGACCGAACGTTCCTCGGCATCGCGACCTGTGGCTTCGATTCGGAGGCCAATCGCATCGCCAACGCCGCTCGCCTGATCCGTGGACGCTTCGTCTATACGTACGGCGGATTGCGGGCCCTCGCCGGCTGGAAGCCGGCATCGTTCGCTCTGCGTGTCGACGGAGTCGAGCACGCGGTTTACGGGTACACCGTCGCCGTCGCCAACGCTGCCATGCACGGCGGTGGCATGTTGCTCGCGCCGGAGGCCTCGCTGAACGATGGCCAGCTCGACGTCGTGATGATCGCCGACCTGCCGAAGACGACGTTCCTGCGGATGCTCCCAGCTGTGTTCAAAGGCAAGCATGTCGAGCTCGACGAGGTCACAATCCTGCGCGGCCACACAGTCGAGATCAACGCCGACCGCCCCTTCACGATCTACGCCGACGGCGATCCGCTGGCGGTGCTGCCCGCGACGCTGCGCGTGTTGCCTGCAGCGGTTCGCGTGATGGCCCCGGCGGGAGCACCACCTGAACCGACCGCGGCACGATGACAGCACTGGCGACGAAGATCAGGATCGCTCGGGCGGTCGGGAAGCTCACACGTGCAAGCGGCCGTGGCGGCGGCACCAGCCTTCCAGGCAAGGTGTTGCTCCGGCTCGAGCCGCATGCGATCACCGAGCTCTCGTCGCGTCTCTCCCGTGGCAGCGTCGTTATCTCCGCGACTAACGGCAAGACCACCACCGCGACGATCGCGGCCACGATCCTCGAGCGCGCGGGCCGCACCCTAGTCCATAACCGCGCGGGGGCGAACATGGCCGGCGGCATCGCCTCGACGCTCCTGTCTGCCGCCCAGTTACGAAACGGGATCGAGGGTGATACCGGTCTGTTCGAGGTCGACGAGTTCTGGCTCGAGTCGGTCACCGACCAGGTCCAGCCGCGAGCGCTGCTGCTCGCGAACCTGTTTCGCGATCAGCTCGACCGCTACGGCGAGCTCGAGACGATCGCCGACCGCTGGGCCCACGTCGTCGCCGGGCTGGCGAGCAGCAGCGCACTCGTGCTCAACGCCGACGACCCGCTGATCGCCGACCTCGGCCGCGGCCGCAGGGATGTCCTGTACTTCGGGATCGACGACGACTCGCTGGCCCTGCCGGAGATGCAGCATGCCTCGGATTCCAAGCACTGCCGCCACTGCGGCGCTCCGTATCGCTACGACGCGATCTATCTCGGCCACCTCGGCCACTACCACTGCCCCAACTGTGGGCAGCGGCGACCGGAGCCGAGCGTACGCGCCGAACGGATCACGCTGCACGGCACCTCAGCCGCCACGTTCATGCTGATCACTCCCGCAGGCGAGCGCTCCGTGTTCCTCCGCCTGCCGGGGCTTTACAACGTCTACAACGCCCTCGCCGCAACATCCCTGTGCCTCGCAATCGGTATCGGGATCGATGAGATCATCGCGGGCCTCGAGGCGGCGACCGCCGCCTTCGGCCGCGCGGAGACGATCACGCTCGGGCAGACAAAGTTGCAGATCCTGCTGATCAAGAACCCAGCCGGCGCCAACGAGATCCTCCGCACACTGGCCCTCGAGTCAGAACAGGTCGACGTGCTCGCGATCCTCAACGACAACATCGCCGACGGCCGCGACGTCTCCTGGGTGTGGGATGCCGACTTCGAACTCTTGACGCCGCATCTGCGCCGGGTCACGTGCGCTGGGACGCGAGCAGCAGAGCTCGCGGTGAGACTCAAGTACGCAGGCGTTCCCGAGTCCGCGATGAGCGTTGTTCCGAACCTGCCGGAGGCGCTCGACCAAGCACTTGATACGGCCGCCGACGGCCGGGTGTTCGCGCTGCCCACCTACACCGCGCTGCTGGCACTCCGCGACGAACTGTCCAACCGGGGCCACGTCTCCCAATACTGGGAGACGACGGCGTGAGCACGGTCATCTGGCACGACCTGGAATGCGGCCGCTACGAACAGGACCTCAGCCTCTGGCTGGGCCTCGCTGCCGAGCGCGCGGGCAACGGTCAACCTGTACTTGACGTTGGGTCCGGCTCTGGGCGCGTGAGCATCCCGCTTGCGCGCGCCGGACACTCTGTTGTCGCGCTCGACAGAGACCCTGACCTGTTGGTTGAGGTCGAGCGTCGAGGAGCCGGCCTTCCGGTCGAGACCGTGCGCGCGGACGCGCGTGAGTTCTCGCTGCCCGGGCGTGCGTTCCCGCTGATCGTCGCGCCGATGCAGACGCTGCAACTCCTCGGTGGCGCTGCCGGCCACGTCGCCTTCTTCGAGCGCGCGGCCGCCCACCTCCTGCCTGGTGGTGTCGTCGCGGTCGCAATCGCCTCAGCCGACGACTTCGAGGAGTTCGAGTGGCACGAAGGGGATGCGTCGCCGATGCCGGACATCGCCGAGTTCGACTCCGATGCGTATTTCAGCCAGCCGACCGCGGTCCGACGCGAGGGGTACGTGTTCGTACTCGAGCGCCGGCGCGAGGCCGTCGACGGGCACGGGGGGCGCACCACGAGCACGGATCGGACCGAGCTGGACATCGTCACCGTTCAGGGTGTGCAGGAGGCCGGCCAGCGGGCCGGTCTCCACCCCCTCACAGTGCGCCAGATCCCGGCGACCAGCGAACACATCGGCAGCCAGGTGGTGATCCTCGGTGCCTGAGACTCCCACGCTGCGCGTCTGTGCGCTGTACCCCGATCTGATGAACATCTACGCCGACCGCGGCAACCTGCTGATGCTGCGGCGGCGCTGCGAGTGGCGCGGCCTTGGCTTCGAGCTCTCAGGCGCCGGGATCGGTGAGCCGCTCGATCCGGATGCTGCCGACCTCTACTACATGGGCGGCGGTCAGGACCGTGACCAGGAACTGTGCGCAGCCGACCTCTACGAGCGCAAGAGTGCGGCGCTGGGCGCCGCGGCAGAGCGCGGCGCCGTCATCCTCGGCGTCTGCGGCGGCTACCAGCTGCTCGGCCACGCCTACCAGGTCGGCGCGGAGGAGCTGCCCGGCATCGGCCTCTTGGATATCCGCACGGTCCGGGCGGATGGGCCCAGGCTGATCGGCAACGTCGCGATCGAGGTCGACCTCCCTGGTGTCGAGCGTCGCGTCCTCGCCGGGTTCGAGAACCACGGTGGCCGCACTCACCTCGGCGCTGGCGCGTCGCCGCTCGGCCGGGTCATGCGCGGCCACGGCAACAACGGCCGCGATTCCCAGGAGGGAGCTCGCGACGGCAACGTGATCGGGACCTACCTGCACGGCCCGCTGCTCCCGAAGAACGCGTGGTTCGCCGACTGGCTGATCGCAACAGCGCTGGCCGGCGATATGGAGCTCCAGCCGCTCGACGACGAGCTCGAACTGCTCGCGCATGCCGACGCGCGTAGGGCAGCGGGGTTGTGAGCGCACGGCGAGCGATGCTTGGTGTCGTGGCGGTGCTGACGCTCAGCGGCGGCACGTTTGCCGGCTTGGGTGTCGGCACGGCGTCGGCGGGCCGCTCGGAAACCGGCACCACGGCCGCCGGTCCGGCCCAGCCGGGCGTCACGACGGTGACAACGCCGACGATCCCGGCGGCGGCGCTGCCGGGGCACAACCGCCCGGTCGTGGCGCTCGGGGATATGAACACGCCCGAGCAGTTCATCATCGGACAGCTCTACCAGCTGGCGCTCGAACAGGAGGGGTACACAGTCACGCTCTCGCGCAACGTCGGCCCAGCGCACGTGGCGCAGCTGGCGTTGCAAGACGGCACGCTCGACATCTACCCGGATTACCTCGGCAAGTGGAACAGCTACGTGGCACACCTGCACACTCGCTTCCAGACGCTGTCAGCGTCATACAAGGCTGCGAGCGCATATGCAAAGAAGCATGGGTTCGTCCTGCTGAAGCCAACGCCTTTCAGCGACACCAGCGGCCTGGCCGTCACCTCGGAGTACGCGCAGGAGAACCACATCACCTCGATCCCAGACCTCACGCGCGGGACCGGCGTCATCATCGGCGTCCCGCTCGAGTTCGAGTCCGCGACGCACGGCTTGTCCGCGCTTGCTCGCGCCTACCACCTCCACCCGACAACCGGCAGGTGCCTCACCGGGGCCTGCGCGTTCATACAGCAGATCAACGATATTGGCTCGCAATACGGCTGGCTCAGCTCCGGAGGCGTGCAGGTCGCGTTCAGCTACACCACCGACCCTGAGCTCACGGGACCGGAGTTTCGTGAGCTGCGGGACCCCAAGCACGTCTTCGGGTTCGGCAACGTCGTGCCCGTGACCACATCGCAGGTCCTGAAAGCCGAGGGGCCGGCGTTCAAGCGGACGATTGAGCGCGTCGACGCACTGCTCACCACGCAGGCGGTCCGCGGTCTGAACAGCGAGTATTCCGTGGGCAGGCACGACCCGACGCCGATCGCCGAACAGTTCCTGGAGGGCAACGGGATCCTGCCTCCTAGCCAGTATGCAGCGGTTACGACGACGACCTCGTCCCCGCTCACCACCACGACGACAGCGCCTTGACACTAAACCTCAGGTTGGCGGCGAGGCTCGGCGTCAGGCGCTGACAGGCTCAGTGCCGGGACCGAAGCCGCCGCTTGAGCCGAAGCCACCGCCGCCGCGCTCACTGCCGCCGAGCTCCTCGACCTCCACGACGCCAGGGGTCGCGACGGCGACCAGCACCAGCTGCGCGATCCTGTCCCCTGCCGCAAGCGTGCACGGGTCGCGCGGGTCAGTGTTCAGCAGCAGCACCTGGAGCTCGCCGCGGTAGCCGGCGTCGATCAGCCCAGGCGCGTTGACGAGGGCGATCCCGTGACGTGCGGCGAGTCCGGATCGTGGCAGAACGAGCCCGGCCTGTCCCGCTGGGATCTCGACCGCGATGCCGGTGCGGACGCTGGCGCGCTCGCCCGGGCCAAGCGTCACCGGATCGAGCGCGTACAGGTCGAGGCCGGCGTCGTGGGCGTACGCGCGAGTCGGCAGGATCGCGCCCGGGTCGAGCTTCACGACCCTCAGCGGCTCAGGCACGGCGCTCACGCGACGCTGGCGCCGAATGCCGGCTCGGTGACGGCGAACCGCGTGAAGCGCTCGGCGACGGGTACCGGAAGCCGCACGGTCACGTGGACGCCGTCAGCGTTGTCCTCGCGCACGAGGTCGCCGGCGATCGCGTGCAACTCCGCCAGACGCCCGCCCTCGCTGTACGGGATCAGCAGCTCCATCGTCCGCAGCCGGCGCGCAAACTCGTGCTCGATCGCTTCCCTGAGCGTCTCGAGGCCTTCGCCAGTGACGGCCGACACCAGGAGCGCGTCGGGGTGCCGGTGGCGCAGCTCCGCCCGGCCGTCGTCATCCAGGCGGTCGACCTTGGCCAGCACTAGCATCCGCGGGACCTCGTCAGCTCCGATCTCCACGAGCACTTCCTCGACGGCGCCAATCATCGACAGGCGGTCCTCTTCGGGCGCCGACCCGTCGACGACGTGCAGAATTAGATCGGCCACGCGAGTCTCCTCGAGCGTCGCTCCGAAAGCCTCGACCAGCTGGTGCGGAAGCTTGCGGATGAAACCGACCGTGTCTGTCAGCAGGTAGTCGCGGCCGCCGGCCCGCATCACGCGGGTTGCCGGGTCCAGCGTATGGAACAGCCGATCGCGCACGCCGACCTCGGCGCCGGTCAGCGCGTTCAGCAGCGTGGACTTACCGGCGTTCGTGTAGCCGGCGAGAGCAACCTGCGGGAAGTGTGCGCGCTCGCGCTCGGCCCGCATCACCGACCGGTTCAAACGGACCTGGGAGAGCTTCCGCTTCAGTGCGGAGATGCGGTCACGCGCCAGTCGGCGGTCGGTCTCGATCTGGGTCTCGCCGGGGCCTCTGGTTCCAACGCCGCCGCCGAGCCGCTCAAGGTGGGTCCACAGGCCGCGCATGCGCGCGAGGTTGTACTGCAGCTGTGCGAGCTCGACCTGCAGCTTGCCCTCGGCGGTGTGAGCGTGCGCCGCGAAGATGTCGAGAATCACAGCAGTGCGGTCGATCACCGGCACGCCCAACGCCTCCTCGAGGTTGCGCTCCTGGCGTGGCGAGAGCTCGTCGTCGCAAGCGACCACGTTGGCGTCGGCGCGCTTGATCTCGTCCTTCAGCTCGGCGAGCTTGCCGGGACCGAGGTACGTGTTCGGATGCGGCTGATCGCGGTGCTGGACGCTGGCTCCGACCGTTGCGACGCCGGCGGTCAGCAGCAACTCGCGCAGCTCACCAAGCTGTTCCTCGCCGCCCTCTGCAAGCGCGGCGATCATGTACGCACGCTGGCGCGCGCGGGTCTGTCTCGAAGATGTCGGCGCTGTAGGCACTAATCCGACATTACAACGCGCCGGAGTGCTTGCCTACAAGGCGCGCAATCGCTCGACGGCCTCGAGCAGGCGATCGTCCGGAGTGGTCAGCGAGATCCTGAAAAAGCCCTCGCCGCTGCGTCCGTAAGCGCCACCCGGCGAGATCACGACGGCCGCCTGCTCGAGCACGTGCTCGCAGTACTCCGCCGAGCTTGCAAAGCCGTCGGGGACCGGCGCCCAGATGTAGATCGTGCCCTGCGGCTTCGTGACGTTCACACCCGCCTGCGCAAGCGCATCGCAGACCAGGTCGCGGCGCCTTGCGTACACGGCGTTCATGCCCTTGACATCAGCGTCCACCGCGGGATCGAGCGCGGCGATGCCCGCCAACTGTACGGCCTCGAACAGGCCCGAGTCGATGTTCGACTTGAGCCGCCAGTAATGGGCGATCGCCTCCGCGTTGCCGACGATCGCCGCGCAGCGCCAGCCGGTCATGTTGTACCCCTTGGACCAGGAGAAGACCTCGACGCCGACCTCCTTGGCCCCTGGCGTCGCCAGGAACGAAGGCGCGACGTAGCCGTCGTACGTGGTCTCGCTGTAGGCGTTGTCGTGCACCGCAAGGATGTCGTTGGCACCGGCGATCTCGACCACTCGGTCGAAGAATCCGTCTGGCACCGTGGCGCCTGTCGGGTTGTTCGGATAGTTGAAGAACATCACCCGCGCGCGTTCGAGCGTCTCCGCTGACAGGCGGTCCAGATCAGGCGCAAAGCCAAGCTCCGGCACGAGCGGCATCAGCACCGGCTCGGCCCCGACGAGAATCGGTCCGCCCGTGTAGACGGGATAGCCAGGGTCACTCGCGAGGGCTACATCGCCGGGGTCGAGGAACGCGAGGTTGAGGTTGAAGATGCACTCCTTGGCGCCGATCGCGGGCATCACCTCAGTGTCTGGATCGAGCTCCACCCCGAACCGGCGTGCGTAGAACGCCGCCACCGCCTCGCGGAAGTCCTGGCGCCCGCGGTTACTCGGATACTGATGCGTACGAGGAATCGCAACTGCCCGCTGAGCAGCCGCGACGATCTCCGGGTACGTCGGCGTATCCGGGTCGCCTATTCCCAAGCTGATCACGTCGATGCCTGCTGCGCGCTTCTCGGCGATCTTGCGCTCGAGCTCAGCGAACAGGTACGGCGGGATCTTCTCAAGGCGGCTACTCGGTCTCACGCAACTCCTCCAGGAGCTCCTCGGCGAACGTCCCGCGCATGACGGGAACCGCCCAGCCGGTCAGATTGATATGCAGGTCTTCCCCCACCTCGACCTCGAGCTCGCCACCGTCGAGAATGACGGTCACCGGCGAATCGCCGCCCTTGAGTACATACGCGACTGCGACGCCGATCGCGCCGGTGCCACTGGCCGAGGTCTCGCCGACACCGCGCTCGAAGATCCGCGCACGGATACGCCCGGGTCCCAGGACCGTGTACCAGGAGACGTTGGTGCGGTTTGGAAACAGGTGGTGGTGCTCAAAGGAGGGCCCGATCGCACCAAGGTCGAGCAACTCGAGGTCCTTCTCGGACTCAACCTCCATCGAACATTGAGGGTTGCCGACATCGACGTGCTGGAAGGTCCACTCGCGGCCGGCGGCCGCAAGCTCGCCCACGCCGTCCGGCGCGCCCCCGGGATAGTCCGGCCCGCTCAGCCGCGCGCGCCCCATGTCGACCTTGCAGGTGGTGGGCGACGTGATCGTCGCTCGGATCTCTCCGGCCAGCGTCTTGATCGAGAACCGGTCCTCATTCGTCCAACGGCGGCGGCGCAGAAACAGGATCGCTTGGCGCGCACCGTTACCCGAGAGGCCGGCCTCCGAGCCGTCTGGGTTGAAGATCCGCAGGTTCGCGACAAAGCCCGGCTCATCGGGCGCCTGGAGAATGAGAATGCCGTCGGACCCAATTCCGGTATGAAAAGCACAAAGACGCCGAATTCGCGCCGGCGTCAGCGCAAAGGGGATCGAGCGCTCGTCCAAGATCACGTAGTCGTTGCCGAGCGCCTGCCACTTCTCGAAGTTCACCGCGCGCAGGCTAGATGATTTGATCGCTCATCCGCGCAGCCACTGTTCGGCGATCTCCGCCGCCACGTCCTCCGGCGGACGGTCGGTGACGTCGACTGAGACGACGTCTGGGAGTTTGCGCATCCACGTCAGCTGCCGGCGCGCGTAGTTGCGCGTACGGCGTTTCATCGCGTCCACGTGCCCGGTCAGGAGATCGTCGAAGCCGAGCGCCTTGCGCGCTGTGGCGCTGGCCCCGTCGGCGTGAGCCGCGCGCACCTCCTGCTCGACGCCGACCGCCAGCATCGCGTCGACACGCTCGTCGATCTGTTCATAGAGTCGTTCCCGGTCGGCCACGAGCCCGACGAGCAGCGTCGGATGCCGGACCTCCCGGGTCCACAGCTCGGACTGTTCCATCGGCGGCTCCAGCTCCCCCACCTCGAGCAGTTCCAGCGCACGCACGATCCGGTGGCTGTCGGTCGGAGCGATGTCCGCGGCCGCCCACGGCGCGCGGACGTTGAGCAGCGCGTGGAGCGCCTCTGGGCCGGTTCGCTGCAGTTGATCCAGCCAGCGGTCGCGCGCGCCGTCCGCCGGCGGTGGCTTCAGCGACAGGTTTGCCAGCGCGGCACGCAGATACAGACCAGTACCGCCCACCACGATCGGCCTGCGCCCGGCCACCAGCAGCCCGTCGATCTCACTGTGGGCGAGCTCGGCGTATTGCCCTGCGCTGAATTGCGCGTCCACCGGCAGGAACGAGATCAACCGGTGCTCGAGCTCAGCGCGCTCGGCGGCGGACGCCGCTCCGGTGAGGATCTCGAGCCCCGCATAGACCTGCAGGGCGTCGGCCGAGACAGCCACAGGATCCTCGCCCTCCCGTCGCAGGACCCGGGCGAGCGCGATCGCGACCGCGGTCTTTCCTACGGCTGTCGGCCCGAACAGCGCGATGACATCTCGACGTGACATTGCTGGGCAGTATCGTGCCCGCGGTGATCAAAGGCGTATCGAGCGTGTTCCGATGAAGGTCACCGGAGCCAAGATCCTGCTGACTGGAGCCACCGGAGGCATCGGCCACGCACTTGCCCGGGCGCTGCACGACCGGGGCGGCCAACTGGTGCTGAGCGGTCGCAGGCTCGACGTGCTCACGCCGCTCGCCGACGAGCTTGGTGCGCGCGCAATCGCGGCGGACCTCGCGACGCGAGCTGACGTCGAGCGGCTCGCCGACGCGGCCGCGGAGGTCGACATTCTCGTCGCGAACGCGGCCCTGCCGGCCTCGGGTCATCTACTGGAGCTGAGCCCCGCCCAGATCGACGCGATGCTCGAGGTCAACCTGCGCGCACCGATCGCGCTGACGCGTGCGCTCGCACCGGCGATGGTGCAGCGCGAACGCGGGCACATCGTGCTGATCTCCTCGCTTTCCGGGAAGGCGGCCGCGCCGGCCTCGTCCGTCTACAGCGCCGCCAAATTCGGTCTGCGTGGGTTCGCGCACGGCGCCCGGGCCGACCTGCGCGGTAACGGTGTGGGCGTTTCCGTGATCCTGCCGGGCTTCGTCCGCGACGCCGGCATGTTCGCCGACACCGGCCTGAAGCTTCCGCCCGGTATCGGCACCAGCTCGCCAGAGCAGGTGGCCGACGCCGCAGTCAAAGCAATCGAACGCAACCGCGGCGAAGTCGCCGTGGCTCCGCTCGGGTTGCGTCTTGGCGCCAATCTGGCGGCCGTGGCGCCCGATCTCTCCGCCTTCGGCCAGCGGCTCCTGGGCGGAGCAGGGGTCGCACGCAGGGTCTCCGAACGTCAGGTCGGGAAGCGACCGGATGACCGCTAGCGGGATCCCGTCGTTTCACCCCGAGACCGGCGGCGGCGCCGGAATCCGCGTTCTCCAGCGGGCGCTCACAGTCGCCCCCATCAGGCGCCTCGCTGTCGACCTCGGCAAGTACGCGGACCCGTTCCTGCACCGGCTCACCCGTGGCCGTTTGGGCGTGCGCATGGCGATGCCGTTCGCGAGCATGACGACGACTGGCGCGAAGTCCGGGCAGCCTCGCACGACGGCCGTCCTCTACTTCAACGACGCTGCGGACGTGATCCTGATCGCCTCCAACTGGGGCGGTGCCCGGCACCCGGCCTGGTACCACAACCTCAAGGCGAATCCCGCAGCGCGGCTCGCGCGCGGCGACCGCTCGGGCAACTACACCGCGACCGAGGTCACCGATGAGCTCGCACGGGAGCGACTGTTCGCCCTGGCCGAGCGGGTGTACCCGGGATACCAGGACTACCGCGAGCGCACCGCGAAGATCGGCCGGCGGATCCCGATCATGCGCCTGCGTCCGGTGGACGCGTAGCCGACAGCTTCGCGGCGCGCTAACCGTCAGCCGTATGGCGCGGTAGCCGTCAGCTTCGCGGCGCGCCGGCATCGGCGGTAGCTCTGTGCTGGCCGGTGACGCTCAGCAGCGCCGAGATGATCTCGTCCGCCAGGCGTGCGCCGTCCGAGTGGCGGTCCGGCGTCGCCTGCACGCGGACGACGACGGAGTCACCGTTGATCTCCTCCAAAAGCACGTTCGGTGCTTTCCGCGTGGGGACCGAGATGTTCGTGTCGAGGATCGACTGCATGTGGGTGAGGCTGATACCTGAGTTGAGCGTGACCCTGACGTCGACCGGGTTTGGCTCGCGCAGCGGTAGCACCGCCGCGGAGAGCACGACGTTGTTGGGGATCATCACGCGCTCCTCACCGCGTGAGAGCGTCGTGTAGAGCAGGCCGAGCGACGACACGACGCCCTCCATGGAGCCCGCCAGCACGCCCGCCTGCAGGCGCACACGCTCCCCCAACCGGAATGGGCGCGCGCTCAGCAGGACCATCCCGGCGAACAGGTTCCCCAGCGTCTGCTGCGCCGCGAGACCGAGGACCACCGCGGTGAACGCGCCGCCGACGGCCAGCACCTTCAGCGCAATGCCGCCCACAGCCAGGGCACCGAGCACGGTGGCCGCGACCGTGATGAACCGGATCAGGAATTCGACCGTCCCGGCCGTGGCGGGATCCATGCGGCGGGACAGGGCGGGCACGACCTTCGCCAGGTCGCGGGAGATCAGCCAGCCCAGTGCCAGCACGAGGAGCACGGCAGCGACCGTCACGGGTCCCTTGCCGACGATCCAGTGATGGGCCGGGGCGTGCGGGTGGTTCTTGCTCCGCACGTAGAGGTCGTGGATGTGGTCGCGCGCCCAGTTCTCACCGAGCACGACGGCGATCAACGCCGCCAGTTCGACCGGAAGCCGCCGCGCTGACCGCCGCACGGCATGCCGGTTGATCTCGACGTTCAAGCCGACGGCAGCCCACGCTTCGCTGCGCGTCTCGAACATGCGGTCGAGCGCAAGATCCTTGCGCTTCTGGAAGATACGCGGCATACGCGGTGGCGCTACCCGACGGCGCGGGCGATCAGCGACATTTCGCCGGTGAGCGTTTGGCTGGTCGCACCAGTGATCTGTACCTGGACGAAGTCGCCGGGTTCTCCGAGTCCGTCGAAGTTCACGACCTTGTTGTGGCGGCTGCGGCCGCGCAGGCGGCTGGGATCCGTTCGCGACGGTCCCTCCACCAACACGTCGAGCGTACGTCCAACGAACCGCTGCGCGCGTTCGCTGGCGCGCCGCTGAATCACCTCGACGAGCCGCTCGAGCCGCTCGACCTTGACCTCGTGCGGGATCTGGTCGGGCATCTCCGCCGCCTCGGTACCGCGCCGCGGCGAGTAGATGAATGTGAACGCGCCGTCATAACCGACCGCCTCAGCGATCTCCAGCGTCTGACGGAAATCGTCCTCGCTCTCGCCCGGGAAGCCGACGATGATGTCTGTCGTGAGCGCACAGTCGGGCACGTGCTCACGGATCAGCGCGACCCGGTCAAGGTACCGCTCACGGGTATACGTGCGTCGCATCCGTTTAAGCATTGCGCTCGAGCCGGACTGCAGCGGCAGGTGAATGTGCTCGCAGAGGGCACGCAACTCCGCGTGCGCACGGACAACGTCCTCGCGCATGTCCTTGGGATGCGGGCTGGTATAGCGGATCCGCTCGATCCCAGGCACCGCGTCGACGCGCCGCAGCAGCTCGGAGAACGAGATCCGCGTCTCGCCCGGAAGGTCGCGGCCGTACGAGTTGACGTTCTGCCCCAGCAGCGTGACCTCAGTGACACCATCGGCCGCCAGGCGCTCGACCTCGGCGATCAGCGCGCCGGGGTCGCGGCTGACCTCGCGCCCACGGGTGGAGGGCACGATGCAGTAGGAGCAGACGCAGTTGCAGCCGACGCTGATCTGCAGCCACCCCTGGAAGTCACGTGCGCGCTTGACCGGCAGATCACCAGTGAAGGACTCGAACTCGAAATAGCCCTGCGCGGTCAGCGACTCGCTGGTCAGAAACTCCGCGAGCTTGTGCACCTGCCCGGGGCCGAAGGCCACGTCAACGAACGGGAAGCGCTGGAAGACCTCGTCCTTCACGGACTGGGCCCAGCAGCCGCCGACGCCGATCACGGTGTTCGGGGTACGTCGCTTGAGCGCGTTCGCCTCGTGCAGGTGCGCAATGAAGCGCTCATCGGCCTTCTCACGGATCGAGCACGTGTTGAACAGGATCAGATCAGCCTCACGGCGCTCTGCCACCTCGCTATAACCGAGCGACTCGAGCATGCCCTTCATGCGCTCCGAGTCGTGCTCGTTCATCTGGCATCCGAATGTGGTCAGGTGGTAGCGCTTCACGGCCCCAAGAGTAGTCGTGCGGTTGGCTTGTCCGTCTACCACCGGTCGATCACATTCGCGCGATCAGGCGCCGTCTCAGCGGGCATAGTCGACGGCGCGCGACTCCCGGATCACGGTGACCTTGATCTGCCCCGGGTACTCGAGCTGCTTTTCGATGTTGCGGGCGATCTCGAAGGAGAGCAGCGTCGCGCCGGCGTCATCGACGGCACTCGGTGCCACGATCACGCGAATCTCACGGCCCGCCTGCATCGCGTAGACCTTCTCGACCCCTGGGTGATTGTTGGCGATCTCCTCAAGGTCACGAAGGCGCTTGACGTACAGCTCGAGCGACTCACCGCGTGCGCCCGGCCGCGCGCCTGAGAGCGCGTCCGCCGCCTGGACGATCACCGCTTCAACGGTCTGAGGCTCGACCTCGTTGTGGTGGGCCTCCATCGCGTGGACGACGGCCTCCGTCTCCCCGAACTTGCGCGCCAGGGAGCCTCCGACCAGCGCATGCGGACCCTCAACCTCGTGCGTGACCGCCTTGCCGATGTCGTGCAGGAGCGCGGCACGGCGCGATGTCTTGGCGCTCGCGCCCAGCTCCGAAGCCATCATCGCCGCCAGACGTGAGACCTCGACCGAATGTGCGAGCACGTTCTGGCCGTAGCTGGTCCGGAACTTCAGCCGGCCCAGGTACCGGACGAGCTCAGGATTCAAACCCTGGACGCCGGCTTCGAAAGCGCCCTCCTCACCAGCCTCGACGATGTGGGTCTCCAGATCGGACTTGACCTGGTAGTAGACCTCCTCGATTCGCGCCGGGTGGATGCGCCCGTCCTGCAGCAACTTCTCCAGGGTCAGCCGAGCGATCTCACGGCGGACGCCGTCGAAGCCTGAGAGCACGACCGCACCCGGGGTGTCGTCGATGATGAAGTCGACGCCGGTGAGCGTCTCCAGGACACGGATGTTGCGGCCCTCGCGGCCGATGATCCGCCCCTTCATGTCGTCGGAGGAGAGCTGAACCACGGATACCGTCGTCTCCGTGGCGTGGCCGGCGGCCAGCCGCTGCATCACCACCGCGAGGATGTTGCGCACTCGCCGATCCGCCTCGCGCCTGGTGTCGTCTTCGATTTGGCGCAGCCGGCGGGCGGCCTCCTGTCGAGCCTCGTCCTCGACGGTCTCAACCAGCATCTGCTTCGCACGGATCGCCGAGAGACCGGAGATCCGCTCCAACTCGTGCACCAGCTCTTCCCGCTGGTGGTCGACCAGGCTCGCACGCTCGACCACCTGCGCCTCGCGCAGACCGAGCTCGTGCTCGCGTTTGAGCAGCTCCTCGTTATGTGCCTTACCACCGCCATTGCTTGTGGCCGGTGGCGGTGGCGGTGGCGGCGGTGCGTCGGTGGTGTTAGCTGCGCCCTCGAGCGAATGCGTCGTGCCCCCGCCCGAGTGAGCGGGCAGCCTCCCGGCGCCGGTCACACGCGCATACACCACCGCAGCGACGACAATCCCTACGGCTATCAACGCTGCGGCAACGATGACGTCCATGGTCGTTCCTCTCCAACGGTCCACAAAGTCGCGAACCGCTCAACCTCTTCAATTATCAGGAGCGACCGAGCGGGCGGATTCTCCTTCTGCTGGGAGCTGTACCGGTGTCAAATTCATTGGGATTTCCAGGGTTGTTTCTCACCGGCCATCCCGGCCGTTCGTTCGCTATCTGCGATCCTATCGCGCCCCCAACGCCCTGTGAACCGGCTCATACCGGTGCCCGCCGTGCCCACTCCCTGACAGCGTCGGCTGCCGTCTCACTCTCGTAGCCCTTGCGCACCAGCACGCCGAACGCGCGCTCCCGGTCCCGCGGCGCGGCCGGACCAACGGGAAATCGTTGCACCAGCAGCGCTACCGCGCGACCGAACTCACCGGTTGGCTCACCTGCTTCCGCATCGTCTTCGCCTGGGCTTGTGAGCGCCGCCTCGATCAGGTCGCCATCGATCCCCCGCCCCCGCAACGCTCGGGCGATGCGCTCATTTCCCCACGCCTCAAGCGCACGCTTGTCCTCAGTGAACACGCGCGCATAGCGCGCATCGTTCACATAGCCGAGCTCGACCAGCTCCGCGACCACCGCGTCGATCTCCCCCTCTGGGATCTCGGCCTTCTCCAGGCGGGCACGGACCTCGGCTACGGTCCGCTCCCGCTTGTTCAGGTACCGATAGGCGAGTTCCAGACCCTTGCCTGCGGGCGGCGGATCGGCGCGATCCGGTGTCCTCGGTCGCTCGCGCATGTCCGTACGCGTCGCGCCCTGCGTCCTTGGCTCGCTTGATCCGTCGCCCTCCACTAGACGATCTGACCCAAACCGATCTTCCACTAGACGATCTGGCGCAAGCCGATCTTGCTCAGGCGGCTGCCCCGAGCTCCTCTTCGAAGTCGCCCTCGGGTGGGTCCGTGTGCTCAATCGGCTTCACGAGGTCCTGCCCGATCCCGAGGATGGCGTAGACCTTCGACTCGATCTCCTTGGCGACTTCCTGGTGCTCGTCCAGATACGCCTTGGCGTTGCCGCGACCCTGGCCGAGGCGCTCTTCGCCATATGAGAAGAACGAGCCCGACTTGGTGACGATGTTGTGCTCGATGCCGTAATCGAGCAGGCAGCCCGAAGTCGAGATGCCCCGACCGAACTCAATGTCGAATTCCGCCTGCTTGAACGGCGCCGCGACCTTGTTCTTGACGACCTTGACGCGCACGCGGTTGCCAACGGCCTCCGTCCCGTCCTTCAAGGTCTCGATGCGGCGGATGTCGAGCCGCTGCGAGGCATAGAACTTCAATGCGCGACCGCCCGGCTGCGTCTCCGGCGAGCCAAACATGACGCCGACCTTCTCACGGATCTGGTTCGTGAACACGCACAACGTCTGCGTGCGGTTGAGCGTGCCGGTGAGCTTGCGCATCGCCTGCGACATCATCCGCGCCTGCGAGCCGACGGTCTGGTCGCCCATCTGGCCTTCCAGCTCAGCGCGCGGCGTCAGCGCCGCGACCGAGTCGACAGCGATCACATCGACCGCGCCCGAGCGCATCAGCATGTCGACGATCTCCAGCGCCTGCTCACCGTAGTCCGGCTGCGACACCAGCAGCTCGTCGATATCGACGCCGATCCGCTGCGCGTACAGCGGGTCCATCGAGTGCTCAGCGTCCACGAACGCGCATACGCCGCCGAGCTTCTGAGCCTCCGCGAGGATGTGGTAGACGAGCGTCGTCTTACCCGAAGATTCTGGGCCGAAGATCTCGATGATGCGGCCGCGCGGCACACCACCGATCCCGAGCGCGAGGTCGAGCGACAGTGCTCCCGTCGGGATCGCGTCAACCGCCACGCGCGCGCCCGGGTCGCCCATCCTCATCACGGTGCCCTTACCGAACTGCCGCTCGATCTGGGTCAGCGCACCCTGCAGCGCCGCCTGGCGCTTGGCATCGGACTTCGGATCCGCCGATGCACCAGGCTTGGCGCCTGCCTTGTCCTGTTCACTCATGCTCGTTTGGCTCCTTGTCTCAACGCTCAATGGACGCCCACGCTACGGCCTGGACCGGACGGAACCGTAGAACGTCTGTTCGTACAAGAGGCAAATGTCAAGCCTGTGTGACGAGAGTGCGCCAATCATGTCGCAGACCCCGTTTTTGGCACAGAGTCGGCACAAACGGACACAAAGACGGCACATGTGCGAAGGCCACTTTCAGGGACTCCCAAGTCGGCGGCCCACCCCGAGCCACATCCACGATCCAGGCGACCGATCCACCAGCCCAGCAGCCCACCAGCCACGATCCAAGAAGTGACGCGGCCAGCGGGCCGCGTCACCAACCGGAAAGCCCCTCAGTCGCTCTCGCCGCGCAGCACCCGCTCGATCAGGTGCATCGCGACGGTGGTGGAGCGCTCGCGCACGGTGGCGCGATCACCCGGGAGGTTCGAGGTGCGCGTCAGAACCCGATCGGCGGCGTCGCTACCCGGTTGCCCGTAGGAGACCGAGAAGCACACGAACCCGACTGGCTTCTCCGGCGTCCCGCCCGCCGGCCCCGCAACGCCGGTGATGCCGACGCCGACGGAGGTGCCGAAGCGGTGCCGGGCGCCGTCGGCGAGCGCACGCGCGACCTCGACCGACACGGCCCCATACGTCGCGATCAACTCGGGATCGACGCCGACCAGATCGGACTTGGCGGCGTTGCTGTAGACCACGGCACCGCCGATCACGTACTCCGACGAGCCCGGACGGTCGGTCAGGCGGGCGGTCAGCAGGCCGCCCGTACACGACTCGGCGACGCCGATCGTCTCGTGCTCGGCAAGCAGCATCGACGCCACCTGCTCGTCGATGGTGCTGCCGTCGCGCGAGAACAGGTAGTTCGCGTGGCGTGAGGCGATGAAGTCGACAAGCGCGTCGTAGTCCGCCTGCGCGCCGGGCTCGAAGCGGGTCGAGACCTCGATCTCACCGCGCCGCAGGCAGGTGGTGATCTCGAGCGGCGCGAGCGCCAGCCCGGCGGCGTCCGCCTCCCGCAGGGTGTTGGCGATCTCCGCCTCCGGTATGCCGAAGAGGCGCACGATCTTGTGCCTGTACTCCGTCGCGCCGGCGATCGCACCCTGGAACGCCTCAGACGCGACCGCATCCGCCCACATCGGCTGCAGCTCACTCGGCGGCCCGGGCATAACCACCACCGTCGGCCCGCCGGTGCCGACCGCCGGCGGCACCACCAGGCCCGGCGCAGTGCCGCGCGGAGCCAGCACCGTGGCGCCTTCGGGAATGACCGCCTGCTTGCGGTTGGCGGCGCTCAGCGCGTCGCGATCGGCATCCGGCCAGCGCTGCAGCGCGGGCTTGATGATCTCTGCGATGCGCGCCTCGAGCGCGTCGTCGAGCACCATCTGGCGCTTGCAGAAGCGCCCGACGATCTCGGCGGTGAGGTCATCGGCCGTCGGCCCGAGGCCGCCGCTCGTCACGATCAGCGCGACGCCGGTCGCCGCCATCTGCTCGAGCGCCGTGAGCAGATCCTCGGGGCGGTCCCCGACGATCTCGATCATGGCCGCATCAACGCCGAGGTCGAGCAGCCGCTCGGACAGCCACGGCCCGTTGCGATCGCTGATGATCCCGGTCAGAACCTCAGTGCCGGTCACGAGGATGCCCGCGCGCACCGCGGCACGCCCCGTGAACACCGCGGCGTCGCTCACTAGTCGCAGCCCTTGGGTGTCGTTGTCAGCGTCGTCACGCCACGATCCGTGACCTTGAGGCTGGTCACGTTGCCGCCGCTCAGGGGGTAGGCCTTGCCGTTCGCGGTCATGGTGACGCTCGTGTTGCCCATCGTTATCAGCAGCGCCTTGGCGGACAACGTCGGGATCGTCTCCCCGGCGGTGTAGTCCTTCGCTGTGATCAGCGGGGTGCCCGCCTGGTTCGCGACGCAGATCCAGACGGTGTCGGTCGGCACCAGCGAAAGCGTCGCCTTGGTTGGTGGCGGCGTCGTGTTCGTGGTCTTCGTGGTGGTGGTTTGCGGCCGTGTGATCGTGTTTGTCTGGGTGCTGTGGTGGGTCGTGGTCGTCGGCGGCGTCGCCACGTTGCCGTTGCCAGAGTTGTTGCTGCCTCCGGTCTGGCTGCCGATCACGTACAGCGCGACCACGATCACGACAAGCGCGACGACGATCACGCTGCGCGGCGACAGCAGCGCACCGGCGATCCGGTTTGGGCTGCGATGACGGTCGCGATGGCGCTCACGCTCGCGTGCGGTCGAAGCCATCGCCATGACCTCGTGCTCCATCGGCCGCTCGTAGCGCCGCTTGAACTCGTCAATCAGCAGTCGGCTATCAAGCCCCAGATAGTCGCCGTAGGTTTTCAGAAAGCTTCGGACGTAGACAGGCCCCGGGAGCAGATCCCACTCCTCGTTTTCCAGCGCGCGCAGGTACTTCGCACGGATCTTCGTGCCCGCCTCCACCTCGCTGATATCGATGCGCGCGCGCATCCGCGCCTCGCGTAGAGTCGAGCCGATCTCCGCCATACCCCGAAGCCTACGCTGCGATAGGCGGTCACACCTGCATAAAGCCCTGCAGGCATGCCGGAATTCGGCGTTTCTTACAGTCTGGGGGTGCTAGTCGCCGAGCGTCTGCTCGGTCGTGGGCGGGTCGGGGACCGCCGTCGCACCCGAACCGAGCCCCCCGGCACCCTCCGCCAGAGGCGCCGGGCGCGCCGCTCCGGCGCCCTCGGCCAGCGCCACGAGGATCCGCGGAACGTCGGCTTCGGTGATCAGCACCTGACGCGGCTTGGAGCCCTCGTAACCGGAGATGATCCCGCGCCGTTCGAGCATGTCGATCACCCGGCCGGCGCGCGTGTAGCCCAGCCGCAAACGTCGCTGCAGCATTGAGGTCGAGGCCGTGCCCATCGATGCGACCAGGCTGATCGCCTCCTCGAGCAACGGGTCTTCGTCGGGATCAAAGCCTTCGTCTGCACCGCTTTCGGCCGGGGCGTCAGGGTCGTTGACTTCCTCGAGCAGCTCCGCACGGAGCTCCGGCTCACCCTGCCGGCGCCACGACTCCGTCAACTCGGCGATCTGCTCCTCGTCGACGTAGGCGCCCTGGATGCGCTGCAGCTTGTTGGTGCCTACCGGCGAGAACAGCATGTCGCCCTGACCGAGCAGCGACTCGGCGCCGTTCTGGTCGAGGATCACGCGCGAGTCGGTCTGGCTCGAAACCGCGAACGCGATCCGCGATGGCACGTTGGCCTTGATCATGCCGGTGATGACGTCCACGCGTGGCGACTGGGTCGCGAGCACGAGGTGGATCCCCACGGCACGGGCCTTCTGAGCGAGGCGGATGATCGAGTCCTCGACATCGGCCGGTGCGACCATCATCAGGTCCGCGAGTTCGTCGATCACACAGAGGATGTACGGCAGCGCTGTCTCGCCCCGTCCGGCCCGGAACTTGTTGAGCTCAGGCAACGAGCGCGTCCGCGCCAGCGACATGATTCCGTAGCGCTGCTCCATCTCACGCACCAGGTTCTGCAGCGCGTTGGCGGCCATCTTGGGGCTTGTGATCACCGGGGTCAGCAGGTGCGGGATCGACTCATAGTGGTTGAGCTCGACCTGCTTCGGATCGACGAGCACGAGGCGCACCTCGTGCGGTGTCGCCCGCAACAGGATCGACGAAAGCATCGAGTTCACGCAGGCCGACTTACCGGCTCCGGTGGTGCCGGCAACGAGCAGGTGCGGCATCTTCGCGAGGTCGGCGCCGATCGCGCGGCCGGCGATGTCCTTGCCGAGCCACACGGTCAACGGTGACCAGTCGGCGGGCGGCTCCTGGAAAACGTCGCCGAGATGCACGATCCGCCGGCGCAGGTTCGGAACCTCGACTCCGACCGCGGTCTTTCCCGGAATCGGGGCCAGGATCCGGATATCGGTCGCCGCGAGCGCGTAGGCGAGGTCGTCCTTGAGGTTGGCGACCTTCGACATCTTGGTTCCCGGTGCAAGCCTGATCTCGTAACGCGTGATGTGCGGACCGCTGACCTGGCCGACGACCTTCGACTCGATTCCGAAGTGCCCGAGCGCCTCGACCAGTGTCTTTGCCGTCTGCGCCTGCCCCGTGGTGTCGGGCTTGGCCGCCTCACCCGTCGAGCGGACGAGGAAGCGCGCCGAGGGCACGCGCCAGATGAAGTCGGGGTCGTCGGTGACCGAGCCGCGGTAGCGCCCGGCCGGAGTCAGCTCGCTGGGATCGACCTCACGCGCGGGTCCGGCCGGCGGCTCAGGTTCGTCAGCCGTCTCGTCGTAGTCGACGGCGTCCATCTCCTGGGTCTCGCCCGACGCGTCGAGTCCGACGAACTCGTCGAACTCAGCCGGCTCGTCCGGTGTGAAGGCCGCCGGATCCGGACCGTCGGGATCCTCGACTTCGTCCACCGCGAAGCTGCGCTGGCCCTTAGCATCCTCGTAGACATCGATGGGCGGCGCCTCGACATGCGTCGCACGCACGATCAGCTCGGTCTCCCCGGGCTCGGGCACGGTCATAGGCTCCTGTTCATCCTCGGTGCGCTGCAGCCGCGCCGCCCGGATCTCAGCCCGCCGTGTGGCACTGCGCGTCCCTGGGTCGCGACGAAGCGCTGTCACAGCATGGCGACGGCTGTTGTTGATGACGGAGGCGAAAGTGGCGCCGCTCAACAGGATCACGCCGGCGATCAGGAGGAAGACAGCGAGGATGTCGGCTCCGGCCGAAGACAGCAGGTGCCCGATCACGTAGAACTCGACGCCGCCGAGCAACCCGCCGCGCGGTTTCAGCACGGCCGCGGACCAGAACCCGGCAGAAGGCGTCTTACCTGGGCCGAATCCCAACGTGCCCGCCGCGAACGCGAGCGCGAGCGCCAGCAGCAGGCAGATCGTGCCGCTCCGTAGAGGCCTTGTCGCCGGCGCCACGTCCACGTCGCGGACGAGCACGCGAATGCCAGTCAGCACGAGCGCGATCGGCGCCAGGTACGCAAGCTTGCCGATCAACAGCTCCAGCGCGCTCAGTACGCCGTGCCCGAGCGACCCGCCGGCCCAGGCCCCGTAGGCGACGCCGCCGAGGAAGATCCCGATCGCGACCATCGCAAGCGCGAGCACGTCGATCTGGTGCGGCTCGAGGTCGCGCACGCTGCGCAGCGCCGGCCGGCTGGCGACCAACGACCGCGTGGCCCGCGTGGGCGGGCGCTTCTTGCCCCGAGCAGGAGTTTTGCGTCCGGTCGTGCCCCGCTGGCCACCACCAGTCCTACCGCTCTTGGAGGCCGGTTTCCGAGTCTTGTTCGCAGTGCGGGCGGCAGCCATCTTCTACAGGAGATGTACTTCGACCTCCGGCGGAATCTTCCTGCCTGGGAAACTGGTGCGATGACGGTCACTGTGGCGGTACTGGCAGGCGGCCGCGGCAGCCGGCTCGGGGGCGACAAGGCGCTCGTGGAACTGGCCGGCGTCCCACTGATCGAATATCCGCTCAAAGCGGCCCGGGAGGCGGGCCTCGACGCCGTCGTGGTGGCAAAACTGACCACCCGCCTCCCCCACCTCGACGTGCCGGTCCTGATCGAGCCCGACGAGCCGACTCACCCCCTCCTCGGCATCCTCACCGCCCTTCAGCAGTACCGGGCGGTGCTCGCGATCCCGTGCGACATGCCGTTCGTCTCAGCAGTGGCGCTCGCCGCGCTGACGGCGTCGCCGGCCGACCTGGCCACGCTTGCGCCCAACCAGCCCTTTCCTTCCCTGTACCGCCGCGCGATCCTCCCCCAGTTGCGTGAGGCGTTGGCAGCCAATCTTTCGATGAAGGCAGCACAGGCGCACTCTATTTGTGCGCCTGCGTCGGTCCCATCGACTGATCCGGTCGACCAGCTGAGCATCAACACGCCGGAGGATCTGGCAGCAGCCGAGCGGCGTTTAGCTAGCCCTCGTTGACGCGCTCAGCTGCCGCATGGAACTGCTCGGACGTGACCGCTGCTCGCGCAGCCACCCAGCAGGCGAGTGGCGCGGCCGCCCGCTCCGATGAGTGGGCGGCCGTCGATGCGAGCTTCAGCAGCTCGTCGGCCTGCAGCGCACTCGGCGGTTCGACGCCGAGCTCGCGTGCGAACGCCGTGATCCATTCGTCTCTGGTCACGCGGACTTCTTCACATACCAATACTGCGGATAGAAGACGTCCTGGGTCATAGCCAGGAACGAGTCGGTCGTCCCACCGACCTTGTTGCTGACGGCATCGATCACGTCGGCGCATGGTAGGAACAGCATCGGAACGTCTTTGGCGAGGTGATCCGCGACCGCGGTGGCGGCCGATGCCTGCTTTCCGTAAATCGCGCTGTTGATCAGCGCGTCGGTCGTAGGGCTGCTGTAGGCGCCCATGTTCGAGCTGCCGCTGGTGTTGAATAGGTTCTCACCGGTTGGGTACGGAGTTGTGCCGTACTCACCCCAGTTGGCCATCGCCCATTGGTTCGTGTACTGGGCGGCGGCGGGATTGGTGTTGTTGAAGTTCTGGATCTGGAAGTTGAACGTCTTCGTGCCCTGCTGGACCTGGACACCGACCTGCTTGGCAGCCGTGGCGAATGCATCTGACTCGAGCGGGATCGAAACGGTCTCGCCCGCCGGCGTGGACCAGAGCTTGAACGTCAGCGGCGTCCCCGCCGGGATGCCCGCACCACAGTCACCGGGACCGGTCCCTGCCTTCGCACAGGTGGTCTGACCGCCGGCAACGACCTTCCAGCCGTGGCTTCGGAGCAGCTTCGCGGCAGCCGAGACGCTGTAAGGGTACGGATCGATACCCGCGTCGGCGGGCGTGAACGGCGTCTTCGGCAGTGTCGGAAGCGGACCATAGGCGGGCGCGGCGGCACCGCGGAAGATCCCCTTGATGTAGGCGGGCTGGTCGATCAGGTGCGCGAGCGCCTGCCGTACGTACAGTTGGCCGATGATCGAGTTGAAGTGACCGGTCTTGTCCTTGAAGTTGATGATCATTCCGAACGTGCCGATGTTCGGATAGCCATAGACCGCGTAGCCGGCGTCGCGCAGACCGGGCACCGAGCCGAGTTCGGAGAAGTCGATGTTCACGCCCACGTCGAGCGCTCCGGAGCGGAGCGCGTTCAGTTGTGCCGTGGCGCTCGTGTAGGTGTTCACCGCCAGGTGGGAGAACCGCACCTTGCCGGTCAGTGTGTAGCGCGGGTTCGCGTTCAAGCTGAAGGAGCCGTTGGTAGTGCTGAAGCTCCCGAGCGCAAAGGGTCCGTCGACAACCTTCCAGAGCGGACTCTTGCTGAACGTCGACAGCGACGAACCCTGCTGGTTCAAGTATTCGTAGATCTTCTTTGCGTTGGCGGGTACGTGCCAGTTGACAGGCGGCCCGGCCGTGGCGTCGATGTCCCATTCACGGCTGGGCATCGGGATCAGCGTGTAGGCAAGCTCGTTGCCAAGCAGATAGGCCGGGTTGTAGGACTTGGTGAACGTGAGCACGACGGTACGTTGGTTGGCGGCGCTGGCGCTGGCGATGTTGTCCGGCACCAGGCCCGGCGTGTACTGGTCCCAGTTGGCCGGGCTCGCCTTCACGGCTGCCTTCAGGATGGCGATCGAGAAGAGCACGTCGTTGGCCGTAACCGGCTGGCCGTTGGACCAATCGAGGCCCGGACGCAGCTGGATCGTGACGCGCTTGTCGCCGTCGGAGAACTTCGGTGGCAGCGCCGCGCTGGTGGCGTAATTGACCTGCATCGAGCCGCCGACCTGCAGGTTGTAGAGCGGTATGTAGAGCTGGTCGATCAGGAAACCGGTGCCATCGGTAGCGTTGGCGCCGGGGATGATCGGAAACAAGTATGTGGGCGTATCGCCGCTCAACTGGCCCATCGTGATCGTCCCGCCGGCGGTCGGAGTCCCGGCTGCCGGCAGCGAGCCGTAGAGCCCTTGGACGGTGTGGCCGTTGACCTTGCCCGATGTCGAGACGGCCGACCCGTTGGAGCCACTCCCGCACGCGCTGAGCGCGATCATCGCGATCGCGGCGGTCAGGATCAGGCAGGTGGCGCGAAGTGCAACTGGGCGGCCAGACGTGCTCCTGAAAATCAATACGAATCCTTTCTTGTCCTACCTGTGGTACCGGAACATGCAGCTCCGGCAGGCAAGACCAGTAGTTCGATTGACTTACTGCCGCGGTGGCGCCGACTTCCCGGTCGGCGAGCCTCACCCGATAGCGTCCTACCCAGTGTCAGCGCCCTCAATCCAGCCTACACCTGGGTCAGTGAAGATTGTCGTGCATGACGGCGAGCAGGACTCGGTCGCCGTTGAGGAACCGCTCGAGGTCCGGATCGACGCGGAGCCGATCGCTGTCACCATGCGAACCCCAGGCCACGATGAGGAACTGGGGCTCGGATTCCTCTATGGCGAGGGCCTGATCGACGGCCCCCGGGCGGCCGGACTGACCGATGACTTCGCCAAGAACACCGTCGTGATCGCGGGACCGCCGCTACGCGAGCTCGGCACACGGCGCTTCTACACAACGTCGTCCTGCGGAGTCTGCGGCAAGGGCGCGATCGAGGAGATCACCGTCCACAGCGAGCCGCTCCCACCGTGGACGGAGCCGCCGCTGACGCGAGACCTGCTCGCCGGGCTCCCCGACAAGCTCCTCCAACCCGGCTTCGCGATCACCGGCGGACTGCACGCCACCGGATTGTTCGACGCCTCCGGCAAGCTGATCTGCGTGCGCGAGGACGTCGGCCGTCACAACGCCATGGACAAGGTGATCGGCTGGGCGCTACGAGAAGGCCTGTTGCCCTTCAGTCGCCTCCTCCTGTGCGTAAGCGGTCGCCTCTCGTTCGAACTGGTCCAGAAGGCGGCGGTGGCCGGCGGGCCAGTGCTGGTCGGCGTCGGAGCGCCCACGTCACTGGCCGTTGAGCTCGCCCAGAATCGCAACATCACGCTCTGCGGGTTCGCCCGTAAGGGCCGGATCAACGTCTATTCAGGCGAACATCGGCTCAAGCGGCTGTAAAGAGTGTTGAAGAGTCTTTCCCACAGGGGCCGCCGCGGACTTACCATCTTGGAGCGCGATGACCAATAGCAGCGATTTTGAGCGGCCCGCACGCGTCCTCGTCGTAGAGGATGACGACGCCATCTCGCAGGTTTTGCAGCGTTCGCTGCGGATGGAGGGCTACGACGTCCGCGTCGCCGGGGACGGCATGGCCGCCCTCGACGAGGCGCACGCTTTCCTTCCCGACCTGGTGATCCTCGACCTCGGCCTGCCGAAACTGGACGGGATCGAGGTGGCCAAGACCCTGCGCGAGACCGATGACGTCCCGATCCTCGTGCTCACTGCCCGGGACGCCGTTGAATCACGGGTCGAGGGCCTCGATGCCGGCGCCGACGATTACCTCGTCAAGCCGTTCGAGCGCCAGGAGCTGCTGGCACGGTTGCGAGCGCTGCTGCGGCGCCGCCCGCCACGCGGCCAGGCTGCGATCTCAGTCGGCGACCTGAAGCTGAATCCCGACACCCACGAGGTCCTGCGCGGCGGCCGCCAGCTCGACCTCACGCAGCGCGAGTTCGAGCTGCTCGAGTACCTGATGCGCAACGAGCGGATCGTCGTCTCGCGCCAGCGCCTGCTCGACGAGGTCTGGGGCTATGACCCGTTCTCGATGACGAACACGATCGAGGTCTTCGTGTCGAATCTGCGGCGCAAGCTCGAGGCCGACGGCGAGCCGCGCCTGCTGCACACGATCCGCGGCGCCGGCTACGTACTGCGGGTTTGACGCAGTCCCGCTGGGCCGCGCCAAAACCCGCCGCCAGATTCAAACCCCGCTCAGCGTGAACTGCGCGACGAGCTGAGCCAACTCCTCTGAGACCCGCTCCAGCCCCTCTGCCGAGTCGGCGATCTGCTGGGCCGAGGCACTGGTCTGCTGCGCAGATGCGCTCGTCTGCTGGGCGGAGACGCTCGTGCGCTGCGCCGACTCGCTGGTCTGCTGAGCCGAGGCGCTGATCTGGCGCGCCGCGGACGTGGCCTGCTGGGCGGACGCGCTGACGAGCTCGGTCGAGGCGCTGACCTCCTGCGTCGAGGCGCTGGCTTCCTCGGCGGACGCGCTCACCTGCTCTGTGGAGGCACTCACCTGCTGCGTCGAGGCCGACGCCTGCTCGGCCGCGGCGGCCGACTCGCTGATCTCGACCTGGACGTTCTGTGCGGCGTCGGCAACGCGCGCGATCGCGGCGATGATTTCGTCGGTCCGCGTCGTCACATCAGCCACCGAGTCACCGATCTTCACGAATGCGGCCTGCGCAGCAACGACCGTCTCGACGCCACCGGCGGTGGCGTCGGCGCCGCCCTCGACCAGCGTGATCGTCTTCTGTGTGTCGCTCTGGATCGTGGTGATCAGGTCCGCGATCGACTGCGCTGCCGCCTGCGACTCCTCGGCGAGCTTGCGCACCTCCTCGGCGACGACCGCGAAGCCGCGGCCCTGCTCACCGGCGCGCACGGCCTCGATCGCGGCATTCAGCGCCAGCAGGTTCGTCTGCTGCGCGATGCCCGTGATCGTCGCGATGATCCCGCCGACCTGCTCGGACTTGACGCCGAGCTCGCGGATCGCCTCGGCTGCCTCGACGCTGGCGGTGCGCACGGTCTCCATCGCCTGGCTGGCGCGGGTGACCGCGCCGACGCCCTCGTCGGCGGCTGCCTTCGCGGCGGAGCTGAGCTCGGCAGCCATCCGGGCGGTGTCGACGCTGGAGTCGGCCAGGCTCACCATCTCCTCGGTAAGTCCGCGGGCTGTGTCCATCGACCGCGCCTGACGCTCCGCGCCGTGCGCGATGTCCTCGATCGCCCGGGCGATCTCGCCGATCGCGCGGCCTGTCTCCACGGCATTGGCCGACATCGTCGCCGACGTCGCGACCAGTTGGTGCGACGTCGCCGCCATCGCCTCGGAGTTGGCGACGAGCTCGTCGGAGGTCGTGACCAGCTCGCCTGAGGTCGAGACGAGCTCGTCCGAGGTCGAAACGAGCGTCTCTGACGTCGTCACCAGCTCCTCCGAAGTCTCGACCAGTTGCTTGGACGTAGCCGCCATCTCCGTCGAGGAGCTTGCGACGTTTGTGGCCGAGGACTGGATCTGACGGATCAGCTCCTCGATCTGCGCGCGCATCCGCGTGATCGCAATGCCGAGGCGGTCGCGCGGCGAGCGCGGCTCGACCGCCACGTCGAGGTGACCGGCGGCGATCTGGTCCGCGACGCGCGCCAGATCGGACATGTAGGAGACGATCTCCCGAAAGCTGTCAGCAACCTGGCCGATCTCGTCGGCCGAATCGTTGTCGATCACGAGATCGAGGTCACCGGTGCTGCTGATCTGCTGCGCGGCGTCGCGCACCCGCTCGGCAGGCTTCACCAGCTTCGTTGCGACGAACGCGAGGATCGCGGCGACGAGCAGGACGATGATCACGGCGATCACGATCAGCGTGTTGCGCAGCGAGTGCGCGCCGGCCAGGATCTCTGATGTCGGTGCGACGCTGATGAAGCCCCACTGACCGCTCTGCACGGGCGTGTAGAACATCTTGACCTGCTTGCCGGTGAGCGGGTCGGTGGTCACCAGCGATCCGCTCCTGCCGGCCTTGACATCGGCCGCGATCGCCGCGAACGCCGGTGTGTGCTCGCTCGTTGCCAGCTGGTCCAGCGTGTCCTTGCCAACCAGCTTCGTGCTCGGATACGTGACGAGGATGCCGGTATGACTGACGACGAAGCTGTACCCGGTCTTCAGGACCTTGAGCGCGTTTACCTGCTTGGTCAGGTCGCCGAGCAGCATGTCGATGCCGGCGACGCCGACGACGTTGCCGTCATGGGAGATCGGAGCGACGGTGCTGGCCAGCAGCGCGCCGTCATACAGATACGGTTCGATGTAGGAAGGCTTGCCGGTCTTCGCCGGGATCTGGAACCAGGAGGCCGTCTGCCAGCCGTCCATGCCGAAGCTCAACTTGAGTGAGCCGCCGAGCCGGTTCCAGTACGTACCGAACTCGCCCTGCGCACCCATGCCCGGCTGGCCCTTGAACTTCGCGTCCTTGCCATCGAAGGCGTTCGGCAGGTAGTCGATATACGAGCCGGCGAGCTCGGGGTTGTCGACCATGATCGTGTGCTCGATATTCATGATGGCTTGCCGGTTGGTCTGCCCGATCATCTCGGATCCGAGCGTGGCCTCGGTCTCGGCGATGCTCATGCGGGCCTGGACCTGTCCGTTGAACTTCTCAGCCTGTGCGGCGTTGCCGTTGGCCACGCTCTGCGAGACGCTCTGCTGCTGCGCCGAGGTGACTTTCGTGATGGCGATCACGCTCATCACGACCAGCGCCACGACGACCACCGGGATCATCGCCAACAGCAACTTGGTCCGAATCGACGCGACGTTGCGCAGGGTGATCCCGTTGCTTCCGATTTGCGGCACAGCTGCGACTCCTTGTCTTTTTGCTTCGTTGCTTTCATCGGCGGTGCCTGAGCAACCTTTAAGTGCGCAGACGGGTCGAAGCGTCGCCGCGGGCGTAAATTGATCACGGATGGCAGGCCTCGGCCGCAAGATCCGATCCGCTGCGCGGACCGTCTTCACCGGGTACAGGCGCGTACCCGTACGTTGGCGGCTGGGCGGCGGCTCGGCGGCGCTCACGTTCGTGATCCTCGCCGGCGTGGCCACCGTGACGGATGCGCTGACCGACAGGCACATCAGCAGCGCCTTCTACCAGACGGAGGCCGGCGCGAGCCAGCAGTTTGCCGGGCAGATCGGTGCGACGCAGAGCGGCAAGGCCGTGAGCTGCAACCTCGCCATCACGAGCTTCGGAGCGCCCGACGGCGCCGAGATCCGCCTGTTCGCGCGACGGACCGGCAAGCTGCTGTGCTCGTCGCAGATGAACCTGGCGCTGACGGTGCCGCTGAATGAAACCCCGGTCTTCCGGGCTCCGGGCCACGCCGGCGAGACGTACGTCGAGAACGGCTACCGGGTCAACACCCAGCTCGTGAGCTGGAAGCCTCGCGGCCAAGGGCTGATGCTCTATGCGGTGCCACTCTCGACCCTCAACGAGACCCTGAGAGAGGTCAGGATCTACCTCGGCGGCGGTGTGCTTGCCGGTTCGATTCTGGCCCTATTAGCAGGGCTTCTTGTTGCACAGCGGGCGATGCGCCCTGTAGTCGAACTGACTGAAGCGGCACGCGAGATCGAACGCACGCGCGATCCGACGCTGCGGATCCCTCACCCTGAAGCTGAGGATGAGGTCGCCGAGCTGGCGCGCACGCTCGAATCGATGCTCGGCGCCCTTGATGCCGCCCGCAGCGAGAGCGAGGCAGCACTGGTCCGCCAGCGCGAATTCGTCGCGGACGCCTCCCACGAACTGCGCACACCGCTCACGAGCGTCCTCGCCAACCTCGAGCTGCTCGCCGACGAGCTCGGCGGCGAACAGGCCGATTCGGCCAAGTCGGCGCTGCGGTCGACCAGGCGTATGCGCCGGCTGGTTGCCGACTTGTTGCTGCTCGCCCGCGCGGACGTCGGGCGTCAGCCACAGCGGCGCCACAACGACCTGGCCGACCGCCTGACCGACGCCGCCGCTGAGCTCGGCCCTGGCCTCGACGACCACGAGGTCACGATCGATGCCGAGCCTGCCCTGGTCGAGGGATTGACAGATGACCTTCACCGGTTGGTCCTCAACCTGCTCGAGAACGCACTCAACCACACCCCAACTGGCACCCACATCCGTGCCTGCACCAGCACGCGCGATGGCCGTCCGACGCTGGTCGTCGAGGACGATGGTCCTGGCATCCCGCCGGAGCTCCAGGATCGCGTGTTCGAGCGTTTCGTGCGGGGTGGCGGCGATGCAGGTCCTGGGCCGCGTGGCACCGGACTGGGGCTGGCGATCGTCAATGCCGTCGCCGCGTCACACGGCGCCAACGTCACGTTGACTTCGCTACCCGAGCTCCACGGCACGCGGTTCGAAGTGGTGTTCCCGTCGGCGCCGGTTGAGCTCGAGGACGACGATGCCGATGCGCCCGAGACGGACGCGCCGCTGGCTCAGACCTCGACGACGACCGGCAGAACCATCGGACGGCGGCGCAACCGGTCATAGACGAACGCCGCGAGGTCGTCGTGCAGCTCCTCCTGGAGCATGTCGACCTCGTGGATGCCGTCGGCCGTGGCGCGTGCGATCGAGCGATTGACCTCGTCGCGGATCTCCTGGCGCAGCTCCTCCGCCTGCTCGACGAACGGCACGCCGCGGAAGATCACCTCGGTGTCGGCCACCGGCGAGCCGTCCGACTCGGAGATCGTCGCCACGACGATGAAGATGCCATCGGCGGAGAGCATCCGACGGTCACGCAGAGCCACGTCGGCCGGATCGCCAATGTCGACGCCGTCGACGAAGATCATGCCCGACTGCTCCGGCTCGCCGAAGGCGGCGCCGCGCTCGTCGATCTCGAGCGGCAGCCCGTTGGCTCCGCGGAAGATGCTCTCCGGCTCGATGCCAACCGCCTCAGCCAGTTTTCCGTGTAGGTGGATGCGCTTGTAGTCCCCATGCACCGGCATCAGATAGCGCGGCCGCACCAGGTTCAGCATCAGCTTGAGCTCTTCGGCGTAGCCGTGGCCGGAGGCGTGGATCTGCGCGTCGGCGGTCGTCACCACGTCGCAGCCGATGTGGTACAGCCGGTCGACGATCTCGTTGACCGCGCGCTCATTGCCGGGAATCGGCGTCGCCGAGAAGACCACAGTGTCGCCTTCGCGCAGCTTGATCTGGCGGTGGTCGTTGTGTGCCATCCGCCGCAGCGCCGACAGCGGCTCACCCTGCGATCCGGTCGAGATGACCACGACCCGGTGATCCGGCCAATTCTCGACCTCCTGCGGCTGGATCAGGATGCCGTCCGGCACCTCGATGTGCCCGAGCGAGCGGCCGATGCCGACGTTCTTGCGCATCGATCGGCCGACCAGCGCCACCTTACGGTCGAGCGCGGCCGCAGCGTCGATCACCTGCTGCACGCGGTGGATGTTTGAGGCGAAGCTGGTGACCACGATCCGGCCCTCCGCCCGCGAGAAGACCTCCTCCAAGTGCGGTCCGACTACGCGCTCAGACGGTGAGAAGCCGGGACGGTCGGCGTTGGTGGAGTCGCCGCAGAGCAGCAGCACACCCTCGCGCCCGAGTTCGGCGAGCCGCTGCACGTCGGCGGGGTCGCCGTCGACGGGGGTCTGATCGAACTTGTAATCGCCGGTCATCAGCACCGTGCCGAGGTCACAGGTGAGGGCCACTGCGCAGGTGTCAGGAATGGAGTGCGTCATGTGGATCAGCTCGATGTCGAAGGCGCCGGCCGCGATCTCGTCGCCGGGCATGACCTCGACCAGCTCGACGTCGCGCAGCTTATGCTCGTCGAGCTTGGAGCGCGCCATCGCGATCGTCAGCCGCGACGCGTAGACAGGCGGCAGCTCACCATATTTGCGCAGGTCGCGAAGAACCCACGGCAGCGCACCGAGGTGGTCCTCGTGGCCGTGCGTGATCACGATCGCCTCGATGTCCTCGACGCGCTCGCGCAGGTAAGAGAAGTCGGGAAGCACCAGGTCGATGCCGAGCATTTCAGCCGTCGGGAAGCGCAGGCCGACGTCAACTACGACGATCGAGCCCTCGTACTCGATCACCATCATGTTCTTGCCGATCTCGCCCAGGCCGCCTAGCGGCAGGACACGCAGCTTGCTGTCACTCACGCGTTTGCGGCCGGTTGTAGGAGACCATGGCGCTCGAGCAGCGCCCGGATGACCACGGTCTCAGACTCATCGAGGGCGACATACGGCAGCCGTGGCCCGCCGACCTCGACGCCGATCAGGTTCAGCGCGGCCTTGCAGCTGCAGGCGCCGGGCGCGATCGCCATGTCGCGGTAGACGTCAGCCAGCCCCGCGTCGACCTCATGCCGGCGCTCCGGCTCGTCGACCATCCGTCGCATCTCGTTGCCGAACACGTGGCTGCTCGTGAGGATGCCGCCCGGTTCACCCAAGTCGAGGATCGTCGCGAGCAGGTCGTCGTTGCCTGCGTAGATCCGCAGGCCGTCGATCTTGGCGACGTTGGCCGGATTGGCCTGCTTGACGGCGACGATGTGCTCGAACGTCTGCGCGAGCTCGGCGAGCAGGTCGTTCGGCATGTCCGCGCCGGTGCGCTGCGGGATGTTGTAGAGCACGATCGGCAGATCGGTCGAGCCGTTGACGGCCTCGTAATGAGCGAGGATCCCTCGCGGGCTCGGGCGGTTGTAATACGGGTTGACAGACAGCAGCGCGTTGGGGCGCAGTGCCGTCGCAGCTTCGGTCAGCTTGACTGCGTGGCGAGTGTCATTGGAGCCGACGCCGGCGACCACGATCCCGTGCGGATAGTCGGCGCGCATTTCGCGCACGATCAATTCGATGAAGCCAAGATGCTCGTCATCGTCGAGCGTCGCCGCCTCGCCGGTGGTGCCGCACACGACGACTCCGTCCGAGCCGTTGTCCATCAGGTGGTGCAGCAGCCGGATGCCGGCGGCCGGGTCGACCTCGCCCGCGGCGTCGAACGGCGTCACCATCGCAGTCAGGATTGCTCCAAGGTTCAAAGACATCACACCCCCGATGATTTCACAGAAGCCGCTCGAGCCCGACTACGACCCGCTCGGGAAGTGACGCGACCCTACGGACAGCAAGCAGTACGCCGGGCATGAACGACTCGCGATCGATCGAATCGTGGCGGATCGTCAGCGTCTGACCGACATCGCCAAGGATCACCTCCTGGTGCGCGACGAGCCCGGGCAGTCGCACCGAGTGGATCGGCGGCTCGGGCTTGTCCGGGGACGCCTCGTGCATGCGCTTGGCGGTGAGGGCGGCAGTGCCGCTTGGCGCGTCGACCTTGCGGTCGTGGTGCAACTCGATGATCTCGGCTGAACGCATGTACTTCGTGGCCTCCGTCGCGAACTTGATCATCAACACCGCGCCGATCGCGAAGTTCGGGGCGACGAACACGTTGGCGCCGTCGAGCCCGCGGATAGCGTCGATTTCGAAGCCGGTTGTCCCGACAACGACGTGCACCCCCGCGGTCACCGCGGTGCGGATGTTCTCGACTGCTGTGGTCGGGACCGAGAAGTCGACCAGTATCTCGGGACGATGATCATCCAGGGCGTCGGCCAGCTCAACGCCGAACGCGGGATCGATGCGGGCGACCAACTCCATGTCCTCGGCGCCCTCGACGGCCGCGCACGTCGTCGAGCCCATGCGCCCGGCGGCGCCGCTCACGGCAACTCGGATCATGTAGCCGGCACCGCATCTGCGGCGGCGAGCGCCTCCCCGAAGCGTTTCTCGTCGGGGCCGATCCCCGCGATCGAGAGACGGCTCGGGTCCCAAAGCTCGGCTGCAAGTTCCTCGAGGTCGGCCAGCGTGACCGCATCGATCTTCGCGACGACGTCGTCGAGCCCCAGCAACGGCGCCCCGGCGAGCAACTCAGAGCCCAGACGGCTCATACGTGCGCCCGTGGACTCGAGCGCGAGCAGCACCCGACCCTTCAGGTTCTCCTTCGCACGCACGAGCTCCTCAGCGGTGGCGGGTTCAGTACGCAACCGCGCGAGCTCCACGTCGACGACGCGCATCGCCTCTGCGAGGTTGTCGCCGCGCGTGCCAACGTACAGTCCGACCTGGCCCGTGTCCTCGTAAGCACTGGTGAACGAGTAGACGGAGTACGCGAGGCCGTGCCGTTCGCGCACCGCTTGGAACAGGCGCGATGACGACGTTCCGCCGAAGATCGTGTCAAGCACACGCAGGGCGAAGCGGCGATCGTCGTGCCGCGACAAGCCCGGCGCGCCAACACAGACGTGGAACTGCTCCGTGTCCTTGCGCTCGAAGCGCCGGCCCGACGAGACCGTGGTCGCTGCGGGCACGGACGGTGGCGCGATATTCCTCCCGCCAGCGCCACCCCCGGCGATGTCACTCGGGATCTGCGAGGTGGCGAGTGCCACGAGCTCCTCGTGGTCGACGGCGCCTGCAGCTGCGATCACCACGTTTCCCGGCGTATAGCGTGAGGCGTGGAAGCGGGCGATCTGATCCGCCGGCGTATCCGCGATCACCGACGCGTGGCCGATGATCGCGCGCCCCAGCGGGTGGCCTGGGAAGACGACGCCGCCGAGCACGTCGAAGATCTTCTCCTGCGGATCATCCTCGTACATGGCGATCTCTTCGAGAATCACCTCGCGCTCCGAGTCGATGTCGGCCAGCGTCGGCCTGAAGACCATGTCGGTGATCACGTCGAAGGCCTTCGGCAGGTGCTCGTCGATCACGCGCGCATAGACGGAGGTGGTCTCCTTGCCAGTGCCTGCGTTGATCTCTGCGCCCATGCCGTCGAAGATCTGGTCGATCTCGAGCGAGGAGTACTTCGAGGCGCCCTTGAACAGCAGGTGCTCGAGCAGGTGCGAGAGCCCGGCCTCGGCCTCCGACTCGCCGCGCGAGCCGGTGCCGATCCAGAATCCGAGCGAGACGGACCGGACGGAGGGCATGCGCTCCGTCACGATCCGTACGCCGGAATCGAGCGTCGTCAGTCGATGCTCGAGTGTCACTTGGTGTGCAGCCCTGGCCGGCCGGTTAGGCGCGGTCGGGATCACTGTCGCGGACGCGGCCGCCCTCACGGTTGCCGCCGCGATCCCGGTCACGGCTGCCGCCGCGATCGCGTCCGCCGCGGTCGCCGCCACGATCACGACTGGGACGGTCGGCGCCGTTGTCGCTCTTGACGAGCGTCGCAAGCTCCTCAACCGACTTGCCGGCGATCTCCGGGTCATCCGCCAGGCGCAGGCCGATGCGGCCACGCTCGCGGTCGACCTCGACCACGCGCACGGACAGCTCGTCGCCCTTGTTCAGGACCTCTTCGACGGTCGCGATCCGGCGGCCCGGGGCGACGTTGGAGATGTGCAGGAGGCCGTCGGTGCCCTTTGCTAGCTCCACGAACGCACCGAACGTGGTCGTCTTGACGACCTTGCCGGTGAACTCGTCGCCGACCTCGACCTCCTTGGTCATCGAGCGGATGCGATCGATCAGGCCGTCACCCAACTCGCGGTTCGAGGCGTAGACCAGCACCTGACCCTCGTCGTTGACGTCGATCTGCGACTCGAACTCCTCCTGGAGTGCGCGGATCGTCTCGCCACCCTTGCCGATCAGCAGGCCGATCTTCTCGGGGTCAATCTTGATCGTCGAGATACCTGGCGCGTACTTCGAGAGCTCGCCACGCGGCGACTCGATCACCTTGTGCATCTCGCCGAGGATGAACTCGCGGGCCGCCTTGGCCTGCGCCAGAGCGTCGCGCATGATCTCGAAGCTGACGCCCGTGATCTTGATGTCCATCTGCAGGGCGGTGATGCCATCGCTGGTGCCCGCAACCTTGAAGTCCATGTCACCGAGGTGGTCCTCAACGCCCGCGATGTCGGTGAGGATGATGTAGTCGTCACCCTCCTTGATCAGGCCCATCGCGATACCGGCCACAGGCTTCCTGATCGGCACACCGGCATCCATCAGGCTCAGGCTGGAGCCGCAGACGCTTGCCATGGAGCTGGAGCCGTTGGACTCGAGGATCTCCGAGACCACGCGGATCGTGTACGGGAAGTCCTCCTGGCTCGGGACCACCGGCACCAGGGCGCGCTCAGCGAGCGCTCCGTGGCCGATGTCGCGGCGCTTGGGACCACCGAGACGGCCAGCCTCACCGACGCTGAACGGCGGGAAGTTGTAGTGGTGGAAGTAGCGCTTCGATGTCTCGAGGCCGAGCGTGTCCAGCCGCATCTCCTCACGCGTGGTGCCGAGCGCGACGGTTGAAAGCGCCTGCGTCTGGCCGCGCGTGAACAGCGCCGAGCCGTGCGTACGGGGGGTGACCGAAACCTCGATGTCGATCGGACGGATCTCCTCCGAGCCACGGCCGTCGGGACGGATCTTCTTGACCGCGATGCGCTCACGGATCAGTGTCTTCTCGAGCTTGTCAGCAGCGCGCTGAGCGTTTGCGCGCGCCTCGGCATAGCCCTCGCTCTCCGGATCGCCGGCGTAACGCTCGACAATCGCGTCCTTGACCTCGTCGGTCGCCGTCTGACGCTCGAGCTTGTCCTCGATCTGCGTCGCGGCGGCAAGCGCGGCCTCGTGCGAAGCCTTGACCTGCTGGAAGAGCTCGTCGTTAACACCCGGAGCCTCGAACTCGATCTCCGGCTTGCCAGCCTGTGCCTTCAGATCGGCCTGAGCGGCACACAGCTTCTTGATCGCCTCATGGGCGATGTCGAGCGCGTCGAGAATCTCCGCCTCGGGGATCTCGTTGGCGCCAGCCTCGACCATCGTGATGCCTTCGCTGGTGCCGGCCACGATCAGGTCGAGATCCGTGTTATCGAGCAGATCCTCCTCGTCGGGGTTGACGACGAAGTTGCCATCGATCTTGCCGATGCGGACCGCGCCGACGGCGTGGGCGACTGGTGCGCCGGACAGCTGCAGCGCAGTGGATGCGCCGTTGATCGCGAGGATGTCGTACGGGTTGACGTGATCGACGGACAGCGGCATTGCCACCAACTGCGTCTCAAAGCGCCAGCCCTTAGGGAAGAGCGGGCGGATTGGGCGGTCGATCATGCGAGCGGTGAGTGTTCCTTTCTCACCAGCGCGGCCCTCGCGCTTGAAGAATGAGCCGGGGATCTTGCCCGCGGCGTACATGCGCTCCTCAACGTCGACTGTCAACGGAAGGAAGTCCGCGTCGCGGAGATTTCCAATGACAGCGGTGCAGAGCACCATCGTGTCGCCCGCGCGGACGACGACGGCGCCGGTGGCCTGCTTGGCCAACTTGCCGGTTTCGAATGAGATCTCCTTGCCGGCGATCTCCACGGAAACCCGCGTAACGGCGTCAGACATATTTAGTTCCCTTCTTCTTCTCCGCCCGTCGGTCGGCGGAGCTGCTTCGTTATCTCTTATCCGAACGCAGCGAATGCTAGCGGGTGCAGGCAGTACCGCGACCGTCAATACCTGCGGAGGCCCTGAGCCGTCGAAGTCGAGGATCCCAGCCGTCGCCGCCGAGCCCCGCACCCGTCCCTGAGCTGGATCCCAGCCGTCGCCGCCGAGGATTGCACCCGTCCCTGAGCTGGATCCCAGCCGTCGCCGCCAAGGGTTGCACCGGTCGAAGTCGGCGACGAGCCTGTCCGACGAACCTGTCGATCCTGACAATCCTCGCGTTCGTTTCGAGGAATGTCAGGATCGACATGAAAATCCGCGTTTTTCGGCCAAATCACTGTGGTACTGCGTGATTTGTCAGTTTGAACAGGTCCGCGTCGCCCAACCGAGCCTCTGCCCGCGTCGCCCAACCGAGCCTCTGCCCGCGTCGCCCAACCGAGCCTCTGCCCGCGTCGCCCAACCAGCACCCAACCGAGCCTCTGCCCGCAGCACCCAGCCGAGCCTCTGCCCGCGCCGCCGCCCAACCGAGCTTCGACCCCGCAGCGGCGGCGGCCACTCCCACTTGTCACATTCGGGCGACCCCGTTCGTCGTGTGCGTGAGAGCCGTAAACGGGAGCGCTCTCGAACCCCGCGTACTCCCTTCAGCCCCAAACAAACTCATCAACCGGACCACGCGGTCCGGTTATGTTAGGCTATGCGGACCAACCAGTCCGTTTCTCTTTCCCCGCTTCTCTCCTCTCTTCCACATCACTACCCGGAGGCCTATGTGAGCCCTCAAGCCTCAACGTCGAACCGCTGGCTGATCCTTGTGATCGCCTGCCTGGCGCAGTTCATGGTCGTGTTGGACAACACAATCGTCAACGTCGCACTCCCCTCCGTGCAGCGCGGTCTCGATTTCTCGCCGGCCAACCTTCAGTGGGTCGTGAACGCCTACACGCTGATCTTCGGCGGCTTCCTGATGCTCGGTGGCCGCGCTGCCGACCTGCTCGGACGCCGAAAGCTGTTCATGGCGGGAGTCGCGCTGTTCGCAGGCGCATCGCTGCTGAACGGCTTCGCGCAGTCCTCGACGATGCTGATCCTCGGCCGCGGCCTGCAGGGACTCGGCGGTGCATTGGTCTCCCCGGCCGCCCTATCGATCATCATGACGACCTTCCAGGACCGCTCCGAGCGCACACGCGCTCTCGGCGTGTGGTCGGCGATCGCCGCCGGTGGCGCCGCATTCGGACTGCTGCTCGGCGGCGTCCTGACCGATCTGATCTCCTGGCGCTGGTGCTTCTTCGTGAACGTGCCTGTCGGCATCGCCACAGTGATGCTGGCGCTCCGCTACGTGCCGGAATCGCGCGCTGACCTCGGACATCGGCGCTTCGACGCGGCCGGTGCGGCGACCATCACCACCGGCCTGCTGGCGATCGTCTTTGCGATCGTGAAGGCGCAGTCCTGGGGCTGGGGCTCGGGGAAGACGCTCGGCGTGCTCGCTCTCGGTTTTGCGCTACTGGCTCTCTTCGTCGCGCTGGAATCCCGCTCCGCGGCACCACTCGTGAAGCTGTCGATCTTCCGGATACGTTCGATCGCGACGGCGAACATCGTCATGATGCTGGTCGCTTCAGCGTTGTTCGGCATGTTCTTCTTCGTCTCCCTGTACGTCCAGGACGTGCTCCATTACAGCCCGCTCAAGGCAGGCTTTGCGTTCCTGCCGTTGTCGCTCGGAATCATCGTCGGAGCCGGGATATCGCAGGGCATCATCGGGCGAGTCGGGGTCCGCAACGTCTCCGTCATCGGCCTGGTGCTGGCCACAGCCGGAGTGCTGGTGATGGCGCGGCTGCCGGTCCACGGCCGCTACCTCTCGGATCTGCTCGTCGGCTTCGTGCCGATGTCGATCGGACTCGGGTTGGTGTTTGTGCCACTCACGCTGCTGGGGACCTCGGGAGTCAGCAACGACGACGCGGGCCTAGCCTCCGGGCTGTTCAACAGCGCCCAGCAAGTCGGTGGCTCGCTGGGCCTGGCGATCCTCGCCACGCTCTCGGTCGATCACACCACCGGCCTGCTCAAGCACGGGGCCACGACCACGGCGGCGCACGTCGCGGCGACCGTGTCCGGATACCACGTGGCGTTCCTGGCGGCAGCGATCATGATGGGCGCCGGCGCGGTGCTGCTGGTGCTATTTCTGCGCAAGCGCCACCTCGAGGGCATGGAACTAGATCCGTCGGCAATCACCGTGGCGGCATGACAACCGGTCTGCCAGCATGAGAGACTCGCCCGCATGAGGAAGGATGCGCTGCGGAACCGTCAGCGGGTGCTTGAAGCTGCAGACGCGATGTTCCGCGAGCACGGCGTCGAGGTCAGCGTCGGCGAAATCGCCGACGCTGCCGGCGTCGGCCGCGGCACACTGTTTCGCAACTTCAGGAACAAGGACGCGTTGATCGCCGCGGTGCTCGCGGAGCGGCTCAGCGAGGTGCTCGACTTTGGGCGGCAGTTGCTCGAGCACGACCCGGACGACGCCGAGGTGACGTTCACGTTTGTCGCGGGTCTGGTGGACCGCCAGGAGGAGAACCGGGCGCTGCTCCAGGCGGTGACCGACGACCTGATCATGGCCGTACCCGAGCTGCACGGAGCACACGCGGCTCTGCTCGAGCTGCTGGGCGCGCTTCTGGCCCGCGGCAAGCGCGTCGGCGCCATCCGCCCGGAGGCGACAGCAACCGACCTGATGATGCTGGTCAAGGGGCTGTGCATGTACACGGTCGTAGACCAGCAGCCGCTTCCGCCCGAGACGATCGTGCGACATCTGGATCTCGTGCGCGCCGCGATGACGATGCCGGAGTACTCGCGCCCACTCCGGGGCGAGCCGGCGCCGCTACCGGTGTAGACGCGGCTACCGGTCTGGGCATTTCTACTGGTGCAGCTTGTCGGGGTGCCAGCCGAGGCTGACGGCGCCGTAGAGCTGGCCCTTGGCGTAAAGCGGCACGCTGAGCGTCGTCAGGATCGCCCCGGTATCACGCGCGTAACTCTGAATCAGCACGTGCTGGCGTGGTGCCTCCAGGTTCTGGGACAGCCTGCCACCGAGAGACGCGAGTTCGCCGCGCCGGTAAGGCCTCAGCTCGAGATCCGGCAAGCCGAGACCCATGCGCGCGGCGCGCGTCAGCGGCACCGAGTCGAGGAAGTACGCCTCGTGCGGTTGGTGGCGGGCGCCCGGTGCTATCTGCCTAGAGGTCAGCCACCAGCGCCTTGAGTGCCTCTCCCGTGTAGGGCGTTCCCTCGTAGAAGACCGTCGGCGTGGTCACCACACCGCCGCGCACTCCTGCCTTGAAATCGCCCTGCACGCGCGCCGCGACCGCCAGTCCGTGCCGGTCACGGTCAAAGCGTTCGAGATCGAGCCCGAGCGTCTCAGCCCGTGACCACAGGTGCGGGTCCTCGAGATGGGCCTGATCGTCGAGGATCGCGTCGCGCATCTCCCAGAAGCGACCCTGGAGCCCGGCCGCTTCGGCAGCGCAGGCAGCGGGCCATGCGCGCGGGTGCGCGGAGCGCACCGGGAAGTGCCTGAAGGCCTGACGGAACGGCTTGCGTGCGAAGGCCTCGACGAGCCGCACGTGCAGCACGGCACAGTAGGGGCACTCCAGGTCGCCGTACTCGATCAGCAGCGGTCCGTCTGCCGGCCCGCGGACGTGATCCTCGTCGGACAGGTCTGGAACCGGTGCAGAGCGGAGATCACTCATCTGGCGAGCGCCGGATCAAGCAAGGCAAGGTTCGGCCCGCTCACCCGAGCGTGGCGTACGAACGTACGCGAGCGACCGAGGACACAGCTTGCGCCGATCCGCCGCCGCCAGAGCTCAGACGGCCGCGAGGCCGTCGAATATCAGGTTCGCGCCCGGAAGATCGCCGGGCGAGTCCGCCTGGTAGCTCCACTTGACCGTCGCGTCGGGGCCGACGATCACCAACGCGCGCTGCGGGAAGCCGCCTGGGTGGTAGACGTCGAACGCCCTGCAGGTCTCACCCTTGGGCTCAAAATCGGACAACTGCTCGATCTCGACGCCGAGCTTCTCCTTGAACGCCGCCTGTGACCAAACCGAGTCACACGAGATGCCGTACAGCGTCGCTCCCTGCTCGGCGAACTCGTCGCGCAGCTCGTCGTACAGGCCCAACTGGTCCGTACAGACCGGGCTGAATGCGAACGGATAGAAGACCAGAACCGTCGTCTTGCCCGCCAGGTCGGCCTCGGTGAACGTCGTCTCGGCAGCCCCTTTGAGGCTGAACGACGGAACGGGCGTGCCGGCCGGCAGCGGGCTCACTTGCGCAGGCCGAGCTCTTTGACCAGCGAGCGATAACGCTCAAGGTCAGAGCGCTCCAGATACCTGAGGAAGCGGCGACGCTGGCCGACGAGCATCAGCAGCCCGCGGCGCGAGTGGTGGTCCTTCTTATGCAAGCGCAGATGATCGGTCAGCTGGTTGATGCGCTCCGTGAGCAGCGCGACCTGAACCTCAGCCTTGCCGGTGTCCTGCGGGGTGTCGCCGAACTTCTCGATGAGCTCGGCTTTCTTTTCCTGTGTAAGACTCATTCGACCCCCGAGGCTAGCAGTTCACGGGTGCGCTCGACGTCGTGGTGCATCTGCTCGATCAATTCCCCGATGCTCTCAAAGCGCTGCTCTCCGCGCAGCCGCGCGACGAACTCAACGGTCAGCCGCTGACCGTAGAGATCGCCGTCGAAATCGAGGATGAACGCCTCGACAAGCAGCATCAGATCTGAGCCGAATGTCGGGCGCACGCCGACGTTGACCGCCGCCAGCCGCTCACCCACCCGGCATGCGTAGACCCCGTGACCCGGGCAGGCGAGCCTTGGGTCGGGAACGATGTTCGCCGTCGGGAAACCGAGCTCGCGTCCGCGCTGGTCGCCGGGGACCACCTCGCCCCGCATCCGGAACGGCGCGCCCAGCAGGCGCGCCGCCTCTTCGACCTCGCCTGCGGCAATCTGCGTCCGGATGCGGGTAGAGGAGACGGTTGCACCGTCGACCCGGACGAGCGGGACGACGCGCGTCTCGAACCGATCGTCCGCAGCCAAGAGCTCCACGTCCCCCCTGGTCCCGTGGCCGAAGCGGAAGTTCTCGCCGACCGAGACGTGGGTCGCGCCGAGCGCGTCGACCAGCACCGTGTCGATGAACTCGGCAGCCTCGCGGTGCGCGAACTCGTGGTCGAACGGCACGATCACTAGCTCATCGACCCCCAGACCATCGATCAGCTCGATCTTCACGTCGAGGCTGGTGAGCAGCTTCGGAGCGCGATCGGGCTTGAGCACGACAGCCGGGTGCGGCTCGAACGTGACCACCGTGTCATTGCCGGCGATCACCTCGCGATGGCCGACATGGACGCCATCGAACTCGCCCACGGCCACACGACGCGGGCGCGGCTCGACCTCACTGAGTGCTGTGACGCGCATCCGGCCAGGAAGGCTAATGGCTCGGGGCGTGAACGCCCGGGATGTAGCGGAGCACTTGCTCCAGCGGGAGCAGGTGCTCCGGGTCGGCGTCTGCCACGTCGAAGTCACCGATTCGCGTGCGTCGCAGCGCCGTGCAGTAGGCGTCGCCGAGGTCGGCGATCAGTGAGCGCACGTATGTGCCCGACGAGCACTCGATCACGAAGTCGCGCTCGGCACCGTCACGCCGGGTCTCCTCGAAGCGGTGAACGGTTACCTGGCGCTCAGGCATCTCGAACGTCTCCCCCGCGCGCGCCAGCTTGTAGGCGCGACGGCCCTTGATCTTCACGGCCGAGTACGCCGGCGGCCGCTGGCGCACCTCCCCCGTCGGTAGCACCAGGTCTCCTTCGGGGACGCGGCCGGTCAGGCTGATCTCCCCTTCCGGATCGCCGGTCGTGGAGGTCGCGCCGAACCGCGCCGTCACCTCGTAGCGCTTGGGCAGGGCCATCACGAAGCGCTGGATGCGCGTGGCCTTGCCGACCAGCACGATCAACAAGCCGGTCGCAAATGGATCGAGCGTGCCGGCATGCCCGACCTTGATGCCGCGCTCCAGCCGGCGTCGGGTCTGGGCAACGACGTCGTGCGAGGTGATGCCCGCGGGCTTGTCACACAGCAGGAGCCCGTCGCCTGGAGGCGCCGCGCTCACTCGGAAGGAGGGAGGCTCGCCAGCTGCGCGGAGAGTTGCTCGCGCAGGAACGAAATCAGCTCATCCCAGGTCATCGAGGTGCTGAAGCCGGCGGCGGCCCGGTGGCCGCCGCCCCCCTGGGCTCGCGCGATCGCGGAGACGTCGACTCGCATGTCGCTGGCGCGCAGCGAGACCTTGCGCAGCCGCGCCCCGTCGGGAGCCTCGGCGGCCTCGCCGGGAGCGGCCAGACGATCGCGCACGAGCGCTGCCATCGCGGTGCCGCGCACGGCGCGCAGGTGGTCGATGACACCCTCGGAATAACTCTCCTCCGCCTCTGCGGCCTCGAAGTCCTCGGCGCTCAGCTGCGACGCGGTCAGGCGGCCGTCGTCATAGCGCTCAGCATTGACGAGGCCGCGTGCGAGCAGAGCCAGCTTGCCGAACGGGACGCCCTCGTAGACCTGCTGGTAGATCGCGTGCACGTCAACTCCGGCCTCGATCAGCTCGGCCGCCATCCGGTGCGCGCGCGGGCCTGTGTTCTCGTACATGAAGCAGCCGGTGTCGGTGATCAGTCCCACATACAGCGCCACGGCGATCGTCGGCGTGAGCTCGACGTCCAGCGCGTGCGCGACGTCCCAGACGATCTCGGCCGTGCACGATGCACCCGGATCGACGTAGTTGACGCTGCCGAAGCGCGTGTTGTCGTGGTGGTGGTCGATGTTGAGGATGCGACCCCAGCCGTCGGCCGGGCGCAGCGAGTCGGCGCCGGGGTTGCGCTCGACGTTGCCGCAGTCCAGGAAGATGATCGTGCGCGCGTCAAGGTCGGCAGGCGGCTCGGAGACGAGGCCGTCAAGCGGCAGGAAGCGATACTCGTACGGGAGTGGCAGGTCACTCGCCGCGATGAACATCAGGCTGTCGTGACCGAGCGCGCCGAGCACGTGGTGCATCGCGATCAGCGACCCGAGCGCGTCGCCGTCCGGGTGCTCGTGGGTGACGACGATCGTCTTGCAGGCGCTGCGCAGGACATCGATGACACCTGCGCGGCCGGTCACCACCTCACTGGGATCCGTGACGCTGCTACTCATGCTCGGGCGCCGCCTCCTGAATCAGCTGCGAGATACGCATGCCCTGGTCGATGGACACGTCGTAGTCGAAGGTCAGTGATGGCGTGTGCTTGAGCCGCAGGGCCTGCCCTACCCGTGCCTGAAGAAAGCCCTGCGCCGATTGCAGGCCCTCGAGACTCGCGGCCCGCGCGGCGTCGTCACCCAACACGCTCACGTACACGCGCGCGTGGCGCAGGTCCGAGCTGGTTTTGACACCTGTCACGGTCACGAATCCCACACGTGGGTCATGTAGATCCTTGGATATGGCATCACTGAGCACTTCGCGCATAGCCTCGTCCACGCGCCGCATCCGTGCTCCAGCCATCCTATCCCCCGAACTGGCGGCCTGTGATCAGACGAGCTCGCGCTCGACCTGCCGCGTGGTGTAGGCCTCCATGACATCGCCATCCTTCACGTCGGCATAGTTGTGGAGCACGATGCCGCAGTCGTAGCCGGTGGCGACTTCACGCACGTCGTCGTTGAAGCGACGCAGAGAAGCGATCTCACCGTCATAGATGACCGTACCGTCACGGACGAGACGGACCTTGTCGCCGCGGGTGAGCTTGCCGTCGACCACATGCGAGCCGGCGATGGTGCCGACCTTGGATGCCCGGAAGATCTGGCGGACCTCGGCGGTGCCGACGGCCTCCTCGACCTCTTCGGGAGCGAGCATGCCCTGCATCGCGGAGCGCAGTTCCTCGATCGCGCGGTAGATCACGGAGTAGTGGCGGATCTCGACGCCCTCGCGCTCAGCGACAGCGCGAGCGTCACCGACGGGACGAACGTTGAAGGCCAGGATCACCGCGTCAGAGGCGGCCGCGAACATCACGTCGGACTCGGTGACGCCGCCGACGGCTCCACGGATCACGTTGACGGAGACCTCGTCCTGCGGCAGCTTCGCGATCTCGTCCTCGATCGCCTCAAGCGAGCCGGCGACGTCGGACTTGATCACCAGATTGAGCTCTTGCAGGCCGCTGCCGAAGATGTCCTCCAGCGAGATCCGCTTGCTGCGCTGACGCGCGAGCGACTCGGTCTTCAGGCGGTTGGCACGCTCACCGGCAAGCTGGCGGGCGCGGCGCTCGTGCTCGACGACGCGAACGCGCTCGCCGGCCTCGGGCACACCGTCGAAGCCGAGCACCTCGACCGGCTCTCCGGGCAGCGCCTGAGTGACGCGTGCACCGGTGAAGTCGTGCATCGCGCGCACCCGGCCCCAGTGGGCGCCGGCAACGAGGGCGTCGCCGACCTCGAGGGTGCCGCGCATGATCAGGATCGACACGACCGGTCCGCGGCCTGGGTCGAGCTTGGACTCGATCACCGTGCCGGACGCAGCGGCGTCGGGGTTGGCACGCAGCTCCATGATCTCGGCCTGCGCGACGATCGTGTCGAGCAGGTTGTCGAGACCTTCCCTCGAGCGAGCCGAGACATCGACGAAGTCCACGTCGCCGCCCCACTCAACCGGCTGCAGCCCGAGCTGTGTCATCTCGGTGCGGACGCGGGTTGGGTCAGCGCCCTCCTTGTCGATCTTGTTGACCGCGACGATCATCGGCACGTCTGCCGCCTTCGCGTGGTCGACAGCCTCTTGCGTCTGCGGCTTCACGCCGTCATCCGCCGCGACCACGATCACAGCCAGGTCGGTGACCTTGGCGCCACGCGCGCGCATCGCCGTGAACGCCTCGTGGCCCGGGGTGTCCAGGAACGTCACGGAATGACCGTCGTGATGCACCTGATAAGCGCCAATGTGCTGGGTGATGCCACCGGCCTCACCGGCAGCGACCTCAGTTTCGCGGATGGCGTCCAGCAGCGAGGTCTTGCCGTGGTCGACGTGGCCCATGATCGTGACGACGGGCGCGCGGTCTACGAGGTCCTCGTCGGAATCGGCGAATACGACCTCAGCGGCGGTCTCGTCCTCTGCGTGGACGACCTCGACCTCCTTGCCGAACTCGACGCCCAACAGCTCGATGGTCTCGTCGGAAAGGGTCTGGGTCTGGGTCTTCATCTCGCCCAGCTCCATCAGCTTCTTGACGATCTCCGGGACGCGGACGTCCAGGTACTCGGCGACATCCTTGACGGTCGACCCCGAGTTGATACGGATTACGTCGGGCGCGGCAACGGTCTGCGACGGACGCGACTCGGCCTCTTCGTCATAGACACCACGACGGCGGCGGCCGCGACGCTGGCGGCGCGGCGGCTGCGCGGGGCCGCCACCAGGCGAGCCTGGCGATGGTGCGCGGCGGGAAGCCTGGGCGTCGATGACGACGCGGCGGCGGCCACCGGCGTTGCCGGGCGTGCGCTCGCCCTGCAGTGAGTCGCGGGTCGGACGCTTGTGCTGTGCCTCAGCGTCGCCGGCGATACGGTTCTCGGTGCCGGCGCCAGCCTGTGCGGGCGCGGCAGCGGCCTCGGCCGTGGGCGCCTGGGCGCTCGCCGGCTTGGCGGCCGGCTGGGAGGCCGGCGCGGCGGGCTTGGCGGCCTGCTGTGCCTGAGACTTCGCCGCGGCCTGAGCCTTCGGGGCTGCCTGCGTCTGCTGCGCAGACGCGGTCTTTGCGTTCGCCGCCGGCTTGGCAGCTGCGGGCTTGGCCTGCCCCTTCGGAGCTTGCGATTTGTTGGTGGCAGCCGTCGCGGCGGCTGGCTTATCGCCAGCCGGCTTGGCAGCAGCCTGGCCCGCAGCCGCGCCGTTCTTCGCGGCGGCAGGCTTGGGCTGTGCCTTGTCCGCCGCAGGCCGCGCCTTGGCGGCAGCGGCCGGCTTCCCGGCGCTGCGCTGCTTTGGAGCTTCTTCGGTGGACTTAGTCATCTCGCTCTTGAGTGTAGATGTGCGGTTGTCTTCGGAAATGGGGTTGCGATCAGCTTTAGGAATCAGACAGGAACCTGGTCGGAGCCAGTGCCCTCGAGAGCCTGGTGCGCCTCGATGCCGCAGTAGCGCGAGCCGGGCAGTGCCGCATTCGGGCAGCGGCGGCCATTGGAGAGGATCGCGTGGCAGCGCCCGCTGGTCTCCTCCTCCTCGTAGCCGGTCTCGGTCTCCTCGGCGGCGAACTCGGTCTCGGAGCGGATGTCGATGCGCCAGCCGGTGAGTCGCGCGGCCAGACGGGCGTTCTGGCCTTCGCGGCCGATCGCCAGCGACAGCTGGTCGTCGGGGACGATCACGGTCGCCTGCTTGGCCTCGTCGTCGACCAGCACCTCACGCACGCGCGCGGGCGACAGCGCCTTGGCCACGAATCGAGCGGGTTCGTCGTTGTAGGGAATGATGTCGATTTTCTCGCCGCGCAGCTCGGACACGACCATGCGCACGCGCGAGCCGCGGGGGCCGACGCAGGCGCCGACCGGGTCGACACCGTCGACGTGTGAGACAACGGCGATCTTCGAGCGGTAGCCGGGCTCACGCGCGACACCGGTGATCTCCACCAGCCCGTCTGCGATCTCCGGCACCTCGAGCTCGAACAGTGACTTGATCAGCTCGGGATCGCGCCGCGAGACGATGATCGAAGGACCCTTGGTCGAGTTCGACACGTCCTTGATCACAGCCTTGATGCGCTGGGAATGGTCATAGCGTTCGCCCTCGACCTGCTCGGACTTGGGCAGCAACGCCTCGACCCGCTCGCGCAGCTGCACGAGCGTGTAGCGCGAATCCGACTGCTGGACGATGCCTGTGATCAGCTCGCCGACGCGATCGCGGTACTCCTCGAACATCATGTCGCGCTCGGCCTCGCGGATGCGCTGCAGAATCACCTGCTTGGCGGTCTGTGCGGCGATCCGGCCGAAGTCCTCGGGGGTGACGTCCTCGGTCTCGATCTGGTCTTCGTATTCCTTCAACTTCTCAAGGTCGATCTCCGGCGCCGGCGGCTCGCGCATCTCACCGGTCTCGGGATCCACGCTCGGCTCCTGGTCGGTCGTCGCCTCGATCAGCAGCTGCTCCTCGAGCTCTGCCGGAATCTTCAGCTCCCACACCGTGAAATCGCCGGTCTCGCGGTCCATTTCCACACGCGCATACGGCGCCGAGCCCGGCGTCTTCTTGTACGCGGAGAGGAGCGCGTCTTCCAGCGCTTCCATCAGCTTCTCAGCTGAGATGTTCTTTTCGGCGGCCAGACCGCGGACGGCCTCAAGGATCTCTTTCGACATCTGTCCTCTCAGTCACCAGGTACAAGGTTGGAGCGGGAGATCTGCTCATACGGAATAGCGACCACTCCCTCACCGGCGGCGATCGTGACCTCCTGCTCGGAGGCCCCCACCAGCTCACCCGTGACACTCTTATGACCGTCGCGCTCGTCGCGCAGGCGCACCTGAGCGCGCTGTCCGAGGAAGCGACGGAAATGCTGCGGCTTGGTCAGCGGGCGATCGGCACCCGGTGACGACACCTCGATCGAGTATTGCTCGCGGAATTCACCCAGCAGGTGGGTGACCTGCTCGCAATGCTCCAGCGTGACCCCGTCCGGGTGGTCGATGAAGACGCGCAGTGTGTCGCCGCCAACTACCTCAACGAGCAGCACCTCGATATCGGGCGAGGCGCCCGCGATGCGAGTCTCGATATCGGTTGTCAGTGCTGTCAACTCGTTTTCTCCGGCCTTGGTCATAAAAAAAGCGGGCGAGCGCCCACTTCCTGTACTGCTACCGGTTTCGCTCCGGCCTTACAGAAGCTGTGCGTCTACCTTAGCACCGGTAAGCGGCTGCGTCAGCACCTCAACTCCCGCTGCTGAGCGGCCGCTTCAGTGGCCGTCTTGGTCGCGCGAGGCGGCCCGCTCGGCCGCGTCGCGAGCGCGGTCCCGGTAGGCGCGATAGTCCTTGCGCTCGGGCTGCATACAGGCTGCCAGAGCGAGTGGTTGCTGCGCCTCCGCGTGACGTCCGAGCATCTGCAAGCTGCGTCCCAGACAGAAGAGCGCGTAGTCGTTGGTAGGCGCGTGCTCGACCACTGCCTGAAACTCATCCGCGGCTTCGCCGTATTGCTGCGTCTGGAAGAGCGCACGACCGAGCGCTTCGCGGATCGAAGCGCTCTCCGGAGAGAGCTGTCTCGCGCGACGTAAGGGCACTGCCGCCTGGTGATAATGACCGTCGGCCAGAAGCGCCGAACCGCGGCTGTAAAGCTCGTATAGGTCTTCCACGGCCCTAGTTAGGTTAGTGCGGGGCGCGGCGTCTCCCGGACCGTCGTCCGGAGGCGCTCAACCTGGTCGAGGATGGCTGCCGCGACGACTTCCTTGGCCGCGCGGTGGACATGCTGTTCGCCGCCATCGCGGGTCAGGATCAGGACCTCGTTGTCCGTGGCGTCGAAGCCAATGTCGTCACGCGAGATATCGTTGACGACGATCGCGTCGAGGCCCTTGCGTTCTAGCTTGTCGCGCCCGTACGCGACTGCTCCATCGCCGTGCTCGGCGGCAAAGCCGACCAGCAGTTGCTCTTCACGGCGCTGCCCCGAGAGCGTGCTGAGCACGTCCTCCGTCGGCTCGAGCTCGACGCTCCTGAGCGTCTGCGGTCCGGTCTTCTTGAGCTTGTGCGGAGCCGGCGCCGCAGGCCTGAAGTCCGCAACCGCGGCGGCCATCAGCAGCACGTCGCTCGACGTAAACGCGTCAGCGCACGCCCGCGCCAGCTCGGCCGCGGTGTGCACCTGGACCACGGCGGCGCCGGCCGGCGGCTCGAGCCTGACGTTCGCCGAGATCAACGTCACCTCCGCCCCACGCTCGAGCGCCGCGGCGGCGACTGCATAGCCCATGCGGCCGGACGAGCGGTTGCCTATGTAACGGACACTGTCGATCGGCTCCTGGGTGCCGCCGGCGGTTACGAGCACCTTGAGGCCGTGCCACGCTCCCGGAGTAGCGGGCGGCGCTGCTGAGGCGCTGCCGGATTGCCACCCGCTGGCGTCGCGTAGCGCCGCGCACGCGGCCAGCAGCTGTTCGGGTTCGGCCAGGCGGCCGACGCCGCGCTCGCCGTACGACGCGAGCTCGCCCTCGCTGGGTGGGATCACCGTGATCCCGCGCTGCTGCAGGGTTCTGAGATTCGCCTGCGTCGCCGGGTTCAGGTACATGCGGTTGTTCATCGCCGGCGCCACGGCGACCGGGCAGGCGGCGGCGAGCGCCGCAGTGGTGACGAGGTTGTCGGCGGCCCCGGCGGCGAGCTTGGCGATCGTGTTGGCGCTGGCGGGCGCGATCAGGTAGACGTCGGCGCGCTCGACCAGCGCGAGGTGGCTGATCGGAGCGCGGTCCGGAACGGGTTCACCGGGATAGGCGCCGCGGGCCGGGTCGCTGTCGAACTCAGAGGTCAGGACCGGTGCGCCGGTGATCCCGGCGAACGAAGCCCTGCCGACGAAGCGCTCACTGGTCGGAGTCTGGATGACTCTGACGACGTGACCCGCCTTGATTGCGAGCCGCGCCGTCTCGAGCGCCTTGTAGGCCGCGATTCCGCCGCTAACGCCGACCAGGAGCCTCAACCTCGACCTCCGCTTCAGCGTTTCGACAGCGGAACCGGCCGCTACCTACCGGTAGTGGTACTTCAGCTTGCCCTGAGCGACCTCTTCGAGCGCGATCGTCAGGTAATTCTTCGAACGGGTCTCAACCATCGGCGGCGGAAACTCGTCAAACGTTCCCTCTCCGAGGTTGTGGTAATACGAGTTGATCTGGCGCGCGCGGCGCGCGGCCACGACCACGCTCGCGTAGTCGGAGTCGACGTGTTCAAGCAGCTTGTCGATACGGGGAGAGATCACGGGGAGGTTGTTCCTTCGCGTTGGTTGTCCTTATAAGAGTACTGCCCGTCCTACAGACTCCTTCTTTCCGCCTGCGTGTAGCAATAGCGACGTCGCGACAAAGAATCCGCTCGGCTGGGTTTCAGGCGGCGGCGAGCTCGGTCTCGACGACCGAGACCAACGCCTCCACGGCGTCCTCGAGGCGGTCGTTGACGACCACATGCGTGAACTCGGGCTGCGCCGCCAGCTCGGCATCAGCCGTCTCGAGCCGGCGCTGTACCTGGTCGGGATTGTCGGTGCCGCGGCCGACGAGGCGGGTGCGAAGCGTCTCGCGCGAGGGTGGCGCGATGAAGACCTGGACCGCCTCGGGCATCTTCTCGCGCACCTGGCGGGCGCCCTGAACCTCGATCTCGAGCACGACCGGGATGCCCTCCTCGAGTCGCGCGTCGAGCTCCGAGCGAAGCGTGCCATAGCGGTTTCCGGAGTACTCGGCCCACTCGACGAACTCGCCGGCGGCGACGCGGCGATCGAACTCCTCAGGCGTCAGGAAGTGGTAATGAGCACCGTCCTGCTCGCCCGGGCGCGGCGTCCGAGTCGTCGCGGAAACCGACAGCTCGAGGCTCGGGATGCGGTCGAACAGGGCTCGGATCAGGGTCCCCTTGCCGACGCCGGAGGGACCCGTGATCACGAACACCTTGGCCACGCTCACGCGGGCTGGGTCCTTCACGAACCGAAGCGCGCCGCTCTAGCGGCGGCGCATCAGTTCGACGAGCTCGGTGCGCTGACGCTGCGAGAGCCCGCCGATTGTCTTAGAAGGAGAGATCCGGCACGTAGACAGGATCTTGTTGACCTTGACGCGCCCGTACTTTGGGACGGCAAGCATCAGATCGAAGACCTTGGCGGTCTCGAGGTATTCAGGCGGGTCCAGGAGCAGCTCGTGAATCGGCTGGCGGCCCGCCTTGAGGTCGCGCTTTAGTTGGGCGCGACGGCTCCGAATATCGTTCGCGCGCTGTAGCGCTTCCATCCGCTGCACGAGCGAACGCTCAGGCGCAGCGATGGCTTTCGTAGGGGAATCACTGACCGGCGGCATGGCGGGCGACTATACATCTTGCGGGCACCTGATCAACCCCTTCCGGACCAATTTCGGCTAGACCTCAACCTAAGCTTGAGCATTGTCGAGCATGGTTCCGACGATCAGGCAGGTTTGCAGGCGATTTATTGGCCGTATGGAGGGGTCAAGCACTCAAAACTGCATTACCACAAACGTCGCTTGATAGGTGATCGGTGCTGCGTAGTCGGGTACGTACGCGTTGACAAATATCCGCATTCAGGTCGGTCGTTACTTGAGGCCTTCCGACTCATGCTTGGGGTGCCGGGACGACCCGGGCCCAGACCACCTGGCGCAGGTCACGGGGTTTGTTGCGCCGACTCGGCGTACAGCTCCTGCAGCGAGACCACAGCGGGCTCGCCGTGCGTGGCGGCTGCGATCGCTCTGACCGCCGCGATCCCGCCCGACATCGTGGTGATGCACGGGATCCGGTGTGCGACGGCGGCGGCGCGGATCTCGTAGCCGTCGGAGCGTGCGCCGGTGCCAACCGGGGTGTTGATCACGAGGTCCACCTCGCCCCGCTGGATCGCCTCAACCACGTGCGGAGAGCCCTCTGAGAGCTTGTTGATGGTCGTCGAGGGGATCCCCATCCGGGCCAGCGCCTTGGCAGTGCCACGCGTGGCCAGCAGCTTGAAGCCGAGGTCGTGAAGTTGGATCGCGATCCCGGTCGCCGCGGACTTGTCGCGGTCGGCGACCGTGAGAAAGACGGTACCGCTCGTGGGTAGCCGCGCTCCCGCTGCAGCCTGCGCCTTCGCGAAGGCCGTTGGGAAGTCGCGGGCGATGCCCATCACCTCGCCGGTGGAGCGCATCTCCGGGCCGAGCAGTACGTCGGTGCCGGCGAAGCGGTCAAACGGCAGCACGGCCTCCTTCACGCACACGTGCCCCGTCGCGACCTCGGCCGGCAGTCCCATCTCGGCGATCTTCTCCCCCAGCATGATCCGGCACGCCAGCTTGGCAACGGGTAGGCCGATGGCCTTGGAGACGAACGGCACCGTGCGCGATGCGCGCGGATTGGCTTCGATCACGTGCAGACCCTCGCTGGCGTGAATCGCGAACTGCACGTTCAGCAGCCCGACGACGCCGAGCGCCTTGGCGATCCCGGTGGCCTGCGCTCGGATCTGCTCGAGCATCTCCTCACCGAGCGAGTGCGGCGGCAGCACGCAGGCGGAGTCACCGGAGTGGATTCCGGCCTCCTCGACGTGCTGCATGATCCCGGCGATCCAGACGTCATCGCCATCGCACAGCGCATCGACATCTACTTCGACCGAGTCCTCGAGGAAGCGGTCGAGGTAGATCGTGGGGCTCTTACCGGTTTGGTTCCCGCCCACCCTCGCCACGCCACTAGTCCCGCCCGCCCCGCCGATCACTCCGACTCGCTCGAGATAGTTTTTCAAGCCGTCGACGCTGTAGACGATCTCCATCGCCCGCCCGCCGAGGACGTAGCTCGGGCGCACCAGCAGCGGGAACCCGACATCGGGCGCACGCTCGAGCGCCTCCGCCGGTGTGCTTGCAGACGCGTACGGCGGCGCCTTGTAGCCGAGGCGGTCAAGCAGCGGACCGAACCGAGCCCGATCCTCCGCGAGGTCGATCGCGTCGGTGGTGGTGCCGAGGATCGGGATGCCGGCGTCACGTAGCCCAGCCGCCAGCTTCAGCGGCGTCTGGCCGCCGAACTGGACGATCACGCCCCCGGGTCGCTCGATCTCGCAGACGCCGAGCACGTCATCGAGCGTGAGCGGTTCGAAGTACAGGCGATCGGACGTGTCGTAGTCGGTCGAGACCGTCTCAGGATTGCAGTTGATCATCACCGCATCGCGACCGGACTCGCGCACGGTCTGTGCGGCGTGCACGCAGCAGTAGTCGAACTCGATGCCCTGTCCGATGCGGTTGGGGCCGGAGCCGAGGATCACGATGCTCTCGCGCGAGCCACGATCCACCTCATCGTCTGCGATCTGCTTGCCGTCGCGACCCACCGCTCGTGGCCGTTCCCAAGCGGAGTAGTAGTAGGGGGTGCGAGCGGCGAACTCTGCGGCACAGGTGTCGACCGACTTGAACGTGCGCTCGCCGCTGAAGATGCCCTCCGGGTTGGTGGCGACCGCCTCCAACTCACGCAGGAACCACGGATCGATCTTCGTCAGCTCGTTGAGCTCGGCGATCCCGTGGCCGCGCCGTAGCGCCTCCAGCAGGTTGTCGAAGCGCTCGGCGCCGGGCTCTGCGACGGCCGCCAACAGTTCCGTCTCGTCTGCAGCGAACCGCGGAGTCGAGTCGAGCTCACGCGAGCGCAGCGCCTTCGCGAACGCCTGTCTGAACGTCCGCCCGATCGCCATCGCCTCGCCGACCGACTTCATGTGGGTGGTGAGTTCCTGCTCGGCGCCCGGGAACTTCTCGAACGCGAACCGCGGCCACTTGACGACGCAGTAGTCGATCGCGGGCTCGAAGCTCGCGGGCGTCGCACGCGTGATGTCGTTCGAGATCTCCTGCAGCGTGTAGCCGACCGCCAGCCGTGCGGCGATCTTGGCGATCGGGAAGCCGGTCGCCTTCGAGGCCAACGCGCTCGAACGCGAGACGCGAGGGTTCATCTCGATGACGATGATCTCCTTGGTCGCCGGGTTGACGGCGAACTGCACGTTGGACCCGCCGGTCTCGACCCCAATCGCGCGGATCACCTGGATCGCCTGGTCGCGCAACTGCTGATAGAGGTGGTCGGTGAGCGTCTGCTGGGGGGCAACGCAGACGCTGTCGCCGGTGTGGACGCCCATCGGATCGAGGTTCTCGATCGAGCAGACGATCACGACGTTGTCGGTGTTGTCGCGCATCACCTCAAGTTCGAACTCACCCCAACCGAGGACCGACTCGTCGATCAGGATCTGGCTGATCGGCGATGCGTCGAGCCCGCGGCTGATCACTTCCTCGAAGTGTTCGATGTCGTGCAGGACGCCGCCCCCGGCACCGCCGAGCGTGAACGCCGGGCGGATGATCACCGGCAGCCCGATCTCGGCGACCGCGACTCGCGCCTCGTCGAGCGTGTGCGCGATCGCAGAACGAGGAACCCGCAGACCAGCGGCGTGCATCGTCTCGCGGAACAGGTCGCGGTCCTCCCCGCGCTCGATCGCGTCGATCTTGGCTCCGATCAGCTCGACCCCGTACTTCTCGAGCACGCCGTTTTCGTGCAGCGCCTTTGCGAGATTCAACGCGGTCTGACCGCCAAGTGTCGCGAGCAACGCATCGGGCCGCTCACGCTCGATTATCTGTTCAAGCGGCCCTGGCAGCAGGGGCTCGACGTAAGTGGTCGTCGCCACCTCTGGATCGGTCATGATCGTTGCCGGGTTCGAGTTGACGAGTACGACGTCGTACCCCTCCTGCATCAGCACGCGCGCGGCCTGCGTCCCCGAGTAGTCGAACTCGGCCGCCTGGCCGATCACGATCGGACCGGAACCGATCAGCAGGATCTTGTTGATGTCGTCACGTCTCGGCATCAGCGGCCGCTCCGAATCTCACTGACAAAGCGGTCGAATAGGTACAGCGAGTCATGCGGCCCGGGCCCCGCCTCGGGGTGGTACTGGATCGTGCCGCCCTGCACGTCGAGCAGCGTCAGCCCCTCGACGGTGCGGTCGTAGAGGTTCACGTGGCTGAGCTCGGCAGCGCCGAAGTCTGTCTCCCAGCGCACCGGCTCATCGCCCTCGATGGTTCTGTTGCCTGACGGGCCCAGCACCGCGAAGCCGTGATTCTGACTTGTGATCTCGGTCAATCCGGTCGCCAGGTCCTTGACCGGATGGTTGGCTCCGTGGTGGCCGAACGGCAGCTTGTAAGTCTCCAACCCGACCGCGCGACAGAGCAGCTGGTGGCCTAGGCAGATGCCGTACACCGGCTTCTTGCCGACAACGGCGCGGACCGTGTCGACGATGTAGTCGAGCGCGGCCGGGTCGCCGGGACCGTTGGCGAGGAATAGCGCGTCCGGGTCGTCGGCCAGCAGCTGGTCCGGTGCGTAGGTGCATGGATAGAGCGTCAGGTCGACGCCGCGCTGGGTCAGCTGCTGCAGGATCGAGCGCTTCACGCCCGTGTCGATCATCGCGATCTTGATTCGGTCACCTATAGCGCTGGCCCCGGAATTGATCCCACCCAACCCAACGGGGGCCGGCGGGGTCACCTCGCGAGCGAGGTCGCGCCCGTTCATCGGCGGCTCGGCTTCGATCAACGCGCGCGCCTCGGCCTCGGAGATGTTTGCCGGGAAGACGCCACCGCGCATTGCACCCTCGTCGCGGATGTGCCGCACCAGCGCGCGCGTGTCGACATCGGTGATCGCCGGGATGCCCTGCTCAGTCAGCCAGCTGAGCCAGCCCTGACGGGCGGTCGGAGCATCGCCGTAGTCGACGGCTGCGCGCATGATCGCCGCCCTGGCGTGGATGCCGTCCGACTCCATCGCCGTGTCGCTGACACCGTAGTTGCCGATCTGCGGGTAGGTGAACGCGATCAGCTGCCCGGCGTAGCTCGGGTCGGTCATCGCCTCCTGATATCCGGACATCGAGGTGGTGAACACGATCTCGCCGACCGCGTGCGTGTCGGCGCCGCAGGCGACGCCGTCGAAGCGGGCGCCGTCCTCGAGTAGTACGTAGGCGTCGCGGCTCATGCCGATGCGACCTCCTTCTGGAGCGTCTCGACGCGTCCGGTTGCATAGGCAACAACACCGGCTGCCACGGTCAGCTCGACCACGCCGCTGAACCGGCGCCCGTCGAAGCAGCAGTTCTCAGAGCGGCTGGCGTAACCACCAGCGCCCACCGTCCATTCGGCGGCGAGGTCGACGAGAACGACATTCGCCGTCTCGCTCGGCGCGATCCTGGGCATCGGCAGCCCATACAGGGCGCCGCCCGCAGTGATCCGGGCGATCACGAGCGGCAGCGGCAGCACGCCTGGCTTCACGAGCTCGGTGTAGATCGCGGCGAAGGCCGTTTCGAGGCCGGTCGTGCCCATCGGCGCCTGCTCGAACGGCATCTCCTTCTCGTGGCGGGCATGCGGCGCATGGTCGGTCGCGATGCACTCGATGAGGCCTGAGCGCAGGCCGTCGATCAGAGCCTGGCGGTCTGCCTCGGAGCGCAGTGGCGGGTTCATCTTGAAGTTGCTGTCGAGCCCGAGCACGGCTTCGTCAGTCAACGTCAGGTGGTGCGGCGTGGCCTCACCACTGACGTGCGCGCCGGCCGCGTGGGCGGCCTCGAGCGCCTGCACCGACTCGATGCAACTCAGGTGCTGGAAGTGCACACGCGCGTTCTCGTAGCGGGCGACCGCGGAGTCACGCGCGACATAGGTGGACTCGCTGATCGACGGGATCCCAGTGACGCCGAGCCGCGCGGACACCGCACCCTCATGCATGACCCCATCGCCCGAGAGTGCTGGATCCTCCTCATGCAGGGCGATCACGCCGCCCACCAGCCGCTGGTACTGAAGCGCCTTGCGCAGCATGCCCGCGGAGACGACCGGCTTGCCGTCGTCGGTGAAGCCGAGCGCGCCGGCGTCGGCAAGCGCCGCCATCTCGGTCAGCTCGCTTCCCTTCAGACCAACTGTGATCGAGGCCAGGAACCCTGTCGGCACGCGCGCCTGCTCACGAGCGGTCGCGACGACCGCCTGGAGCACGCTGAGCTGGTCGATCGTGGGGGCCGTGTTCGGCATCGCGATCACCTGGCAGAAGCCGCCGGCGGCCGCGGCGGCGGTACCGGTATCGATGTTCTCCTTGTACTCCTGACCCGGCGTGCGGAAGTGCACGTGGGGGTCGACGAAGGCCGGGAACAGGTGCTTGCCGGCTGCCTCTACTGTCGGCGCCCCGCTGGGCGCCGACAGCGTCCCAGGTGGTGCGAGCTCGGCGATCTGGCCCTCGCGGATCAGAACATCGCGTGGTTCGTTGATTCCGGTGTGCGGGTCGAGCACGTGTGCCCGGCTGATCAGCAGTTCCGCCGGTTGCCCGTCCCTGTGGAAGAGTTTTTGCTGGGCCATCGCCTATGCCACCGCCTGCAGGGCCGGGGCGCCGGCCAAAAGGTCGTAGAGGACCGCCATCCGCACGGCAACACCGGATTTGACCTGGGCGACGATCAGGGCGATGTCGGAGTCGATCGCATCCGCGCTCAACTCGACGCCTCGGTTCACCGGCCCGGGGTGCATGACGAGCTGACCGGGCCGCAGGCGCGGCAGGTTGATCTGGTAGCGCTGGGCGTACTCGCGGAGCGAGGGCACGTAGGCTTCGTGCATGCGCTCGTTCTGCATCCGCAGGACGTAGACAACATCGGCCTCGTGGACATTGTCGAGGGTCGGCGTGCTCGTGCAGCCGAGCGCCTCGATATTCCGCGGGAGCAATGTCGGCGGTCCGGCGACAGTGACGGTGGCCCCCATCCGCTGAAACGCGAGGATGTCCGAGCGTGCGACCCGCGAGTGCAGGACGTCGCCGACGATCCAGATCTTCAGGCCTTCGAGGCTGCCGAGCCGCTGCGTGAGCGTGAAGACATCGAGCAGCGCCTGTGTCGGGTGCTCGTGCTTGCCGTCGCCGGCGTTTACGACGGCGGCGTCGGTCCATTTGGCGACCTGCTGGGCGGCGCCCGCGTAGGGCGAGCGGATCACGATCGCGGCCGGGTCGTAGGCGCTCAGCGTCTGCACCGTGTCCCGGAGCGACTCCCCCTTGTCGACGCTCGAGCCAACCGAGCGGATGCTGACGACGTCGGCGCTCAGACGCTTGGCAGCCAGTTCGAACGAGGAGCTGGTCCGCGTCGACGACTCATAGAAGAGGTTGACGATCGTCCGGCCTTTGAGCGCCGGGACCTTCTTGATCTCACGTCCGGAGACCTCGGCGAAGGATTGTGCGCGCCCGAGGACGCGCTCGATCCCTTCACGGTCCAGATCGTCGATCGAGATCAGATGACGGCTCATGCGACTCTCCCAGAGGTTCTGACGGAATGAGATTGCGGCCGGGGCGGCCCTGGACCAAGGCGGGCGGTCGCCGTTCCCAAAGTCGATGCTGGATGCATAGACACGGGGGCGGCGGCCGATCCGGCGCAGTGTCCACGGTCATATCCGGGCGTGGCAATCATGCCGTTAGGGGCCTCGTCTGCTCCGTGGCGACGCCGATCGTGACCTCGTCGCGTATATCGATCTCATCGACGTGGACGTTCACGCGCTGATCACGGGCCGTCGGCAGGTTCTTGCCGACGTAGTCGGGCCGGATCGGCAACTCGCGGTGACCGCGGTCCACCAGCACCGCCAGCTGGATGCGAGCGGGTCGGCCGTAGTCGAAGAGCACGTCGATCGCCGAGCGGGCGGTGCGCCCCGTGTAGAGGACGTCGTCGACGATCACGATCGTGCGGTTGTCGACCGTGAAGTCAAGCCGCGTCGAGTGGACGACCGGCATCGCGCTCGGGCCGTGGGCACGGATGCTGAGATCGTCGCGGTAGAAGCTGATGTCGACGGTCCCGAACGGGATCTCGGCGTCCGTCAGGCCGCTCGTCAGTTCGTGCAACCGGCGGGCGAGCACGGCGCCGCGGCGATGGACACCGACGATCGCGAAACCAGACCCACTACCCGCCTCCTGGGGCGGGTTCTTCTCGATGATCTCATGGGCGATCCGCACGAGCGTGCGTCGCATGTCATCGCGGTCGAGTGCGACCGTGGGATCCGGCACTTTGCGTCCTTCCTGGCCTCACAGGACCGGGTTAAAGGCGACGGTTCAAATTACGTTATCAGCAGACTCGGAATCCATGGCGTCGTCGTCTTGGGCAACGGCTTGTTCCCTGGTGCGGTCCAGCGGGACAGCACCAGGAGGCACCCGGTCCGACCAACGCTTCAGCTCCGGCTCGCCGCGCTCCGCGAATGGAATCTCGATCGAGTCGAAGTCACGTGGCAGCACGGTGTTGGCAAAGATCTCGCGAGCCTCATCCCGTAGGACCGACGCGGGGTAGCGAATCGAGAAGTGATTGAGGGCGAGCAGCTTGACCTCGGCGTCCCGCGCGATCCCGGCCGCCTGCGCGGCCGTCGAGTGGCCGGTCTGATAGGCGCGCTCCGCCTCCTCGATCGCGAACGTCGCCTCGTGGATCAGCAGGTCGCCGTGGCGTGCGGCCTCGCGCAGCCCGTCGGACGGGCGCGTGTCGCCGGAGATCGCGAGCTTGCGGCCCGGGCGCGGTGGACCCATGACCTGGTCGGGGCTGACGCCGTTGACGGTCTGCCCGCGCTGGACGCGGCCGAAGTCCGGGCCTTCTGTCAGGCCGGCCGCCCGCGCCCTATCCGGGTCGAAGATGCCAGGACGATCATGTTCCTTGAAGACATAGCCGAGCGCGGGGCCGCGGTGTGACACTGCGACCGCCTCGATCTCGTAGCCGTCACGCTCGAGGATCTCCCCGTCCTCGAGCTCGACCACGTACAGGTCGTAGGCGGTGCTGCCGGCGAAGCGCATCACTCCCTCGATCAGCTGACTCAGGCCGCGCGGGCCATGCAGGTAGAGCGGCTTGTCGCGGTCGCGCAGGTCGAACGTCTTCAGCATGCCCGGCAGGCCGAGCCAGTGATCGGTGTGCAGGTGCGTGATGAAGATCTCATCGAGGTCGGGCAGACCGACCGATCGCAGCAGCTGCCGCTGGGTGCCCTCGCCGCAGTCGACGAGGATGCGCTCCCCTCCCCGGCGGATCAACATTGCTGGCAGGCCCCGGCGTTGAGTGGGCAGTGAGCCGCCCGTGCCGGCGAACAAGATCGATAGGTCCATCGCCGCCAGTCTGCCATCCGGGGCCCCGGGCGCGACTCCGGGGTGCGTACCGAGACGTGAGCCAGCAACCCGGCGATACCCTGAGCGTGTGCCGGCTCGCAATTCTTCGCCTCGCGCTCCGGGTGGCAGTCGCGGCTTCCGCTACCGCTCGCTGCCGCTATGGCTGCAGTGGTTGCTGCCCTTTGGCATCGCGGCGGTGGTGATCGTGGCGCTGGTGGCGTTCGTCCACCATCAGACCAACGACGTCCCGCAGATCGCGAACGTGACGAGCAAGAGCGCGATCGTCGAGCAGAACCGCGAGGACACGATCATCGTGCAGCAGCAGCAGGCGCCGCACCTGGCCAAGCTGAAGTCCGGCCAGTCGACCACCGTCGGGCTGCGGGCCGCGGTCGTGAAGTACATGAACAGCCAGGTCAGCCATGGCGCGATGCCAGGGCCGGTGAAGAGCTCCGACTGTCACACTGTGACCGGCGGCACGAGTGCCCGTCAGCTGTTCCGCTGCGACGTGACCGCCGCCGACGTGACCTACCCATTCGACGGCGTCGTCGAGCCGGCCGTCGGAGCGATCACGTACTGCCAGCGGGTCGCGCCACCCGTGCCGAGCATGAACATTCCGGTCGCCAAGCGGTGTACCTGAGCTGTCGCGCGCTGGGCACCGCGGGGCGTGGGTGGGGCGGGGCGGGTCTCGGGTCGGGCGCGTAGCGGCGAGTGGGGCGCTGGTCGGGGGCGTCGCGGCACGCGCGCCGGAGGGCACTGGTCGAGCGCGTCGCGGCACGCGCGCCGGAGGGCCCTGGTCGAGCGCGTCGCGGCACGCGCGCCGGAGGGCACTGGTGGAGCGCGTCGCGACGGGCCCCGAGTTTGTGCCAATCCTGTAACAGTTTCTGACACGGAGGTTGTCGCGCGGGATATTGATGGGGATGACCGGTCCCGCACGATCCGGCGAGCCTTCCGCGCCTGGGCAACCTGCCGATCCAGCCGACGCTCCGCCATCCGAGCAACCTCTCGATCCAGCCGACGCTCCGCCATCCGAGCGACCTGTTCATCCTGACAATCCGCGCTCGCCCGCGGAGGATTGTCAGGATGAACACGAAAATCGCCGCTTTTCGGCCACATCGCCGTCGCACCGCACGATTTGTCAGTTTCAACAGGTCCGCGGCCTCGGCGATGCCGAGATCATTCGTCTCGCTCAACTGCAACACGGCCACGTGCATCGTCTGCAGCTCGGAGCCGCCGGCATCGGACGAGGAGCTGTGATCCACCGGCTGCAGACCGGCTGGCTGCAGCTGACAGTCCCTTCCGTCTACCGACTCGGCCCCGCCGACAACGGCCGGCTTGGCCGAAGGATGGCCGCGGTGCTGCACTTCAAAGGCAATGCCGTCGTCGCCGGCCTCGATGCCGCTGATCTCTGGCAGATGCTCGACACGACGCAGCAGCTGACCGATGACCACCCGATCGACGTGCTTCTCGTAGCGCGCAGCGCACATCCCGTCGCTGGCGTTCGCGTCCGCCGTGTTCAGGCGCTGGCCCGCCAGGACGTCCGCTGGCGCAACGGCATCCCGGTTACATCGCCCGCTAGGGCGCTCCTCGATCTCGCGGGCGAACTCGACGATCTCGAACTCGAAACGGCGGCCTCGGTTGCCTTCAGGGTCCACGGGCTGCGGCCATCGCAGCTCGCCGACGTCGCTTCCCGTAACCCCGGCGCCAAGGGCGTGGCGCGGCTGCGCGACCTATGCGACCGTCCGCAGGAGCTGCGCGACACCCGCTCCAGGTATGAGCGGCGACTACTCAAGCTGATCGGCGCCGCCGAACTCCCGCTTCCAGTCACAAACGTGACGGCCGCCGGCCACATGGTGGACATGCTCTGGCCTGACCTGAACCTCGTAATCGAGTTCGACAGTTGGAGCATCCACGGCAGGCGCGGCAACTTCGAGACCGATCGTCTGCGCGACCAGAATCTCGCGGCGACCAGGCATCAGGTGATGCGAGTCACGGCGCGGCAGATCGACGATGCGCCCTACGCCCTGGTCGCCCGCCTCGCGACGGTCATGGCCATGCTCAGGCTCAGCCGATGAGCGCGGCGGCGAGCTCGGTCCACTCGCGCGTCGGCACGCCCTCGGCCCCGACGGCCTGGACGCAGACGTGGTCGGCACCGGCCGCAAGGTGCGCACGGACCGAGGCCGATACCTGGCCGCCCTCACCCTGAGGCACGAGTTCGTCGACCAGCTCCTTGGTGCCGCCATCGACCAGAGCTTCATCGGTGTAGCCGAAGCGCCTCAGATTGTTCGTGTAGTTACTGAGGTTCAGGTAGCGCGCGGCGTATGTCCGTGCCGTCTCGAGCGCTCGCTCGGGATCGTCGTCGACCACGACCGCCTGCTCCGGCGCGACAAGCGCGGCGGTGCCAAGGCGCTCACGCGCGAACTTGGTGTGTGCCGCAGGCGTGAAATACGGATGCGTGCCGAGCGTGCGCGCGAAACTGACGTCGAGCATCTTCGGGCCCAGTGCGGCAAGCGTCATCCGGTCCCGCGGGACCGGATTGGCAGAGGCCGCAATCCCATCGAGGAACTCGAGCGTCTTGGTCAGTGGCGTCTTGTACTCGCTGGTTGCCTCCGGGTGTCCGATCCCGATGCCGAGCAGCAAGCGTCCAGGAAAGTCGGCCTCCAGTACCGCGAACTCATCCGCCAGCTCCGCGGGGTCGTATTGCCAAATGTTGACAATGCCCGTCGCGATCACCATGCGATCGCTCCCCGCCAGCAGTGGGCGCAACTTCGGCAGTCGTGGAGATCCGCCAAGCCACAAAGCTCCGAATCCCAACTGCTCGGCCAGCCCTGCCGCCTCGCCGTAGTCCGCGTGGTCGAGCGAGCCCCCGACCCAAACACCAAATCTCGTTAGCTCCATGGCATAAGCCTTGCAGATCGCGTGCCCCGCCTCGCCGCATGGTCTCGCACCCCGCGGACCGCTAATCTCGCGCATGGCATCCCCGCCATCAGAGCGCCCGTAGCTCAGGGGATAGAGCGTCCGCCTCCGGAGCGGAAGGTCGCAGGTTCAAATCCTGCCGGGCGCGTCACTCCGGGCGGGTCACTCCCCCGCCAGCCAGCACCTATCTGGTGCGTCACTGGGCCGTCCGCCGCCAGCCAGCACCTATCTGGTGCGTCACTGCGCCGCCAGCCAGCAGGCTGTCGGCCCACAACCTGGTGTTGGACGGCCGAGCTGGGGTGTCTGCGAAGGCCGCCGCAGCGGTTGACCCGGCGAAGGCGGGGGTAAAATCCGCGTACGGGCGAGCAGAACGCTAACGAGCCGCTTATGGCGACCAGCATTGAGTCTGGTACGACGGGGCGGGGCACCGCGACCGACGGGCGCTCGCCGGAAGGCAATCCCCCGGACTTGCCCGGCGGCGGACAGGAGTCAGAAGCCGAGCCTAAGCGACGGTCGGCGCTGCGGCAGTTCATCCGGGAGCACCGCCGCGTCTTGCTGTTGCTGGTGGCGCTGTGTCTCACGCTCATCTTCGTGTTCGTGATCCTGCCGCAGCTGGCGGGCTTCGGGAAGAGTCTCCATCGGTTGCGGTACGGAAACAAGGTCTGGCTGGCAGCGGGCGTCGGGCTCGAATGCATCTCCTTGTTCGGCTACATGACCCTGCTGAAGATGATCTTCTCCTGCGAGGGGGTACAGATCGGGTGGCGCTCGAGCTACAAGATCACGATGGCCGGTACTGTCGCGACGAAGCTGCTGGCCGCCGGTGGCGCCGGGGGAATCGCGCTGACCATCTGGGCACTGCGGGCAGCGGGATTGTCAGCCCGCTCTGTGGCTCGCCGAATGACGAGCTTCGAGATCCTGCTCTACGCCGTCTTCATGTCCGCACTGGTCGTGTTCGGTGGCGGCGTCGCGCTGGGAGTTCTGCCCGGGACTGCGCGGCCGGGCCTGACCGCCCTCCCCGCTGTGTTCGGAGCCGTGGTCATCCTGCTCGTGCTCGCACTGGGCGTCGCGGCCGATGGTGCTCAGCGGGGGCTGTCGGCGCTGGCGCGTCGATCCAAACGAAGCCGAAACCTGCTCACCAAGCTGGTGACTGTTCCCAGGACAGTTCATGACGGCGTTCGGACCACTGCACAGATCCTCAGGCGGCCGCGAATCGGACTCCTCGGCGCGATCGTCTATTGGGCTTTCGACATCGCCACCTTGTGGGCCGCCTTCCACGCGTTCGGCAGCTCGCCGCCGATCGCTCTCGTGGTGCTCGGGTATTACATCGGCCAGCTGGCCAACGCCCTCCCAATTCCAGGCGGGATCGGTGGCGTTGAAGGCGGCATGATCGGCTCGTTCATCGCGTTCGGAATCAGCGGCAGCACGGCCGCGCTGGCCGTCTTGGCTTACCGCCTCATCTCCTTCTGGTTGCCGATCCTCCCGGGCTCGGTCGCATACCTGCAGCTGCGGGCCACGGTTGCCCAATGGAATCAGCAGCAGGACGCGTCCGCGAGCGAGGAATAACGTTGGCTCGCGCGGCAGAGTCCGCGACCGATACGATCGCGCCCATCTTGGGGCTCACGAATTGGGGCGGAGATCCGGTGGGCTGTCGTGGCTAAGTCGCCCGATGACCGCGGCGGCTCGAGCAGTCCGAGCGGCCCGAGCAGTCCGAGCAGCCCGAGCAGTCCGAGCAGCCCGAGCAGTCCGAGCAGCCCGAGCAGCCCGAGCAGCCCGAGCAGCCCGAGCAGCCGCGAGGAGTCAGAGGTAAGTGCGCTGATCGAGGATGACGCCGAGGACAAGAGCCCGCAGGAGCTGATCGACGAGATCCACGCGGCCGCCGCGGTTGAGGCCGGGGTCAGCGACAAGCACGCGTACGGACTGGTCGGCCAGCGCTTTGACCATCGCTCGCCTTTTTACATCGGGCTGTTGGGCGCGCTGGGCGTCGCCGTCGTGTTCGTGGTCGGCTCGATCATCATCGCGATTAGCCAGGTTCTGCTGCTGATCGTGCTCGCGATCACCATCGCTGTGGGCCTGGACCCGGTGGTCGTGTGGCTCGACCGGCGCTTCATGCCGCGCTGGTTGGCCGTCACAGCCGTGCTCGTGGTCGCGCTCGGATTGTTCGCTGGGTTTCTCGCGCTCGCAATCCCGGTGTTGGTCACACAGGCGACGGCCCTCGCAAATGATCTCCCGCATTACCTGCGCAGCTTCAACAATCACCACACCTTCCTCGGGAAGGTGAATGCGCGCTACCACGTTGTCAGAGCAATCCAGAAATTCATCAACAAGGGCGGCTCGTCAGAGATCGCGGGCGGCGTGCTCGGCGTCGGGAAGATTGTCATCGACCTCGTCGGCGCGGTCGCCGTGGTCGTGATCCTCTCGATCTACCTGCTTGCTGATCTGCCGCGCGTCAAACGCGGCCTTTACCAGCTCGCACCGCAGAGTCGCCGTGCGAGGACGGTGTTGCTTACCGACGGGATCATGGCCCGCATCGGCGGCTATGTCCTCGGCAACCTGCTGACATCGTTCATCGCCGGCTTTGGTACGTGGGCCTGGGCGGCGGCATTCGGCATCCCCTACGCGTTCCTGCTCGGTTGCATGGTCGCGCTGCTCGACCTGATTCCGGTCGTCGGGTCCACGATCGGCGGCGTCATCGTCGCGCTGATCGCGCTCACCGTCAGCTTGCCGGTCGCGCTCGCAACTGCCGCGTTCTACTTCGTCTACCGCTTCCTGGAGGACTACTTCCTCACACCGAGGATCATGTCTCGCACAGTCCAAGTCCCGGGTCTACTGACCGTCATCGCAACACTGATCGGCGGGACATTGCTCGGCATCATCGGAGCGCTGATCGCGATCCCGGTCGCCGCCGCCCTCAAGCTCCTGATCGAGGAGACCGCACTACCCCACCTCGACCAGAGCTAACCGCTACCGAGCGGAAAACAGCGCCTGCGTAGCGAAACTCCAGGGCCTCAACGGTGTCTTAGGGGTGTCAAGTACTTAGGTTTATGTACCCATGAGATCCGCTGCTGTTTTAGTCCTCGCTGTCGCCGCACTTGCGGCGCCCGCCTCCGCCCTTGCGGCGCCAGAGCTGGGTGCCCCAATCCCGACAGCCCACGTCGCCCAGGCCTCGGGCGGCCCCACGCTGCTGCAACAACTCAATGTCGCTTCCGACAAGAGCGCGCTGAACGCATACGCGAGCTATCTGGCAGCGGTCGTCAAGGGGGCCACGGCTGGCCAGACGAGTGACGCTGACTACGTGGCGACGATCTCGAGCCAATGTAAGAGCGCGCTGGCGGGATTGTCCCAACCCGACAGCGAACTCGACACTGCGGCCCAGGCGACGCTCACGGCGCTCGGCGAGGAGATGGGCGACGACCTCTCGATCAACTTCGATCAAGCGGCGCTCACACCGTTCCTAAAGCTGTCAACCAACCTGTCGCGCCTGCGCTGGACGCACCTCAGTGGCGGTGGCATGATCGTCAAGCGCTTCCTCAACGCCGAGACCAACGTCCTCGGATTGACGACGAGCGCGCTCTGCCAGGACGCCTACCTCGCTGCATCCGATCCGGAGACGCTTCCGACCGAGAGCAAGCTGTTCACCAAGAGCTACACCAGGACTTCCGCCGCAGCGAACACCGCATTGACGAACCTGCTCAAGTTGATGCAGACCTATGAGACGCCGTCCGAGAAGGCCGTCGTGCTGAGGATCGCGAACCTCGCAAGCCAGGTCACCAAGCTCACGAAGTCCGACCTGATGAGCAGCGGCTCGGCGCTCACCAGCACGCTCGAATCCTCGTAGCGTGAGTGACCGACGCCGACACCACGCCTGACGTAGGCACAACAGCTGGCGGCGACGCGATCGAGCTCGTCCTGTTCGACATCGGTGGCGTGCTTGCGCCGTTCGCTGGTCTGGCGATGATGCGCGAACTGACCGGAGCCGCCCCCGACCTCGACATCGCCGGCCGCTGGCTGATGAGCCCGTGGGTGCGCAGGTTCGAGTCTGGCGACTGCTCAGAGCAGGAGTTCGCCGCGGGCGTCATCGCCGAGTGGGAGTTTCCGTTCACTCCCGACGAGTTCCTCGACAGGTTCCTGAGCTGGCTTGGCGACCCCTACGAGGGCGCCGAGCAGATGGTCCGTAAGACGAAGACCCACGTGACGGTCGGCTGCCTCAGCAACACGAATGAGCTGCACTGGCGCGAGCTGATCTCGAAATGGCCCCTCATTGCCGAGTTTGACTATCGCCTGCTCTCGTTCGAGCTGGGTGCGGTGAAGCCGGACCGGGAGCTGTTCGATCGCGCAATCGCGCAGCTGCCCGTCTCAGCGGACCGCGTCCTCTTCCTCGACGACAACGCGGTCAACGTCGAGGGGGCGCTGGCCTCGGGCCTGCGTGCCGAGCAGGCACGCGGTGTGTCCGAGGCCAGAGCCGTCCTGACGCGCTACGCGCTGCTCGGCTGAGCCCCACCCGCGACGGCAGGCAGGATCGTCACCTCAGCACCGTCGGCGACCGGCGTCTCGAGACCATCGAGGAAACGGATGTCCTCGCCGCCGACATAGACGTTGACGAAGCGCCGCAGCCCCTCGTCGTCGGCGATCCGGGCCTTGAGCTCACCGAACCGCTCGTACAGCGAATCGAGCACCTCGGCCACAGTCGCCCCCTCCACGGCGGCGACCGCTTCGCCGTCGGTGGCGGCGCGAAGCTGGGTCGGGATCTTCACATTGACCGGCATCGTTTCGGGTCTCCTCTCAGGCAGAAACAGCAAGGCGCTCACGCGCTGCTTCGAACGCGTCCGCGTTCGCATCGATCTCCCACGCCTCGAACGTACCGCGGGCACATTCGAGCGTCTTCAGACCCTCGCCGGTGATCACTGCGACCACCCGCTCAGACCTGTCGATGTCGCCGCGCTCGGCGAGCTTGCGCAGTACCGCGGTCGTGACGCCGCCGGCAGTCTCAGTGAAGATGCCCGTCGTCTGCGCGAGCAACTTGATCCCGTCGCGGATCTCGTCGTCGCTGACCGCGTCGATCGAGCCGCCGCTGCGGCGCGCGAGATCGAGCGCGTACGGACCGTCTGCGGGATTCCCTATCGCCAGCGACTTCGCGATCGTGTCCGGCTTGACGGGGCGGCAGAAGTCCTCGCCCTCGCTGAAAGCCGTCGCGACCGGCGAACAGCCCTCGGCCTGAGCGCCGTTGAAGGTCGGCACCTCACCCTGGAGGAGCCCGACCTCTAGCCACTCCTCGAAGCCACGGGCGAGCTTCGTGAACAACGAGCCCGACGCGATCGGCGCGACCACACGGTCGGGCAGCTCAAAGCCGAGCTGCTCCGCGATCTCGAACGCCAGGGTCTTCGAGCCTTCGGCGTAATACGGCCTCATGTTGATATTCACGAACGCCCACTCGTGCTCACCCGCGAGCTCCGTGCAGAGGCGGTTGACGTCGTCGTAGTTGCCCTTGACCGAGACGAGGTTCGTCCCATAGATCCCAGTGGCGAGCACCTTCTGCTCCTCCAGGTCGGACGGGATGAAGACGTAGGACTCAAGCCCGGCCGCGGCGGCATGCGCCGCGACGGCGTTGGCCAAGTTCCCAGTCGATGCGCAGGCGATCGTCTTGAAGCCGAGCTCCTGGGCGCGCGCGAGCGCGACCGAGACGACGCGGTCCTTGAACGAGTGGGTCGGATTGGCCGCGTCGTTCTTGATCCACAGCTCGCCGATGCCGAGCTCGTTTGCGAGCTGATCCGCGCGCACCAGCGGCGTCCAGCCAGCGCCGAGCGCCGAGTACGGGTGCTCAACCGGCAGGAAGTCCGCGTAACGCCAGATCGAGTGCGGTCCGGCCTGGATCCGCCGCTTCAGCGCGGCGGTGTCAAGTCCGGCCCGCGAGGCGTAACGAACCTCGAGCGGCCCGAAGCATTGCTCGCACACGTAGCGTGCGTCGAGCGGATATTCGGTCTTACATTCTTTGCAGCGAAGTGCTTCTGGCGGCATATAAAAAACCTCCGCCGGGACTCAGTGGTCGGAGGTGTCAAAGCCCGCCCCTACCCACATCTCCCAGGCTTGTCGTTGGAGCCTGATGGACTTGGCACCGTTTCCTTGCGGTCGGTTGCCGGGGTTTCGTAGGGCCATTTCCCTCCACCCCTCTGGATGCGTACTGCTATGTCGGATTTTCAGTATATGAAATCCGCCACGCGGACGGCAGCTTGAGCGCTGCCAGCAAGCCTGTAACCGGCTCACGGCCCCGGTTTGGAAGACTCTTGCATGTGAGCGCCACCGACTACGAGCCTGACGTCGACCTGGCAACGGAACTTGGAAGTGGCGACAGCGACTCGCGTAAGCGCCTGTTGATGATCGTCAACCCGTACGCGACGACCGTCTCGAGCCGCCTCAAGAACCTCGTGATCTCCGCGCTGCGCGGCAGTTACGTCGTCGACGCGGTGGACACCGAGCGGCGCGACCACGCGACCGAGCTATGCCGCGAGGCGGCTGACGAGGGCTACGACGCGATCGTCGCATTCGGCGGCGACGGGACCGCCAACGAAGCCGCCAACGGTCTCGCCGGGACGCGAACCCCGTTGACCTGCCTGCCCGGCGGGCGCGCCAACGTCTACTGCCGGATGCTGGGAATCCCGGCGGATGTCGTCGACGCAACCGAGCACCTGCTCGCACTCGCATCGAACTGGCATCCCCACCCGGTCGACCTCGGCCGCGTCGGCGGGCGTTACTTCCTGTTCTCGGCCGGGGTCGGTCTCGACGCTAGCGTCGTCGAGCGTGTCGATGCCCATCCGCGCCTGAAGGCTCGGCTCGGCGAGTACTACTACGCCTGGGTGGCGACCTCCACCTTCAGCCGCCGTTACCTGATCAAACCGCCGCGACTGGCCGCGGAGCTCGGTTCGAGCAACGGCAACGCGGAGCGCGAGCGCGAGCGCCTCGAGGGTGTGACCGTGCTGGTCCAGAATGCCTCCCCGTACACGTATTTCGGCGACCGTGGCGTCGAGATGGCCGAGGGCGTCTCGCTCGACAGTGGTGACCTCGCCGGCCTGATCCTCAAGCGCACCAGCCCACTCGACATCCCCTCGATTGCCTGGCGTGCCCTCTCCTCGCACGCGAAGATCACCGACCACCGGAAGGTCCGGGCCTTCAGCGCCGAGAAGCGACTGGTGATCCGCTCACTCGACGAGCGCGAGCTGCCGGTGCAGGTCGACGGCGACTTCATCGGGACCGCGAGCGAATACGCGTTCTCGGTCGCCCCCGGGGCGCTCTCGATCGTCGCCTAGCCAGGACGCTCGGCCACCGTCCGCGGATGCGCGCTCCGCCCGCCGGCGGACGAGTTAGACGCCCGCCGGTGCCAGCACCATGTCGAACCGCACCCGCGTCCAACTGCGGTCCCCGAACTCACGCCCGTCGGGGGCCGGCGTGCGGGCCGGCTGGCGCACGAAATCGCGCACGAGCTACTCCTTCACGCCGAAGACCGCATCGGCTCGCCTGACGCTCCGAGCGCGATGTCGCCGCCGAGCTCAACCTCGGGCGCACCCTCGACGAAGAACGGTCCGAGCACAGTCGCCTCGGTCGCGTTTTCGTGGGCCTTGTTGATCGCGATCGTCTGCATCGAGGCGCCGAGCACGTCTGAGAGCAACACGAACTTCTGGCGTCGCGCATCGGTGATGTGACCGGCCGCGGTCAGGAAGTCGATCCCGGCGCGCCACTCCTCCTCGGTCAGGCGCGTCTCGCGCAGGAAGCCGTGGAGGTGCCGCACGAGCGAGTCGAGTACGAGCTTCAGCCGGGCGTCTGAGGTCTCGTCGAATGACGCGACCACGGCGGCGATCAGTCCCGCCTCGCGCTCCACCTGCTCGTCCGTTCCCGGGGCCGTCTGCGCCTGCTCCTCCATCCGGGCCCCAGTGTCGCACGGGGCCGTCCCCGCAAGCTGCGCACAAAACCTCGGTGAGAGGGGGTCAACCCGGCGGCGTCGGAGCCTCCATTGCTCATGGCGCGCGACAGCATCTCGATCACGGAAGCGGATCGCTCGGTGCTCGGCCCGCTGGCCGAGCACCGGATCCTGATCGTCTCCCAGGTCGCCTCACTGCTCGGCGTCAGCGAGGGCGCGGCCTCCAGGCGGCTGCAGCGGCTGAAAGGCGCCGGCCTCGTCCACTACGAGCGCGTCTTCCATGGAGCACCAGCGGCCGCACGGATCACGAGTCGCGGGCTGCACGCGATCGAGCATTCGCTGAGGACGCCAAACGAGAACCTCCACGAATACCGGCACGACGTCGGTGTCGGCTGGTTGTGGCTCGCCGCTCGTGCGGGCGCTTTCGGTGCCGTCTCACACGTGGCCGCAGATCGCGAGATGCGTGCCGCTGATGGGTCCGCCGATGCCGAGGGCCGCCCAGCGACCTACGGCGTCGGCCTCGGGATGATCGGATCCCGCGGCCGGCCGCAACGGCATTACCCGGACCTCATCCTCGACATGACCAGCGGCCACGAGGTAGCAGTCGAGCTCGAGCTCACGCAGAAGAGCTCGCGGCGGATGGCGCGGATCATGACGGCCTACGCGAGCGATGCGCGCGTCGATGCGGTGCTCTACCTGGTGCCGAACCGCGCGATCGCAGAACTTGTCTCGGACGCCGCTCGTCGCGCAGGAATCGCGGACATGGTCCACGTGCAGAGGATCGCACCCGACGGCATCGCAGGATCACAGCCGCGTTCGGCACAGCGCACTCAGCGACAGGCGCTCGTCGCCCGTGAAGCGGAGCGATGATCGAGGATCCCCCTCCCCCGCCCTTCCTGCGGACTCGCAACCTCTTGTGGCCGGCGCTCGGCTTCGCTGGGCTGTTGCTGATGCCGGCCTGGGTCGCGCTAGCGGTCGCAAGTGCGGCAGTGACAGCACGGATCGTCTGGCGCGACATCCGCCACGTGCGCGCCCGGGACGCCGCGATCGCGGCGCGGGCTGCCCAAGGTGCCGCGCTGCCACTCGGGACCGATCGCTCCGGCAAGACCGTGCTCGTCCCCGAGGAGGCGCTGGCGGCCCACGGGCTGATCCTCGGCGCCACCGGCGCCGGTAAGTCGACGACGCTGCTAACGCTCCTGTCCGAGCAGATCAGCCGCGGACGGCCAGTCGTCGCGATCGACCTGAAGGGCAGTCCCGGGTTCGCGACCGAACTGCGAGCGGCCGCCGGAGCGGCAGCTCGGCCGTTCGTGCAATGGACCCCCGACGGTGGCGCCCACTGGAACCCGCTCGCCGTCGGCAACGCCACCGAGCTCAAGGACAAGCTGCTCGGTACCGAGCGCTTCACGGAGCCGCATTACCGGCGGGCAGCCGAGCGCTACCTGCAGCTGGCGATCCAGGTCGCCCAGGCCGGTACCGAACAACAGCCGCTGACGCTCGCTCGCGTCGTCGAGCTGCTCGCGCCCGAGCGGCTTGCGGTCGCGGTGCGCGCACTCCCGCGGGCACGGCGCGAATACGTCCGCGACTACCTCACGTCGCTGACTCCAGACCAGCAGAGTGCGGTCCGCGGGCTCGCATCGCGTCTGGCCGTGCTGACCGAGTCCGAGACCGGGCGCTACATGGAGCCCGGGCCTGACGCGCCGACAGTCGACCTGCGCAGGGCGCTGGGCGGCGGTGAGGTCGTGCTGTTCAGCCTCAACTCGAGCACGTACGGCGGCCTCGCCGGAATGCTCGGCACGCTGGCGGTCCAGGATCTCGTCGCCGCCGCCGGCGCGCGGTTGTCCGCCGGCCGCGGTGCGCCTGGTGGTGCCGTCGTCGGGATCGACGAGTTCTCAGCGCTGGGCTCGGACAACGTGATGGCGCTGCTCGCGCGGGGCCGCGAGGCAGGCATCGGTGTCCTGCTGGCCACGCAGGAGCTTGCCGACCTCGACCGTGCCGGCCGCGGGCTACGTGACCAGGTGCTCGGCAACACAGCGGTCAAAATCGCCCATCGCCAGGACGTTCCCGAGTCCGCGGAAACGGTGGCGCGGCTTGCCGGCACGATTCGGGTCTGGGAGCGCAGCTATCAGGCGCGACCGTCAGCAGGCGGTCTGGGCTCGAACGTCGCCACCAGCGCGCGTCTGGTCGAGCGCTACGCGGTTGAGCCTGAGCAGGTGCGCACGCTCCCGACCGGTGAGGCGCTCGTGATCGTCAAGGCGCCCCGCGCGAGCGCCCAGCTGACGAGGATCCGGCGTCAGCCGCCGGCGCCGGGCGTTACGCGGTAGGCGTCGAAGACGTTGTCGATGTTGCGCAGGCGCGAGATCGCCTGATCGAGCGTGCGCGTGTCCCCGACCTCGACCACGAACTGGTTGCGGATCATCGGGTGGTTGACAGTGCAACGCGCCTCGAGGATGTTGATTCCGGCCTCGGCGAACGTACGCGACATGTCCTCGAGCAGGCGGTGGCGATCCCAGCCCTGGACCTCGATCTCCACCTGGAAGGAGGTTTCGGCGTCGCCGTCCCAGCCGACCGTGGTGAAGCGCTCGGGATCCTTGCGCAGGACCTCCACGTTGGGGCAGTCGTCACGGTGAATTGTGATCCCGCGACCGAGTGAGATGTAGCCGACGATCTCATCGCCCGGCACCGGATGGCAGCACTTCGCGAGCCTCAGCATGACCTCGTCGATCCCATCGACCGAGATGCCAAATTGGTTTGAGGAGGTCGTCGGCCGCGAACGCCGGCGTCCCGAGGACATCAGGTCGGCGGCAGCGGTCGGCTGCGACTCGGCGGCCTCGCCAGCCTTCAGCCGCTGCATGACCTTGTTGATGACGACCTGCGGCGAGATCTTCGCGGAACCGAGGGCGATGTAGAAGTCGTCGCCCTTGCGGAAACCCATCTCGCGGATGACCTCGGCCATCAGCGGCGAGCCGACGATCTTCTGCGAGGGCAACCCCTGCTTGCGCAGGTGGTCCTGGATGAGCTCACGGCCCGCGTGCTCGGTGTCCTTGCGGTTCTCGGCCTTGTACCAGGCTTTGATCTTGTTCCGGGCCCGCGTCGTCTTGACCAGCGACAGCCAGTCGCGAGAAGGACCGCGCTCGCGCTTTGAGGTGAGCACCTCGACGATGTCGCCGGAGCGCAGCTGGTAGGACAGCGGCACGATCTTGCCGTTGACCTTGGCGCCCACACAGCGGTGGCCGACGTCTGTGTGAACGTCGTAGGCGAAGTCCAGCGGCGTCGAGCCGACCGCGAGTGACTTGACCTCGCCCTTGGGCGTGAACACGAAGACGTCATCCTCGAACAGGTCGACCTTGAGCGTCTCGACGAACTCGCGCGGGTCGGAGACATCCTTCTGCCAGTCGACCAGCGAGCGCAGCCACTTGAGCTTCCCGTCCGGATCGCTCAGCGCCGCCTGGCCGCCGGCCTTGCCTGACCGGCGCCCGGACGGAGTCCCGTCCTCCTTGTACATCCAGTGAGCGGCGATCCCGAACTCGGCGAGGTCGTGCATCGCCCGCGTGCGGATCTGGATCTCGAGCGGCCGTCCCTCAGGCCCGATCACGGTGGTGTGGAGTGACTGGTACATGTTGAACTTCGGCATCGCCACGAAGTCCTTGAAGCGCCCGGGTAGCGGTTTCCACAACGAGTGGATCACGCCGACGGCGCCGTAGCAGTCCTTGACCGAACTGACGATCACGCGCATCGCGGTCAGGTCGTAGATCTCGTTGAACTCGCGACCCTTCTTGGTCATCTTCGAGTAGATCGAATAGAAGTGCTTGGCGCGCCCTGAGATCTCGGCGCTGATGCCTACGTCCTTGAGCTCGCTCGAGAGGTAGTCGCCAGCGCCGTTTACGTAGCGCTCACGCTCCTCGCGCTGCTGCGCGACCAAGCTCTTGATCTCGTTGTACTTACGGGGGTGCAGGGTCTGGAAGGCGAGATCCTCGAGTTCCCACTTGATCGCGTGGATACCGAGGCGATGCGCGATCGGCGCGTAGATGTCGAGCGTCTCCCGTGCCTTGTCGATCTGCTTCTGCTTGGGCATCGCGTCGATCGTGCGCATGTTGTGCAGCCGATCGGCGAGCTTGATCAGGATGACCCGGATATCCGAGGCCATCGCGACCATCATCTTGCGGTAGTTCTCGGCCTGCGCCTCGTCGCGCGACTGGAACGTCAGCCCAGTTAGCTTTGTGACACCGTCGACAAGCCCGGCGATCTCCTCGCCGAAGCGCTCCTCGATGTCAGTGAGCGACGCGTGTGTGTCCTCGACCGTGTCGTGCAGCAGCGCCGCACACAGAGTCTCCGTGTCGAGGCGCATTCCGGCGCAGATCTTCGCGACGCTGATCGGGTGGACGATGAACTCCTCGCCCGAACGCCGGCGCTGGTCCGCGTGGTGCTGGCAGGCATAGGCGAACGCGTCCTTGACGCGATCACGGTCGACGGCGACCGCGGCCTCGTCGGCGTGCTCCTCGACGACGGCGAACAGGTCGCTGAGCAGGCTCTCTTCGAACTCGGTCAGCGCGACGGGCACCGGCGCGTTGACGGTCTCAGGGCCGCCGGCCAGCACGGACACCGGAGTATCTGCGCTTAGCTCGCTCGCCTTGGTTTTGACCCGCTCAGGAATCGCTGACCGTCCTCACTCGTCTTGGTGTAGACCCTGTAGGCCACCGACCGCTCCAGCTCGGTCGGCTGGGCGTCGGCGAGCGACAGGCTCGGCAGATCCGGATCGAGGCTGACGAGCCCTAGCTCCGTGAAGACTCTCAACAGCCGCCCGGACAACCTTGCCGGGCGAGCGTGCGTTTCGTCGCCACGAAGCAGGTGCTCGAGCTCCTCGCCGGCAACCCCCGCCCGGCCTTTTAGGGCTCGGTAGAGGGCCACGAGCGAAGCACGGAGTGCGTACTCCTGCTCGTGCATCTGCTGGGCAAAGCGTAGCTCAGCTTCGCCCCATGCCAAATGGGTGTATCCGCTCCCGATTTTGGCGATCGCGTCCTGTGTCGCTGAGGCCGGCGGGTCAAGGACCACGATGTGCTCGAAATCGATGACCAGCTCAGGCTCGTCTTCGAGTGAGTCATGGCTGATCAGCGCAAATCCGCCGCGGCGACTGGCAAGAGCTGCGAGTCGCCTCGGTGTATTTGCGCAGATCACCAGAATCGGGTTATCAGGGCCTGAGGCGGCTTGAGCGTCGGCGATCGTCGTTAGCGAACTCTGGCCCCGGCGATCGAGAACGGTACGTTCTCCGGCAGCTGCGAGGTCACCCGATGGCTGAGACTCGATTTCGCAAGCTGGATCGCTTTTGCTGGCTAGATCCGGGTCGTCAACGAAGTCGAGCTCGCGGTCCAGCTCCATGAAGACGGTCGTGAGGTAGTCGTCGGGCTCGCCGAGAACAAGGATGTCGGTCGGCATGCACGGGGCCGCGTGTTGAAGGACGAGGCGCGGCTCGACCACACCCTTCCAGAGGTTGCGCTCGAGCTTGAAGCTCGCGTCGGTGGGCATACCGTCGGCGCCGGCCACATGACCATCGCAGCCGAAGGCGACCGCGCTGGCTCGCACCCCGCCGGAGTTCACGTTGAAGCGGACGTGCTGGCCGGAATCGCCCATCGTCCGCAACCCGTCGAAGGTCGCACCGGCGACGTACAGCCGCACCTCGGGGTTGCCGTTTCCGAACGGCGCGAGCGCCAGCAGCTCCTCGGCGAGCTCAAGCGATAGATCGGCGCCGGAGACGACTGCATCGACCCTTTCGACTGGGGCAAGCAGGTCGGGCGTAAGCACCTCTTCGGCGTGCCGTTCGAAGGCATCGCGGAAGGCGGGAATCTGCTCAGGCAGGACGCTGAGACCAGCCGCCGCGCGGTGGCCCCCATAGGTCACGAGGTGCTCGCCGGTGGCGTCGAGCGCGCCCAGCAGGTCGAACCCGGGAATGCTGCGACCGGACCCGTGCGCGGGCGCCGCGGGGTTGGACGGGTCGATTGCGAGCAGGATCGCGGGCCGGTGATGGTGATCGACGATCCGCGAGGCGACGATGCCGATCACACCGGCGTGCCAGCCCGGGGCGGCCAGCACGTACGAGCTGCGCTCACCCATCTCGGTCGCCAGCGCATCCGCCTCCCAGGTGATGCGCTGTTCGACCGCGCGACGGTCCGCGTTGACCGCGTCGAGCTCGCTCGCGATCGCCTCGGCGCGCTGTGGATCGTCGGTCAACAGCAGCTCCAGCCCGGCGTCGGCGCGGCGCATTCGGCCCGCGGCGTTGATCCTCGGTGCTAGGCGGAAAGCGAGACACGAGGCGTCGAGCGCGCTGGGGTCGGTTCGAGACACGCGCATCAGGGCGCGCAGCCCAACCCGCTGGGTCCCGGCCATCTGCACCAGGCCGTCGCGCACGATCCGGCGGTTCTCGCCACGCAGCGGCATCAGGTCGGCGACGGTGGCCAGTGCCACGAGCTCGACGTCCTCTTCCGCCGTCGGAGCTCCGAGCGCCTCGGCCAGCTTGTGCGCTACGGCGGTGCCGCAAAGGTCCCGAGTCGGGTAGCCGCCGACGGTCGGATGCACGATCGGGCAGTCAGGCAACTCGCCGTCGCCGCGCGGGCTGTGGTGGTCCGTGACGACCACCTCAATGCCTGCGGCGCGGGCCTGTGCCACCTGCTCGAAAGCCGTGATCCCACAGTCGACAGTGACCAGCAACCCGGTCCCCGACTCGCTTAGGCGCGCGACTGTCGCCGCCGACAGGCCGTATCCGTCCTCGCTACGGCTCGGCAGATACCACCCGGCATCCGCCCCGAGCGAGCGCAGCGCTCGCACCAGGACCGCCGTGGCGCAGACGCCGTCCACGTCGTAGTCGCCGTGCACGACGATGCGACTACCACTGCCGATGTGCCGCTCGATCACCTCGAGCGCGCCCGCCATACCCGCGAACAAGCCCGGCTCATGGCGCTCCTGTGGATCCAGAAAGGCGCGTACCGCAGCGGGCTCGTCATAGCCCCGTCGCACGAGGATCTGTGCGAGCGCGTGGCTTACGCCGAGTTCCCGCCGGAGCGTCAGCGCCGCCGTCAGGTCGTACGGGGGCAGCTCGATCTGTCTACCGCCTGGAACCTCGGACTGAGTCAGCGTCGAAACAGCAGATGTGTGATCGAGCAAACTGACGCCAGCCATCAACGCAGAGTAGGCGCGAGGTCCGACGGAACTAAGTGCGGTGGGCGCCCGAGTCGGCTAGCTGAGGCCGAGACCGGGCGCAGCGCTCGCACGCTCACGCCGCACGCCCTCGGCATACACGAGCGCGATCCCGATCAGGGCGCCGGGAATGCCCTCAAGCGCCGTGACCAGGTGGGTGTCGTGACGGCCAGGAATCGAGAAGCCGTGGATGATCAGGCCGAAGAGCGCAGCGCCGATGATCGCGCCGACGAACGCGCCGACGATGCCGCCCCAATAGCGGTCCGGAAGCCAGATCGTGAAGTGCCAGATGGCGAGGCCCATGACCACCCAGGCAAGCAGGCCCATTAGCGCTTTCTCCCGTGGCGGCGGTTGCGAGGACGTGGGCGCCGTGGACCCGTCGGGCTCGGGCGCACCTCGGCCACGCCCTCGTTCTCGGCCTCGTCAGGAGCCGGCGTGACCGGTCGATCGGACGACGTGGCCTCATCAGCGGCGTCAACCGGTGGCGTGGCCTCGGGCTCGGGTGTCTGCGGCGGTGCCGTCGGCATCGCCGCGGAACGCTGCTGCCGGCGTGCGGGACTCGGCGACGCCGGCTCATCTTCCTCAGCGGTGTGGGCCGTGCGTTCGGTCAGACGAGAGGGGCGACGCCGCGGCTGTTCGCTTTCCTCGAGCCCCAGGTCTCGCTTCATCTGCTCGAACTCGGCTGCCGACACCGAGTCCTCCTGCGGAGTCGTAAGGCGCCCGGTGGGCCGCACACGGCCGGAGGTCGGCTCGACATCGCCGCCGTCGGCGTATGGAGGGACGTACCCGACTTCCGCGATGATCCGCTCACGGCGGATGGTGTAGCCATGCTCGCGCTCCTTCCAGTGCGTCAGCACCGGTGAAGCGATGAAGATCGAGGAGTAGGCGCCGGAGGCGACACCGATCAGCAGCGCGAACGCGAAGTCCTTGAGCGTCGTTCCGCCGAACAGCAGCAGCGCGATCACGGGCAGCAATGTGCACGAGGTCGTCATCAGCGATCGGGTGAGCACCTCGGACATCGAGCGGTTCACGATCTGCGAGAACGCCGCCCGCGGCATTCGGGGGATGTTCTCGCGCACACGGTCGAAGACGATGATCGTGTCGTAGAGCGAGTAGCCAAGGATCGTCAGCAGCGCTGCAACGGTGTCAGCAGTCACCACGCGGCCCGTCAGCGCGTAGACGCCTGCCGTTATCAGCAAGTCGTGCATCAGCGCGATCAACACCGGGATCGTGAATTTCCACTCGAATCTGAGCGCCACGTACAGCGAGATCACGAGCAACGAGACGATGATCGCGATCACGGCGCTCTTGGTCACAGTGGATCCAAAGGCCGGCCCGACGGAGGTGGTGTTGAAGCCGTTGGTTCCGCCACGAATCCCGTACTTGTTCTCGATCTCGCTACGGAGCTTCTCGTACTGGCTCTGCCCGAGGTACTTCGACGAGATCTGGAAGCCGTTGGGACCGAGCGTCTTGGCGTTGCTGACCGCCTGGATGGTCGCATCGCCCCCGCCCACGCCCGCAACGAGCGACTTCATCTCGGTAACGGTCGCCTTGTGCTGGAGCCCGACCGAGATTTGGGTGCCACCGGTGAAGTCGATGCCGAGGTTGAGGCCGCGGCCGCCGATCGCCAGCGCGCCGATCATCAGGATCACGCCCGACATCGAGAAGAAGTAGCGGCTCGAACCCATGAAGTCGAACCGCCAATGGCGCTTGTTGCCGCCTGCGCCGAGGGCTGACGGGCTCTGGATCACCCGCGAGTCGCCCATCGTCATGAGGATCGCCTGGGTCGCGAGGACAGCCGTGAACAGTGAGACGAAGGTGCCGATTCCGAGCGTGAAGGCGAAACCCTTGACGTCGGACGTAGCGAGCACGAAGAGGATGAACGCGGTCAGAATCGTGACGACGTTCGCGTCGATGATCGCCGTGACGCCCTTGCGGTAGCCGGTGATGATCCCCTGGCGGATCGTGCGTCCAGCGCGTATCTCCTCCTTCACGCGCTCGAAGATGACGATGTTCGCATCGGCCGCGACACCGATCGTCAGGATCAGACCGGCGATGCCGGCGAGCGTCATCGTGATCGGGATCAACTTGATCAGCGCGTAGAAGTAGATGCCGTAGACCAGCAGACCACCGGTCGCGATCAGGCCGAGTACGCGGTAGTACGAGAGCAGCAGCAGGATGACGACCGCAAGTCCGACGACGCCGGCTCGTAGGCCCTGATGCAGAGCCTGCGTGCCCAGCGTCGCGGAGACCTGGCTCTCCGAGATCTGCACGAGCTTGACGGGCAGCGCACCGAGCCGCAACTGCGTCGCCAACGCCTGCGCGGTGCTGGCCGTAAAGCCGCCCGTGATCTCGCTGCCGTTCGTGGAGGGAATGCCCTCGGGGAAGGTCTGGTAGTCGATCTGCGGGACGCTGACAAGCTGGTTGTCGAGCGCGATCGCGAAATGCTGGTTGAGCTGCTGGCCGCCGGTGCTGGCGAGCAGGCCGCGTTGCGAGATCTTCGCTGTCACGTTCTGGAACAGGCTGCCGCCGTTGTCCTTGAAGCCAAACGTGACGTCAGGAGCGCCGCTCTGATCGGTGCTCGCCTCGGGGTTGCTGATCTGGTCGCCACGTAACGCCACGTTGTCCCTGATGACGTAGTAACCGGCGTCCGGCGAGCCGTACTTGGGCCAGCTCGCGAGCGTGTAACTGCTCGGCACGCCCTGCAGGACCTGTGTTCCTTGCTTGACCTCGAGCACCTTCGTGCCGGTCGTCTCGGCTGCGGGCAGTCCGGTCTTCAGCTGCTTCGCCGCATTCGCGGCAGAGACGTTCGTGCCGACCTGCACCGATGAGATCAGACAGTGCACGCCCTTTTGAACCTTGGTGCCACTGGCGGCGGCGTAGGCCGCGCAAGCCGAACTGCCCGGCGCGCCAAAGAGGAAGAACTGGTTGCCAGTTCCCTGGCCCCGCGTACCGGAGCTCACCAGCGGCTGCTTGGCGGCGAGCTGAACCGCCGCGTAGAAGCCCATCGCTCCTGTGGCCGAGGTGTTCGAGCCGGGTGGCGCTGTGCTCGTGCCCTGGCTAAGCGTGAGCGACGCGGGATCACTGGTTTCGAGACCGTTCGCAGCGGGCTGCCCAGACGGCGTCAATACGTTGGTCTCCCAGTCGTAGAAGAACAACTGGGCGGTGTTACCGACCGCTGCCTCTGCCTGGGCGACGTTCTTGACGTCAGGCAGCTGCACGTCGATCAGGTTCTTGCCTTCGGTCGTGATCTGCGGCTGCGCGACGCCGAGCTGGTTGACGCGGTTGTTCATCACGTCGACGGCCCGCTGCAGCGAAGCGGGGTTGACGGGAGACTCCGGCGTCGCCTCTGCGCGGTAGGTCAGCTCAACCCCGCCCTTCAGGTCAAGGCCGAGCCGCGTCTTCTTGGTCGCGATGAACACGAAGGACGCGGCGATCAGCCCTGCTACGAGCAGCAGGATGAATCCGTGGCGTTTGCGGTCGGTCATCGCAGAGCAGTGATGCTAGAAGAGGTTTGCTTTTGGCGCCGTTAGGGTGGCGCTCAGTGCCCGTTGGAGGGCGTCAACACGACCAGCAGGCCGCCCTCTTCGTCGTCGTAGGCGGGAAAGATGTCAGCGACTGCGCTCGCACGCTCAGGCCCGGCGTTGAGCGCCACTGGCTTGCCGCTCACGCGCACTTCCCACTCGAGCGCGGTCGCGATGTGGTCGACGCCGTCCGTGAAGCTGAGGCCGAGGGCCTGCTGCAGCGGCTGGCCGATCGCGGACTCCGTCCGTAGGCCCGTGAGCTCGAATGACCCGCGACCGCAGTCGATGATCCGTCCCTCCGCATCGCAGGCGAAGAACGCCGCCGCAGGCGCCGGGTAGTAATCGTCCAGCAGCTCGAACAGGTAGGCGAACCCGCACTTCTCGCACCCACGCGCTTCTCTCCGAAACCCGGCGTTACGGTCCGTCCCCATCGAACGGTTCCCACAGTGCGGGCAGATGAAATAGTGCTCGTGAGCCATGAAGCGCTCAGGATAGTCAGTCTCTTGCAGCGGCTCTCTTATGGTCGGCCAGCAGCTCACAACAGGCCCAGCTGGCCCACCGGCGGCTTGAGCCCGAGATGCTCGTACGCACGCTTTGTGGCGGCGCGACCGCGCGGCGTGCGCTCGATCAGACCGCGCTGCAACAGGTAAGGCTCATACACATCCTCGACCGTGTCCTGCTCTTCCCCAATCGATGCCGCGAGCGTCGACAGGCCGACGGGACCGCCGCTGAACTTCTCGCAGATCGTCCGCAGGATCTCGCGATCGAGCCGGTCGAGGCCGACGTGGTCGACCTCCAGCAGATCTAGCGCCGCGCCCGCGACTTCCTCGGTGACGATGCCGGCGCCTCGCACCTCAGCGTAGTCCCGCACGCGCTTGAGCAGGCGGTTGGCCACGCGCGGGGTGCCGCGGCTGCGCGACGCGATCGCTAGCGCGCCGCCATCCTCGATCTCGACACCGAGCAGCCTGGACGAACGCCGCACGATCCGCGCCAGATCGCGTGGGTCGTAGTGGTCGAGCCGGTGCTGGATCCCGAAGCGGTCGCGCAGCGGTGTGCTCAGCAACCCGGTACGCGTGGTCGCGCCGATCAGCGTGAACGGCGGCAGGTCGATCGTGACCACACGCGCGCCCGCGCCCTGGCCGACCGTGATCGGCAGGCAGTGATCCTCCATGGCTGGATAGAACGTCTCCTCCAGCGCGCGCGGAAGCCGGTGGACCTCATCGACGAAAAACACCGACCGCGGTTCGAGCGCGGTCAGAAAGGCGGCCACGTCGCCCTTGCGTTCAAGCGCCGGCCCCGCCGTCTGCACGAACGGGACGTTGAGCTCGGCGGCGACGATCTGCGCGAGCGACGTCTTCCCCAGCCCCGGCGGTCCCGCCAGCAGCACGTGATCGAGCGCCTCCTCGCGGCTGGAAGCAGCAGCGATCGAGACCGAGAGTTGGTCCTTGAGCGCCTCTTGGCCGATGAAGTCCTCGAGCCGGCGGGGGCGCAGCGAGCGGTCGACGTCGTCCCCAGGCAGCTGCTCGGCGCTCAGGATCGTCACCGCCGTGCCGCCTTCAGCGCCTCAGCGATCAGGTCCTCGGGCGTCTCACCGTCGATTCCGTCGAGCAGCGCGTCCACTTCCTGCGGGCTGTAGCCGAGGCCGATCAGCCCCTCGCGTGCGATCGCGCGTGGATCGTCTGATCGCACGACTCTGATCGAGTGTTCGGGCAGGCTGACTCCGACCTTCTCGCGCAGCTCCACGATGATCCGCTCGGCCGTCCGCTTGCCGACGCCCTTCACCGCCTGGAAACGAGCCGTGTCACCGCCCGCGATCGCTGCCAGCAGGTCGCGCGCAGGACCGCCGGAGAGCACGTCCAGCGCGACCTTGGGTCCCACCGATTGCACGCCCAGCAACATCAGGAACAGGTCGCGCTCCTCCTCGGTCGCGAACCCGTAAAGCATCAGCGCATCGTCGCGCGGGATCAAATGTGTATGCAGAACCACCCGCTTGCCGACCGCTGGCACGTGACGCATCGTTTCGCTCGAGACCGCGAGCCGGTACCCAACGCCGCCGCAATCGACGATCACGTGGTCGGTGCGACGCACGGCAACGGCGCCGGTTACGAGCGCAATCACGCCACGGCCCCTGCGATCGCGCCGGCCAGCGGCGCACGGCTGACATCGCAAACCGCGACCGCGAGCGCATCGGCGGCATGGTCGGGACGCGGAGGCGCCGCCAGCGCCAACAGGCGAGCAGCCATGCGCGCCACCTGCTGCTTGTCGGCGCGGCCGCTGCCGCAGACCGCCGCCTTGACCTGCTGCGGCGTGTACGCCCGCACCGGAATGCCGCGCTGCCCGGCTGACAGCAGCACGACGCCCCGCGCCTGGCCGACGGCCATCGCACTCGCGACGTTGACCCCGAAGTAGAGATCCTCGACGGCCACAGCGTCGACATCGAAGCGGGCAATCAGCTCACCGATGTCACCGTGGATCTCGGCGAGCCGCGCCTCTGGCGCGACGCGCGGGCTCGTCTGGATCACACCGAACTCGAGGGCCTGCAGGCGCGAGCCGCTACTCGACACGATCCCGTAGCCCGTATTCGCAATGCCCGGGTCGACTCCCAAAACGATCATGTGTTCGCCTATTCAACGCGGCGGCTCGGACGCCTCCCGGGCCGAGCGTTGCCGAGTGCGTCGCCTTCACCCAGACCGCGTACAGATCGAGGTCAGCCCGCAGGCTGAAGCGGCGTAGCGACGCGGCCGCCCAGCGGGGCGGCCGCGACAGGCCAGGCCCTACTTGCTGACGGACAGCAGGTCGACGACGAAGATCAGCGTCGCGTTCGGCGGGATCGTCGAACCACTGCCGGCCTTGCCGTAGCCGAGCGACGGCGGGATGATCAGCTCGCGCCGACCACCGACCTTCATGCCGACGAGACCTTGGTCCCAGCCCTTGATGACGGCGCCGGCGCCGAGCTGGAAGGGACCGAACGCTTTGCCGGGCGTGTCCTTCCATGAAGAGTCGAAGACCTTGCCGTTGCTGTAGAGCTCGCCGACGTAGTTGACCTCGACCTCGTCACCGGCGGCGGCGGTCGCTCCGGTGCCGACGATCAGGTTCTTCTCGACCAGTGTCTTCGGCGCCGGGGTCTTCGGCAGCGTGATCGTCGGCTCCTTCGACAGCGCCCCGGTCTTCGGCGTACTGACCGTCGTCGCGGTCGGCGTGGTCGTCGTGGGCGCCTCCACCGTCGCGCCCTCGCCTGGAGCGAGCATGATGCCCCCGGCCTTGGTCGAGCCGCCACAGGCCGCTATGCCGAGTGCTACCGCTGCGGCCGCAACGGCCGTCGTCACTGCTTTCAATCTCATAGCGGTGCGAGAGTAGCGAGCGCCGTCCGGCCGCGCCGTCAGGTCAGCCGGCGATCCGCTCGAGAACAGCGGCGTCAACGTCGTAATTTGCGTGCACAGCCCCCACGTCATCGGACTCTTCGAGCGCGTCGATGAGTTTCATAAGTTTTGCCGCCTCCTCCTCTGAGAGGGGCACGCGTGACTTGGGCCGCTGGGTCACATCGGCGCTTTCGATCTCGATCCCGCCTCCGGCTAGTGCGTCCCGAACCACTGTCAGATCGCCAGGTGGAGTGATCACCTCGAAGACGTCTTCGTCGAGCACGATGTCCTCCGCACCGGCGTCGATCGCAACGATCAGGTCATCCTCGCTGTAGCGCTCCGCATCGACCACCACTACGCCCTGCTTATCGAACAGGTACGCGACCGAGCCCGGCTCACCCAGCGAACCACCGTGCTTGCCAACGATGTGGCGCACGTCGGCAGCTGTGCGGTTGCGGTTGTCGGTCAGCGCCTCGATCAGCATCGCTACGCCGCCGGGACCGTAGCCCTCGTACAGCACGGTCTCCCAGTTCTCGGCGTCGACACCGGCGCCTGTGCCCTTCTGGATGGCGCGCTCGATGTTGTCCTTCGGCATCGACGCGTCGCGTGCCTTCTGGACGGCGAGCGCGAGTCCCGCATTGCCTTCGGGATCGCCTCCGCCCTCTTTGGCGGCAACTGTGATCGCTCGCGCCAGCTTGGTGAAGTGCTGACCGCGGCGCGCATCGACGACCGCCTTCTTGTGCTTGATCGAAGCCCATTTCGAATGCCCTGACATGGCAATTGAGTTTAGAGGCCCGTCGCTGGGTACGATCCGGCCGATGGCGACAGTCAATCCAGAGATCTTCAAGGCCTACGACATCCGGGGCATCCATGGCCGCGACCTCGATTCCGAGGGCGCCCACGAGATTGGCCGGGCGTTCGCGCGGGTGATCGCGCAGCTCGCTGACAAGCCAGTGCACGAGCTGGAACTCGGGCTGGGCCGAGACATGCGCCTGACCGCGCCGGAGATGGCGAAGGCCTACGGCGAAGGTATGGCCGCCGAGGGCGCGCACGTGTTCGACGCCGGCCGGGTTGGAACCGAGATGCTCTATTACCTCGTGGGCTCGCGCGAGCTCGACGGCGGCCTGATGTGCACCGCCTCTCACAACCCGAAGGCCTACACCGGCGCCAAGCTCGTCAAGGAGGGCGCGATCGCGCTTTCGGGTGACGAGGGCATCGGCGACGTCAAGGCGCTGGTGCAGGAAGGTATGGGCGATCCGCCAGGAGGCGGCAGCGTCGAGCAGGTGGACATCTACGACGGGTTCCAGCGCCAAGTGATGGGCTTCATCGAGCCCTCGACGATCAAGCCGCTCAAGGTTGTCGTCGATGGCGGCAACGGCATGGCCGGCCCGATGGTCGGCCCGCTGCTCGAACAGCTCGGGCTACAGCTCGAAACCCACTACTGGACGCCGGACGGCGAGTTCCCCGACCACGAGCCGAACCCGCTGCTGCCTGAGAACCGCGAGTTCATCATGGCCGAGGTCGTGCGGCAGGGCGCGGACCTCGGCATCGCCTGGGATGGCGACGCCGACCGCTGCTTCTTCATCGATGACACCGGCCGCTTCGTCGACGGTGACTTCCTGACCGCGATCCTGGCCAGCTCGATGCTGCGCAAGTATCCGGGCGAGACGATCCTCTACGACGTGCGGGCCAGCCGTGCGGTGCCAGACACGGTCGAAGCCGCCGGCGGCACCGCGCTGATCAACCGCGTCGGGCATGCCTACTTCAAGCGGCGCATGCGCTCAGAGGGCGGAGTCTTCGGTGGTGAGGTCTCTGGCCACTACTACTTCCGCGACTTCTACTGCGCCGACTCCGGCACGATTCCGGCGCTGTTGATTCTCGAGGAGCTCTCACAGCGCGACGTCAAGCTCTCCGAGCTGCTCGCGCCACTGCACAGCAAGTACTTCATCTCCGGGGAAATCAACTCGGAGGTCTCTGACCAGGACGCGAAGGTGGAGGAGATCGCCGCGAAGTACTCCGATGCCAAGGAGAGCCGCCTCGACGGGATCTCGATCGACTACCCCGACTGGCACTTCAACGTCCGCGCGTCCAACACAGAGCCGCTGCTGCGCCTCTGCCTCGAGTCGCTCGTCTCCGAGGCCGACATGGAGGCCAAGCGCGACGAGGTCCTGGCACTGATCCGCGCGTGACCGAGGCCCTGACCGACGAGGCTGCCACCGGCATCCACCGGATCGCGGTCCCGACGCCGTTTGCGGTCGGCCCCATCAACTGCTATCTGCTGACCGGCGATCCGTTGACGCTGGTTGACACCGGCCCCAACTCGGGCACGTCGCTCGACTATCTCGAGCGCGGCCTCGCAGAACACGGCGTGCGAGTCGAGGACCTCGAGCTGATCGTGCTGACTCATCAGCACATGGACCACGAGGGGCTGCTCGAGATCCTGGGACGCAGGTCCGGGGCGGAGGTCGCGGCATTCGCTCCGCTCGCGCCGTGGATCGCCAATTACCGCGCGAGCGCCGCAGGCGACGACGCCTACGCCCAGACGATCATGCGCCGTCACGGCCTCCCAGATGACGTGAACATGCTGCTCGGGCTGCTGACGGCCGGACTGCACGCCTACGGCTCCCGCGGCACGGTCACGCGGCCGCTTCACGACGGGGACACGTTGCTGATGGGGGGGCGCGAGTTCAGCGTCCATCACCGCCCCGGGCACAGCCCGTCGGACCTGGTGTTCTTCGATGCCATGAGCGGGGTGCTGTTCAGTGGCGATCACCTGCTCGCCCGCATCTCCTCGAACGCGCTCGTCTCACGCCCGCTCAACGGGAACACCGATGGCCCCCGCCCAAAGTCGCTCTTGGACTACAGGCGCTCGCTGCGCGCGACGCGCGACATGCCGGCGAGAGAGACCCTGCCCGGCCACGGCGAGACGATCACCGGCCACGCCGACCTGATCGCCACGCGTCTGCAGGACCAGGAGCGCCGGGCGACCAAGATTCTCGCGATGATCTCCGAGGAGCCACTCACCGCCCATACGATCGCCCAGCGGATGTGGGGCGAGATCGCGCTCACGCAGGCCTACCTAACGCTGTCAGAGGTGCTGGGCCACCTCGACATGCTGCTCGCTGACGGAACGGCCGCTGAGACGCAGCACGACGGCGTCGCCACGTTCGCTGCCGTCTAGAAGCACCCGGGTGCTGCCCGTCTAGGAGCGCACGGGCGAGGCTGTAGGAGTACGCCGCCACCGGAGCTCGTGGCAGAATCGCGGTCAGCGTCGCAGCACTCCCGGTGCCGACGCTCAACAGACGCAGGCCCGTCCAGCCATCATATGTGGCCCTGGTCATGGCAGGCCACCCGCTTGCGTCGCGACGGTCGGCGACCAGCCGTCCGCTCGTCACTGCTCTGATAGACGTTCTGCGTGCTCACGCCGGTCGCTGGCGCCCCGCGCCTGCGGTCGAGCTAGGCGCTGCCTGAAACCCCGGAACCGCCGTTGCTGCTAGATGCGGCGGCGCCCTGACCGCCTCCGCCCTGACCCGCGAACGCACTCGCGCCCGGCAGCAACGGCGACACCGTCGCTTTTCCGCAGGCGGCTACGCCGGGGAGCGACACCTTCATCGTGACTGTGTCGTCAGGCGCATAGATCTGAAGTTGCTTCGCGGTCGCGCAGCCGCCGCCGCCGGTGCCGACATCGCTGGCGACAATCCGGAATGAGGCCTCCTCACCCGGCTTGAGCGCGAGCGCGTTGGCGGGTGTGGAACCCACCACATCGCCGGTCGTACGGGTCGCATCGGTCGGCAGTGGCTTGTCGCCGGCGGACAGGAACTCGACCCCGGGCCAGCCGTAGGTGTGACACGTCTTGCTGCCGGTGTTCTTGAGCGCGAACCCGAGCACCACGGTGCCGGCGGCACCATTGGAGCCGAGGAACGACGGGGTCAGGTCGGAGGCCGTGCAGGCGGTCCCGCTGGCGAAGGCCGTCGTCGTCGTTTTCGTGGCTGTAGTCGACGTGAGCGGACCCGTCGTCGTGCTGCTCGCGGGCGGCGGTGGTGGCGTCGTGACGGTCCGCGTGACGGTAACCGTCGACGAGCCACTGCCGGAATCGTCGGAGGTGTTCGAGGAGCCGCCGCACGCGACGACCACCAACGCCCCTATGACCGCTGCGGTGGCGAGGAACAGAAGACGAGAAAACCGCATCTCTCATTCTTCTACCCCGGCGTCGCCGAATCCTGCGAAGCCCTCGAGAAAGAAACGGTGAAGGCGGTCCTCCCCGGTCAGCTCCGGATGGAATGAGAGCGCGAGGATCTTGCCTTGCTGAACCGCGACCGGGTGTCCGTCCACCTCCGCAAGAACAGCAACGCCAGGCCCGTGCTCCGCGATCCAGGGGGCACGGATGAAGATCGCGTGAACTGGGCCTCCGGGCACGCCGTCCACGTCGAAGTCGGCCTCGAATGAGTGCAGCTGGCGGCCGAACGCATTGCGCTGCGCGAGTACGTCGAGAATGCCAAGGTGGTCGCGGTCGAGCATGATCATCCCGGCGCAGGTCCCGAGGATCGGCGTGCCGGCCGCCGCCAGCTCACGCAGCGGACCGGCGAGACCCTCGCGCGCGATCCCGAGCGTCATCACGGTCGATTCACCGCCGGGCAGCACCAGCGCATCGAGGCCCTGTAGGTCATCCGGCACCCGCACCTCCCGGGTGGCGGCGCCCAAGCGCGTGAGCACGCGCTCGTGCGCCTCAAAGCCGCCCTGAATCGCGAGGATGCCTACTAGCGGCGGCGGTCCTGCAGGCGACGCGCCGCTCACCAGCCGCGCGGTGACAGCAGCTGCTCGGAGTCGAGCTTCGAGGTCTCGATGCTGTCCATCGCGGCGCCCAGACCAGTCGACGCGGCCGCGACACGGGCCGGATCGGCGAAGTGGGTGGTCGCCTCGACGATCGCGCGGGCCCGGCGTTCCGGATCCGCCGACTTGAAGATGCCCGAGCCTACGAACACGCCCTCAGCGCCAAGCTGCATCACCAGCGAAGCATCGGCCGGAGTGGCGATACCGCCGGCGCAGAACAACACGACCGGCAGCTTGCCGTCGGCGGCGACCTGCCGCACCAGCGGCAGCGGAGACTGCAAATCCTTGGCGGCGGCGGGCAATTCCTCCGGGCCGAGCATCGTCAGACGGCGGATCTCGCCGCCGATCTGGCGCAGATGCGTGACCGCGTTGACGATGTCCCCGGTGCCGGCCTCGCCCTTCGAGCGGATCATCGCGGCACCCTCGCCGATCCGGCGCAGCGCCTCACCGAGGTTGGTCGCGCCGCAAACGAACGGAGCCTTGAACGCCCACTTGTCGATGTGGTTGACCGTGTCGGCCGGAGTCAGAACCTCGGACTCGTCGATGTAGTCGACCTCGAGCGCCTCGAGCACCTGGGCCTCGGCGAAGTGGCCGATGCGAGCCTTGGCCATGACCGGGATCGTGACGGCTGCCTGGATCCCCTTGATCATCTCCGGATCGGACATGCGGGCCACGCCGCCGTCGCGGCGGATGTCGGCCGGCACGCGCTCGAGCGCCATCACAGCTGCCGCGCCCGCGGCCTCTGCGATCTGCGCCTGTTCGGGCGTGACCACATCCATGATCACACCGCCCTTGAGCATTTCTGCAAGGCCCGCCTTGACGGTGAAAGTGGACTCGTCGCGTCCGATGTGGCCGTTGGTGCTCATGTTTGGCAGTGTAACCGGGCGTGACTGACGTGGGCGTGACTGACGCCATCTACGAGGAACATGACGGCGCCATCTGGGCCACCGAACTGGCCCGCGGGCCTTGGGACCCGAACGCCCAACACGGCGGCGCCAGCGGCGCGATCGTCATGCGCGCGCTCGAGCAGCTCGACACCGGTGGCGGCGATCTGCAGATCGCCCGCGTCACCTACGAGCTCGTGCGGCCCGCCCCGCTCGGCGAGCTCCATATCCAGGCACAGATCGTGCGCCCGGGCCGCCGGGTCCAGCTGCTGGAGGCGACGCTGTCGACACCGGACGGCGTCGAGGTCACCCGTGCTCGGGCGCTGCGGGTTGCCCGTGCGCCAGTCGATGCCGGCGCACCCACCGAGCCGGCGCCACCGGCGCCCGACAGCCTGCCCATAACAGACGCGTCGCCATTCGGCGATCGCATGTTCCCCGGCGGCGCAGTCGAGATCCGGCTGTCGAAGGCCAGCTTCTTCGACATCGGCCCAACCTTCGCATGGGCTCGGCTGCGCGTGGCGGTGCTCGCCGGTGAGACGCCCACGCCGCTGCAGCGCCTCATCGCCGCCGCCGACTTTCCCAACGGCGTCAGCACTGCACTGCCGTGGGATGAGTACGTGTTCATCAACCCCGACCTCACCGTCTACGTCGAGCGCGAACCGCGCGGCGAATGGATCGGCCTGGACGCGCACATGCGCGTCGTCGACGGCGGGGTCGGTGTGGCACAGGCGGTCCTCTACGACGCAGACGGACGCGTCGGCAGGTCGCTGCAGTCGCTCTACATCGCTAAACGCGAACGGTGAGCTAGTGCGCAGGGTGCGTGAGCCGGCGGTCAGCGGACCGCCGGCATCGGCGCTTGGCGGCGACAGCTGGGGACTACTTGAGGCGGAAAGCCTTGATACGGACGTCGTACTGCTGCGCGTCGCGGCTGTAGACCCCGTAAGCGAGTGCCTGGATGATCGACAGCAGCGCAGTGTGCGAGCGGACGAACGCAGGCGTGTTCGACGAGTAGTAGAGACGGATCCGGGCAAGGCGAGCGACCTCTGAGAGGGTCGCGTCGGTGATCGCCAGCGTCTTGGCGCGGCGATGGCGCGCGAGCTTCATCGTGCGCGTGATCAGCGGGTGCGGGCGTCCGGCGGATAGGCCGATCACCAGCGTCTCCTCGTCGATCCGGCTGAGGCGGCCGAGCGCCTCCTGCGAGGGACTGGCGACGATCTCGGCGCGCACGTCGAGCAGCATCAGCAGATGCCGCAGGTAGCTTGCGAAGAACGCCATCTGGTCGGTACCGGCGATCAGGACCTTCTCGGAGCTGACGATCGCGTCGATCGCCGCCTCGACGTCGGAGCGCGAGAGCTTGTGGGCCGTGTCCTCGACGTTCACGTGGTCGGCCGCGAGGGCGGACTCGAACTCCGTGTGGTCGAGCGAGAACAGCGGCGCCCCGGTGCCGAATGTCTCGGCGACGGCCCCGGCACCGGCGGGACGGCGACGGTACTCGTCACGTGCCGCTTGCTGCAGTTCGGGGAAGCCTTCGAAGCCGAGCGCCTGCGAGAAGCGCACGACCGTACTTGATGAGGTATTGGCCCGTCGGGCGAGCTCTTCCGCTGTCTGGAACGCTGCTTCGTCGAGGTGGTCGACGATGTACTGCGCCACGTCCTTCTGTGAGCGCGAGAACTCGTCGAAGCGAGCGGTGATGTACGCGGAGAGGGCCTGGTGGCCGTGGGGCGCCTCGGGCGCCGCGGTGGTGGCAGATGCTTGCTTCATAGGCAGCGTCTGATTCGACGCAGCCGGTAGGCGTTCCTTCCCGCCGCCTTTATGCGACGTTCAACGCCTGCGGTCAGCGCCGGTTAGGACTTGTGGCGAGCATCGTACTCGCGCCTGCGCTGCAGGTTCTGCTCGCGCTCGACCATCACGGTGCTGACGGCGTAGCCGATCAGGAAGTTCGCGACCCCGCCCATCACGATGAAAAACGTGAGGATCAGCGCGAGCGTCTGACCGAATGAACTCGGCGACTCGCCAAGTCCGAGGATCGATGAGGTAACCAGCAGCATGTGTTGGGAAATCATACGGATCCGCTGCGACGGAGGAGGCATCGGCCGTTGCCAGACGGCGGCGCGGCGGCAGGGGGCGCGTGGGTGGGATCAATTTGCCGCCGCCTTCGAAGGCGATACCTTGCTGGCGGCGGCCCTGTAGCTCAGCGGTCAGAGCACCCGGCTCATAACCGGCGAGACGCAAGTTCGAATCTTGCCAGGGCTATTTCGCTGCTAATGTCGGGTTCACGGTCGGCATCCGCCTGCCGTGAGGCAGTTGCTTTCAGTACCGCCAACGCGCGGTTCGGGTCAGCTAAAAGCCTCCCGAATCGTTCGCGGTCCTCAAGGCACCGCCAAGGAGAACACATGTCCCAGGAGTCATTCGCCGATCTCGGCGTGTCCAACGCCGTGGTCGGCGCGCTCACCGCGCGCGGCATAAACGAGCCGTTCGCGATTCAGCGCGCGGTGATCAGCGACGTCCTTTCGGGCCGGGACGTCCTCGCCCGCTCCCCCACCGGATCGGGTAAGACGCTCGCCTTCGGAATCCCGGTGATCGATCGCACCGCCGCCGAGTCGCGGCGGCCCGCCGCGCTGGTCCTGGCCCCCACCCGCGAGCTCGCCACCCAGATCGTCGAGGAGCTGCGTCCAGTGGCGCACGCCAAGGCGCTGCGGGTCAGCGCCGTCTATGGCGGCGTCGGCTTGCTCAAGCAGGCCCAGACCGCTGCACGCTCGCACATCATCGTCGCCACCCCCGGCCGGCTCGAGGATCAGCTTGCGCGCGGCGCCTTCAACCTCAACAACGTGCGCACGCTCGTGATCGACGAGGCCGACCGCATGCTCGACATGGGCTTCAAGCCGGCGCTCGACCGGATCGTCGCGCTCTGCCCGCCCACCCGCCAGACCCTCTTCTTCTCGGCCACGCTCGACGGCGAGGCCGGCAAGGCCGCGCGCCGCTACACGAACGACGCGTCCTTCCACGAGCACGGCCACGCCGAGCGCCGCGCCTCCGACGACGTCGAGCACCGCTTCGTCGAGGTCACCCATGAGTCGCGCCTCGATTCACTGCTCGAGCACCTGGGCGGCAAGCGCGACCTGACGCTGGTGTTCGTACGCACCAAGCACGGCGCCGACAAGCTCGTCAAGAAACTCTCGAGCCATGGCGTGGCCGCCGTCGCGATGCACGGCAACAAGACTCAGCGCCAGCGCGAACGCGCACTCGCACAGTTCGAGGCCTTCGAGGTCGACACGCTGGTCGCAACCGACGTTGCCGCCCGCGGAATCGACGTCAGCGGGATCTCGCACGTGATCAACTTCGATCCGCCGCACGACTCGGAGACCTACGTGCACCGGATCGGCCGCACCGGCCGCGCCGGCGCCACCGGAATCGGCATCACGCTCGTCTCCTCCGATCAGCGGCGCGACGTCGCCTCGATCGCGACCGAGCTCGGCATCGAGCACGACCTCGGCGGCGCCCGGCCGAGCGTCGGCGCGGGTGGTTTCAACCGTGGCGGCATCAAGCCACACTCGGGTCAGCGTGTTCAGGCCGGACACAACCGCAACAACGGTCCGAAGAGCGCACCCAGCCACAAGCAGCGTTCAAGTCACAAGCAGTCCAGCGCCGGCCGCAAGCAGTCCGGCTCGCGCTCGCGGTAGTCGTCTGAACTCACCGGTGGGTTCTCCTCTCCATTCCGGCCGCCCCCCCCGCGGCCGGCGGAGAGGAGCCCCCGGCCGAGTGCTCACCGTCGTAAGCTGAACCGACGATGACCCCCGAGGACGCGGACGCCAATCACTCCGAGCCCGACGCCAACCACGCCGAGCCTGTCCACCGCGAGCGCTTCGACCTGCGCGACGCCTACCGCCGGCACTTCGCAAACCCTCGCCGGGAACGCGCGTTCCTGCACGCCACCGGCTTCACGATCGGCTTCGCAGGCTGCCGCATCGTCACGCACGCGATCCGCGACGGACGCGGTCCGTTCCGCAACCTGAGCGCGGGCGGACGCCACCTGCACCACAGCACTCCCGGGATCATCGGCCAGATCATCCTGGGCTACCTATGGACCTGGCAGCTCGCCGTCGGCAAGGACCCGCAGCGCCGCGTGGCGTCTCGCGCCGCTTCCGTGACAGCGGGGTTGGCCACAGCGCTCACGCTCGATGAGTTTGCGCTGTGGTTCGACCTCCAAGACGACTACTGGGACAAGCAGGGACGCAAGAGCATCGACGCCGTCGTCCTCTTCTGGGGCCTGTCCGCGATGCTCCTGACCGGCCGCGGAGTGGTCGCAGAGTGCGGTCGCGGGCTGCGGGACATGCAACGTCGCGAGCGCGGCCGCTGAAGCTGTAGTTCCCCTCATCGTTGTCGTGACGGATGGCCTCCAAACCACCCGGTCCGAACATCTACGAAGTCTGAAAGCGAGGGATCAATGGCATACAACAAGCGCTGGCGAGACATCCGTGGACAGCGGGCACTGAACGAGAACCGCGTCGCTACCTACAAGCGGCTGATGGGCGCACAAGTCAAACTCACGGAGCTGCGGGCCAAAAGGGGGCTCAGTCAGGCAGACCTCGCGAAGGCGCTCAACGTCACCGAGCCCAACATTTCGCGAGTCGAGCAGGAGGACGACATATACCTCTCGACTCTGTCGCGCTACGTCAGTGCGCTGGGCGGTCACCTGGAGGTTCGGGCGGTCTTCCCCGAGGAGACTGTCACCGTCGTGAGCGGCGCCGATCCGGTCACGATCGCGGACGACTAGCGGGCTAGAGCACAATCGGCCGCGCCGACTTGTCGTAGGTCGACAGCTCCGGCAGGAGCTCGCGGCAATGCGCGGCGAACGCCTGCGCGCGCAAGGACGGACGCACACCGCGCGGGCGGGCCAGCATCACGTCGACCGTCTTAACCTCACCGCTCAGTGGGACCGCGACCAGCGGCCGGCCCTCATAACTCACGTCGCCATAGGGCCGGCTGATCAGCAGCGTAAAGCCGAGGTTGCGGCCGACCAGCGAGCGCAGCAGCTCATAGCTGCTGGTCCGGTAGCGGATTCGCGGCTCTGCGCCGGCGTACGCGAACAGTCCCAGCTGGTGCTGGTGCACCGGCTGCACGTCGAGCGCGACGAAGTCGAACTCGGACAGCTCGGCGAGCGTGACGCTCGGCCGCTTGGCGAGCGGATGCTCCGGCGCGAACAGTGCGTACGGAACCGTGCTGTAGAGCGGCTCCTTCTCGAGCGCGATGTGGAGCCCGACGTCGTACATCAGCGCGATCTCGCAGCTGCCGTCGAGCAGAGCCTGCTCGAGCACGTCCGTGCTGCCCTCGACGAAATCAAGCGACATGCCCGGGTACCTGCGCTCGAAGGTCTCCATCAGCGCGGGCAGCACCAGCGGGGCGCCGGTCCCGAAGCAGCCGACAGTCAGCCGCCCCGACAGCCCGCGCCCAATCACGTCGGCCCGCGAGCGCATCGCCTCGGCGTCGGCCAGCAGATTGCGGGCCGACAGCAGCAGGTCGCGCCCGGCGGAGGTCAACGTCAGCCCGCGGCCACGGTGACGTAGGAACAGGCTCGTGCCCAACGTGCGCTCGAGCCCGGCGACCGCCAGCGACACCGCCGACTGCGAGACCTGGAGCCGCTCGGCGGCGGCAGTCATCGACCCCGCCTCAGCCGCCACAACGAAGTACTCGACCTGCCGAAGATTGAGCACAACATGAGCTTAACTCATGAAGCTTAGAAACAACTTGCCCTTTAGTTCTGAGCGCTCTCGCGCCACGATCAAGCTCGCAACTTCCACACGCGGTTCAGAAGCGAGGAGAGAGATGAGCGAAGAGAGCCTGGAGGCAGCGATCAAGCGTGTAGGTAGCGCAATCGAGTTCCTCCGCAACGCACCCGCCCGTCCGCACACCTTTCCGGTCAGGCCCGAGTTCAGCAACTGGCGCAGCGAGCAGACGTCCTGGCGCGAGACATGCGCGCTCCTCGACCAGTCGCATCACATGACGGATCTCTTCCTGAACGGCCCCGACGCACTGCAGCTGCTCGAGCGTCTGGCCGTCAACAGCTTCGCGAATTTCGCACCCGGGAAAGCCAAGCAGTACGTCGCCGTGAACCCGGATGGCTTCATCATCGGCGACGCGATCCTGTTCCACCTACCGGACGGAAGCTTCGACCTCGTGGGCCATCCGATGGTGCTCGACTGGGTCGAGTTCCATGCCGTGACGGAGAGGCTCGACATCGAGCTCGAGCGCGACGAGAACTCGATCGTCCGGCTCGCTGGCGCGCCCAAGCAGTACCGCCTCGAACTCCAGGGTCCAACGGCGGCCGCGATCATGGAATCTGTAACCGGCAGTCAGCTGCCCGACGTCAAGTTCTTCAGCATGACGAGCTTCGAGATCGCCGGCATCAAGGTGGACGCGCTGCGCCACGGGATGGCGGGTCAACCTGGCTTCGAGCTGTTCGGTCCGTGGGAGCAGGCAGAACGGATCCGAGAAGCGTTGCTGTTCGCCGGCGAGGGGCACGGGCTTGTACAGGTGGGTTCCCGAGCGTACTCCACAGCGAACCTCGAGTCCGGCTGGGTACCGGCCCCGTTCGCGGCGATCTTCTCCGGCGAAGCGATGAGGTCCTACCGCGAATGGCTCCCGGCGACGAAGGCAGGCTCTCTCGCCGGCAGTCACTACTCGCCGGACATCTCCGACTACTACCTGACCCCGTACGACCTCGGTTACGGCAAGGTGATCAACTTCGATCACGAGTTCGTCGGACGCGACGCCCTGGCGGCAATCACGGACACACCATCACGCGAGAAGGTAACGCTCGCCTGGAACAGCCAGGATGTGACCGACGCGATCGGGAGCCAGTTCGGCCAGGAGAATTCAGCCAAATTCATTGAATGGCCGAAGGCGCGTTACGGCCTCTATCAGGTCGACACCGTGCTGCTCGACGGTGAGCAGGTCGGCGTCTCGCACGACTGCGGCTACATCTACAACGAGAAGTCGTTCGTGTCACTCGCGAGTATCGATACGAAACGGGCACCTATCGGCTCCGAGGTCAGCGTGCTCTGGGGCGAGTCACCAAACTCGGCCAAGCCGGCGGTCGAGCCTCACGTGCAAGTCGAGCTACGCGCAACCGTCGCACCGACGCCCTACGTGTCGTTCGCGCGCGGCGCCTATCGGTCGGCCTAGAACACGCTCAAGTCGGCCTAAAACACGCTGACCGGCGGCACGGAGGCCGACGCCGACCTGTTCAAACTGACAAATCGGGCGGGACAGCGGCGACGAGGCCGAAAAGCGCCGATTTTCATGTCGATCCTGACAATCCTCGGCGGGCGGGCGCGCATTGTCAGGATCGACAGGTTGGTCGGTCTCGGTGACAACGGTGCTGCTGATCGGTGACGCGGTGGGCGGCAACCGATCAGTGCCACCGAGCTGCGCTTCTCAGAGCTCCGCTATCGCAGGCCGCTCGTTCGCCCACGGGCGGGCGGCCTCGATCTGGCCCGCGAGCGAGTACAGCAACTGCTCGTCGCCGATCCGGCCGGCCAGCTGCACGCTCAGCGGCAGGCCGTCGGCACCGAACCCGGCCGGGAGCGAGATAGCCGGCTGGCCGGTGAGGTTGTAGACCGGGTACCACGGCATGAAGCGTCCGGCCTGCTCGAGCGCCACGACCGCAGACTTGCCGTATCCGCCCTCCGCGGAGATCGCTGTCGTCGCCAGGCCGGGCGTCAGCAGCACATCGGCTTCGTTCCAGAGTTTCGTGATCCGCGCGATCGTCCTTGCGCGCTTGGTGAGCAGCGCATCGCGCCGCCGCGGCGACACGAGCCGGCCGCCGATCGCCGCCAGCTGCCGGGTCGAGCGCTCCGCCTTGTCGCGGTCGGCGAGCGTCTGGAACTCCTCGTGCGCACCGCGCATGTAGGTCTGGATGAAATCGAGTCCGACGAGACCGTAATCAGGGTCGCGTTCGACGACCTCGTGACCGAGCTCGCTCAGAAGCCGCCCGGTCTGGTCGAAGGCGCGGCGCTGATCGGCTGACAGCCGTGCCAACGCACCGGGCGGAAGCTTCGATGAGATCGCGACGCGCAACGGCCCGGACGGCGGCGTCCGCGCAGCGTCCAGGAACGTCCCGCGCGGCGGCGCGAGCGCGTATTGATCGCCAGGCGCGGAGCCTTGCATGACGTCGAGCAGTAACGCGCTGTCGGCGACGGTTCGCGCCAGTGCACCGAAGGTCGCCAGGCCGAGCCAGCCATCGCCGAGTGGCTGTGAGGAGACGCGTCCGCGTGTCGCCTTCATGCCGACGAGGCCGCAACAGGCGGCCGGGATCCGGATTGAGCCACCGCCGTCGGACGCGCCCGCGGCGCAGACGAGCCCGGCCGCAACCGCAGCCGCGGAGCCGCCGGATGAGCCGCCGGGCGTACGGGTCAGGTTCCACGGGTTGCGAGTGACGCCGTTGGCGTCACTCGCGGTCCACGGGAACAGCATCAGCTCGGGCACGTTCGTGATCCCGATCGGAATCGCACCCGCGTGGCGCAGACGTCTGAGCGCCTCGGCGTCCGTCGGCTGCGGCGCGGCCGGGCCCTTCGAGCCGCGCGTCATCGCGTGGCCGCCGAACGGCATGTCGTCCTTGACGGCGATCGGTGCGCCGGCCAGCGGGCCGGCGCCCTCGAGTGCGCCCGCATCGATCTGTGACGCTGTCGCGAGTGCCTCTTCGGACAGCGTCTCGCGGAAGGCGCTCAGGCGCGGATCGATGCGCTCTGTCCGGGCCAGGAACAGCTCGACGAGCTCGCGGGCGCTCACCTCCTTGGCGCGCACCCTGCGCCCGAGCTCCAGTGGTCCGGCGAAGGCCAGGTCGTTGTCTTCGGCTCGGCTCACGGCGCGTCAGTCTCCCAGAGTTGTCAGATGGCGAGCAGGAGCTGGCGTATCGCCGGGCCGTAGCGGTGCGAGTTGCCGCCATGGCCACCGCTGAACAGCTCAAGCGTGTGGGCGATGCCGAGCGCGTCGAGCTCGCGCGAGAACGCGACGGTGCCGACGTCGAGCATGTACTCGTCTGAGCGGCCCACCTCCACGTGGATGTGGCGCAGGCTGGCCAGCTCGTCCGCGTGGCGCGGCGCCATCCGCACCGGATCGTGGTCGAGCCAGCGCCGCCAGACGTCGTCGATCAGCTTGCCGCTGTGGGTATCGAACGGCAGCAGTACATTTCCAGGACGCTGCGGGTCCGGTGAGTAGGCGGCCGCCATCGCATAGGTGTTGATCGCCTCACCCCAGCGGTCCCAGTCGAACGTGTCGGAATACGTGGCGTCGGTGATCAACGCCTCATACGAGCCGTCGTAGGACTCGCGCAGCACACGCACGACCTTCGCGAAGTCACCCAGGTAGCTGGCCTCGAACAGCGTGTCGGGCGAGTGTGCCACCAACGCCCCGAACGTGTCCGGTCGCAGCATCGGCAACACCAGCGCGCCGTACCCGCCTGAGGAGTGGCCGGTGACGGCGCGCCGATCCCGCGTGCCGGCCGTCGGGTAGCGGGCGTCGATGAAGGGGACGATCTCGTCGCAGAGGTAGTCGGTGTAGTTGCCGGTCGCGCTCGAATTGAGGAACTGCGAACCGCCGAGTGAAGTCCAGGCATCGACGAACACGACCACCGCCTCAGGGCAGCCGGCTTCTGCAAATGTGGCGTCGATCCGCTCGACCGTCGTTGGCTCGAACGACTTACGCGCAAGCCAGGCGTCAAGCTGTCCGCTGAAGCCCTGGAGGATGTACACGCAGGCGACATCGGTTGCTCGGCCCGCCGCGACTCCGGGCGAGCTGTAGACGTAGAGCGGGCGCCTGACCGGGTCGCCGAGCGGGTTGCCGGCAAGTGCCTCGGACTCCACCACGAGCTGCTCGAAACTCCCCTTGAGCGGACGCTGCCAGGGCTGGCCGAGTGGCTCTTGAGCCTCTCTGAGAGTCATGATGTGACCGTATCTGAAAAGCTGCCGTTGCCTGACGTGGCCGGGTGATCCGGCCTCTATAGTCCGCCTTAATAGGACCTGAGCCTGCTCCCGAACAAGATTGCTGAAGCCTTCGATGACCGAGACCATCAACGGAACTTCCACCAACGGCGCAGACGTCGACGTAGTTGAGACCACTGAGTGGCTCGACGCGCTCGACGCTGTCGTCGAGCACGATGGCGTCGATCGCGCGCGCCATCTGCTGACCCGCGTCGTCGAGCGCGCCCAGCACGCCGGCAGCGGCCCGATCGGGACGCTCAACACACCGTACGTGAACACGATCCCAGCCTCCCTCGACGAGCCGATCCCCGGCGACCCGGAGCTCGAGCGGCGCCTGCGCTCGATCATCCGCTGGAACGCGATGGCGATGGTCGTGCGCGCCAACAAGTACTCGTCCGAGCTCGGGGGCCACATCGCCTCCTACCAGTCGTTGGCGACGCTCTACGAGGTCGGCTTCAACCACTTCTGGCACGCACCGTCGGCCGAGCACGGCGGCGACCTCGTCTACTTCCAGGGCCACTCCTCCCCGGGTAACTACGCGCGCGCCTACCTCGAGGGGCGCCTGAGCGAGGAGCAGCTCGACAACTTCCGCCAGGAGGTCGGCGGCAACGGCCTCTCGTCCTATCCGCACCCCTGGCTGATGCCGGACTTCTGGCAGTTCCCGACGGTGTCGCTCGGCATCGGCGCGATCACCTCGATCTACCAGGCGCGGTTCATGAAGTACCTGAGTCACCGCGCGCTCACCGATACGACCGGCCGCAAGGTCTGGGCGTTCCTCGGCGACGGCGAGATGGACGAGCCTGAGACGATGGGGGCGATCGGGCTTGCCGGCCGGGAGAAGCTCGACAACCTGATCTGGGTCGTGAACTGCAACCTGCAGCGGCTCGACGGGCCGGTGCGTGGCAACGGCAAGATCATTCAGGAGCTCGAGTCCGACTTCCGCGGCGCCGGCTGGAACGTCGTCAAGGTGATCTGGGGGTCGCGTTGGGACGCGCTGCTCGACGCCGACATCGATGGTCGCCTCGTACGCGTGATGACCGAGTCGGTCGACGGCGAATACCAGACCTACAAGTCGCGCGACGGCCAGTTCGTGCGCGAGCACTTCTTCGGTAAGGACCCGGTCCTGCTCGACCGTGTCTCGCACATGAGCGATGACGAGATCTGGCAGCTGAACCGCGGCGGTCTGGACCAGCAGAAGGTCTACTCGGCCTACGCCAACGCCGTGCGCGAGATCGGCCGTCCGACCGTGATCCTCGCCAAGACGATCAAGGGCTACGGGATGGGCGCCTCCGGCGAAGGCCAGATGATCGCCCACCAGGCCAAGAAGATGGCCGAGGAAGCACTGCTGGCGTTCCGCGATCGCTTCGAGCTGCCGCTGACCGACGAGCAGGTACGAGCGGCCGAGTACTACAAGCCGCCGGAAGACTCGCCGGAGATGAAGCTCCTGAGCGAGACGCGCGCCAGGCTGGGCGGGGCCCTACCGGCCCGCCGTCGCAAGGCCGGTCCGGTGCAGGTCCCGGAGCTGTCAGCGTTCCAGTCGCAGCTCGACGGCACCGGCGAGCGCGAGATCTCAACCACGATGGCGTTCGTGCGCGTGCTCGCGACGCTGCTCCGCGACAAGCAGATCGGCAAGCGTGTCGTCCCGATCGTGCCTGACGAATCCCGCACGTTCGGGATGGAGGGCATGTTCCGCCAGGTCGGCGTCTACTCGCCCTTCGGCCAGCTCTACAAGCCCGAGGACTCCGAGCAGCTCATGTACTACCGCGAGGATCAGGCCGGGCAGATCCTCGAGGAGGGGATCACGGAGGCCGGCTCGATGTCGTCGTTCATCGCCGCCGGCACCTCGTACAGCGCCCACGGCGAGCAGACGATCCCCTTCTACATCTACTACTCGATGTTCGGGTACCAGCGCGTTGGTGACCTGATCTGGGCCGCCGCCGACAGCCGCGCGCGTGGCTTCCTGCTGGGCGGGACCGCCGGCCGCACGACCCTCAACGGCGAGGGTCTGCAGCACGAAGATGGCCACAGCCACGTACTGTTCTCGGTCGTACCAAACGTCCGCGCGTACGACCCGGCCTACGGCCATGAGGTCGCGGTGATCATCCAGGAGGGACTGCGCCGGATGGTCGGTGAGCAGGAGGACGTCTTCTACTACCTGACGCTGATGAACGAGAACTACGTGCATCCGCCGATGCCGACGGGCGCTGAGCAGGGCATCCTGCGCGGCATGTACCTGCTGCGCGATGCTGGCTCGCCGCGCACGAAGAAGCCGCGAGTACAGCTGCTGGGCTCGGGCACGATCCTGCGGGAGGTGCTGGCCGCGGCCGAACTGCTCGAGCAGGACTTCGGCGTGCTGGCCGACGTCTGGAGCGTGACCTCGTTCACCGAACTGCGCCGCGACGGCATCGAGGTCGAGCGCTGGAACACACTCAACCCGCTGGCCAAGAAGGCGCGTATGCCCTACGTGAGCGAGCTGCTCGAGAAGCGCCAGGGCCCCGTGATCGCATCGACCGATTACATTCGCGCGTTCGCCGACCAGATCCGGGCGTGGGTTCCGGGCCGTTACCGGGTGCTCGGCACCGACGGCTTCGGCCGCAGCGATTACCGCAAGGCGCTGCGCAGCTTCTTCGAGGTCGACCGCCACCACGTCGTCGTATCCGCATTGAAGGCCCTTGCCGACGACGGCGTGATCGACGCCAAGCAGGTCGCCGAGGCGATCAAGCGCTACGAGATCGACTCATCGGCGCCGATGCCGACGACCGTATGAGCGTCACGGCCGGGAAGCTCGCGGTCACCGTCCCCGACATCGGGGACTTTGGTGAGGTGCCGGTAATCGAGATCCTCGTGTCGGTCGGAGACACCGTGGCCGTCGAGGATCCGTTGGTGACCCTCGAGTCTGACAAGGCGACGATGGACGTGCCGTCGCCGGCCGCCGGTGTCGTGAAGGCTCTGCATGTGAAGGTCGGTGAGAGCGTGTCGGAGGGGACGCTGATCCTTGATCTTGAGACTGCCTCCGGGGATGCGGCGCCGTCGCCTGGGGAAACTCCTGCGCCGACCCCAGAGGTGGTCGAGGAGAAGGCCAGCGAGTCGCCTGTAGCGCAGGCCGAGCAGGTCGCCGCAGAGGCTGATGAGGCACCAGCCGCTGCACCTGCGAAAGCTGCAAGTCCGGGTGGTGCTGAGCCCGCGGGCAGTTCATCGAACGGCAATGGCGCCGTCTACGCGAGCCCGTCTGTACGGCGCTTGGCACGCGAGCTGGGTGTGGACCTGCATGGCGTTGCCGGCAGCGGACGCAAGGGACGCCTCACGCCCGACGACGTGCGCACCGCTTCGACGGGCAGCGGTGCCGCCGGCGGTGTGCCTACCAACGGCAGCCTCACCGGGCTCGGACTGGCGCCGTGGCCGACGGTCGACTTCGAGAGGTTCGGCCCGATCGAGCGCGTCCAGCGCACGCGCATCCAGCAGATCTCAGCCGCGAACCTGGCGCGCAACTGGGTGATGATCCCGCACGTCACTCACAACGACGAAGCCGACATCACCGAGCTCGAGGTGTGGCGCAAGCAGCTCAACGCGGAGCAGGGCAAGGACGGCGTCAAGTTCACGATGGTCTCGTTCCTGGTGGCCGCGTCGGTAGCCACGCTCAGGGAGTTCCCGATCTTCAACTCATCGCTTGACGGCGAGGAGCTCGTACTGCGCAAGTACTTCAACATCGGTTTTGCCGCCGACACCCCGAACGGACTGGTCGTGCCGGTGATCAAGGGCGCCGAGAAGAAGGGACTCGTCGAGATCGCACGGGATCTGATCGAGCTCTCGGGCAAAGCTCGCGAGCGCAAGCTCGGCCCCGACGATATGGCCGGCGGTACGTTCACGGTCTCCTCGCTGGGCGGGATCGGCGGCACCTCGTTCACGCCGATCATCAACGCACCCGAGGTAGCGATCCTCGGCGCGACACGCTCGGCGATCAAGCCCGTCTGGGACGGGGAGACCGGGAGCTTCGTGCCGCGCCTGATGCTCCCGCTGTCCCTGTCCTATGACCATCGGGTCATCGACGGCGCCGCAGCGGCGCGGTTCGTCGCGTACCTTGTCAACGTTCTGAGCGACCTGCGCAGGGCACTTCTGTGACGGTCTTGAAGGTTGAAGTACCGGACATCGGCGACTTCGGCGATGTCCCGGTCATCGAGATCCTCGTCTCCCCCGGTGACTCCGTCTCGCCTGAGGATCCACTCGTCACGCTCGAGTCGGACAAGGCCACGATGGACGTGCCCGCGCCATTCGGCGGCACGATCAAGGAGCTACAGGTGAAGGTGGGAGACAAAGTCGGCAAGGGCACTGTCCTGCTGACCCTTGACGCGACCGACTCCCCCGAGACCACGAAGCCTTCGGAGACCGATGCACCCGCGGCCACGGAGCGTCCAGAAGCGGCAGCTTCCACGAGCGGCGGCGCCGCGGTGGTCGCGACAGCCGACCCTGCGCGAAGTGCCCCGGAGGCTGGCGCTACCTCGACGGCACCGCCTGCAAGTGATCGTGATGCGCAGGTGCTCGTGATTGGCTCGGGGCCGGGGGGCTACACCGCGGCGTTTAGAGCAGCCGACCTTGGACTGAAGACGATCCTGGTCGAGAAGTACGAGACCCTCGGTGGTGTCTGCCTCAACGTCGGCTGCATCCCGTCGAAGGCTCTGCTCCATGCCGCCCGTGTCGTCGCGGAGACCGAGGAGATGGCTGAGCACGGCATCTCCTTCGGCAAGGCGAAGCTCGATCTACCGAAGCTGATCAGTTGGAAGCAGGACGTGGTGAACAAGCTGACCGGTGGGCTCGTGACGCTGGCCAAGCAGCGCCAGGTCGAGGTCGTGACCGGCGTCGCCAAGTTCACCAGCCCCAACTCGGTGTCGGTCGATCGGCGCGAGATCACCTTCGACAACTGCATCATTGCGGCCGGATCGAGTGCTGTGAAGCTGCCGTTCATCCCCGACGACCCGCGGGTCATCGACTCGACGGGAGCTCTCTCCCCCGACGACATCCCCGGTCGCTTCCTCGTGATCGGCGGCGGCATCATCGGCCTCGAGATGGCGACCGTCTACCACGCACTCGGCGCGAAGGTGACGGTCGTCGAGATGCAAGACCAGCTGCTCCCCGAGGCCGACGCGGACCTCGTGCGGCCGCTCCACCGGCGCGTGCAGGAGCGCTACGACGGCGTCCTGCTCAAGACCCAGGTGACCGCCGTCAAGGCGGAGAAGACAGGCCTCAAGGTCTCCTTCTCCGAGGGCAAGGATCAGAACTTCGATCGCATCCTCGTATCCGTGGGCCGCGTTCCCAACGGCCGCACGCTCGATGCCGAGAAGGCCGGCATCAACGTCGACGAGCGCGGATTCATCCGCGTCGACCGCAAGCTGCGCACGAACGTCCCGGGGATTTACGCGATCGGCGACATCGTCGGCGGGCCGATGCTCGCGCACAAGGCCACCCATGAGGCCAAGGTCGCAGCTGAGGTGATCGCGGGCGTGACCGGCGCCGAGTTCGACGCGCTCACGGTTCCATCGGTCGCCTACACCGACCCTGAGGTCGCGTGGATGGGCCTCACCGAGGTCGACGCCAAGGCGCAGGGAATCAAGTACGAGAAGACGACCTTCCCCTGGGCGGCCTCTGGGCGCGCGCTGGGTCTGGGCCGGCCCGAGGGCGCGACCAAGCTGCTGTTCGATCCAGAGACCGACCGCCTACTCGGCGCCGGAATCGTCGGTGTCGGCGCCGGCGATCTCATCGCCGAGACGGTGCTGGCGCTCGAGACGGGGCTGAACGCAGAGGACATCGCGCTCGCGATCCACCCCCACCCCACGCTCTCTGAGACGATCGCGTTCGCGGCCGAGCTACAGGACGGTTCGATCACCGACCTGCTGCCGCCGAAGAAGCGCTAAGCGGCCTTCCTCCGAGCGCGGCGCCGTACGCGTCGCCAGAGCCACAGCGCGAGCAGTACCGGCGGCAGGTTGATCGCGATGAGGCGTACGGCTGGGAGGCGTCTGCCGCTGGGCGGCGGTTCGTGCGCCTCATCGGGGGCGGGCATCGCGAACTCCTCCGCGGCCAGGACGTCGTGCGGTTTGTCCCCGACTTGATCGGGAGGCAGCTTCAGGCGCTCGGGACGTAGTGCGGGGTCGGGTGCGGGCACCACGAATTCCTCCGCTGCGAGCACGTCCGTCACCGGCTCTTCTTCGGATTCGATGTCATTGGTCATTGGCCGCATCATCCCAAACCCGCCGGTCGATTCAAGGCATCAGGCCTCCCATGCGATAATCTAAGCCTCTAGCGCTTAGATCGTTTGCCACGGGACAGCGCTAGTGGTACCATCTGCTTACGAATAGTTAGCCCCTTGCGAAAGTGAAGACTTGATGACCCGCCTACTACTTGTTCCGCTTGACGATGCGGTCGTCTTCCCCGGCATGTCCGTCACGCTGGCAGTCGACACCGCTGATGAAGAGCGCGTGCTACTGGTGCCGCGCCATGAAAATGAATTCGCCGCCGTCGGTACGGTCGCGACCGTCACTGAAACCGTCCGTCTTCCCGGCGGCGCCCTCGCCGTCACGGTCGATGGCCTGCACCGCGGTATCGCGGGCGCGGCGATCACCGAGCCCAACGGCCGTCTGTACGTCGACGTCGACGAGCGCCCCGACCCGGTCGGCGTCGTCGCCAACCGTGAGACCCGGGAACTCGAGCGCGAGTACCGCGCGGTCGTCGAGGAGATCCTGGAGCTGCGCGATGCCGACAGCCGGGTCCGCTCGTTCCTGCGCGGCATCACCGAGCCCGGAGCGCTTGCCGACGCAACCGGTTACTCCCCCGACCTCAACTACCAGCAGCGTGTCGAGCTGCTGCAACAGGTCGACGTCCTCGAGCGCCTGAAGCTCGCGCTCTCGTTCCAGCGCGAGCGCTTGGCCGAGGTGCAGGTGCGCAAGCGCATCCGCGACGACGTCGAGACCGGCGCCGAGAAGCAGCAGCGCGATTACTTCCTGCGCAAGCAGATGGATTCGATCCGCCGCGAACTCGGTGAGGACGACGCATCGGTCGTCGAGGAGTACCGCACCAAGATCGAAGAGTCTGCGATGCCAGAGGAAGTGCGCGAGCAGGCCGAGAAGGAGCTCGGGCGCCTGGAGCGCGTCGGTGAGCAGTCCGGCGAGTCCAGCGTGATCCGCACGTACCTCGATTGGCTCCTGGCCGTGCCGTGGGGCAAGCGCTCCGACGAGCGGCTCGACCCCGAGCACGCGCGTGAGGTGCTGGATGCCGACCACGCCGGCCTGGATGACGTCAAGGACCGCATCGTCGAGTACATCGCGGTCAAGAAGCTGCGCCAGGAGCGCGGGATCAATGAGGACAAGCGCTCCGGCGCGATCCTGACGCTGATCGGCCCTCCCGGTACCGGCAAGACCTCGATCGGTGAGTCGATCGCGCGTGCGACCGGCCGCGAGTTCATCCGCATCTCGCTCGGTGGCGTGCGCGACGAGGCTGAGATCCGCGGGCACCGGCGCACCTACATCGGCGCGCTGCCGGGGCGGCTCGTTCGCGCCCTGCGCGACGCGGGCACGATGAATCCGGTGATCATGCTCGACGAGGTCGACAAGGTCGGCGCCGACTGGCGCGGCGACCCGAGCTCGGCGTTGCTCGAGGTGCTGGACCCGGCACAGAACCACAGCTTCCGTGACCACTACCTCGATGTCGAACTCGACCTCAGCGGCGTGATGTTCATCGCAACCGCGAACGTCGCGGACACGATCCCCGGTCCGCTGCTGGACCGTATGGAAGTGATCCGGTTCGACGGCTACACGACCTCTGAGAAGGTCGCGATCGCCCGCGGCTACCTCTGGCCTCGCCAGTTGGATCGCAACGGCCTGCGCGCCGAGGAGGTCGACATCAACGACGGGCTGCTGAACACGATCGTGACTGAGTACACGCGTGAGGCAGGCGTCCGCAACCTCGAGCGCGAGCTCGGCACGCTGCTGCGCAAGACCGCGACGCAGATCGCATCAGGGAAGGCGACGGCCCCAGTGACACTGGAGCTCGACGCAGTCCGCGACGCACTCGGCCGCCAGCGGTTCTTCCAGGAGTCAGCGATCCGTACCGCGGTCCCCGGTGTTGCGACTGGACTGGCCGTGACGGGCGCGGGTGGTGACGTGCTGTTCGTCGAGGCCACGGCGATGCCCGGCAAGCCCGGCTTGACGCTGACAGGTCAGCTCGGCGACGTGATGAAGGAATCGGCCCAGATCGCGCTCTCCTACGTGCGCGGGCATGCCGACGAACTCCACATCGACCGCAGCTACTTCGAGGAGAAGTCGTTCCACGTGCACGTGCCGGCAGGCGCGATCCCGAAGGACGGGCCGAGTGCCGGTGTCACGATGGTCACCGCGCTGACATCGCTGTTGACAGACCGTCCGGTGCGCCACACCGTCGGCATGACCGGTGAGGTCACGCTGCAGGGCCGTGTGCTGCCGATCGGTGGGGTCAAGCAGAAGGTGCTCGCGGCACACGCCGCCGGACTGACCGACGTGATCCTGCCGGAGCGCAACCGTGGCGACATGGACGACGTGCCGCAGGAGGTTCGCGACGCGATGACGTTCCATTTCGCGATGACGATCGACGAGGTGCTGGCAGTCGCGCTCGAGCCGGCGCAGGTCGGATCGGCCGCCTAAGCAACCAAGAGCCGCAAGGGCAACGCATAGCGGGGGTGTCGGTCAGCGGACCGGCACCCCCGTCACGCTTTAGCCGGGTGCCGGCCAGCGGGCCGGCACCCGAACTGCCAACGTCAATAGATCAGATAGCCGGTGCGGCTGACGATGAAGCCGCGGCCGCTCGCTGAGAAGCAGTCGACGGCGAAGCTGCGTACCTGGCAGGTGATCTTGCCGACCGTGTCGTCCCACCCGTCGGGCACGACCCGAGCGTCCGCTGAGGCACCCGGGGTTCCGCCGCATGCGAATGCCGCCGCGCCCGTCCCGTGCAGGATCAGCGCGTTGCCCCAACTGGAGCTGCAGCTCGCCGGTTGCAGCGGCGGCACCCATGAGCGCTGCTGGACGTCACAGCGGACGTTCCCGGCGGCGAACGTGCAAGCGACGTTCCCGCCCGCCACGGTGAAGCTGCTCTCAGCGAGCGCCTGATGCTTCGCGGGCAGGAAGGCCCCATTCGGTACCTCGGGCGCGACCGTCTTCGTCACGTAGTGGGTCACCGTCTTGGACGCGGTCGGCCTCGTCGGCCTCGTCACCGTAACCGTACGAGTCGGCGCTGTGACCGTCCGCGTCGCTGGCGTAGCGGGCTTGACGGGCGTCGCGGGCGTTGTGGAGGCCGGCGGCTTGGTTGCCGCCGGCTGCGGGGGCGTTGAAGTGGCCCTCGGCGGCGTGACAGCCGCACCGGACGTCGTCTGCGTCGTCGCAACGAGCGCGCCGGCGTTCGCACCGGCAGAGTTCGAGTGCTGCTGCGCTAGCTGAGGGTCGAAAGTGTCCTGGGTGGCGCTAGCGCCAGATGGGGTCGCAGCGGCACTTCCGTCGCTGGCGCTCGGCGCCGGGGTTCCCGATCCAGCCGATCCGCAGCCGGCTATAAGCGCTGCAACCGCCAGCGCGCCCAATGCCCTGGCGGTCCCCGAGCGCGCGACCCGATACGTTCTAAGAATGAGCACGATCATCGCGAGTGACGAACGCCGAGTTGTCGAATCCGTTCCGCATCAGCTCCTTATCGGCGGGGAGTGGCGGGAAGGTGAGCATGGAAATCTTTCGGTCGAGGACCCGTCCACTGGCGAGGCGCTGACCGAAGTCGCGGACGCCTCCCCCGCGGACTCAATGGCAGCACTGGACGCGGCAGTCGAGGCCGCGCCTGCGTGGGCGGCGTACCCCGCACGCGAACGCGGCGAGATTCTGCGCCGGGCCTTCGAGACGATCGTCGAGCGCGTCGATGATCTGGCGCTGCTGATGACGCTCGAGATGGGCAAGCCGATCACCGAATCGCGTTCGGAGATCCTCTACGGCGCCGAGTTCCTGCGCTGGTTCTCCGAGGAGGCGGTGCGCATCGATGGCCGCTATTCCACCGCGCCCAATGGCGTTGGCCGGTTGCTGACGATGCGGCAGCCTGTCGGGCCCTGCCTACTGATCACGCCGTGGAACTTCCCCTTGGCGATGGGCACCCGCAAGGTCGGACCTGCAATCGCGGCGGGCTGCACGATGGTCGTCAAGCCCGCCCAGCAGACCCCGCTCTCGATGCTGGCGTTCGCCAAGATCCTCGAGGAGAGTGGGCTGCCGGACGGCGTGCTGAACGTCGTCACCTCCAGTAGCGCGGGCGCCACCTCCGCGCCCCTGATCGCCGATCAGCGCCTGCGCAAGCTTTCGTTTACCGGCTCGACTCAGGTCGGACGTTTGTTGATGTCGCAGGCATCGGAGACGCTGTTGCGGCTCTCGATGGAGCTGGGCGGTAACGCACCGTTCCTGGTCTTCGAGGACGCCGAGCTGGATGCGGCCGTTGAGGGCGCCGTGCTCGCGAAGATGCGCAACGTCGGCGAGGCCTGCACCGCCGCAAACCGCTTCCACGTGCACGAGTCAGTCGCGGCCGAGTTCTCGGAGCGACTCGCACGCCGGATCGGCGCCATGAAGCTGGGGCGCGGGACCGAGCCGGGCGTCGAGGTCGGCCCGCTGGTCGACGGCAAGCAGCGCGACAAGGTCGCGGAGCTGGTCGAGGATGCGGTCGACCGTGGCGCCAAGGTGCTCACCGGCGGCACCGCCGTCGACCGCCCTGGCTACTTCTACGAAGCCACCGTTCTCGGCGACGTCCCCCCTGGCAGCCGGCTCCTGACCGAAGAGATCTTCGGCCCAGTCGCGCCAATAGTGACCTTCTCCTCCGAGGACCAGGCGATCAAGGCGGCGAACGCCAGCGAGTACGGCCTGGCGGCCTATCTGTTCACAACTGATCTCAAGCGCGCGCTGCGCGTCTCAGAGGCCCTCGAGACCGGCATGATCGGTCTCAACCAGGGCATCGTCTCCAATGCAGCAGCCCCGTTCGGCGGCATCAAGCAGTCCGGCTTCGGCCGCGAAGGCGGTCGCGAGGGAATCAACGAGTACCTCTCGACCAAGTACCTCGCGATCAACATGGACTAGGGACCGTCGCTCCGGGACGCCCGGCGGGTTGAGCGGACTGAGAACTTCAGGGGTGATTGTCAGCGAGATCGGGTGCCTCGATCACCTCGTGTATACCGCTGGTGAGTCACTGCAGCTCGGCCCTATCGCCGATACATCGGTTTCGGTCGCGCGCGGCGCGCTTGAGCTGCGGGTCTGGAGCGCCTTCATGGCGATCAAGTACGCGGTCCCACACATCCATCAGCACGGCTCAATCGTGTCGACGTCCGGCGCGGCAGGCCCGCGCCCGCAGGCTGGATGGAGCGTCGCTGCTCTGATCTGCAGCGGAATGGAGGGCCTCGCCCGGGCGCTTGCGATCGAGCTGGCGCCTATTCGGGTCAACGTCGTTCGCCCTGGGGTCGTGCGCAGCGACCTGTGGAACAGCTTCGATCAAACCGAGCGGGGAGCTCTGTACGAAACCGTCGGCGCCGGCCAGCCAACCGGTCGCGTCGGTGAAGCGACCGAGGTTGCCGCCAGCTACCTGTACCTCATGGCCAGCGGATACAGCACAGGGTCGATCGTCACCGTTGACGGTGGGGCGGTCCTGGCATGAGCCGCGTGTTCATCACCGGGTCGGCTGAGGGTCTCGGTTCAATGGCCGCCAACCTCCTGATCGACCAGGGCCACGACGTGACGCTTCACGCTCGATCAGCTTCGCGTGCCGAAGACGCGTTGGCGGCGGCTCCAGGCGCGACGACCGCCGTTGTCGCCGACCTATCCAGCATCGGCCAGACGCGCCGGCTCGCCGAGCAACTCAACGAGCTGCAGCCGTTCGATGCCGTGATCCACAATGCCGGGGTCGGGTACCGCGAGCCACGGCGCATCCTGACGGAGGACGGTCTCGAGCACATCTTTGCAGTCAACACGCTGGCGCCGTATCTTCTGACGGCGCTGATGAGCCGTCCCAAGCGGCTCGTCTACTTGAGCTCGGGGCTTCATCAGCAGGGCGACGTCAACTTCGAGGATTTCCAATGGGAGCGACGCCGGTGGAACGGCTCGCAGGCCTACGCGGACTCCAAACTCCACGACGCGATACTCGCCGCCGCCGTGGCGGTACGTTGGCCAGGTGTGCGCGCCAACGCCGTGGAGCCAGGCTGGGTAGCGACAAAGATGGGCGGGCGGGGCGCGCCCGACGACCTGATGCAGGGACCGGTCACGCAGGCCTGGCTCGCGGTCAGCGACGATGCGCAGGCACTGACCACAGGCGGCTACTTTTACCACCGTCAGCCACGAGAGCCGCATCCCGCGATGCACGATCCCACCGCGCAGCAAGGGCTGCTCGATGCGTGCGCGGCGCTGACCAGCGTGGTGCTACCAGAGTGAGAGCCGCGCGCCAGCGGCTAGGCCGTCGGCTGAACCAGAGCACCATCGCCGACCACGGTCACCTCCGGGTCATCGGCCGCGGCGGCCTGGGCGGCGGCGATGAAGGCCAAAATCAGCCGCGAGCGTCGCGATGCCTCAGTCGCGAGCAACACCTCATCGGGCTCGGCGTCCGTCAGCGACACATAGACGACGTCAGGACGCGTGTAATGCCTGGTCGCCGAGAGCGGCAGCACGATGATGCCGTGCCCCGACGCTGCGTACTCGAGCTTCTCCTGCATATGTGCGTCGGCCGTTGAGCGGCCGCGGGTTGCGCTTGATCACGGCCCGCTCGTGGTCGTCCCACTCAAGCCGCTGCACATCAACCGTGACGTCGCGGTTCTCCATGGTGACAGACGGACAGCTGCCGTCGGGATGATCCCGGTACGAAAGCCGACCACGAGCGAGCTAGTCCCGCGTGACGCCCGCTGGGCACGCCGCCGCGTGGCGTCCGCCGCCGCTAGTAGCGGAACGGCATCCTCCAGGAGCTGACGGCCGGCAGGTGTTAGGCGAACCGAGCGCCTGTCACGATCAAACAACGGAGTGCCCAACTACTGCTCGAGCGCATGGATCTGCCGGCTGAGCGCCGGCTGGGCTATATGAAGCTCCTCAGCTGCCCGCCGAAAATGCAGTTGCTCGGCGACGGCGACGAAGCTTCGTATCTTCGCGAGATCAAGCTCCGTGATGCCGCGACCGTATCACCGGTTGCCGGCTACGTCGGTAGGACGTCGCTGAACGCCGCGTTCCGCCGCCGCTAAGGCAACCGCGGTGTCAGGAGTTGTAAGACGTTGGCGTCGACTGAGGGGAGCGCTTGTCCCATCCGTGAAATGGCGAGTAGTCGCCTGCGTCCCACGCTTCGCGGAGCCCGGGCTTGCTCAGATCCCAGTCGGGGCGGATCTCGCGAGTCACGGTCCGTAGGTCGTTGGTGAGTTCCGCGAACGACGGGCGTCCCCAGAACCAGTAGCCGTTGTAGAGGCTGTAGATGACCAGCCCGGGCTTGAGCACCAAGGTGTGCGGAACCATCGGGTCGTGCTCGGAGTCGGTGTACTCCTGGATTTCGAGGTCCTTCTGGACAGTCCGCTCCGGATCAGAGAGGAAGGGCCACTGGGCACCAACCGAGGCGCGGAACTCTTGGCTCGTGTGGTGAGTATCGGTCGAGATGGTGGCGACCTTCGTGTACGCCACCGCGATCTTGGGGTAGCTGGCGGCGAGCTCGAGGTGTTGCTGATGCTCCTTGGGGCAGTAGTGCCCGCGTGCGAGCGTGAGGATCAGTGGGTCGTCGCCTTGAATCTCACTGAGCTTTCGAGGAACGTTCTCGTGATCAGGTAGCTCATAGTCCGGGAACGTGCCGCCTGGGGCGATGTCGCTACGCATGATCTGCTCCTGTCCATGGTTGAGGAGTGACTGGAACGATGGCAGCCGTCCCGCCCACTAGCGCCCCGTGTTCCACAGCCCCGGACCCTCGGTCCGCGGCGAAAGTTGGACCAGTGGTGACGCGTCCGCCAGCGGAGCTTTCGGCTCCACCGTGAGCCTAGTCAACCTGCGCCGCGGACGCCAGAAAAGGAAGCCATCGGAATGAGTACCCACACGCCGGTGTGCGAGTTGCTGGGGATTGAATATCCGATCGTCGAGGCGCCGCTCTCTGCGGATCCCCACTGGAGTGCCGAGGAAGCGCGACACGCAACCGGATGCGGAGTGGACATCGTCGTAGCTCAGGGCTGGGAGGCCGGCGGACACGTATGGGGCGGCGTGGCAACGCTCCCACTCGTGCGAGCGGTAGTCGATGCGGTGGCACCGGTACCGGTGATTGCGGCCGGCGGGATCGGTGACGCTCGCGGAGTCGCGGCCGTGCTCGCCCTCGACGCCCAGGCCGCCGTGCCGGGCACGCGGTTCCTGTTAGCCAATGAAATGCCGGTCCACAGGAATACCGGCGTCGCCTGATATCCGCGACCGAGACCGATGCAGAGTGGTATCCCGACCTTTACGGCGTCGGCTGGCCGAACTCCCCGCACCGCGCGATTCCGCGTGGATTCGCCAGAGCAGGATCACTCGTGCCCTGCGCGATCGAACCGGTAGCCGGGTAGAGCTGGCGGCGATGCTTCAGGTCTGAGCCACTGTCCGTCAGTCGCCCTGCAAAGAGCGATCCACGACCCGTGCGACTTGCTCGCGCGAGCGAGCCCTGACCGCAGAGCTCAGCGCCAGGCGCCAACGGTCAGGTGTTGCTACGGCACATCTCAGTCCGAGGCCGGTAAGGACCGCGGGCTGATCTACGTGGGAGGCGATCTGTTCGGCTCGGCGCTGCGCAGCGATGTGCTGGGCGTGAGGCAGCTGGGTCCGCCCGGCGCTTCCAGCAAGGGCGAGGAGATCGTCGGCGACCATCGGTACCGCGCGTCGCGCGCACTTCTCCCATGGCGCGTCGGCGGCAGAATCGACGATGACCTGGCGGACTACCCGCCAGCCGGCGTGATGCGAATCGCAGCGTGCGACAAGAAACCGCGCGAGCGCGTCGGCGACTCGCTGTGTCTCGGGATCGGACGCGTGGACATCGAGGTGTCGCAGCGCAGCGCTGACGTGGCGACCGCCGTCTACTGCCCTTGCCAGGTCCCGTGCGGTTGGCCGCGGTTTGTCTCGCGCATCGTCGATCAGTCCACAGTACTCGCCGCAGAGTTTCGTATCGCAGCGGCGACCAACGCGATGGTGCCTGTGTAGTCCGCAGGCGCGCGCTTCAATCTCGATACGCTCGGGTTATGCAGACCCCCGCGATAGGTGACCTCGTGCGTGTCACCACCGGCGGTCCCGTGCTTGACGGGATCGTGTTCGACACGCCTAGCCGCTTGAAGGTCGTGGTCGCCGTCGTCGATCCCGGCCGTGGGCCGGGATTCCGGACGGTGCACCCTGGGACGCTGACCGAGCGCGAGCAGGAGGGCTCGGATGACCCGGCCCTGCGGTTGCTCATCCGCAGGACACAGCCGCCTGTTCGTGGTGCGGCGCGTGATGGCCTCAGCGTTCGGAAAGGCGCAGCTGGCTTCACTCGCGGCGCAAGCCACCGTTCTACCGGCCGATAGAACCCTTCCAGCTGCTTCCAGAGGTCGCGCAGCTCACTCTCGTCACACACCGGGCTAGCGGCCTGGACGGCTGGGTCAACCTCATCATGGGATTGCCTCCCGGCTCCTGCGGTGCGTCGTCCCGCGGCGATTGAGCTGACTAATCCAGGGAATAGTCTTCTCATGGACGACACGACGTTGGCGCTAGCTCTCGCCCGGACACGGATGACCTTAGGGGTTGCCGCCGTCGCCGCACCACGGCCTGCTGCCCGAATCCTCACCGGTCGGTCACAGGCTGGCGGCATTGAGATCCAGCTCGCCCGCATGCTCGGTTGGCGGGACTTGGCGCTGGGATTGGGAACCGTGATCGCGCTCGACAAAGGTGCTCCAGTACGGGGTTGGCTCGAGGCCTCCGCGTTCGCCGACGCTGGGGACTGCATCTCCGCCTTGCTCGGACGAAAGAACATGAGCCAACGCGCGTGCATTGGCACGCTGGTGTCGGCGTCCATCGCCGCCGTCCTTGGGCTGGTGTTAGCGGGCCGCCTGGACCCCGCGCCGGCTGCCCATCCGGGTCAGCCTGAGGCGGCCGCAACCGGTCACCACGAGTAGGGTTTGGATCGAACGCGGCGTTCGGGCTATGGCTTGAGAGCCGCAGTGCCCTCGTTTAGAAGGGCTTCGGCAGGTCGGCGGCGTTCCAGTAGTGCAGAAGCTCTCGGAGGTGGGGTTAGGTCATTCCGGCGCCTGGCTCTCCCGTCTCAGTAGTCGTCGATCTGGTCGGTCTCGCGGAACACGAACGCGTCGTAGCCAGGGACTCTGAGAAGGACGGTGCCGTCATCGGGATGGAACGCGCTCATCGGGCGTGCTCTCGGGCTTGTGAAGATGACCAGCCGAGCTGGCCCGTCGGCGTTGTCGAGGAATTGGTGAGCGCCGGTTGGCCCTGCGGGAAGTAGGCCGTGTCACCAGCTTCCAGCACGTCTGTGCCGCCGGCGTGACGCAATGTTGGATGCCCGCTCAGCACGATTGCCCAGTTCTTCCGACACCACTCGTAGTGATACGACCCATCAGCTTCGCCAGAAGCGAGTTCCTGCACGGTCGCATACCGGGTCGCGGCACCCAATACTGGGCTGAGGTCCACGCCGTAAAGATGCGCACCGTTGCATGCATCACCGCCGGACCGGACCACCGCCATCGAGAGGACGTTTAGCTCCGGGCACGCGCGGGCTGACGCTGACCGAACCTCGGCGTCGTCGACTTGGGCTGGCTTGGGCCGCTCAACCCATGAGTGCAGAGCGTCGTCTCGGCGGAACATCACGCCGGGCGCGGCGCTGATCTTCTCGGAATCCGGATACACGCTGACGACCACCTCACCCCAGCCATAAGAGCCAGCGGAAAACACGACGACCCTGCCGGGCCCACGGAATGTATGAGCGCCCAAGGGTCCTGGCTCAAACGCCAGCAAGTCTCCTGGCTGAAGCGTCCGCTGACCCGCTGGACCGCGCAGGATCGGCGCATCCGATCACATAATCCACTCCTCGAACCCATGGTGGTAGTGATACGGGCCGCGCGTGTCACCGGCCGCCATTTCGTAGATCGACGCGCCCGTCACGCTAGCGCCCGGCTGACCAGAGAGGTGCGTCGTCCGGAACCGAAACTCGCCGCGCTCAACCATCTCATCCAGATCACAGCTGGCCACGTTGACAATGCGCACAACATCATCTTCCCACCCGTTGACTGACGCTAAGCACCCATAGAACGTCGGCGGCAGAGCATCCCCGCGCGCGGCTGCCTGGTTCCACCCGGTCAGACGGAAGTCCGGCTGTTCAGTTGTGGATCAGGCGAAGACTTCGAGCGTGCCAGGCGCCTGGGCGCTCGAGCTGACCACAAGGGCGACACCGCCGCCTGCGGCTTCAGGCGCATTGATCTGTGCCTCAGGAGACCCAACTGGCTCTCGTGAGCGGCCGCTGCTGCCATCGCCGCGGCCACCTGCGAGCTCGCCCCGCCAATTTCTCCTGCACTCATGTCCGAACTATCGGCAAGCAGGCGGCGCTCCCAGGGGGTCGACCGTCAGTTCACGTGTCCCCCAGAGAGCGGCGTTGAATTGGTTTGTGGGCATCAGCCGGTGACGACCGAGATCGGATCTTGAGGGAGGCCTTCGGTGCCTGCAGGTGTGAGAAGGATGACCCGCGTCCCTTGGCGCAGGATCGTGTCGGTGCTGGACGGCACGCCCGCTCCGTGGTCGGCTATGGCGACCACCAGACATCCGGGGGGCCACGAGATCTCGGCAACCCGTCGTCCGATCGCGGGAGAAGTTGGGCTGACCGTGATTTCGATGAGCTGATAGCCGTTCAGTGGGGCGCTGGATTGGTGCGCGACCTGTGCGGGATCGTCTGTCCCGAAGTCTGCGGCGATGGCGCCTCGTTCGATCGACCGCTCGGAGGACTGGACGGTCTGGGTCAGCGCGTCGAGGATGTTGTGGCGGGTGATCCAGCCTTGCACGTGCTCGCGGTCCTCGGAGAGCACGGGTAGGCCTGTGGGGCCGTAGAGGGTAAGTTGCCGCAGTGCCTGTTCAAGCGTTTCGTCGCTGAATAGCTCCTGGGGTTGGCGGCTGTCTGTGACTGTCCCGGCGAGGCTTTTCCATTGCTCGTCGGTAAAGGCTGCGCGGTCGGCTGTCGCGTGCTGGGATCCGTTCAGCCTGGCCGCGGCGGCAGCTGGCGGGAGGGGTTGCATGGCGTCGGCGACGGTTAGGGTCTGCAGGACGTTGGTGGTCTTGGGTCGTTCGATGTCGATGCCGCGGCGGAGGAGTTTGGTGGTGTACACGCTGCCGTAGGAGAGGTACTTGGATACTGCGGCGGCGATCCCGCAGGTGAGCATGATTGGCAGGGTGATCGCGAAGTTGCCGGTCATCTCGGCGACGCTCGCGATCGCGGTGAGTGGTGCTTGGGCGGCGGCGGCGAAGACTCCCCCCATCGCAATGACGGCATACAGCGCGGGCGGCCCGACCGCAGCCCCGAACAGGCTGTGGACGAGGGTGCCGAAGGCCATGCCGGCCATCGCGCCGATGAATAGCGACGGTGCGAATACGCCGCCGGAGCCGCCGATTGAAAGCGTGAGGCTGGTCGCTAGCACCTTGCTGACCAGGAACAGCAGGATCAGCCCGGTGACGACGTGTCCGCCGATCACCTGGTTCATGACCGGGTAGCCGACTCCGTACATCTGCGGGACTGCGAGTAGCAGGACACCGAGCGCGATACCGCCGACGGCGGGGCGTGCCCACTCGGGGCGTCCCTTCCACAGCTCGTCGACGTAGTCTTCGAGCCAGTACAGGAAGGTTTTGAAGCCGATCCCGATCAGCCCAGTGAGAAGTGCGAGGACCGCGACGAGCAGGTAGGTGGTGTCGTTGGTGACTGACAGGCCATGCGGGATCTGGGCGAAGAACGGTGCGGACCCGAAGATCGCGCGGCTGATGACATCACCGGTGACCGCAGCGAGACTGGTCGCGACGAGCGCGTCGAGTGAGAACTCGCGCAGCACGATCTCAAACCCGAAGAACAAGCCAGTCAGGGGAGCGTTGAAGGTGGCCGCGATCCCGCCGGCGGCTCCGCAGGCGACGATGACCCGCAGCCGGGTCTCTGACATGCGGACCAGCTGACCCAGGGTTGAGGCCAGCGCCGAGCCGATCTGCACGATCGGTCCCTCGCGTCCGACCGAGCCGCCGACGCCGATCGTGATGGCCGACGCGACCGCCTTGACGATCGTGACCTGTGGCCGGATACGTCCGCCGTTCTCGGCGACGGCGACCATCACCTCAGGGACGCCGTGGCCCCTCGCCTCGCGGGCGAAGCGGTAGATCAGCGGGCCGTAGATCAGACCGCCGAGCACCGGGACGATCAGCACGAACCAGATCCCCAGCCCCGGCAGATGCGAGCTCCCGGCGTGGCCCTGCTGACCGAACTGGTTATGGCCGGTGACCAGCCAAGTGGCACCGAACACCATCTCGCGAAACAGCGCGGCGCCGAGCCCGGCTCCCACGCCGACCACCAACGCCATCACCACCAACCCCAAACGGTTCCCACCCAACCACGACGAAACTGCCCGCACCACGATCGAGCGAGCCGGGCGCGACTGCGTTCCGACCACAGGCTCCGACGCCATCAGTCGAGATCCCAGCCCAGCGACCAATCCTGCTCAGGCACCTCACCCGCCGCGTCGGCAAATGCCCGCAACGCGAGCACCACAGAATCCCGGTCAGCGGCCGGCATCCGTCCCAAGATCGTCGCGATCTCCAGGCGCCGACGCCTGCTCACCTCGGCCACCAGCTCCGCACCAACACCGGTTAACGAGACCCGCACCGTGCGTCGATCGTCCTGAGCCCGGCGACGAGCGACCAGGTGCTTGCGCACCAGACGGTCACACATCCGCGTCGCCGTCGAACGATCTACCCCCAAGGCGGTGGCCAGATCGGCCAGGCGCTGCGGCCCACGCGACGCCAACTCAATCAAGAACCGATATTGCGCAAGCGTCACATCCTCCGCGAGGTTCGCCAGCGAACGAGCCGCCACCGCAACCAGCGCCCGGCTGGATCCCAACACCGCATCGACCAGCTCGTCCCGAGCCGCCTCGCTGCCCTCACGTTTGGATACCGCCGACGACTCAGATCTCGGTTGCATGTAGCCATCATTGCATAACGCAACTAAAGCTTGGCGGCGGAAAGCGCCGGCCCCCAGTGATCGGGGACTGGTAGCTGGGTTCGGCCGCGTCGTCGGTGTCGTTCCGGACGGAGTTGCGACGGTAACCGTCCATTCCCGGCAAGCGGCAGGGCAGGGGGCAGACACTTCGACGCGCCCGCTTGGGCTGGAAGCAGTCGCGACGAGGTGACCAGTCCGGACTACCCCTTTGGCAAGGAATCGCCGCTGGGCCGAGATGATCGCTGGCGTGGCGTGGCGACGAAGGGCACTGCGTCGGGTAGGGATAGGCGGCGATCGGTAGCCTGCCAGGTATCAGCGTCGCTTTTCTCCTGACTTCGCTGATCATCGTCGCCACGCCAGGCACCGGCGCGCTGATCACGCTCTCAGCTGGCGTCTCCCGCGGCGCTCGCGCCAGCGTCATCGCCGCCCTCGGTTGCACTCTCGGGATCGTCCCGCACCTAATCGCAGCTGTGACGGGCACTGCGGCGCTGCTGCGCGCCAGCGGCGTGGCCTTCGACGCACTGAGGGTCGCCGGCGTTGCCTACTTGCTGTTCATGGCCGTCGCGACGTGGCGCGACAAGAGCTCATTGATCGTCGATGAAACCCGCTCGGCGCGATCACCAGCACGAGTGATCGGCTCGGCGATGCTCTCCAACCTGCCGAATCCGAAGCTGACCGTGTTCTTCTTCGCTTTCCTGCCTCAGTTCGTCCCGCCTCACGCGCCGGATGAGCTTCAACGCCTCTTGCTGCTCAGCGGAGTTTTCATGGCGATGACCTTCGTCGTCTTCGTCATCTACGGAGTGAGCGCCTCGGTTCTCCGCCGCCATGTCATCGAACGACCGGAGTTCATTCAGCGCATGCGTCGGTGCCTTCGCCGCATCGTTCGTGGGTCTGGTATCAAGCTCGCCACAACCTCACGCTGACGAGCCTGTTCTGGACGCCTACTTGTTGGCGCATGCTCGTCCGACAAGTGCGCGTCGACCAACGCGAAGCCCTCGGGTGACGTCTGGCCGGGATGGTGGTTGCGCGCCTAGGCGGTCTTTGCTGCCCGTCGGGCGAGTGAGACAACAAGCATGGCGACGGGGATGCCGACACCAAACTCGACGGCCTCGACCACAAAGTGTGGATCGCTTTGCGCGATGTGGTGAAGGTTGAGGTAGTAGATGGCCGTGAGACCCCAGTCGAGCGCGGTTCCGAGCGCCAGGGCCGGCGCCCAGGGAAGGAGTACCAAGGCAGCGAGCACCGGCGTGATCTTGCCGACGCCCGATTGCTGTCCCAGCAGGGTGACCTGGTATACCAGCCACACAAGGGCCGGAGCGGGCCATAGAAACCGACCGGCGGGCAACGGTTTGTCAGGCCGGGCCACGAGCAGCGCGAACCCGGCTGTCTGCAGCGGGACAGCCTCGAGGAAGACGCCGGTAGACATCTTCTGGTGCTGGTAAAGGAAGATCGCGACCCATGCCAGGCCGAGGATCCCTGTGATCCGACACCGCCGCAGCGTGGACACGACCAGGATCAGTGCAGGCAGGATGTAGGCGTAGGCGACCGTCTCCGGTGATGAGCCCGGCGTGTCCCCCCAGTAGAGCCTGATCCCTACGACCGATACCAAGACGCTCATGGCGTCCATCACGGCCAGCCAACACAGCGCGCTCGCGACGATCTGCCCCAGTGGCCTGGTCAACTCCACCTTGGCTCTTGCCCACAGGCCTGATCGAACGAGCGAGGCAAGCTCGAGCAGATACGCGGCCGCCGACATGTCTCCGGCGTCAAGGAGTGTTCCAACCAGCTCACGTCCAGTGGTCTCTTGAACCTCCTGCGGGTACAGGCGCACTACGAGCCGGCCTATCGCTTCTCTGTTCATGTCGCGAGTGCTCCTGTCGCTTTCAAACGGGCTCCAACTACGCTCGCGGCGCGCGCGAGACGCTCGGTCTCCTCCAACAACACCAGGCGACCCGCCGGTGTCAACCGGTAGTCGCGTCGCGCACGCCCAGACACCACATACGGGTCGCCGGCAACAACTAGACCCTCAGCCAAGGCCCGCTCGAGGATCGAGTACAGCGTCCCCGTGGTCACACGAATGGTCTCCTCAGACAACTCGGCCGCGCGGCGCATGATGGCGTACCCATGCAGCGGCTCATCGATCAGAGCGGCGAGCGTGAAATAGCTAGGAGGGCGAAGCTCCATGTCGGCAGCATAAGTCGCTTACCGACATGTTGTCAAGCTTCCCATACCGTCAGGATCTGCTCACGTTGGCATTGACTTCCATGATGGTGCTAATTACCGTAGCGTCATGCAATATGTGGCGTGGCTGATCGACGAGGCGTGGGACCATCGCCGCCGCCGCCATCGGCGGCTCGCGTTCGCGGTCCTGCTCGTCGCCACCATTGCGGGGCTCTGGGCGATCACCACGTCCCGCGGGAACCGGCCTATGACGGGTCGTGCAGCTCCGCGATCGACGGTGGTCGCGCCAGGTCGCGTGCTGTCGCAGTCGCCGGACCTCGGGGTGAAGTGCCCGATCGCAAACTCGATTGCGTGCGATCGGGTTGGTCTCGCCGTATGGCTCAAGCAGCCAGCCATGTCGGTCACGGCCACGATCGCCGGCGCTCCGGTGGCATTGGACTGGCTTGGTGATGAGCAGCTGCTGACCCCCGGGGTGGGTCACCGCGACTTCGAGGGGTATCTACAGCCGGCTGGAATCGTCTCGCGACTGCACATCCGCCCGGTCGAGGGCACAGAGGTGCTCACCAGACACGGACGGACGGAGCTCGTGAACAGCCGTCAGATGTGGTTCGGCGAGGGCGACGCGCAACCGCCGCTGATCAGACTGACAATCCACTACGCCGACGGACGCACAGTCGTCACGCAGCTGCGCGTTGGCCTAGCGGCAGGCTGGGGATGACCGGGATAAATCGCGTTTCAGCTATCGCGGTCTAGAAGAAGCCGATGCGGTCTATCGGCCAATACGTGGCGACCGCAATGCCGATGACCCAACGCTGTGGAACCGGACCCCAGAAGCGACTGTCGTCTGATGGGCCGCGGTTGTCACCCATCATGTAGTACTCACCAGCGGGCACCGTGATGGTTTGAGGGAAGTTGCAATACGAGGACCCGGTGTTGCACGGCTGGAGGTGCTTGCCTTTCTCCTCGGTGCCGTTGCGCCACACGTGACCGTTGAGGATCCGCAAGCGATCGCCCGGCAGACCCACGACTCGCTTTACGAAGGTCTGCGAGGACTCGGCGGCCGTCCCCGCGTCACACGCCTGCTGATGACCGTATCCCTGCGACCGTGCACCACAAACGGCTGGTTCCGGGTTGGCCCCGGCCGGCGGATGAAACACAACCACGTCGTACAGACCAGGGTGCGTATCGAGCCGATTCACCAGGATGTGCTGTCCGATCGCAAGCGTCGGGATCATCGAGCCGCTGGGAATCTTGTACGGCTTCACGACGAGCGCCTGGATCAGCAGCGCCAATCCGATCGCCACCGCGACCGTAGCCAACAGCTCGACGAGACCGCGGATCCTGCCGCCGCGGCGCTGTGAATCCTGCGTGGCGACGGTCACAGACCACGCACGACCGAGACCTGTGCCACGACGGCACGGCCGCTGGCGGAGGCGGGAAACTCGCTGACCAGCGACGCCGCCAAAACAATAGCCAGGACCGCGATCACCACGCTGTGCCTGATCAGCGCGACGAGACGGCGGTTCCGTCCGGCCGCTCCGTCGAGGTGTGTGCCTTGGCGAGTGAGGCCGCCAAGCTCCGCCTCGAGCCGGTCAAAGAAGTCACCGCTCACCGTGCCGCCAGCTCTGCTCGTAGGCGTGCGAGGCCGCGGCTGACCCGTTTGCGGGCGACCATCTCCGAGCATCCCAACGCCCGCGCGATCTCGCCATAAGCGCGCTCCTCGATAACCCGGGCACGTACCGCGGCGCGCTCATCGACCGGCAACTCAGCCAAAAGATCGTCGGCCGCACCATCCTGACCGTCGGCGATCTCCAGGACAACAGCGAGATCCTCATCCTCAACGGTCAGAGACGACGCGCCGAGACGCTCTCGAGCCCGCGCGTCGACCTGTCCGCGCCGCACGCTGTGGCCGAGGACGTTGCGTGCGATCCCCAATAGCCAGCCGACGGCTGAGTCATGCGTCGGCTCGTATCGCGCCGCGGACACCAGGACCGCCGCGAATACCTCCGCGGTCAGGTCCGCCGCCAACTCGGGATCCCGCGTGCGGCGCACACACCAGCCGACGACGATCGCCAGATGCCGGCGGTAGAACGCGCTGAACGCACGCTCGTCGCACGCCGCGACGGCCGCCAACAACTGAGCGTCAGACCATCGAGCACGATCTCGTACAAGCGCCATCAAGAGCTAGATACCGCTGCGGCCACGGATTGTGACCACACCCATCCCCCCGCCATCGTCACGACGCATCCGCGACCATCTGGACAAGCTGGGCGCGGGTGTAACCCTGCGCTCGGGCGAAGCTGGTCAGCTCCGCGACCCGGTTGCGCACGGCGCTCTCCGTCGGCGTTCCGACGACATGGATACCTCGCCGCGGGCGCATCTCGAGCAGGCCCTCGTCCCGCAGGATGCGCAGCGCGCGTAGGACGGTGTTGGTGTTCACACCCATCACGGCGGCCAGATGGCGTGCGGGCGGCAAGCGCTCGCCAGGACTTGCCTCGCCGTCGGCGATGGCACGGCGAATCTCCGCCGCGACCTGTTCGTGCAGCAGGGCGGTGTCGTCACGGTCGATCTTGACAGTGAGCAATGCGCCACTTAGCGTAGCACATTACTTTGCTCGAGACTCCTCAGGCGCCCGCCGATCCGGCTGATCCGCCCCAGCCGATCCCGGATCACGTCGACGCCGGCGTGATCGAGCGTTCTCCGCGCCCAATGCGAACGACTTCTTCGCCTGGATCAGCCCCTACCTGTACAGAGCACCGACGGTGGGGTCACTGGTCCCGCTTCGCCGAACCGGCGCTCACAGGCGAGCAGAACCTCAGGGCGATCGACTTCGTAAACGCCGACTACGGCTGGTTCGACGATGAGCGCGTCGGATACACCACCGATGGCGAACGCCCCGCGTTGATGGGACGATGACGACGCCCACGGGCGCCGACGCGCTCAGCCGACCTTGATCAGGACGATCGTGTTGGCGACGAACACGACCGCGAACAGGATCGTCCAGCGGTTCAGGTTGCGCTCGACCATCGAGCCGCCGCCGAATGGACTACTGCCGGAGCCGCCGCCCATTCCGAAGCCGGATAGGCCCGAGTCCTTGCCGGAGTGCATCAGCACCAGGAACACCAGCATCACGCCGACGAAGACCTGGACGATGTCGAGGACGAAATTCATCTCGGGCGCTGATGGTAGCTATTCGTCGTGCAGCGTCGCGTCTTCATCTGGCGCCTCGGCGTCATCGACTGCGTCCAGTTCGTGCAGCAACTCGATGGCCTCGGACCGCAGGGTCGAATCGATCGCCAAGTAGTCCTCGTCGGAGAGCTTGCCGGTCTGATGGTCCAGCTCGGCGTCGCGGATCTCGCGGTACTTGGCGTCGCGAGCCGCCTCGAGGTCGATCCGCTGCATCGACTCGAGCTCGGGATCGTCGTAACTGCCACCGGCAGCCGCAGCCTTGCGCAGCGGCCCGCTGACCAGCCAAACGACCCCGAGCAACAGCAGCGCGAAGACGACGTAGGCCATCAGCGCAACCGCGGTTCAGGCCAGCTCGCGCACGGCAACGCGCGAGTGCTCGGGCTCGGGACGGCGGCGGCGCGTGAACAACGTCGCCGGCAGCAGCGAGGTGAGGCCGCCGATCGCGATGATCAGCGCGCCACCCCAGAGCCAGGTGACCAGCGGCGAGACGATCAGCAGGAACTGAACCGGATACGGGTGCTTGAGGTACTGGGCGGCGATGTCCTGGACGGCCTCGTCGCGGACCGTCCAGAAGTCCGTCTTGGCGAGGGCGCTGTTGAGCGCCGACTCCTGCTGCGCCGCCGGCAGCTTGTCCACCTGCTTGACGATCGCGTTGTACTCGGCCGCGAACAGCTTGTCGCCCTTGTTGATCAGCGGCGCCAGCTTGGGAAGGTTCGCCGCCGCCACCGTCCAGATGTCGCGCAGTGGGCCGGCGTCCAAGCCGATCGTGCTGTCCGCGTTGGCGCTATCGAAGAAGCGGCCGATGAAGCCGTCGGAACCGCTCGTCGACGGATAGAAGCTCTGCATCGTGTGCAGCCGCGTGATCTGTTTGCCGCCCTTGGTCACGTCGATGATCGCCCCGAACGAAACCCGCTCGGACGTCGCGACCGCGGTTGGCCGCACGTAGTGGAACACGTAGCCGCCGTTGGAGACGCTCTGCCCGGGCCTGAGTGTCGCGTTACGCGAGTGCTGGAAGGACGACGACGCTGCGACGCCGATCAACATCAGGGCGAATCCGAGGTGCGCGATGTAGCCGCCATAGCGGCGACGGTTGCGGCGCACAAGGCCAAGCAGCGCAACTGGCCAGCGGTTCCCGGTAATCGCGCGGCGGGCCGCAGTGCCCCGGTAGAACTCCTGCACGACGGTGCCGATCACGAAGGAACCGAGGCCGAACATGGCTACCGCCAACGGCTTCCTGCCGGCATCCGTCAGCACCAGCAAGAGGATCGTGACCAGCAGGCCGAACCCGACCGGGAAGACGAAGTGCTTCCTGAGGTTGGCAACGGTCGCGCGGCGCCATGAGATCAGTGGCCCCACACCGGTGAGCAGGACCAGGATCAGCGCCAGCGGCACCACGAACGGCGTGAACGCGGGCGGCCCGACCGAGACCTTCGTACCGGTGATCGCCTGCGAGATCAGCGGGAACAGCGTGATCCAGAAGATCACGAACGTGATCGCGAGCAGGACCACGTTCTGCAGCAGGAACATCGCCTCGCGTGAGATCAGCGAGTCGATTCTGTGATCCGTTCGCAGTTGGTCCCGGCGCCAGATGACGAGCCCGACCGAGCTGACGAACATGATCCCGAGCAGGATCACGAACGGCACACCGAGCGTCGAGGCCCCGAAGGCGTGGATCGAGTCGAGCACGCCGGAGCGGACGAGGAACGTCCCGAAGATCGCGAGCGTGCCGAACAGCAGCACGAGCGAGACGTTCCAGACCTTCAGCATCCCGCGCTTCTCTTGGATCTGGATCGAGTGGATGAACGCGGTGGCGACTATCCACGGCATCAGCGCCGCATCCTCGACCGCATCCCAGCCCCAGTAGCCGCCCCAACCGAGCTCGGTGTAGGACCAGCGCGCGCCGAGGATGATGCCAATGCCCAGGCACAGCCACGCTCCCAGCGCGAAGCGTCGCGTGTCGCGGATCCATTCGGAGCCGAGCTTGCCGGTGATCAACGCGCCGATCGCAAACGCGAACGGGATCGCCATCAGCGTGTACCCCGAGTAGAGCATCGGCGGGTGGATCATCATGCTCGGGTGCATCAGCAGCGGGTCGAGCCCGGCGCCGTTCGACGGCGTCGACGCGGCGGTCGTGGTCTGGAAGGGATTGGCGGCGAAGCAGGCCAGGGCCGCGAAGAAGCCCTCCATGCCGAGCAGCACCGCGGTCGCGTATGGCGCGATCTCGCGCAACCGCCGGCGCGTCAGATACAGCGCGAGTGTCGACCACAGCGACGAGAGCGTCACCCACAGCAGCAGCGAGCCCTGTTGCGATGACCACGGCGCGGTCAGCTTGTAGAAGACGGGGATCGTCGTCGAGGACGTGGCGGCGACGACCTTCAAGCTGAACTCGTTGCGCAGGAACGCGTCCTCGAGCAGGAGAAACGCGAGCACGCTCAACAGAGCCAGCGCGTAGACCGCACGGCGGCCTGAGTCGACCCACGCACCCTGGCGGCTGCGAGCGCCGTGGATCGAGGCGACGATTCCGTAGATACAGACGCCGAGGTCGAGGAGCAGGATGGCGCGCCCGAGCTGCGCCATCAGCTGCTGACCGCTGCGCCCGAGGTTGCCGGCTCACCCGCCGTGTTGACGGCCGCGCCTGAGGCCGCCTGGTACTTGGACGGGCACTTGGTCGTAAGCGAGTTCTGCTGACCGACGAAGCTGCCGCCGTCATCGGTCACGTTGACCATGACGGCTCGTCCCTGCGCGAACGGATCCGGTACGACGCCGGTGTATTTGACCGGCACAGCGACCTTCCGGTTCGGGCTGAGCACGCTGAAGTCGAGCGTCGAGCCGTCGTAACGGACCGATCCGTTCTCGACCGTGCCGGCCAGGATGTACTGGCCACCAGGCTTGGCTCTATTGATTAGTTGCGAGGCGGTGAGCTCGTCGCGACCGGCGCTGAAGCTGACATAAATCAGAGCGCTTGCCAGCAGCAGGGCTGCAGTCAGGGCGACCGTCAACCGGACCGCGCGCTTGCGATTGGGGTCCATCGAAACCAGATTGTTCCACAGAGACCGGGCAGGGAACGGCACCGCCCGGTCACTCTTACGTTGCGGTTACTTGAGGCGCTCGCGCGCGGCCTTGGCCCAGTTGTCGGTGATATCGCGAACGAACTTCGCCTGCGACGCGGCGAGATGCTGGATCCACTCGAACTCGTCCTTGGCCGGGCCCTTCGAAACGCCGCTCGCGATCGCCTTGAGCGCCTTCTCGTAGCTGCTCAGCGTGCTCTCGCCCGCCTCGCGTCCGACTTCGATGATCCGCTCATTGAGCTTGCGTACGCGCTCGGCGATCGCCTCGACCTGCCTGCCCTCGGCATTGACGTGGATCGTGACCCGCGGCTTCGCCTTCGCGGCGGCGGGCTTTGCAGCCGTGCTCGGCTTGGAGGCGGCGCTCGGCTTTGCAGCGGTCGTGGTCCTGCTCGCCGTGGACTTGGCCGAGGCCCTCGCCGTCGTGCGCTTGGCTGCAGCCGGCTTGGCTGCAGCCGGCTTAGCAGCAGCAGGCTTAGCTGCGGCAGGCTTGGCGGCAGCGGGTTTGGCCGCCGTGGACTTGCCCGCCGGCCGCTTGGCGGCCGTGCTCTTGGCGGCCGACGATTTGTTGGTGCTGGATCCAGCGGTACGGGCCTGCGGCATCGTCCACTCCTTATCTGACGTATGGATGCAATTGCTTGCTTAGGCGCGTGTAGTGCGGACCCTACACGGCGACGCGCGCAAGCAGCAGCTCAGGGCGCCCAGGTGAGACGCCCGCGCGCCCGCGCGTGTGGCGAGAAACGCACCGCGTCGAGCGTCGCGCCATCGTCGATCGCGAACACGACGCAGCCGACGCGATCCTCGCCGGCGGTGATGTAGCGGTCGAAGTCATTCACCGGCGTTTTGCAGATACCGCGCGTGGCAAGCATCGGCGTGACCGCGCCGCTCGAGGCGACAACGGATAGGTCGCCGGTCGCGGAGCTGTCGTACACCTGCGGCCCAGTGCTGCGGATCTGCACGACCACCCCGACGGCGCGCGCGCCGGCTTGCAGGTCTGCGCCGGAGTTACGGAGCGGATCGATCACCCGCCGCAACGTGACGGCGAGCCGAGCGCCGCCGGCATCCACGTGCTGGGTCACGCCCACCTCCGGGAGCGGATCCCGGCTGATGGCGTCTGGGGCAGCGGCGGTCAGCGGACGCGGGGAAGGAAATCCACCGTCACGGTGGATTTCCTTCCCCGTGCGGGCGTGGCTCGACGATCCGCAACCGGCAAGCGCAGTCGCCAGAGCTATCGCGACCACCAGTTTCGTGCTCCTCGGCATGGCGGGCAAGCGTAGAGCCCACGCAGCGCAGAGCCCGCACAAAGCACTAGCTTCCGAGCCATGTTCGAAATCCGTACCCGCGCGAGCGACAGCCGCGCCCGCACCGGCACGCTGCGCCTCGCTCACGGGGACGTGCAGACGCCCGCCTTTGTCCCGCTCGCGACGCGCGGAGCCGTCAAGACACTCGAACCACGCGATGTCGAGGCCCTCGGCTACGAGATGGTGCTCGGCAACACCTTCCACCTGTACCTCTCCCCCGGGCCCGAGCTGATCGACGACTTTGGCGGCCTCGGCGCGTTCATGCGCTGGCCGCGTCCGATCATCACCGATTCCGGCGGCTTCCAGGTGTTCTCGATGGGCCACGGCAGCGTCGCCGACGAGATCAAGGGCCGCGGCCGCGGCGGCAACAGCAACACCTCGAACGGCGCGATCCTGGAGATCGGCGAGGGCGGCGTCCGCTTCCGCTCCTACATCGACGGCAGTGAGCGCTTCATGGCGCCTGAGACCTCGATGGCCGTGCAGGCGGCACTGCATTCGGACATCGCGCTCGTGCTCGACGAGTGCACTCCGTTCCACGTCACCCGCGACTACACGGCGCGCTCGACCGAGCGAACCCACCGCTGGCTCGAGCGCTGCCTCGACTGGCACGACGAGCACGGACCGCGCGATCAGGTCGTGTACGGGATCGTCCAGGGCGGCGTCGAATACGACCTGCGAACCGAGTCCGCGGAAGCGGTGGCGCGAAGCCGCTGCGGCGGCATCGCGATCGGCGGCTCACTGGGTCAGGACAAACCGCAGATGCATGAGGTGGTCGGCTGGACCACGGCGGCGCTCGAGCGGGTCGCGGCTGACCGCCCACGCCACCTGCTCGGCATCGGCGACATCGACGACCTGCTGATCGGCGTCAGCCTCGGGATCGACACGTTCGACTGCGCGATGCCGACGCGGCTTGCACGCCACGGCGTCGCGATCGTGCCCGATCCGGATGCCCGTTGGCGTGTCGATCTCGCCAAGTCGAAGTTCAGGCACTCCCAGGAGCCGATCATGGAGGGCTGCCCCTGCCCGGCCTGCAGCGCCGGCTTCACGCGCGGCTACATCAACTACGCGGCCAGGGCCGGCGAGACCACCGGCCCGCGGCTGCTCACGCTCCACAACCTCAGCTACATCCAACGTCTGATGGCCGATCTGCGCGATGCGATCGACGCAGGCAGGCTCGCCGACGCGGTCGCCGGGTTCATGGCCGGGGCTGCCCCTTCAGCGCACTAACTTGACATCAAGCAACTTAGATTTTGTTATTCCGCTTGCAGTCATTACCTGAGACTTTGGAGGCAGCAAATGGCACTGGTCGCTCGAGCGGACAACTGGCAGCCGTAGGTGGGGCGGGTCCAGCGGGACCCGCCCTTTCGCATAAGCGGCCCGGCTACTTCGTGTACTTGTTGATGATGCCCTGCACCTTGTTGATCGCCGAATGCGCATCATTGGCGACGACCTGCTCGTAGTGCACGGTGTTCGACGAGCCCTTGTTGACCGCGACGGCGACCACCACGATCACGATCGCGATAACCAGCAACAGCGCCAGAGCGCCCGCGACGCGTCGCCCCATGTGCCGCTCTCGCCGCTGCCGGTGCTCCGGTTGCCGCGGCGGCGGCGCGGCGGGCTCTCGCGCAGGGGGTCGGCGAGCCGGCACGGTCCGTGGGGGACGCGCAGCAGGAGTCTGTCGCGGCCGTGAGGGCGCGGTGATCGCCGTCTCCGCCGTCGGGTAATCGCGGCCGGGCAGCACCCGGGTCGCAGCCTGACTCAATCCGAGGTGGCGCGTGGGCGCCTCATCCGACCAGGGCGAGATCCCGTTGGCGCCGTCGGCGATCATCTCGGAGAGCTCGGTGGCCGTGTGCGGACGCTCGTCGGGGACGACCGATATCGACAGCGCCACCGCCTCTGACAGCGTCGGCGGCACGCGCGGATTCAGGCGCTGCAGCGGAATCGGCGATTCACGCTGCTGCTTGAGCGCTAGCTCCGACAGCGAGTTCGCCTCATACGGCAGCCGCCCGGAAAGCAGCTGGTAGGACACGACCCCGAGTGAGTAGAGGTCCGCCTGCGGCCCCGCCTCCTCCCCGCGCGCCTGCTCCGGCGAAAGATAGGCAGCGGTACCGAGCACCGACCCGACCTGGGTGATGCTCGTCTGACCGGTCGCGCGTGCGATCCCGAAGTCCGCGAGTTTCACGACCCCGCTCTCGGAGACCATCAGGTTGCCTGGCTTGACGTCGCGGTGGACGACGCCGTTGCGGTGCGCGTAGTCGAGCCCGCGACAGGCCTGGGCGATGATGTCGACGGCCTGGTCGACGTCGAGGTGGCCGCGATCACGCAGAATCTCGGCGCACGACTGGCCCGGCACGTACTCCATCACGATGAAGTGCTGGTGCGCGGCCTCGTCGAAGCCGGAGTCGAACACCTGCACGATGTTCGGGTGCACGAGCCGTGCCGCAGCGAGTGCCTCGCGGCGGAAGCGCGAGACGAAGGTCGGATCGTCAGCCAGATGCTCGGCCAGCAGCTTTACGGCGACGTGGCGTTCGAGCCGCTCGTCGATCGCGAGCAGGACTGTGGACATGCCGCCGACGCCGAGCCGGCCTTCGACCCGGTAGCGACCGGCGATCACAGAGGCGCTCATCAGAAGCCGGGTCCGTTGCCCGCGTCGCTGCCGTCGGTCCCGTAGCTCGTAGTGGTGGTGCTCGGGTAGCTGGTCGTTGTCGGGGTGGTCTCGGTAGTCGTTGTGGTCGTAACGGTGTTACCGAGGCCCTGGCCCCCACTCGGTGGGGTGGTCGTCGTGGAGGTGGTGGTCGTATCCGTGAGCGAGCCGCCGCCCGTGGTATCCGTCGAAGGCGTCGAATACGTCGGCGTCGAATACGTGGGCGTCGAATACGTCGTTGTGGTAGGGGCCGTGTACGTGTACGTCGTCACGGTCGGGGTGGTGCGGGTGGCGGTGTGCGTCTGCGTAGTCGCGGTCCGGGTCTGCGTATCCGCGTCGGAGTCGCACTGGGTGCTGGTCAGCTGCTCAATCGTGCTGGCGCCCTGGTCCAGGTTCGAGACCAGCGTCGAATCGACGCCGTTCAGCTTCGCGACCGCGTTCTGGAAACTCGTCAGCGCACTCCGGGCATCCGAACAGCGGCCCTCGTTCAGCGCACTGGAGACGCTGTTGAGCTGCGCCGTCAGCCTGTTTGCTTCGGATTGCGACAGCAACTGGCCGCTGCCGCCGCAACCTACGATCGCGGACGCAGCAAAGCCGACACCGGCAGCAACGAATGCCTTGTGTACGAAGCCCATCGGGCCCCGACTTTAGCCACTGGCCCGGCTAAAGCAGGCCGAATCGACCACGAGGCGGACGCCTGCAAGTCACTGCCCAAAGCTGAGGCGCTCGGCCAGAGAGTCCGGTAGACGGGCGGCGCGAATGGCCCAGGCAGCACCCTCGATGTCATATTCCGCGCGCCGGTAGGTGGCGGTCCAAGCGTCCGTGTCGAGCTCCATCCAAGCCGCGCGCGGGTCCCCGTCGCGGGGCTGGCCGACGCTGCCTGGGTTCAGCAGCCAGTGGCCGACGGTGAGGTCGAGTTGATCGCCGTCATGCCTCGTCTCGCCCGTCGCGCTGGCTCCGTCGAAGCGGTGGAAGGCAAGCGCCACGTGCGTGTGACCGACTACCGCGATCCGCTCCGGTTGCACGTCGAACCCGAGGTCGGCCTGCAGCGGTGAGAGCACGTACTCCCAGACGGGGTCGCGCGGACTTGCGTGGTACAGGCTCACGACCTGGTCCTCGTCAGACGGCGAGAGCGTCTCCAGGAAGGCGCGCGTCTCCTCGGAGATCGTGCTCTGGGTCCACTCAGCCGCACGGCGCGCCGCATCCGAGAAGTCCTCGACCGACAACGCCCCGGTCACCGCCAGGTCGTGGTTGCCGGCCAGGCAGATATTGGCGTGCTCACGTATCAGATCCACGCACGCGTCAGGGTCGGCGCCATAGCCAACCAGGTCGCCAAGGCACCAGATCGCCTCGCTATCGCCGGCTCGAATCTGTTCGAGTACAGCCTCCAGCGCCTGACGATTCGCGTGTATGTCAGAGACGATCGCTACCCGCACGGCATCGCTGGTCGCGCGGACAGGGCACTAGTCCTCGTCGTCAAGCGGGTCGTCGCCGATCGGACGGTCGCCGCCGAACTCAGGGAGGCTCTTGATGTTCTCGCGCGTCTGCCACTTGCCGAAGTTGTCCTGCATGGCGTCGATCAGCTCGCGCATGAAGCGCGGCGACAGGTTTATGCGGGCGACAACCACGCCCGGCACCTCGTCGTCTTCGATCTCATGATCGACTCTCGCGAATGTGATTGTGAACTCGTAATCCGAGTGGCTTACGTTCGCAAAATTCGAGTAGTGGCCGGCCATCATCTCCGGCGAGAAATGGATGTTGATGTGGCGCTCAGGCTGATTCGGTTCGTCCATATCCGATGGAGTCTGTCATCAAATGGATAAAGGCTGGTTCTGACCCGCCGCTCCGGGGGCTATCCGCTATTACCGGGGTAGACCCTTACCATCCGGTCGGTGCGGATCATCGTCGTCGCCGTGGGTCGCCTACGCCCGCCGTTCGTCGACGACATCGCGCACTATGCGAAGCTGCTCGGCCGCTATGCGCGCCTTGAGCTGATCGAGGTCCGGGAGGACGCTCAGGTCGCCGGACGCATCCCCGAGCGCGCGTTCGTGTCGCTGCTCGACATCGGCGGAAAGGCACTCGACTCGGTCGGCTTCAGCGACTTTCTGGAGCAGCGCCGAGCGAGCGGACGCGACCTCTGCTTCGTGATCGGCGGCCCGTTCGGTGGGCTGCAGCTCGAACGGGTCGATCACAAGCTGTCATTGGGTGCGGTCACCCTTCCCCACCAGCTCGCCCGCGTGGTTCTGCTCGAGCAGATCTATCGCGGGCACAAGATCATCGCCGGCGAGCCGTACCACCACTGAGTCCATGCGGGCGACTGGCTCATGAGAGAGGATTAGCGGGAGATGCCTGACCGGTACGAGCCCCCTGAGCCTTCATCGAGCGATCGCCGGGTGGTCGCGATAGAGACGGTGGAACGCGCTGTGCTGGCGCGCCGGCGTCAGCAACGCCACGAGCTGCGTCAGTTCGGGATCCGGCTGGGACTCCTGCTGGGCGCGCTGCTCGCCGTGATGCTGGCCGGCGCGATCGCCTACTCGGTCGACGAGCACACATCGTTCGGCTTCGGGCTGTACTGGACGCTCGACGCCGTCACGACGCTGGGCGTGCTGCCGGCCCCGAAGAACGTCGCCGGCCGGCTGATCCTCGTGGGCCTCGAGCTACTCGGGATAGGTACGCTCTTCTACGGCCTGGCGACTGTCGCAGAGTTCTTCGTCTCCGGGCAGTTCAGCACCCTGATGGGTGCGCGCCGGACACAGAAGATGATCGACTCCTACTCAGACCACTACATCGTTTGCGGCTACGGTCGCGTTGGCCGCCAGGTGGCGCATGACCTCCTCGACAAGAAGGCGCAGATCGTCGTGATCGACCACAACCCGATGCACCGCGAGGCCGCCACCGCTGACGGTGTCGCCTACATCGAGGGCCACGCCTCCGACGACGACGTCCTCACCGAGGCGGGCATCGAGCGCGCGTCCGCCGTGATCGCCTGCGTGGATTCGGATGCCGAGAACATCTTCATCGCGCTCAGCGCGCGTGAGCTGTCGAACAAGGTGAAGGTCATCGCCCGCGCATCGGCCGACGACGCCGAGCGTAAGCTGATCCGCGCCGGCGCCAACGAAGTGATCTCGCCGTACAAGATCTCGGGCTCCGAGATGGCGCGACTCGCGCTCGCGCCAGCCGTCGGCACATGAGCGACCCCGTCGCCGAACTGCGGACAGCGCTTGGCGCTGCCACTACTGCCTTGCGGGGCAGCAGTGGCGAGACGGACGCCTCCTCCGGCCCGAAGCTCGAGCGGCCGAAGCGCAGCGACCAAGGCGATTACGCGACCAACGCCGCGATGCTGCTGGCGCCGGTGCTCGGCGCGTCGCCGCGTGAGATCGCCGCCAGGCTTGGCGACGAGCTGACGGCCCGGCTCGTTGGCTCGCTCTCCCGCTATGAGGTTGCCGGGCCGGGCTTCGTCAACCTTGTGATGTCCGATGCCTGGCACGAGGCGGCGCTGCGCTCCGTGCTCGACGCAGGTCAGCAGTTCGGATCGGGCGGCACGCGGCATCCGGAGCGGATCTCACTCGAGTTTGTCTCGGCCAACCCAACCGGTCCGATCGTCGCCGCCAGCGGCCGTCACGCCGCCTACGGTGACTCGCTCGGTCGCATCCTCGAGCACTACGGCCACAGCGTTTCCCGCGAGTACTACGTCAACGACTCCGGCTCGCAGGTGCGGCGGCTGGGCGAGTCGGTCCGGGCACGGGCGCTCGGCCAGGAGCCACCCGAGGACGGCTACCAGGGTGACTACGTCTCCGAGCTGGCGCAGACGATTGATGGCGCCGGCGACGAATCCGTCGACATCGCTGCCCTCACCGACCGGGTAATCACCGCGATGGTTGCGGGGATCAAGGCGACGATGACGCGCTATGGCGTCGACTACGACTCCTACTTCAGCGAGCGCACGCTGTACGAGGGCTCGCCCAGCACGGTCGACCGCTCGATCGCCGAACTAGAGCACGGCGGCCACATCTACCACCACGACGGCGCCACCTGGCTGCGCAGCACCAGCTTCGGCGACGACAAGGACCGCGTGCTCGTGCGCAGCGGTGGCGAGCCCACCTACTTCGCCTCTGACGTCGCCTACATGGAGAGCAAGCAGGAGCGCGGCTTCGAGCGCCAGATTCTGGTCCTCGGCGCCGACCACCACGGCTACGTCGGCCGGCTCAACGCCGCCTTCCAGGCACTCGGCGGTGCCCCGGGGATGCTGGAGCCGCTGATCATGCAGCTAGTGCACCTGATCGAGAACGACGCCCGGACGAAGATGTCAAAGCGCCGCGGTGAGTTCGTCACGCTCGACGAGCTGCTCGACGAGATCGGCGTCGACGCGACCCGATACTTCATGCTGCAGAGTTCGCACGACCGCACGCTCGACCTGAACCTGGACCTCGCACGCTCGCGGTCGGCGGATAACCCGGTCTATTACATCCAATACGCGCACGCGCGGATCGCCTCGATGCTCGCGAAGCTCGGGGAGGCGCGCGTCGGTCTTGCAGTGGCGGCCGGAGCCGATTGGAGCTCGCCAGCGGGCGAGCTCCACCCCTCTGAACGGGAGCTGATCAAGAAGCTGCTATCGCTGCCCGAGGAGATCGCCGAGGCCGCGGACCGCCGCGGACCACACCGGATCGCCGCCTACGCGCTGGAGCTGGCGCAGGACTTCACCGCCTTCTACCGCGACTGCAAGGTCGTGGGCGCGCAGCCGGAGTCGACCGAGTCGTTCCGGATCGCTCTGTGCGTCGCGGCCAAGACGCAGCTGGAGCTGGTGCTCGGACTGCTCGGGGTGAGCGCGCCCGAGTCGATGTAAGCCGCCCGGTCGGGAGCGCTGGTCAGATGAAGTCGGTGAGTTCGTCGTCGAGGCGCTTGGCCTCGTCGGGCGCGAGCGGCGTCGCCGCCGCAAGCCGTGTCGCGGCCGCGCGTCTCGAGCGCGCACGCCACTTCGGCAGCGTGTAGGCGAGCAGTCCCAGGCCGGCGAGGAAGATCACCGGCGGCAGGATGTAGACGGTCAGGTTGAAGCCGCTCGCCGGCGGTCGCGCGAGCACCTCCGGGCCGTACTGCGCGACCATCGCGGCCTTGATCTGGGGCATCGTCAGCCCCTTGCTGACGAACCCCTGGAGCGTCTGCTTCTCGGAGATCGCCTGCGGCGAGCTGACCAGCTCGAGCGGCTCGTGACAGGAGACGCACATGAACTGGCTGACGATCGCGCTGTAGTCCGGCGTCGCGGCCGCCGCCGTGCCAGCGACGCTCGCTGTGGCGCCGAGCACCGCGATGACGATGGTCGCTTTCGTGATCAGCCGGCGCAGGCTCATGCCTGGGTGCCGAGCACGCGGCTGAGGGTCCGGTTGACCCACTGCTTCGTCATCTGGCCGGTGTTCGCGGCGAGGACGCGGCCATCGCGGCCGATGATGAACGTCTCCGGGACGCCGCTGACACCGTACGGGGCGACGAAGTTGTCACCCGGGTCGAGCAGCACCGGGTAGTGCAGGCCGTACTTCTGCATGTAGCCGTGGGCATCGCTGGTCGAGTCCTGGTAGGTCACGCCGACCAGCTCGCCCCCGTGCTGCTGGAGCACCTGCTGGGCTTGCTTGAGGACCGATACCTCGTCCTGGCAGGCGACACACCAGCCGGCGAACACGTTGACCATCACGATCTTGCCGCGCAGGCTGTTCAGGGTCTCCCGCTGCGATGAGCCCAGCAGCTCGAGCCGCATGCCGGAGTTCGGCGCGGGCGGGGCCTCCCCGCGCGACACCTTCGCGGCAAGCGCGTTGCTGGGCCCGCTCTGCGCGACGCCAAAAGCGAGTACCGCGAGCAACGCGATCACGACCAGCGATATGACACCCGGCACGACGAACCTGCGCATCGCCCCCCAGATTAGCTCCTGGCCCTCACGGCCACTAGCAAGCCCGCGCGGCCGGGTCGCCTTAGAATGAGGGCGAGATTGCGAACGTAGCTCAGTTGGTAGAGCGTCGGCTTCCCAAGCCGAAGGTCGCGGGTTCGACCCCCGTCGTTCGCTTCACGGGGAAGACCCTCCACCGCCGAAGCCAACCGAAGAGTTCTCGATTCGACGAGACCCGTGGAGTAGCGTTGTAGACATGAGCGGTTTCCTTTCCCAGAACCAGCACCACCACGTCAACGACCACATCGCTGACCAGCTCGTGGCCATCCAGCCACCCGCCACGGTCCGTGAGGTTCGCTGGGGACCCGATCAGGATCCGAAGGTCGAGCTGCCGGTCGAACTGCCCGTCGCGAGCTTGAACGTGACCGAGTCAGAACTGGCCGCGTTCCGGCGCCCAAAGCGCTCGTAGCCGCTCCCGCAATACGCAGGGCGAGCCGTCTGATTGGCGCATCAGCGTCTTCGCGACGAAAGAGAGTCCCGTACGCGCTACCTTACGCGCGCAAATGACCTCTATCTGGGTTCCCGTCGTAGCGGCTGTCGGAGCGAGCGGATTGACCGCTATCTGGGTTCCCGTCGTAGCGGCTGTCGGAGCGAGCGGATTGACCGGGCTATCCGGCTTCGGCGCGATCGCTTGGCAGCAGCGCCGTAACGCGCGCGCGGCGAGGTCGGCCATCCAAGCCGAGGCCTATCGGCTGCTCATCGAGCACTCGTTGTCTTTCACGATGCTGGCCCACGGGCTCAGGCAGACAGCCGAATCGCGCTCGGGCATCACTGAAGACGTCGACGTGGTGCTGCGAATCCGGCGGGCGCTCGACCCGCTGGAGATCTACGACCGGCTCGTGGAGGGGTTCCGACCGATCAATACGGCGTGGGCAACCGTCAAGGTTTCCGGGTCAACCGAAACGGGACAGCTCGCCGATCAGCTCGTCCAGGCCTGCGCCCACCTTCTCGACGTCGCCGGCGAGGTCGGAGCCGCCCGTGGAAAGCTTCAAACGAGGCTGAGGGGACCGGCGTGGTCCGTCGATCAACGAAAAGCTCTGCAAGCGTCGATTGACACGGTGATGGCTGCACGAAAGAGCTTGATCGGGCACGTCCGCAAGGAATTCGCCGACGAGGCACCCTGGACAACACGGATGCGCGACCTCACGGCCTAGCCGACTGATCTGAACCTAGCCCGATGCCGATCGGGATGACAGCCGCGGTAGGTATGTCTCTTACGGCACTCGGGATGGTCCTGACGCCAGGCCCGAACGTGATGTACCTCGTTTCCCGCAGTGTCAGTCAGGGGCGGCGGGCCGGGCTGGTGTCGTTGGCCGGCACCTTTGTCGGCTTCGTCCTCTACATGACGATGGCCAACGTCGGCCTGGCTGTCATCTTCGTGGCGGTCCCCTGGCTCTACATCGGGTTCAAGGCCGCCGGCGCGATATCTCGGGTTTCTGGCCTGGCAGGCGCTGAGGCCAGGTGGCAGGGGTCTGTTTGAGACCCGGGAGCTACCGCGTGACCCGAACTGGAAGCTGTTCCGGATGGGGCTCGTGACCAATCTGCTTAACCCCAAGGCGGCGATCATGTATCTCGCGTTGATTCCGCAGTTCAAAACTGCTTCCTCCTCAATCTGGTCGCCGACGAATTCGGCGACGATGGCGCCGCGCCGGATGACGAGGATCCGATGGGCAAGCCCGATAACCTCCTCGAGTTCGCTCGAGATGATCAGAACGGCGACGCCCTCTACAGCCAGGCGTGTGATCAGCTCGTAGATCGCACGTTTGGCGCCGACGTCGACTCCGCGGGTCGGCTCGTCAGCGATCAACACTCGAGGCGGCCGCACCAGCCATTTGGAGAGCGCGACCTTCTGCTGATTCCCTCCCGAAAGTCCGGACACCTCCATTTTGGTGCTCGCAGCGCGGACGTCCACACGGCGGAGCACTCCGGCTACGAGCTCGCGTTCATGCGGCTTGCGAAGGATCCCGGCGCGCGAGATCTCCTCGAGGTGCGCCATGGTGACGTTCTCAAAGACTGGCCGGTGCATGGCTAGTCCCCGCTCTTTACGACTTTCGGGTAGGAGCGCTAAGCCATGCTTGATCGACCGCCGGGGAGAGCAGGGACTGATGGTGCCACCGTCGACCTCGACGACTCCCCTCGCGCGGTCTGCACCGAAGACGGGCCGTACCATCTGTGTGCGACCGCTGCCGACAAGACCGGCCAAGCCGACAATCTCGCCTGCGCGCAGCTCCAGGCTAACGTCGTTGACGTGCGGCCTGTGGGTCAATCCAGTGACTCGGAGCACCACCGGAGACTCCGACGGTGGTTGCACTCGTGAGGGGAAGGCCACGTCCATCGACCGGCCGAGCATGGAGGTCACGAGACTTTCGGGCGTCTCGCCGCTTGCAGGGGATGTCTTGACGTGGCGCCCATCCTTGAGCACTGTGACGGTGTCGCTCAGCGCCAACACGTCCTCGAGAAAATGTGAAACGAAGATGAGCGTCACACCTTCGTCTCTCAGCTCTCGCGACGACGCCAATGCGGAACGACACTGGCTGACCTGAGTGGACGGGTTCTCCTGAGCGTCGTAAATAGTGTCGGTAGCACCAAGCTTCTTGGCCTCAGCCTTGCCGGCATCGCCCTCCGCAGCGTCACAAGGCGTCGCCATCGCGAGCACGAACTTGTGCGATCTTCGCCTTCTTGCTAGCTACTGTCGCCGGCTTACCCGCAGCAGCCGCGCTACCGGCCGCTGTACCCGCGAGCACCAGCCCGACAACTACCGCGGACACGAGCACAGCTGGGCGGGCGCACACACGCCCACGCAGGGTCTCTCGCTTCGACCTCATATCTCCTCCTCCGTCTCGCCGACAAATCGGCGCCATTGAAACGCCGCGATTCTCTGCAGCGTGGCCGGAAGCTAGATCGAGCCTGTGTCGGCGTCGCCCTGGGAGCACCATGGGCTTTTGGCCCCCGGTGCCATAGCGAGCTCAGTCGGCGCCGTCGGCGCCCCCCTCAGGACGCTTCGACCGCGGCTTTGATGCGCTGGGCGAACGCCGGCGCGTCCTTGGCGGCAGCACGGGTTGCGAAGCCGACGATGACCTTGCCAACCCCGTGCCCTTCGAGGGTGTTGTGAATCGTGACCTTCGTCTGGTTGTCGTTCACCGACTCCAGGTCGTAGCCACCTTCATGAACCGTGACCGTGTTCTTTGACTGCTCGACCCAGCGGATCCTCGTTGGCGCCCGGACTTCGGTGAGCTCGAACTTCCGACTCGACGTCATGCCGGCATCTTTGACCGTGCTTTCGAACACGGTTCCAACACTGACCGGACCGTCTGTCGTTCGCCGGATCTGCTGCACCCGCGGACTGAACTTCGGATCGTTCGTGCCATCTGCCAGGAACGCGAACACCTCGTCGATGGGCCGATCGACTACAGCTGTGGCGCTGAACTCATGGGCCATGCCAGGCCGCTCCTTATTCGGTGATGTCCTACGAACGTACACCCAATTGCCGCGATCGCCCGCGCGAGGACGCGACGCCACCAGGTCACCATGCGCACTGCGCGGCGCGACTTGGTCTAGTCGTCCGGTAGCCGCCAGCCCGGTGCTCCCGGCAGCTCGATCGCGCTCTGCGGCCCCCACGACCCCTTCGCGTATGCCTCGGCTGGGGGCGGACTCTCGATCACCGGGCTGCACACTTCCCAGATCCGCTCGATCTGCTCGGCGCGGGTGAACAACAGCCGGTCCTGCAGCATCACGTCGTGCAGCAGACGCTCATACGCCTCCAGGCCCTCGAGACCGTTGAACGCCTCGTCGACGTCGAGCGTCAGCGCCGCGCGGCCGAGGCTCAACGTAGGTCCGGGTACCTTCGCCTGTACTTCGATCCGTACCTGCGGGTCATCGGAGAGCTCGAGGACGAGCTCGGAGGGCCGCTTCGGTTGGTCGGAATCGTGTTCCGGGAAGATCCGTAACGGTGCCTCGGTGAACCCGATGGTGACCGTGCGCCTTCCCTCTGCCATCGCCTTCCCGGTGCGCAGATAGAACGGCACGCCCGACCACCGCCACGAGTCGACGAAGACCTCGAGTGCCGCCAGCGTCTCGACTTTCGAGTCGCTTGCGACTCCGTCTTCGTCGGGGTAGCCCTCGTATTGGCCAAACACTGTCCGTGCCCGGTCGAGCGGGCGGAGCGCCTCGAACACCTTGGTGCGCTCGAGCTGCAGAGACTCGGCATCGATACGCGATGGTGGCTCGAGCGCGACGATTCCGAGGATCTGCATCAGGTGCGTGACCACCATGTCTCGGAAGGCGCCGGTCTCCTCGTAGAACGATGCTCGACCCTGGATGTCAAGCGACTCAGGGACATCGATCTGGACGTAGGAAATGTGGTCTCGGTTCCAGATCGGCTCGAAGATGCCGTTCGCGAACCGCAGCGCGATGATGTTCTGCACGGGCTCCTTGCCGAGGAAATGGTCGATGCGATAGATCGATTCCTCGGGCAGGACCTCATGCAGAATCTCGTTGAGCTCTATCGCGCTCTGCAGGTCGTGGCCAAATGGCTTCTCCACGACCAGGGAGCATCCCTTCGCTATCCCGGCGTCGCCGAGCATCCGGATCATGTCCGGCATCGCACCGGGCGGCACCGACAGGTAGACGAGACGTTCGCCGCCGGCGTTGATCTCAGACTCCGCTCTGCGCACGGCGTCAGCCAACTCGCTGCCGTCCTCGGCGCTGGATGCGACAAAGCTCAGGCGTTGCGAGAATTCCTGCCAGTGCCCGTCGAGTTCCATGCGGCCATGCGTGCGCAGCGCTTCCTCGACGTGCGCGGCGAAATCGTCCGGTGCATGGCGGCCGGAGCCGATGATCCGGAAGTCATCCGGCATCAGCCCTACCCGATAGAGATGAAAGAGCCCAGGCAGCAGCTTGCGGCCCGCGAGATCGCCCGTGGCGCCGAACAGGACCAGCACGCGGGACGAGGGCTTTGTGAGTCCGTTGGACGTCATCGGTCTGGCTCCTCCTGTGTCGTCGATCAACTAGTGCCCGCTTGCGGATCCAAACCGTAGGGGGCGTCGGACGTGATCCGCGTGAGTTCTCGTGTGACGGCGTCAATGCCAGCGATCTCATAGATCGCGCGTTGCCGGCCGGCACCCCCGCCGTGACGGACGAGCTCGGGAAGCCTGGCGAGCTCGGCGGTACATCCCAGCTCCCCGGCATGCTCGCCAAGCTTCTCGATCAGAGAATCGACCGTCTCAGACACGGAACGGTGACCGTACTCACCATCGACGAGCTCTGCGTCGACTCCGAAGCGGGCCGCCCGGAAGATGCCCTCTTCGAGCACCTCGGGCAGCAGCTCGCTGCCCTCGCTCGCATCGGGCACCCGGGAGGCCTCCCATCTTGCGAGGCAGTGGACGAAGGCGGCAAGGGCCGCGGTATCAGCCAACGAGGTCTGCGCGTCGAGCGTCCGAATCTCCACGGTGCCGAGACGTGGATGTGGCCGCACCTTCCACCAGAACCACGTGTAGTCGGGGACACCTGCCGCTCGAGTCACGACCTTGCTCATCTCCACGAAGTCCGCGAAGTCGAGTAGCGCACGCGGCACGCCCGAGCGCGGCCAAGCGCGCATCGTGACCTCGCGCGCCGAAGCCAGGCCTGTGTCGCGTCCGTGACGGAACGGCGAGTTTGCTGCCAACGCCTGCAACAGCGGGAGGTGACGACGCAGACCGTTGAACACGCGGATCGCCGTTTCGGGGTCCGGCATGCCGATGTGGATGTGCAGCCCCCCGACTGGTGTCAACACCGCATCGCCCAGCAGATAGTGGATCCGTTCGTAGCGCTCCTTGTCGGTGATCTCGGCGTCACCTGCCTCAGCAGACGGGTGAGTTCCCGCTCCGAGCAGACCAGCGCCGGTTTCGACCACGGCGCTACGAAGGTCGCCGAGGGCCTGGGCCGCCTCAGCGGCGCTTGTGTGGATGCCCGTGATCAGTTCGACCTGACAGGCGTGAAGCTCCCGCTCGATCTTCCCGCCGGCCAGCTGCGCATTCTCCTGATCGATCCGGTCTAGTACGGCGCGTGAGCTGTTCGTCTGGTGTCCGGTCGCGGGGTCGACCAGGAACAGCTCCTCCTCGAGCCCGATCGAGAACGGAGTACCTGTTCGAAACTGATGCGCGGGCTCGGTCATCGGGCACCCCTACCCTCGGATCCTCCAACACAACCTGATCGCATAGCCAAGAGCTACTCAATCAGTTCCAGGGCAGCTCCGAGCGCTCCGCTCAGTAGACCTCGGGTTCGAGTGCCAGACCCTGAAGCTGATCGAGAGCTACCGGAGCGAGTTTCAGGTCGAGCTCGGTCAGATTGCTGCGGAGCATCTCGACAGTGGTGGCGCCGCTGAGCACCAGGTCCACCACGGCTGCGCCAACACGGCCGCCAGCGCGACGCATCGGCGTCTACCCCCTGCCCGTGCCGGGCCGTCTCGGGCGCCAGCAACTCCATCCACGGGCCGGATCCACGCTCGGTCAGACGACCGTCGGCGACCGCCTGCTTGACGAACACCTTAGGCCCGCGTCGTGGGCGGTCGTGAGCGCTGCTCCGGCGGAGGGCTCGAACAGATTCCACGTGGCCTGAACAGAGAGAGTCAAACAACCCCGACTCGAGCGCTCCCTCGATCGAGGCGGGACAAGGCCATCAGACCGACCTGAGCGTCCTACGTTGCCACGTTGAGTGGCTCGTGTGGACCGTTCGAGGTGAGTGCCGTGCCCAGCGAGGCAGCGCTCACCAGGCCAATGCCCAACGCGTCCCTGAGTGTGATGATCTGCCCAAGCACGATGGCGCCTGCTAGCGCTGCAGCTGCCGGCTCCAGGCTCATCAGAACGCCGAAGCTGGCGGTTGAGATTCTGCGGAGCGCGTTCAGTTCGAGTGAATAAGGAATCGCCGAGCTCAGCATGCCCACCGCCACCCCAATCCCAAGTATTCCCGGGGCGAGCAGTTTGGTGGAGCCCTGGGCGATGCCGAGTGGAAGCGCCATGAGCGCCGCAACGGTCATGGCCAGCGCCAAGCCGGAGCTGTCGTTGAAGGCCCTGCCGAGCCGTGCCTGAAGGACGATGTAGCCAGCCCACAGCAGGCCGGCCACCGCAGCGAAGATAAGGCCTTCGACACTGGTGCCATGCGCAACTCCATGACACAGAGCGACGATCCCACCGGCAGCGAGCGCCGCCCAGACGAGGTCTCGCACACGCCGCGAACCGGCGAGCGCTACCAGCAGCGGGCCGACGAACTCAACGGTCACCGCCGTCCCAAGCGGAATGCGGCTGATCGAGTTGTAGAAGGAAAGGTTCATTGCGGCCAGCACCAGGCCCAATGCGCAGGCCGCGACCCACTGCCGCCGCGACAGAGTGCGCAAGCGGGGCCGGGTCAGCAACACCATCACCACGCTGGCCGATACGAGCCGTAGTAAGCAGGCGCCGCTGGCACCCACCTCGTGGAAGATCGTTGTCGCCCATGCGGCACCAACCTGCACCGAGCCGATGCTTCCCAACACAAGCGCGTGAACAGGGATCCGCGGCCCGCGGCGGGTCGGTCTTTTCTTGGTGGTGAACGAAGCGATCGGGTGGGCGCTAGTGCGTGAAGGTGATGATTGCTGCGCTCTCGGCGGGAACCCTCACGTCGTACTCGCCGTGCGACGAACGCACAGTTGTCGTGATGGCCTTGCCCGTCAGTTGGCCTGTGCTCGGGGAGATCTTTTGCCCTCCGAGCGTCACGCCTCCCGTAGCTTGGAGCCGGCCTGACGCGGCCCGCAGAGCCTCCATGCTCGCGGCGCCACGAACGCCGTGCGCTCGGATCGCGACCGTCGTGGTGCTCGCGGTGACATTGGTCACGACGACGTTTGTCTGTCCGTGCGGTGTCCGCACTGCCCACGCATAGAGGCCGTCCGGCATCGCCGGGATCTGCAGCATGTGCGATCCCGGTGGTGTCAGCTGGGCGAATGTGAGGAGTCCGTAGTACTCCGGCTGGACTTGTACCTGCCAGCCCGAGTGGGTCTCACTAGTTTGGACGAGATTCTGCGCGGTCAACGGCCGAGTCTGGAAATTGACTCCCGCCGCGCCAGCGTCCGCATAGAGCGGGAGGATGTTGAGCGCCCAGAGAGCCGGTCCGAAACTATTGCTGAACCTGGGCACCCCGCCGCACGTGACCGAGTTCATCTCGTCGACGCGGACCGGAACCCCGTGCCGGCGGGCAAGACTTGTCCAGGAGCCCACCTGGGCCGCCAACTCCTCCAGCGACGTGGGCTCGAACAGTTGGCTCTCCTGCAGGCTGCCGCCGCCGCAGCGTGTGGCCCTGAGCGGGTAGCTGTGGACGGTGAGCAGCGAGAGATGTCGAGTGCTGTCCAGGAATTGGCCGACGTCGGGCAGCGCGTTGAGCGACGAGTAACCCGGACCAGCGAGCCGCACACCCGGCAGCGCGTCTGCGATGTGGTCCCACTGTGCGGCGATGTCCTCAAACGAGTAGCCCTTCGCACGACCCAACACCGGCTGACCGGCCGTGTCGTCGTAGAAGGGGAACTTCGAGTAGAGCTCAGGTTCGTTGCCGACCTCGTAGGTGGTCGGCACGGAGGGGCCGAGGTGAGAGGCGAGCTCGCGAACCTCCGTGTCCGCGATCCTCAGGTTGTCGGACTCCATGTTGATACCGACGATCAGGTGCGCGTGCAGATCGTCCGCCAGCTTCTTGGTCACCGCCGCCAACGTCGGCGTCATGGTGAACCGGACCCAAGGCGGCTGTTTCAGGCCGGGGATGGGCCACCATGTCCAGTCCGTGCTATCCCCACCGATCCGTAGGGTCAGGCCTCCGTACGGAGCAAGGTTGCGCGCGATCTGCTCGAACGGGACGTCCGGATCTGTGGGGTCGGTGCCGACTTCCTTCTCGACGTCCCAATACTCGGTGGCCAGTCCGACGAACCCGGCTGCGACCGCCGGGCCGACGCTGGCGCTGCCGACATTGATCGGGACCGAAGTCGCAGCGTGGGCGGCCGGTGCTGAGGCGATCGCGGCCGCTGTCAGCACCACGGCCAGCGTAACGCCGACCGTTCTGAGAGCCGGGATGAAACCGGCAGTCGCGGCGCGAGTCAGTCGGTTACGCCGGCGTCGCTCCATCGCGGCGACAGGATACGCGCCGCGCGAGCAGGACGTAATTGATTGTGAAGCCGGCGACGAACGAGTTCGCGTAACTGTCAGGTTGGACCTGCGGCTTCAGCCGCAGGTACCACTTCTGTAAACGCCCGGTAAAAGCCCTGGATCTCGGGCGGCCGATCTCTAGAGTGGCGACGAGATGATCGAGGTCCACGGAATCACGAAGCAGTACGGCGAGAGAGTCGCCGTCGACGACCTGACGTTCACAATCCAGCCAGGGGTCGTCACCGGCTTCCTCGGCCCGAATGGCGCGGGCAAGTCGACGACGATGCGCCTGATCCTCGGTCTCGACCGCCCCACGCGCGGGACGGCGACCGTCAACGGCAAGCAGTACCGCGACCTTGTTGCGCCGTTGCACGAGGTGGGCGCGCTGCTCGAAGCGCGCGCCGTGCATACGGGACGCTCCGGCTACAACCACCTGCTAGCACTCGCGCAGACCCACGGCATCCCGCGCGCTCGCATCGATGAGGTGATCGAGCTCGTCGGCCTCGGCTCGGTCGCGCACAAGCGCGTCGCCAGCTTCTCGCTCGGCATGGGCCAGCGTCTTGGCGTCGCCGCCGCGCTGCTCGGAGATCCGGCGACCGTGATCCTAGATGAGCCTGCCAACGGGCTCGACCCCGAGGGCATCCGCTGGATCCGCAATCTGCTCAAGGGCCTCGCAGCGGAGGGCCGCACAGTGTTCCTCTCGTCCCACCTGATGAGCGAGATGGAGCAGACCGCAGAGCATCTGATCGTGATCGGTCGCGGCCGCCTGATCGCGGACACCGACGTCGCGAGCTTCGTCGCGACTGCCTCGTCCGGCGCACCGGTGCGGGTGCGTGCCGCCCAGCCGACCGCACTGGCTGACGCGCTGACGGCTGCGGGTGGGCGCACCGAGAAGCTCGAGGGCCAGGCGCTCCAGGTCTTCGGGCTGAGCTCGGAACGAATCGGAGAGATCGCCGCAGCGCAGCAACTCGTGCTGCACGAGCTGACGCCGCTGCAGGTATCGCTCGAGGACGCCTTCATGGATCTCACAAAGGACTCGGTCGAGTATCAGCAACTCGAGAACGCGACCACCAACACGAGTCCCGTCGGCGCCGGAGCCTGAGCATGGGTGCCACCACTGTCCCCACCATCCCGGTCCGCACGGACCGCAGCGGCGAGCGCGTGACGCTCCCGCGCGTGATCCGCTCAGAGTGGACGAAGCTGTGGACCCTGCGCTCGACCCGCTGGTCGCTGTTGCTCGCGTTCGTGGCCCAGGCAGGGCTCGGTCCGCTGATCGCATTGATCGAGATGGCGCGCTGGTCACATCTCAGCTTCCAGGACCGAATCACGATCAACCCGATCGACCACAGCCTCGGCGGCTGGCACCTGGCTCAGCTCGCGGTCGCGATCCTCGGCGTGATGACGATCACCGGCGAGTACCACACCGGCATGATCCGCTCGAGCTTCATGGCAGCGCCAAAGCGCCTGCCGGTGCTATGGGCGAAGCTGATCGTGTTCGCATCGGTGACCTTCGTGCTGATGTTGATCGCGGCGTTCATCGGCTTTCTCGGCGGGCAGGCGATCTTCACCGCGCACCACGTCAATGTCGGGCTCGGCGCGCCGCACGCGCTGCGAACGATCTTCGGTGCCGCCCTGTTCACCACGGCGACGGGTGCGCTTTGCATTGCGCTCGGCACGATCGTGCGGCGCACGGCCGGCGGCATCGCCCTGTTCGTCGGCGTGTTCTTCGTGCTGCCAGGGCTGATCGAGATACTCCCCAGCGCCACGGCCAACGGGATCAACCCGTACCTGCCGAACAACGCCGGCGGCGGAGTCGCGCAGGCGCTACCGGGCCTGCACATGTTCTCGCCGTGGGGTGGCTTCGCCCTCTTCTGCGGCTACACGGTGGTCGTGATCGCAATCGCTGCACGGATGCTGCTGCAGCGCGACGCTTGACGCATCCTTGAGGCGCTGCCGCGCCCTGATCAGCCGGCTTGAGCGGTTCTGTACCGTTACGTACACGGAACATGCCGTCGCTCCCCTCCCCACAGCCTCTGCGGCCCGGCCGCCATCAGCTCGCCCGCGAGGACGTCGAGCGCTATCAGCGCGAACGCCTGCTGCTCGCGATGCTGCACAGCGTCGCTGAACGCGGCTACAGCTCGACCACGGTTGCCGACGTAGTGGCCGGCGCCGCCGTCTCGCGGACCACTTTCTACGCCCAGTTCGCCGACAAGGAAGCCTGTTTCATCGCCGCCTACGAGTTTGCGATGCACTACGCGCTCACGCGGATGAGCGAGGCCGCGGCATTGCGCCCGGCTCAGAGCTGGCGCGACCGGGTGCGCTCCGAGCTCTCCAGCTACCTGGACGCGCTGGCCAACGAGCCTGTTATTGCGACGACTCTGCACGTTGAAGTCCTCGCCGCCGGTCCCCAGGCCCTTGAGCACCGCGTCGAGCTGCTCGGGCAGTTGGCCTCGCGCACGGCAGATGTCAACGAGCTGGCCCGTGCCGCAGATGGCTCTCTCCGCGAGCTGCCGCCGGCCGTCTTCGCGCTCTACACCGGCGGTCTCGACGAGCTGATTCGTGACCGTCTGCGCACTGGGTCGCCTGAAGCCCTGCGCGAGCTCGTTGAGCCGGTGCTCGAGGCGACGTACGCGATGTTCGGCGCCTGATCGCGCGCTCTGCACCGGCACTTGGCAATATGTCCATAGCTCCGGTTGAGCCGAATATAAGTAGATAACCTAAGGCCGTATGGCCAATGGGGGGCCTCAGCTAAAAGGTCCGCGGGTGCTGGTGGTAGCGCCCCCGTCTGACTGCGCTAATGCGCTTCAGCGCCACATCGGAGCGCTACCCGGTTCGGCGACGCGAATCGCCTCCGCGTCTGCCGTACCTCAAGCACTGCTGGAGGGAACCTGGGATGCGATCGTGTTCGAGCACGACTCGCGCCACCCCGACGCCGAAGCTGGGCTTCAATGCGTGGTGGATCAAGCCGGCGAGCGTCCGGTGATCGTGATCGCCAACGAGGTCGGCGCCACCAAGGCTGCGGCGCTCCTGCGTACCGGGGCCGCCGACTTCGCCCTGCGCTCCGAGCCTGAGGCCATCATCGCGGCGCTGGAACGCTGCCTGCACGACGACCACCGATCGCGACGCGAAGCGATCGAAGCCGCCACGGTCATGGCTGTGCACGCCGCCGAGGAGCACTTCGGCGACGTGTTCTCAGAGGCACCGATCGGCATGGCGATCGTGTCCATGCCAGGCATCCTCGTTCGGGTCAACCGGAAGATGTGCGAGTTGAGCGGCTTCGACGAGAGCGAGCTCGTCGGGATGGACTTCCAGACGCTCCTCCATCCCGAGGATTTGACGCTTGACCACCGGGAGGTCGTCGACCTGATTGCCGGCAAGATCTCCTCCTACGAGTGCGAGAAACGCTATTTCCATCGCAACGGGACGCTGCGATGGGTTAACCAGTCGGTCTCCGCGTCGCGGGGTACGGACGGCGCCCCGCTCTACTTCATCGCACAGGTGGTTGACATCAGCGGCGCACGCGAAGCGGAAGCCGCGCTGCGCGCCGCCAACGCCCGTCTACGAGCGATTTTCGACTACGCGCCGGTCTGGCTTTCGCTGCGAGGCATGGATGGTCGCTACCTGGACGCCAACAACGAGATGGCGCAGGTCCTCGGGACCACCAAGGAGAAGCTCGTCGGCGCATACCCGGGTGACTTCGCACAGACGCCGCGCAGCACCCAGGTCGCCGATGACGACCACATCGTCTGGCAGACCAAGCGGGCGATCTCCCACGAGATCACGGTCGACCACCCGGCCCGCGGGCGTCGCGCGTACCACATGGTGCGTTACCCGGTGCTCGACGACCGGGGCGAGGTCGATGCCGTCGGCTCGTTCGCGATCGACATCACCGACCGCAACGAGGCGGACGTCATGCGAGACCGCGCTCTTGAGGCCTTCGCGGAGGCGCAGGAGATCGCAAACGTCGGCTCGTGGGTCTGGGACGCGGCGGCGGACGAGGCCACGTGGTCAGACCAGATGAAGCAGATCTTCGGGCTTGGTGCAGACGCGAATCACCCGGGTAGCAGGGATTACTTCGCGTACATCGTGCGTGAGGACCGCGGCCGGGTCGCGCGCGCGTACCGCCAGGTGATCGCGGGCGGTCCGATGTTCGACGTCGAATATCGGATCGACGCGGCCGACGGCGCCCGTCGCATCCTGCGCGCCCTTGGGCGCGCTGACCCGGATCGCCCCGGCGTCTTCGTCGGCACTGTTCAGGACGTCACCGAACTGCGTGCGATCGAGCGCGACGTGCAAGCAGCACGCGAGCGCTTCCGCGTCGCCTTCGAGGACGCGCCGGTGGGCATGGTGATCTCCACTCCAGACGGGCGGGTCATCCAGGTCAACAATTCACTGTGCGACATCACGGGCTACACCCGCGCGGAACTGCTCTCGATCAACCTTGCGACCATCACCCATCCCGAGGAGCTTGAGGAGCGCAACCGGCTGCGCGAGCGGCTGATCGGCGGCGAGCTCGACAGCTATATCCGCGACGGACGCGTGCTGCGTGCCAATGGAGACGCCATCTGGGTATCCCGCCATGTCCGGATGCTGCGCGACGCTGACGGGAATCCGGCGCAGATCCTCACGCACATGGTGGACATCACGGAGCGGCGGATGCTCGAACGCGAACTCCGGCATATGGCAGACCACGATCCGCTCACCGGCCTCTTGAACCGTCGCGGGCTGGAGGCGGAGCTTGAACGCCACGTCGCGCACGTAAATCGCTACGGAGACCGCGGCGCGCTACTGGTGCTCGACCTCGACCACTTCAAGGCCGTCAACGACACGCTCGGCCACGAGGCCGGCGATCAGCTGATCGTCACCATCGCAAACCTTCTACGTAACCGGCTCCGAAGCTCCGACGCCGTCGCGCGCCTCGGGGGCGACGAGTTCGCGATCCTGCTGCCGGACGCCAGCACCGAGATGGCACAGCTGGTCGCCGAGGACATCGTCGCCGACGTGCAACGCAATGCCGTGGTCGAACATGGTCAGGCGCGCCGGCACGTCACGGCAAGCGTCGGCGTGACGATGTTCACCCAGGGACAGGTCAACTCCGAGGCGGTCCTGGTCGACGCTGACCTCGCGATGTACGACGCCAAGGAGGCTGGGCGCGATCAGGTCGCGATCCACACCGGCGGCCGTGACGACCAGCCGCGGATGAAGGCGCGGCTCGAGTGGATCGAACGGATCCGCACGGCGCTCGACCTTGGCCAGTTCACGCTACACGCACAGCCGATCCGCGAGCTCCACAGCGGTCGCATCAGCCAGTGCGAGCTGCTGCTGCGGATGGTCGACGATACCGGCGACACGATCCCGCCGGGCGCGTTCCTCTACATCGCCGAGCGCTACGACCTGATCCACGAGCTCGACGAATGGGTCGCACGGCGCGCGATCGAGCTGGTCGTTCGCGAGCAGGAGGCCGGACGCGAATGCTCGGTGGAAATCAACATCTCCGGCAAGTCACTGGCCAATGAGCGCCTGCTCGAGGTCATCGAGGCCGAGGTCAGCCAGTTCAACATCGACCCAGCCAGTCTGATCTTCGAAGTCACCGAAACAGCGGCGATCGCGCACATGGCGCTGGCGCGCGAGTTCGCCGAGCGGCTGAAGGGGCTCGGCTGCCGTTTCGCGCTCGACGACTTCGGCGCCGGCTTCGGTGGCTTTTTCTACCTCAAGCACATTCCCTTCGACTACCTAAAGATCGACCGCGAGTTCGTCACCAACTGCTGCCACAACCGCACCGACCAGCTTGTGATCGAGGCGCTCGTCTCACTCGCTCACGGTCTCAACAAGCGAACCATCGCCGAGGGCGTCGAGGATCACGAGACGGAGCTGTTCCTGCGCCGTCACGGCGTCGATCTCGCGCAGGGCTACCACATCGGACGCCCTGCGGCGATTGCCGAAGGCGTCCCGCTGCTCACCACCTGACCCGGCGGCTCAGACTGCTAACCCGTGCGTGTATGCGTAGTGCACGGCCTGGGCGCGATCGCGGACGTCGATCTTGGAGAACACGTGGTTGATGTGCGTCTTCACGGTCGCCTCGCTGACGAACAGCTCCGCTGCGATCTCCCGGTTTGACAGCCCACGCGCGATCAGTGTCAGTACCTCTGCCTCGCGAGGCGTCAGATCATCGGGCAGCGTTGCCGGAGGCTGGGTGGGCGGGCCCAATTCTCCGGCTCCCTGACCTTGGGAGCCGGCCACAACCTCCGGCGCGGCACGGGCCGTGGCGCTCGCTAGCAGTTGCTGCTGCACGACCGGATCAAGCAGCGTCTGATGAGCGGCGGCCGCCTCGACGGCGCGTGTGATCTCGATGATGCCGGCGTCCTTGGTCAGATAGCCGCGCGCGCCCGCACCGAGCGCATCGAGGATCGAAGCCTCGTCGGCGTGCGTGGTCAGCACAACCACCTCAATTTCGGGATGGCTGGTCCGGATCCTGCGCGTCGCGTCGACGCCATCCACGCCCGGCATCCGCAGGTCCATGAGGACGACATCCGGGTGGTGCTCGGCGCACAGCGCAACGGCCTCCTCCCCGTCACGGGCCGCCGCCACCGGCTCAAGGCCGACGGCGACCTCGATCAGCGTCATCAGGCCCTCACGGACAAGCGCCTGGTCATCAGCCACGAGTACGCGGATAGGCTCGCTCATGAGGGGCCATCCACCGGCAGATGTAGGGCCACGCACCAGCCGTCGCCTGCCGGTCCGGCGGCAAGGGTGCCGCCCAGCTGGGCGGCACGCTCGCGCATCCCGCGCAAGCCGTAGCCACCGCCCGTCGCTGCCAATCCCGAGCTCACGACCGGACTGAGCGCACGGTTCTCGACCGTCACGTCCACGCCGTTCTCTGCGACCGCGACCGCGACGACGACCTCGGCACCAGGCGCGTGCTTGCGAACGTTCGTGAGTGCTTCCTGGACCACACGCATGACAGTCTCCCCCACCTGACCGTCGAGCCGGCTCTCATCGCCGGTCAGGCTGAAATCGACAGGCGCTTCGTACTGCTCGACGAGCGCGGCGATCGCCATAGGAGCGGGAACGACCGGGTCACCGCGCAAGGCTCCGACCGCGCGCCGCGTCTCCTGCAGGCCCTCGCGTGCGAGCGCGTAGGCGCCCTGCACCCGCTCGCGGATCGCCGCGGTGTCCGCGCCCTGCGCGAGCAGCGCGTCAGTTGCCTCGAGCTGGATCGCAAGGCCCGCCAGCGAGTGCGCGAGCAGGTCGTGGATGTCACGTGCGATCCGTGCCGACTCTTCGAGTCGCGCGGATCGCAGCTGCTCCTCGTGTGACCGCTGGGTCTGCGCCAACAGCAGCTCCGCCTGGTCCGCGCGCAGGTTCAACTGGCGCAGGTTCGTGCCGGCCAGCGCGAGCGCGGAGAAGCCGAGTGTGTATGCCACCACGCCAACACCGCCGTTGCCGTAGATGATCGCGCCCACGCCCAGTGCCGCCCCACCCATCAGTGCCACGGTCAGGCCGCCGACAAGGCCGACCCGTACCCCGATCGATGTCGCCGCGACGAACACGAATGCGCTCGCGGCGCTGTTTGGCGAGGCCGCCGCCAGGAAACCGCCGGCAAGCGCGAGCACGCAGACGTCTGGGGTCAACCAGTCGCGCAGGCACGACCAGAACGTCCACGCCAGCCAGGCAAGGATCGTGATCGCGAATGCGATCAGCACAACGAGGCCGCGCCCGCTGGTGGCGGGCGCGAGCTTTGAGTTGATGACGGTCCAGCTGATCAGCCCCACGCCCACCAGCCGAACCAGAGTGGACTCCCGGCGACTGAGTGACAGCAGCAGCATCGGTCGGAGACCTTAGGGCCTACACCACCGCTACGGCGCTCAAAGCCTCCCGGCCCTTCCAACGGAGCGCCATCGTCAGTGTGCGGCCGCAGACTTCGAATACCGCCATTGCCAGCAGTGCCACGGTCCATGCTTCCGCGCTGGTGATCTGGTGGTTGGCGCTGAAGTTGGCGATCGAGGTGACGCCGCCATGGCTGCTCCAGTAGGCGAAGCCGAACCGCGAGCCCATGCCGAGAACCCAGAAGATGCCTGAGAGCCAACCGCTGCGGAAGGTGACGGTGCCGTCTGCCTGGCGGTGAAGGATCACGGCGATGCCGCTGGCGATGCCGATCGTGGCGCCGACTACGGCCAGTACGCCGACCAGCACGAGATCGTTGCCCTGCGTGGGGATGCCGTGCAGATAGTTGACCACGGCGATCGCAAGGATGACCAGCGGCCGAATCAGCTGACGGTTGGTCAGCTTGCGTTCCTTGATCTGGAACAGGACGAGAAGGACGAGGACTGAATCGATGAGGTAGTCAGAAATGTTCATGCCAGGATCATCGATCCGGCAGGCCATTTGCACATCGGCTCAGGAGTTGATCCCTGGGTTGATCTGCGGCGCTCCCTCCACCCGCGGGTGGAGAACAGGGTCAGTTAGCTCTTGACGCCGCCGGACGATCAAGCGAGACAAGGATGCAGGAAGCCACGCTGGGGGAGAAATGCCGCGCTGCGCGGCATTTCTCCCCCAGCGTCAGGACTCGGTCTGGATCAGCGAAACGCCAGTCATCGCCGCAGGCTGCTCATAGCCCAGTAGCTGGAGCATCGTCGGCGCGACATCTGCCAGCACTCCGCCGCCGCGCAGGGTCAGACCTGGCATCGTCACGATCACCGGCACCGGGTTGAGCGAGTGGGCCGTGTTGGGGCTGCCGTCAGGCTCGAGCATGTTGTCGGCGTTGCCGTGGTCGGCGGTGATGAAAAGCACGCCTCCGCTCTCGTGCACAGCACGCACGACCTCGCCGAGGCAGCGATCGACGGTCTCGACGGCGGCGACCGCCGCGGGGATCACGCCGGTGTGCCCGACCATGTCGGCGTTGGCGAAGTTAATGATTCCGAAGGCCGGCTTGTCCTGAGCCCAAGCGGTGACGAACGCTTCGGCCGCCTCCGGCGCGCTCATCTGCGGCTTGTGGTCGTAGGTGGGCACATCACGCGGCGAGGGCACGACCTCGCGCCGCTCGCCCTCCTGGGGCCGCTCCTCGCCGCCGCCGAAGAAGTACGTGACGTGCGGATACTTCTCGGTCTCGGCCACGTGCAGCTGGCGCACTCCGTGCGCGGCGACCACCTGCGGCAGCGTGACATCAGGCCGCGCGGGCGGGAACGCCACCGGGTACGGCCAGTCCTCCTCGTACTGGGTCATCGTCGCATAGCGGTCGACGACAGCTGCGCCCGCGCGTTTGATCGAGGTGAAGCCGTCATCGGCGAGCGCGAGCGTGATCTCGCGCATGCGGTCCGGCCTGAAGTTGAACGCGACCACACTGTCGCCCGGACGGATCCGCGCCTCTTCGCCGATCGTCGCCGGCTTCACGAACTCATCTGTCTCGTTACGCGCGTACGCATCGCGCACGGCCTGCGCCGCGGTTGCGGCGTGATATTCCGCCGTGCCATGGACGAGTACGTCATAGGCCAGCTGGATCCGGTCCCAGCGCTTGTCGCGATCCATCGCGTAGTAGCGCCCGATGACGCTGCCGACGCGGCCGACGCCGGCCTCGGTCATCCAACCCTCGACCTGCTCGAGGAACTCCATGCCCGAGTGCGGCAGCGTGTCGCGGCCGTCCGTGAACGCGTGGATCACAAGGTCCTCGACCTCGAGTTCCCGTGCGAGCCCGATCAGGGCGTGCAGGTGATCGATGCTGGAGTGCACGCCGCCGTCGGAAACAAGTCCGACGAGATGCACACGCGCGCCCGGGGCCACGCCACTGAAGGCGGCGCGCAGAACGTCGTTGGTGGCGAGCGCGCCAGTGGCGGCAGCGTGGTCGATGCGCGTCAGATCCTGCATCACGACAGCTCCGGCGCCGAGGTTCATGTGGCCGACCTCGGAGTTGCCCATCTGCCCCTCAGGCAGCCCGACGGCCAAACCACAGGCGGTCAACGTCGTGTGCGGATACCGCTCCCAGAGCTCGTCGAACACTGGCGTTTGCGCGAGCGACACCGCGTTGCCCGGGCTATCGGGCGCGAGTCCCCAACCATCCAGGACCACCAGCACGCACGATGATGCCGGTGGATTCGATCCCGCCCACCCTCCACCGGGCAGCGTGTCCACGCCGGTCCCCGTTTCCATCAGCCGGCGATGGCGACGATCTGCGCGAACGTCTCGGGATCGAGGCTGGAGCCGCCGACCAGGCCGCCGTCGATATCCGGCAGCGCCAGAATCTCGCTCGCGTTCTCAGGTTTCATGCTGCCGCCGTAGAGGATGCGGGTGAGCTGCGCCTGCTCCGGCGAGCGGTCGTTGATCAGCGCGCGGATGAAGGCGGCCGCCTCCTGCGCCTGCTCCGGCTCCGCGACCTTACCGGTGCCGATCGCCCAGATCGGCTCGTACGCGATCGCAACGGCGCCCAACTGCTCGGTCGCAACCTTCGCAAGGGCCTCCCGGACCTGGTGGCGAAGCTTGCGCTCCATGTCGCCTTCCTCGCGTTCGGGCTCGGTCTCGCCGACGCAGAGGATCGGCGCAAGACCCGCCTCGAGCGCAGCCGGAACCTTGAGCCCCAGGGCCTTGTCGGTCTCGCCGAACATCTCGCGGCGCTCAGAGTGGCCGAGGATCACCCCGTGTACATCGAGCTCGCGCAGCATCGACGCCGACACCTCTCCGGTGAAAGCGCCCGATTCGGCCTGATGCATCGTCTGGGCGAAGACCTGTACCCGGGAGCCCCGCGTCGAATCGACCATCGGCGCCAGCGCCGTAAACGGCGGGCAGATCGCGACGTCGACGCCGTCGGCGGTCGATACCCGCGGGAGCAGGGCTTGGATGAAGTCTTCGGCCTCCGCGACCGTCTTGTTCATTTTCCAGTTGCCCGCGATGAACGGCGTCCTACCTGACACTGATGCCTCCATGAACGTGTCCTCTAGGCGAGGACGTCAACTCCGGGCAGCTTCCTGCCCTCAATCAACTCGAGCGCTGCGCCTCCCCCCGTGGAGACGTGCGTCATCTTGTCTGCGAGCCCGAATTTAGCTACTGCAGCGGCTGAGTCGCCACCACCGACCACCGTAACGCCGCCCGCGGTGGCCATCGCTTCAGCGACGGCGACGGTTCCGGCGGCGAACGGGTCCAGCTCGAACGCACCCATTGGGCCGTTCCAGAATACGGTACCGGCGTCATCGATCCACCCGGTGTACTCGGCGATCGTCTTGGGGCCGATGTCCAGGCCCATCCGGCCTTCCGGCACGTCGACGCCGTCAATCGGCTCAGGAGTCGCGTCCGCACCGAAGTGGTCGGCCACCACGAGGTCGACGGGCAGCAGCAGCTTGCCACCGTGGTTGTCCACGCTCGCCAGCAGGGCGCGGGCGTGCTCCACATCCTCCTCAGCGCACAGCGAGTTGCCAACCGCGTGCCCCTTGGCCGCGAGGAACGGGAATGCCATCGCTCCGCCGATCAGGATCGCGTCGGCGACGTGCAGGAAGCGCTCGATCACCTTGATCTTGTCACTCACCTTGGCGCCGCCCAGGATCGCGATCAGCGGCCGGTCGGGAGCCTCGATAAGCTCACGCAGCGTGCGGACCTCGCACTCGAGCAGCAGCCCGGCGGCCCGCTCGCGGAGCAGGCGGGCGGCGCCGACGGTCGAGGCGTGTGCACGATGGGCTGCGCCGAACGCGTCATCGACGTAGACGTCCGCCAGGGCCGCCAGGGCCGCCGAGAGCTTCGGGTCGTTCTCGGTCTCGCCTGGTTCGTAGCGGACGTTCTCGAGTAGCAGGATCTCACCGGGGTGGAGCTTGTCGGCGAGCTCTGTGACGTCTTCGCCGACGACCTCGGCGGCCATTCGCACGCTCACCCCCAGCAGCTCGCTCAGGCGATCTGCGACGGGCTTCAGCGAGAGCTTGGGATCCCGATCCTTGGGGCGACCGAGGTGGGAGACCAGAACCAGGCGAGCCCCGCGGTGGCGCAGCTCGCGCAGGGTCGGCAGCGTGCCGCGGATACGCGTGTCATCGGCGACGTTGCCGTCAGCGGTCAGGGGGACGTTGAAGTCCACCCGGACCAGCACCCACTTGTCCTTCAGATCATCCAGATCCCGCAGCGTCCTCATGACCCTCCCTCCAGCCCTTGTGCAGTGTTCCCGTCCGCGGCCTTCGGCTCTAGAGCTTCTGGACGAGGTCGACGACGCGGTTGGAGTAGCCCCACTCGTTGTCGTACCAAGCCACAACCTTGACCATCGTGCCGTCGACCACCGACGTCAGCTCCGAGTCGACGATCGACGACGCCGGGTTCTTGACGATGTCCGCTGAGACGATTGGGTCCTCGGTGTATTCGAGATAGCCCTTGAGCGGCCCGTCGGTCGCGGCTGCCTTGAGTGCGGCATTGATCTCTTCCTTGGTCGTCTCACGCTCGGCCTCGATTGTCAGGTCGACGACGCTCCCCGTCGGAACTGGCGCGCGTACCGCGAAGCCGTTCAGCTTCCCGTTGAGCTCCGGGATCACGACGCCGATCGCCTTGGCGGCGCCGGTCGTCGCCGGGATCAGGCTGATGGCTGCGGCGCGGGCCCGGCGCAGGTCCTTGTGGGGCATGTCCTGCAACCGCTGGTCGGCGGTGTAGGCGTGGATTGTCGTCATCAGGCCGTGTTTGATACCGACCGCGTCCTGCAGCACCTTGGCGACGGGAGCAAGGCAGTTGGTGGTGCAGGAGGCGTTCGAGATGATCGTGTGCGCTTCCGGGTCATAGGCCTCGTCGAAGTTCACACCGAGCACGACGGTGACATCCGGGCTGGTCGCGGGCGCTGAGATCACAACCTTCCTGGCGCCGGCGTCGAGGTGCTTGGAAGCGTTCTCGCGGTCAGTGAAGAAGCCGGTGGACTCGATCACGACATCGGCGCCGAGCTCTCCCCACGGCAGCGCGGCCGGGTCGCGCTCAGCCAAGACCCTGAGCTCCTTGCCGTTGACCGCGATCCCGTTGTCCGTCACCTCAACGGTGCCCCGGAACGGCCCGTAGTTGGAGTCGTACTTGAGCAGGTGGGCGATCGTCCGGCGATCGACGAGGTCGTTGAGAGCGAGCCACTCGATGTCAGCGTCGCGTTCGATCGCGGCGCGAAACACGTTCCGGCCAATCCGCCCAAATCCGTTGATGCCGACTCGAACCGCCATTGATCCTCCGACTCGTTGAGATCTCGCCCCACAGCCCACACGCCGTGAGCAGCGCAGGCGCGAAAGGCTAACGCTTGCCGTGCCCAGGCCCCCTCATCATGGCGATGCGGAGGCTCGCTTGATCACCGCCCGGGTGATCAGCGCCGCGATACGAACTCGACCTTGAGCCCGTCCGGATCGCGCAGATAGGCAGCGTAGTAGCGCTTGCCGTAGTTCGGCCGCGGCCCTGGCGCGCCGTCGTCAGTGCCACCGGCCGCGAGGCCGGCGCGGTGCGCAGCGTCGACCGCCGCCTTGCCGGCAGCGCTGAGCGCCACGTGCCCGTAGCCCGGTGACGGCTCGGCGCCGCTGGCGACGACCCAGAACTCCGCACCGGTCACGCCGTACGCGATCGCGCGCTCGAGCTCAACCACCCGCCGCAGGCCGAGCGCGAAGAAGACTGCGTCGTAGAAGCGCGTTGAGCGCTCGAGGTCGGTTACGCAGAAGCCGACGTGATCGATCACGCCGGGCGCTCGGAGTCGCGGTGAATGACCTGTACGACATACTCGGGTTGCGGTTGATAGCGCTCGCCCAGGTGCTGAGCGATCGCCACTGACCGGTGCCGCCCGCCTGTGCAGCCGATCGCCACGACGAGGTGCGACTTGCCTTCGGCCAGGTATTGCGGCAACAGATAGTCGACCAGCGGGTGCAGGCGCTCGTAGAACTGTTCGAGCGAACCGTCGCGGTCGATGAACTCGACGACCTGCGGATCGAGCCCGGTCAGTGGCCGCAGCGTCGGCTCGTAGTGTGGGTTGGGCAGAAAGCGCACATCGAACATCAGGTCGGGGTCGCGCGCGGGGCCGTACTTGAAGCCGAAGCTCTCGAACGTGACGGCGAGCCGCCCCGGGGTATGCGTCGGCAGCATCTCGTCAGCGAGCCTGCGCCGCAGTTGCGCCGCGGTCATGCCGGTCGTGTCGATGACCACGTCAGCGCGCTCGCGCAGCGGCGCAAGCGCCTCGCGCTCACGCGCGATCCCGTCGGCGACGCTGCCGTCAGGAGAGAGCGGATGGCGCCTGCGGGTTTCCTTGTAACGAGTCTGCAGCGTCTGCTCGCTGGCCTCGAGGAACAGGACGCGGTAGCGCACGCCGAGCGCCTGAAGACGGTCGATCGCCACGGCCAGCCCGTCGAAGTAGCTGCCGGCGCGGACGTCGGAGACGATCGCTGCGTAGGCGACCTTGGAACCTTTGTGGGCGAACAGCTCGACCAGCGAGCTGATCATCTCCGAGGGCAGGTTGTCCACGCAGAAGTAGCCCTCATCCTCGAAGGTGCCCATCGCCGTCGACTTGCCGGCACCGGAGAAACCGGTGATCACGACGAGGTCGCGAAGTGCGAGTGCGCTGTCTCCGATGGTGGTGGACATGTGTGTCAGTTCTGTAACGCTGTGTGTCAGCTTTGTGTCGTTGCCCAGGTCCCCAGCATGGGGGTTTACCAGGATGTGCGGATACTCAGACTCCTGTCTTGTGAAGTTCGCGGTGCAACTCACGCGCGAGCTTCCCCGGAATCCCCGGCACGGCCTCGAGCTCCTCGCGCGACGCGTCCAGCACCGCGTCCGGCGATCCGAAGTGCGTGAGCAGGGCGCGCTTGCGCGCCGGGCCGACGCCCGGCAGGCCGTCGAGGATCGACGACGTCATCACCCGGTCGCGCCGCTGACGGTGGTGCGTGATCGCGAACCGGTGCGCCTCGTCGCGTAGACGTTGCAGCAGCTGCAGCTCCGGCGTGTCGTGCGGCAGCACCAGCGACTCGCCCCGCCCCGGGATGAACACCTCCTCGATCCGCTTGGCCAGCGACACAACCGCCACACCCCGATCGACGAAGCCCTTCAAAGCCCGCAGCCCAGCCGACAGCTGGCCCTTGCCGCCATCGATCACGATCAAGTTCGGCAGCGCCGCGAAGCTCGGGTCGTACTCCTTGTCGTGCGGGGAAAGGTCCTCCTGAGCCTCGAATTGGGCCATCCGCCGCCCCAGGATCTCCTCCATCGAGGCGAAGTCGTCGGGTCCGTCCTCACCGACGGTGCGCACCTTGAAGCGCCGGTAGTCCGATTTCTTCGGTGCGGCGCCCTCGAACACGACCATCGACGCGACCGTGTTGCTGCCCATCAGCGTCGAGATGTCATAGCACTCGATCCGCAGCGGGAGCGTGTCGAGCGCGAGCGCCTGCTGAAGACGGTCGAGCGCCTCGGTGCGCTGCTGACGGCGGCGCTCGGAGCGCAGCTTCTCCTGGTCGAGCGCGAGCCTCGAGTTGCGCTGCGCGAGCTCGAGGATCCGGCGCTTGTCACCGCGCTCGGGCTCGCGCACCTCGACCCGTGAACCGCGACGTTCCGAGAGCGCCTGCGCAAGCGGCCCGACATTCGGGGTCCCAGGCTCGACCACGACCAGCGGCGGGATCATCATCGCCGACGCGTAGTACTGGATGATGAAGGCCTCGGTCACGTCGCCGGGATCGGCGTCCGCGGCGTTGTCGAGGTAGAAGCTCTGACGGTCGGACAGCACGCCGTCACGGACCTGCAGCACCTGGGCGTTGGCCTCGCCATCGGCAACCGCGATCGCGATCGCATCGAAGGTCCCGCCCTGCTCGACCGAGACCCGCTGGCGCTCGAGCAGTCGCCGCACCGCCTGCAGGCGATTGCGCTCACGCGCGGCGTCCTCGTAGCGCTGCTCGGCCGCGGCCTGGTTCATCTCGAACTCGAGCCGCTGCTCGATCTCCTTGTAGCGCCCGGAGAGAAAGGCGATCACACCGTCGATGCCGGCGCGGTAGTCCTGCTTGCTGACGTAGCCGACACAGGGCGCCTCGCAGCGCTTGATGTAGTAGTCGAGGCACGGTGAGCCACTGCGCCGTCCCGGCTGCGGCGCGTCGCAGGTCCGGAACAGGAATACCTTGCCGAGCACCTCGAGCGTCGCACGCACGCGCTTGGCGCTGCTGAACGGGCCGAAGTAGGCGCGGTCGCGGCGGTGGCGCTCGCGTGTGAAGTACACGCGTGGGAAGTCCTCGTCGAGGCTGATCGCGATGTACGGATAGGACTTGTCGTCGCGCAGCCGGATGTTGAAGCGCGGCTGGTACTGCTTGATGAAGTTCTGCTCGACGATCAGCGCCTCGGACTCGGTCTGTACGACGAGCGCCTCGATGCGGTCGATCATCGGCAGCAGGTCACGCCCCGCGCGCGTGCTCGGGTTGGAGAAGTGCGACGCGACGCGCTTCTTGATCGAGATCGCCTTGCCGACGTAGATCACCGTGCCACGCTCGTCGTGGAACAGGTAGACGCCCGGCTCATCGGGCAGGTCGCGGCGGCGCTCGGCGGGAACGATCGACATCTGAAATCGAGTCTATGCGGGGCCTGCGGACATTCTCTGTCCCTGGCGTTCGGCATCGCGATACTCGAGCTCCAAAAGAACGCCAGGTCCAAAAGAACGCCGTGTCGTGGAGAGCCCGCTCTCCGGTCGCCCGGTCGCCCGCTCGCCCACTGGACCGCTCGCCCACTGGCCCGCTCGCCCGTCGCGTTCACTCTTGCCCCCATGAGGGGGATTTCTGAACGCAACCGATTTGAGCGGTCGCCAAAACGCCCGTGTTGTCGCGCTCTGGTGAACAAAACTTGACTCATTCAAGAAAACTGGCGAGACTCGCCGCAGTGTCCTCGAGCCCCGAGATCGAGCAGATCCTGCGTCGCGCGCAGTTGCGCGTGACCCGTCCGCGGATCGCCGTGCTGAACGCGGTGCACGAGCACCCTCACGCCGATACCAACTCGATCATCGACGAGGTGCGGCGGCAGCTCGGCGAGGTTTCACACCAGGCGGTCTACGACGTGCTCCAGGCGCTGACGACCGCGGGCCTGGTGCGACGTATCCAACCGTCGGGCTCACTCGCGCGCTACGAGGCGCGCGTCGCCGACAACCACCATCACATCGTCTGTCGCTCGTGCGGGGCCGTCGCCGACGTCGACTGCTCCGTCGGCTTCGCGCCGTGCCTGACGCCGTCTGAGGCCCACGGCTACGCGATCGATGAGGCCGAGGTCATCTACTGGGGCCTCTGCTCCAGCTGCTCGGCATCGCCGGCGGACGTCACGGCGACGGCCCCCGCGACGCACACCCACCGCATCACCCGAACCTGAACCGAAAGGATCTCTGTGTCTGACCACCACCACGACGCCGTCGTCGGCGAAATGAGCAAATCGACCGCAATCCCGCTCGAGAACGAGAACGGAGGTGGCTGCCCTGTCGCCCACGGCGGGCTCGTCCACCCCACGAGCGGCGACGCCAACGTCGAGTGGTGGCCCGAGCGCCTGAACCTCAAGATCCTCGCGAAGAACCAGCCCGTCACCAACCCGCTGGGCGCAGACTTCGACTACGCCGAGGCCTTCAAGACCCTCGACCTGAGCGCCGTCAAGCAGGACGTCGCCGAGGTGCTGACGACCTCCCAGGACTGGTGGCCGGCCGACTTCGGCAACTACGGCCCGCTGATGATCCGCATGGCCTGGCACAGCGCCGGCACCTACCGCATCAGCGACGGCCGCGGCGGCGCCGGTTCCGGGCAGCAGCGCTTCGCGCCGCTCAACAGCTGGCCGGACAACGCCAACCTCGACAAGGCCCGGCGCCTGCTGTGGCCGGTCAAGCAGAAGTACGGCAACGCCCTGTCGTGGGCCGATCTGATCATCCTCACCGGCAACGTCGCGCTCGAGCAGATGGGCTTCAAGACGTTCGGCTTCGCCGGCGGCCGCGTCGACGCCTGGGAGGCCGAGACCGACGTGTACTGGGGTCCCGAGACGACATGGCTGGGCGATGAGCGCTACAGCGGTGATCGTGAGCTCGCGGATCCGTTCGGCGCTGTGCAGATGGGTCTGATCTATGTGAACCCCGAGGGCCCTAACGCCAACCCCGATCCGCTCGCCTCGGCCCGCGACATCCGCGAGACCTTCCGCCGCATGGCGATGAACGACGAGGAGACCGTCGCGCTGATCGCCGGCGGCCACACCTTCGGCAAGACCCACGGCGCCGGTCCCGCCGACTGTTCCGGCCCCGAGCCCGAGGCCGCTCCGATCGAGGCGCAGGGGATCGGCTGGAAGAGCAGCCACGGCAGCGGCGTGCTGCAGGACGCCATCACCTCCGGGATCGAGGTGACATGGACCCAGACCCCAACGCGGTGGAGCAACCACTTCTTCGAGAACCTGTTCGACCACGAGTGGGAGCTCGAGCAGAGCCCGGCCGGCGCCAACCAGTGGATCGCCAAGGACTCCGAGGCGGTCATCCCCGCGCCGGACGCCGGCGGTGCGCCACGCAAGCCGACGATGCTGACGACCGACCTCGCGCTCCGCGTGGACCCGGCCTACGAGCAGATCTCGCGGCGCTTCAAGGACAACCCGGACGAGTTCGCCGACGCCTTCGCCCGTGCCTGGTTCAAGCTGACCCACCGCGACATGGGACCGGCCGTGCGCTACCTCGGGCCCGAGGTGCCGAACGAGGAGCTGATCTGGCAGGACCCGGTTCCGGCCGCTCCGGCCGAGCTGATCGGTGCCGCTGACATCGCCGCGCTCAAGCAGCAGATCCTCGACTCCGGCCTGACCGTCTCACAGCTGGTCTCCACCGCCTGGGCCTCGGCCGCGAGCTTCCGCGGCGGTGACAAGCGTGGCGGCGCCAACGGCGCCCGCCTGCGACTTGATCCGCAGCGCGGCTGGGAGGTCAACAACCCGGCCCAGCTCGACAGCGTGCTGAGCACGCTCGAGGGCGTCCGCCAGGCGTTCATCGCCACC
>DATAUP010000037.1:0-65022 GCA_036268195.1 Solirubrobacteraceae bacterium
CATGGTGGTCCCTCTCTCTCTCTGAGGTGTACGGCGTACACCTCGTGCCCAACTGTAGGTGTACGCCGTACACTTGTCAAGCCTCATGACCCAACCCACGAACACCAGCCGGGCGCGCCTAAGCAGCCCGCTCGTCTTGCAGGCAGCCGTAGCGCTTGCAGACGAGTACGGGCTCGAAGGGTTCAGCATGCGGCGGCTGGCGCAAGAACTCGAGGTTGTGCCGATGGCGCTCTACAAGCACGTGGCGAACAAGGATGAGCTCCTCGACGGCATGGTCGACATCGTCTTCGGCGAGATCGAAGCCCCTTCGATCGATCACGACTGGAGGTCGGCAATGCGCCGCCGGGCGACGTCGACCCGCGAGGCACTGAATCGTCATAGCTGGGCGATTGGATTGATGGAGACACGGAGCCCTGGACCAGCCAATCTGCGAAACCACAACGCCGTAATGGGCTGCCTGCGCGAAGCAGGCTTCTCGTTCCAGACGGCGATCCACGCCTACTCGGTTCAGGACGCCTACATATATGGCTTCGCGTTGCAGGAGCAGACCCTCGGATTCGAGACCCCGCGCGATGCTGGAGAAGCCGCGCAGAGAAGAGCCCAGGCCATCGGCGCGTTCGACGACTATCCATATCTCGCCGAAATCGCAACGAAACTCACCGAATCCGGATACGACAGCGCCGTCGAGTTCGCTTGGGGACTCGAGCTGATTCTCGACGGCCTCGACCATCGCCGTCGCTCGCCCCCCACATAGCTGGCGGCCCAGACCAGATCACGACAAACCCTCTTCGCTCTGCGCTCAGTCACCCAGGCTCACCGGTGCACCGACCGCGTGATGTCCCCAGCCAGAACGTCGCTGCGCAACTCGCGACTGAACTCCACGCCGGCTCGCGTCGTGCGTCGCACATGTGACTCCAGCCGCGGACCCCTCGCTAAAGGTATGAATTTCTGGGGTCGATAACGGACTTAGACAGGGAGTCACCGACCCAAGCGATTGAGAGAACCCGATGGCGCGTAGCGCTAGGCGCGCGACCAACGGGGTGAGGGAGTCATGGAGGCGAAGCTGAATAGCGATCAGCGTCTGTCGCTGATCATCGAGACGCAGCGGGAGATTTCCGCCGCGGGCGATGAGCTGCACGCCGCGATGCAGTTGATCGCCGAGCGCTCTCAGGCGATCATCGGCGCCGACGGGGCCATGGTCAACCTGCTCGATGACGACATGCTCCACACGCTTGGCGTAAGCGGGACCGCCGTAGGCGCGTTTGACGCGCGGCGACCGATGTCAGGATCGGTCGCCCGGTTTGCGATCGGAAGCGGTCAGCCGATCCTGATCGAGGACTGTCCGAACGACCCGCGGATCGACCAGGTGATGCGCGCCAAGGTGGGTGACCAGTCGCTGATCTGCGTGCCGTTGTTCCGCGGGCAAGAGGTGATCGGAACCCTCAATGTGATGCGCCGGTCAGAGTCGGAGCGGCTGACCGAAGACGACCGCGAGACGCTCGAGATGATCTCCGTGGTGCTCTCTGCCGCCGTCTCCCGTGCCGCAGAGGTAGAGGCTCGCCGCGCGCAGGCAACCGCGATCACCCGGTTCCGGACCCTGTTCGACGGTGCCTCGATCGGCATTCTGCGCCTGAATTGCGAAGGGCTGACGGTCGAGGTCAACCCGGAGCTGGCACTGATGCTCGGGGTTGAGCCTGAGCAGATGGGCGGCGCTCGCTTCTCCGAGTACATCGTCGGCGACGAGCGGGCGAAGTTCGAGACGATGCTCGCCGAGCTGTTGTCGGGGGAGCGGAAGTCTTTCCAGCTGGAGCTCTGCGGTCGGCGCGAGTCGGGCGCAGAGATGTGGATGCTGCTGCGCGCGGTGATGGAAGAGGGCACCAACGGCGATGCGGATAGCGCGGTGGCGATGATTGAGAACATCACGGACCGCAAGCACGCCGAGCGCGAGCTGATTCGTCAGTCGGAGATCAACGAGCATCAGGCGCTCCACGACCCACTCACGGGACTTCCCAACCGGACCCTGTTCAGCGAGCGGATCGGACATGCGATCCGGCAGGCGCAACGGAGCAAGACCCGTCTCGCTGTCGCACTGATCGACCTGGACCGCTTCAAGGAGGTCAACGACTCGCTCGGGCACAGCGCCGGCGACCACCTGCTGATCAACGTCGGCGAGCGGATGAGCGAGGCGCTTCGCGCCTCAGACACCGTCGCGCGACTCGGCGGCGACGAGTTTGGCCTGCTGCTCCCCGAGCTCACTGACGCGCACGACGTCCTGCCGGTACTCGAGCGGCTTCAAGCGGGGCTGGAGCAACCGATTCACGTGCAGTCGCTGCCGATCGGAATCGAGGCGTCGATCGGGATCGCGATTTACCCTGACCACGGCGAAGACGCCCAGACGCTGATCCAGCGCGCCGACGTCGCGATGTACGACGCCAAGCGCGACGGATGCACCTACACCTTCTACGACGACGACGCACACGACTACGACGTGACCAGCCTCACCCTGGTCGCCGAGCTCCGCCGGGCGATCGCGGAGCGGGAGCTAGTTCTCTACTACCAGCCGAAGGCGGCGCTGGCCAGCGGCAGCGTGACCTCCGTCGAGGCGCTGGTCAGGTGGGTGCACCCGGAGCGCGGCATGGTCTTCCCGGATTCGTTCATCCCGATCGCACAGGAGACCAGCCTGATCGGGCCGCTCACGCTGTACGTGATCGAGGAGGCCCTCCGGCAGGTGCGCGCGTGGAGCGAGGAAGGCCTCGAGCTGACGGTCGCAGTCAATCTCTCGACCAGGAATCTGCTCGACCGCGGCTTTCCGAACCAGGTGGCAGAACTGCTTCGCCGCTGGGAGGTTGCGTCCGAGTGGCTTGAGCTGGAGGTCACCGAGTCCTCTATGCTCGCCAACCCCACCCGCGCGAAGGCGGTCCTCGGCGAACTCTCAGCCCTCGGGATCCGCCTCTCGATCGATGACTTCGGCACCGGCTACTCGTCGCTTGCCTATCTGCGCCAACTCCCGATCGACGAGATCAAGATCGATCGCTCCTTCGTGATCGGGATGGGAGTCGAGGCCGGAGATGCGGTGATCGTCCGCTCCACCGTCGACCTTGGACGCAACCTTGGCCTCGAAGTGGTCGCCGAGGGAGTCGAGACGGTGGAGACCTGGGAGTGCTTGCGCGAGCTCGGCTGCAACACGGCTCAGGGCTACTTCCTCAGCCGCCCAATGCCGGCCGAGCAGATGTCCGACTGGCTGCGCACACGCCTGGTTCCGCCAGACGTCGAGGCGCAGCCGGCCTAGCCGCTGTTCAAGCTAGGTGGACGGTCGGGAACGCCCAGGGAAAGTCGCTAGCTGAGCGTCGTCTCGCGGGCATGCGCAGCCACCGCGACCGCGCTCTCGACCGCGTTGACGTCGCGCACGGCTCCGGTGTCGGCCGAGGTCGCCATCGCCGCGTAAGCGCGCAGTGCAGGCGAGACATAGCGTTCGCGCAGGTTCGGAACGTAGCCCGCACCGGCCTCGAGGCGCTCGCGGCGCTCGGCCAGTTCCTCATCTGAAACCTCGAGCGTGATCCGGCGGTTCGGGATGTCGATGGAGATCGTGTCGCCGTTCTCCACGAGGGCGATCGCGCCGCCGGAGGCCGCCTCGGGTGAGACGTGCCCGATCGACAGGCCGGACGTTCCGCCGGAGAAGCGCCCGTCGGTGATGAGCGCGCAGGCTTTGCCGAGACCCTTGCCCTTCAGGTAGGAGGTCGGATAGAGCATCTCCTGCATGCCCGGTCCCCCGCGCGGCCCCTCGTAGCGGATGACTACCACGTCACCCTCGTTGACGCCGCCCGCGAGGATCACCTCGACGGCCTGCTCCTGGGACTCGACCACAACTGCAGGGCCGGTGAACTTCCAGATCGACTCGTCAACGCCCGCGGTCTTGACCACGGCCCCGCGAGCGGCGAGGTTGCCGTACAGGATCGCCAAGCCGCCGTCCTTCGAGTGGGCGTGGGCCACGTCGTGGATGCAACCCTCGGCTGCATCGGCGTCGAGCGTGTCCCAGCGCTCGGACTGTGAGAACGCCTCGGCCGAGCGCCTGCAACCGGGCGCGGCGTGGAAGAGCTCGAGAGCGCGCGCGCTGGGCTTGGCCCCGCGGACGTCCCAGCTCTCGAGCCACTCCGAGATGCTCGGAGCGTGGACTGTGTGGACCCCCTCGTTCAGCAGGCCGGCGCGCCAGAGCTCACCGAGGATCGCGGGGATGCCGCCGGCGCGGTGCACGTCCTCCATCAGGAAGGTGCCATTAGGCGCGACCTTGCAGATGCAGGGAACCCGCCTTGAGATCTCGTCGATGTCTTTCATCGTGAAGTCGAGCTCGGCCTCCTGCGCGGCCGCGAGGATGTGCAGCACGGTGTTGGTTGAGCCGCCCATCGCGATGTCCAGCGAAATCGCGTTCTCAAACGCCTGACGTGTTGCGACCGCGCGCGGCAGGACCGACTCATCGTCCTGGTCGTAGTAACGGCGGCAGAGCTCGACGACCGTGCGGCCGGCGTCCTCATAGAGCGCACGGCGCGCCGTGTGGGTCGCGAGCGTCGAGCCGTTGCCAGGCAGCGAGAGACCGAGCGCCTCTGTCAGACAGTTCATCGAGTTCGCCGTGAACATGCCGGAGCAGGAACCGCACGTCGGACACGCGTTCTCCTCGATCAGAGCAATGTCCGCGTCGGAGACCTTATCGTCAACCGCATCCGCGATAGCGGTGATCAGGTTCAGTCCCTTGCGCACGGTGCCGTCGACCAGCACCGCGCTGCCGCCCTCCATCGGGCCGCCAGAGACGAAGACCGTCGGGATGTTGAGACGCAGCGCGGCGTTCAGCATGCCCGGCGTGATCTTGTCGCAGTTGGAGATGCAGACCAGCGCGTCGGCGCAGTGGGCGTTGGCCATGTACTCGACGCTGTCGGCGATCAGGTCACGCGAGGGCAGCGAGTAGAGCATGCCACCGTGGCCCATCGCGATCCCGTCGTCGACCGCGATCGTGTTGAACTCGCGTGGGATCCCGCCCGCCTGCTTGATCGCGGCGGCGACGATCTCCCCGACCGGTTTCAGATGCGTGTGGCCTGGTACGAACTGCGTGTAGGAGTTCGCGACGGCGACGATCGGCTTGCCGAAGTCCTCGCGCTCGACGCCGGCGGCGCGCAGCAGCGCACGGGCGCCGGCCATGTTGCGCCCGTGGGTGACGGTGTGGGATCTCAGAACGGGCATGGAGTTAGGGTATCTGACGCTCAGGGGTGGAGTACCCGAACGCTGCCGGCGTGGTCCCTCATCCGGCCGCGGAGCACTGGCCGCCTGTGACTTTGCAGTGCTGGATTGTGGTACATTTCGCCAGTGTTACCCTCACGGGTTGACCGGATCCATGAATACGGTCGAGCGGACGCCGGCCCGAGCGGAAGCGAGTGATGTCAAATGGACCGCGCTGAACAGGTTGAGCTGACCGCGATCGCCCGGCAGGGGTTCAAGGAACGCGTCGGCGGACGCGACGGAGTTGTGGTCAGCTCGCATCCGGTCGCGAGCCGGGTCGGCGCCAACATGTTGCGTGCGGGCGGGAACGCCTGTGACGCGGCGCTTGCCACAGCGATCACGCAGACCGTGGTCGAGCCGCAGATGACGTCGATCGCCGGCATGATGAAGCTCGTCTACTTCGACGCGACGACCGGGGAGACCCACTGGTTGAGCGGGGCACACCGCGCACCCGCCGCCTCGCTCGAGCGGCTCAGCGGCAGCACCGTCAACAGCGGCATCGGCGCGGCGCTTCCCGGCTGGTGGGGCGCATTCGACGCCGCCAGCGAACGCCTTGCCAGCAAGAGCCGCGCCGAACTCATGGGCCCGGCGATAGAGCTTGCCCGGCACGGCGCGATCGTCTACCCGCAGCTCTACGGCGTCATGTACAGGCGCGCGCCCGAGCTCGGTCGAAGTGAGGCCGGACGGCGGATCTTCTTTCATGACGACACCCGTCTGCGTGTCCCGGGCGAGACACTGGATCAGAGCGAGGCGGCCGGCACGCTCGAGCGGCTCGCCGCGGAGGGCTCAGACTTCTTCTACCACGGCGACTTCGCGCAGGGACTGTGCGAGCTGCTCGCGCGCGACGGTGGCGTGATCACGGTCAACGACATGGCCGCCTACCGGGCCGTCTGGTCGGCTCCCGTCGGCGGCACCTATCGCGGACACCAGTTGATCGCCTCCGGTGCGCCTGACGGCGGCCTCAACATCATCGAGGCGCTCAACATGGTCGAGACGCTCGATCTGTCGGCGTTCGGCCCTCCGAGTGAGTCTCCGGAGCTGCTCTACGAGCTGATGCTGATCTGCCAGGACATCCTCGACCGCGGTGCCGGCTGGCGAGATCCGGTCACCGTCCCGGACGCGACCGGGACGATCGTGTCAAAGGAGTTCGCCCGCGACCGGCTGCAGCTGCTGCGCATGGCAGGACCGCACCACGGAATCGCCACGCCGCACGTGGGCACCGACCACGTCAGCGCGGTGGACGCTAACGGGAGCGTCGCGGTGCTGATGCACACGTGCACCGCCGACCCCTGGATCAACGGCCTCTTCTACCGCGGCGTGCACATCCCCGCCTCGGGCGGCTGGTTCATGCGCACGCCCCTCAAGCCGGGCGCGCGGATCACGATCGACGGCGCCGAAAACATCGCGCTGCTCGACGGCCGGCCCGTGCTGGCCTCGGGCTCCCCGTCCGGCAGCCTGTTGCCGTGCGTGCTCCAGAACATGATCAACATCATCGACTTCGGGATGTCGATCGAGGAGTCCGTCGCGCGACCACGCTTCGGCTTCAGCGACGTCGGCTCGAGCCGCCTGGTGATCGAGGCAAGCGTGGGAACGCGCGTGAGAGACGGTCTCGCGGCACTGGGGATGCCGTTCGATGTGATTGGCCCCTACCACGAGCAGACCGGCTCCTACGACGCGCTGCACCGGGTCGGGGACGAATGGTTCGCCTGCGCCGATCCGCGGCGCACCGGTACCGCCGAAGCCGTCTGAGGCCGTTGAGGCCGAAGCCGTCTGACCCCGAGACCCTCTGAGCCGGCCGACGGCGCCCGTACCGAGCAGCGCCCCCGACCACGGACACGTCGGCGGCATCGCGGTGCAGGTCGTGGGTGCCAAGCGGGGCACCCACGACCCGGATCCTGCTACTTGCGGATGCGGGGATCCGCCCAGGCCTGCAGCAGGTCGACGCCCGTGTTGATCACCACGTAGGCAGCGCCGAGCATCAGCGTCACCCCCGCGGTCGCGGGGAAGTCGTCACGTGCGATCGCCTGGCTGACGTACGAGCCGATGCCCGGCCAGGCGAACACCGTCTCGACGACGATCAGGTTCGCGAACAGCATCCCCAGCATCAGGCCGCTCATCGCCAGTGACGGGCCAGCGGCGTTGCGCAGGCAGTGCTTGAGCAGGATCCTCACCTCGCCCAGCCCCTTGGCGCGCGCGAGCCGGATCTGATCCGTCCTCAGGATCGAGACGATGCTGCCGCGAAGCACGCGACCGACGGCCACCGCGGGTACCAGCGACAGCACGAACGCGGGCAGCACGAGGTGGCGCAGAGCGTCGAGCGTCACATTGGGGCGCCCGTGGAGGAGTCCATCGATCGTCAGGAAGCCGGTCGGACCACCCGGAGCGTTGAGGTAGTTTGAGCGGCCAGAGGCGGGAAGCCAGCCCAACTTCTGGTAGAAGAACACGATCCCGACGATCGCGAGCAGGAACGGCGGGGCGGCCGCGAGCGCCAGCATCGCGGTCCTGAGAGCGCTGCTGCCGCGCCAACCCGCGGCGCCGATCAGGCCGTAGAACAGGGCCAGCGGGACGGCGAAGAACAGCGAAAAGCAGACGAGCTCGAGCGACGCGGTCAGATACCGGCCGATGTCGCTGAGCACTGGCCGTCCGGTCGCGAGCGACATCCCGAGGTTGCCGGTCACCGCTCGTCCCACGTAGCGGATGTACTGGACCGGCAGCGGCGAGTCGTAGCCGAGGCGCTTGCGCGCGGCGTTGACCACCGCCTGCGAGGCGTGCTGGCCGACGTAGGCGCGCACGGGATCCATCGGCGAGATGGCCTGGAGGATGAAGAGAATCGCCAGCAGCGCGAAGAGCACCACGAGCATCGAGACCAGCCGGCGCACGGTGAAGCTGATCATCTGTCCACCATGTCCCGGATCGTGTCGCCGGTCAGGTTGCCGATCAGGCTCAGCGCGAACACGGCGAGCCCGGGGATGATCGGCACCCACCAGTTGGTCAGTAGGTACGGGAGCCCGTTGGCGGTGAGCGATCCGAGCTCCGGGGACGGCGGCTGCGCGCCCAGTCCGAGGAAGGAGAGGCCCGCCAGCACGACGATCAGGTTCCCGATATCGAGGCTGGCGGCGACGATCGTGACCGGGATCGCACCGGGCAGCAGATAGCGGACGAGCCTGCGGAAGCGGCTCGTCTTCGCCAGGCGCGCGGCGTCGAAATGCGGCAGGACCGACAGGGCCCGGACCTCGGCTCGCACGAGGCGCGCGTAGTACGGCCACCAGAGAACGGCGACCGCGATCAAAGTGTGGTCAAGTGACGGGCCGAGTGCCGCCACGACCGGAATCGCCAGGAGCGGCGCGGGCAGCGACAGGAAGATGTCGGTGATCCGCATCAACAGGTTGTCGAGCCAGCCGGGCGCAGCACCGGCGATCAGTCCGACGGTGCCGCCGACCACGGCACCGCAGGCGATCACCGCCAGGGCCGAGAACCACGTGCTCTGGATCCCGTAGAGAACCTGGCTGAGCTCGTCACGGCCAACGGAATCCGTGCCGAACGGGAAGGCGCCGCTCGGCGGTTGCAGAGGCATCCCGGCCGGCAGCGTCGGGTCGTGAGGCGCGAGCGTCGGCGCCAGCAGCGCAAGCAGCGTGACCAACACGAGCGTCGCAATCGCCACGCGTTGGGAGAGTCGCACGCGACGCAGCCGGTGCAGGCCGAACCGTCCGCTGAAGCTGACCGCTTCGATGCCACCGGGAGTGATCGGATCGAGGACCGCCACGATCAGGCCTCGGCGAGGACGCAGTCGACGACGTGATCGTCGTGCCGCTCGAGGTCGACCAGCGACGGCGCGCGGCTCGCACAGCCGTCCCGGGCCTGAGGACAACGCGGATGGAACGAGCAGCCGGTTGGAGGCGAGTAGAGGCTCGGAGGCTCGCCCACGAGCGCGATCGGCTCGGCGTCCTGATGCGGCAGCGAATCGATCAGAGCGCGCGTGTACGGATGCACCGCGTCACTGATGACCTTCTCTGCGGGACCGAACTCGACGATACGGCCCAGGTACATGACCGCGATCTTGTCGGCGATCAGCCTGGCGACCGCAAGGTCATGGGTGACGAACAGCACCGCCATGCCGGACACCTCACGGCGCAGCCGCCCGATCAGATTCAGCACGGCCGCCGCGATCGACACATCGAGGGCCGACGTGGGCTCGTCGCAGAGCAGCAGGCGTGGCGGGACGACGATCGCGCGGGCAAGGGCGACGCGCTGACGCTGCCCGCCGGATAGCTGACTTGGCCGCAACCCGAGGCTGCGCGGCGGGAGGCCGACACGGGCAACAACCTCGGCCACGCGCTGGCGGCGTTCCGCCCGCGGCATTCCGGTCACGCGCAGGCGATCCTCGATCATCTCGCCGACGCTGAGCCACGGCGTCAGCGACGCGATCGGATCCTGGAACACCATCTGAGGCGCCTCATCGGTCATCCGCAGCTCGCCACCGCTGTGACGCATCAGCCCTGCGACCGTCCGCAGCAGCGTCGTCTTGCCGGAGCCGCTCTCGCCGACCAGGGCGACCGCCTCCCCGGAGCGGATCTCGAGGTCCACGCCATGGAGGATGCGGACACCGCCGCGCCGGGAGCCGGCGTCGACGACGACGTCCTTCGCCACCAGCGCGGGCTTCGCCGACAGGTCGACGACTGGCTGGCCCCAGGACTCCACCTCTATGACAGTGGGACGTAGATCCAGCTCCTCGCTGCGGATACAGGCGTGCCGATGGGTAGCAGAGCCGGATAGCTCCGGCAGAGCCGCGTCGCAGGCCGGCGTCGAGAACACGCAGCGGGGCGAGAACGGGCAGCCCGGCGGGAAATGCCGAGGGTCGGGCGGCTCGCCGTCGAGCGTCGGCAGCGGCCGGCTCTTGTCGCGGTCGAGCTCCAGGCGGCTGCGAAGCAGTGCCGCCGTGTACGGGTGCTCGGGATCACGTAGCAGCGTACGGGCGTCAGCGATCTCCGCCACCCGCCCTGCGTACAGCACAGCGATCCGGTCGGCGATCTGGGAGGCCACCGCAAGGTCGTGGGTGATCAACAGCACCGAGCAACCGAACTCGGCGCGAAGGCGACTCAGAAGGTCCAGGATCTGAGCCTGGACGGTGACGTCGAGGGCCGTGGTCGGCTCGTCGGCGATGATCAGGCGAGGGCTCCCGGCGATCGCGATCGCGATCGTGACACGCTGACGGAGACCACCTGAAAGTTCATGCGGGTAGGAACGCATGCGCCGACGTGGATCCGGGACGCCGACCGCAGTCAGCAACCGCAGCGCCTCGGAAGCTGAGCCCGTAGCCTCTATCACCTGCGCACCTATGCGCATCGTCGGGTCGAGCGAGCTCATCGGATCCTGAAAGACGGCACCGAGCCGCTCACGGCGCAGCGCCCGCAGCTGCGACGCGTTGGCGGCGGTCACGTCGACGCCGTCGACGACCACCTCGCCGCGCAGCTGCGGGTGGGATGCGCCCGGCAGCAGTCCGAGCAGCGTGAGGCCGAGGATGCTCTTGCCCGAGCCGGACTCGCCGACAAGGCCAAGCACTTCCCCCGGTTTCACGTTGAGGTCGACGCCGCGCAGGACGTGCAGCGCTTCGTGCTGGCGCGTCAGCGTCACGTGCAGGCCGCTGACGCGCGCCACCGAGGCCTCCTCGTACGCTCCCCCGACACTGACGGTGGAGTTCAACGACTCTTCTCCGATCATCGGCCGCCCCGCACGCGGACGGTTTTCAGGGCATGCAGCGGCACTCGCAGCAGCCCGTTTGCCGGTGCGTAGCGCCGCCTGGCACTTGCAGCGGCGCCTGCTGGCGCCGCTGCGCTTCCGACCGTCAGCGGGGCGTCGAGACCCAGAATGGGTGCCGGCGCCACACGCTCGACGGGAATTGGTCGAACCAGACCCACTCCGCTACCCCTACCGCCGGAGATCGGCCAGGTTGATCACGTACTGATAGGTGATGAGCGAGTGGAAACCGGTGATGCCCTTGCTGAACACCATGGTGTCGTCGTCGTCCGAGATCGGATCGAAGTAGTTCGAGTTCCTGTACATCGTCGCCGCCTTGATCTCGAGCTTGAGAGCCGTCTTCGCGTTACTCGCGGTGACCGCCTGGTCGAGGACCTTGTCGGCGGCTGGCACCGACGCGCCCTGCCAGTTGACCGGAGCATTCGTGTAGTTGTAGATCCGCGCCCATGTGTCCGGCGAGGTGGAGTCCGGATTCATGTCCCCGACCAGCAGGTCTGGGCGCAACCGCGGGGTGGTCGGCAGCTGGTTGATGACCGATGGCGCCGGGATCTCTTCGACCGTGGCGTTGAGGCCGTCCTTCTGGAGCGTGGCGGCGACGATGTTCGCCACGAGCTGATCTGCGACGTCCTGGCTCCATCCGACTGTCACCTTGTCGCCCTTGTATGACTTCAGTGCCGACGCGAGCAACGAGGGTTTGTACACGCTGTCCTCCGGCACGGCGCCATTAGGCAGCATGCCGGTCGGGTAGAAGTTCATCGCCGGTGAGGCGTCCGCTCCAAACACCTCCGTGGTGATGGTCTTGTTGTCAAGCGCATCGCGCAGCGCTGCACGCACGGTGGCGTTGTCAAACACCTTCGACGCCGGGTTGACGTCGAGCACCGTGTCGAGGAGGGTCGGGAAGGTCTGGACCTCGACCTTCGAGTTGGCCCGCAGGCTGTCGTAAGCCTGCGTGGTGAGTCCGTGCATGACACCGGTCAGCTGGCCGCTCTCGACTTCGAGCTGCTGTGTTGAGAAGTCAGGGATCACCGCGATGTTCGCGGTCTTGAAGTAGGGCTTCGGACCCCAGTAGTAGGGGTTCGCGGTGAGCACGTAACGCACGTTCGGCTGCACTGAGGTGAGCACGTACGGTCCGGTCCCGGCCGAATGCGACCCCAGCCAGTGCGAGGCGTGGTCACCCTTGACGGTGTGCTCCTTGATCGCCGTCGGGCTCTCCATCATCGGCCCGAACGGGGACGCCAGGTACGTGAGGAACGGTGACTGCGGGTGAATCATGTGGATGATCAGCTTGTCCGGAGAGGGAGTGTCGATCGACTTGATGTCGGCCACCATGTATGACGGGCCGCCCTTCATCGCAGCTCGACGCTCGAAACTGTCCTTTGCGGCGGTCGAGTTGAAAGGCGTTCCGTCGCTGAACTTCACGCCCTTGCGAAGCTCGAACGTGTAGGTGAGCCCGTTCTTCGACTCCGTCCAGCTGGTCGCGAGCTGCGGCTGGAGCGTCGATGAGTTGGACGCGAAGGTGAGCAGGCTCTGGTACGTCGACTGCATGATGAGCTCGCCTTCGGCCTCGTAGAAGGTGTCAGGGTCCAGCGGCGACGGATCGGCGCTGAACGCCGTGTAGAAGGTCGGACCGGAGCTGCTGCTTGCGCTCGCGCTGGCGAGGCCGAAGCCGCCCGCGCCAGTCAGCAATGCGGTTCCGACTGCGATGGCCGATGCGCAGGCCACCAAACGCACCCGCGTACGCCCGAACATGGCTAGGAACGGCTTCCTTGCACGCTGGACGGCCGTCAGTGCCTGTTGCGACTTCATCAAAATGCCTCCGCACAGAAGAGAGAGAAGAGAGGACGAGGAAGGAGAGATCCGCCGATCACGACACGTAAGTGTCATGCGTCAACAGGTGAAACATCATATCATGAGCTGATCGCATGTCTAGCCCGCGAACAGGCGCACACGCACCGTTAACAAAGGGCAGGCCTCAGGCGGCCGTGTAGCCGCCATCGACGGCGATCGAGGCTCCTGTGATATGCGCGGACTCCGGGGCCGCCAGGAATGCCACCGTGGCTGCCACCTCCTCCGGCGTGGCGATTCGCCCCTGCGGGATCCCGCGCGCTACATCGCGCGCGAACGTCTCGGGTTCGGGCTGGGCCGCGATCCACGCATCCACCAGCGGTGTGCTGGTGAGACCGGGAGCGACTGCGTTCACGCGGATTCCATACTCCGCCAGCTCAACGGCCGCAGTGCGTGTCAGCGAGAGCAGCGCCCCCTTAGCCGCCGAATAGACCGCAAAGCCGGAGATCCCGATCGACGCTAGCCGTGAGGTCACGTTCACGATGGCGCCGCCCGCCTCCCGCTCGCGCATGTCGCGGGCGACCGACACGAGCATCGACAGCGAGCCGTGAAAGTTCGTCGCGAACACCGCGCTGGCATCGGCAGTGTCTACCTCCAGCAACGGGCGTACGTGGTCGACGGCGGCGTTGTTGACGAGGACGTCGACCCCACCCAGTTCCCGGGCGGCGGAAAGCGCCCGCGTGGCCGTGTCGCCATCCGCGACGTCGCCGGCGACGAACCGCGTGCAGCCACCGAGCTGACGTGCCAACTCCTCGCCGCGTTCGGCGCCGCGTGCGATCAGCACGACGTTTGCGCCCTCCCGCACGAACCGTCTGGTGACCGCCTCGCCGATGCCCATCGTCGCGCCGGTCACGATTGCCGTCATCCCATCCAGACGATGCAAGTCAGCGGTTTCCCGTCTGCGCCGTGCCGTCACGCGTAAGGTCGTACATCGTATCATCGTACCTTATGACCTCGACTTTGCAGATTGACCCTTCCGACCCGGCAGGGCAGCTCATTACGAACCTCCGCCAACTCGCCGAGCTCAGCTCGGACGAGGGCGGGGCCCAGCGCGTGGCGTGGACAGACACCTGGGCGGCAGCACGCGAGTGGTACCTAGGATTGCTCGCCGAACTCCCGGTCGAGGTCGAGCGCGACGAGGCCGGAAACATCTGGGCGACGCTCCCGGGCGCGCGCCCCGAAGCGTTGATCATCGGCAGCCACCTGGACTCGGTACCAGGTGGCGGCTGGCTCGACGGCTGCCTCGGCGTGCTGGCCGGGCTCGAGGTGATCCGCGGACTCGCGGCCGCAGGAACGCCGCCGCTGACTGTGAAGCTCGTGGACTGGGCGGACGAGGAAGGCGCCCGCTTCGGCCTGAGCCTGATCGGCTCGTCGGCAGCCGCTGAAAGGATCGATCCCGAGTTCCTGCGAACCCTCGTCGACGCCGACGGGATCACGGCACCGGAGGCGCTCGAGGCCCACGGCGTGGACATCGCGAGTATGCCGCGAGCAGCGGCACGCCTACGTGACGCCATCGCATACCTCGAGCTGCACATCGAGCAGGGCCCGGTTCTCGAGGCACTTGGCCTGCCGCTGGCGGCGGTGACCGGAACGTACGGCGTGGAACGCTGGTCGGTGCACTTCGAGGGACAGTCGGCGCACGCCGGCTCGACGCCGATGGATCGGCGCCGTGACGCGCTGCTGAGCGCATCGCGGCTAGCGCTCGAGGCTCGCGAGCTGGCCGTCGAACTGGGCGGCCTCTCAACGGTCGGTCGAATCGACTCGGCGCCCGGGATCGCGACAGCGCTCTCCGGTCTGGCCGTGGCGATGATCGATCAGCGCCATACCGACGGGCAGGCGCTCGACGATCTGCACGACGGCACGCGCGCCGCCGCCACGCGCATCGCCGAGGCAGACGGCGTGACGGTCAGCTGGAACCCGATCTTCCGGATGCGGCCGCTTGCGTTCGACGCGTCCCTGGTCGAACGGGCAGCACGGATCGTCGCCGAGCTGCAAGGCGACGAAGCGAGGATCCCGAGTGGCCCGCTGCACGACGCGGTCCACATCGCTGGCACCGGCCTCCCCACCGTGATGCTGTTCGTGCGGAGCAAGCGGGGTCTGTCGCACACCCGCGAGGAGGACACGGACGTCGCCGATCTGGCGCTCGGCCTGGCCGCGCTGCAGCGACTCGCCGACTCGGTGCTCGCCGCGCACGGGCAGCACTGAGTCGCCAGGGACCGCGAGGACCTATGGTAACGTCTGCTCATATGATGAATTTGTGGTCGAGTTCGACGGGAGCGGCATGGCAACGCAGAGCGTGACGGCGGTGAGCGTGCGGCAAGCACGAATCGATCTGGCGGCAGCGCACCGTTTGGCAGTGATGGATGATCTGCATGAGGGAACCTGGAACCACTTCTCGCGGCGCCATCCCGGTGACCCGCGCCGATTCTTGATCAGCCCACCGTCGGTTCACTGGTCACAGGTCAATGCCAGCAACATCGTCGAGCACGGCCCCGAAGACCAGCCGGCCCTGGAGGCCCGCGGTGATCTCGCCTGGGTGGGCTACCGCATCCACGCCCCGATCTTCGAGGCCAGGCCCGACGTCGAGGCGATTCTGCACACGCACTCGCCGTTCGCGCTGGCGCTGTCGATGCTCGAGGATCCGCAGCTTCTACCCGCTGATCAGACCGGCATGGACTTCTACGGCCGGGTCGCCTACACGGACTTCTATGACGGCGCGGTGCCGCAGGACATCCGTCATGGCGAGGAACTGGCTCGAGCGATGGGGGACAACGACGTGCTCCTGCTGCGCAACCACGGAGTGGTGATAGTCGGGCGCTCGCTGGCTGCGGCCTACACCGATCTGTACTCATTCGAGCGGGCGGCGCGAGCGCTCATCCTCGCGTTGTCGACCGGACGGCCGCTGCGACTCGTCCCGACCAGCGCGGTGGAGCAACTGGTCGAGGAGAACGAGAACATCGACTACAAGAACGATCATTTCGAGGCGATGAAACGGGTCCTCGATGCGCGCGAACCGGACTACGCCTCCTAGATGACCAGCGAGGCAAACCCATATTCCGGGGCCGGCCGACGACTGGCGGAAGAGGCTGCGCCAAGCAGCCCCCGCAACGGAGGCTAACGTGGCCGCGCGGAGCACACTCGGAGTCGCGGCCGCGACGTCCAAGCAGGAAGGCGACGCCGCCCCCGTTCCGGTCAACACGTCGGTCCTCGGAGCAATGAGGGCCCGCTCGCACGCAACGCTGAGCGATGGAGTCGCCGACCAGATCCAGCAGATGATCCTACGGGGAGACCTCGCATCGGGCGACCGCCTGCCGACCGAGCTCGAGCTGGCAGATGCTCTCGGAGTCAGCCGCAGTGTCATCCGCGACGCCATGCGCGCCCTGTCCGCCAAGGGTCTGGTCGCCGTGCGTCAGGGACACGGCACCGTGGTCGCGCTGCCGACGCCCCGCGTCTACGCCGATTCGATGGTGGCACTCCTGATGCGCGCCGACCTCACGATCGGGGACGTCATCGCGGCACGCGCCGCGCTCGAGACCGAGCTTGCGCCGCTCGTAGCCGAGCGCGGGACCGAAGAGGACTGGGACGCCATGGAGCTCTACTTGGAGCGTTTCGCCGAGGCGGTACGCAACGGCGACTGGGAAGCTGCACATGACGCGCACTTCCAGTTCCACCTCGTGCCCTACCACGCGTTGCGCATCCCGGCACTCGAGCTCATGCTCACGCCGCTGCAGCAATGCATTCTTCTGACGTCGCTGCCTCCGACGAGACCTGGGGACCTCCCGGGCGAGATCGAGGCGCGCTGGGAGGTGGAAATCCACCCTCCGATCCTCGCGGCGATGCGCGCGCGAGATGGCGCAGCGGCGCGCGAGGCGATGAAGGTTCACTTCGAGGTGTTCTTCACGGAGCCGTACAAAGAGTTCAACGACGTGCCGTTCCGACGGGCGGCCGAGCTCGACCAGTACTACGCGTTCCGGCAGCCCGGCCTCTGAGCGGGGTCACGACCGCGCGAAGCGCGCGTCTCTGATCAGTGCGGCGGCACCTACCGCGGCAGCGGCGCCGAGCACAGTTGCAATCACGGCATAGTTACCCGCGAGCGCTCCGGCGACCGTGCTTCCCAGTGCGATGCCGAGACACCAACCGAGGTTGGTGAGCGCCCAGCTGTCCTCGTGTCGGACCTCGACGCTGCTGGCCACGTCGGCCAGCAGCGCAGCCAGCGCATTGATTATGAAGGCATCGGCAACGCAAAGGATCGTTGCCGCGAGCGCCACGACCACCAACAGATTGACCGTGCCGAGTAAGAGCACCGCGCCGGCGCCGACAGCGAGCCCGATGATCGCGACCTGGCCTCCCCCGATGCGGTCGCAGACGGCGCCGACACGCGGGGCCACACCCCCGGCAAGCAACCCGAACACGACGTAGCCGCCGATCAGGACGGGGTTGCCCGCGCCGGCACGGGCGGCCAGCAGGGGCTGGATCACTAGCACCACCCCGATCAGCACGGCGCCGAGGATCAGGCTCGCCAGCGGCCGCAGCAGCCGTGGCTGCGCCAAGAAGGCTGATTGGGAACGCGCCGCCTCTGGCGCCGGTGGCTCAATGCGCGCGGTTGCGGCCCACACGATCAAGAGCAACTCGACGCCGACTGCTAGCAGGAATGCCGTCCGCGCACCGAGGGCGAGCACCAGCGCGCCGAGGATGGGGCCTGCGGCGGTACCGATGTACGCGGCACCCAAAACGGTCGACACGCGCCGGCTCCTCTCGTCCGGGGGCGACAGCAGGCGCACCCAGGAGATCGCCCCGGCCCAGGCGAGCGCGCTTCCCACGCCCTGCACCCCGCGGGTCAGGTAGAGCAGCGGAGCCGCGTGCGCAAGCCCGAACCCGGCTGTTGCGGCCGCCATGATCAGGAGGCCGATGACGACGCTTGCCCGCGGCCCCAGCCACGCCGTCAAGGACGCCGACGGGATCGCCGCAACGATGATCCCGATCATGTAGCCGGAGCTCAGGAATCCGAGTTGCGTCGTCGAGAGGCCGTAGTGCCGTTCGTAGTAGGGCAGGAGCGGCGACAGCATTGCGAAGAACAGCGACTCGGCAAAGGCGACCAGCGACCCCAGCCGCAGAGCGCGGTGCGCGTCGTCACGCACTCCGGGCTCGATCACCGACATCTACTGCGGTCGAACAGTTGCGCCACACCACCGTGGAGCACTCATATGAGCGCTGGACGGCGAGTGGCAAAGTCACTGCCGCTCGCGCCTCAGCGCCTGTGCCAGGCAATGCGCTCCCCCGCCGCCCCCGGTGAACATCGAGAGGTCGGGGTCGATGACCGTGAGGCCTCGGGCACGCAGTTCGGCGTTGAGGGTCTTCGAGCTCGCACCGGAAACGACACGGTCACGTCCGAGCGGCATCGCGTTGACCCCGAGCGTGAACGCCTCACTCTCAGGAATCTCGATGAAGTCGACCCCCTTGTCGCGCAGCCATGTGAGCAGCCCGGCGGGAACCACGTCGGCGGCGACTGCGACGAGTTTCTCCGCCAGCGTCGCGACGATCACGTCCATGTGCACGAAGCGCCCGGCAAACGGCTGCACCCGCGCCTCCCAACCCTGGGCCTCGAACATCTGCGCCAACTGCCTTGCACCCTGTTCCTGGGTGCGAAACTCGCAACAGCCGATCAGCACACAGCCGGGCTCGATGATCATCACGTCGCCACCCTCGACCGCCGCCGCGGTAATCATGCCGGCGATCGGGATGCCGGCAGTGCGGTAGAAGTCGATCACGGCCGCGTACTCGCCACGTCGCCACCACTGATGCAGCTGCAGAACCACTCCGCCGGCGGGTGTCGCCGTGCTCGAGTCGCGCGCAAAGACCTGGTACGGCAGAGCGGGATCGGGCTTCAGGTAGTGGCAGTGCACGCCCTGCTCCTCGTAGCAGGCAACCAGCTCGGCGTGCTGGCGCTTCGCCAGGCCGAGATCGAAGACGGCGTCACTGTCGAGCGTTGCCTGAGATATGGCACTGCTGGGAAGCCACCGATAGTGGTCAGGTGGGCAGAGCAGCACATCTGCCAGGACCCCGCACTCCGAGTCCACACCCCACGGCAACTGCTCGCTCACCGACGAAGCACCGTCGATCACGCCTGTGTCACTCGTCACGCGTCACCCTCCCTGACTTTTACCGCCGCAGCGAAATTCAACAGATGTGATTGTAGCACAATCACATCACTCGACCCATTGCCAGCCAGCCGGACGCAGCCACGCCGCGATCGCGCTCAGGCGTTCGCTCGCGACGTTCAGGCCTGTGCGCGCGGAGAAGCGTCGGAGGTGCCGGCACCGACCCCACCGACCAGGGCGACGAGGCGCTTTTCGTAGGCATCGAGGTGGTCGCCCATGAGCTTCGTTGCGCGCTCGAAGTCTCCCTTCTCAGCTGCCCGCACGAGCCGCTGGAAGACACCGAGGATGTGGCGCGTCGCACGCGGTTCGTTGTCCGACGTCAGCTCACCGAACAGAAGCCGGAGCTCAGACAGCACCTGACCGAAGAAGCGGTCGAGGCGCTCGCTGCCGAGAACCGCGACGAGCGCCCCATGAAACTCGAGTTCGTGCTCGATGAACGAGCCGTAGTCACCCGCCTCGAACGCAGCCTCACACTGCGCGAGCGTCGACCAGATGCGCGCGCGGGCGACCTCCGGCGCCAGCGGCAGTGCTGGGAGCGCCTTCAGCTCGAGCATCCGGCGGATCTCGTAGATGTCGGCGATGTCCGCAGCCGAGAGAGTGCGCACGACCGCACCCCTGTGGAGCTCGTGCAACACGAGCCCTTCGGCGGCGAGCACGCGGATCGCGTCGCGCAACGTATTGCGGGAAACACCGAGGGCCTCGGCCAGCGGGATCTCGGGCAGCCGCTCACCCTGCCGCAGGCGCCCGTCGGAGATCATCGCCCGTAGATGCCGCGCAACCTGATCGATGGTTCCAACCCGCTCGATCCTCAGGTTCGCGAGCTGCTCGAAGCGACTCATCAGCGAACCGTACCACCTCAATCGGCAAGTTGTTAGAATGTTGGATTGGCGAACAATCGTGAGAGGTGCGGCTGCACGAGTCGGGCCTTCCTGTAGCGCAACCTAGTCCAGGAGGTCTGGTGTGAAGACACGAACTATCGGCTCGCTCGAGGTTTCACTCGTCGGCCTTGGTACCAACAACTTCGGCGGGCGCCTCGACCTCACAGCGACCCGTACGGTGCTAGACGCCTCGCTCGACGTCGGCATCAACTTCCTCGACACGGCGGACATCTACGGCGACACGCTCAGCGAGGAGTTCATCGGCGAGGCCCTGCGCGATCGGCGTGATCGCGTCGTCCTTGCCACCAAATTCGGTATCGCGATCGACGATGCGCGCCCCGGTGGCGCGTCTCCAGCGTACGTGCGCAGAGCGCTCGAAGACAGCCTGCGCCGGCTCCAAACGGACTTCGTTGATCTTTACCAACTGCACGAGCCGGACCCTGCAACCCCAATTGCCGACACGATCGGCGTCCTGCAGGAATTGCGCGACGAGGGCAAGATCATCGAGATCGGCTGCTCCAACTTCACGGTCGCCCAACTGCGCGAGGCCGGCGGCGCATTTGCAAGCGTCCAGAACGAGTACAGCCTCCTGGAGCGCGAAGCCGAGGCGGACGTACTTCCCTACTGCGAGGCCGAGGGGATCGCATTCCTGCCCTTCTTCCCGCTTGCGCACGGGCTTCTGACCGGCAAGTACCGGCGCGACCTGGCGCCGCAACCGGGCACTCGCCTGGCGGGCTTTGACGCGGAGCGCCGCGGCTCGCTTCTCACGGGCGACGCGTTTACGACGGTCGAGCAGCTCGAAGCGTTCGCACAGGACCGGGGCCACACACTCGTGGAACTTGCGATCGCCGCGCTCACTGCGCAGCCGGCAATCGCGTCCGTGATCGCCGGCGCAACCAGCGCCGAACAGGTCGCGGCCAACGCGGCCGCCGCCTCATGGGAGCTCGGCCGAGACGAGCTCGAGCTGGTCCACAGCCTCTGATCCGCCCACGCGCTGGCGCGCGTGCCATCGAGTAGCGATGCACGTTCTGTGCAGAGATCTGCATGCAACGTGCATCGCTTCGCCAACCGGCAGGCGGCAAATCACCCGGACTCAGACGCCCACCTGGAGCTAGTTCGAGTCCTCGCGCCGCACAAGCTCGACGTCGCCGTCGCGAGGTGCGGGCATCTTGAACCACTGCCCGCTCGAGTCCTCGACAAACGCCAGCATCTCGGATCGGCCGAGGAAACCGTCGTCGATACGAGTGACGGTCAGCTCGGTGCCGTTTCGCGCACGCAGCCGGTCACCCAGACGAACCTCGCTCGCTTTGATCGCTGTCACCGACCCAGGCTCGGTCACGGCAACACCCTCTCGATCGCGCTGATGACCGACTCGTCCTCCGGGTCGGTCGTGGGACGAAAACGCGCGACGATCTCGCCCGCGGGCGAGATCAGGAACTTCTCGAAGTTCCACTGCACCTCACCTCCTTCGCCATCGGCGTCCGGCACGCTGGTCAGCTGCTCGTAGAGCCGATGGCGACTCTGCCCATTCACGTCGACCTTTTCGGTCAGCGGAAAGCTCGTGCCATAGGTCGCCGAACAGAACTGCTGGATCTCCTCCGGCGTACCAGGCTCCTGGCCGGCGAACTGATTGCACGGGACGCCGAGCACGGTGAAACCGGCGTCGCCGTACCGCTGCTGCAGCCTCTCGAGTCCCTCGTATTGAGGCGTCAACCCGCACCGCGAGGCGACGTTCACCACCAGCACCGCGCTGCCTTGAAGCGCCGCCTGGTCAAGCGGACGCCCATCTATTCCCGTCAGATCAAAGTCCATGATCCCATCCTAATGGTTGAGGCCTCACACACCTTGCGTGGCTAGACGCCGATCTGCACGGGATAGCCAGCCTGTAGAACGGCGAGCGTCGCCGGCGGCGTCAACAGCTCGGCCACCCCACGGCGCGGGCGCCGCCGACGCTCGCCATAGCCATCTGAGGCCCACACGATCAGCTGCCGGCCGCGGACGAGCGCAGGGCGGCCCCCGTCCCGGACAAACGCTCCGTCTGGGAGATCCGCCCAGTCCGCCGGATGGACACGCCGGCTGCGTGTGCCTTTGACCAGTCGCTCGATGTGAAGCCTGCGGTCGATCTCGTCATGCGACGGCGAGCCGTCGCCGTCCGTCCAGGCGTCTCGGTACGCGTTGTAGTCAGCCCGGCGGCACAGGGCGCAGGGACGGTGGCCGGCAGCGAACGCAACCGCCTCATCGTGGAAGAACAGCCAGGTGAGACGACCGGGCGACCACTGCTCGACGCGGCGATCCCTCCAAGTCAATGTGCAGATCAGCCAGTGGTGGCTGGCCCAGTGACGAACGACCTGGTGATCGCGGTGCAGGTTGCCGCGGTTTCCGGTCCACGCCCCGCGCAACGGGATGGCGGCGATCTCGCCGGTGGGCGTCACTCGGTTCCGGTAGGGCCTTGACGTCGTCGTCGGCAGGCCCGCTGCGGGTCTGATGGTCCGCGATCTCACACTGCTCCTGCCCGACACGTTATACGGGGTATGCGCACCATCTCCGCGATATCCCCCTCACTCGATCACACGACTCTGTACGAGACGTACGCGACCCCGATCGGCACGCTGACGCTTCACGGCAGCGACGAGCATCTCCGGCGCCTCTACTTCCCGGGTAGGGCACCGATCAGTCCAGAGCCCACGTTGCACGTCACTGCACTCAACCTCGTCGCTCACCAGCTCGATGAATACTTCGCCGGCGAGCGCCAGCGCTTCGAGCTTCGGCTCGCGCCGGCGGGTACCGCCTTTCAGCAGCGTATCTGGGAGCTGCTGCGTGAGATCCCGTACGGGCAGACGACCACGTACGGGGAGATCGCGCGTGAGTTGACCGTCGAGCGAAACGGCGAACGGGTCGAGCCGCGGGCGGTTGCCGGAGCCGTATCCCGCACGCCGATCCCGATCATCATCCCCTGCCACCGGGTCATCGGTGCCGACGGCTCGCTGCGAGGCTACGCCGGCGGACTGGACCGGAAGCGCAAGCTCCTCGGCTTCGAGTCGAGCGACGGTGACCCACGGGCACTCGACGAGCTGTGCCGAGACACACAGCTGACGCTGATGTGAGCGGACTCAGGCCGTCGCCACGCTGATCAGCGATACACCGACGATAACTGTGCAGACGCCGACCAATTGGAGCCGACCCAGCCGCTCGCCGAACAGCAGGTAGCTGCCGATCACCGTGAGTGTCGAGAACTGCGAGGAGAGCACCGCCGCCACCGCGATGCCGTGCCGGGAAGCGAGTGTGTAGGCGAAGAACCCGAGCACCTCGCAGATGCCGGACGTGACGACGAACGGGAGCGCCGCTCGGGGTAGCCGCAGACCGCGCGCGAGGGTGAACGGCACTGCCAGCGCGACCGTACCGATGACACGGGCCGACAGAACCACCCAGGCCGACGGCAAGACCGCACCCGCCCGCGCTGTCGCATACAGGCTTCCGCCGAACACGAGTGCAGCCACGAGCGCCAGCGAGACGGCCGCGAGGTGACGGCCGGTCCCCGCCTGCTCAAGCTCGGCACCGGCATCGCGCTTGGGAGCGATCGAAGCCATGCACACACCGACCACCGCCAGGGCCAGCGCCGCTGCAGCCGCCGAACCGAGGCGCTCGCCGGCCAGCACCGCGATCACCGCGGCGATGGCGCCCTCGCACGAGACCAGCGGGATCACCAGCGAGACCTGCCCCAGGCGGAACGCCGCATAGGTGATCAGGAGGCCGCCGACGTTGCCCGCACCGGAGAGGGCGAGCCACAGCCAGGCGGAACCGTGCAGGCTGGCTGGCACCCCCTCAGCCGCCGCGATCGGTGCGCAGATCACGAGGCCGACCAGCATCATCCCGGCGACGACTGCCAGCGGATCCGCCAGTCGGCTCGATCGCGATGACGAGAGGCTGGACCCAGCCCAGGCAACGGCTGCGGCGAGGCCGCCGAGGACGGCGATCAAGGTTTTGCCCGCAGACCAGCCATTACGTCGGCAGCGTCCGCCCAAATCTGCCACCGGATCACGTGCGATCGCAAGGTAGGCATAGATATCAGACAACAGTCGCCTGTAGCTCTGGGATGCTTGGCGCCTGTGAGCGAGTCCACCGAGCTTCAGGTCGGCGAACGGGTTGTGCGAATCACCAACCCGGATCGCGTGTACTTCTCGGAGCGGGGCGAGACCAAGATCGACCTCGCGCGGTACTACATGAGTGTCGGCGAGGGGATCGTGCGGGCGTTGCGCGACCGGCCCTGCATGCTGCATCGCTTCCCGACCGGCGTCGACGGCGAGAAGGTCCACCAGAAGCGGCTGCCCAAAGGCGCTCCGGACTGGATAGAGACGGTCGAGATCTACTTCCCGCGGTTCGGCCGGACAGCCGACGAGCTCTGCGTGACGGAGCTCGCGAGTGTCATCTGGGCGGTGCAGATGTCGACGGTCGAGTTCCATCCGTGGAACTCGCGGCGTGCAGACGTCGAGAAGCCGGACGAGTGGCGGATCGACATCGACCCGATGCCGCGCTGCCCATTCGAGCGTGTCAAGCGCGTCACCTCCGTCGTGCGTGAGCTGCTCGACGAGCTCGGCGCGACCGGCTTTCCGAAGACAAGCGGAGGCAACGGCCTGCACGTGTACGTCCGCATCCCGCCGCGCTGGAGCTTCGGTGAGTTGCGCCGGGCGGCGCTGGCCTTCGCTCGCGAGGTTGAACGCCGCGCCCCCGAGGATGCGACCACAGTCTGGTGGCGCAAGGACCGCGATCCGGAGAAGGCGTTCGTCGACTTCAACCAGAACGCCCGCGACCACACGATCGCCTGTGCGTACTCCGTCCGCGGTGTGCCGTCGGGACGCGTCTCGACGCCGATCGCCTGGGACGAGCTCGACGGCGTCGACCCGGCGCAGTTCACGATCGCAACCGTCCCGGAGCGGTTCGCGGCGCTCGGCGACCTGCACGCGACGGTCGACGAGACCAGCTTCGACATCACGACGCTGATCGAATGGGCTGACCGCGATGGCCTGGAGGAGCCGCCCGGCGGTTAGCACGACCGCCAGCGACTGGTCCTCCCACACACCAGCTAGCCCAACCCCCGGACGCCCGAGCGCCTCATTGGCGGGCGCGACGACGGCGACGACGCTTCCACTCGTGATCCCAATCAACGAGAGGAGGACGCCGTGAACCTCGCATACAGGGCAGGCAGGTGGAGCGCCGCACACTGGAAGGCGGCGACGATCGTGTGGGTGGCCGTTGTCGTCTGCGCCGCGGTCGGCGGCCGGCTGGGCCGGCACCGTCCAGCTGACCGACGCCGAGGTGCTCGCGGTCTCGCCCACCTCCAATCGGAGGATTGATAGACCGCCCGATCCCACATGTCTCGCCAACGAGACGCCTTGTTTGAAACGCGTCATATCGGGGGACGGCTCTGGCGTCGGCCGGGTAAATCCAACTCGCTAGCGAGGAGAGAGAGCATGCGTGCTTTGGGCTCGAACCGGGTGTGGCTGCGCGCGCACAGACGGCGAATGTCGCTGGGATGCTTCACGATGGCGGTCGTGTGGCTCGGGGTGGTGATGCTGCCTGGTGCGGCCTCCGCTCAGAGCACATCGTGTCCGTGGGTGAATTCCACCGCACCGATCGCCCAGCGAGTAGCCCAGGTCATGAGCAACATGACGCTGGCGCAGGAGGACTTCCTAGTCGAAGGGCACGGCACGACGAACGAGGGCGCGAACCCGTCCCCGAACCCGTACGTGTTCTGGATGCCCGGGATCTCGAGCCTGTGCATCCCGAAGCTCGGCGAGGAGGATGGACCCGCCGGCGTGGCCGACGGGTTGACGGGCGTGACGCAGCTGCCCGCCGGCGTGGCGCTGGCGGCAACGTGGAGCCCAGCCCTGGCACGAGCGTACGGCCAGGTGATCGGGTCTGAGGAGGCCGGTAAGGGCGCCGACGTCAACCTCGGACCGACAGTCAACATCGACCGGGATCCGCGCTGGGGTCGCTCGTTTGAGGCGTTCACCGAGGATCCCTTCCTGAACTCAGCGCTGGCGACAAGCGAAATCGACGGTGCCCAGAGCACCGGCGAGATGTCACAGGTGAAGCACTTCGCCGCGTACAACCAGGAGACCAACCGCAACACGCCGTCCGACGACGTGATCGTCAGCGACCGTGTGCTGCACGAGATCTACTTCCCGGCGTTCGAGGCGGCGGTGACGCAGGCGCACGCCGCGTCGGTCATGTGCTCATACTCGACGATCAACGGTGACTACGCGTGTCAGAGCCCGTATCTGGAGACCAAGACTCTACGGAATCTCTGGGATTTCCCCGGCTTCGTCACCTCAGACTACGGCGCACTTCACTCGACGATCGGCGCCGTTGACGGCACCGATCAGGAGCAGCCGTTCAACACGTACTTCGGCACGCCGCTGGTGACGGCGGTGACGAGCGACACGATCTCGCAGCAGGTCATCAATACGATGGTGCAGCGGATGCTGACGGAGATGTTCCGCTTCAACCTGTTCAAGATCCAGCGTCCGGCAACGACGTCAGCGACGGTGACCTCAACCGCTCACCAGAACGTTGCCAACCAGGTCGCCAACGCGGGCACCACCCTGCTTCGCAACCAAGGTGGAACGCTCCCGCTATCGGCAAGCAACGGCGGAACGATCGCGGTGATCGGCCCCTCCGCATCTGCGTCCCCCACCACCGGTGGCGGCGGCAGCGCGTACGTGATTCCGTCATCGACGGTGACACCGCTGCAGGGGCTGCAGAGTGCGGCCAGCGGTAGCACGAACGTCACCTATACGCAGGGGCTGCCGACCGACACGCAACTGACGGCGATTCCGTCCACTGTCCTGTCACCCGCGTACCCGTCGGGTGGCACCAGTTTTGGCGGCAGCTACTCGGGCACGCTGACCGCGCCCGAGACCGGCACCTACGTGCTGGCGATCACCAACCAGTGCGGTTGCTACACGCCGGAGACGCTCTCACTGAACGGAACGGCGCTGATCGCCGATCCGGGCACCCCCCCGGTCAGCACCTACTCGGTGGCGGTGCCGCTGACGGCGAACCAGACGTACTCGCTGTCGATCAGCGGTGGCGGCGAGTCGTCAAACCTGAGCTGGGCAATACCGTCGGTACTGGCTCCGGATCTCACCGCCGCCGCGCAGGCGGCGAGCTCGGCAAAGACCGCTGTGGTGGTGGTCTCGGACGACACGGAGTCGGAGGCGACTGACCGGCCGAGCCTGAACCTGCCGTCGGCCCAGGACGAGCTGATCTCGACGGTAGCCGCGGCCAACCCGCACACGGTCGTCGTGATCGACGCGGGCGCGCCGGTCGCGATGCCGTGGCTCAACCAGGTCGATTCGGTGGTAGACGCCTGGTATCCAGGCCAGACGAGCGGCACGTCGCTTGCCGATGTGCTATTCGGCAAGGTGGACCCGAGCGGCCACCTTCCAGTGACGTTCCCAGCAGGCCTCGCGGACGTACCGGCTTCGACTCCGGAACAGTTCCCGGGCACGAACGGACAGGTCATGTACTCAGAGGGCCTGGACGTCGGTTACCGTTGGTATGACGCCCAGAACATCACACCGCTGTTCCCGTTCGGGTTCGGGCTGTCGTATACGAAGTTCGCTTTCAGCCACCTGCAGATCCACCAGGTGAACAACAACGGGATCTACAACGTGCAGGCCTCGGCGACCATCACCAACACCGGCAGTACCACCGGGGCCGACGTCGCCCAGCTGTACCTCGGGGATCCGACGAGTGCCGGTGAGCCGCCGCGTCAGCTGGTCGACTTCCGGAAGGTGACGCTCAAGCCGGGCGCATCGACGCGGATCACGTTTGCGGTCACGCCGAGAGACACCTGGTGGTGGGACAACACCGCCCAAGGCTGGACGCAGAGTCCCGGTACGTACAACGTCTATCTCGGAGACTCCTCCGCGCTGGCAAACCTCCCGCTACACGGGTCGTTCACCGTCGGGCAGACTGCTGCAGCCCGCCAGGTGATCGTGCACGCACCGAGGGAGTTCGTGGCGGGTCAGAGCAGGCTGGTCACCGTCAGACTGACTCGGTCGGGAACGGCGACGCTCCCGCTCGTCCGCCTGAGCCTGCAGCTACCGCAGGGCTGGACCGCCACACCGGTTGGTCCCACGACGTTCGCCCATGTGAGCCCCGCGCGGGCTCCACATGCCGCGTTCATCGTAAGGCCGCCGTCGTGGGCACCGTTGACCAGTGCAACGGTGCACGCCACGGCGACGCTCAGCCCGGACGCATCGCGTGAGACCGGGGTGACGACGACGTTGGTCTCGGCACTCAGCTAGGCGGAGCGCACACCTGACGGGTCAGGGCCCGGCGGCGCAACGCACCGCCGGGCCTCCCCTTTAGTCCCGCGGCACGGGGGCAGCCACGTGGTGAACCGGCCGCCGTCCAGCGGGACGGCGGCCGGCGTGCCCCGCCTTACTGGCCGATCGGCGTGATCGGGTTGCCCGGCGCGATCTGGCCGCAATCCTCGGGAGCCGGTTGGCCGGAGAACCGGGCGGCCGGCCATGGCTCCGAATCCGCGTGGTTCGGCGTTCTCTCCTCGTGGTCACCCTCACCTTCGACCGGTGCCCACCCGCCGCTCGGACATTGCAGACGCCCCCAGCCAGGGCGAGCTCAGGCCTGCCGGCCGCTCAGGCGTGGGCGCGCGTTGAGCGCCGCGCCGGCCCGTCGCTCGTACACCACCTGCTGGTGATCGGCGGCCAAACCGCCCGTGAGCGCATCGGCACCTGGTTCCGGAGCTTTTCCAAGAGGCGTTCACCCCTGGAAGGCGAATCAGTCAAGACGCTTCTGCAATTTCCGGCTGCTCCGCTAAGGGCCGCTGTACCAGTGCCGATCTAGGGGGAACAGTGGCTACCGAAGAACTCAACGGAACATGGCCCGGGGAGAGGCCGACGCCAGCCAGCACGCAGTCCGCAGCGTTTGCGATCGACCCCGCCGAAGTCGACAGCACCGGCTCTCCCGTGCGGCTCAGCGAGCGACGCTGGTCCGACCTGCTGGCGCTGTGCATGATCCGCGAGGACGACCTCGAGGTCCTGCACGGCGTCGAGGAGGCGATCGCCCCGATCGCGGCCGAGATGGCCTCAGCCTTCTACGACCACATCCTGCAATCTCCGGAACTGCGCGAAATCATCGCGTCAAACACGTCGGTCGAGCGGCTGCGCAAGTCGCTCGAGTACTACCTGGCCTCCGCCTTCGACGGTAAGTTCACGGACCGGCGCATCCAGGATTCGCAGCACATCGGCATGGTCCATGATCGCGTCGACCTGCCGCTGATGTCGTACATCGGAGCGACACTGCAGATCGACCGCTACGTGTACCCGGCGCTCGTGAGCCGCTTCCAAGGCGACCCGGTCGCGCTCTGCCGCGCGCTCATGGCATACCGCAAGATCCTGATCGCGGACGTCGCGATCATCGTGCAGACCTTCATCGACTCGCGCTTTGTGACAGCGCAGGCGAAGTCCGAACTGCTGGTCGATCGCCTGGAGCAGCAAACGGCCCACCTGAGCAGCCAGCAGGACGACCTAGACCTGGTCGCAGCTTCTCTGGCCGCCGCCTCACAGGAGGCCCACGCATCCGCGTCGAGCGTCAGTGGCCTTGCGAGCGAGATGGCTGAGCAGGCGGATGCCGCCAACGAGCTCGTCGAGCAGGCGGTCGGCACCGCCACAGAAGGCGCAATTGTGGTCGCGCGGTCATCGGAGGCGGTCGGCACGATGCGCGAGTCGGTCGACGGCATCACCAGCGAGCTCGCTGTCCTCGCCCAGCAGGGCGAGGACATCACACGGATCGTCAGCGTGATCAAGGCAATCGCCGACCAGACGAACCTGCTGGCACTCAACGCCGCGATCGAGGCGGCCAGGGCTGGCGAGCACGGGCGCGGGTTCGCGGTCGTGGCCGACGAAGTCAGGCGCCTGGCAGATCGCACGCGTGACTCGCTGGGCGACATCAATGAGCTCAACGACAAGTCGCTGTTGGCGATCGAGAAGCTGCACGGCGCGGTGGAGGCGAGCTCGCAGGAGGCAGAGGCGGTCGCGCAGGAGACCCGGTCGGCTCGCGAGAGCTTCGACGCGATCCAGGAGGCTCGATCCAGGAGGCTGTTACTCAGACGGCCGCGGCGCTGCGGGCGATCGTGAACGCCGTCGGCGCGGTCAACGGCTCCTCACGCGAGCTGACGACCATGTCGGAGGAGGTCGCGAGGACCGCCGAGAGCCTGACCGGCGTCTCCTCCGGACTTTCTAGGTCAGTCGACGGTGCCCGCGAGCTCGTCGCCGAGTTCGAGGCGATCAAATAGCCGTTCGCCGAGCGTGGCTAAACGGCGGCCGCGGCCTCAGACAGCGCCTCGAAGTCCTCGTCGCTGAGCTCGATCACAGCCGCTGCGGTGTTCTCCTCCAGGTGAGCCACCGACGACGTCCCGGGGATCGGCAGCATCACCGGCGAGCGCTTGAGCAGCCACGCGAGCGCCAGCTGCGAGGGTGTATGCCCGGTGGTGTCTGACAGCTCCGCAAGCGGGCCGCCTGCCTCGGAGAGCTTGCCGGTGGCCAGCGGAAACCACGGGATGAAGCCGATTTCACGCGTCGCGCAGTAGTCGAGCAGGGGCTCAGCCTGGCGGTTCGAGAGGTTGTAGAGATTCTGGACGGTCGCGATCGGCGCAAGCTCATCGGCGTCCTGTAGCTGCTGCACAGTGACTTCGGAGAGGCCGATATGGCCGATCTTGCCCTCGTCCTGCAGGGCTCGGAGCTCGCCGAGCTGGTCTGCCAGCGGCACGTCCGGGTCGATCCGATGCAGCTGGAACAGCGGGATCTGTTCGAGTCCCAGGATGCGCAGACTCATCTCGCACTGCTGGCGTAGGTAAGCGGGCCGGCCGACCGCCGTCCAACGATTTGGACCCTGGCGGGTCAGCCCCGCCTTCGTCGCGATCACGAGGTCGTCGTCATAGGGGTACAAGGCCTTGCGGATCAGCGGTTCAGCGACGGCCGGGCCGTACGAGTCCGCGGTGTCGATCAGGTTGATGCCGAGATCGACCGCGCCGCGCAGCACGCGCACCGCCTCGTCCGGGTCCTTCGGGTCGCCCCAGATGCCAGGTCCAGTGAGCTGCATGCTGCCGAAGCCAAGGCGGTTGACCGTGAGTGCGCTGCCAATGCTGAAGGTGCCGCTACTCGCAGCGATTGTGTCCGCCATATCGATCTCCTTTCGAGATGAGCTGTCCTCGTCAAATCATGTTGGCAGGATGGCGGCGGCGGCACAGAGTGAGCGAACGACGCGCCAGCCAGGCGTAAAGTCTCCATAAGGAGAAATCCGACCGCGCCCGCGCGGTATCACAGGCGGGCGCTATGTTTGACAGCTAATTTCATGGCTGGAACATTCGGCCTCAGGCTCAGTGCGGGTTGACCCCGCGTCTCGCTCTGACGCCAGCCTGAGAACCGCACTGGACCGTGTTTGACGAAAAGGAGTTTCCTTGCGCATCTTGATTCTGGGTGGAGACGGCTTCTGTGGGTGGCCGACATCCCTTCATCTCTCGGCCCAGGGCCACGACGTCGTGATCGTCGACAATTTGTCGCGGCGACAGATGGACATCGAACTGGAGGCCGAGTCGCTGACGCCGATCTCGTGGCTGGGTACGCGCCTGACCGCCTGGCAGGAGGTCAGCGGCCATGAGATCCCCTTCCACCGGGTCGATGTCGCTCAGGATTACGCCGGCCTGCTCGATCTCTTCCAGCAGTACCGCCCCGACGCGGTAGTCCACTTCGCCGAGCAGCGCGCGGCGCCGTACTCGATGAAGGACGCGGCCCACAAGCGCTACACGGTCGACAACAACGTCAACGCGACACACAACGTGCTGGCTGCGACCGTCGAGGCCGAACTGGACACCCACATCGTCCACCTCGGCACGATGGGCGTCTACGGCTACGGCACGGCTGGCATGCAGATCCCCGAGGGTTACCTGCCGATCAAGGTCGAGACCGACGACGGCACCCAGATCGAGCAGGAGATCCTCTACCCGGCCAACCCGGGCAGCGTCTACCACATGACCAAGACCCTGGATCAGCTGATGTTCGCGTACTACGCGAAGAACGACCAGATCCGGGTCACCGACTTGCACCAGGGCATCGTGTGGGGCACGCAGACCTCTGAAACCCGGCTCGACGACCGGCTGATCAACCGCTTCGACTACGACGGTGACTTCGGCACGGTTCTCAACCGCTTCCTGATGCAGGCCGCGGTCAACTACCCGCTGACCGTCCACGGCACGGGCGGTCAGACTCGCGCCTTCATCCACATCCAGGACACGGTCCGCTGCATCCAACTGGCGATCGAGAACCCGCCCGCCCGAGGCGAGCGCGTCCAGGTCTTCAACCAGATGACCGAGACCCACCGAGTCCGCGACCTCGCGAAGCTCGTATCTGACCTGACTGGTGCGGAGATCGACTACGTCGACAACCCCCGCAAGGAAGACTCGGAGAACGACCTGTTCGTCGCAAACGACAACTTCCTCGAGCTCGGACTGCAGCCGACCACGCTGCGGGGCGACCTGCTGACTGAGGTGACGGAGATCGCTACCCGCTACGCGGGCCGCGCCGACCTCGAGAAGGTCCCCTGCACCTCGAAGTGGATCCAGCGCCAGGCTTTCGCCGGCGCCGCTGAATAAAGCGGCTTGGTCCGGCTCTCACGCCGGTCCTCGGGTGGATGGGTTCAATCCGAGGACCGGCCCTCGCCGTCAAAGCAGCTCGGCGATCGTCGCCGCGGCCCGCGCGGCGCCGTCGACGGGGACCGGCAGATAGTCGACCTCGCGCACCAGTTCGCCCGCGATTGCCTGTGCGAGAGCAGCCGGGGTCGCGTCGGCAAACTCAAGGCGGCGCCCCGCGCGATGGCGCTCGAGCCGGTACCGCACGTGGCCGTTCTGTTCGAAGTGCTGCTCGAGCGGCACGTAGATGAACGGCCGTCGCGCGGCCGTCAGCTCCATCGTGGTTGCAAGCCCGCCTTGGACGATCGCGAGGTCGCATGCCGCGAGGCGTCGCGGCAGGTCCGGGACGTATCCGTGGAACTCCAGCCCGTCGACGGCAGGCAGCGGCGCCGGATCGATCCGCGGTCCGGCGACCACGACCATCTTCAGGCCCGGCACCAGACGCCTAGCCTCCGGGACGCTCGCTATCACGCGGCGCAGCAGGCTCTCGCCGACCCCGGAGCCGCCGACTGTGACGATGCAGACGCGCTCGCCCGGCCGGTACCCGAGCTCCGCCCGGACGGCCTCGCGCTCCCTTGACGACAGCGCCACGGCGTCCGTCACGTAGCCGGAGAAGCGGAAGTGGCGCCCGGTCCACTCGCGGATCGACGGCAGCCCGGGGCCGAAATCGCCGGGGACGATGTCATCGGGCTCACCGATGAAGATCGCTCGGTCCCGCACGCGCGGGAAGCGAGCGACCTGCTCAAGCATCTCTGCGTTGTAGTCGGCGGTCAGCATCGCCTCCTCGACGCCGCCTGACTGAGTCGGCAGCCAGCCGACGAAATCAGAGAGCCAGGCGTAGGCGGCGGTCTTCAGCTCCGGGTTCTCGTGCAGGAAGTAATCGAGTTCCCATGCCTCGTCGCCGATCCACAGGTCATAGGGCTCGTCCCGGACCAGCTCGTGGAAGACCATGAAGTTGGCGAGCAGGATCTCGTCCATCCTGCGGATCGCCTGGAAGCAGTGCAGCCGGTGGCGCTCGCTCTCTGAGCTGATGTGGCCCGACTCGCTGGCCAGCTCTTCACTCGCCGGGTGGATGCGCTCGCCGGCGGCGGCCAGTACCTCGGTCACCGGATGCTGGGCGAGCCAGTCGATCTCGAGATCGGGGCACAGACGACGTAGCTCGCGCGCGATCGCCACGTCCCGGTGTGCGTGACCCAGACCGATCGGCGAGGAGATGTAGAGCGCACGGCGGGGGTGTCTGGCCGGTGCTCGCCGCGCGACCCGCCTGCTCGGCGGGCGCAGACCCGCGGAGAGGAAGTCGTGCAGCAGCAGGTTGACGCGCACCGGGTCGCGTATGTTCGGCAGGTGACCGGAGCCCTCGAGCGTCACGAGCTCTCCACCGGTCGCCTCTGCCAGCGCTGCTCCCTGTGCATGTGGCCGGATCAGGTCGAGGTCTCCGTGGAGCACGAGGGTGGGGCAGCTCACGCGCGACATCTGTTCCTTCCAGAGCTCGGCGCCGCCCAGCGCCAGGCCGCGCGAGGTGTCGGCCAGCGTGGCCGAGTCGGTCTCCAGCGCCCAGCCGATGAAGTCCTCGATCTGCTTGCTCGAGTGCGCCTCGCTCACGCACTTGCCTGCGAAGAAGCGCAGGAACCCCGGGTAGTCACGCAGCCAGTAATGGCTGTTGTACTTGGCCCAGCCATCGTCTGTATCCAGCACGTCGTCGAACGCATATTGGTCGCGCTCGGGGTGGTTTCGAGCGAGAGCGACCGCCGGGCCAATGTAGGCGATCCGCTCGACCCGCTCCGGATGCTCGGCCGCCATGATCGTCGCCCAGAGCGCCCCGCACGACAGCGCCACCAGCGCGGCGGACGCCGTTTCCGTGGCGTCCAGCACGGCGATCGCGTCCAATGCGAACTCCTGCGTGCTGTAGGCCTCGGCGCCGGCCGGGCGGTCCGACCGGCCATTCCCGCGTCCATCGAACGTCAGCACACGGAAGTGACGCGCCAGGTACGGGATCTGGAGCTTCCAGACGCGCGAGTGGACGATCGACCAGGTCGGCAGCAGCAGCACCGTGCGCTCGCCGTCGCCGTAGCGCTCCCAGTAGATCCTGACCCCGTCGCGGGTCACAGATCCGGCCTCATCCGGGTCGCGCGGGCGTGTCTGCCCGCGCCCCTGGGGGAGTTTTGCCGGCTGGCGCGGCAAAACTCCCCCAGCAAGGGCATCGTTCACAGGCGTGCCTCGAACACCAGGTTGAAGGGCGTCTCCGCCACGCGGCGGAAGCGCGTGAACCCGCCGGCGGTGACGACCTCGCGGATCCGCGCCTCACCGGCCTGCGCTCCAAGCGCGAGGCCGACCTGCTGCGAAAGCGACGCAGGCGTGCAGAGCAGTGTCGAGAACCCGTAGTAAGCGCGGCCGACGGGGTTGAAGTTGTCCTCCACTCGATCGCCCGCGCTCGGCTCGACGATCATCCAGGTGCCATCGGGCGCCAGCGTCTGGCGCACGTGGCGCGCGGCCCCCACCGGGTCGCCCATGTCGTGCAGGCAGTCGAACATCGTCACGAGGTCGTAGCCATCGCCACTGTATTCCTGTGCGGACTCCGCGCGGAACTCGACGCGATCGGCGACGCCCGCCTCCTCCGCGCGGGCCCGCGCCGTCTCGATCGAGCCTTGGTGGTAGTCGGAGCCGATGAGGCGCGAGTTCGCATAGGCCTTCGCCATCAGCACCGTGGAGGCACCATGACCGCAGCCGACGTCCGCGACGCGCCCACCGCGTTCCAGCTTCGCCACGACGCCGTCAAGCGCGGGCAGCCACTCGGTGAGCAGGTGCGCGTTGTAACCAGGCCTGAAGAAGCGCTCACAGCCCTCGTGCACGTCCTGCGTGTGCTCGTGCCAGCCGACACCGTTGCCACGTGTGGCCGCCTCCACGATGCGCGGTGAATCGATCACGGAGCCCAGCGCGATCTGGAAGAAGCCCGGCAGGTAGGCGGGGCTGTCGCTGTCGGTCAGCGCAACGGTCTGCTCGGGCGGCAGCGTGTAGCGTCCGCTGCCCGGGTCATAGGCCACGTAACCGCCGGCCGCCTGGTTGTTCAGCCACTCGCGGACGTATCGCTCCGAAGTGCCGGTGCGCTCGGCCAGCTCCCCCGGAGTCAGGCCGGCCGTGCCCGCCAGCGCCCTGTAGAGCCCGAGCTTGTCACCGAGCACGACGAGCGCGGTGTTGAGCGTCGCCCCCACCTCGTCAACGGCCCGGAAAACGAACTGCATGAGCTTGTCGGTGTCGACCTCGACACCCTGATCGATGGTGCTCATCCCATCCTCCTAGGATCGGTCCCGCGGCCGGTCGGCCGCCAACCGGGAACCTAGGCGGGTCGCGTTGGGATCGCTTCCGGTGGCCACCTAGTGTGAAGTTCGCAGGGCGAGCGTCGGCTCTTAGAATCAGCTCTGTGCTCATCGGCCGGGGGGCCCAGCGAGCAGTAATCGATCGTGTTCTCGCAACGGCGGCGGCCGGGCGCAACGCTGCCGTTGCACTGGCAGGCGCCCCTGGGATCGGCAAGACCGCGCTGCTGGAATATGCCGCGCGGCGGGCGGGCGGGATGACAGTGCTACGTGCACGCGGGATCGAATCCGAGGCTCAGATCCCGTTCGCGTCGCTGCTCGAGTTGCTGCGCCCGGCGCTCCCGATGCTCGGCCAGCTCTCCGCCCCACAAACGGTCGCGTTGGAGCAGGCATTCGCCCTGCGCCCCGGCCTCGCGCAGGATCGCTTCGCCGTCGGGGCCGCAACGCTGGGACTCGTGGCCGCATGCGCGGATGAGCGGCCCGTCCTGCTGCTGCTAGACGACATCCAGTGGTTCGACGCCCCGAGCTCAGAGGCCCTGCGGTTTGCGCTGCGTCGCTTCGACGCCGACCCGGTCGCCGCGATTCTGGCTGTCCGTGAGCAGCATTCGTCGTTGCTCGACGGCACGGATATCGAGACGGTCCAACTCGAGGGTCTCAGCGTGGCTGAGGCCCGCGTCCTCCGCGCCGATCTTCCGGATGCGCTCGCCGAGCGGTTGGTTCACATCACGGGCGGCAATCCGCTGGCGCTGCTCGAGCTCACCGCCGACCCCGACGAGCTCGCGCTCACCCCCGAGGGAGCACCGGTCGTCGTATCGACCCAAGTCTCCGCGGCCTACGTGCGACGCGTTGCGGCACTCGGCGACGGCGTCCGCAGATGCCTGCTGCTGGCCGCCACCAGCGACACCGGCGACCTGCAACTGCTCGGCCGCGCGGCTCGACTGATCGACCTCGACATCGACGCGCTGCTCGAGGCCGAGGCCGCCGGCCTCGTCAGGATTTCCGCTGGCGCAGTCGAGTTTCAGCACCCGCTGATCCGCTCCGCCGTCTACAGCGATGCGACCGTCGGAGCGCGGCGCGAGGCTCACCGCGCGCTCGCCGGAGTTCTGCCAGACCACGAGCTCGACCGACGCGCCTGGCACCTGGCTGCGGCCGCCGCGGGAACGGACGAGACTGCGGCAGCAGCGCTCGAGCACGCCGGCCGGCACAGCCTCGAACGCGGCGGCTACGCGAGCGCAGCTGCCGCGTTCGAACGAGCTGCGCGACTCACCGGCGAGACCGAACTCAGAGCGAAAATGCTCGTGCACGCCGCCGAGGCTGCCTGGGACGCAGGCGCGGGCGACCAGGCCCGCGCTCTGCTGGATCAGTCCCGTGCCACCCGGGCGGCCGACAGGAGGACGGCATTCGCAATCGAACGGCTCGCCGGGCGGATCGCGGTCAGCCATGGGCCGGTGATGCAGGGTCACGCAATCCTCACAGCCGCAGCCTCTGAGCTGGCGGCCGAACCGGGTGGTGCCGAGGAGGCGGTCGTGCTGCTCGCCGACGCCGCGGTTGCCTGCTTTCTCGCTACCGACGCCGAGGCGCTGGCGACGACAGCGGCCAGCGTCGAGGCGTTCCTGCCGGCCGCGCCTTCGCCTGCGATTCAGCTGCTTGCAGCCACGATAAGTGGGATCAACCTGATCCTCACCGGCGACGCGGCCAGCGGCGCCCGCGCGCTCCGCGACGCTGTCGCAATCTCGGACGAGCATGCAGAGCTCCTCCGGCAACAGGCCCTGCTGCCATGGATGGCACTGGGTCCGCTGTTCCTACGTGAGTCGGAACGCGTGCATGCCCGCCTCGAGACCGCACTGCACTCCGCTCGCGAGCACGGCGGGATCGGCACGCTGCCGTTCGTGCTGAACCTGATCGCCCGCGACCAGGCGACAACCGACCGCTGGCGCTTGGCTGATGCCACCTACCGTGAGGCGGTCACGCTCGCGCGCGAAACCGATCAGCGCACGTGGCTCGCATTCGCCCTTTCCGGCCTGGCCTGGCTGCTGGCGCGAGAGGGCCGCGCGGATGAATGCCAAGCGCACGCCGAGGAGGCGTTGCAGCTTGCGGAGGACCTGGGGGCCCGGCTGCCCGCATTGTGGTCGCTGTCAGCACTCGGCGACCTCGAGCTTGCGCTCGGACAGCCCGAGGCGGCGATAGAGCAGTTCGAGCGCCAGCATCGCCTGGCGCAAGCTCACACGATCAGTGATGTCGATCTGTGGCCGGCCGCAGAGCTGGTCGAGGCGTACGTACGGCTGGGTCGTGAGGGCCACGCGCGCGCGCTGACCACTGCGTTCCACGCAGCCGCCGGGGTAAAGGGCCAGCCCTGGTCACTGGCCCGCGCCATGCGTTGCGAGGCCATGATCGCTCCGAACGACGCGTTCGCCGAGCTGTTCGAGGCGGCGCTCCGTTACCACCAGCAGACGCTGGATGCCTTCGAGCTCGCGCGCACACGGCTGGCCTACGGGGAGCGGCTCCGCCGCGCGCGCAACCGTGTGCTCGCGCGGATACAGCTACGGGCGGCAGAGGAGATCTTCACGGCGCTCGACGCACGGCCGTGGGCCGAGCGGGCGCGCGCCGAGCTCGAGGCGACCGGCGAGACGCTGCGCCGCGGCGAACCGAACACGATCGACGAGCTGACCCCGCAGGAGCTGCAGATCGCAATGATGCTCGCCTCCGGCAGGACCACCCGCGAGACCGCCGCGGCACTGTTCCTGAGCCCGAAGACGATCGAATACCACCTGCGCCACGCCTACCTGAAGCTCGACATCCACTCACGCGAGGAGCTCGCGCAGGTCCTGCAAGCGTGACGTGCCTCGCTTGCCGCGCTGGCCTACCGTCGTGACACCGGTTGCATCTGAGACGCGTTTACGTCCGCTCCGTCCCGGCGAGCCAGTCGGCAACGGTGGAGAGATCCGCGACGAACGCATCCATCGCCTGATGGCGTTCGTCGTGGTCCTGGACACGGAGGATCGAGGACGGATGGACGGTCACGGTGACGAGCTCAGCAAGTTTGGACTCCACAGGGGCGCCGCGGGACTCGCCGACGCGCGCCGAGGGACCGAGCAGCGCCTGCGCCGCTGTCGCGCCGAGCAGCACGATCACTTCCGGCCGGACGAGCGCGAGCTCCGCATCCAGCCACGGCAGGCATGCCTTCACCTGCCACCGGTCAGGTCGCTGATGGATCCGGCGCTTACCGCGCAGGCGGTAGCGGAAGTGCTTGACGACGTTGCTGATGTAGACGTCGTCGCGCGCGATTCCCGCCTGCGCCAGGCCGTCGTCGAGCACGCGGCCGGCAGGACCCACGAACGGGTGACCCTCGACGTCCTCGCGGTCGCCCGGCTGCTCGCCGACGAGGACCACTCGCGCATCAGGCGGCCCCTCGCCAAGCACGGCCTGAGTCGCTCCCTCGTACAGATCACATGCCTGGCAGCGCTGCACGGCGTCGCGCAAAGCCTGCGGTGTCGGGTCTGAAGGGATCGGTGGGGGTGGGAATTCAGCTGGATCCGGTCGCGGCGCCATCGGCTACGGGCCTACCCTCGAGATAGAGGCTGTACGCATATGCAAGACGTGCGCATCGGCTGCTCCGGCTGGGATTACGACCACTGGCGCGGGACCTTCTACGACGAGCACGAGCCCAAACGGCGCTGGCTCGAGCTCTACGCGCAGCGCTTCGACACGGTCGAGGTCAACTCAACCTTCTACCGGCTGGCGCGGTCTGCCGCCGTGAAGCGCTGGATCGAGTCGACTCCAGTGGGCTTCCGGTTCGCGGTCAAGGCGAGCCGCTACCTCACCCACGTGCGGCGGCTCACGGACCTCGATCGCGGCATCCGGCGCTTCTACGAGCCGCTCGCGCCGCTGATCGACGCCGGCCGCCTGGGCCCTGTGCTGTGGCAGCTACCCGAGAATTTTCACCGTGACGAGGAGCGGCTGGCCCGCTGGCTCGACGCCCTCCCGCCGGGGCAGCACACGATCGAGTTCCGGGACGCCAGCTGGTTCGTGCCGCCGGTGTTCGAGCTCCTGCGCGAACGCGACGTCGCGCTCACGATCGGCGACCACCCCGAGCGAACTTTCCAGAGCCACGACACAACGGCGTCTTGGCGCTTCATCCGCTTCCACTATGGCTCCCGCGGGAGATACGGCAACTACTCGGCCAAGGAACTGGATGCCTGGGCGGAGCGAATCGCAGCTTGGCGCCGGCGTGGCGAGGTGTGGGCCTACTTCAACAACGACTGGCGGGGGTTCGCGCCCGAGAATGCCGCCGGCCTGATGAAACGGCTCGGCGTCGTTCCCCAGGTTTAGCCGCGCGGGCACTTGGTTGCGAAGCGTTGAATCGAGTTTCTAAACCCCAGGAAATCACGGCTCACCCACTCAGAACCTCCCTCTAACGCAGGCACAACAGAGTTCCTCGCAACTCCCTCCGAGGCAGTCGTGTTGTAAGGCTGGCGTCAACTTCTGGGATAGGAGTCATACATGCGTACCCATACATTGGCCAGATCTGCTCTGGGTGCCGCGATCCTCGTGGCATCGCTGGTGCTGGCACTGCCAAACCTCGCCAGTGCCGCGACGCACCATCGTGGACCGAGGTACAACCACGGACTCACGATCGCGGCCACTCCGGATCCGATCACGGCAGGCGAGGGCGTGCTGATCTACGGGCAGCTGAAGGGCCCTGACAGTGCCCACAAGCGCATCTACCTGTTTCACCGGATCAATCCCGCATCCCGGTTCACAATCGTGGGCGTCAGGCGTACCAACGCGCAGGGCTTCTATGAGTTCGTTCGCGCAGACGGTGTCGTCGTGTCGAACCGCAACTGGTTCGTCGCCGGCCCATACGGAACGCACAGCCGCACGATTCACGAACTCGTCTCCGCGATCGTGACATTGAATGCGAGCAGCGCCGGCGTGACGACGGCGCAACCGGTCACCTTCACCGGCACGGTTTCACCGACGCACAGTCACGAGCGCGTACTGCTGCAGCAACAGAACAGCACCTCCGGCGACGGCTGGCAGACGATCGCCGCCGGCTCCACCAACGGCAGTTCCGCGTTCGCGATCACGCATCGGTTCAGGTCGGCCGGCAGCTACACCTTGCGGACCTATTTCCCGAGTGACCCGCGCAACCTCGCGAGCGAGTCGTCCACCATCACCGAGACGGTCCAGCAAGAGCAGAACCCGTCGTTTACGATCGGTGGCTCGGCCGCGGTCATCGCCGACGGTCAACCGGTGACGATCTCCGGCACGCTGTACGCCGCCGGCTCAACGACGCCGCAGCCGAACACGCAGGTGACACTGTATGGCAAGCAAATCCACGGCGCCTTCAAGGCACTGGCGAGCGGTACAACTGACAGCAGCGGCAATTACACGTTCACGCAGATTCCGCTGCACAACGCCGTCTACCTGGTGGAGACCGCCGGTGGCGCACACGAGCAGACCGCTCACCTCTACGTCGGCGTGCAGGACGTGGTCACGATCAGCGCCAGCGCGAGCACGATCGCGGTTGGCGCGCCGGTCACGATCAGCGGCACGGCCACGCCTGAGCACAGCGGCCATGTGATCTACCTGCAGGAGCAGAACTCGGCAGGTGACTGGGTGAACGTCGAGAGTGGCTACGTGAGCGCAAGCTCGACGTACTCGTTCAGCTACACCCCGGGTCAGCTCGGGACGCTACAGCTGAGAGTCGCTATCACTGGCGGCCCGGTCAACGTCGGCAATGTGTCGACGCCGGTCACCGTCACAGTTTCCGGCCTCGCGCCGGTAAGCACGCTGCCGCCCGCTTCGTAGGCCTCCACGCGAGCGGCAGTACTGACCGGATCCCGCTGGGTGGCGACACCCAGCGGGATCCGGCGCTTTCAGCGCCGGTTACCCGGCATCCAGCGGCAGCACCGCCTCCGCGCGGGTTCCGTCGCCGCTGGGGCTGACAAGGCTGAAGCTGCCGCCGAGCGCCTGGACGCGGTCGCTCAGTCCGGTCAAGCCCGAGCCCGCGGTCGGATCAGCGCCGCCGGTCCCGTCGTCGCTGACGACCAGCCGCAGCAACCCGTCAGACACCGCCGCGTCGACCGTTACGAGCGCCGCCTGAGCGTGTTTGGCGACGTTCGTGAGCATCTCCGAGACGACGTAATAGGCGGCGACCTCGACCCGATCGGGTAGGCGGCCCTGGACATCGACGCTGAGCTCGACCGGGACCTCGGAGCGACGTGAGAGCGTCCGCAGCGCCGGCGCCAGTCCCCCCTGCGCGAGGATCGCCGGATGGATCCCGCGCGCCATCGTCCGCAGCTCGTCGATCACGCCCGTGAGCTCGTCGGCAGCTCCGGCGAGCGCCGCGTCGAGCTCCAGCGCCTCCTCGGGAACCGCGCGCTGTGCGACCCGCAGCCTCAACGCCAGTGAGACCAGCCGCTGCTGCGCACCGTCGTGCAGGTCGCGCTCGAGCTGCCGGCGCGCCTCGTCGGCGGCCGTCACGATCCGGGTCCGCGAAGCGGCGAGCTCGTCGCGGCTCCGCGCGGTCGCGACCGCATACGCGGAGAGCTGACGAACCAGTGCCGCGATCACGATCCCCACGATCAGGTACGCAAACAGCGGGACGTTGTGCAGTCGAAAGTCGACGGTCAGGCTTCCGTACGGCGGAGCGAAGTAAAGGTCGCCGGCGAAGAACCCGACCGCAACCGCGACGAGCGCCGGCCACATGCCGCCGGTGACCGCGGCGGCAACGACGAGCAGCAGCGTCAGAAACAGATAACCGGCGAGCCCGAGCTCGGAGCGGAGCGGGATCAGGCCGGCGGCGAGCAGCGGCGAGCCGCCGCCCGCAAGCGCCCAGGCGACCGCCCGCATCTCACGGCCCGAGCTCGGCACGAGGCGCAGCCTAACGACCATAATCCCGCACCGTGAGCGAGCAGGGAATCCGCGTGGCGCTGGCCGAGGACGATGTCCTTCTGCGCGAAGGGCTGGCCAGCCTGCTGACGGGAGCCGGCTTCGAGGTCGTGGGGCAAGCGGGCACCGCGGACGCGCTCCTCGAGATCGTGCGGGTTGAGCAGCCCGGGCTCGTGATCGTCGATATCCGCATGCCGCCGGACCAGTCAACCGAGGGCCTGGAGGTTGCGCGTGAGATCCGCAGCGAGTTCCCGGACACGGCGATCCTGATCCTGTCGGCGCATGTCGCGGTCGAGCCGGCGATGGATCTGCTGGCCGCGGGCCGCAGCAGCGGATACCTGCTGAAGAGCCGCGTGACCGACGTCGACGACTTCCTGGACACGCTGAACCGGCTCGTGCGTGGCGGCAGCGCGATCGATCCCGAGCTCGTTCAGGAACTGATCGCGGCCCGGCGTACCGACGACCCGCTCGAGGAGATCACCGTCCGTGAGCGCGACGTGCTCACGCTGATGGCCGAGGGTCGCTCCAACGCCGGCATCGCAAAGGCCCTCTGGGTCACCGAGGGCACCGTCGAAAAGCACGTCCACAGCATCCTCAGCAAGCTGCGGCTGCCGGAGACCGGCGACGATCATCGCCGCGTACTGGCTGTACTCACGTACCTGAACTCCCGTTAGCGGCCCGCGGTTGCGCGAGCAGGCGCCGGATCGCGTCGGCAGACAGCTCGGACTTGGGCAGGAAGCCACGCGCCGGGTTGTCGACGATCAGCTCGTGGAAGTCGCTCTCGGCGTGGGTCGAGATCAGGATCACGCCCATCAGCGGCGCGATCTCAGCCAGTGCGCGTGCCACCGAGAACCCGCTCTCAGCGCCGAGTGTCACGTCGACCAGCGCCACGTCCGGTCTCAACGCCTGGCAGAACGCCTCTGCCTCAGCCCCGCTCGAAGCGAGCGCCACCACCGACATCCCATCGGCTTCGAGCAGTGCGCGGGCGGCATCGAGGAACCGCGCGTTGTCGTCCACGATCAGGATTCTGAGGTCCTTCGTCATCCAAATCAGGGTGACAGCACCATGAGCCCCGGGCATTGAAGCCAGCATCCATTTGAAGACTCATGGCTGCCGTGGGCGCAATTGGCGGGTACCAGCGCAGACACGCGGCACTTCAGCGAGGAGCCTCCCTGGCACGCCAACCGGCCTGCGTGACAGCGGGTCGCAAAACCCTCAAGGAGGACATCGTGGAACCAGTCATCTTCCCCAACGACCCGCAGTTCTGGTACGAGACGCAGAGGATCCTCGGCCACGCCGCCTATGGCGGCTCCGACACCGGCGAGGTGCTCGCGACGGCTCAGCAGATCGTGCCCGGCGACTACGACAGCTGGCACGACCAGTGGCTCGCCACCGCGGAGCGGATTTCAGCCGACGCCGAGGCCTCGTTGGTCAAGGGACACCTGGTCACGGCACGTGACGGTTTCCTGCGCGCCAGCACCTACTACCGCAGTGCCGAGTTCTTCCTGCACGGACGCGGCGAGGACGCCCGGATCGCTCGCGCCTACGAGCGCCAGGTCGAGAGCTTCCGCTGGGCCGCAGCGCTGTTCGACTCGCCGATCGAGCCGGTGGCGATCCCGTACGACGACCTGTCGCTCAACGGCTACTTCTACACCGCGCCGGGCAACGGCCCGCGGCCGACGATCGTCATGCACAACGGCTTCGACGGCTCGGCCGAGGAGATGCACTTCTTCGGTGCTGCAGCGGCGCTGGAGCGTGGCTACAACGTGCTCAGTTTCGACGGTCCGGGACAGCCGGCGGCGCGTCACCAGCACGGATTGGTGTTCAGGCCCGATTGGGAGCATGTCGTCTGGCAGATGCTCGACTGGGTGCTCAAGCAGCCCGAGGTCGACCCCGCGCGGGTTGCGCTGATGGGCGTCAGCATGGGCGGCTACCTGGCCGTGCGCGCCGCCGCCTTCGAGCAACGGCTGGCCGCGTGCATCGCGATCGACGGTCTCTACGACCTCGGGGAGGCGAGCGTCGAGCACATACCGCTGCCGCGCGCCGTCGCAGAGGACCTGCTGCGCGCCGACGAGGCGCCCGATCTGGACGCCGAGATCGAACGGCTGATGGCTGTAAACCCGACCGCACGCTGGGCCCTCAGCCACGGGCAGTGGGCGATGGGCGTCGACTCACCACGCCGATTCCTCGCGAGCTACCTCGACTACACGCTCGCGGGCGGCATCGCCGAGCAGGTCCGGTGCCCGACCGCGATCTGCGAAGCCGAGGAGGACGGATTCTTCGACGGCCAGGCTCGGGAGATCTACGACCACCTCGTCTGCCCGAAGCGGCTCTTCCACTTCAGCTCCAGGGAAGGGGCGGGCGCCCACTGCCACAGCGGCGCGCAGCGGCTCGCGTTCGGGCGCGTCTACGACTGGCTCGACGAAACGCTGGGCTACTCCCAGCCGCTGAGTATCGGCGGACTGCTGCTCGAGCATCCGATCCTCGCCTCCTGAGGATGGAAGTGCGATCGCCGGGCCGCGCCGGGCCCCGCTGGGCCCGGCGATCGCGCGTCCAGGAACGCCGCTATCGCAGGTAAGGCCTGCTGAGGGATAGGTCGCTGCGAACTGCCGATGTGCGGTACGGCCTCTTAGTCGACTCTGGATGACACGAAATGACGGAGTTCGACGAGAGGACTGAGGAATGCATCCCGGAATCAACTACGAGCTCGGCGCAGCTCGGCTGGCTGAGTTCCGCGCCAACGCAGCCGTTCCCAGGACCGCAAGACGTAAACGCGGGCTCAGGCGATACTTCTCCCGTGCGCGGGAGGTTGACAAGCAATCGGTTCGTGGGCCGGCAGAGTCAGCTGGCGGAGCTCGAGCTTGCCTTCCGCGAGGCGCTTGACGGAAACCCGCGCCTGATCCTGGTCTCCGGAGACTCGGGCGTGGGTAAGACGAGGCTGCTCGCGCAGGCCGGGCAGTCGTTCGACGGAGCGCTGCTGCTGCACGGCCAGTGCCTGGAGCAGGGCGAACTGGAGCTCCCGTACGCGCCGCTGCTCGGCGCGCTGCGGCCACTGGTACGCGACCGCGACCCCGCACTCGGGGAGCTCAGCACCGCCAGCCACGCGAACATGGCGACGCTGCTGCCGAGCCTCGGCGCGCCGCCGGTAGGCGCCAGCAGCGACGGTCAGATGCGCTTGTTCGAAAGCCTGTTGGAGCTTCTGCACCTGCTGAGCAAGCGCCAGCCGCTCGTGCTGATGCTCGAGGACATGCATTGGGCCGACCGCTCGACGCGCGCATTCGTCGCGTTCCTCGCTCGCAGCTTGCTGGGAGAGCGGGTCCTGATCCTGCTCAGCTTCCGCAGCGACGAGCTGCACCGCCGCCACCCGCTGCGCCCGCTTCTGGCGGAGCTCGGTCGCCTCGACAACTGCCGCCGGATCGAGCTCGCGCCGTTCGATCGCGACGAGCTCACCGAGGCGCTTGCCGACATCCTCGGCGAGCCGCCCGACGCTGACCTGATCGAGCGGCTGCTGGAACGCACGGACGGAAACGCTCTCTACGTCGAGGAGCTGATGGCGGCCGCGCTGGACGGTCGCGGCGCGACACCGCAGAGCCTGCGCGATGCTTTCATGCTTCGGATCGAGCGGCTCAGCGATGACGCCGGGACCGCCGCGCGCGTCGTTGCCGTCGGCAGCGCGCTGGACGAGCTCACGATCACGCGCGTCTCCGGCCTGGGCGATGCCACTCTTCGTGACTCGCTGCGCGAGGCAATCGCCGAGCACGTCCTTGTCGCCTGCGATGACGGTCGTCTTTGCTTCCGTCACGCACTGCTGCGCGAGGTCGTTTACGACGACCTGCTGCCGGGCGAGCGCAGCGCCATCCACCTCGAGCTGGCGCGCGTGCTCGACGCAGCCGAGCCGGCCGAGTGCATCGAGGACGAGGCTGAGCGCGTCGCCTCGATCGCCACCCACTACGCTGCCGCCGGCGATCAGGCGGCGGCGCTGCGAGCGACGGTGCGAGCTGCACGGGAGGCCGGCCGCGTCCATGCCTACGCCGAGATGGCCGACCTCTATCAACGGGCGCACGAGCTGTGGGCCCGCGTGCCAGACGCGGCGACGGTCGCGGGCATGGACGAGGTTGACCTGCTCGATGCGGCAGCCACGGCGTCCGCTTTGCACGGGGATCAGCGCCACAGCGCGATGCTCGCCGACATGGGCCTCGAGCTGCTAGATCCCGAACAGGACCCGGTCCGCTATGCGCGGCTGCTCGGTCGGCGCGGACGATCGCGCTGGCGCCTGAACCAGGCGTCCGCCGCGATCGCGGACCTCGATCGTGCGCTCACGCTGCTTCCTGACGAGCCCAGCCGCGACCGTGCGCGGCTGCTGTCGTGGATCGCGCGCACGCACTCGTTACGTGGCCATTACCGCGAGGCGGTCGCAGAGGGGGAGCTGGCGCGCGCGATCGCCGAGACGCTGAGCCTGCCGATGATCGTCGGCGAGGTCCTCAACACGCTCGGCATGGCGCGGATCGCGCTGGGCGAGCTGGAACCCGGCGAGGCCCTGCTGCGGGAGGCAATAACACTCGCCCGCGAGCAGGACGACGTCGACGACCTCGCCACCGCATACAGCAACCTCGCTTCGTTCTTGAATCTCGCGGGTCGTACTCGTCCCGCGCTGACCGCGATCAACGAGGGCCTTGGCGAGGTCCGCAGGCGCCTCGGCTCGGTCGTGCGCCTGGACTGGATGATCATGACCCGCTCACTGGTGGCGTTCGACGCGGGCGAGTGGGCGATCGCACGTGAGGACACTGGCCAGTCGGTCAATTCGCTGGTTGGGGTGTGGCTGATCTTCCGTCTGCTGCGCGATGCCGAGCTCGCGCTCGGCGACGGCGACGACGCGCTCACCCATGAACGCCTGGACGCAGCCGAGCCACTCGTCCGCGTGAGCGGCGAGGCGCAGTGGCACGGGCTGTTCGGCTCCTTGCGCGCCGAGCTGCACCGCCGCGACGGCGACCTCGAGGGTGCGCAGGCGGCCGTGGCTCAGGCGCTGGACGAGCTCGAGGTCTGCACCGACGACGTCATGCGGATCGCCCGCGTGACGGCCGTCGGGCTCGCCGTCGAAGCGGATCGCGCCATGCGAGCACGCGATCTGCGCGAGCTGGAGCTCGAGCGCGACGCGACGGCCCGGGCGCGGATCCACCTCGACCGCCTGGAGGCAGCCGCGGAGGACGGCGGACCGGTCGAACGCGCATGGCTCGCGGTCGGCATCGCCGATGAGGCGAGGGCGCGAGGGAGTAACGACGCAGCGCTGTGGCATCAGGCAGCGGCAGCGTGGGATCAGCTCGAGCGGCCTTACTGTGCGGCGTTGACCCGCTGGCGCGAGGCCGAGGCGCTGGTCGAGGCTGGTGACAGAGCCGGGGCCGGGAGCGTTGCCGCCGCCGCGGCGGCGATTGCCGAGCGGCTCGACGCCGGCTGGCTGGCCGGCGAGGTCCAGGGGCTCGCACTGCGTGGTCGCCTCGAGCTCGAGGCGACCACGGATCACTCGTCCGGCGTCGCCGGCGAAAACGGCAGCCGGAGCGTCGACGCCGTCGAGACGCCGTTCGGTCTGACCCCACGTGAGCTGCAGGTACTGGCCTTGATCGCCGAGGGCGCGACCAACCGTCAGATCGGCGCCGCGCTGTATATGGCCGAGAAGACGGCCAGCGTTCACGTCTCGCGGATCCTCACCAAGCTCGGTGTACGCAGCCGCACGCAGGCGGCGGCCGTGGCGCACCGCTTGCACCTCGCCTAGGCGCTGCCAAAGGCCCGGGCGCCACCGGAGCCCAGCCGCTACCGAAGACCTAGGCGCTACTGGAGGTAGTGCTCGACAGTGCCGGCGTCCCGTACCTGTGCGTCATCCGGATCCTGGCCGGCCTCGCGCAGGGCACGGCGCTGACGAAGCAGGTCCCAGCAGCGGTCTAGCTCAACCGCAATCTGATCGAGCCGCTCACGGTCAGTACTGAGTCGTTCGGTGTCGCTGGCGTCGCTCCGCTCGCTGCCGAGAAGCTTGTGCTCCTCATCGACCAGCGATTCGATGCGCGCCGCAATTGTCTGGTCGCTCATGACTGGAATCATCTCATGTCGCGTAAATCGCCATCCGACACGATGGACCCACATTCGGTACGGAGGCCGCTAGGATAAAGCTGTTATGGAGTTTGGGAGGGCTCCCCACCGCAGTAGACAGCTCGACGACATCGCCGAGGCTTTGCCGCGCCGTGCCGCGCTTCTCTCCCATCTCTTCCTGAAGCACACGACGCTGTGTGTGTCGCGCACGGAGATCGGCGTCCTACAGGCAGCCTCTGAGCGGCCACAGCGGATCACAGATCTCGCTGCCGCAGAGGGCGTCACGCAACCTGCGATCACGCTCGTCGTGAATCGCATGGCGGCTCGTGGCTGGGTCGTACGCGAATCCGATCCCACTGACCGCCGAGCCGTGCCGTGGTCCTGACCGAAGCCGGGCGAGAGGCGTTCGACAACATCCGCGCCGAATACCGAGCGTTGATGCACGAGGAGATGGCAACCCTCGACGACGAATCCGTCGAGGTTCTAGCGCGCGCAACCGATGTGCTCGACGAGCTCATCGAACGACTTACGGAGCGTGAGTCATGAGCATGTGCAACGTACTTGGAGTCCTTGGTGACGACGAGGAGCAGATGTGGGAAACCTTCAACGCGACCATCGCGCTCGCGGATGCAGAGCATTCGCGGCTGACGCTCGCGAAGACCTGCGAGGACGGGCGCACCTACGTGTGGGTCACGCCGTTCGCGTTCGGAGGCGTGTACCTGCCGCCGCCGCTGGAGTCGCCTGCGGACGCCAGCCGCGCGCTCGCGCGCGTCGTCGAGTTCGTACCGGAGTGCATGCCCGTCACGACGCTGGTACTCGGCGCCGACACGCAGACCTCGCTGCTGAAGCTGGTCCGCAGCGGACATTTCAACGCGCTGGTCGGGGACGCCGATCTGTTGACGCACTGCCGGAAATTGCGGCGCGAGCTTGAACGTCATGGGATCCGGGCAGTACCCGTAAAAATTCGTACCGCCGAGCCGTTCGGCGATACGATCCCGGATCATTTCTCGTCAAGCGGGCACACGAAGGATGGTGTACTCGATGGTAATGAGGTCTCTCAAGGCTTGGGTCGCAGCAGGTGGGGCAATTTGCGGCCTGGCTATGCTCACCGCCTCGCCGGCGCTGGCGGCAAGCAGCGGTAGCGCGACGGTCAGCGGCGGCATCGACGCCGCCGCGATTCCCGGCGCCAAGGTATTCGGCACGACGCAGGCGAATACGCCGGAGACCGTCTCGTTCATCTTCAGGGCTGAGAACCTCAGCCAGCTCGAAGCGAAGGTTCAAAGCGGGTTCAGCCCGTACCTGTCAGTGAGCCAGTTCGCGTCCACCTACGGGCAGCCGAAGCGGACCGTCAGGACGCTGCAGAGCTACCTGGCGGGCTACGGGATCGCGACGACCGCGTACTCGAACAACCTCGACGTGGTTGCCAACGGCACCGCCGGCGAGTTCGACAAAGCGCTCTCCGTTACGCAGCAGCAGTACAGGACCCCGGCTGCCGCCAGCAAGTCGGGCGGCCGGTCGATCCCGGCGCAGACCTTCCACGGCACAACCAAGAGCCCGTCGCTTCCAGCATCGATCGCGTCGCAGCTGCTCGCGGTGCTCGGCCTGACGAACTACGCGCCCGGTGTTACCAACACGACGCACGTGAACCCGAAGGTCGCGCAGCTCGGCAAGGCTGCCTCCAGCACGAGCAGCAACGCTTGCCTGCAGGCCTCGGGGCTCCCGGACGACTGCAACCTGCCGTCTGACTTCGCCGCCGACTACGGACTCGACCCGCTCTACGCCGACGGAGCCGCCGGCCAGGGGCAGACGCTCGGGATCGTCACGCTGGCAACCGTCGACTCCGTGCCCAACAGCAGCAAACCGGCACCGACTTACTTCTGGCGCAACGTGCTCCACCTGCGCCGCTCCGGCAAGGTCACCTACGAGAACATCGACGGCGGCTCGGGTGTCCCGAGCTGGGACGCAGGCAGCGTCGAGACCGACATCGACGTCGAGGAGTCGGGCGCGCTCGCTCCGGCGTCGAACATCGTCGTCTACCAGGCGCCGAATGACGATTCGGGTTTCATCGATGGCTTCTTCACGGCGGCGACACAGGACGTCGCCGGTTCTGTCTCCTGCAGCTGGGGCGAAGCTGAGACGCTGATTCAGAGCGAGGTGGCTCAGGGGATGGAGACGCCCAGCTATGCCGCTGCGTTCGACGAGGCATTGCTCGAGCTGGCCGCTCAGGGCCAGGCGAGTTTCGTCGCCTCCGGGGACAGTGGCGCGTACGACGCCTACGGTGAATTCCCGGGCACCGATCAGCCCACGAACCTGTCTGTCGACAACCCATCGGACAGCCCGTACACCACCGCTGCCGGCGGCACGACACTGCCGTTCAGCGCCGATCTGGGACCATCCGCGGACGGTACGACCAGCGACGTGACGATCACGGTGCCTCAGCAGCGCATGTGGGGATGGGACTACCTCTGGAACGCCGTCTCGGAGGTCACCGGCACCGACCTGCTGACGACGGCCGAGTCGTTCATCGCCGGCGACGGCGGCGGCTTCAGCCAGTTCGAGGCGCAGCCGAGCTACCAGCGGGGCGTCCCTGGCACGAGCACGTTCACGGCGGTGCCGTGGCTCACCCCGACCGACTACACGGACGAGTACGGGCTGCCGCTACCGATCAGCTGGGCGATCAACCCGAACCCAGGCGTCGTCTTCGGTCGCGGCAGCGGCCGCGCGATGCCGGACCTCGCCACAAACAATGACCCGAACACCGGGTACGAGGTCTACGCCCCATCGGCTGTCGGCAACGAGGGGATCACCACGCCTGTGTTCGACGGGCTCGGCGGCACGAGCTTCGCGGCGCCGCAGCTGAACGCGTCGACGTCGGTGATCGACTCACTGCTGGGCAGACGTGTCGGCTTCTGGAACCCGTCGATCTACAAGTTCGCAACGGGCGCAAACTCACCGTTCACGCCGCTCGGGACACCGGGTCAGACGAACGACAACCTCTACTACTCCGGTACGCCTGGAGCGCTGTTCGATGCGGGCGGAGGGCTCGGAATCCCGAACCTGAGCACACTCGCGTTCGACTTCGGGTCAGGTGGTCACTAAGCCAGGGGGAGGCGGACAACCCGCAGCGCCGAGGTCAGCACCACGGCGTCCGCAGCGAGGAGCCGGTCGAGATCGACCGGCTCCTCGTCATATTCCAGCCGCCGGCGTCCGATGCCCGGCAGCGCGCGCCCGTCATCCGGGGGTGAGATCAGCCGTGCGCCCTCCTCGATCAGGACGTTGGCCCAACTGACCTCGAGCACGGCGCCGTCCGAGTCCAGCAGCAGCGGTAGGGCACCGCCCGCTGCCTCGGTGAGCGCATCGAGCAGACGCCGGTCCGCCCACTTGTGAGCTCCCAGCCCGCCGGGCAGCGTAAACGGAGCGACGGCTGTGTAGATGGGGGGCGCGCCCAGCGGGGCGCGCCCGACGGTCACAGTCCCGTCCGGTGTGAGCGTCACGCGCAGCCGTCCGCTGTGCCCCGATGCCTGCGCACGGATGCGAACGGCCAGATCGGATGGCGGCTCGCGTCTGTAGATTGCTCGCGCGCTCGCGTCCAGGCGCCCGATGTGCGCCTCGAGCGCCGGGATCGCGCAGCGCTCGACGAGAATCGTCTCGAGGACCCCGAGCTCCGGGTCGGGGCGCGGCCCGTACTCGAGGGCGTCGCGCGGTGGCTCGGCGCGCAACCCGATGCTCACTCGACGACGACGGTGGTGCCGATCGCCGCCGCGACCGGCCGGGCTTTGATCAGCGCCTCCTCGAGCTCGGCGTGCGGATCCGAGTCGGCGACGATGCCGCCCCCGACGCCGAGCCAGAGCTGGCCGTCGGCCAGTTCGAGCGTGCGGATCGCGACGTTGAGCTCGAGTCCCGCAAGCGGACTGGCGTAGCCGATCGCGCCGGTGTAGACCTCGCGACCGGTCGGCTCGAGCTCGGCGATGACGATCAGCGACTGGACCTTCGGGGCGCCGGTCACGGAGCCGGGCGGGAAGGTCGCGCGCAGAAGCTGCGCGTCACCGACCCCCGGGCGCAGCGTGCCCTCGACGTCTGTGACCAGATGCCAGAGGCCTGGATGCGCCTCGGCGGTCGGGTGGCGGGGCGCCGTCACCGAACCGTACTCGCATACGCGCCCGATGTCGTTGCGCATCAGGTCGACGATCATCACGTGCTCGGCCGCGTCCTTGTCGGAGGCGCGCAGCTGCCGCAGCGATTCGGACGCGAGCGCGGGATCGCGGGGGCGGTCGGCGGTGCCTTTGATCGGGCCCGTGCGGACATGGCGCCCCTGCCGGCGCAGGAACAGCTCCGGGGAGAGCGAGACGATGCCGCCATCGGGCGTGTCGAACGCGGCCGTGTATTGCGGGACGCGTCCCTGTTCGAGCGCGCTGCGCACCAGCTCCGTGGCGGTGCCGCCGTACTCGGCGTCGAGCCGTAGGCAGATGTTGGCCTGGAAGATCTCACCGGCGGCGATCCGCTCGCGGCACTCGGCGACTGCCCAAAGGTGGTGGGCCGCGACCTCAGTGTGCAGACGCAGCGGCGTGACCTGCGCGCTCTTGACGTCGGACGCGTTGAAGCGCTGCTCGGCCACGCGGCGACGCACGTGTTCTAGCCGCTCCTCGAGGTCAGCCCAGCGGTCGGGTGTCGCAAGCGCCTCGAACCACCAGAAGCCATACGCGTCCTGCCGTACGACGTGGTCGTAGTACGCGAGATGGAAATCCGGCAGCGACGCCGGGCGGTGAGGGACGAGTGGAACCTGTTCGATGTCGGCCGCGAGGCGGTAGCCCAGCCAGCCGAACCAGCCGCCACCGACCACACCCGGAGTGGATGTGCGGTTGTCGACGGGTGGCAGATCGTCGAGCAGCGCAAACGGATCGTCGTGGGGATCAGAGACGCGTCGCGGCTCCGAGACGATGATCGTTCCCCCGCCGGCCCAGGTACCGGACATGCAGCACAGATACGGCTCGCCCTCGAGCGCCGCCAGCACCTGCGCCGGCCCAGAGGTCCATGGCAGGCGCACGCGCCACAGCTCCGCAGCCGGGGCTGCGGCTCGATCCGCGCGAACTGAACGTGTTGCGATCACGTAATCGAATTATGGTTACCGGCGTGCCGATCAGAAGACCACCCGTTTGGATCGGTCTATTCGCCGCCGCCGTGGCGGTCACCGTGGCGACCTCAGCCGTCTACCTGCTCAAGTCTGTCGCGCCCGTCGTCTCGCTGAGCGTCGTCTATCTGCCGGCTGTGCTCCTGATTGCAGCGTATTGGGGCCTGGCGCTGGGACTACTCACGTCCCTGGCAAGCGCCGCCGCGTTCAACTTCTTCCACCTGCACCCGATCGACAGGTTCATCATCTCCGACAGCCGCAACTGGGTGGCGCTGGGGGCGTTCGTGCTCGTCGCGGTGGTGGTCAGCACGATGGCGGAGGTTGCCCGCACGCGCGCCAACGAGGCCGAGCGACGCCGGCGCGAGGCAAACCTGGCGGCGATGCTCGCACGCGAGCTGCTGGCCGGCGAAGGCACACAGGACGCGCTGCGCGCGACGGCGCGGCGGGTCGCTGAGGCGTTGGGGCTCGCGTCGGCGTCGCTCGAGCTGGGCGAGGCCGCCGGCAACAACCGCCACCAGGCGCTGCCGTTGCGAGGAGCCGGCGGCGAGACGCTCGCGACCCTGCTCGTGCCGAGGGATATCCAGGCCGAGGCAGCAGAGCGCCTGCAATCTCAGGTCGTCCCGGCACTCGCGGCGATGGTCGCGGTCGCGTTGCACCGCGACGCGGTCCAGGCGGAGGCCGTGGAAACGGCGGCGCTACGGCGCAGCGACGAGCTCAAGACGGCGCTGCTGCGGGCGGTCTCTCATGATCTGCGCACGCCGCTTACGGCGATCGTGACCGCCGGCCACGCGCTCGGCTCGGGCTCGCTGACCGGCGACGAGCGCGAACAGATGAGTGCGGCGGTCGTGGAGGAAGGCGAACGGCTCTCGGCGCTGATCGACAAGCTCTTCGACCTCTCGCGCCTGCAGGCCGGACGGATGGAGCCGCGTCGCGAATCCGTTTCGATCGAGGAGGTGCTGCTGGCCGCCGAGGATGCGCTGCCGTCGGCTGCGGGCCGCGTACAGTTGACGGTCGATCCGTGGACGCCGCCGCTGGTCGCCGACGCCGCCCAGCTCGAGCGCGTGTTCGCCAACCTGATCGAAAACGCCCTGCTTTACTCAGACGGACTGCCTGTGCGCGTGAGCGCACGGCAGGTGGGGTCGCGTGTAGTGATTCGGGTCACCGATCGCGGTCCTGGGATTCCTGACAGCGAGCAGGAGCGGGTGTTCGAACCGTTCTACCGGGGCGCGAGCACGACCCGGAACTCGGTGCACGGCTCGGGCCTCGGTCTTGCGATCGCGAAGGGCTTCGTCGAGGCCAACGGCGGCACGATTGCGGTCGAGTCGCTGCCCGGTCAGGGCACGAGCCTGGTCGTCGCGTTCCCAGCCGACGAGCGAGTCGCGGTATGAGCGACAAGCCGATCGTCCTCGTCTGCGACGACGAGTCCCAGATCCTCAGGGCGCTGCGCGTGATCCTGCGCGACGCGGGCTACGAGGCGCTGCCCGCCGACAATGGTGAGCAGGCACTCGATCTGGCGGCCGTCCGTAACCCGGACGCCGCCATCCTTGACCTCGTCCTGCCCGACATGGATGGTGTCGAGGTCTGCCGGCGACTGCGCGAGTGGAGCAAGATGCCGATCATCGTCCTCTCCGCCGTCGGCGAGGAGGACATCAAGGTGCGGGCGCTGGCCGTCGGCGCCGACGACTACATCACCAAGCCGTTCAGCCCTCGCGAGCTGATCGCCCGGCTGCAGGCAGTCCTGCGCCGCGCCAGTTCGGAGCCCGGGGATGCCGTGATCCGCGCCGACGGGCTTGAGGTGGACCTGGCTGCACGGGTCGTGCGCAGGGACGGCGAGGAGGTTCACCTGACGCCGACCGAGTTCGATCTGCTGCGCGTGCTCGCGACCAACCGCGGCCGCCTGGTCACCTACCGGGAGCTGTTGACGTCGGTCTGGGGCCACGGCTACAGCGATGACACGCAGGTGCTGCGCGGGCACGTCGCCAACCTGAGGCGCAAGATCGAACCGCCGGACGGGCCGCGCTACGTGAAGACCGACCCGCGCGTCGGCTACCGCTTCGCTGCCTAGAGGCTCGACGCGCCTCGGTGCGCGCGGCGAGTCTGCACAGAACCTGTATATGGAGTGACCAGTTCTGCACGGCTCACGCATGCCGCGCGACGGAACATCTAGGCCATGGATGCTCTAGCAATTGCCCTCGGGATCGCGATGTTCGCGGTCCTCTTCGGGCTGATCTACGCGATCGATCGGGTCTAACCATGGTGATCGCCACCATTAGCGGCGCCGACCTCTTCGGGCTGATCGCCTCGCTCTTGGTCTGCGCCTACCTGTTGTACGCCCTGCTGCGCGGAGAGAAGTTCTAGTGACCGTCTCCGGCTGGGTCACCATCTTCGCCTTCGTCCTGATCCTGACGGCGCTGGCGCTTCCCCTCGGCCGCTACATGGCCGCTGTCTACACGGGCCAGCGCACGTTCCTCGACCCGATCATGCGCTACCCCGAGCGATTCCTGTACCGGGCCTTCCGCGTCGATCCGACTCGTGGTCAGGACTGGAAGCAGTACGCGAAGAGCCTGATCATCTTCTCGTTCGTCGGCTGGTCAGCATTGTATTTCATTCTGCGCACGCAGAATCTTTGGAGCTTCACCGGGTTGAACCCTATGGGTTTCCACTCGATGCCTTGGAACGTCAGCTTCAACACTGCCTCCTCGTTCCTCACCAACACGAACTGGCAGTACTACGCCGGCGAGGCGTCGCTGAGCTACTTCACTCAGATGGTAGGCCTGACTGTGCAGAACTTCGCGTCGGCTGCCGTCGGCATCGTCGTTGCAGTGGCGCTGGTTCGCGGGATCGTCAAGCGCGTCAGTGACCATGGTGCAGCCGGCGCGAGCAGCCTTGGCAACTTTTGGCACGACCTGGTCCGAACGATCCTGTACATCCTGCTGCCGATCTCGTTCATCGTTGCCCTTGTCCTAATTTGGCAGGGCTCGATCCAGAACTTCTCGCACTACCTGAGTGCCACCGGTCTGACACACCTCGGCCAGACGATCGCGATGGGGCCGGTCGCCTCGCAGGAAGCGATCAAGCTGCTCGGCACCAACGGCGGCGGCTTCTTCAACACCAACTCGGCGCACCCGTTCGAGAACCCGACGGCCTTTACGAACTTCATCGAGATGCTGACGGTCTTGATCATCCCAGCGGCGCTCGTGTTCATGTACGGTCGCATGGCAGGCAACCGTCGCCAGGGTTACGCGATCTACGGAACGATGATGGTGATGTTCCTCGGTGCCGCGATCGTGTGTTATATCGCAGAGGCCCACGGCTCACCTGCGCAGCACGCTGCAGGACTCCACACGGGCGCAATTGCCGGCTCTGGCGGTGGCAATCTGGAGGGTAAGGAGCAGCGGTTCGGGATCGCCGGATCCGCCCTGTTCGATGTCGTCACGACAGTCACCTCCTGTGGCGCAGTGAACAGTGCCATCGAATCCTTCACAGGCATCGGTGGTGCGGTTCCGTTCGCGAACCTGAGTGCCAGTGAGGTGATCTTCGGCGGTGTCGGCACCGGGCTCTACTCGATCCTGCTGTACGTCCTACTAGCGGTCTTCCTCGGCGGCCTGATGGTCGGGCGCACGCCCGAGTACATCGGCAAGAAGATCGAGGCCGGGGAGATCAAGCTCGTCGCGCTCGGGATCCTGATAACACCGTTGGCGGCGCTGTCATCAACAGCGGTGGCAACGGCGTCGAGCGCAGGCCGAGCGTCGATAGATACTGCGGTCGCAAGCGGTCCGCAGGGTTTCAGTGAAACCTTCTACGCCTACCTGAGCCAAGCCAACAACAACGGTTCTGCGTTCGCCGGTTACACCGGCTACGACGGGAACGTCGGTAACGTCGCCGGGGCTCACGGGGTCACCTTCGCAGACCTGCTCGGCGGCTTCACGATGCTGTTTGCGCGGTATGCGCCGATCCTGTTCGCACTCGCCGTTGCCGGCGCATTGGTGAACAAGCGGGTGAGCCCAGCCGGCCTGGGGACGATGCGAACGGACAACCCCACGTTCGCGGTGTTGCTGATCGGCGTGATCATCCTCGTCGGCGCGCTGACGTTCTTCCCAGCCCTTTTGCTCGGACCGATCGTCCAGGGCTTAACTGGACACCTCTACTAGTGGAGCTCTGACATGGCCATTCGCAAAGAATTCGTGACCTCGGCACTGGCGATGCTCACACTGATCGTCATCTGCGGGCTTCTGTACCCGTTGGTGATCGCTGGGATCGGCCAAGCGGCCTTCCCTGGTGATGCCAACGGACAGAAGGTCTACGTCCACGGACAGCTTGTCGGCTCGAAGATCATCGGGCAGGGGTTCTCGCTGCAGGTCTACAAGAACGGCAAGCCGGAGGCGTCAGACGGTGAGCCCGTGACGACTCCCGACCCGCGTTATTTCCAGTCGCGGCCGTCGGGGACCACACCGGCCTATAACGCCGAGTTCTCGTCGTTCGCGAACTACGGGCCGAACAGCAAGATCACGGAGAAGGCGATCGCCGCCAACATCGCTACCTATATCCAGCTGAACGGCAAGTACTACCCCGGCGGTCTGACGGCGGCCAAGGTCCCCGTTGACGCGGCTGACACCTCGGCGTCCGGAATCGATCCGGACATCTCGGTGGCAAACGCGCACATCCAGGCGTACCGGATCGCCTCCGTGCGGCATCAGCCGCTGGCGACCCTCGAAGCCCTGATCTCGAGGTACACGGCAGGACGCGGACTCGGCTTCTCCGGTGAGCCCGGCGTCAACGTGCTCGAGCTGAATCTGGCGCTCAACCGCCTCTGATCTAAAAGGACAGAAAGCCTCAAATGAGCACAAGCAATCCCGCCGCTCCGGCCACGATGGGGCCGCCGGCCACCCATCAGCGCCAGGGGGTCTCGCTGTTTCGCGGCGACATCGTCAAGCGCGCACTGATCGACAGCCTCGTCAAGCTCGATCCCCGTGTCCAGGTGCGTAACCCCGTCATGTTCGTCGTCGAGATCGGCGCCGCGATCACGACCGTCACCTGGTTCATCCAGGAGTTCGGCGGCAAGGCGCTGGGCGGGAACGACCCAGGCTGGTACACGTTCACGATCGCGATCTGGCTGTGGCTGACCGTTGTGTTCGCGAACATGGCCGAGGCGTTTGCCGAAGGTCGCGGCCGCGCCCAGGCGGACACGTTGAGGTCGATGCGCCAGCAGACGGTGGCGACGATGGCGGACGGCTCCACGGTCAAGGCCGAGGATCTGACGCGCGGCGACCGCGTCGTCGTCGTGGCCGGCGAGCTGATCCCGGGCGACGGAACCGTGATCGAGGGGATCGCCTCGGTTGACGAGTCCGCCATCACGGGTGAGTCAGCGCCGGTGATCCGCGAATCCGGCGGTGACCGCAGCGCCGTCACAGGCGGCACCCGCGTGCTATCTGACCGGATCGTGGTCGAGATCACACAGGAGCCTGGGCACTCGTTCCTGGACCGCATGATCACGCTGGTCGAGGGCGCCGAGCGTCGCAAGACGCCGAACGAGATCGCGCTCAACATTCTGCTGGCGGGTCTGACGCTGATCTTCATGATCGTCGTCGCCACCCTGCGGCCCTTTGGTCTGTTCGCGCACACGGCGATCTCGGAGACGACACTGATCAGCCTGCTGGTGGCGTTGATTCCGACCACAATCGGGGCGCTGCTGTCGGCGATCGGCATCGCCGGCATGGACCGGCTCGTACGCCGCAACGTGCTGGCGCTCTCAGGCCGCGCAGTCGAGGCGTCCGGTGACGTCGACGTTCTGCTGCTCGATAAGACGGGCACGATCACGATCGGCAACCGCCTCGCGTCGGAGTTCGTGCCGATGCCGGGCGTGCCCGAGGCGGAGCTGGCGGAGGTCGCGCAGCTTTCCTCACTCGCTGACGAGACCCCCGAGGGTCGGTCGATTGTCGTGCTCGCGAAGCAGTACGGAATCCGCGAGCACGACATGAGCAAGCTGCACGCGGAGTTCGTGCCATTCACCGCGCAGACGCGGATGAGCGGCGTCGACCTCGATGGGCATCGGCTGCGCAAGGGCGCCGGCGACGCGGTCATCAAGATGGTCGAGGATGAAGGCGGCCGTCCCCCGGCGGAGCTGCGTCCCGCTCTCGACCGGATTGCCGGGGAGGGCGGCACGCCGCTGGCGGTCGCCCGCGACAACCAGGTGCTGGGCGTGATCTACCTGAAGGACACCGTCAAGGAGGGGATGCGCCAGCGCTTCGACCAGCTTCGGGCGATGGGCATCCGCACGATCATGATCACCGGCGACAACCGCCTGACCGCCGCCAAGATTGCTGAAGAGGCAGGCGTCGACGACTTCCTCGCCGAGGCCACGCCTGAGAAGAAGCTCGAGCTGATCAGGGAGCAGCAGGCGGCAGGCCGGATGGTCGCAATGACCGGCGACGGCACCAACGACGCACCCGCGCTCGCCCAGGCCGACGTCGGCGTGGCGATGAACACCGGCACGCAGGCCGCCCGCGAGGCCGGCAACATGGTCGACCTCGACTCCAACCCGACGAAGCTCATCGAGATCGTCGAGGTCGGCAAGCAGCTGCTGATTACCCGCGGCGCGCTGACCACGTTCAGCATCGCCAACGACGTCGCGAAGTACTTCGCGATCCTGCCGGCGATCTTCGTCTCAACCTACGCGGCCACAGCCGGCGGCAAAGGCCCGCTCCACGTCCTGAACATCATGAAGCTCGGCGACCCGCACTCGGCGGTGATCTCGGCGATCATCTTCAACGCGATCGTGATTCCACTGTTGATCCCGGTCTCGCTCAGGGGCGTCTCATACCGTCCGATCGGCGCCAGCGCACTGCTGCGGCGCAACCTCTGGATCTACGGCCTCGGCGGCTTGATCGCGCCGTTCATCGGGATCAAGCTGATCGACCTGATCGTCCACAATCTGCTCGGAGCGTGAGCAACGGGCGTAACTGACTCAGATCAGGTGTCGACATCACTGGAGGGGCCGCCGCGAGGCCGCCTCCGAGTGGTGATCGGGATGGCCGCGGGTGTCGGCAAGACCTATCGCATGCTGCTCGAGGGCCAATCCGAGAAGCAGGATGGCCGCGACGTCGTCATCGGGCTGCTCGAGACGCACGGCCGTGCCGAGACAGCCCGCCTGGCGGTAGGGCTCGAGATCCTGCCGCGCCGCGAGGTCAACTACCGCGGAACGCAGCTCGAAGAGATGGACCTAGCGGCCATCCTCAAGCGCGCGCCCGACGTCTGCCTGATCGACGAGTTCGCACACAGCAATGCCCCCGGACTCGAGCACGTCAAGCGCTACGAGGACGTCGAGGACGTGCTCAACGCCGGCATCGACGTGCTATCGACCGTCAACGTCCAGCACCTGGAATCGCTGAACGACCAGGTCGCCGAGCTCAGCGGGGTCCGCGTGCGCGAGACGATCCCAGACGCGTTGCTGGGCCGTGCGGACGAGATCGTCGTCGTCGACCTGACACCGGAGGAGCTGCTCGAGCGGCTGCGTGCCGGCAAGATCTATCCGAAGGAGCGCATCGACGCGGCGCTCAACAACTTCTTCCGGATCGAGAACTTATCGGCACTGCGCGAGGTCGCCCTGCGGCAGGTCGCGCAGGAGGTCGGCCAGCGGCGGTTCGCCGCCGCGAGCAACGTGGGCTCACGCGAGGAGACGATCGCCTTTGAGGCACCACAGGCCGTCAGCGAGCGGCTGCTCGCGCTGGTGGAGCCGTATCCGGGAGCGCACCGGCTGGTGCGCCGTGCCTGGCGCTCAGCGCAACGACTGGGTGCCGACCTCGACCTGCTCTGGATCCGGCCGCCGCGTCCCCTCACCGAAGACGAGGAGCGCTCGCTGACGGCACTTCGGCAGCTGGCCTCGTTGCTCGGCGCGCACATGTTCGTCGAGGAATCCGACGAGCTCGGAAAGGCGATCGCCGACGTGGCCCGCCGCCAGCGCAGCACCTACATCCTGATGGGCCGTGCCCGTCCCGCTCGCGGGCTCGCTCGCCTGCGAACCCCACTACCCCAGAGCCTGATGGAACTGCTCCCGGGCGTCGATGTACGAATCGTCGCCGACCGGACGCAAAGGCCAACGGAGGAACAAGCATGAAAACCCGTACTGCGACTAAGGCCACCGGAACTGGAAGCAAGCCATCCGGAGACCGAATCCTGCTGCCGTTCACCAGTCAGGCGATCTCTCGCCGGGCGTTCGAGGCGGCGATCCGCCTCGCTCACGCCGAGGGCTCGACGATCGTGCCGGCTTTCCTGGCACGCGTCCCACGCAACCTGCCGATCGACTCGCCGCTGCCGGCTGCCTGCATGGTTGGGATGCCGCTGCTCGAGGCGATCGAGCAGCGCGCCGCCGCGGCGGGCGTCCACGTCGACTCGAGAGTCAGCCGGGGACGCACCTACCGCGACGCGCTTCAACGCCTGCTTGACCAGGAGCACTTCGAGCGCGTCATCGTGTCCGCGACCGAGGGCCCTCGCCAGGGACTAAGCCAGGATGACCTCACCTGGCTGCTCGGAAACGTCCCCGCCGAGATCCTCATCCTGCGCCCCGCTCCGGATGACTCGCGGCGCATCACCGCCAACGCTGTTCACGGCCACTTCTGAGGCTGGCGCGCTGCGCTTGCGCAGCACCGTCACCGCGACGCCAACACCGACCAGGACGCTCGCGATCGCGAGCGCGTAAGCGAGCCGGTAACCGCTGAGCAGCGACGTGTCGAGCGTGTGATGCGCGGCGATCAGCGTGCTGCTGTGGTTGGTCGCAAAGGTGCTGAGCACGGCCAACCCCAGCGCGCCGGAGACCTGCTGGGAGACGTTGACGATCCCCGAGCCCAGGCCTGCATCTGCCTGCGGGACATCCGCCATCGCGATCGTCAGCATCGGCATGAAAGCGTTGCCGATCCCGAAGCCCATCAGGAAGAACCCGATGAACAGCCGCGGGAAGTAGTCCGTGTGCAGGCTGATGCCGTGCATCACGTACAGCCCGACGGCGACCAGCACCATGCCGCTGACCATCACCCGCATCGCACCGAGGCGAGCGACCAGCCGGCGGGTCACGCCCATCGACAGCACCGCGACGGTCAGCGTCCACGGCATGAATGCCAGGCCGGTCTGGATCGCGTCGTAGTGAAGGATGTGCTCGAGATAGAGGCTCCCGAGGAACCACGTGCCGTACATGCCGGTCACGAGGAAGCCTCGAGTGATGCAGGAGCCGACCAGGCCGCGGAGCTTGAGGATGCGCAGCGGCATGATCGGGTTGTCGATGCGCGACTCGAGCGCGACGAAGCCGACCAGCATCGCTACGGCAACCGCACCGCCGCCGATCACGCGCGGCGAGCCCCAGCCGTAACTGGTTGCCTCGACGATCGCGTACACAGCGATTCCGATCGCAAGCGTGACCAGCAGCGAACCGAGCCAGTCGACGCCCTCACTGATGCCGGTACCCGAGTCGTCGGGGATCAGCACCCGGCCGGCGATGACTGCGAGCGCGCCGATCGGAAGGTTCACGAAGAAGATCCAGTGCCAGCTGAGCAGCTGTGTGAGCACGCCACCAGCCAGCAGGCCGAGCGAGCCGCCGGCGACGGCGGTGAACACGTAGGCGCTCATCGCGCGGGCGCGTTCAGCCGGTTCCTGGAATTCGATGACGATGATCGCGAGGATCACCGAGGCCTGCATGGCGGCGCCGATGCCCTGCACGAAGCGCGCAGCGATCAGGACGGTCGAGCTTTCCGCCGCGCCGCAGGCCAGCGACGCGAGCGTGAACAGCGTCACGCCGTAAAGGAACACGCGCTTGCGGCCGAGCAGGTCACCCAGCCGGCCGGCGAGCAGCAGGAAGCTGCCGAACGTGACGAGGAATGCGTTGATGACCCAGGTCAGATTGCCCTGAGTGAAGTGGAGGTCGCGCTGAATCGAGGGAAGCGCAACGTTGACGATCGTGGTGTCGAGCACGATCATCAGCTGTGCGAGGCACACGACTACGAGCGCCATCCAGCGACGTCGTTCTGAAGTCATAAAGGTCCTGTGATTGAGGGGTGGAGCTGAGAGGAGAGAGATGAGAAAGGGAGAGAGATGAAGCCGTGTTTCGGGCCGATTGCCGAGGCGTTGCGGGCGCTTTGACAAACGTCCTAAACTGGAGGGTGCCTCCAGAACTATGTGGAGGCTTCCTCCGGATACTATACGGAGGGTCCCTCCGGTTTGTCAAGCCGCTGGGGTGAAGATTCAGTGACCACAACCGACACAACTGCTCAGCAGAGTTCCTCAGAGGCCCCCGCCGAGGCGGGTAGGGAGGCGAACGGCCGCGCCATGCGCGCCGACGCCAAGCGCAACCACGACAAGATCGTCACCGCCGCGCGCGAGTCATTTGCCGAATGCGGCACGTCTGCCTCACTCGAGGCGATCGCCCGCCGCGCGGGCGTGGGCATCGGCACGCTCTACCGCCACTTCCCCACGCGCCCGGCGCTGCTCGAGGCGGTCTACATCGGCGAGGTGCAGGAGCTCTGCAGCGCCACCGAGGAGCTGCTCGAGATGCCGGAATGGGACAGCTTCGTGGCGCTGATGCACCGGCTCGTCAGCTATCTGGCCACTAAGAAGGCTCTGGCCAACGAGCTGCTCAACTACGTCGACCACGACGCCGCCTTCTTCAAGACCTGCCGCTCAGACCTGTTCGTCGCAGGTGAGCCGGTGCTGAAGCGCGCTCAAGAAGCCCACACCGTCCGCACCGACACCGACTTCACCGAGATCGTGCAGCTCGTCGGCGGAATCGCCAAGATCGAGCCGGCGACGCCGCAACAGCGCGAGCACATCCTCGATATCGCCCTCGACGGACTGCGCTACCGCGACTAGTCAGGCCGCGGTTCAGGCCGCGGCCTGAGCAGCATCGTCTCGCGCCTCTCGAGCCTCCGTTCGCGCGGCCTGAGGCTGGCCGCGCTCGCTGGCGAGTGCGAGCATGGTGCTGAGGTCGTGGTGGACGCCTGGGCGGTCGTGTTTCCAG
>DATAUP010000038.1:0-5146 GCA_036268195.1 Solirubrobacteraceae bacterium
ACGACTGAAAATCGTGGTGTCCCCGGTTCAAGTCCGGGTCTCGCCATTCCGTGAGCTCCTGCAAAGCCGCCCCTTTTTGGGGCGGCTTTCTGGCTCTGCTGACCGATTCTGGACGGGAGCCTTCGGCCAACTCTGGATTGATCAACGCTAGGCGGCGGGATTGCCTGCGAGATCAGCCTCGGCTGTGGCGATCCATTCGCGCTTTTCAGCGCGCCACTCTTCATCGGTGCGCCGCAGCTTCCAGTAGCCGCTGGCCGATAGCGACTCCACCGGCAGGCCGCACTCGAGCACCAGGTGACGGCGGACGAGGCGGACGGTGGTGGCCTCACCGTGGACGAACGCATGTCCCTGACCGACCGGGAGAGACAATGCCCTGACAGCATCGAGTTGCAACGAGGGGTCCTGTCCCGCCGCGTCGTGACCGCGATGGACCCAGGTGACGCGAAGGTCCCCGGCCGACTCGAGCGGCTGCTGATGCTCAGGTCCCTCCACCTCGACCACGACGAACACCGGGACCCCAGCCGGGACGCGCGACAGCGATACGGCGATCGCCGGGAGCGCGGCGTCGTCGCCGACCATAAGGTGCCAATCGGCCTCCGGGGAAGGCGTGTAGGCGCCGCCGGGCCCCCTGATCTCGAGTTGGTCTCCTGGCTTGGCGCCGGCGGCCCACGGTCCGGCAATCCCCGCATCGCCGTGCACGACGAAATCGAGCGTCAGCAGAAGACGCTCGGGATCCCACGCTCGAACCGTGTAGGAGCGCGTCTTGTCGCCGAACCGGCACTTGACGTAATGGTCAGTGAACTCGCCGGCGCCGAAGCCCTCGAGGTCGGGGCCGCCGACGACGATCCTGACCATGCTCGGCGTCAACCAGGCTGCTTCGGTAACCGTCGTGGAAAGACTGCGGCGCTCAGGCATATGCTCCTAAAAAGATCGGGACCGTAGAGATCATCCAACATGTTAGGGCGCCCTCATTAGGGAGGGTTTTGGTCTCACCCGGTGTCCAGTCAAAACGTCTATTGCTCGCCCGGCCGCGAGCGTTGGTCAAGGCTTCAGTGGCTCGGACTCACGCGACATGGACTCTCCCTGAGATGAAGATGGACGAACCGCCGTCGTCGGTCCACGGTCCTCTCGCGAAGTTCCCCGCCCCCGACGGCACGTCATGCCAGGCCGGTTGGTCGAGATCGTGGTCATCGATCCAAGCGTGCCCGCCTCCGCGCGAGACACGCGGGACGACGTACCCGCCTCCTTTGACCAGGACCCACTGGACCTCGTCGTCGAGGACGCAGCGATCTGCGCTCGAGCCGCGGTCGTGGAGCGCTTCGCGTAGCCGTGAGCACTGGGAGGGCGCGTCCTTTCTTCAAGCCTCGGCGCAGCCATCCATCGATGACGGACCTCTTCGGCTCGACGTACTCGGGCGGTCGGCGGATTTGCTCCTCCCACAGAAGTATGAGGACGGTGGCTGGCTGGGGATGAATCATTGGTAGTTTCCTCCTGATATGCAACCGGTTGCAAGAACTTGAAAAGAAAAGATCAGGCTGAGACGCGAACAACGAGCTCCGCCGGAATCGAAACGTGCGTCACGGCTCCAGTCGTCACACGCGTGATCACGCTTTGCGCGAGCAGGCGCCCCACCAGCGGGCCGGGCTGGCGGATTGTCGTGAGCGGCGGGTCGCTGTGCGCGGCGATCGCGATGTCGTCATAGCCAACGACCGCGACATCCTGTGGCACGCTCCGGCCCTGCGCGCGGAGCTCATCGACGGCTGCGATCGCCATCAGGTCGCTGCACACGAAGGCGCCGTCGAGATCGCTGTGGCGCTCGAGCAGTTCCCGCATCTTCGCCGCCCCGGACTCCGGCGTGTAGTCCCCGTATGCGACAAGCGATTCGTCGAGCTCGATGCCGAGCGCAGCGAGAGCGGCGACATATCCCCGGTAGCGGTCTCTCACCTCGTGCTCCTGTGCGAAACCGCCGATGAACGCGATTCGTCCCCGGCCGGCCCGAAGCAGATGCTCGGTCGCCATCCGGCCGCCCGCGAAGCTGTCGCCCGTGACAGTGCTGAAGCTGCCGCTGTCTGACTTCCGCCCCCAGACGACAAAGGGCGCGCCGCGCGCTTCAAGCGTGTGAAGGTGCTCCTCCGTGCAACTTGCGGACAGCAGCACGAAGCCATCCACGCGTCCCGAATCCAAGTAGCGAGCGATCCAGTTCGTGTCTCCGGCGGCGATCTGGATCAGGAGCAGGTCGTAGCCGCCGGCATGTAGGCCGGCGCCAAGCCCGCTCATGATTTCGAGGAGGAAAGCGTCCGGCACGTCCTCGTTCGGCTCGTAGCGATACGTGACAAGCGCAATCACGTTGCTCTGACGCAGGCTCAGACGGCGTGCCGAATCGTTCATCTCGAAGCCGTGCTCGCGGGCGACGGCACGCACTCTCTCCCGGGTCTCGGCACTAAGGAGCGGGCTGTCATTGAGCGCACGTGAAACGGTGGCCTTCGAGACGCCCGCGATGCGTGCGATGTCAGCGATGGTCTTGACGCGGTCCCGATCCATTGCAACCGGTTGCAAGATTACCCGTTCATTCGTTTGGTTGCAACCGGTTGCAGAGCGGCGCCATGCACGAAGCCCCCGCGTGCCTTGTCACGATGAGGTGATGGCGGCGATGACTGAGACCTTCGAGACGGTCGCGCTCGACCGTCTGCGCTCACTGACGGCCGAGCCGGATGCGTGCTTCCGGGATGGGCAACTGGAGGCGATCGGCGACCTGGTCGTCGACCGCGCGCGCGTGTTGTGTGTTCAGCGCACTGGCTGGGGCAAGTCGGCGGTCTACTTCGTCGCGACAGCGCTGCTGCGCGAGGCCGGCTTGGGCCCAACACTGATCGTGAGCCCGTTGCTGGCGCTGATGCGCAACCAGATCGCCGCGGCACAGCGGCTGGGCCTGCGCGCACACACGATCAACAGCACCAACCGCGACGACTGGGAGACGGTCCGCGACCAGCTTCGACAGGACAGCGTCGACCTACTGCTGATCAGCCCGGAGCGACTCAACAACCCACAGTTCCGGGAGTCGATGCTGCCGATGTTCGCGGCCTCCGTCGGGCTGCTCGTGATCGACGAGGCACACTGCATCTCCGACTGGGGCCATGACTTCCGCCCCGACTACCGGCGCGTGAAGGACATGCTCGACGCGCTGTCCGCGGACGTCGCCGTGCTCGGCACGACAGCAACCGCCAACGATCGCGTCGCCGCCGATGTTGTGGAGCAGCTCACTCCGCGCGAAGGTCAGCCGCTGCGCTCCTACAGAGGTTCGCTGGCGCGAACGAGCTTGCGGCTGGAGGCGCTCGAGCTCCCGCGTCCGGCGCAGCGGCTCGCGTGGCTCGTGCAGCACCTGCCGAAGCTGCCGGGAAGCGGGATCGTTTACACCCTGACCAAACGCGACGCCGAGCAGGTGGCGGAGTTCCTGACCGCCAATGGCATCCAGGCAGTGGCTTACAGCGGCGAGCAAGGCAGCGACGACCGCGTGGCGACGGAGGAGCGGCTGCTGCGCAACGAGCTCAAGGCTGTGGTCGCGACCAGCGCTCTGGGGATGGGCTACGACAAGTCCGACCTGTCGTTCGTCGTCCACTACCAGGCGCCCGGCTCAGTCATCTCCTATTACCAGCAGGTCGGTCGCGCCGGTCGCGGCGTCGAGCACGCCGACGTGGTGCTGCTGCGCGGCGCCGAGGATCGACGCATCCAGGACTTCTTCATCGCACAGGCCTTCCCGTCGCGCGAGCGCGCGACGGCCGTACTACACGAGCTCGAGGTCGCCGGCGAGGCGGGGCTGACGACACGCGAGTTGATGGGCACGGTCAACCTCGGGATGGGACGGCTTGAATCGATGCTCAAGATCCTCGACGTTGAGGGCGCCGTGCGCCGGGCCGGAAGTCGCTGGCTACTCGTTCCCGAAGCGGACTGGTCTTACGACGGAGAGCGCTACGCGCAGGTTACGGCGCTGCGGCGAGCCGAACAACGCGCGATGGCAGCCTTCGGCGGCGACGGCCGCTGTCTGATGCGAGTGCTGCAGCAGGAGCTCGACGATCCGAGCGCCGAGGACTGCGGTCGCTGCTCAAACTGCACGGGACCGAAGTATGCAGGCTCGCTCGACCCGGTGTTGGTCGAGCAGGCCGAGCGCCACCTGCGCTCACGCCCGATCGAGCTCGAAGCGAAGAAGATGGCACCTGACGCCGCCTCCACGATGCGCAAGATCCCTGACGATGCGCGCATCGATCCAGGCTGGTCGCTGGCGCGAATCGGCGACGGCGGCTGGTGGCCGGCCATCGAGCGGGGCCTTAGCGCGGGCACCCTGGATCCTGAGGTCGCGGCCGCACTTGCGAACGTCCTGCGCGGCGCTGGCGTCGACGCCAGCTGGGTGACGAGCGTGCCGTCGACGCGCCTCGGGCACACGCTCACACACCTGGCTGCCCAGGTCGCCGTCGAGCTCGGGGTGCCATATGTCGAACTCGTCGCGCGGCGCGCGTCGCGCCCGCCGCAACTGGAGATGGCCAACGCTGCCCAGCAAGCCGCCAATGTCCGGGGCGCGTTCTCGGTGACCGGCGCACCGCCGGCCGGCACCGGCATCTTGTTCGACGACACGCGAAACTCCGGTTGGAGCCTCGCGATGATCGGCGGTCAGTTGCGGCGCGCCGGCGCGGAGCGGATCGTGCCGCTCGTGCTCGGCACGCTCGCCTGACCGTCCCCCACTGCGGCGCCGACCGCTAAGACTGCAGGCTGAATGGCGGATAGCGATCGGTGATCAGCAGGAAGGCGTAGGCCGCGACACGGTTGTGCCAACGAAATACGCCCTCGATGAAGTCGAACAGCGACCTCGGGTAGCGTCCCGTAAACAGGATCGCGAACCACGCGATGATGGCGGCGACCAACGCCGCGATCGTCAGAAAGAACAGCACGACGTAGTGCGGAATCACCAGTAGCCACTTGACAAGTGGCAGACCCCGGCTGAGGTCGACCTTGGCATCGGGATAGGTGAAGTTCAGGTGGACGGCCTGCTCCTCGTCGGTGGAGGGATAGCGGTCGTCCATCAGTGCGAAGTAGACGGCGACCCGGTTGCTGAACCGAGTCAGCTGGAGGTTCCACTCATACCACCACCGCGGGTACT
>DATAUP010000039.1:0-291359 GCA_036268195.1 Solirubrobacteraceae bacterium
ATTCGCGGGCGTACGCGCCAGATACGCGAAGTCATCGGCGACCTGCGCCTGAGCGATGATCGTCGCCAGCGGGCGACGATCATTAGAACGCGCCCACTCATCACTCGCCACCACCAACGCACCGGCGCCGTCATTGACGCCGGGGGCGTTGCCGGCAGTGTGGGTGCCGTTCTCCATAAAGATCGGCGGTAGTTTCGCGAGCGTTTCAAGCGACGTGTCGCGTCGTGGCGACTCATCAACCTCAACCGTGCTGTCGCCCTTACGCGAATGGATCGTGACCGCCACGATCTCCTCGGGCAGCCGCCCCTCATCAGTCGCTTTGATCGCGAGTTGATGAGAACGCAACGCCCACCGATCCATATCGGCCCGGGTCATCTCAAACTCCGCAGCGACCTCACTGGCCTCTCGGGCCATGTGCTCACCCGAGAACGGGTTGGTCAGACCGTCATGGATCATCGCGTCAAGTGCCTTGCCATCACCCATCCGCATCCCAAACCTGGCCTCCTTGAGCAGATAGGGGGCGTTGGACATCGACTCCATCCCACCCGCGACACCAACCTCCAAATCATTAGCACGAATCGCCGAATCTAACATCCCGACCGCGCGCACACCGGACGCACAGACCTTGTTGATCGTCTCCGACGAAACCTCTTTGGGGATCCCTGCATGAATCTGCGCCTGCCGCGACGGGATCTGACCCTGGCCGGCCTGCAACACCTGGCCCATCACCACGTGATCAACCCGCTCGGGCGCAACCTCAGCACGCTCCAGCGCCGCAGCAATCGCGATCCCGCCGAGCGCAGCCGCATCAAGACTCGCCAAGCCACCACCGAGCTTCCCGATCGGCGTACGCACAGCAGACAGAATTACGGTCTTCGGCATCGTTTGGACAGCTCCGGTTCGGATCGTTGGTAGCGCGAGCGAGGCCTCCCGCAGCCCGATACTGCTGTTGATCGTATTGTCCCTGCATGGAGTTCGACGTCTCGGACGACCACAGGCTGTTGCGCGACATGGTGCGCGAGTTCGCCCGCGCGGAGATTGCGCCGGTCGCCGAGCGGCTTGACCGCGACCATGAATTCCCCTACGACATCGTGCGCAAACTCGGCAAGCTCGACCTCATGGGGATCCCGTTCTCGCCGGAATACGGCGGCGGCGGCGGCAGCACGCTCGACTACGCGATGGTCGTCGAGGAGCTGACGCGGGTCGACTCCTCAGTCGCGATCACGCTCTGTGCGCACACCTCGCTCGGTACCCAACCCGTCTACCTCTTCGGCAGCGAGGAACAGAAGCAGCGCTTCCTCCCGCGTCTATGTAGCGGCGAGATCCTCGGTGCGTTCGGGCTGACAGAGCCGGAAGCCGGGTCGGATGCCGGCAACACCCAGACTCGCGCGCGCCTCGACGGCGGCGACTGGGTGATCAACGGCGCCAAGCAGTTCATCACCAACGCCGGGACCGAGATCTCTGGGCTCGTCGTGATCACCGCGTTGACCGGCGAGAGCTCATCCCACCCGGCCGCCCTCGGTGAGCAGCGCGAGATCTCGAACATCCTCGTCGAGAACGGCACGCCCGGTTACGAGCAGGGAGCCCAGTACCGCAAGATGGGCTGGCACGCCTCCGATACGCGGCCGCTGACGTTCAGCGACTGCCGGGTACCCGAGGAGAACCTCGTGGGCGAACGCGGTCGCGGCCTGCGGCAGTTCCTCCAGGTGCTCGACATCGGCCGCATCGGTGTGGCCGCGATGGGCGTCGGCCTTGCCCAGGGCGCGCTCGACGAGGCGCTCGCCTACGCCAAGGAGCGGAAGGCCTTTGGCCGCACGATCTCGAGCTTCCAGACGATCCAGGCCAAGCTCGCGAACGTCGCGACCGAGATCGAGGCCTGCCGGCTGCTCGTTCAAAAGGCCGCTTGGCTCAAGGATCACGGCAAGAACTTCTCGCTGGTCGCAGCACAGGCCAAACTCAAGAGCGGCCGCCTCGCAGTCCACGCCGCCGACGAAGCCGTCCAGATCCACGGTGGCTACGGCTTCATCGAGGAGTACCCCGTCTGTCGCTTCTACCGCGACGCCAAGATCCTCACGATCGGCGAAGGGACCGACGAGATTCAGGAGCTGGTGATCGCGCGGGCGCTCGGGGCTTAGCTACTAGAGTGATCGTTGGTAGCGGGCGAACGCGCGTGAGGCCACGAATCCCGCGATCACCGCGAGTGCCGCAAGCAGCGCCACGTGCGTGCCGACCACACCCCAGTTGGTCTTCTGCATCGCAGCTGCGCGTGCCGCCACGACAGCCCAATTGACGGGGTTGAACTTCGCCACGGTCTGCATCCAATGGGGCAGCAGGTTCTTCTGCATCATCCCCGTGGACAGGAAGGTCAGCGGCAGCTGGAAGAAGCTCACAACGCCGATCACGGTCTCGCGCTGGCGGCCGAGCACGCCGACGGCGTTCGAGAGCGACGCGACCACCGACGCGAGCAGTGCGCCGATGAAGAACATCACGATCACGCCGATCACGCCGCCCTTGAAGTCGGCGCCCAGCAGCAGCGCCAGGATGACGATGAGGACCGTCTGGACCATTACGGCGAACGCCTCGTAGGCGACCCAACCGACGTTCAGCGCTCCCCGCCACACCGGTGAGGCGAGCATGCGGTCCATCACGCCGTTGGCGATGTCTTCGACGAACGCCATCCCGGACCAACCGGCGCCGAACACTGCAAGCATCACGACGACGCCGGGCGTGAGGAAGTCGATGTAGGTGCCACGGAATCCGGGGATGCGTGCGACGGCCTTGAAGAGGGCGCCGAACAGCAGCAGCCAGACGATCGGCTGCACGATCGTGATCAGCAGGAAGGCGGGCTGGCGCAGCAGCGTCCGCACCCCGCGCAGGTACACCTGCCAGGTCTGCCTGAACGCCGCCGTCATGCCGTCTTCCCCGACGATTCCGCCTCAGCCTGCTCGAAAGCGCGGCCCGCATGACGAAGGTAGACGTCGTCGAGCGATGGCCGCGCGACCTTCACCGACGCGACCTTCACCTGCTCGTCGTCGAGCGCCCCGAGCACCGCCGGTAGCGTGGCTGCGCCGTCCTGCGCACGGGCGCGCAGCATCCGGCCATCGAACTCGATCTCATGAACGCCATCGATCCGCGCAAGCGCCGAGCGGGCACGCGACTCGTCCGGATCGACCAGCTCGACCAGCAGGGCGTCGCCGGATAGTTCGCGCTTGAGCTGGTCCGGCGTCCCCTGCGCGACGATCCGCCCGCGGTCGACGATCGCAAGGTGCGCGGTCAGGGTGTCGGCCTCGTCCATGTAGTGGGTGGTCAGCCAGATCGTCATCTGCTCCTCCGCCGCGAGTTGCTCGATGTAGGTCCACATCAGTGCCCGCGCCTCGGGATCGAGCCCAGTCGTCGGCTCGTCCATGAATAGAACCCGCGGCTGGTTGAGCAGCCCCATCGCGATGTCGAGGCGGCGTGCCATTCCGCCCGAGTAAGTACGCACCTGGCGGTCGGCGGCGTCGACGAGCTCGAAACGCTCCAGTGCGGTCGCGACGCGGCCCTTCAGGTCGCGGCCGGTGAGCCCGTTGAACTCACCGTGCAATACCAGGTTCTCGCGACCCGTCGCGTTCGGGTCGGACCCGTGCTTCTGACCGACGACGCCGATCGCACGCCGCACCTGGACCGGGTGCTTGAGCACGTCGATCCCGGCCACGGTCGCGCCGCCGCTGTCGGGACTCGTGAGGGTGCACAGCACTCGCGTCAGCGTTGACTTGCCAGCCCCGTTGGGTCCGAGCACGCCGAAGATCGTGCCGGACTCGACGGTCAGGCTGATGCCGTCGAGCGCCTGCACATTGGGCGGGTAGTGCTTGCGCAGATCCGTCGCCTCGATCGCTGCCGGCATCAGCTTGTCCCGTCCCGCGCCTCGAGGATCTCTGCGGCGGCCGACGCCGGGTCGAGTTCGCGCGCGGCCACACGCTCGAGCAGCTTCTGGAACTCGGGGTCGTCGGCGACCGCTGCCTCGAGTTCGCGGCGCAAGCGCTGCTCAGCGATCGCCAGAACCTCGCTCTGCAGGTTGCGGCGGCGGCGATCGGACAGCGTGCCCTCGGCCTCGATATAGGCGCGGTGCTCGGCGAGCTTCGCGAGCAGCTCCTCGACCCCCTCGCCGGTCACAGCCCGGGTGCGCATCACCGGGACCCGCCAGCCATCCCGCGGTCCGAGCGCCAGCACACCCTTGATCTCGCGGACCATCGCGTCGGTCAGCGGGTGCTCGGCCTTGTTCACGACGATCACGTCCGGGATCTCCATCACACCGGCCTTCAAGGCCTGAATCGAGTCGCCCGAGCCCGGCATCAGCACGAGCACGACGGTGTCGGCGTGGTCGATCACGTCGACCTCAGCCTGGCCAACTCCGACGGTCTCCAGCAGCACGAGGTCGCGCCCGCTCGCGTCCATCAGCAACGCCGTCTGCAGTGCCGCCTCGCTCATGCCTCCCAGCGCACCGCGGTTCGCCATCGATCGGATGAACACGCCCGGATCCAGGAAGTGGTCGCTGAGGCGGATCCGGTCGCCCAGCAGGGCGCCCTTCGAGAAGGGCGATGAGGGATCGATCGAGAGCACCGCCACCGAGCGGTCACGGGCTCGCTCGAGCTTCGTGACTTCTGCAAGCAGCGTCGACTTGCCGGCACCGGGCGGGCCCGTGAACCCGATCACGGCTGCCTTGCCGGTATGGGGGTAGATTTCGCGCACGACCTCCCAACCCTGCGGGTCGTTGTTCTCAACCAGGGTGATCGCACGGGCGAGCGCACGCCGGTCGCCGGAGAGAAGTCGTTGCGCAAGCGTTGACTGACTGCCGGCCTGGGTCTCACTCATCCGCATGAGATGATGCCGATTAGCATTGCCGCGTGCCGCCGCGCACCGCTACACCCCTCCGACGACGCAGCCTGGTGCCGCCAAGGCGGCCGCCGGCACCCCTTAGCGGCGGACCGCGCGCGTTCCTGCGTTTCGCGCGGGACCACCACATGTTGCACTGGGGTTACTTGCCCCTGGTCACGCGCTGGCTTTGGCTGAAGCTGCGCTGGCGCGGACGCCTGGTCACCGATGGACTCTGCTTCGTCTGCAGTGGCGTGAAGTTCGAAATCGGGCGTGACGCGAAGGTCGTGCTGGGCCGCTGGTCCTGGATCGGTGACGGCTGCAAGATCCGCGTGCACGAGGGGGTCGTCTCGATCGGCGCCAGGTCGGTGCTCGGCCAAGAGTGCACGCTCTCCTGTTACCAGCACATCTCGATCGGCCGCGAGTGCATCATCGCCGACCGCACGATGATGATCGACTTCGACCACGGCACCGCCGACGTCGAGCGTCCGATCCGCGAGCAGGGCATCTACAAGCGCGACGTGCGCGTCGGCCACAACGTCTGGATCGGATACGGCGCCTGCATCCTGCGCGGTGTCACCGTTGGTGACAACGCCATCATCGGCACAAGCGCCGTGGTGACCGCGGACGTGCCCGAAGATGCGGTCGTCGGCGGCGTGCCCGCACGCTTGCTGAGAATGCGCGAGCACCCGGTGGATCTGCGCTACGAGTAGCGGAGCTCCAGATAGGGGGCGAGATTACGAACATGCGGCTCCTCGGTCTCCCCTTTCAATGCCCGGGAAAGCTGGGCAGCGTGCCCGCTGGCACGCTGCCTCGGGTAGTCGCCCGCCCAACCTCGATGCGCGAGGAACGCCCAGTCGCTGGATTGCAGTGCCAGTAGCTCGCGCAGCGCACGCTCCGAGCGGTTGACCCCGCCTAAGAAGGCGTGAAGTTCGGCGTCACGCGCCTGCCACGCAAGGTCCGCCACGGACGGCTCGCTCCAGGTGCGCAGGTCGCTGCCGCTCCCCCAGCTCGTGACGTGCATGGACTCGGAAATGTGCATGTCGACCGGACTGTGGCGCGCGATCGCGTCAACGTCGAGCGCCGTCAGCGCGAGACCTTGACGCTCAGACTCATTGAGGACTGACTCGAGCCAGACCGGGCCCTCGTACCACCAGTGGCCGAGCAGCTCGGTGTCGACCGCGCAGATGCAGAGTCCACCGTTCGCCATGGCCAGTCGGCCGCGGACGGCGGTGACGAATTCGCGCGCGTCCTCGCCCGCCTGCCGACGGGCGCGGTCGTAGTCATAGACGCTGCCGTCGTTGGCCAGAACGTGGTGGTCGTAGCGTGTGCGCCGGTGATAGTCGCGGTACGGGGGCCGCGACGGATAGCCGTGCTCGCCCCAGACGAGATCGATCGTCGCGCGGTCTATCGGTAGGAGCGCCGGTCCGTCGCTGGGCTTCTGCGGGCGTAGGTTGAGCTCGCTGCCATAGCCGAGCACGTTCGTCAACTCGATGCACGCGCCCCGGATCCCAGCCTCGATCAGCATCCCGTTCAGCCACGGCGCGTGCGCGCACTCGGGCAGCCAGAAGCCTCCACCCCAGTCCCCGAAGCGGTGCCGGTACGAGTCGATGCCGACCTGCAGTTGCAAGTCGACCGCGTCGTCGAGAGCGAGCAGCGGCAGGATCGCGTGGCTCGCGGCTGACGTCCAGGTCGCGTGCCGGCCGAGCGCCCGCACGAGCCCGCCCTCGCGTACGAGTCGTTCGAGCCTGTCAGCAGCCGCCGCGTATTCGTCAGCGGAGCGCTCGAGCTCGGCGACTGCATTGCTCTCACCGGCCGCGTTGAGCTCCTCGATGTCGAGCCGGTGCGACTCCGGCCGGATCTCCCGCAGGAAAGCTACGCAGCGCTCAAGCGCCCCCGGCGCCTCGAGCTGGTCACAGAGCACCGGCGTCAGCGACAGGGTCAGCTTCGTCCTGCTCACCTCCGGTCCGAGCCCGTCGAGCACCCGCAACAGCGGCACATAGCTAGTCGCCGCCGCCTCCCACAGCCACTCCTCCCCGAAGGGCCAGGTCCCGAAGCCCTCCACATAGGGCATATGCGTGTGGAGGACCATCGCCAGTTCGCCAGCGGGCATGGCGGTGAGGCTACTCGGCGGATTGCCAGCCAGCGTGTTGAGACGAAGGCGGCACAAACGTGTCTTGTTCCGTGACACGTCTGACGGCACGCTCGGCACATGGGACGCGTACCGCATGCTGCTGGGTCCAACCCCGGGGGAGAAACCAGTCGTAGGGACGGATTTCTCCCCCAGAGTCGGGCTGATCGTGATCGGAGGATGACGAGGGTGCTGCGGGAGAACAGCGGCGTCATCTCCCGCAAGAGCCTGCTAGCGATCGGATTCACCGCCGACGAGATTGCCGGGTTCGTCTTGCACGGGGACCTGAGGCGGCTACACCGGGGCGTCTATGCCGACGGGCGAAACCGGCTGACCGACGCTGCGCGCCTGCAGGCGGCTCTTGTCGCGGTCGGCGGTGACGCTTGGTTGGCCGGCAGCACGGCTGCCGCAGTCTGGGGATTGCAGGCCATGAGCCTTGCACCCATCGAGGTTTGCGTGGTCGCTTCTTCCACTCCCAGGCATCGTGGACTGCTGGTGCGGCGTGTATCGACGACTCCGCCCAGGTCGGAGATCAGGATTCGCAGAGGATTACGACTCAGCTCCGTGGCGCGCATGGTGACCGAAGTTGCGCGCGACGCCGGCACGGACGAGCTTGATGCGCTGATCGAGGCCGCAGTTCGACGCGGACTCCTGAATTTCACGGAACTGGAGGCGACCCTACGGCGCCACCACCGTGAGCCCGGCATCGGCAAGCTCAAGCGCGCCCTTGCTGGCTACCGACCTATGCCGAAACGGAATTCCGGACTGGAGGAATCTTTCGACCGGTGGCTTCTGACACACCCAGAGATTCCAGAGCCTGAGCGCAACGTCAAGTTCGCCGGTGTATGGGAGCTTGACTGCTACTGGCCGGAGCACGGGTTGGTGTTGGAGCTTGACGGACGTCCGTATCACATCGTCGTCAGAGACATCGAGCGGGACCGCCGCAAGGATGCGTGGCTCCAGAGATACGGTCTGCGTGTACTGCGAGTCACGGACCTCCGCTGGCGGGCAGATCGCGACGGTGTGCGTAGCGATCTCATGGCCCTGCTGGCGCTCGGTGCGCGCGACCCTAGGGGGAGAAAATAGGCGTAGCGACGAGTTTTTCCCCCAGAGTGGTTGAGGGCCCGGCGCAGCTACCGCGACGCGTTCGACGCGATCCTGACAGGGTTGACGGGCGAGGTGTTCCGTGTGAAGGGCACCGTCCAGAAGTACCTCTCGACCGAAAGCTGACCGACATGACTGAACACGAGTTCACGCTCGCGTTGCCGTACCGCTCACGCGGAAGAGCCCGGCACGCGCTCATGCAGCTCCGAGAACTTGAGCTGCAGCGACCCGACGGCGGGCTCAAACCAGTGGAAACCGCTCGCCCGCTGAGACCGGAGCCGCTGCACACATGAGCACGCTAGAAGGCATCGTGACGGCCGTGGTTGTCGTGCTTTCGTTTGTCGGTATCGCCGTGCTGGTCCTGGTGCGCCGTGCGGCCCGTCGGATCGATCTAGACCCGAGGTACGACGACCCCACGAGCCGATGAGCGCGGATCCCTTGGTCAGATGCGCCGTCTCGTCAGTCAGGCACGGCGGACACGCAAGGCGGCGTCCGCCCTCGACTTCCCTCCTGATCGATTCGCGCTAGCGGGACTGTCGTCGACGCGCTCGGACCGACCTCATGCACGCTGGGCGCGAAAGCGATCACGAGCTTGGACGGCGAGGCTATGGGGAACGCGTCTCGTCACCCGAACCGGCGGTCGCCTCCTGGTTCGAAGCGGAAGCCGGAGCCGAGGTCGCCTCCGCGCCGGCGCCGAGCGCGGGCTGCGCGGCGCCGGGGGCGAGTTCCGCCTTCATCTTGGCCAACTCCTGGTCAACCGCACCCTGCGCACCGATTTGAGTGAGCTGCTTGTCGATGTCGTCCTGCGGCGGGCCGCCGATTGAAGTCAGGTCGTCGAAGGTCCCGGCGGCCTGAAGCTCGTCGACCGCGGCTGCCCTCGCCTGCATGTCGTCGGTCTTGTCAATTGCCCGCTGCATCGCCTCGCCGAGGTCGGCCATGTGGTCACCGATGCCAGTTGCAGCCTCCGAGATCCGTACCTGGGCCTCCGACGCGGAGTACTGCGCTTTGATCACTTCCTTCTTCGAGCGGAACTCCTCGATCTTCGTCTGCAGGTTGCGCTCAGAATCCGTCAGCTTCTGCTGCTGAGCCTCGAGGTCGGCTACCTGCTGGTCCAACGAGGTGACTTCGCCGATGATCAGCTGCTTCCGCTCGATCGCCGCGCGCGAAAGATCCTCACGGCCCGCGGACATCGCCTGCCTGGCCTGCGAGTCGAGCTTGTCGACCTGCTCATGAAGTTGCTCCTCTTGCAGCTGCAAGCGCTTCTTGGCGGTGACGACCTCAACAATTCCCGACTTGACTTTCTGAAGGTCGTCGAGCTGTTGGTTATAGGCGTAGTCGAGGGTCTCGGCCGGATCCTCAGCATTGTCGAGCAGGTGGGAGACCTTCGCCTTCGTCAGCGTAGAGATGCGGCCGGCGAGTCCAGGCATGATGTCCTCCTAGGGTTTGTAGGTACGGGACACTGGGTCGCTGTCATCCGGCCCGCTCATCTCGATCCCTCGAGCTGTTCCTCGAGTCAGCTGCGGGCCGCGAGCGGGATTGCGGACACCAAACGACGGACACCCGCACCGCTGCTCGAAGTCTGCACCGGAACTGTAGCCCTGAGCCAGCCACAGCCGGTGAACAGGGAAGCTCAGCGCGCTCGAAAGAATGTCATGCCCCGGTTGGCGTGATGTGTAGGTGAAGATGGCCGGTCCTCCACGTCGAACGACGTCACTCAGCGCTCGGATGCTCACACCAACAGAGATCGAGGACCGCTGGCTCAAATCTCAGCATGAACCTCTGCCCCCTAAGACCGGGCCCCACGGACCAGCCGACGAGACGCTACCAGCTGGTCTCTCCCAGACCACGGTTGAGATCCTATTCATCTTCGTAGCCGCAGCGTCACCGTGTCGGCTAATCTCGCGCCTGATACACGCGACTAGGGGTGATTCGCATGGCCTCGATGGATTGGAGCGCTCAAGGCGGGAGCGCGCCTGCAAGCTACGAGGGATTTCTGGTGCCGGCGATGTTCGCGCCGTTTGCGGAACGTCTTGTGGGGCTCGTGGGCGTCGAGTCGGGATCATTGGTGCTCGATGTGGCCTGCGGAACGGACGTGGTTTCACGCGCTGCTGCGCGAGTTGCCGGTACGAGCGGTTCGGTGACCGGCGTCGATCTGGGTGAGCCCACGTTAGGGATCGCGCGGTCGCTCCCGACGGAGCAGGGGGCCGCGCCGATCACCTACGTGCAATCAGACGCGGCGTCGCTCCCGCTCGCTGACGACGCGTTCGACTTCGCGCTCTGCCAGCAGGGCCTGCAGTTCTTTCCGGACCGTACGCGGGCGCTGTCCGAGATGCACCGCGCGCTGAAGCGTGACGCGCGTGCCGCGGTTGCGACTTGGAAGGACATCGAGCACTCCCCCTTTGTCGCCGTCGCCGATTCGCTCGCGACTCACCTCGGCCGCGACGCCGGCGAGATGATGCGCTCACCGTTCCAGCTCAGCGACGCTGACGAACTCGGCCGTCTTGTCTCAGCAGCCGGCTTCAGCGACGTCTCCGTCACGGAGGAAACGATCGAATGCACATGGGCATCACACGTCGACTTCGCTCCCCTGGCGATCGCGGCAGGCCCGATCGCGCAGCTGTTCAGCAGCGCGCCGAGCGACGCACAACGCGCGGTAGCCGAGGAGGTCGCCGCGCGCCTTGCGCCTTACGCCACCGCCGACGGACGCTTGCGCATGCCGATCACGACGAACGTGGCGGTGGCCCACACCTGACCCAGCGTTCGCGACTGGCGAAGGTCCACGAGCAATCGAGGTCTTTAGGCGTTACGGTCAGACCGCCACCCCCGGACCTATGACATACGGACACATATGAGCAGAGCCGCTTCTGATTCCGACATACCCCCACCAGACCCCACAGCAGGCGTGGCGTCGCTAGCTGCTCTGCGCGCCGCGGATCCTGGGGATCTCGTGGAGATTCTTCCCAATGCGAACGTCGTCAAGATCGGCGCGCAGAGCCTGATCGATCGTGGACGCTCAGCAGTCTTTCCGATCATCGATGAGCTCGGCGCGAACGCACCCCGGCACCAGCTGATCATCGGGGTCGGGGCTGGTACACGTGCACGACACGCCTATGACATCGGAAGCCGGCTGGAGCTCCCAACTGGGGTGCTCGCGACGCTCGGCAGTGGCGTCTCCGAGCAGAACGCGTTGATGATCGCCGCGCTGATGGCCAAGTACAACGGCGTACGCCTCGGAAGAGACAATCTCGCGCTGCTGCCGATGCTGCTCGCGGCGCACAATCCTGTCGTCGTGACCGGCTCGCCTCCGTTCCATTGGTGGGAGCCGCCGCCGGGCGTCGGACGCCTCCCGCAGTACAGGACCGACAGCGGCGTCTACCTCATCGCAGAGGCGTTCGCAGCCCGCTCGATGATCTACCTCAAGGACGAGAATGGGCTTTACACCGACGATCCGAAGAAGAATCCCGATGCCACGTTCATCCCGAAGATCACCGTGGCCGAGTTGATCGCGCGCGACTTGAACGAACTCGTAGTTGAGCGCAAGGTGCTCGAGATGATGCTCCGGGCACGGTCGACGCGAAGCATCCAGATCATCAACGCGCTAGTGCCGGGCAATATCACCAAGGCCCTGAACGGCGATCACGTGGGCACGATCATCACCGCCGATGAGTGAGAACCCGCCGCACATAGAAGGCGCGCGCCACTTGGCGTCACGCCTGACAGCAGAGTCCCTTCAGGACCGCCAGCTCCTGCGCCGAACCGACGCAGTCGCTGTCCGCACGCTGTTGCCCGGAATCGCCGTCGTCAAGTTGGGGGGCGCCAGCATTCTCGACCGTGGTCCGGAAGCCCTTTTGCCGGTCATCACCGAACTGGGAACTCTCGCCGCCAAGTATCCGCTGCTGATCACTGTCGGTGAGGGAGCCCGCGGCCGCCACGTCTACGGGATCGCCGCCGACCTGGGCCTACCGACGGGAATGCTGGCGAGCCTGGGCAGCTCGGTCGCCGAGCAGAACGCTCTGATCGTCAGAACGCTGATGATGGAGCACGGTGCAGTGGCCCCGCCGGTCGGCCTGCTCCCGATTGTGCTCAACGGCCAGCCGGTGGTGATGTCGGGTATGCCGCCGTTCGGATGGTGGGAGCCGCCGCCGACGAGCGGGCGTGTCCCCGAGCACCGCACAGACGCAGGCACTTTCCTCACCGCTGAGGTGTTCGGGTGCGCCACGGTGATCTACGTCAAGGATCAGGACGGCCTCTACGACCGTGATCCCGCTGCGCACCCTGAGGCGAGCCTCATACCAGAGATAACTGTGTCCGAGCTACTGGCTCGTAAGCTGGACGATCTACCTATCGACCCCATCGTGCTCGAGCTGCTCAGCAACGCTCGGCTCGTCAAGAAGGTTCAGATAGTCAATGGACTCCGCCCCGGCGCGATCACACGGGCGCTCGCCGGAAATCCTGAGGGCAGTGTGATCACCGCGACGTAAGTCGCCTCCTGCAGCCGGCTCGGACGTGCAGGTTGTCCGGGTCGCCCTGCTCGCCGGCCGGCGCGTCGAGCAGGGCCGCGCCGCTGATCCCTGATCGATGATCGGCTCGCCGGGCGCAAATTCGCGGTCAACCGACTCCGATGCGAGACCCTCAAGCAGCGGGCGACCTGCATCGGCAAAGATCCCGAGCTGTTCAAGCAGCGCCACGCGCGGGGCTAGCGTCCGGTTCGAGGCCGCAGCCTGCCGGTCAATTGACCTCAGTGCGGGAATGCCACCGAGTGAACTTCCGGGTCCGTGAGCTCATCCTCGGCACGGCCAGGAGGCTGACTGCACGTCGCTACGCGAGCGGCAACGTGATCTCGAAGCGCGAGCCCTTGCCGGGCGTGGAGGTGACGGTCGCCGTGCCACCGAGAGCTTCAGCAATCGTTTTGACGATCGCCAGCCCGAGGCCGCTTCCCTCAGTGCGGGGGGCCACGTCGCCGCTGGCGGACGGCGTGCCGCGATAGAAGCGCTCAAAGACGCGCCCGACCTGATCGGGATCGATGCCGGCACCGGTGTCGATCACGGCGAGCACGGCGTTCTGATCGCGAACGCCGACCTCGATCCGGACCGGCGTACCCGCCGCTGTGTGCACCTGTGCGTTCTCGAGAAGGTTGGTGACGATCTGCTGAAGCCGCCGCCCGTCTCCGATCACAACCACCGGACCGCCCGCATCGACAGTGATGGGTCGCCGCGGATCCCGCACCCGCGCGTCGTCGGCCGCCTCGTGAGCGATCACCGCCAGATCTACACGGGCTCGAGCGAGTGGCCGCTCCTCGTCGAGGCGGGCTAGCAGGAGCAGATCATCTATCAGTCCCCCCATCCGCGTCGCCTCTGACTCGATCCGTGAGATCGACTTGTCCAGATCCACCGGGTTGTGTCTGGCGCCTCGCCGCAACAGTTCCGCGTAGCCGCGGATCGACGTCAGCGGGGTGCGCAGCTCGTGCGATGCACTCGAGACAAACCGGCGTAGCTGCGCCTCCGACCGGTCCCTGCGACCGAACGCATCCTCGAGACGCTCGAGCATTCCGTTGAGCGCCAGACCGAGCCGTCCGATCTCGCTGCGCTCGTCCGCCGGCGAGATCCGGACGTCCAGGTCACCCTGCGCGATCCCGCTGGCGACCTCAGAAATCCGCTCGAGCGGCCGCAACCCTCTGCGCAACAGCAAGAACGTAGCCACGGCGAGCAAGGCCAAGAGCCCGGCCGCGATGAACAACTCCACCCGCAGGAGACGATGCAGGGTCGCGTTGACGTCATCAAGCGAGACCGCCACGATCAGCACGTTGGCAGACCCCGGCATCGTGCTGACGAGGACGCGGTAACGACCCGTTCCGGTTACCGCCGGGGCATCAAATTGCAATGCAGGCGCGAGGGACGGTACGCCGCCCTGAGCCGCCTGCGGCGGATGAAGCGCAGCGGGCAGGCGCGGCTCCGGAGTGGATCCGGTGAGGGAGCTGGCAAGATGCAGCGCGACGATCTTTCCGGTGGGCGACCGCAGTTCCACGAAGGCGAGCGGCGGGGCGAGCCGGTCGAGGGTCGTTGTGTCGATCGTCGCGGTGCTGGACTGACCGCGACCGACGGCCGCCCGGGTCGCCATCAGCTGCTGGTCGACGCGGCCCAGAAGAAAAGAGCGCAGCGCCAGATAGGTCCCGCCGCCAGCCGCGACCAGCCCGACGGCGGTGATCACCAACACGCCCGACAGCAACCGGCCTCGAAGTGACATTAGTCCCGCGTCGCGCGCAGCGTATACCCGAATCCTCGGACCGTTTGGATCAGCGCCGGATCCTCCACATCGACCTTCTTGCGCAGGTAGCTGATGAATGTCTCAACGACGTTGCCGTCGCCTCCGAAGTCGTACTCCCAGACGTGATCCAAGATCTGCGGCTTTGAGACGACCCGCCCCGCGTTCAGCATCAGGAACCGCAGCAGCCGAAATTCGGTCGGGGTCAGCGAGAGCTCTCGGCCGCCGCGCACGACCTCGAGCCGGTCCTCATCGAGGACCAGGTCGGCGTACTGCAGCACTCCCGAAGGCGCGGGCCCCGCCGCGAGGTTGTTGCGACGAACCATCGCCCGCACCCTCGCGACCAACTCATCCAGGCTGAAGGGCTTTGTCAGGTAGTCATCGCCGCCGACCGTCAATCCCGTGACCTTGTCCTCGGTTGCGTCTCGGGCGGTGAGAAAGATCACCGGCGTCCAGACGTTCTCGGCGCGCATCCGCCGCACGACCTCGAATCCATCGATGTCCGGCATCGTCACGTCGAGAATCATCAGCTCCGGTTTGAACTCGCGAATAGCTCGCAGCGCCCCACGACCGTCGGGCGCGCTGCTCACTTCGAAGCCCTCGTAGCGCAGACCCATTGACACCAGCTCGGTGATGTTGAGCTCGTCATCAACCACCAGCACTCGAGTGGATTCCTCGGTTGTATCCGCTCGGGTCTTGTTCACGGACGAAAGCTTGCCACCCGAACCTGTGGGTTAGCTGTGGAGACCCTGACGAAAGCCAGTGACCACCAGGCATTCCGTGCTGTGATCACGCAACCCCTCACCGTTCAGCTCGGCGGCGCGTCCGGCGGCAGCTCGGCCGGGTACGGCTCGGCGAAGTCGGCTGAGCGGCCGACCTCTGCCCAGGCGGTCGCCTCGTCGATCTGGCGCCGCGAGTAGTCGAGGGCCATGTTGACGGCGTTGACGCCCAAGAGCAGGTGCGTGGGCGGGTGCTCGCGCGCTACCGCCTTGACGACGATCTCGGCCGCGCGCTTGGGATCGCCGGCAGCGCCGACCGAGCCCCGGCGGACGAGCCCGTGGAGGGCGCCCACGGTCTGCTCATAGCCGGGCGGGACGTCGTGAACGGTCATCGAGCTCCCTGCCCAATCGGTGGCGAAGCCGCTCGGCTCGACGACCATCAGATGGATGCCGAACGGCGCCGTCTCAACAGCCAGCACGCGGCTGAAGCCATCAACCGCGAACTTGGCGGCCTGGTAGCTGGCGATACCGGCGGATCCACCGACACGTCCCCCGATCGAGGAGAACTGAACGATCGTGCCGCCGCCCTGCGCACGCAATTGTGGGATCGCCGCCTTTGAGACGTTGTAGACGCCCCAGAAGTTCGTCTCGAACTGCGTGCGGAAATCCTGATCGTCGCCGCTCTCGATCGGCGCAAGGTTGGCGTACCCGGCATTGTTGACGATGACGTCGATGCGGCCAAACCGCTCGACGCCCGCCGCAATGGCGGCCTTCGCGGCGGCCGCGTCGGTGACGTCCAATGCGATCGCGAAGGCAGCCTCCGGGTGGTGCTCGACCAACTCCTGGAGCTGCTCGGGCTTACGAGCCGTGGCGACGACCTGATGACCCGCGACGAGTGCGGCTTCTGCGAGGGCGCGGCCGATACCGCGCGATGAGCCTGTGATGAACCATGCGGACATACCAGTAGTAAAACAGGGTTTCACTAATAACGCAACCCCGTTCCATTATGTCCTCGGTCGACTTATCATCAACGTATGGCAACGACCGACTTCAAGCGGGCCCGCTCGGATCAGGCGAAGCGCATCCGCGAGCAGAAGATCCTCGACGCCGCAGTCGCACTCGGCTCGCAGAGTGGGATCCGCGGTGTGACGCTCACCGACATCGCCAACCGGGTCGGCATGCACAAGTCCGCGATGCTGCGCTACTTCGAGACCCGCGAGCAAATCTTCCTGACGCTGACCGCCGACGGTTGGCGGGAATGGTCGCGCACCCTGTGCCCACGGCTCGCCGAGCTTCCGTCAGGAGCGCCGGCAGCCACCGTCGCCGCGCTCCTCGCCGACTCGCTTGTTAGCAGGCCCATATTCTGCGATCTGCTGGCGCAGGCACCGCTGAATCTCGAACGTAACGTCTCGCTCGAGTCGATCCGCGCGTTCAAACTCACGACGCTCGAAGAGGTTGCAGGCATCGCTGGGGAGTTACGTCGCCTACGCCCAGCGATGAGCGAGACACAGGCCGTCGACATCATCGCGACTGCGACCGCACTGGCCGGAGCCTTCTGGCAGATGGCCACTCCCGGCCCGGAGGTCACCGAGCTCTACCGTCAGGATCCCCGCCTTAGCCACGCAATCGTGGATTTCGAGCCCCGGCTCGTGCGCATTCTCACGCCACTCGTAGGCCCGTCCCCGTAAGCATGACCGCTCAGCTCGGCGGCGCCGAGGAGCCCCGCCGTCAGGCGACAGTGATCGTGATGCTGCTGCGCGACTTGTTCGTGGCCTTCTTCGCAGGCCGCTTCCTAGTCCCGCGCTTCTTCTTGCGGCGGTGCTTCGCGTGCGCCTTGGCCGCCTTGGCCAGAGGATCGACAGCTGGCTTGACGGCGAAGTACTGGAGTTCATGCTTCCACGTAAAGGTCAATCCCGCAGTCGAGTAGCCGTCGAGTACGAGATACGCGAAAGAACCGTCGCCCGGGCTCCCGGTGAAGCCGCCACCGGCGACGAGTGCGCCGCTGCGCCTCCAGAGGATGATGTCGCGGTGCATCCAGCAGCCCGGCGCGCCGGCGTGGGGGCAGGCCAAATTCGGGTCCAAGCCGTTGGGGCCGTCGTCATACATCCACATGTAGTCGGCCGCAACCACTGAGGCAGCACCAGCCCAGAGGCCGCCGCCACCGGTGAAGCCGCGGGCCGGGAACTCTGGGTCGTCGCTATTGGCGGCGCCGCCCGCGGCGAGCTGGCTCAACGAGCCGCTCAGGCCGATGATTGCTGGAAGCCCGCGGTTGACACGCTCGAGGTTCATCAGCACGAACCCCTGCGCGACCGTCGTCAACGCAGCCCAGTTGGACGGAAGGGTCAGGGGGCCTATGCCCTCCAACGCGCGGCATGCGTTGATGTTCGCAATCCCCCAGTGGGCGTTGACGGTGTCCGTGCGGTCGCAGTCAGTCGCCGGGTTGCGCGGCGGCAGGACACCGGCTGTCGCCGCCAGCGCCGTGCTGGTGCAGGCCGCCCCGACCACCAGCATCGCGGCGACGCAAAGGGCGCCGATCCAACGTCGGCTCGAGGTCAATAGCGGCATTCCGGGGGTCTATCGGCAGGTCGGCGGATAACTCTTTAGTCCCGGCGGCCGGAGTACTAGATACGCCGACAAACGTTCGAGCTTCGGGCAATTTACTTTATTTCTGACCGGCCTGATGCCAGCGAGATCCTGGCTGCACCGCCGCCCGCCGGGTCCATTTCGCTTACCTGCAGACCGCGAGGAAGTCCAGCGCACCATAAAGCGGGCGCCGGTCATTTAGCAAGAAATCAGAGCTTTTGATCGCAGGTGTGAAGCGGTCGTAAAACGGCGCCGTCAGCCGCAAGGCCCGGTGCAGCCGATCCCAACCGAATGACAGCGCCGCCGCGTGCGCACTGAGCTTGCGCGCGTGAAAAAGGCCGTAAATCTCGACCGAATCGAACACCGACTCGCACAGCGCGCGGAACTCGTGAGCTGTGTATTCGCGCACGTGCCAGGGGTTGTCGGACTTCTCCGCGCCGGCGGGAGCGAGCGTCAACAGGTTCGGGGTCGACACGTAGGCCGTACCGCCAGGCACCAGCAGCGCCTTGAAGTGTCGCAGTACGTCCTCAGGATTGGACACATGCTCGATCGTCTGCAGGAACGTGACCGCATCGCACATCCCCGGCTCGCCGTAGCGCTCGACCATGGCCCGATCGAAGCTCAGACCCGGCTGGGCGTATCGCAGCCGCGCATGCTCAAACGCCTCCGGGTTGGCGTCCACGCCGACCACACTCGCCGCATGCTGCGCGAGCGTCGCCGTCCCGTAGCCCTCACCGCTGGCCATGTCGACAACTCGCAGACCTTCCACCCGGGCGGCGATCCACTCGTATACGGCCAGGTGCCGGCGGTACCAGTAGTTCTCGGCCGGCACGTCAGGCAAAGTGCGCTCGCCGGTCAGGGATAGCGGCGGCACGCCGGCTGGCTGGTTCTGCTGGAGGTGGAGGTTCGCCGTCACCGGCGACACGGTAACGTCCTGGCGCGATGCAGGCGCTTCGCTCGCACGAGCAGATCCGCGACGCCAACACGCGCTACCACGACGTCGCGGCCTCCACTTACGACTCGAAGTGGGGCATCGACTTCGGAGGGATCGGCAGGGCGCAGGTCCTCGGCAAGGCCCGCAAACTGCTCGGCTCCGAGCTCGCCACCGGCTTTGACGAGGCGCTCGAGGTCGGCGCCGGCACCGGCTACTTCAGCCTCAACCTGATGCGCGCCGGCACGATCAGGGAGCTGACCTGCACAGATATCTCGGCTGGCATGCTCACTGCGCTCAGCAAGAATGCCGAACGGCTCGGGCTCGAGAACGTGGACACGGTTCAGACCGACGCCGAGTCGCTCCCGTTCGCGGACGCGAGCTTCGACCTCATCCTCGGGCACGCGATCCTGCACCACCTACCGGACCTCGACCGCGCCTTCGGCGAGTTCCATCGCGTGCTGCGGCCCGGCGGCCGCATGCTCTTCGCCGGCGAGCCGTCTTTCGTGGGCGACCGGCTGGCGCGTCTGCCCAAACGTGCCGCGACGGCATTCGCGCCACCCTGGCGCAGGCTCATCAGCGCCTCCCCGGCCCCTGAAGCCGATCCCCACGAGCACGCTGGCCACGAGCTCGAAAGCGAGGTCGACATCCACGCGTTCAGGCCGGCAGATCTCGACCGCCTCGCCACCGGCGCCGGCTTCCGAGATGTCACGGTCACCGGCGAGGAACTGGTCGCGAACTGGTTCGGTTGGTTCAACCGCGGGCTCGAGGCGAGCGTCAAGGCCGATGACGTGCCGATGTGGTGGCGCCGCTACGCCTTCCACGGCTACCTCGCCCTGCAGAAGCTCGACGCACGCATCCTCGAGCCGCGCCTGCCGCCGGCGCTCTTCTACAACCTCCTGCTCACAGCCCGCAAGCCCTGATGTCCGGGGGTCTCGCCACTGACTTCCCGCTGTTCCCGCTCGAACTCGTGGTCCTGCCCTCAGAGGTCGTGCCACTGCACATCTTCGAGGAGCGCTACAAGACGATGATCGAGGAGTGCCTCGCGCACGACAGCGAATTCGGCATCGTGTGGCTCGCCGACGACGGACTGAATGAGATCGGTTGCGCCTGCCGGATCGAGCGGATTCTCGAGAAGCTCGAGGACGGGCGGATCAATCTGCTGGCGCGCGGCACCAAACCGTTCCGTGTCGTCGAGCGTCAGCGCCACCTCGCCTACCCCGCCGGCGTGATCGAGTTCGTCGCCGACGCCTCGGAGGAACCGGACCAGCGGCTGATCGACGAGGCGCAGGACGCCTACAGCGAGCTTGTGCGCAAGGCCACCGACCGCTCGCCGCAACCCGACGAGCTGAAAATCATGGATGCGTTCGCGATGGCCGCCACCGTCGACTTCGGCCTCGATGCCAAGCAGGGGCTGCTGAACCTGCGCTCGGAAAACGCGCGACTGCGCTTGGTCGCGCGACTGTTCCGCGCCGCCCTCAAGCGCCTGGACTTCGTGGATCTGGCGCAGGCGCGCGCGAAGACGAACGGCAAGGTCCGCTTCGGCTGAACCGGCTCAGCTGCGCGGAACGGGCCAGTGCCGGCGCGGCACGGAGAGGGGGATGCCGCGCCGGCAGTTGGTCACGCTGATTCAATCCCGACCGCAAGCCTCGAGAAGAAGCGCAACATATTTGTTGCTCCCCGGTTTGGGCTTTAGGCAGGGCGTCCAGCTGATCACGCACGTTGGCATGCAGTTGGGTACCCCCGCTACGCCTCAAACGGGTGATCTTTGAGACGGAAGCTCTGGCCGGCCGGCGAGCCCGATAGTCACTGGGCGGGAATTCCCGGGTAAGCGAGACTAATCCGCGAGGATCAGCCCCGCGGTCCGCCTCAGCCGCGCGGCAGGAACTCAGGAACGTCCATCACCTCAGCCGCGCGCGGTGAACGCTGAGGCGCGGCTGCAGCGACCCGCTCGCTGACGCGGCTGACCCGCGGCTCACCCACCGGCTCAACCATCCGGCGCGAAGTCTTAGGGGCGTCGTATCCGGTCGCGACGACGGTGATCCAAACCTGATCGTTGTCGATCTTCTCGTCGACCATGGCGCCGAAGATGATGTTCGCGTCCGGGTGGGCCGCTTCTGCGACCGCCTTGGCGGCCTCGTTGACCTCCCACAGGGAGATGTCCGAGCCACCGGTGATCGACAGCAGGATCGAGCGTGCGCCCTCCATGCTGGTCTCGAGCAGCGGCGAGGCGACGGCCGCCTCGGCGGCATCGATCGCGCGGCGCTCGCCGGCGCCCATGCCAATGCCGAGCAGGGCGTTGCCCGCGTCGGACATGATCGTGCGCACGTCGGCGAAGTCGAGGTTGATCAGGCCAGGCAGCGTCACCAGGTCGGAGATGCCCTGGACGCCCTGGCGCAGCACGTCGTCGGCGACACGGAAGGCGTCGACCATGGTCGTGTTGCGATCCAGCACGGTGAGCAGGCGGTTGTTCGGCACGACGATCAGCGTGTCGACGACCTCGCTGAGCGTCTCGATGCCTGTCTCTGCCTGGTCGCGCCGGCGCGTGCCCTCGAACTGGAAGGGACGCGTGACGATGCCGACCGTGAGCGCGCCGATCTCGCGTGCGATCTGTGCGACGACCGGAGCGGCCCCCGTGCCGGTCCCGCCACCGGCGCCGGCGGCGATGAACACCATGTCGGCACCGCGTAGGACGGCCTTGATCTGGTCGTACTCCTCACGCGCAGACTGACGGCCGAGCTCGGGGTTCGCGCCCGAGCCAAGCCCGCGCGTGATCGAATCGCCGATGTGGAGCGTCGTCGGCGCAGCCGAGGTCTGCAGCGATTGAAGATCAGTGTTGATCGCGATGAACTCAACGCCCTCGATGTCGGCCTCGATCATCCGGTTCACGGCGTTGACGCCGGCACCGCCGACGCCGACCACGCGAATCACGGGGCGGCCGACCGGTTGGAGACCGTGGGTCGGCTCGAAGCTGTGCTCCGGGCGCGCGTAGGGATCCTGCGCGGGCTCGGCCACGGGCTTCGGAGCGGCCTCAGTGGGCGGCTCCATCAAGCTTGCGGGAATATCCGCCGCGAATGCCGACTCCAGCCGCTCCTGCGGTGAGGGCACTCCGGCCTGGCGGGGCTCACCTGTGCCGACACCCGGCTCGCTCACGGTCTCGACCGGAATCGACGGACGCAGCGACGGGTGCGGCAGTGACCGCGCCTCGACGGTCTCCTCCACCGGTTTGGTGACCTGCTCGTCCTTGCCAGCCTTTGCCGCCGGAGCCGGCGAGTTGCTCGAGGCGGTGTCTTCGACGGTCTTACGGAACAGCTGCGAAAGCGGTCCCTCCCGCATGCTCGCGCGCTTAGCTGTGGGCATTCGAGAGGACCTCCTTGGCGAGCTGACGGTAGGCGTGTGCTGCCATGCCGTCCGGGTCGTACTTGAGCACCGACATGCCCTTCACCGGCGCTTCGGCGAAGCGCACGGTCTTTCGGATTCGCGAGGCGAACACACGGTCGCCGAAGTTCTCCTCCAGCAACTCGATCGCCTCCTTCGCGTGAAGGGTACGGGTATCAACCATCGTCGGCAGGATCCCCTCGATCTCGACGTCCGGGTTCAGGTTCTCCCGGATCATCGCGAGCGTATTCTGCAGCTGGATCAGCCCCCGCATGGACAAATACTCGCACTGAACGGGGACGATCACCTTATTTGCCGCGGTCAACGCGTTGATTGTCAACAGGCCGAGACTTGGTGGCGTGTCGATGAAGCAGTAGTCGTAGTCGTCGGCAACCTCGTTCAGGGCGCGCTCCAGCGCGCGCTCGCGGCCGATCATCGTCGACATCGCGATCTCGGCACCGGCCAGATCGATCGAGGCACAGGCGACGTCGACTTCGCGCTTGTGGATGACCTCGCGGATCGAGATCTTGTGGACGAGTACGTCGTACATCGACTTCTTGAGGTTGTCGGGATCGATGCCCTGGGACATCGTCAGGTTGCCCTGCGGGTCCATATCGCAGCAGAGGACGCGATGGCCCTCCTCGACAAAGGCCGCGGCAAGGTTGAGCGTGGTGGTGGTCTTCGCGACGCCGCCCTTTTGGTTGGCGAACGCGATCACCTTGAGGCTGGCCGTCACGGGCGCTCCTCCGAGAAAAAGCTTTGGGCTGAGAGACGCATTCGCGCCTGTATTCGCAGCAACCACGGGGAATCCTTCATCTCGGCTCGATCTGGGACGTCAGCGGGCCACGGCGTCTATGTTCCTGACGCAGTGCAACTCCCCCTGTTCAGACGCCGTCTGATCTTCGTCACAGGCAAAGGCGGTGTCGGTAAGACGACCGTCGCGCTCGCGCTCGGGCTTGCGGCGGCCCGCAGCGGCCTGCGCACGATCGTCGCCGATCTGAACGGCGAGGGCGATCCACAGGAGACCGAGATTGCCCCGAAGCTGTTCCGCATCTCCGTCGATCCGCAGAGCGCGATGGAGGAGTACTTCGTGGTCAAGCTGCCGGGTGCCGCCGGGCAGGCCCTGCGCCAGAGCCGGCTCTTCAGCGCCTTCGCGATGGCCACGCCGGGTATGCGCGAGCTGCTCTGCATGGGCAAGCTCTGGGAGCTTGCGCAGCTCGAGCGTCGCACTCGTGACGCGGCGCCGTATGACCTCGTGATCGTCGACGCTCCCGCCTCCGGCCACGGCGCCGCGATCCTGCGGACGCCACGCACCTTCGCGGAGATCGCGCGCGTCGGTCCGATTGCCAACCAGGCGCAGACGATCGCCGGCACCATCGCCGACCCGGACTTCACCGCCGTCGTCGCCGTCTCCACGCCCGAGGAGATGCCCGTCAACGAGACGCTGCAACTGCACGAAGCGCTCGCCTCGGTGCCCGATCCGCTCGAGTTCCAAGCGGTGATCCTGAACGCGCGCTACCCGGACCGCTTCACGGCCGTCGAGGCCGCGTCGCTGACCGAGGCGCTCGCGGTTCGTCCGGTCCCGCAGGACCGGACGTCTATCTACGTCGCACTGGCCGAGTACGCGCGGGCCACACGTGAGGCCGCGCAGGAGCGCCGGCTGCGGGACGCCTTCGGCGAGCGCCTGCTGGTTCTGCCCTTCCTATTCGAACCGCGGCTCCAGCTCCCGCAACTGAAGTTGCTCGCGCAGGAGCTCGAGCGATGAACATCGTGGAGCTGCTCGACGGCAAGCGCGTCTGCATCTCCGTGGGCGCCGGCGGTGTCGGCAAGACGACGACCTCGGCAGCCGTGGCGCTGGGCATGGCGGCGCGCGGCCTGAAGGTTGCGGTCGTGACGATCGATCCGGCCAGGCGCCTGGCCAACGCGCTCGGGCTCGAGCAGCTCGACAACGAGCCGCGCCTGGTCTCGCCCGCGCGCGTTGAGGGACTCAAGATCGAAGGCGAGCTCTGGGCGATGATGCTGGACCCCAAGCGCACCTTCGACGAACTGATCGACCGGATCGCACCGAGCCCCGAGCGTGCCGAGGAGATCAAGCGCAACAGCGTCTACCGCGAGCTCTCGACCGCGGTCTCCGGCTCCCAGGAGTTCACGGCAATCGAGAAGCTCTACGAGCTCGTCTCCGATGACTACGACCTGATCGTGCTCGACACCCCGCCTGCACACAACGCGGTCGAGTTCCTGAACGCCCCGGGTCGGCTCACGGCCTTCCTCGGCGGCGGTGCGCTGCAGGCGTTCCTGCGCCCAACCGGGTTCGGGATGCGGCTGCTGGGGATCGGCGCCGCGCCGATGCTAGCCGCGCTCAAGCTGGTGACCGGTGTCAACCTGATGTCCGATCTGACCTCCTTCTTTGCGCTGCTCGGCGGCATGACCGAGGAGTTCAGTGCGCGCGCCAAGCGTGTCGAAGCGCTGCTACACGCCCACGACACCGCGTTCGTGCTCGTGACCTCGGCCGAGGAGCGCCCGATTGAGGAGGCAATGCGGTTCCGCGAGACGCTGCGCAAGAGCGGCATGCCCTTCAGCGGCGCGATCGTCAACCGCGTGCATCCGCGGCTGCCTCAGCTGGAGGTCCCGCTGGACCTCCAGCCGGACCTGAGCGCCAAGGTCACCGAAAGCGTCCGCGACTACACCGTGCTTTCGGATCGTGACGCGGACAACCTCGAGCGTCTGCGCACCGCCTTCGCGGACGAGCCGATCCTCCAGGTGACTGAACTCGCCACCGACGTGCACGACATGCAGGGTCTGCTTGCGATACACCAGGAGCTGTTTCGATGATTGTTCCGTTGCTGCTCCAAGTCGATGACGCGCTCGAGACCGTCCTGGCCGAAGCCAGGCCGCTTCCGGCCGAGCAGGTGCGGCTGGCGGCCGCCGCGGGCCGCTACCTGGCCGAGCCGGTCATCGCGACCATCGACCTGCCACCGTTCACGAACTCGGGGATGGACGGCTATGCCGTGCGCCACGCCGACACCCCGGGACGGCTCGAGGTGATCGGCGAGTCGGCCGCTGGCACTCCCTTCTCGGGGTCAGTCGGCCCGGGCCAGGCAGTGACGATCTCGACCGGCGCCGTCCTGCCGGACGGCGCCGACGCCGTCGCGCCGATCGAGTGGATCGACGCGCTTGACGGTGCCGGCGCGATCGAGGTGCCGCGTCCGGTGCCGCACGATTTCTCGATCCGTCACGCCGGCAGTGACGTCGAGCACGGAACCGAGGTTCTCGCTGCGGGCCGGCGCATCGGTCCCGCGCAGATCGGTGCCGCTGCATCGCTGGGCCTGAGCTGGCTGCGCTGCGGCAGCCTGCCACGCGTGGCGGTCCTGACCACCGGCAGCGAGCTGCGCAAGCCGGGCGAACGGCTCAGCCCGGGGCAGATATACGACTCCAACGGACCGCTGCTGTACGCCGCGCTCGCGGACGCAGGCGCTGATGTGACCTTCATCCCGACGGCTGCAGACACGCGCGATGCGCACAGAGAGGCGATCACCCAGGCACTGGACCATGACGTCGTGATCAGCACCGGCGGCGTGTCCGTCGGCGGCCACGACCTCGTACGCGAGATCGAGCGCGAGCTGGGCGTGCACGAGCTTTTCTGGCGGATAGCACTGAAGCCGGGGAAGCCGCTCAGCTTCGGTGTGAGTGATCGCTCGCCAGCGGGCGAGCGATCAGAGCACGCGCCGGCGACGCTTCTCTTCGGGCTTCCTGGCAACCCGGTCTCTGTACTTGTCTGCTTCGAGCTGTTCGTGCGTCCAGCGCTTCTAGCACTGCAGGGAGCGCACGAGCCGCGCCCGGCGTTTGGTCGCGCACGGCTCGCCACACACGTCGACCGGAACCCGGAGCGCGACGAGTTGATCCGCGTAAGGCTGACGACTGACGGCCGCCTCGAGCCGCTCCGCGGGCAGAACTCCCACCAGCTTGCGATCACCGCCCTGGCGGCAGGCTTCGCGCGGATTCCGGCGGGCAGCGGAACGCTGGCTGCCGGCGACGAGGTCGCCTACCTGCCGCTCGGCGGCGCTAGCTGAGCGCCGCCGTTACGCAACAGCTCGAGCGCCGCACGTTCGCCGGCCGCCAGCTGCTCGCCCGCGGCGATCCCAGGCAATACCTCGGCGACCATGTCGGTGATCTCCTCGAATGACACCGGTCCGGCGGAGAGCCGTCCGATCAGCCGCTCGCGCAGGGCGTCTGGAGCGGGGACCGCAGGCACCTCGGTCCGCTCGACTGCTACGTGCTCGCGTGCCCTGGCGAGTACCGCCTCGGTGATGTCACTGCCGCCACGCTCGACGTTCTGCCAGCCCCGTCCCAGGCCAAGCTGGTCGGGACGCAGCTGCGGCCCGTCGAAGATCTTGATCCTGGTCTTGCGCGGCGTGAAGTCGTGTCCGTCGAGCACGAACTCGCGGTCAGCCATCAACGGCCCCAGGAACCGCGTCCACAGGTCCTGCTCGCTGAGGTTGAACTCGCGCACGACATCGATACCCATGCGCATCTCGACGTGGAACATCTCGCGGGACGCTACACGGCGGCGGCCGTGGGGGAGTCAGCCGCCTCGGCCAACAGCTCGTCGGCGACCCCGCGCACGTCGGTGCTGAGGTGTCCGCAGAGCACGTCGCGCAGAATTGCCCGCAGATTCTCGGCCAGCTCGTCGACCAGCAGGTCAACTCCCGTCGCAGCCGGAGCGAGGCCGGCAATCACCGCCCGCTCGAGCGAGATCGCATGCGCGGTGCGCTCGGCCAGTTCGGCGCGATCATCCGGTCCGGCACAGATCACGGAGAGGCGCTGTGCAAGCCGGCCGCTTGCCGGCCCTTCCGGTTCGAGCAGCGCGCGCAGCGCCAGCAGGTAATCGGTCAGCGCCTCGAACGGCGCCAGCCGCTCGCTCCCCATCTCGAATCGGGCCAACGCCCATGTGACCTCGCCGGCGCCGGAGTTGTCACGGCCACCGCCGGCCCACGGCAGGCGGCGTCCGATCAGGTTGCAGAAGCCACGCAGCTCGTCCTCGGTGTCTCGTGGGAGCAGCGTGAGCAACCGCGGCCGGCCACTGGAGCCAAGCGGGACCGGCGACCACACGCCGTCATCGATCCGCGAGTACCCGATCGGACCGATCGAATAGCCCCCCTTCTCAAAGAGGCGCAGGGCCGTGAGCACCCGCCGGAAGCGCTGGCGGGCGAATGAGACCGATGGTTGCTGCAGCCGGTCATGGGCGACCCGCAGCACCAGTAGGAGCGGGGGCTGCTCGGCTGTAGATATCTCCGCGGGGGCCCCAGCCAGCCCCGAGTGACGGACGATCGAGAGCCCCTCACCGAGGGCGAGCTCGTCGGTTTCGGAGTCGAGGTCGATGCCAAGCAGCGGCGCGATGACCTCGGTCACGCAGCGCCCCTGGTAGATCGCGCGCTCGAGCTCCTCGTAGGCGACCGCGAAGCGGCCAGCGTCGAACGCGAACTCGCTGCGCTCGTCAAACACACGCGCGAGGAAGTCGCGCAGGACGGCATCCGTCAGATCGCGTGACGTGTCGGGAAGATTGGGCTCGCCACGGGAACGGAGGTAGGGCTCGAGGCCACCGACGCCCTCAAGTGCTCGCGCCACGGGCGCGTACGTCGGAAGTGCAACCAGCAGCCCGAGCCGGGCGCGGATGAAGTCGGCGGTCAGCGGGCGGTAGCAGTAGAGCGGGAGGCGCCCGGGGCGACCATCGTTCTCGACGACCTCGAACGGAATCTCGTCGCCGTCGTTGGCCGCGAGGTCGAGGCGTGAGCCGGCGTCCGTGGTGAACGCTTCGAGCAGTCCGTGCAACGTCAGATTTCTCACGCCCAGGCGATTCGGCAGAACTGTTTCAGATCCTGCGCCTGCGATGCCGCTTGCAGGTGCTAGAGGACGGCGAGTGCTTCGTCGACTGCGATCTCGCAGCCTTCGCTCAGCCACTGCAGGCCGTACGCGCGCATGTCCTCGATCAGCGGCACGAGCGCGCGGCCTTTCTCAGTGAGCGCGTACTCGACGCGGGGCGGCACCTCGGGAAACGTGGCCCGCGCAACGATGCCCTCCTCCTCGAGCGCGCGCAACCGCAACGAGAGCGTCCGCGGACTGATGCCCTCGAGCTGGCGCTCGAGCTCGCAGAAGCGCGACTGCCCCTCGGCCAGCTCCTTGATGAGCAGCAACGTCCACTTGCCGCAGACGACCTCTGCGGTCCGGCAAACGGGACAGGTGTCTGGCGAAGACATGCTTAGAACTCAGTCTAGCGACGGCGCTTCACTACCTGAAGCGTCAGCTTGCACGGGGTTTGTGTCAGGAGCCCAGCCGAAAGCGGGTGCGATGTGGCGCGCGATCGTGTCCAGCATCGTCGCGCAGTACTCGACCCCGAGCTGGTTGGGGACGGTGAGCAGCACCGTGTCCGCCATCTGCACGGCCGGGTCCTTGGCGAGCTCCTCTGCGATCACGTCCGGCTCGCCGGCGTAGCTGCGCCCGAAGCGGGCGATCGTGCCCTCGAGCCGGCCGAGCTGATCGCTCGCATCGGCGCCACGAGCGCCGAAGTACAGCCGGTCCTGCTCGCTCACGATCGGCAGGACGCTGCGGCTGACCGAGACCCGCGGCTCGCGCTCCCACCCGGCGGCGATCCAGGCGTCGCGGAAGATGTCGATCTGCTCGGCCTGAAGCTCGCCGAACGGGACGCCCGTGTCCTCTGAGAGCAACGTGGAGCTCTGCATGTTCATGCCCTGGGCCGCGGTCCAGCGCGCGGTCTCGCGCGTGCCCGATCCCCACCAGATGCGGTCGACCAAGCCCGGGGACTGCGGCTGGATCGGCAGCATGAAACTGCCACCGCCGGTCTGCGCCGGATCGGATTCCGCCACACCGCGACCAGCGATCGCCTCGTTGAATAGCGCCGTCTTGGCTCGGGCGAGGTCGGCGTCGGTCTGGTCTTCGGGCGGCATGTAGCCGAACGCGCGGGCGCCGTTGAGCGCCGGCTCCGGCGAGCCGCGACTGATCCCGAGCTGCAGACGCCCGCCGGCAATCAGGTCAGCGGCCGCGGCGTCCTCGGCCATGTAGAGCGGGTTCTCGTAGCGCATGTCGATAACGGCGGTGCCGATCTCGATGCGCTTCGTCCTGGCGCCGATCGCCGCCAGCAGCGGAAACGGCGACGCGAGCTGCCGCGCGAAGTGATGTACGCGCACGTAGGCGCCGTCGATCCCGATCTCCTCGGCCACTTCAGCCAGCTCGATCGTCTGGTTGAGTGCCTCGGCCGCGGTTCGTGTCTGCGAACCGGGCGCGTTCTGCCAGTGGCCGAAGCTCAGGAACCCGATCCGCTTGCGCATCGTCTGGATCCTAGAGGGCGCCCTTCCCCGCCCCGGACGGATGCGCCTCGGCGCAGCGGCCGGCCGCGATCAGGAGCGCCCTCAAACACGTCGGGGGCGGCAAAGGCCACCCCCGACAAAAGACAAACGCAGCGCCGAGGATCAGGCTACGTCGCGCAGCTTCTGAGCCTCAGCCAACGACTGCAACTTCTTCAGCGACTGATTCTCGATCTGGCGAATCCGCTCGCGCGTCACGTTGAACGTGCGACCGACCTCGTCGAGCGTGCGCGGATGCTCGCCGCCGAGCCCATAGCGCAGCTCGAGCACGCGACGCTCGCGGTAGCTGAGGTTCTCCAGCGCCTCACGGAGCGCCTCTTTGGTGAGGATCTCGGCGGCACGCTCGTACGGCGACTCGGCGCGTTCATCGGCGATGAACTGACCGAACTCCGACTCTTCCTCGTCGCCGACCGGCTTCTCGAGCGAGACCGGCGCCTGCGCCGAGCGCTTGATCGACTCGACCTCTTCCGGCTCGATGCCGGTGACCTCGGCGATCTCCTCAGCCGTGGGCTCGCGACCGAGCTCGGTCACGAGCTTGCGCTCGGCCCGGCCGATCTTGTTGAGCTTCTCAACTACGTGAACCGGGATACGGATCGTGCGGGCCTTATCGGCCAGCGCACGCGCGATCGCCTGGCGGATCCACCAGGTGGCGTAGGTCGAGAACTTGAAGCCCTTGCGGTAGTCGAACTTCTCGGCCGCGCGCACGAGACCCAACGTCCCCTCCTGGATCAGGTCGAGGAACGGCAACCCCTGGTTGCGGTAGTTCTTCGCAATCGAGACGACCAGTCGCAGGTTCGACTCGACCATCTTCTGCTTGGCGTCGAGGTCGCCGCGCTCGATCCGCTTGGCCAGATCGACCTCTTCCTGGGCAGTCAGCAGGCGTACCTTGCCGATGTCCTTCAGGAAGAGCTGCAGCGAATCCGTCGTCATGTCCGGCTTCAGGTCGAGAGCCGTCTTGGCCTTGCGGCGGCCGCGCTTGTCGGGCGCGCGCTCAACTTCTGCCTCCGCCATCGCCGGGTCGACCTCTTCCACGAGCTCGATCTCAGCTCGTTCGAGGTAGCCGTGGAGCTCCTCGATGTCTGCCTCGTCGAGGTCGAGCTCAGCTACCGCGCCGTTGATCTCGGCGAACGTGAGTACGCCGAGCTGCTGGCCGCGGTTGACGAGTACCTTGACCTCTTCGAGTTCCTGCAGTTCCGCTACTGACATCTGGTGGTTCCGTTTCCGTCGTGTTCCCAGCGAACCGGCCTTGTCCGGGACGCTCGAAAAGAGTGGCTGCGCGGCCCGCGGAGCGCGCACACCACCCACTCAAACATGCATGCGATTCTACCCTGCTTGTACCTACTACGCACTAACGGCCAGAACGTTTCAAAGCTGTAGCAGGCCGGTACCGCAAAACGCCAAATTTCCGCCTGGTGGAAATATCGCACGTGCAGGAAAAGCGTAGCTGCCTCGATGCACGGCGCCTGCAATCGTCAATGCCATGATTCACGCTATGAGCGAGAAATCTGAACCGTCGGTCCTAGGCGCACTCCCCCATTCGCGCCCGCATCGCCGCAGCGACAAGCGCGCCGCGCGGCCGGCAGAGCCGCTCTCGACCCAGAGCGCGACCGCCCCGGTCGGAGCGATCGACCCAGACGAATCGTCAAGCCAGGGCGACTCGTCAAGCCAGGATGCGTCGTCAAGCCGGGAGGATTCGAGCACCGGTGCTACCGAGCTGCTGAGGACGGGTGTTCAGGCTCTCGCCGAGCTGGCCGAGATCGGTCTTACGGCCGGTGCCCGCGCGCTCCGGGCTGCCGTCTCTCGCCTGCCGCACCCCTGAGGATCTATCCCGCTAGGGTCGTGCGCTCCTGCTGAGTCAGAGCCTAAGCATGCGTAAATCGTGTGCACGACGTCCGCAACACACATATAATTTGATCCTTCAGCCGAGCGATCGTCCGTCCGCGGGCGGTCGACGGGGGAACCATTGCGGCGCCTTCACGGCGTCGCTGGGGCGAATCCGATGACAGCGAAACATCGGTAGCGCGTGAGCGCGAGCCCGTCAGCTCACCTCGTAGGCACGACTTGCCGCCAACAACTCCATGCACAGACTTCAAGGCCTCGAAGCCTTTACTCGACGTACGCGTTGCCTGCTCGCGCTGGTGCCGGTGGCCTCTGCGCTCGGAGCGATTCCCGCGACGGCCCTGGCCCGAACCGCTCATGCCGGCAGCGGTGGCATTGGCGTGACCGGTGGCGACGGCGCGCCTGTGACGACGACCTCAACCACGACCACGACGAGCGGCTCGTCCGGCAGCGGCACGGGCCAGGCGAACGTCGTGAAGCTGAGCGGGAATGTGAACGCCAGCGGCGATGGGATCACGCTGACCGTCGCCGCCTCCGGCACGCAGGGGCACCCGCTCACGATCGCGGGCGAGGCACCCGTCACCAACGCCGGCGGCACGATTGACATCGAGACGGCCAAGCCGGGCGGCACGAGCTGGACCCAGGTCGCCACAGCGGTGATCGGAGCGAGCGGATCGTTCGCGGCGGTGTGGACACCGTCAACCAGCGCCCAGCTCGCGATGCGGGCGGTACTCGCACCGGGCCTCAACAGCACGATCACGTCGGGGACAACCGGGCTGCCGGGCCCGGACTCCGCGGCGACAGCGGCGGGCGTGGTCGCCACATCGACACTCACGATCCCGATCTTCAAGAACGCCATCGCGACGATCTACGGACCCGGCCTCTGGGGCCACCAAACGGCCTGCGGCGAACGCCTGCGCACTACGACGCTGGGCATCGCCAGCCGCACAATGAAGTGCGGCACCCGCGTCTCGGTCTACTTCAAGGGCCGCGAGATCACGGTGCCGGTCATCGACCGCGGGCCGTTCGCGAATCACGCCAGCTGGGATCTGACGATGGCCGCTGCGAAGACGCTTGGCGTCAAGGTCACGTCGACGATCGGGACGCTCGCGCCGGCACCCGCCCTCGCCGCCGCGGCCCGCAGCTGAACTCGACGTAAAGCCGGAACGACGCCCCGCGCGCGGTGGGGCAAAATCGCCTCATGACTGCGACAGCGGCGACCCTGGGAGCGTTTCTCGCGTGGCTGCTGTTCCGCGAGCGCCGGCGTAAGCGCCTGTCAGCGCGCATCTCGATCGTCTCACCGCGCAAGTCGACTGAGGTCGCGCCGGACGGCGCGGTGCACTCAGTCCAGTCCGCGCGCCTGGAGCTGCCACTGGCCGAGCTCGACCGGCTGTGGACGCCGGCTCAACTCGAGAACCTTGGCCGCACCTACTGGCTGTTCCTGACGCGGGTGACGCTCGGCGTGATCCGCGTCGTCTACACCGAGGACGAGCGTGCTGTCGTACTGCTCAGGAAGCCACTGACGCTACTTCGGTTCGAGCCGCCGGAATACATGCTCGCGCGTGACAGTGGCCGAATCAGCTGGGCGATCCGGGACGGGCTGCTGGTGTCGCGCAGAGGCGGCGGCTCCGGCTTCCTGTCCGTCGTCGTGCGGCGCGAGCTGAACCTCACTGACCCGGCCGCGCTCTACATCGATGTCGAGGTGGCGAACTTCTATCCAGCAATCGCCTTCCGCCTCGGCACGCCCGTCTACGAGGCAACCCAGGCGTTCGTACACGTGCTGGTGACACACGCGTTCCTGCGTTCGCTGGCGACGCTGCACCTCGCCGAATCACGGGTTCGGCGCTTCAGACATTGACAGCCTGCCTCAATAACCAGGGTGCGTGGCCCCCGAGCGAGCAGCGCTTTACGCAATGTACTCGCGACGTCTGGATGCGACATCCCGCGGCACCGGCGCGGTCCACACCATTAGTGCCGCGGGGTCTAGGCGCACAAGGCAGTCCTCCCCTATCGCCGTTCCGAGCCAATTGGTGCTGCGCGCCCTCAGCTCCGGCCCACCCTCGAGAAGCACCGTCACCTCCACTGCGCTGCCCAGATCAATGACGTCAGTCACGACGGCCCGATGCGCCACCGCATCTTCCGGGAACGCGAGACTGGTCGCGGATGAACGTGACACGTCGGTATCGGAGGGGAAACGGATGACCTGGACTTGTTCGGGTAGGACCGACCACATCACGGCTGCGCCGATCGGAAGCTCCGCTGTCACCGTCAGCGACACCGAGCCGGTGAGCACGGTTCCATCCGCGGCGACGACACCTCGGCAGAGGTTGCCGATGCCGAGGAGCCTGGCCACTTCAGGGGACGCCGGTCGGCGGTAGACCTCGGATACCCGGCCGACCTGGAGCACCTGCCCTTCCGAGACGACAATAATCTCATCGGCGAGGATGGCCGCCTCCTCCGGGTCGTGCGTGACGAGCACGGTCGACAGGCCGGCCTCGCGCTGCAGCCGCCGCAGCTCTCGCCGCAAATCGTCGCGAACCGGCGCGTCGAGGGCCGAGAATGGCTCGTCGAGGAGCACTACGTCCGGTCCCGGGGCAAGAGCACGTGCCAAGCTGACTCGCTGGCGCTGACCTCCTGACAACTGTCCGGGGTATCGGTCGACGAGGTCACTCAGGTGTAGCGTCTCCAGCCACCAGGCAGCCCGGGCCGGATCGGCATCCACGCCGAAGGTCACCTGCTGCCAGACCGTCCGTCCGGGCATCAGTCCGAGCCCCTGGGGGACGTAGCCGATCCGACGCCCCTCTGCCGGCCTGGCGGTCACGTCGACACCACCGTAGGTAACCATCCCGACCCCTGGCCCCAGCAACCCGGCGAGGGTCCGGAGGGTGAGCGACTTCCCGGAGCCCGACGGTCCGATTACGGCCAGGCGGTGACCGCCTTCCGGATGAGCCACCCGGAGGCGGAACGTTCCGACGGTGGCATCGATGTCGAAGCCAACGGGTGTTGGCGGGGTCACGACCGGCGCGAGCGGCGCAGGCACGAGCCTGCGGTGAACACGGGGCAGGCGTCGGATACTGAGCAGGGCGATTGCCAGCACGGCGACGGCGAAGGCAAGGACCGTCGGGGCCTCGGCCTGCGAGAGCGGCGCCGACGAGAACACGTTGTCCACGTAAACCGGAAGGCTGTAGGGGTGGTAGGCGAGGACCACGGTGGTGCCGTACTCCCCGAAGGCCCGCAGCCACATCAGGATCATGCCCGCCCGGATTCCCTCCGATGCCGCCGGCACGTCGACGCGGAGAAACCGGGCCAGGGGACCGTGACCGAGGGTGGCGGCCACCTCGCCAAGCGACGGATCAACCGCCCTGAAGGCGCTGCGTGCCACGACCACCAGGAACGGCGCGGATACAAACGACTGGGCGATGATCAAGCCGCACATCGTCTCGGTGAGTCGTTGTCCAGACAGCCGACCGAGGAACGTATACGGACCGACGATGTAGATCAGGAGGATGCCGCAGATGAGCGGCGGCAGCGCCAGAGGCAGTTGGACGATCATGCCGACGGCACCGCTCAGCCAGCCGCGACGGCGGGCCAGGACGTAGGCGAGCGGGATGCCGGCCAGAATCCCGATCAGGAGCGAGACGGTCGCGCCCGCAACCGAAACCCAGAGAGCCGACCACAGCCCCGGAACGTTCCAGCCCTCGTTGCTGCCAGTGAGTATCCGCCAGACAAACGCGCCAACGGGATACCCCAAATAGATGATGAGCAGGGCGCCGAGCCAGCGGAGCGAGCGCGGCGACCTGCCATCCATCATCGAAGTGTTACTTAAGCAGGCTGGTCAGGCCGCTTGGGACGCCTGATCCGGTCACCTTCGGGGAGACGATGTTGAAGTGGTCGGCCTTCATCTCCGCTTTCCCGGTCGAGCCGAGCAGGAATTTGATGAACGCCTCTGCTGCCGCCTCATGTGGCGCGTTGTGCACAATCGTGATCGTGTAGTCGCCGGCGAGGTTGACACCGGTCAGCTTCACGAATGGGCTGTTCTGGGAGTTAGCGTCGGCCTCGTACATGAAGGACGCGTCCAGCTGCCCGTTCTGGATGCCCGCTTCCTCAGTGTCCTCGGAGTACTCGTCGGACGACTCCGTCGCGAGCTTCTTGAGCGCCGGAAGGTGCTTTGCCGTCGCTGTCTCCTTGAGCGCCTTGGCCGCCAGCACGCCACCCGGATCCTGGCTCGGGTTGGTCCGCCCGAGGCGGAACCCGGGCTTGGTGATCACGTCGTACCAGGGCATCGTCTTGAGATCCTTGGCGAACTTGCTCTTCGGGTCGTAGCCGAGAACCTCTGGCGACGCGGCAAAGGCCGCGTACCACGACACCCAGCCACCGTTCTTGGCGCCCATGAGGATGGTGTCGTCCGCCGGGGCGGCGCTGATGAAGACGTCTTCGACGTCGACCTTGTTCTTGATATCGGCCGCGTCGGTTCCCGACCCGCCCGAGTTGTCGACCAGCGTGTAGCCCGTCGCTTTCTTGAATGCCGGTCCGACCTTCTTCGTCAGCAGTGTGTCGAGGGACCCGGCCGATATCACGTCGACATCACCAGAGCCCTTGGCAATGGTCGCCTTCGCTGATGCCGCGGATGTGCCGGAAGCGGCCATCAGGAACGTGGCGCCAACAGCCGCCAAACCGAGTGAGCATCTCGAAACGAAAATGTGGCGACGTTCGCGCCTCGAGCTTCGCGCGTCCCGCGCCAACATTGAGCTTCTTTGTGTTGATGTCACTCCCACTCCTATGCGTGTTGCAGTCTGAGTCCCATCCGACTTCCAGATTTCTGGCATGAAGGCGTTCCTCATGATACATAGGCTGTACATAGGCGGGCCTCGGCAGAGTCGCAGACCTTCGCAGGATGCTGACTGTCTGGGTTCCCAACGGCACCAGCGTCTCGGCTCACGCAAGCGAGCTGACAGCCGCCGACGTCAGCTGTGGAAGTGCCTCCGCAGGATGCACAGCCGGGCTTCGCGGTCGATCTCGGTCGTGTGTCGGTTACGACCTGCCAGTCCGAGGGCCGAGGGTTGGCCCAACCTAGATGTCGAAGCGCTCCGCGTTGAGCTCGCGTAGCTTGGCGCGGTCGTGACGGGCGCTGATCCGCCGGACGGTGCCGGAGCGCGTGCGCATCACCAGCGACTCGGTGGTCGCCTTACCGCCGGTCGTATAGCGGACCCCCTGCAGCACATCGCCGTCAGTCACGCCGGTCGCTGCGAAGAAGACATGGTCGCCCCTGACGAGGTCGTCCTTGGTCAGAACGCGATCAAGCTCGTAACCGGCGTCAGTCGCGAGCTGACGCTCCTCCTGATCACGCGGCCACAGCCGGCCCAGCAACTGCCCGCCGAGGCACTTGATCGCGGCGGCCGAGATCACACCCTCGGGCGTACCGCCGATCCCCCAGAGCAGATCCACGGGCGCATTATCTGACACGGCCAGCAGCGACGCAGACACGTCACCGTCGATGATCAGCCGCACCCGCGCGCCGACGTCACGCACCGCCGCCATCTGCTCATGGTGACGCGGCCGGTCGAGCATCACGACCACTACGTCACGGATATCGATACCGCGACGCTGCGCGACCAACGCCAGCGTCTCAGGCAACGGACGCTCCAAATCGAGCAGGTCGGCGATGTCCGGGCCGCCGGCCAACTTCTCCATATACACGCACGGACCAGGGTCGAACATCGCGCCACGCTCAGCCAGCGCGATCACGGTCAGCGCACTCGGCATGCCCGTCGCCGCCAGCCGCGTGCCCTCGAGAGGATCCACAGCGATGTCCACCAGTGGCGGCGTGCCATCACCGATGTGCTCCCCGTTGTAGAGCATCGGCGCCTCATCCTTCTCGCCCTCGCCGATTACCACGACGCCGTCCATCGACACGGTGTCGAGCACGTGTCGCATCGCGTCGACGGCTGCCTGGTCGGCCGCCTCCTTGTCTCCGCGACCGATCAGGCGCGCCGCGGCGAGCGCCGCCGCCTCGGTCACGCGCACCAATTCGAGTGCGAGGTTGCGGTCAGGCTTCGTCGACTGAGTAGATTCCATGGCTCGCAGGCTACCGTTCGCCCAGTGGAAACGGCTTCGTACAGGCGGCTGTTGCCCGATCAGGGTGAGACCGACGCGCACACGTTGGTGCAATCGCTCGAGTTGCACCACTCCGACCCCGCGATCGAGCGGCCTTATACGCTCGTCAACTTCGTCGCGAGCGTCGACGGCCGTGCGACCGTGGACGGGCTGTCCCGCAAGCTCTCAGATCCAGGCGACCGCGACCTCTTCCGCTCGCTACGTGAGCGGGCTGACGCAGTGCTCGTCGGGCCAGAGACGCTGGCCGCCGAGAACTACACGCGGATGCTCTTGCACGCTGAGCGCAGAGACCGCCGGGCGGCCTCGGGCCGCTCCCCAGAGCCGTTGGTTGCGACCGTTACGCGCAGCGGCCGCCTACCGCTCGCTATCCCACTGTTCGCGGAGCCGGACGCTCGTATCGTCGTGTTCTCCCCCACGCCGCCGGTGACCGAGCCCGTCGCCGCCACCGTCATCTACGAACCGCTCGTCGATCTCGCAGCGGCGCTCAGCACGCTGCACCATCAGTACGGCGTGGCCACGCTTCTGTGCGAGGGAGGCCCGACGCTGTTCAACGCGCTCGTACGCGCCGGCCTTGTCGATGAGCTGTTCCTGACGCTGGCGCCGATCTTGGTGGGTGGAGCGTCGGGCCCGTCGGTGGTCAGCGGACCACCGACGGAGGCACCCGTGCCGGTCAAGCTGGCAGGCCTGCTCGAGCGCGACAACACGCTGTTCATGCGCTACCGGTTCGCGTAGAGCCAGTGGCCTCTGCCTAGAGACCGAGGCCGCCGACGCCGCGCTCGTCCCAACCAAGATGGTGGGCGAGCTCGTGGCGGAGCGTGCGCGTAACCTGATCGCGCAGCAGGTCTGGATCGTGCCCGAAGTCGCGCATCAGCGTGTCGCGGAAGATCACGATCCGGTCGTGGAAGTAGTTCTGCACGATCGTGTCGCCCTGGTAGAGACCGTAGGCGCCGCGGCGGCCGCGACCGGTACGGACGGCAGCGCCGCCGTCGGAGACGACGATCGCCACGTGCTCGAGCGCGCGGTGGAATTCGAGCGGCAGCTCGTCGACGGCCGAGCGCACCAGCGCCTTGAAGTCCTCCTCGTCGCTCAACTCGAACGAGTCGTACTCGGCGGTGTCGCCGTGGTCGTCGTACTCGTCGAATCCCCACGACTCATCGGCTGCCAGCTGCTCGGCGCGACGCACGATCATCTCGAAGTCCTCCTCCGACGCAGGTGTTTGCCAGTCCGCGAAGTGCACGAGCGAGAGCACGATCACGCTCGTGAGGATCCCCGCGCCGAGTACGACCACGGCGCCCAATTGGAGCGTCTTGACGAGGCCATCGGCGCTGAAGCCAACGACCAGCGTCAGCACTCCGAGCCCTGCGATCAGGGCAACAAGCGCCGAAACGAGGATCCCGCGGGTGCTCGTTCGCGCGCGCACTGTCGACTACCTCAGGGTCCGGGCAATCACGAGACGCTGTATCTCGTTGGTGCCTTCGTAGATCTGGGTGATCTTGGCGTCGCGCATCATCCGCTCGACGGGGTACTCCTTGACAAACCCGTAGCCGCCCAGGATCTGCACAGCTTCGACCGTCACCTCCATGGCCGTGTCCGAGCAGAAGAGCTTCGCCATCGCCGAGTACTTGCCGAGGTCCGGATCGTCACGGTCGACCTTCGAGCAGGCCTGATAGAGCAGCTCACGCCCCGCCGCGCACTTGGTCTCCATGTCCGCGAGCTTGAACTGAATCGCCTGGAAGCTGTTGATCGGTTGGCCGAACGCCTTGCGCTCACGCGCGTAGGCGGCTGCGTAGTCGGTCGCGCCCTGCGCTATTCCGAGGGCTTGGGCGGCGACACCGAGCCGCGAGCGGTCGAGCGTGCTCATCGCAACCTTGAAGCCATGCCCGACTTCGCCGATCACGTTGCCGGCCGGAACGCGCACGTCCTCGAACACCGGCGTGCCCGTCGGTGAAGCCCGGATACCGAGCTTGTGCTCGAGCTTGCCGACGCTGAATCCGGGCCGGTCGGCCTCAACCACGAACGCGGTGATCCCGCGCGAGTGGCCGGTTTCGCGGTCGGTCACGGCGAATACGCAATAGAAGTCGGCGATCCCTGCGTTGGTGATCCAGGTCTTGGAGCCGTTGATCACCCACTCGTCGCCGTCCAGGCGGGCCGTGGTGAGCATGCCGCCGGGGTCCGAACCGGCCTCAGCCTCAGATAGCGCGAACGCCGGCGACCACTCGCCCGTGGCGCAGCGCGGCAGGAACCGCGCCTTGAGCTCGTCGGAACCATGCAGCTTGATCGGCAGCGTCCCGAGCTCCTGGATCATCAGGATCAGTGCCGTCGAAGCATCGGCCTTGGCGATTTCCTCGACCGCGATGTTCAGCATCAGGGTGCCCGTGCCGGTCCCCCCGTGCTCCTCCTCGAACGGAAGCCCGAGGACGTCCTGCTCGGCGAGCAGCCGGCGCAGGTCATGCGGGTATTCCGCCTTCTCGTCGATCTCGGCCGCGCGGGGCGCAACCCGCTCTTCAGCTATCTGGCGGATCGTGTCCCGGAAGTCCAGATACTCCTGCGGGATCGTGTAGAGGTCTGCGAGCGCCGACACAGGTTCAATCCTACCCCTGCGACGGTGGTGTGCGTTGCGTTCGACAGACCGGCCCGCCGCCTTGCTTGGCGGCGGGCTCTCACGGTCTCAGTCGTGGCGCTGGGACCGGCTACCAGCCGGACGGATGGCGCGCGATGAACTTGCCGTAACCGGGCTCGGCGATACGCGCCGTCGACCAGCGGTCGTTGCCGTTCGCGGCGGTCTGCGCCGCCGTGTCAAACCAGAGACCGGCGATCTCCATATACGCGTGCGTGGGGCCGTTGGTGTAGACGGTGATCCAGTTGCCCGTGCCCGCCAGGCCGTACTGGAGGAACTGCGACGAGTCCAGCGGCGTGGCCAGCAGGTCGCCCGCGTGCAGCACGTAGCTGACGGAGCCGGAGCAGTCGTAGCCGCGAGCGCTGAAGCCCTTGTGACCACCGCCATAGATGTAGGGATCGAACGCGATCTTGTTGGCGGCGTCGAGCATGTTCACGATCGCCGTCGGCGTCCCCGGAGCGGGCACCGCGAGGCCATCGACCAGAGTCGCGTCCTGCTCGGTCGAGTCCTGCGTACCGGCCGGTCCCGGGCCTAGGCCCACGCCGCCGCTCAGGCCGGTGTCACCTGCCGGCAGCGGCGCGTCCGACGTCGTCGTCGTCAGCGCGTCCCCGCCTGCGAGTTCCTTCGCGGCCAGGGCGCTCTCGGTGATGTGCAGCTTTGAGCTGAGCAGCTTCTTCAGCTCGCTGATCGAGCTCGGCCCGGCGACGCCGTCGACTGACAGGTGGTATTTCCGCTGGAAAGCCTTGAGGCGCTGCTCGGTCTGGGTCGTGAAATGACCGGTCGCCGGGGTGCTGAACCCGACCGCGGTCAGGTCGTGCTGCAGCGCGAGCACGTCGCTCCCGCTCATGCCGACAGACAGCAGGCGGCTGCCGAATGCGGCATTTGACGACTTGGTTGAAGACGACTTCGTCGTGGTAGTTGAAGACGAGGAAGTCGTGCTGGTGGTCGACGGCGTCGTGTCTGTAGACGTCGTCGACGTCGGGGACGTTGACCCGATCCCCGTCTCGCCAGCGGCAGCCGGCCCGGCCGCAAGTGCGAAGAACAGGATGGAGGTGGCTGCGAGTCGGCGCCAACCAGACGTCACAGCTTTGGAGTACGACAAACCAACCCTTTCTCTTTCTTGCGCCTACGGGGTTAGCTGTCGGGCTCGCGCTGAAAGAGTTCGCGCTACGCGACGCAAGCGTCGCGATTCGCCCCAAGAGCCGCTCGCACGGCTCAATCAACTGGTTCCCCCGCTCCACTCCGACTGGGCGGACTGGACTCGGCTGGGTGTGCTGGCGGGCAGCATAACAGTACGTCAACACAGATGGCCGATACTTCGAAAAAGCGCATAGTTGTAGGCTTTTCGAACTATGAGTGAGGATTACACACCCCAGCAGGTAGCGGCACTGGTCGCCGAGGGCGGCGTGCAGCTGGTCGATGTGCGCGCTGCGCACGAGCACGAGGCCGGTCACATCGCCGGCAGCCGACTGATCGAACTGCCCGATCTACCGGCCGAAGTCGCGACGATCGACCGCGATGTCCCCGTCATCTTTTATTGCCGCAGCGGTGGCCGCTCGGCGATGGCGACCGAGGCGCTACAGCAAGCGGGCTATGACGCCCACAACATGACCGGCGGCATGCTGGAATGGCACGCCGCCGGCCTGCAGATGGAGCCCCCTGACGGCTCCGTCGCGGAGCCGTGAGGCCGGCGGCGCGTTACGGGTTGGACGCCGGCGGGTGCGGGCTCGTCGCGGGAGTCCGTGACACCGGCGGCTGCAGGAACCTGTCGAATCTGACAAATCGCACACCCGCAGCCGGGGTTTGGCCAAAATCGTCCGATTTTCATGCTGTTTCTGACGATCTGGCGCGGCGGCGGGAGATTTGTCAGAAACGACAGGGCGTGTGGCGGGCGACAAAACCGACAAATCGGCCCCGAGTGACGAACGTTGCCGGAAACGGCGCGATTTTCGGTCGGTTCCCGGCAAATCAGCCCGGTGGCAAGCGATTGGTCGGAAATGACTCGCACGCTCCAGGGCGCGGCTGAACCGCCGCGACCTGGAGGCGCAGGCCTGCTAAAGCTTGATGACGTTGATGGCCTTCGGGCCCTTCGGCCCTGCTTCCTCCTCGTAGGACACCTTGGCGCCCTCCGCGAGTGAGCGATAGCCATCAGCGGCGATCGAGGTGTGGTGCACAAAGAGGTCGCGGCTGCCCTCATCAGGCGTGATGAAGCCAAAGCCCTTTTCGTCGCTGAACCACTTGACTGTTCCCGTTGGCATCTGTGGAGATTCCTCCGTAGCTCTCAGTGCTTCTACCGCGAGGACGTCTCTCCCGACCACCGGTGCCTGCACCTACTCTGCGTCGCCCGTTACGGCGACCTTACATACGCGGACGCTATCACGGCAACTTGACCAATTCGAGTCCTTAACCCCCTGATTTACGGCATGGTCACAAGACCTTTTCAGCAGCTTCTGGCGCGTGCATTCCCGCGCCCACGCGTATGCATACGTATCGGTTGCATACGCCAGAATTGAACCCATGCGATGGTTCGTAGACGGCATGAATGTGATCGGGACTCGCCCGGACAAGTGGTGGCGGGACCGCGATGCGGCGATGCTCAAGCTGGTCGACCAGCTTGAGCGCTGGGCCGCCGCTGAGGGCGAGGACGTCGTCGTCGTGTTCGAACGTCGGCCCTCGCCGCCGATCCGCTCGACCGTGATCGAGGTGGCACACGCGCCTAAGCCAAAGGCCAACGCTGCGGACGACGAGATCGTGCGTCGCCTGAAAGCAGACAGCGAACCGCACGCTGTCCGCGTGGTGACCTCGGACCGCGCGCTCAGCGAGCGCGCGTATGCGCAGGGCGCGACCGTCGAGCGCGCGGAATCGTTCCGCACCCGGATCGAGTCCTACTGAAGCCGATCTGGGCGTCCAGCGAACCGATTTCTGCAACGACCGCCTGCTTGCGACAATTCACAGATGGCTGAGCAGCAGAACCCGCAGCCGCGGCCCACGAGGCAATCCGGCAACCGGCCCCGGCCGGACGGCGGTCAGCGGCAGCCGCCGCAGTGGCGAGTAACGCCCCCGCCCGGCGCCAACCGACCGACTAACAGCAGTGTTCGGACCGGCCCGGGTGGACCTGGCGGCCCGCGCAACCAGTGGATCGTGCTTGGTGCGGTTGTGGCCGTCCTGCTGGCGATCAACCTCTGGGTCTCCTCGCAGGCGCTGAGTCCGAACCGCGTGCGGATTCCCTACAGCCCCACCTTCATCAGCGAGCTCGGCAACGGCAATGTCAGCTCGATCTCGAGTACGTCGCTTGCGATCCAGGGGACGTTCAAGAAGGGGGTCCGCTATCCCGCGAAGGATTCGTCCGCAACACCGACGACCAACTTCTCGACCCAGATCCCATCGTTCGCTGACAACCGCGCGCTGGACACATTGCTGAGCAAAGAGCACGTCACGATCAACGCCCAGAACCCCAACGCCGGGCCCTCGGTCATCGAGAGCATCGTCTTCGGCTTCGGCCCGACCTTGCTGCTGGTGCTGGTGTTCATCCTGATCATGCGCCGTGCCGCCGCCTCGGGCGGCGCCGGCGGCCTGATGTCGTTCGGACGCTCGCGCGCGCGACGCGTCGAGGCGGCCGATCAGCCGGTCACGTTCGCCGATGTCGCCGGCATCGACGAGGCCAAGGAAGAGCTGCACGAGATCGTCGACTTCCTCAAGGCCCCCGACAAGTACCTCGCGCTCGGCGCCAAGATCCCGCGCGGGGTGCTGCTCAGTGGGCCTCCGGGCACTGGCAAGACGCTGCTCGCGCGGGCTGTTGCGGGCGAGGCCGGCGTGCCCTTCTTCCAGATGTCCGCCTCCGAGTTCGTCGAGATGATCGTCGGCGTCGGTGCCTCTCGGGTACGTGACCTGTTCTCGCAGGCCAAGGAGGCGGCCCCGGCGATCATCTTTGTCGACGAGCTCGACGCGGTGGGGCGCTCACGCTCGTCGGGCGGCCCGAACATCGGCGGCGGCCACGACGAGCGCGAGCAGACGCTCAACCAGATCCTGACCGAGATGGACGGGTTCGACGCGCGTACCGGCGTGATCGTGCTCGGCGCCACCAACCGTCCGGAGATCCTCGACCCGGCGCTATTGCGCCCCGGCCGGTTCGACCGGCGCGTGGTCGTCCAACCGCCGGATCGAAACGGGCGTGAGGCGATCCTCAAGGTGCACACGCGCTCGGTACCGCTCGCGCCCGAAGTGGATCTCGGGCAGATCGCTTCGACCACGCCCGGGATGGTTGGCGCAGACCTCGCGAACCTCGTCAACGAGGCCGCCCTGCTGGCGGCCAAGCGCAACCACCCCAACGTCACCCAGGAGGACTTCACCGCCGCACTGGAACGGATCGTGCTCGGCGCTGCCCGCAGCGTGATGATCAGCGATGACGACCGTCGCCGTACCGCCTACCACGAGGCCGGGCACGCGATCGTCGGCATGCTCACACCCGGCGCCGACCCGGTTCGCAAGGTCTCGATCATCCCGCGCGGCCAGGCGCTGGGCGTCACCTTCTCGGCCCCAGACGCCGATCGCTTCAACTTCGACGAGCGCCATCTGCTTGCGACGATCAAGGTCGCACTCGCGGGCCGATGTGCCGAGGAGATCGTGTTCGGAGACCTCACCACCGGCGCCGAGTCCGACATCCAGCATCTGACGCGGATCGCGCGCTTCATGGTCGGCCGTTGGGGGATGAGCACCGCGATCGGGCCCGTGGCGGTGCTGCCGCAGGAGGGCACGAGCATGCTGCTGCCCGGCGTGTCGGAGACTTCGGAGAAGACTCAGCAGATCGTCGATCAGGAGGTCCACCGGATCGTCGACACGGCCCACCGCGAGGTACTCCTGCTGCTGCGCGACCACCGTTCGCAGCTCGACGATCTGGTCGCTGCGCTGCTCAAGCAGGAGACGCTCGACGAAGCCGATGCCTACGCGGCGGCAGGACTGGTGCGTGACCCGACGCGCGAGGGTCCTGTGATCCCCACACTCACCGAGTAGGGACGATCCCGGCGGGATCGTTATTCGCCTAGGTGCGTCATGCGAGCCAAAGCCTCATGACACTCGACGACCCGCTGCTTGACCCGATCGGAGTCCGGCCGGTCGTGTACCAAGTCCCAGGTGCGGTCGGCGATCTCACGCGCAGTCTCCGGCGTCGCCAGCTCCCACAGCCGGTCGACGAGCCGCAGCTCGAACTGCTCGATCTGGGCAGCGGGTTCGCCCGGCTCCATCTTCGGGAGCGGTTCACCCGTGGTCTCGCGCCACATGCCGGTGGCGACGAGTAGGCGGTTGCGTAGTTGGATCTGGTCCATCGGAGGCATGATCCTAGATACGTCGCGCGATCAGTGCACTGTCGATACGTCCAGCGCCGCCAGCCGGAACAGGTCCTAACCTGCGCTCCGTGCTGTTCGTCACCTGGAATGTCAACTCCCTGCGCGCCCGTCTGCCGCGGGTTCTCGAGCTCCTCGAGGTGCATCAGCCCGATGTCGTGGCGCTCCAGGAGACGAAGTGCTCCACCGCCAACTTCCCGGCCCAGGAGCTCGACCTGGTCGGCTACGAGGTCGTCCACCACTCCGGTGGCCAGTGGGCCGGGGTCGCCATCCTCGTCCGGCGCCCGCTGGCGCCGGACGAGCCGCTGCTCTGCCTACCGGGCGACGCAGTCCCGACCGAGGCGCGCTGGTGCGAGGCGACCGTCGCCGGTACCAGGTTCGTGAGCACCTATGTGCCCAACGGCCGCTCGCTCGACAGCCCAGAGTTCCCGCGCAAGCTCGGGTTCCTGGAGGCCGCTGCCGAGCGGGCCGCGACACTCCGCGCCGCCGGTGACGCGAGGTCGCTCGTGATCGCCGGCGACATCAACATCGCTCCGACCGATGCCGACGTCTACAACCCGCTCGCGTACGCCGGCGCAACCCATGTCAGTGAGCCAGAGCGGGCAGGGCTGGCTGCGATCGAGCAGCGCGGCGGATTGGTCGACGCGTACCGGTACATGCATCCCGATGAGCAGCAGTTCACGTGGTGGGATTACCGCGCCGGCAACTTCCACAAGAACCTGGGGATGCGCATCGATCTGGCGCTCGTCGGCGAGGAACTTGCCGAGGGTCTGATGGCCTGCGGCATCGACCGCGACTTCCGCAAGGGCTTCAAGCCGTCAGACCACGCACCGCTGCTTGTGTGGCTGGGACTAGGGTAGGCTCGAACAGTGGTGGAGGCATCAGAGCTGACCAAACCGCACTCGGAGAACTTCCGGGCTGTCTTGGGACGGCTGCCGACCGGTGTGGTTGCCGTCACCGGCGGCGATCCGGAGCAGCCGAGCGGGCTCGTGGTCGGCTCCTTCATGTCGGTGTCGCTCAAGCCGCCATTGGTGGCTGTCTGCCCGGCGAAGACCTCGACGAGTTGGCCTGCGATCGAGGCAACGGGCCAGTTCTGCGCGAATGTGCTCGCCGATGGGCAGGAGCACATCGCCCGCCGGTTCGCGACTCCCGGCATCGACAAGTTCGCCGGCGTGAAGTGGTCGCCGTCGCCCGCGACCGGCTCGCCGCTGCTCGATGGTGTCGCCGCCTGGATCGACTGCCGGGTCTACGAGCGCTACGAGGCCGGGGACCACTGGCTGGTGCTGGGAGAGGTCCTCGAGCTCAGCGTCCACAGCGACAGCGGCGCGCTGGTCTTTCACAGCGGTATCTACCGTCCCCTGACCTGAACGTCGGGAGCCCGTGTAAAGCTTCTTCGGAAACTTTCACACGTGCAGCCGATTATCTAGGCAATGGCACACATCCTGGTTGTGGACGACGAACCTGCTGTGCGGCGAGCGTTGGAGCGGGCGCTGCGGCTGGACAAGTACGAGGTCGAGCTCGCCATCGACGGAGAGGAGGCACTCGACCGGCTCGCTGAGCGGCCTGCCGACGCAGTCATCCTCGACGTGATGATGCCCGGCGTAGACGGGCTCGAGGTCTGCCGGCGCATGCGCGCAGCAGGCGACAAGACCCCGGTGCTGATGCTCACCGCGCGCGATGCGATCGACGACCGCGTGCTCGGTCTCGACGTCGGCGCCGACGATTACCTGGTCAAGCCGTTCGCGTTGCGCGAACTGCAGGCGCGGTTGCGCGCGCTGCTGCGCCGCGTAGGTGACGACGGCGACAGCACGGAAACGCTGCGGTTCGCCGACCTGGTGCTCGACCCCGTTGCGCATGAGGTCTACCGTGGCGACCGCCTGGTCGAGCTCTCAAAGACCGAGTTCCTGCTGCTCGAGCTGTTCATGAAGCATCCGCGCCAAGTGCTGACACGCTCCACGATCTTCGAGAACGTCTGGGGCTACGACTTCGGGCCGACCTCGAACGCGCTCGGTGTCTACATCGGCTACCTGCGCCGGAAAACCGAGGAGGGCGACGAGCCACGCCTGCTGCACACCGTGCGGGGCATCGGCTACGTCCTGCGAGACTAGGCCCCTGGGCCATGCCCTTGCGTAAGCGCATCAGTCTCGTCGCAGCGGCGACCGTAGCGGTCGCGGTAGCTATCGCCGTGCTCATCTCGTACTTCGTCGTACGCGACCAGTTGTTGACTCAAGTCGACAACTCGTTGCGGGCCCAGGCAGCGGCGATCCTCAGTAGCGGCAGGATCAACCTCAACCAGGGGATCCCAGGAGGCTCTCCGAGGAGTGGCGGGCCGGCCCCGTACCAGCAGGTGACGTTGCCCAACGGGCTGAGTCAGCCGACCACCAAGGTCGCGCTGCCCGACGTGAAGCTTGCCGAAAGCGTCGCCAACGGCTTCACGGGCTCGATCCTGACGACCGTGCCGGTGGGCGGAACCCGCATGCGGATGTACATCTTCGGTGTCCGGCTGCTTCCCGCGTGGGACGGCCAGACTTCAGCCGCCATCCAGCTGGCCCAGCCGCTGAATGGCGTTGCAAACGTCCTGGGCACGTTGCGTTGGGTCCTGGCACTCGTGTTCCTGCTGGTCGTCGGCCTCGCCGCAATGCTCGCACGCATGGCCACACGCCGCGTGCTGAAGCCGCTCGCCGAGGTCACCGCGACCGCACAGCTGATCGCTGAGACCGACGACCTCAGCCAGCGGATCTACGTCCACGAGGACGACGAAGTCGGCCAGCTTGCCACCCGCTTCAACGAGATGCTCCAGCGGCTCGAGAGCTCGCGCGGTGAGCTCGATGCTTCGGTAACCGCTCAGCGCCAGCTGGTCGCGGACGCCTCGCACGAGCTGCGGACGCCCGTCACGAGCCTTCGTACCAACATCGAGGTACTGCTGTCCGGAGCCGAGCTCGATGACGAGGACCGCAATCGTCTGCTGGCCGATGTGGTCGAACAGAGTGAGGAGCTGAGCGCGCTGGTCTCGGATCTGATCGAGGTCGCGCGTGGCGACTCGTTGCCCGAGACGATCGAGGACACGCGCCTTGACACCCTGGTCGAAGAGGCGATCGACCGTGCCCGCCGCAATGCACCGCACGTACAGTTCGTCGAGCACCTCGAGCCGGTCTCGGTACAGAGCAACCCCGAACGGCTGATCCGAGCGATCAACAACCTGCTGGACAACGCCGCGCTGCACGCCGGGCAGGGCGGACCGGTCGAAGTTACCGTCGACAAGACCGGCGTCACCGTGCGCGACCACGGCGAAGGGATCGCCGAGACGGACCTGCCGCACGTGTTCGATCGCTTCTACCGCGGCGCCAACTCACGCGCCCGCCAAGGCAGCGGCCTGGGCCTTGCAATCGTGCGGCAGGTTGTCGAGCAGCACCACGGCAGCGTCACCGCGTCCAACGCCGAAGACGGCGGCGCCGTGTTCACGCTGCAGTTGCCGACCTCAGTCGTGGCGAACGACGCGCGCGTGACGCGCGACGCTGAAGTGTCTGCGTAGCAACCAGTAACAGATCGCGAACACCGGAATTGCCGGCACGACCAGCAGGACTCGCTGACTCGGCGCACCCACGACCAGCACGTAGACGGCACCGACAATCACCGCCGGCATGAATGCCAGAAGCGTCGTGTGGGAGCGGAAGCCTGAGAAGTGCTCGCGGGCCGTCACTTCGGCCACGCCCAGCGCCATGACGATGATGCCGACCTCCAGCGCGGGGCCACCCTGCTTGACGGTGCCGATCACCAATGCGACCAGACCCGCGAAGATCGCGAATTCGGACACCGGCACGCCGCCGAAGAGTCCGGCTGGACGCTCGCCGACGGTCCCGAGCGTGCGGTTGGCCTGGTTGTGAGCGGTGCTTGCCTGGCGCTCCCGTGCGGAGCGCTCGGCTCGGCGAGAGGACGCCGCGGCGCTCGGACGCCCGCCGCGCGCCTTGCGCGTCCGTCGTCTGGACTTGGGCTGCGCCATCGTCAGGAACGGACCATCACTCAGGGTCCGTTGGGCCCTTGGTCCCGTCGATCACGCCCCCGGGCAGCGTCGGCAGCTCCACCGATGAGTTGGCTGCCGCCTCGTTCTCCTGCTTGATCTCCAGCCAGAGCTCTTCGCGGTAGATCGAAACGGACCGGGGCGCCTCGATTCCCAGGCGTACAGTCGCGCCGCGAACCTCAAGCACCTCGATGATCACCTCGCCGCCGACGATCACTCGTTCGCCGGCGCGGCGTGTTACACGGAGCATCCGTGGATCTTAGAGCCTGCCTCGTGACCGGCGTGGCTGGCTGGCGAGCGCCGGATCGAGTGAGGCGAGGACGCAGGACCCGAAGGAATAGCACAGCCATTTCGAGGGTCCGAGGACGTGGCATCGCACGGGTCCGCCACCGCCAGACGGACGCCAGGGTCAGGAGGCATGCCCTAGCCCTGGACGGGCTAACCGCCGCTAAGCGGCGGCAGACTGAAGCGGAAAGAGCGGCGTCTTGATGGCGACGCCGTCCCGCTGGTTGATCACCTGGTGGCCGCTGCCGTCGCGGATCAGGATCGGAGCCTTGAGATTGACGGTGATCTCGGTCACGACGGCCGAAGCGGTGACGGTGACGTAGACGTCAGCAGCCTCACCGTCGTCGTAGCCGAGGCTCTCCGCGTCGGCATCCACCAGCTCGACCAGGAAATCCTCGAAGAACCGGTGCGGATTCGTGACCGGGAGCGCCACTCCCGGATTGTCCAGCGACTGCAGCCACAGGAATGGGCTGTTTGCGTCGGTGCTGAGCAGCGCGTAGCGCCGCCCGCCGAGCCCGATCAGCCCGTCGGGAAACTCGATGATGCTGTCGGTGATCACATCAACGGGACCGAACCGTGACGTTGGATAGGTCTCGGTCGTCGGCTCCTCGTCACTCGTGAGGGCAGCCGTCCCGCCTGCGTATACAGAGGTCGCGTTCATGTCGTGAGGAAGTTCATGAGCGATGTCTGGATGATGTCAGCCGTCGACTGCAGCGCCGCCTGATAGCCCGCCTGCTCGGTCGAGAACTGGACGGTGGCTTGGGCCATGTCGGTGTCCTGCACATTCCCGAGCTCAGTGCTGTCGGTGGTCGTCAACGCTGTCAAACGGCTGCCGGCCATCTCGAGCCGATCCTGCGTCGCACCAACCGTCGCCTGCACCGATTCGAGCGAGCTGATGTTGGTGTCGAGGTTGGTCAGCTGATTCGATAGATCGCTCTGGGTACCGCCGTTGGTGCCGGTCATGTCGTTGTAGATCATCCGCATCGTGGCGAGCATCCCGCCCGAGCCGTCGGTCTGAACCGCCCCGCCACCACTACTGGAGGTCGCGGCTGTGCCGCCGGTATTGCCGTTGCCGAGCACGCTGTAGAGGTTCGCGTTGACCTGAAGCTGCGTGCTCGGGCCAATCGCGGTGTTGATCGTGTTCTGGTTGCCGCCGTACTGATCCTCCGTGGCAGGATCGGCGGCGGTGGCACTGGTGTCCCACGGCTGGGTCGATACCGCATCGCCAGAAAAGACATAGGAGCCGTCGTATTGCGCGTCGGCAGATTCCTTGACCTGGCCGATCGACTGAAGGACCTCCGCAGCTGCGTCCTGTAGGTCGGTCGCGCTCATCGTTCCGTTCGCGCCCTCGACCGTGAGCTCGCGCACCGTGGCGACGACCTGTTGGATCGATTGCAGGCTGCTGCTAGCAGTCTCCACCGACGCCGTGGACTCGCTGATATTCGTCTGATATGAGCTGTAAGCGCTGATCTGGCCGTTCAGCGACAGCGTCAGCGCCGCGCCGTAAGGGTTATCTGACGGCTCATTGATCTGGTAGCCCGTCGAGAGCTCTTCCTCGGTGTTGTCGAGCTGGTTGAGGTCGTTGTCGATCGTCGTGACCGTCGAGTTCCCGATCATCTGGGCGGTTATGCGCTGGGTCATCGCTCTAGGTCCTTTCCTTTGACGCTTATTCCCCGACCACGGTCATCAGCGCGTCCATCACTGTGCTGAACGCGTTCATCACCTTCGCCGACGCCTGGTAGGACTGCTGCTCGTTGATCAGATTCGACATCTCCTGTGAGAGGTCGACCCCCTCGACGCTCTGACGCTGGTTTGTGATCTGCGTCTGCAAAGCCGATTGGGTGGTCTCCTGGGTGTTAGCGCCCTGCGCCAGCGAGCCGACCTGCTGGACGAACGCCTGATACGCGTCGTCGCCAACGCCACCCGCGTTGTTGGCCTCGTCCAGCGCGATGTCGTTGTCACTCGCGTTGGCCGCCGGGGCTGCGGTCGCCAGGCTCGAGACCTGGACGTTGCTAAGGCCTGTGGCGGTCGCCGCTGGCGGCGTGTTGTAACCAGCCGGGCTGTTCGACGACACGGTCCCGGGCGTGATCTGTGACGCGGCCGCGGCGACGAGTCCTGGTGCGACCGCGATGTTCGCTGCCGTTATCCCCGTGGCGTCTGGAGCCGTCGGCGTGGACGTGGTGCCGTTGACGAAGAACGCGTAGTTGAGCGCCACCGTCGCCCCACCGCCGTTGACGACTGCCGGGTTGTTCACCTCGTTAGCGATCTTCTGCGCGACTGCATTGAGCGAGTCGGTGAGCGTCCCGATCGTGCCCTCGACCGTCGCCGCAGTGGGCGTGTAGGTCGTGTCGCCGCCACTGAACGTGGGCGTGCCGAGGCTGCCGAAGCCGGCTGCCGAGTATCCGGCGAGCCCAACCAGCGAGCCCAAAGTGCCGCCAACAGTGCTAGCCAGCGAGGCTGCCGTCGTACCGGCACCCGCAGCACTCGCGAACTGAGACTGCCAGGCGGCCGCCCAGCCGGTACCTGGATTCGTACCACCCGAGCTGTAGGTACCGAAGTTGTCGCCCGGCGGAACGGCGCCGCCGGGCGCGATCCCCGCTGGGTCACTGATCAGTGCGGTCCCGGTCACGCCGCCGAAGAAGACGGTCACGGAGCCATCGCTGTTGTTCTGTACCTGGGTGTTGCCGAGCGTCGACAGGTTGTCGAGTGCAGCGTTGCGCTGGTCGATCAGGTCATTGGGGGTCTGGCCCGCAGCCTGCGCCTGGACGATCGAGTAGTTGAGCGACGAGATGGTGTAGGCATCGTTGTAGAGCGTCCCGCCGGTGGCTCCTGAGGCCGTCGGACCCTCCATGATCCCCTCGTACGCGTCGTTGACCTGACCCGCCACCGACGGCGCATTGGTGGGATCGGTTGGGTCGGCCGGATCGTCTCCGTTGAGTGTGGCGCTCAGAGTGTTCAACGTGGTGGCCACGGCCTCGCCATCGTCGACGACAGCCTGCTGTGCGGCGGCGGCGTCGTTGGGCGTGGCTGTCGCGAGCGAGTTCCAGTCGCTCCAGAAGGTCGAGAGTTGCGCGTTGAGCCCGGTCGTCGATGGCTCGTTCAGAGCCGTCTGGATCTGCTGCGTGTACGTCTGCGTCGTATTGGCGCTGTTGGTCGCCGCGTTCTGCTGACGCCACGCCGCATCCAGATACGGATCGCCTGAGTTGCTGATGCCGGCCGCGTCGACGCCCGTGCCGAGCTGCATCGCGCCGTCCCCACTGGATCCCCAGATCGACAGGGACGGCGCCTCGACGAGATTGACCGTCTGCTCCTCGTAGTCAGTCGTGTTCTCGTTGCTGATGTTCTGACCGGTGGTGTCCAGCTCTTCCTGGGCGGCCTCAACCCCGCTCAGAGCAGTGTCGAGAGTCAGGTAGCTCGAGATGTACATGGCCTCTCCCTACGCCTCCATGTCGAAAACGGGCCGGTGCATCAACGGGCCACGGCGCCGCGCCGAGCCCTGCTCTCCGGCCGAGTCGTAACCGCCGGCGCTACCGGCAAGGCGCAGCAGATGGTCGAGGAACGCCAGCTCCTGCTGCATCAGTGCTCGGTTGGTGGTGTGCTCGCGCTGGATCTCGTGGAGCATGCCGCGGAGCTCGGCCGTGCGGTTGCGCGCAATCTCTGCGGAGTCCTCGTCCATCAGCTCGGTCAGCATCGTGATGCTGACGTCCCCCACCCCCACGCCGAGCTTCGCGCTCGCGCGCTCGAGCAGTCCCACACGCTCGACCTCGATCACTTCGCGACGGTGGATCTCCGCCTGCAGTGCGCTAGCCAGCCGCACGATCTGCGGCACTGCCCGCTCGCGAATCGCCGCCGCCTGTTCGAGCACGAGCGCGAGCATCCTGCGAGCAGAATCGAGTTGGGCCGCTAGGTGGGACAGCACATCGCGCGTGAGCAGCGCATCTACAGCCAGCTCGTCAGTCATCGTCGTCATCACAGCGCCACCTGGCTGGCGCCGGTTTCGGTTGGAGTCTCTGAAGCGTCGGCGCTGCTGGAGCCGGTGGTGTCCGTGGCCCCGGCGCCGCTGCTTGCCTGCGACAGCAGCGACGGATCGAGTTCCTGCGCGAACTCCTCCGCGATCCCGAGGCCCCCGCTCGACATGATGCTCGATGTCAGCGCCTGCGGGATCAGGCTCGAGTATGCGCTGGCACCGCTAAGCAGGCCGCTGCTGTCCGAGCTGTCACCGCCATCGGAGCTGTCACTACCGTCGATCCCGTCGCCGGAGGAGCTGCCGTCGATCCCACCGCCGCCGTACATCGTGTTGGCCATCTGCTGGCTGAGCTCGTTGACGAGCACGCTCTCGAACGCGAGCCCCTCGCTGTACGCCTGCTTGGCCTGATTGTTCCCGTTCTGGATGTTCGCCGGGATGTCGGCGACGTTGAGGTTCGGGATCCCGGCATCGGTGCCGATGCTGGCGAGTGAGATGTCGGAGGTGGACACGTTCGTTACTTGAGGGTCGCCGCGATCTGGCCGAGCTGAGCTTCCATCTGAACGGCGCGACTGCCCATGTCGTATGCCTGCTCAGCGGTCTCCATCTGCGAGATCTCGGTGTTGAGGTCGACGTTCGATTGCTCGAGGAACCCCTGCTGAACCGTGACACCCTTAGCCGCCTGGATCGGCCCGCTCGCCGCCGTCGCGCTGTAGACGCTGTTGCCCTGCGGCAGCAGCTTGTCGGGAGCGGTGACCTGGGCGATCTGGATCTTGCCGACCTGGCGATTGTTGACGCTCACGGTGCCGTTGGACGCAACCGACACCTGCGAGGGCTGTGTGCCCTTGGGCAGAGTGATCGGCGGCACCAGCTCCATGCCAAGGTTGGTCGTGATCTGCCCGCGTGCGTTCAGTTGGAGTGTGCCGTTGCGAGTCAGTCCGATGGTTCCGTCAGGCTGCCGGACCTCGAAGTACCCGGGGCCGTTGAGTGCGAGGTCGAGTGGATTGCCGGTCTGCTCCAGCGAGCCCTGCGCCTGGCTGTACCCAAGTGTGTCGGTGCCGGAGCCCGCGCCCACGATCGCGCTCGACGGGTCGTCGTCGTCGGTCGTGTAAAGCAGGTCGTGAAAGCCGACGATCTCGGACTGGTAGCCGGGCGTGTCCTCGTTGGCGATGTTGTTCGAGACCGAGTCGAGCTGGTTCTGGGCGGACTCCATACCGGCCCCGGCTGAGTAGAGACCCTCGAGCATCAGGGCACCGAAGCGACGTTGGAGGCGCTTTCCTGCATGGTCTGGCTGATCGTCCCGATCGTCTGCTGACCGGCCGTGTAGGCGTTCAGCGCGGACTCCATGTCGACCATCTCCTGGATCGAGTCGATCCCCGAACCCTCGAGCTGGCCTGAGTAGATTTGGCCGCTGGCGCGCCCGCCGGCTGCGGTACCCGAGAAGTTGTTGTTGCCGAGCTGCGAGGGGTTGTTCACGTTGAACACGCCGAGCGCCGTAGTCGGCAGCGTGCCGCTCGCGCCGACTTTGATCGGCGCCCCGGACTGGGACAGCACGTCGTCGCCGTACTGATCGATTAGGAGACCCTGATTGCTGGTGCTGAACTGGCCGTTACGCGTGTACTGAGTACCGCTGGCGGTACGTACCGCAAAGAACCCGGTGCCGGAGACCGCAAAGTCAAGCGGCCGTCCGGTTGTCTCGAGCGGCCCCTGAGCGAGATCGGTCTTGCCCTTGCTGACCTCGACGCCCAGATCGATCGAGCCGATCGGCTGGCCGTTGGACGTGTTCTGGAGCAGCAGCGATCCGAAGCTCTGCTGAACAGACGACGACGGCTTGTAGCCAGGCGTCGACGCGTTGGCCATATCGTTCGAAATCTGGTCTTCTTGTACCTGCTCGGCGAGCATGCCGGCAGAGGCAATGTTGAGCCCGAGATCCATCCGTCCTCACTTACTCGGCAGTGGCGCTGAATTCTTGAGCACTGGCCGGACGTCCGGCAGACTGAACCACAGAGATGCAGCCGCTCGCCGTAGACGCCTCCCTCCTGCGCGCCGTCCTGGCCACGGACCTCCAGCTGACCGTCGGGCGCGCACTGATGGCTCGAGTCGCCGCGATCACAGCTGAGGGTCGCGGCACCCTGAGCATCGCCGGGATGCCGCTCGACGCCGAATTGCCGGCCACGGTGCAGGCCGGGGACGAGCTGCGACTGATCGTGCGGGAAGTGACGCCTGACAAGGTCGTGCTCGCGATCCAGGACGACGCGCAGCCACCGCCAGCGGCGTTCGCTCAGGCTGAGGCACCACGCGTGCCGCTGCCGAATGGCGGGTCGCTGCAGGTCACCGAACGCGACGCCGGTGGCCAGCTGGCCACCGGCGATGGCACCCACACACTCACCCTGAAGTACGACGCGCCGACGCTGGGCCCGATCGAGATGCGGTTCACGCTCACGCCGGGCGCGCTGAACCTCGCGCTCGAGGTCGCGCCAAGCGCCTACCCCGCCCTCGACGATCAGGCGCCTCAGCTGGCAAGTTCGCTGACGAGCGCCGCGGAACGGCCCAGCCGGGTCACGGTCACCCCGCGTCGCGAACCACTTGAGGTGTTCGCATGAGCACCGAGCGCGAACCGCCGGAGGAGCCGCGCCGCGCGACGGCGCTCAGCTACGAGCTCGGTGATACCGCCCCGCAGGTGGTTGCGACCGGCCGTGGCCACGTGGCCGAGCAGATCATCGCCGCCGCGCAGGCGGCCGGTGTGCCCGTGCGCTCCGATCCGGCACTCACGAAGGCGCTGGACGCACTCGAGCTCGGCAGCGAGATCCCCGAGGCGCTCTACCGAGCCGTCGCAGAGACGCTCGCCTGGGCTTACGGGCTCGACCTCGAAGCGGCGAAAGCTACGCGACTTCGCTGAACAGCTGCTCGTCTGACTCGAGCATCTCGCGCAGGCGGCGGCGGAGCTGGCTGTGAATCTGACAGACACGACTCTCGGTCACGCCGAGCGCCTCACCGATCTCCCGCAGAGTCAGGTTGTGCAGGTACAAGCGGACCGCCACCTGGCGCTCGCGCTCGGGCAGCTGCTCGAAGGCGACGCGGAAGCGCTCCTTGGCGTGCTCACGCACGGCGCGCTTCTCCGGATCCACATCGGCATCAGTGCTGGACAGCGTGTCGATGCGCTCGATCGTTGTCTCGTCCTCGCCCAGCACCATCACGTTCAGTGAGCCGACCTCCGAGCGCTGGATGTCGCCCAGCCACCGATCGAGCTCCGCCTGCGTGAGGTCCACCGATGCGGCAAGCTCCTCGCGCGAGGGCGCGCGCCCGTACAGCGCGATGAACCGCTCTCGAGCGCGGGTGATGTCGCGCTCCCAGCGGCGCAGCGACCGCGGTGCCCAGTCGTTACGGCGCAGCTCGTCGAGCACGGCGCCATGGATGCGGGTCCACGCGAACTGCTCGAGCGTGGCGCCACGCCCGGGGTCGTAGCGGTCGATCGAGCGCATCAAGGCCTCGAGCCCGCAGGAGACGAAGTCCTCGACCTCGCAGCGGGCCGGGATCTCCCGAGCCTTCCGGTAAACGATGTATTTGACCATTGGCGCGAGCGTCAACACAAGACGGTCGCGCAACGCAGCATCTCCGCTTGCGTGGTACTGCTCCCAAAGTCTTTGAACGGACTCACTGCTGGCCCGTTCGGTTCTAGCTCTCGTCACTCACGACTCCTGGCACAGCCACATAGATTCATCGCCCGCCCGGCATCTCCTACATCGGTCGCAAGGCCTCACGATCGAAGTAGACATCGGGCCCCAACCCCGTCTTCGTCCAACCCGCGCAGGACTATATGGACGGCCCCGGCGGCAGAAATCCGAGTGCGCGCAGGAGGATTGCGGGAAACCCGCAATACCACCTCGGGTTCTCCGCAAAGCTCGTGGACGCCGGACAAATGTCCAGAATCGTCCAGCGAGGGTCCGGCCCCAGTCCTAAGGATGTAGCCGGTGCTGCCGATCATCAGAACGTCCCCTTGAAACGAGGATTCCCGCGCACATGGCACTTCGCCTGACCAAGACATCGCTGCCGCAGACCGAGACCGCCGCCGGCGTCGCGCAGGTCGAGGCCGACAACAACCCGGCACTCGCGCTCCACCGTGCCGAGACTGCCGCCGTGCAGGGATACGTGAACCGCTCCGGAGCGGCTCTGCGATCAGGTGATCTCGCGGGCTACCTGCGTGTGTTCGACGACGCCGTCGAAATGGAGAATCCGCAGCGCCAATACCAACTTCGCAAGCTGCTGCTGGAACAGGGCCTGGCTTCTCTTCGCGGCGCGAGCGAGAAGCGCGCGACGGAGACGCTGCTGACGATGGCCCGGGGTGCGATCGCGGCACTCGAGTCCGATCCAGCCGAGCCCGTGCTCCTCAACTACGCCGGCGTGATCCTGTACGAGCTGTGGGCGCTCGACGCGGCGCGCGCGCTGTTCCTGGCAGCCAAGCGCCTCGACCCCGACCTGCCCCATCTCGAGCGCAACCTCAAGGAGCTCAGCAACCGCGGCCGCTCCGGCAGCCACAAGAAGATCGCCTTCCACCCGGCGCTGGCCGACCTGACCAAGCGCGCAAAGCGCGTGGCGGATCGCGCTCGGCCGGCACAGGGAATGCGCCTCAGCCTCTGCATGATCGTCCGCGACGAGGAGGAGATGCTGCCACGCTCGCTGGAGGCGATCAAGGATGCCGTCGACGAGATCATCATCGTCGACACCGGCTCCCAGGACGGCACGATCGAGATCGCCAAGTCGTTCGGAGCCACCGTGATCGAGCGCGAGTGGACGGGCTCGTTCAGCGACGCCCGCAACGTCTCGCTCGACGCGGCGACCGGCGACTGGTTCCTCTATCTCGACGCCGACGAGGTGCTCGTCATCGACGACCTCCAGAAGCTCCGCGAGCTCATCAAGCAGACCTGGCGCGAGGCCTTCTTCTTGCACGAGACGAACTTCTCCGGGACCGAGGAATCCGGGACGGCCGTCGTCCACAGCGCCCTGCGGCTGCTGCGCAACCGTCCCAACTACCGCTTCAGCGGCCGTCTTCACGAGCAGGTCGCGCTGCACCTGCCGGCCTATCTGCCCGAGCGCATCGTGCAGTCGCCGGTGCGGATCAACCATTACGGCTACCTCGGCGTCGTCCGCGAGGCAAAGGACAAGTCGCGGCGCAACATCGACCTCCTGCTCGCCCAGCAGGCCGACGGCCACACCAACGCCTTCTTCCATTACAACCTCGGCTCGGAGTACTTCACGATCGGCGAGCTGGACAAGGCGTTGGCCGAGTTCCAGCAGTCCACCCGCATGATCGAGGAGGACGGCATCGCGGGGCATGAGTACGTGCCATCGCTGACCGTGCGAAACGTGAAGACGCTGCGCGCCGTCGGTCGCAACGAGGAAGCCATCGACCGTGCCGATATCGGGCTCGAGCGCTTCCCAGGCCTGACGGATCTGGTCTACGACAAGGCCATGGCCTCGATCAGCTTGGGCCGTGTCGATGACGGCATCACCTTCCTCAACCAATGCATCGAGATGGGTGACGCGCCCAGCAAGTACACGGCGATGGTCGGAGCCGGCACGTTCGTTCCAAGGATCACGCTCAGCCGCCTCTACCTGACTCAGGGCAAGGCCGCGGAGGCCGTCGAGTTGCTGAGCTGGTCGCTCGAGAATCACCCCGAGCATCCCGGCACCATCCATCCCTATGCCACTGCGCTGATCAGCACCGGCTGGAACCCGGATGCGGTCGTCGCCGAGTTCGAACGTGTGCTGGGCACGATGACGGCAACGGCCAGGTTCATGCTCGGCGGCGCCCTCTTCGAGCAGGGCCATCCCACTGTGGCCGAGGCCCAGTTCCGCGCCGTGCTCGAGAAGCAGCCGCACAGCGCAGCCGCGCGGGCCGCGCTGGTGGAGGCGCTCATGTACCAGCGTCGTTACGCGGATGCGGTCAAGGAGGCGGAGTCGGTGCCCGAGGACGCCACCGTCGCGGTGATCGTGCTCCGCAGCGAGTTGTTCGGACGCTTGCTTGCACGCGACACCAGTGGCGCCCAGGCGGCACTCGACCGTGCTCCCCGAGTCGGGCTTCCCGACGGTGAGCGGGCTCTGTACGAGAGCTGGCTGGCCGAGCAGCTGGGCGCCGCGGCACCACCACCGCCGCTCGCTGGTCTCGGGCTGCTCTCGCTGATGCTCGAGTCGCTGCTGCGCGTGCAGGACTTTGAGAACTTCGAGGCGCTTCTGCCGCTGCTCGCACGCATGCCGGTCGTCGAGCGAGAGCGCCGGGAACTGCTCGCCCAGATCTACTACCGGCGCGGATTCCTGCGCTCCGCCGGGCGCGAATGGATGGCCGTCTGTGAGCAGCAGCCGGATGTCCGCGCGCTGATCGGCCTCGGACACGTCGCGCTCGCCAACGGCCAGACGGAGACCGCCGCCACATTCGCCGCACAGGCACTGGCGCTCGAGTCCGGCAACGAAGATGCCCGCAAGCTGTTGGAGGCGACTCAGCTCAAGCTGGCGGCGGCAGAACAGAAGGAAGCGGCCTGAGGTCGGCGGCTTCAGCCCCACGGCCCGGTCGCCGCAGGCCGCTCAATTCTTCGTCCAGTTCTCAAGTTCTGCGCGCAGCCAACGATTAACTGGAGTGAAGACGTGGGCCTGGCGGCCGGCGGCGACCGCCACGAAACCGCACAAGGAGTGCGAAATCCCCATCAACTCGGACAATCTGCTGCCGAAGTCACCTCCGCCGGAGATCGCGCGCGCGATCGCCGCGGCATCGCACGCGTATGAGGAGCTCAGCGCTACCGGGCAGCAGATCCACTTCGACGACTCAGAGGGAGCCGTCGCCGTCGAGCTTCAAGATTTGAAGGGGAACCCGTTGTCCACGCTCTCGGCCAGCGACGCGCTGCAGATCGCTGACGGCGAGGACCTCAAGTAAGCGACAAGGAGTCGATCGAATGTCAACGTCGGGCGTTTCAAGCACTGGCTCAAGTAGCACCACGGGCCTGATCACACCGGAGTCGATCTCGACCTCGGGCGGCCTCACCTCCACCTCGACGCTCACCAACACCGGCGTCGGCGGGCAGCCGCAGATCGTCGGCCTCGGCTCCGGCATCAATACCGATGCGCTGATCCAGGCCGAACTCGCCGAGCAGGAACTGCCGCTGATCAACATGCAGGACACGATCACGAGCCTGCAGAACGAGAATTCCACGCTGAGCTCGATCCAGACGGTGCTTCAGAACGTCTCACTCGACGCCTTCGACCTCGGCGCGCCGTCGCTGTTCTTCCAGTCGCAGACCGCCAACTCCAGCGACACGAACCTCGTGAGCGCGGCCACCAGCGCCAACCTCGGCGCGGTAATCGGCTCGACGACGCTTGCGGTCACGCAGCTCGCCGGCGCCTCACAGGCGACGTTCGCCGCCAACCTCGGCTCCGGCAACACCACGACGCAGGCTGACGACACGCTCACGGTCACTGTCGGCTCCGGCACCGCTCAGACCATGGACATCGCAGCCGGATCGTCGCTGAGCCAGATCGCCAGCGACATCAACAGCTCGAGCACGCTCGGCGTCTACGCCTCAGTGCTCAACGGTCAGGTCGTGATGTCCTCGCGCACCACCGGCACCGGCAACACGATTACCGCGTCGGATTCCAACGGGTACTTCAGCACCGTCAGCTCGCAGGACGGCCAAGATGCCGAGATGTACGTCAACGGCAGCACCACGCCGACGTACTCGGCCAGCGACACGGTCACGAACGCGATCCCCGGTGTCACGCTGACACTCGAGGGCGTGACTCCAACCGACGCGCCGGTCACGATCACGACGGGCGCACCCGCCGTCAACACGCAGTCGATCGTCCAAGCCGTCCAGCAGTTCGTCACCGACTACAACAACGCCGTCAGCGGCATCGAGGGCGTGATCAACACGGCGCCGGCCAGCGAGAGCGACTCGTCCCAGGCCAGCCCGTACACGGACAACCTGTTTGGCGATCCTGAGCTCGAGAACCTGCTCAGCAACATGCGCGAGACGATGTACACCGGGGGCACCGGGCTTCCGTCCGGCATGGCTTCGCTGGAGGACATCGGTATTTCGACCGGCGCCTCGACCGGGAGCGTTCAGCAGAGCGCGGTCGACGGACTGCTCACGGTCGATACGACGACGCTGACGAACGCGATCGAGACCAACCCGAACGGAGTCGAGGCCGTGCTGCAATCCTGGTCGACCAGCTTCCAAGGCGTCGCCAACACCGAAGCTTCGCCGTTCGGGGCGCTCTACACGCGCATCCAGGGCAACAGCACGCTGGTCACGAGCCTCACGAGCCAGCTCAGCTCCCAGACGGAGCTGTACAACACCGAAGAGGCGAACATGGAAGAGCAGTGGGCCAACGTCGAGGCGACGCTCTCGACCCTGAACGACCAGAAGACCTCGCTGTCGAGCTTCACGAGTTCGCTGTCCTCCTCTTCCTCTTCGAGCAGTTAGCGGGCTCGCTCAAACCCGGTTCGTCAGGACCGCCAGTTAGTGTGCGCGCCAGCGCGTCGCGTAGAGCACTCAAGCCATGGCGCGAGCAGCCGATCACATCCGTAGAAGCCGATGGCCATGAACTCCGCAGCACCACGCGCCGCCTACCAGCGATCAGCCGTTCTGACAGCTTCCCAGGGACAGCTGGTCGTGATGCTGTACGACGGCGCCAACCGCTTCCTTGCGCAGGCTGCGGCCGCGATGAGCGCACGCGAGGTCGAGACTGCGCACAACAAGCTTCGCCGCGCCGAGATGATCATCGGGCACCTCCAGGCCTCGCTCGACTACGAACGTGGGGGCGAGATCGCGCCAAGGCTCGGGTCGATCTACGTGTTCTGCCAGCGCCACCTCAACCAGGCCCGGGTCAACGCTGATCCCCAGCAGATCGAGCAGGTACGGGGCCTGCTCGGAACACTCCGGGACGCATGGGCGCAGATCGCAAACGGCTGATAGCCGCAGAGCAGGCTCCGTTCCAGAAGCTCATCAAGCTGATCGAGCGCGAGCTCGAGCTCGCCGGCGAGGGCCGCGTTCAGGAGTTGCAGGCTGCGGTGGTGAAGACAGGCACCTATATGGCGACGCTGCCTTCGCCGGCGCCAGAGTCGGCGCTCCCCCTGGTCGAGCGGGCGAAGGCGCTGCGCGGCCGGGTCACGATCGAGACTGAGCGCCTGCGCGAGAGCATCGAACTCTCACGTGCAGCGGCGCGACGCGGCCGCCGGGTTGCCCGCCGTTACGCCGCGCCCCGCGTGAGTCGCTACTCGACGAGCGCGTAGGCACCCGTCGAGCGCGCAAATCCCAGCCCACCATTCAAGTGACTGGCGGAAGCTGCCGAACTGAGGCCGAATGCGCCTGATCTCGTTGGCACGTGCCGAGGATGGGACCGCGCTCGGCAGGGATGTGTTGATCGGACGCCCCGACGGGGTGCCGCTGCTGCGTGCCGGCGTCAAGGTGACGCCGCGCTACCGCGAGCTGCTCGCCAAGGCCGGCATCTCCGCGATCTACGTCGAGGACGAGTTCAGCGCCGGCATCGAGGTCGAGCCGATCATCGACGATCACACGCGCGCGGTCGCGACCCGCGCTGTGGCAAACGCCTACAGCAGCGTGCGCGCGGCCATGAGCACGGGCCAGCGACTGAGGCCGGAGGCGGTGGCAGAGCTACAGGACGTCGTCAGGCGCATCCTCGAGCAGATCGAGTCTTCAGGCGGCGCCGCACTCGCACTCGCCGACCTCTCATCCGCCGACGGCTACACCTTCCAGCACTCGATCGATGTGACCGCCCTCGGCCTGCTGGTCGGGCATCGCTACTTCTCTGACTACGGCTGGCTGGACTTCCGCGGCGAGCGCCACTTCGATCAGATCGAGGAGCGGCTCTCGACCCTCGGCGTTGGCCTGTTGCTCCATGACATCGGCAAGCTTGCGATCCCGCTCGGCATCCTCAACAAGCCCGGCAAGCTGACGCCGGAGGAGTGGACGATCATGAAGAGCCATCCGCGCGCCGGCGTCGACATGCTCGACGCCAGCCGCTGGAGCCCGTTGATCAAGTCGGTGGTGCTGCGACACCACGAGCGTTGGAACGGGACCGGGTATCCGGACGGCAAGGCCGGGATAGAGATCCATCAGATGGCTCGCATTGCGGCGGTCGCCGATGTCTACGACGCGATCACCTCCGAGCGTCTCTACGCCCCGGCTCGCCCGGCCTGCGATGGCGTCCGAGCGATCATCGAGGGCGCGGGCACGCTGTTCGACCCTGAGATCACAGAGACTTTCTGCCGGGTCGTCGCCCCGTTCCCTGCCGGCACCGAGGTCGAGCTCACCGATGGACGCCAGGGCATCGTCGTCAGCGTTCCCGACGGCGCCCTCGACCGCCCGACCGTGCGCGTCGCCGAGCGCGATGGCAGCCACGATGAGATCTCACTGCTGCTCGATACGAGCCTCGGGATCGAGGGCTGGGCGCACCAGGCCATCATCACTCCGCTCGCCGCCTGAACTGAGGTCAGTGGCGGTCCCGCTGGACCGCCACCACCCCGTTACGCCAGTTTCCAGCCGACCCCGTCGCTAGATTGCCGCGCGCATGACTGACCACGCCGTGAACGTCAGCGTCTGGACGCTCAAGGATCGTCTGGCCTGGTCGATAACCCGGATTGACGCCACGGAGCGCGTCCGTGATGAGCAGCCCAGGGAGGGCTTGACGTAGGACCAAGCTACTCGCATGTCCCTCCTTGACAACACTCAGCTTGCGCTCGAATCGGCAATGAGCGGTTCGATGCTCCGCCAGACGGTGCTGACCAACGATCTGGCCAACGCGGACACGCCGAACTTCGAGCCGGAAGACGTCAACTTCCAGCAGACGCTCGCGAACGCGATGTCCCAGGGCGAGTCACCAACGTCGGTGCAGTACACGGCCTCCGCCTCGCCGACCGTCACGGGAATCGACGGCAACGGCGTCGACTCGGATGTGACGAACGCCGAGATCGCCGAGAACGGCCTTCTCTACCAGGACATGACCCAGATCGCAGCCTCACGCGAGGGCATCCTCGAGACGGCCATGAACACGACCACATCGGCATGAGCTTCTTCGACGCACTGAACATTTCTGCCACCGGGCTCACAGCCGAGCGCACGGAGATGGACGTCACGGCCGAGAACCTGGCCAACGCGCAGTCAACCAACAACGGCACCCCGTACACGCCGCAGGCCGTCGATCTGCAGTCGATCAATTCCGGCAGCAGCTTCCAGGCTGAGCTGAGCTCCGCGCTCGGCGGCGGCGCCGCGACACCCGGCGGCGTCGAGGTCACCGGGATCGTCAACGAGAACGTGCCCGACCAGCTCGTCTACGACCCAGGCAACCCGCAGGCAAACACCCAGGGCTACGTGAAGGAGCCCAACATTCAGCCGGTCACGGAGATGACGAACATGATCTCAGAGTCCAACGCCTACCAGGCGGATGTAACCGCGATGGACAGCTCCAAGCAGATGTACTCCGAGACGCTGGATCTGCTCAAGTGATCATCCCTGCGATCGGCATCGGACCCCTCGGGTCGAGCGAATGGAGCGTCGGTGGTGTCAGCGGCGCCGGAACCAGCGCTGCCTCCACCAGCGCGACAGCACCGACCGATGGCAAGAGCTTCGGCGATGCGCTCAGCAACGCGATCGGTTCCCTCGAGACGACGCAGGCGAACGCCACCGAGGCATCCCAGCAACTCGCCACCGGGCAGCTGACGGACCCAACGCAGGCGATCACGGCGGTTGAGAACGCGAGTCTTTCGATGGACTTCGCCTCTCAGATCCGCAACCAGATCGACACGTCCGCGACCACGCTCTTCCAGACCCAGCTCTAGCCCCCGCCCCCGCCGCCGCAATGAACTTCAATCTCCGAGAGATCGGCTCAAAGCTCTCGACGCGCGGCTGGATCACCGTGGGCGTTGCCGCAATCGTCGGCGTCCTCTTCATCTACCTGTTGCTGAACATGGCGTCGAGTCCGAGCTACACGACGATCGTCGCCGGCCAGAGCCCCGCCCAGACCGGCAAGGCGACTGCCGCGCTGTCTGGGGCGGGCATCCCCTACCAGCTCTCGAACAACGGCACCGCCGTCTCGGTGGAGACGAGCAAGGAGAGCCAGGCACGGGTTGTCCTCGATCAGCAGGGTCTGCTGCTCGGCAGCGGCGCATCCGAGAGCCTCGAGTCGTATCTCGGGAAGACGAGCCTCGGCGAGAGCAACTTCCAGCAGGAGCAGCAGAACACCTCGGCGCTTGAGCAACAGCTCGACCAGACGATCGAGGGGATGAACGGGATCAATCAGGCGCAGGTTCTGCTCTCGATCCCGGACGACACGACCGATCTGTTCTCGGGCACCAACACGCAGGCGAGCGCGTCGGTACTGCTGAACACCAACGGCTCGCTCGGCACGGCTGCGGTCAAGGCGATCGCAGAGAGCGTCGGCGACGCCGTTCCCGGTCTGAGTTCCAGCAAGGTCACGGTCACCGACCAGAACGGTGACCTGCTATGGCCGACCACGAGCGGCGGCACGAGCAGCGGAACCTCGTTGACCGCCAAGCAGTCGGCGGAGAATGCGTACGACACGCAGATCGCCGATGAGGCCGACGCGATGCTGGCAACGACCCTCGGCCCCGGCAAGGCTTTGGTCCACGTCAATGCCGACCTGAATGCCAACCAGCAGCAGATCTCATCGGTCTCATACGGCAAGACCGGAACGCCCTTGAGCGCGAAGCTCGGCAACGAGAACCTGACGGGCACCGGAGCGAGCACAGGCGGCGCCACCGGCACCACGGGCACGCAGATCGCGGCTTACGCCGGAACCAACGGCAATGGCAACTCGAAGTACTCGAACAAAACGAGCAACACGAGCTACGGTGTCAACAAGACGGTGTCGCAGTCGACGATCGCGCCCGGCAAGGTTAACCAGCAGAGCATCTCGGTGCTGGTCAACAGCTCGGTCCCGGCCACGGAGCTGCCGACGATCCGCGCCGCGGTACAAACCGCCGTCGGTTTCAACAGGAAGCGCGGGGACACGCTCTCGATCGGAGCATTGCCGTTCGCGAAGATCCCGGCGACTGCGGCCTCGTCCTCCTCGAGCAAGCTGGGCGACGTCAAGTATGTGCTCGTCGGTGTCGGCGCGCTTGTCTTCCTACTGTTCATGAGCCGCCTGCTGCGCAAGCGCGAGACGGATGACTTCGCCGGCAAGCCGACCTGGTTGCGCGAGCTCGAGATACCGCGGTCGCTCTCTGAGCTCGAGGCGCAGACGCGGATGGTCGACCTCGAAGGGCCGACGATGGTCGCCCGCCTGCGGCCGCCGGTGAACGTGGCCAAGCAACAGGTGGAGGAGCTCGTCGACCGCGACCCGGAGCGCGTCGCCGCCCAGATCCGCCAATGGATGACCGAAGACTGATGGCTGAACACTGATGGCAGTCGAGCTCTACCAGCAGCCAGAAGCGCCAACCCCGCCCGCAGTACCCAGCCGGGGCAATCGTCAGCAACGCCTGAACGGCCGCAAGAAGGCGGCGGTCCTGCTTGTGGCCATTGGTCACGAACGCGCTGCCGAGATCTTCAAGCACCTCCATTACGACGAGATCGAGTCGCTGTCACTCGAGATGGCGAAGATGCAGCACATCGAGCCCAACGTGACCACGACGGTCATGGAGGAGCTCGCGGCGACAGTCCAGGCTTATGACTCGCTGGCCGCCGGCGGCGTCGACTATGCCCGCGAGGTACTTGAGCGCGCGATCGGCGCCGAGCGCGCCGCCGAAATCATCGGACGTCTGTCGTCCGTGATCGAGATGCGGCCCTTCGAGTTCCTGCGGCGCACGGCACCGGAGCAGATCGTGGCGTTCCTCCGCAACGAGGCGCCGCAGACGATCTCGCTGGTGGTCGCCAACCTCCACACCACGCTGGCAGCGCAGGTGCTCGCGAACCTGCCCGAGGATGAGCAGGCGGAGATCGCGCTGCGGATCGCGCGGATGGGCGAGACCAGTCCGGACGTGGTCAAGCAGGTCGAGGACGTGATGCGCGCGAAGCTCGCGACGATCGTCCAGAACGAATACACGACCACCGGCGGCGTCAAGTCGCTGGCGGAGATCCTCAACCACACCGACCGCCCGACCGAGCGCAACGTGCTCGATTCGCTCACGGAGACGGACGAGGAGCTCGCGGCCGAGGTCCGGCGCCTGCTCTTCGTCTTCGAGGACATCGTCAAGCTCGACGATCGCTCGATCCAGCTCGTCCTGCGCGAAGCCGATCAGAAGGACCTCGCCCTGGCGTTGCGCGGTGTCGGCGAAGAGGTAAAGACGGCCGTGCTTCAGAACATGTCCGAGCGCGGCGCCCAGATGCTGCTCGAGGAGATGGAGTACCAACCCCCGCAGCGCAAGCGCATCGTCGAGGAGGCCCAGGGTCGCATCGTGGCGATCGTCCGGCGCCTCGAGGAAGCGGGCGCCGTCGTGCTTTCGCGCAGCGACGGCGACGTCATGTTCTAGGCGACGTCGCCGCCGCTCTATGTCCAGCCAGAACATAAGCGCCTACACGTTCCGGCAGTTGGAGAGCTCGGTCGAGCTCGACGGCGCGCCGGCGGACGTGATCGCCCGCGCATGGGCCGAGGCGGACACAATCCGTGAGCAGGCACGCCTCGAGGGCGGGACGGCCGGGTACGCGGAAGGCATCGAGCGCGCCAAAGCCGAGGCCTCTCCGGCCGCCGCCGCGCTGGCCGAGGCGATCCGCGCGGTCGGCGGGACGCGCGACGAGGTCGTCGAGACGCTTACGCGTCAGGCGGGCGAGCTCGCGGTGCTGATCGCCGAGCAGATCGTCGCTGGGGCGTTCACCGTGGAGCCGGAGCGGATTGTCGACGTCACGCGTGCGGCGCTGCGGCGCCTGGCCGACCGCCATCACGTCACCGTCCTGGTGAACCCCGACGATCTCGAACTGCTCACCAGCGCCGTGCAAACGCTCCAGAGCGAGCTGGGCGGCATCGAGCATCTCGACGTACAGGCCGACCGCCGCATCGAGCGCGGCGGCGCGATCGCCCAGACCGCCTACGGCGAAATCGACGCAACGATCGGCGTGCAACTCCAAGCCGCGCGCGAGCTCGTCGAGGCCGCCGTCAGCGGTGATATCAGCGACGCGTCGCTGGACGACGACGACGACGCCGGCGAGGCGGTGCGCGCCGGTGGGCTTTGAACGCAACGGCCTGAACTATGCTGCGCGCGCCATTCGCTCGGGCGACCTCGCGCGCAGGCGCGGGCGCGTCGGCGATCTGATCGGCCTGATCATCGAGGCCACAGGCCTCGAGGCCGAGGTCGGAGAGCTCTGCATGGTCGGCGACGGACGCCGCGACGCACCGGTACCGACTGAGGTCGTCGGCTTCCGCAGCGGCCGAACGCTGCTGATGCCGCTGGGCGAGTTGGGCGGCATCGGCCCCGGCACGCCCGTGATCCCAACCGGCTCACCGTTCCGCGTCGAGGTCGGGGACAGCCTACTCGGCCGCGTGATCGACGGGCTTGGGCGCCCGCTTGACGCCAACGGCGAGGTCCTGGCGGACGAATGGCGCGCAACCATCGCTCCGCCGCCGGACGCGTTCACTCGGCCCCGGATCAACCAGCGCGTCGGCCTCGGCGTGAGGGCGCTCGACACACTCGTGCCGTGTGGACGCGGCCAGCGGCTGGGCATTTTCGCCGGCTCCGGTGTCGGCAAATCCTCCCTGCTCGGCATGATCGCCCGTTCGACCAGCGCGCAGGTCAACGTGATCGCGCTGGTGGGAGAGCGCGGGCGCGAGGTTCGCGAGTTCATCGAGCGCGATCTGGGCGACGCGCTTCCGCACTCGGTAGTGGTCGTCGCCACCTCCGATCAACCCGCGCTGGTCCGCATCCGTGCGGCCTTCACCGCCACGGCGATTGCTGAGTACTTCCGCGATCAGGGCAACGACGTGATGCTGATGATGGACTCGGTCACGCGCTTCGCGATGGCACAGCGCGAGGTCGGGCTCGCGATCGGCGAGCCCCCGGCCACGCGCGGGTACACGCCTAGTGTGTTCGCGCTGCTGCCGCGGCTGCTGGAGCGGGCGGGCACCAGCCCGATCGGCTCGATCACGGGCCTCTACACCGTGCTGGTGGATGGCGACGACATGAACGAGCCGATCGCGGACGCGGTCCGCTCGATCCTCGACGGGCACGTCGTCCTGACGCGCGCGCTCGCGCATGCGGGCCATTACCCGTCGATCGATGTCCTGCAGAGCGTCTCGCGCCTGATCGGAGAGATCGTCACACCGGAGGTGCAGGCCGCGGGTCAACAGGTCCGGGCAGCGCTCGCGGCCTACCGCGAGAAGGAGGACCTGATCTCGATCGGGGCCTACCAGCGCGGCAGCGACCCGCTCGTCGACATGGCGATCGATCTGCGACCGAAGATCAACGAATTCCTGCGCCAACGCGTCGACGACCGCTCCTCCGCGGAGGAGGCCGACCAGCGTCTGCTCGAGATCGGCAGTCAACTCGGGCTCGATTCCGCGATTCCGCCGCCGCACACGGAAGAATCCGCGAGCGCCAATGCCGATACCACATCACCTATCGGTGGACCGAGCGCGATCCCCTCGCTCACCCTGTAGACGGACGCCTTAGTCCCGCGCTCAAGTACATCGATGCCCTGCCGATCACCAAAAACATGAACGGTCCCTCGTACCGCTTCCGCTTGGAGCGAGTGCGCGCATTGCGCGAACGCCGCGAGGAGCAGGCGAAGCAGGAGTTTGCGGCCGCGCTGCAGCTGCGGCAGCGCGCCCAGGACGATGTCACGCGCGCGGCGGACCGGATCGGGGCTGCGCGCCGCGGGCAACTGCACGCTGCCGGCGACGATCTCAGGGCGCATCAGTCCTACCTGGAGCGCATGGAGCACGCGGACCGGCTGGCGCGCGAGGAGCTCGGCCGGCGTGAGCAGGAACTGGCAGAGAGCCGGGCGGCGCTGACCAAGGCTTCACAAGACCGGGAGGCGCTCGAGCGCCTCAAGGAGAAGGGCCTGGCCGATCACAACCGTGAGGTGGCCAGGGTCGAGCAGATAACGCTCGACGAGATCGCAGGCAACGGATACTGGAGGCGAGCCGCATGACACCACCCGCGGTTGCACCCCCTGCTCCGGTGAGCATGCCGCAGACGGCAGCGCCACCAGGCAGCGGGCATCCGAGCGAAGCCGCCTCAGGCGGCCCACCGTTCGGGACAATTCTGAATACGGCCCGGACCGCAGTTGCGGAAGGCCAACAGGGAACCGGCACGAAGTCCGGGAACCAAGCCAAAGCGAAGAGCGCGGCGACTGGCGATCAGCTGATCGCTGCGGCGGTTGCTTTCCTCACCGGACAGTCGCCGGTCGCGAGCGCGTCTGGAAACAGCGCGAGTTCGGCCGGTGGGTCGACGGGCGACGCCGCCTCAGCCGCTGGTGCGGCACAGTCGAGTGCCGCCCCTGCGTCTAACGCGCCGTCTCCCTCCGGATCGGCGGCGACTACTGATGGTTCGGGGTCGAGTGCGCCTGCCGGCTCGTCAGCTGGTCAGCAGGCGCCCGCCGCCGGGCAAGCTGCAGCGGTGGGTGCTGAAGCGCCAACGCAAACGCCAGCGCCGGCACCGGTCGCGGTAGGGAGCTATTCGCCGCAGTCCGGCTCGGTCCCGGGCGCAGGTAGCGACACGCCGCAGTCCGGCTCGGCGCCGAGTGCAGGTAGCGACACGCCGCAGTCCGGCTCGGCGCCGAGTACAGGTAGCGACACGCCGCAGTCCGGCTCGGCGCCGGCTGGGGCGCCGAAGCCTGCTTCGCCGGTTAGCACTCCAGTCGCCGGGCAATCGGCGACCCCAAGCCCCACGGCCGTAACGTCGGTGACCACCCCGCCCGCGACGACCGCGAGCACCGTGACGCCGACGACCACGGACGAGACCGCAACGTCGCAGACCACACCGGATGCCAACCAGCCAGACCCCAAGCAGCCTGTTGATCAGGCTGTAGCAACTGCTGGCCTCATGACCAAGCCGGCCGCTACCGGCACGACTCAGACAGAGGCACAGACGCCCGTCAGCGTCTCCCCCGCTCATCTCCAGACGGCGCAGCCGGCAGCGGGTTCCCACGCAGGCAACGGCTCGGAGGGCCATGCCGACACGGACGGGCAGGCTGCCGCCACGTCGACTGGCGATTCGGCGGCGAGCACAGGTGCCGGCTCAGAGGCGGGCGAGCTGTTCTCAGTCGGCACTGCCGGCCAGACCCAGACGACGCAGTCCTCGACGCCGGCGCTTCCTCAGAGCATCGTGCATACCTCGGTGAGTCTGCAGGACGCAGTCGACGCGGTCCGGGCGACGTTCACAGCCGCAAACCAGGCGGGCATCTCCTCGGCGAGGATCTCGCTTTCGCCGGCATCGCTCGGCGGAATCAAGATCTCGATCTCGCAGACGCCCGACGGACTGGTGGCGCGTGTGGCCGCCGACCACCCGGAAGCCGCACAGACACTCCAGCAGAACGCGGGTGATCTGCGGCGCTCGCTCGAGGCAAGCGGTATGTCGCTGCTGCGGCTGGACATCGGCAGCACCGGTCAGCAAAGCCTCTCAGGCTTCACCGGCTCGGACCAGGAGGGTTCGACGTCAGGGAGCCAGACGAGCGGCGACTCCGAGGCGGCCGAGGGCGACGAAACATCCATCCCGACCGAACTGACGATCGAGCTCGCCAGTGGCTCGCTCGTGAACGTGCTCGCCTGAGCTGGAAAGGAAGCAATGAGCATCTCAACCCCGGGCATCGGAACCAACTCGACCGGCCAGGCCGAGCAGGGCACCACCGGCAGCTCGATCAGCAACGACAGCTCCACGACCCTGTCGACCAACGAGTTCCTCGATCTGATGATGGATGAGCTCCAGAACCAGGATCCGCTGGACCCATCGTCCAGCGATCCGACTCAGTATCTGACCGAGCTGGCACAGATGACCTCGGTCGAGCAGGAGACCGACACCGCCCAGAACACGGGAGACACAGCTCAGGCGCAGTCCGTCAGTCAGGCCGTCGGTCTGATCGGCGACTCGGTCACCTACATCAACCAGACCACTGGGGCCAGTACCACCGGCACGGTGAACAGCGTGCAGATCACGAACACCGGGCCCACGCTCACGGTCGACGGAGTGACCGGAGTCGCGCTCAGCACAATCACCAACGTGACCGCCGCATCGTCGGCCGGAACCAGCTCGACCTCCGACAGCTCGCCCACTGACGGCTCGACCGAAAGCGGGTCGTGAGCGATCTGATCAACAACCCTGCACTGCTGCCGCCCGGGGGGCCGGTCGGCGCGCCCGCGCCGACAACCCCGTCTCAAGCGCCGTCGCAGGCACCCACGGGCCCCTCGTTCGCGGACGTGCTGGCCGACCAGACGGCCGGGACGAACGCACCGAGCTTCTCGAAGCACGCGATGGACCGTCTGTCCCGCCGTGGGATCGAGATGAACAGTCAGACGCTCGGGCGCCTGACCAACGGGATCCAGCGCGCAGCAGACAAGGGCGCTCGCAACTCAGTCGTGTTCGTGGATGGGACGGCGTTCGTCGCATCCGTCCAGAACAACACCGTCATTACGGCGGTGACCCCCGAAGCCATGAACTCCCATGTCTTCACCAACATCGACAGCGCCGTGATCGCGTAAGCGGCACGGATTTGAACAAGCACCAGAACAGCAATGGCGGCCGGACCTCCTCGAGGAAGCCGCGAAAGGAAGGGATGTAGAGATGTTTCCTGGCATGTACTCCGCGATCAGCGGACTCGAGGCACACCAGCAGATGCTCAACGTGACGGCCAACAACCTGGCCAACGTCGACACCATCGGATACAAGGCGCAGCGGACCACGTTCTCGTCCGAGCTCTCGATGCTGCTGACCGGCGGCTCGAGCCAGACGGCCTCCAACGGCGGTACCAACCCCCAGCAGGTCGGCCTGGGCGTGCAGGTCGGTTCGATCGACCAGATCATGACGGCCGGTTCGCCGCAGAGCACGGGCAACGCGCTCGACGTGGCGATCCAGGGCGACGGGTTCCTGGTGGTCGGCTCGAGCACCAACGCGGTCACCGCTCCAGGCGCCGCCTACCAGCCCCCGCTTGCATCGAGTAACCAGGGCGTCGCAATCAACGCAAACAGCGTTGCCAACGGTGCCGCCGGCGTGACTGACGCGGGGCTGCCGACTGACCTGAGTTACACGCGCGCCGGCAACCTCACGACCGACGCCCAGGGCTTCCTGACGACGGCGAGTGGACAGTATGTGGTCGGCTACTCGACGCCGCAGGCGGCTGCCAACGCGGCCACGCCAGGCAGCGCCGGCGCACAGACGGCGACGGGATCGACCTACGTCTACATCCCGCCGGGATCGACCAACATCTCGATCGGGCAGACCGGAGCGGTCACGTACACGGACAACACGACCGGCACGACGAACTACGGACAGACCTGCACGGCCGGCTACCTCGCGCTGGCGTCGTTCCCGAACGAGGCCGGCCTGACGCGTGACGCGGGCACCAGCTGGACGCAGTCGCCGAACTCCGGCGCGCCCGCCTTCGGAACGCCTGACAGCGGCGGCTTCGCCAACACGCAGACGATCTCCGGCGAGCTCGAGCAGTCGAACGTCGACATGGCCACTGAGTTCACGAACATGATCGAGGCTGAGCGTGGTTACCAGGCCAACTCGAGCGTGATCAGCACCGGCGATCAGATGATGCAAACGCTGATCCAGATGGCAGGCGCCTAGTCCTTCCGTCGATAACAGCCGATTAAAGGGGGCGGCGTCGCGGTGCGACGCCGCCCCTTGTCATGATGTGCCACGAACCCGAGGAAAGAGGACGCTGGCGATGATCTCGCTGCACCGACTAGGCCACCAAGCAGAGGAGTTTCATCTCAATCCCGATCTGATCGTGACGGTTGAGGCCAACCCGGACACGGTCATCACGCTCACCACAGGAACAAAGGTCGTAGTGGCCGAGCCGCCCGAGCGTGTCGTCGAGGAAATCCGCGCCTATCGTGTCGGAGTCCTTTCGGGTGCGCTTGGCCGGCGCCGCCAGGAAGGTCAGCAGCCGCACGGCATCCACGCCCGTCGCGCCGCTCAGGGCATGCTGCTTGCGATCGACCGCAGCGACTCAGAGTCAGACGGCGACGACGAAGATGAGCAGATCTGACCGCTCGGCTCGCTATACCGCTCAATCAGGAGCGGTAAAGCACCGCCGAATGTGAAATCTCGTACCTGAGCCGGAATTCCGCGCTCAAGTATTGAAGGATCGGCGATCGCAGCCGATGAAAGGCCTATGAAGCTCTCAACCGGCGCTGGTATTGGCATTGCCTTCTTCGGGATCCTCGTAGGCGCACTGATGGAGGGAACCAGCCCGGCGTCGTTCATCGACATCCCGGCAATCCTCATCATCTTCCTCGGCACGGGTGGCGCGACTGCGGCAAGCGTCGGTCCTGAGGCGATGCGTAGGATCCCGCAGCTGTACCGCATCGCAATACGCGGAAGAACGCCGGATGTGGCTGAACGTGTGAACCTGCTCGTGTCGTTAGCGGAGCAGGCTCGACGCGAGGGCCTGCTTGCACTCGACGAGCGCGTCAACGAGGTCGACGACGAGTTCACCAAGAAGGGCCTGCAGCTGGTCGTGGACGGCATCGACCCTGACCTTGTTCGAGAGGTTCTGGACGCGGAGATCGACGGCATGACCGCGCGCCACCACATCGGCGCCGCGACGTTCATGAAGGCCGGTGGCTTCGCCCCGACGATGGGAATCATCGGCACGGTCATGGGACTCGTTCATGTGCTCCAGAACCTGTCTGCGCCGTCGACACTGGGTCCCTCGATTTCGAGCGCCTTCGTCGCAACCCTGCTCGGCATCGGCTCCGCCAACGTGATCTACCTGCCGGTCGCTGGGCGGCTCGAGGGCCTCTCCGCCGCGGAGGTCGAGTTGCGCATGCTGACGCTCGACGGGATCCTCGCCGTACAGGCCGGCGACAACCCGCGCGTGGTCGCCGAGAAACTCAACTCCTACATCGCCCCGATCGACCGGCGGAATGATGACGAGAAGGTTGCCGACATCGGTCAGCGTGAGCAGGCCGAGGCGGCCTAATGCCTCGCGGTGGGTCGCGCCGTCGCGGCAACAACGGCGGGGGGCACGAGAGCATGGAGCGCTGGCTGCTCACGTACTCGGACATGATCACGCTGCTGCTGGCGCTGTTCGTCGTGCTCTTTTCGATCTCGTCGGTGAACATCTCGAAGTTCGTCAGCCTGCAGGAGTCACTCAAGGCCGCGTTCTCGGGAGGGCTCCTGGACGGAGGCCGCTCGATCCTGAACGGAGGCGCGGACTCATCAGCGCAACACTCCCCGAACAACACCGTGATTCCGGCGATCGTGCCGCTGACGCCAACGATCCCCAAGCCGTCGGACGAGGGCTCGAGCGCATCGCAGGCGCAGCTGAACTCGCTGCTGAAGGAGGCCCAGCAGGCCTCCCAGGAGAACACCGACTTCCGCGCGCTGGAACACCGCCTCAACGCTTACGCGAAGGCGCACGGCTGGTCCAACCAGGTCAAGGCGCAGATCGAGCAGCGCGGCCTTGTTGTGACGGTGCTGACGGACAACCTGCTCTTCTCGTCCGGCCAGGACACCCTCAAGACCGCCAGCTACCCGCTGCTCACCGAGATCGCGACGCTGATCAACCTTGACACCGCCAAGCACCCTGTGGTCGTCGAGGGCTACACCGACGACGTCCCGATCCACACAGCCGAGTTCCCGAGCAACTGGGAGCTGTCCACCGGACGCGCCACAAATGTCCTCGAATATCTGCTGTCCCGTGGCGTACCGGGTTCGCGTCTGAGCGCATCCGGCTATGCAGACCACTACCCCGTCGCCTCGAACGCGACCGCGGCCGGGCAGGCCAAGAACCGCCGCGTCGAGATCGTGTTCGAGCGTAAGTACCCAGCCCCGAACCCCGGTACCTGACCATGAATAAAAAACTCATCATCCCGATCGTGGTGGTGGTTCTGGGGGTGTTGGCGTTCGCCGGTTACAGCGTCGCCAAGCCCAAGAGCCACACGAAAATCAAGATCAACGGAACGATCTACATCCTCCCCAAGCAGTTCACGCTCAACCTCAAGAGCGGCCAGTACGCGACGCTGACCGTCGCGCTGCTGCTGGCGCCCGGACAGAGCGTCGGCGTCACCACCCCGACGAATCCACCGCCAACCGGTTTCGGCTCGTTGACGGACGAAGCCGTGATCCGTGCGATCATCACCAATGACGTAACCGATCAGGGCGAGAACGCGCTGATCACACAGCCCGGCCGCAAGGCGCTGGAGGCGAAGATCCTGTCCGACATCACGTCACAGACCGACACAAAGGTCAAAGCGATCTACTTCACCGACGTCGCAGTCCAATGACGCCGCTCAACGCATGTCCGAACCTGTAGAGCTCGAACAATTGAATGCCTCAGACTCCAACGCGGAGACGCCGGGAATGGCGGAGCTCCGACGTCTGAGCGACGTCCCGATCGACCTGACGGTCGAGATCGGGCGCACGCGTCTCACCGTCGGTGAGACGCTCGAGCTGCGTCAGGGCTCGATTCTGACGCTCAACCGCATGGCTGGCGAGCCCGTCGACCTGCTCGTCAACGGCACCCCCATCGCCCGCGGTGAGGTCGTCGTAATCGACGAGCAGTTCGGCGTGCGGATCACCGACATCGTCGGCCAGCCGGGCGCATCGGCTACGTCGTCGCCCGCGGTTCCGCCCCAAGCGCCGCCCGCAGACCCAGCGCAATAGCGCACGCGCGCGTCCCTCGCGCGCGTGAGTCGTCCAGCCTGGTCCGGCCTGCACGCGGTCTGTTACTGCGCGCCGGAAACTAAAGCTCTGCCGCTAAGCGCCGAAGATCGGTATACGGGTTCGCGCACGCCGCGTTGTTGCCCGATACAGCCAATATCAGGAAGGAAGCACATGCCGGACGAAACCCACGCGCGGCAGCTGGTCGTCTTCACGCTTGGTGCCGAGCAGTACGCGCTCCCAATCGAACAGGTCCACGAGATCATCCGCTACGACGAGCCAAGGTCGGTTGCTTCGCCGGTCGCGTGGGTCCGCGGCGTCATCAGCCTGCGCGGGCGTATCGTCCCGGTCTACGACCTGGCCGCACGCCTTGGCCTCGACTCCCAGCTCGGCGACGCGACGAAGATCGTGATCGTCGAATCCGGCGACGAGACCGCCGGCGTGATCGTCGATGAGGTCGAGGAGGTCCTGACGGTCGACGCGTCGGACTTCGAAGAGGTTCCCGGCGCCGACTCGGAGTTGATCGACGCGATCGTGAAGCTCGGCGACCGTCTGGTCGTGCTCTTGAAGCCGAGCATGATCTTCGGCGGCCTCGGCGAGCTCGCCGCGGCGTAGGCGCAGCATCGACTCGCAGTAGGCACGGATGTCGACCGCAACTCCGACCCGCGTCGTCGTCGCAGACGACAGCGCGATGATGCGTCAGATCGTGTCGTCGTCGCTCTCGCGCGCCGGCGTGCAGATCGTCGGAAGCGCCACAAACGGTGACGAGGCCCTGGCCGTGTGCGAGCGCGAGCGACCCGACGCGTTGATGCTCGACCTCTCGATGCCAGGGCTCGATGGGATCGGCGTACTGCGTGCCTTGCGTCAGCGCGGGCGCTCTGACATGCCCGTAGTCGTCGTCTCGGCCTTTTCACCCGCACAGGGCGCTCGGGCGGTCGACGCGTTGGCGGAGGGCGCCTTCGACCTGGTCGCCAAGCCGGCGGTCGGCGACGGGCTCGACGGCTTCGCGGCCGCGCTGGTCGAGAAGGTGTCCGCCGCTACTGCGAGCACCCGCGCCCGGATCTCAGGGACAACCTCGATGCGCCGGCCACGACGCTCTCAGCGCTCGACCGTCACCAAGGCGGTGCTGATCGCCACCTCGACCGGCGGCCCCAAGGCGCTCGCGGCGGTGATGCCGAGACTGCCTGCGCCGCTCGGCATCGGCACGCTGATCGTCCAGCACATGCCCCCCGGTTTCACGAAGTCACTGGCCGCCCGCCTCGATCAGGCTTCGCAGCTCAGCATCCGCGAAGCCGAGGGCGGCGAGATCCTCGACCCGCGCGTCGCGTTGCTCGCGCCGGGCGGCAAACACCTGCGCGTCTCAAACGACGGACGCATTAGCCTGACTGACGAGCCGGAGATCGGTGCCCTGCGCCCGCGCGCCGACCTGATGATCGCTGACGCAGCGAAGGTCTTCGGCGAGCGCACTCTGCTGGTCGTGATGACCGGTATGGGCAGCGACGGCCTGCGCGGCGCCGAGGAGGTCAAACGGCGCGGTGGGCGCATTCTCGTCGAGGCCCGATCGACCTGCACGGTCTACGGCATGCCGCGAGCGGTCGAGGAGGCCAAGCTCGCCGACGAGGTGCTGCCCCTGAACGAGCTTGCGGACGCGATCGCGGAGGAGGCGGCGGCATGACCACCACCGCGGTCGACGACTACGTCGAGTTCTGTACGTTCCTGCGCAAGCTGACGGGGATCGACCTGTCGCAGTACAAGCGTGCACAGATGGAGCGGCGGTTGCGTTCGTTCTATGCCAACAAGGGCGTGGATTCGCTGACCGCTACGTTCGAACGGCTTCGCAGCGACCCGGTGCACCTCGAAGAACTACTGGACCGGATCACGATCAACGTCTCACAGCTCTGGCGCAACCCGGAGCAGTGGGAGGTGATCAAGAAGACGCTGTTGCCGGAACTGGCTGAGCAAGGCCAGATCCGGGCCTGGAGTGCCGGCTGCTCCTACGGCGCTGAGGCCTACACGCTGGCGACGCTCTGCCACGTGGTCGCCCCGCACAACCGGGTCTCAATTCAGGGTACGGACATCGACAAGCGCATGGTCGCTCGCGCCCGGCTGGGACTGTTCAGCGAGGACGACGCCCGCACCGCTCCCGACAACCTGCTGAGGATCGGGTTCGATCGCGTCGACGGCGGCTGGCGCGCAAAGCTGGATCTGCGCAAGACGACGCGCTTCGATCCGGGCGACCTGCTGCAGATGCAGCTGCGGCGCGCGTCTTACGACCTGATCCTCTGCCGCAACACGGTCATCTACTTCGCTGAGCCGATCCGCGACGAACTGCACGCGCGTCTGGCCGGCGCGCTGCGTCCCGGGGGCTTTCTCGTAATCGGATCAACCGAGCGTGTCTCATCCGCGACCGTGCTTGGACTGTCGATGCAGCACCCATTCATCTATCGGAAGAGCTGATGGACACCTCCGAATACATGCCGATGTTCCTGGCCGAAGCGCAGGAGCACCTCCAGGAACTGAACCTCGCCGTCGTCGCTCTCGAGGACGACCCCTCGAACCGGGATACCGTCGACGGGATCTTCCGGATCGCGCACTCGCTCAAGGGCATGAGCGCGACCATGGGCTTCGCCGCGATCGCTGAGCTCACCCACGTGATGGAGGACGTCTTCGAGCTGCTCCGCCAGCGCACCGGCGGCCTGCACGAGGCTGCGATCACGACCGTGCTGGCCTGTCTGGACGCACTGCAGGGGGCGATCGAGTCGATCGAGTCAAACGGCCAGGAGAACCTCGACCCGAAACCGCTGATCTCCCAGCTTCGTGGGCTGATCCGCGCCCGCTCGCCCGAGCAGGCCGTCGAGCGCGCGGGCGGCGCCAGGCTTCCGCACCCGGCTGCGCTTGCCGCCGCGCGCGAGGCCGGCGGCCGCATCCTGCATGTCCACGTCAAGCTCGACCCCGAGGTGATGATGCCGGCGGTGCGCGCGCACATGGTGTTCGTTGCACTCAACGACCACGGCGAGACGGTCGGAAGCATCCCATCTCCCGATGCGGTCGAGAACTTCGACGGTCACGAGATCGACGCCTGGCTGGTGACCGATCACGAAGAGGCCGAGCTCGCCAAGAGCGCGATGCGCGTCTCCGACGTCGCGAGCGTCGAGGTGATCGAGTTGGACGAGGACACGCCTTTGCCGGTCGCCCCGCTCTCCGCCGAGCCGCAGGTGGAAGCCGATGACGACGATGCTCCAGTCGTGATCGAGGCGCAGTATTCGGATCCCACCAACCAGCCCCCCAACCACCCGGCGCCCGCGAAGGCCGCCAGCCCGGCCGGGGCTCAGTCGGCCGCGCGCACGGTGCGCGTCGATGCCGAGCGGCTCGACACGCTGATGCATCTGATGGGCGAGCTCGTCATCCACCGCACGGCGGTGGAGGCCTACACGGCAAGCATCAACTCGCCGGAGCTGCAGCACGCCGTCCAGAACCTGACGCGCAGTTCACAGTCGCTGCAGTCGATGGTGATGCAGGTGCGGATGATCCCGGTCGACGTCGTGTTCATGCGCTTCCCGCGCCTGGTCCGGGATCTCTCGACCAAGCTCGGCAAGGACATCGAGCTCGAGCTGGTCGGTCGCGAAACCGAGCTCGATCGCACTGTCGTCGACTCGCTCGGCGATCCGCTCGTGCACCTCGTGCGCAACTCACTGGACCACGGCATCGAGCCACCCGAGGTGCGCATCGCCTCCAGCAAGCCGCACACGGGGACGCTCACGATCGCGGCCCGTCACGCCGGCGGCAGCGTCGTGATCGAGGTTCGCGACAACGGCCGTGGCGTCGACCCCAAGGCAGTTGCACGCAAGGCGGTCGAGCGCGGGCTGATCGACGCCGACGCAGCCAGTCACATCGACATGAAGGGCGCGATCGAGCTGCTGTTCACTCCCGGCTTCTCCACCGCCGAGGTGACCAGCGACATCTCTGGTCGCGGCGTCGGCATGGATGCTGTGCGCGCGAAGATTCGCGAGCTCGGCGGCGAGGTCCTGATGGATTCTGTGCTCGGTCAGGGAACAACCGCTCAGATCCGCCTGCCGCTGACGCTCGCGATCGTCTCGGCGCTGCAGGTAGATGTCGCCGGCGCGTCGTTCGCGATCCCGATCGACCGCATCGAGCGCACGCTGCGCCTCGGCGAGCACACCGTGCGCTCGATCGCGGGCCGGCGTGTGCTCTCGCTCGAGGACGGCGTGATCCCCTTGCTCGAGGGGGCAAAGACCTTCGGTCGCGAGCCCACCGCCGGGCACGACCTTGTGGTGATCGTGCGCGGCGAGGACAAGCGGATCGGACTCGCGGTGGACGATTTGGTCGGGCAGCGCGAGCTGGTGACGCGACCGCTGCCGCAGGTCGTCTCCGACGGTCAGCCGGTCTCCGGCGGTGCCGTGCTAGCCGACGGCCAGATCGCGCTGATCGTCGACTGCGACGCGCTCGCCGCCAGCCTCAACGAAGCGCCCGCGACGCGAGATCAGGAGCTTGTCACCGCATGAACCGCGCAATCCGACACAGGAGTCCGCAGTGACCCGATATACCGACATGCAGCTCGACGCCCTACGTGAGCTGGCCAACATCTCCTCGGGCACGGCTGCGACGTCGCTGTCGCAGATGCTCGGACGCGAGGTTGACCTGAACGTGCCGAAGGCGTTCGCGCTGCCGTTGGCTGACGCCGTCGAGGCATCGGGCGATCCGGGCAGGGAGGTGACAGGCATCGCGCTCACGGTCGGAGGCGAGGTCGAGGGTGTCGTGTTGTTGCTCGTGAAGCCTGAAGGTGCAGCGACGCTCTGCCACCTGCTGGGCGTCGAGCCCGGAACCGAGGTCGGCGACTCGGCGCTCGGGGAGATCGGCAACATCCTTGGCGCGTCCTACCTGATGGCGCTGAGCTCCATGACCGGCCTCGAGATGCTGCCCGGAACTCCCCACGTCATCACCGACCTGCTCGGCGCCATTGTCGCGTCGGTGCTGGCGCAGACCGTCGGCCACGGCGATACCGCACTTGTGCTCGACTCCGAGCTCGACATCACCGGCGAGCCGTGCGCGATCTCCTTCCTGCTGCTTCCCAACGAGGGCGGCGTCCGCGACCTCCTTGCTCCGCTTGGCCTCGCGGAGGCTGCCGCCTAGTCGTAATGGAGAATGTCCGCATGGGAGAACTTGCGATCTCAGACGAGGTCGGCGGCGAGCTCGTCGCCATCGGGCTGGGCTCCTGCATCGGCCTGGCGATGGTCGATCGGGAAGCCGGGGTGGCCGGGCTCGCGCACGTGGTTCTCCCTGAGTCGCTCGGCAAGCCGGGTCCGGCGGCGAAGTTCGCGGACCTCGCGATCCCTGACCTGATTTCGCGATTGACTGACGCCGGCGCGGTGCGGCGCAGGCTCGAGGCGGTACTGATCGGCGGCGCGCGGATGTTCACGGTCGGCGCGAGCCTCGATATCGGCGCCCGCAACGCCGAAGCCGTGCGTGAAGCCCTCGGCAAGGAGGGGGTCAAGATCCGGGCGGAGGAGATCGGCGGCAACCGCGGCCGTACCGCGCGGATCATCGTCGGCGCCGAGATCAGTTCGCAGCTCGCCGGCGGTCAGCGCACCTCGCTGCTCTCGCTCGCCGCCGGAATCCGCGGCCGCAAATCGCAAACGCTAAAGACAGGCTGATGAACGAGGCACTCAACCCAGACCAGATCGCCGCGCTGTTCGAGGCCGCCAAAGCGGGCGAAGTTCCGGAGCCGACGCACAACCACCCGCGGCGGCAGCAGCGGATGCGCTCTGTCGACTTCTCGCGTCCAACCAAGTTCACTGCCGATCATCAGCGCCGCATCGCGCGCGCCGTCGACGGCTTCTGCCTCGGTGCAGCTGGTCGCCTGACCGCGGAACTGCGCGCCGCGGTCGAGTTCGAGACGCTCAGCACCACGCAGGTCACCTGGGCCGCCGCGCAGTCGCTGCTCCCCTCCCACTCTCTGGCGGTCATCATCGTGATCGAGCCGCTCGGCACGCGGTTGCTGATGACGATCGAGTCGCAGTTCGTGCTAGCCGCGATCGAGGGCTTGCTCGGCGGAAGCACGGAGCGAGCGCCGAAGCCGCGCCGCTTCAGTGAGATCGACTGGATGCTCAGCCGCCGCCTGATCGAGTCGATCGTGCACCAGATGTCCGCCGCTTGGCACGACATCGGCGGCAACATCACCTTCGCTGTCGAGGACATCGCCCAGCAGGCTGACGCGACATCGATCGCGTCGGTCAGCGAACCGACCTTCGTGGTGATGGTCGAAGCGCGGCTGGCAGGGCACTCCGCTGCGATCGCACTGCTGATCCCCTGGGTCGCGATCGACCCGATCGCCGATCTGATCGCCGGCCGCGATCCGCTCCCTGTCGGGACGGTAGACGATTCCGGGATCGATCGTGCACTCGCCGCGGTACCGGTGACGATCCGCGCAGAGGTGGCAGCACTGAACCTGCCGGTGGCCGACATCCTCTCGCTCGAGCCCGGCAGCGTGATCCGGCTCGGGGCGCTCGCTTCGAACGGGATCTCCCTGTACGCCGAGAACGTCAGGCTCGCGCAGGCGCAGCCCGGCGCCAACGGCGTCCGGCGGGCCGTGCAGATCCAGGCCTACCAGGAAGAGGATTGAGACCACTGATGTCCGTCGACGTCACCCGACGCGAAGCCCTGACGCACCTCGGCGCCTCCACCGCCGAGGCTGTCGCCCGCGTGCTCGAGATGTTCGTGCCCGACGGCGTCGAGCGAGGCGATGTCTCGGTGGTCGGCGACGGCCAGAACCCGTTCATCAACATGCCCGTTGGAGGAATCGCGGCATCCGTCCGCTACATCGACGGTGTCACCGGGGCCAACGTGTTCATGATGCCCGCCGCGTGCGCGCGCGTGCTCGCGCACGCGATGGGCGTCGGCGCCGAGGAAGGACCGCTCACCGAGCTCGAGATGTCCGCGATCGGCGAGGCCTCGAACCAGATGCTCGCCTCGGCCGCGGCCGCGATCAGCGTCGTGATCGGCCAGGACATCGAGATTTCACCGCCCGACGTGCGCATCCTCGACGCCGCGCTGGATACGAGCGACGTCTGGGGCACCGCTCCGTACGCCTGCTCGACCTCGTTCATGATCGCGGGCGAGCCCTGCCGCTTGATCCAGCTTGTGCCGAGCGCGTTCGTGGTGCGGATGGCACGCGCGATTGATGAGCTGACCATGGAGCAGAGCGCTGCGGACTATTCGTCGCAGTCAGGTGGCGGTGACCCAGGACTCAGCGTGAGTGTTCCGATCACGGAGAAGCTCGAGGAGATCAACCTGCGCGTGTGGGCCGAATTGGGCCGTACGAAGCTCCCGATCGGCGCTGCGTTGGAGCTGCCGCTCGGTTCGGTCATCGACCTCGACCGTACGGCGGACGCCCCCGTCGACCTGTTCATCAACGGACTTTGCTTCGGACACGGCCATCTGCTCGTGACCGAGGACGGCGAGTGGGCGATCGAGGTCACATCGCTGAAGAAGCCGTCCGTCCGCAAGCCCGCGCTCGTAGGTGGTGCGGGCATCGTCGCGGACACACCGAAATCATGAAAGGGAGTATCTGAATGGCCCGTGTACTCGTAGTCGATGACGCAGCGTTCATGCGGAAGCTGCTCACGGACGCGCTCGCCTCTGGGGGCCACGAGGTGGTCGGCGAGGCGGGGAACGGCGTCGAGGCCGTAGCGCGCTACCAGGAACTGAAGCCCGAGCTGACAACGCTCGACATCACGATGCCCGAAAAGGATGGGCTCGCGGCCCTCGCTGAGATCATGGCGATCGACCCCTCGGCGAAGGTGATCATGTGCTCGGCGCTCGGCCAGGAGGGCAAGGTTCTGGAGGCCGTGAAGCTCGGCGCCAAGGATTTCGTAGTGAAGCCATTCCAGCCACCGCGGGTCCTCGAGGCGGTGGACAAGGCGCTCTCCTGAGGCGTTTCGCGGGCCGGCTTACCACCGCGACGCGGTGCCCGGCGGGCGCGCTCGCAGGCGCGTCACGCGGACCTAAAGAATCGTCCTTCCCAGCCGATTAGATGGGGCGACCCTTTGCCGTGGGTCGTCCCTCGATGAAGTCGCTAACGCTCATACGTGGCGCACGCTTTGCGTGCGCTCTCACGCTGCTATACGCAGTCGCGCTGTGGTGCTCGTCGCCGGCGCTGGCGGCCGTTGGTACCTCGACCAGCTTCGAGAACACGCCGGTAACGACGAGCACGAACCCGCTCCCCCACGCGAGCTCGGGCGACTTCACCGGCACGGTCATACGCACGATCGTCGGGCTCCTGATCGTGATCGCGGTGATCTACGGCCTCAGCTGGATCCTCAAGCAGGCGAAGGCCGCCCGTAACCCGTCGACGGGAGAGGGACTGGTGCAGATCGCGTCGCTGCCGCTCGGTCCCAACCGGTCGCTGGCCCTCGTCCGCGTGGGCGCGGAGCTGCACCTGCTTGGCGTTGCCGAGCACGGGATCACGAGCGTCCGCGTTTTCAGCGAGGAGGAGGCATACGAGCTGGGGATTCCATTCGATCCCGACGAGTTCGACTCGTCCGGCGGCACCGGTGGACCGCAGCCAGTACAACGCCTGGTCGAGTCGCTGCGTCGGTTCACGGTCAGGTAGGAGCCGGGCTTGAAGATCGACACCAGCAACGCCGTACAGATCCTGCTGCTCGTCGGCGGACTCTCGCTGGTGCCGGCACTGCTGTTCTGCGTCACCGGCTTCAGCCGCATCCTGATCGTGCTCGGGTTCATTCGCACGGCGATGGGCACGCAGAACACGCCACCGAACCAGGTGCTGGTCGGTATCGCGCTGTTCCTGACCCTGTTCGTGATGATGCCGACGGTCACCGCGATCAAGAACGAGGCTTGGGATCCGCTCGAGCATCACAAGATCACGACGGTCACGGCGATCGACCGGGCCGAGCAGCCGCTGCGCCAGTTCATGTTCAAGCAGACCGGTAGCGACGAGCTCTCTCTGTTCGTGAGCCTGTCGAAGATTCCTAGCCCCAGCACCGAACGCCAGGTCCCGACCTACGTGCTGATCCCGGCTTTCATCATGAGCGAGCTGAAGACGGCATTCCAGATCGGATTCCTGATCTTCCTGCCGTTCCTGATCATCGACCTGATAGTCAGCTCGACGCTGATGAGCATGGGCATGATCATGCTGCCCCCGACATTCATCTCACTGCCGTTCAAGATTCTGCTGTTCGTCCTGGTCGATGGCTGGGACCTGATCGCGCGCGCACTCGTGTCGAGCTTCCACTAGAAGCGTCACAGCGAAGAGCGACAGCATGGATCAGGACACCGTCATCAACCTTGCCACCCAGGCGATGACGCTTGGGCTCGAGGTGGCCGGCCCGATCTTGCTGGTCGGTCTCGTGATCGGCCTGGCGGTCAGCCTGTTCCAGGCGGTCACGCAGATCCAGGAGCAGTCGCTCTCGTTCATTCCGAAGATCGTCGGGCTGGCGCTGCTGATCGTGGTCCTCGGTCCTTGGATGCTCGACCGGCTGGTCAACTACATGACCAACCTGTACATGTCGATCCCTTCACTGGTGCGCTGATGACACAGGCGCAGCTGACGCAGGCGCTCAGTGGCATCAGCGTCACGAACGTCTTCGCCTTCTTCCTGGTGCTCGCCCGGATCTCGCCGCTATTCCTGCTGAGCCCCGGGTTCTCGTCACAGATGCTGATCCCGCGCGTACGCAGCGTGCTGGCCGTCGGGCTGGCGATCGGGATCACGCCACTGGCCGAGCATAACCAGACGATTCCCACCGATGTCATGGCGCTGGTCGGGCTGATGTTCGAGAACTTCCTCGTCGGTCTCGCGCTCGCGTACACGATCTCCTGCGTATTCGGCGCGGTGCAGGGCGCGGGCGTGTTCGCGGATGCGTTCGGCGGCTTCTCGTTCGGCTCGATGATTGACCCCATCAACGGGAACCCGGGCGGGTCGATGACCAACCTTTACAGCGTCGTCGGGTTGGCGATGTTCTTCGCCATCGGTGGCGATGCCTGGACGCTCAGGGGTCTGAGTGCGACCTTCAGCGCGGTTCCGATCGCGGACACCGCGCAGGTCAGGCCGCTGGTCTACTCAGCCGAGGCCGCGTTCTCGGCGCTGCTCGTCGGCGCGATCGAGATCGCCGCCCCGGTGATCCTCGCGATCATCGTCACCGACATCGCCTTCGGCATGGTGTCGAAGGTCGTGCCGCAGCTGAACGTGTTCGCAGTCGGCTTCACCGTGAAGGTCGGCGTGACGCTGCTGATCGTCAGCGCCTCGCTGCCGTTCGTGGGCACCTGGATGACCAACCAGCTCGAGACGTCGCTCGCAACCGCGCTCCACAGCCTGAAGGTCGCGTAGCCATGCCCGGGGGCCTCGACAAGACGGAACGCGCGACGCCGAAGCGTCGCGACCAGGCACGTCAGCGTGGCCAGGTCGGCCGCAGCACCGATCTCAACAGCGCAGGCGTCCTGCTCGCGGGCCTGGTCGGTGTGCTGCTGATGGGTCCAAAGGTGTTGGACGCGGCGGCCAACGCGATGACGGACATCTTCGAGCAGATCTCCCGTCCGCACAACGTCGTTTCCGGAGCCGGTTTGCACGGATTGGTGACGCTCACCGAGAAGACGCTGCTGAAGACTGTGGGTCCGATCGCCGGGCTCTGCGTGCTGGCCGGAGTTACCTTGAACCTGTTGCAGGTCGGGTTCCGCTTCACGCCACAGGTGCTGCAGCCACGGTTTGGCGCCCTCAACCCGGTCAGCGGCTTCAAGAACCTGTTCAGCAGCCGCACCACATTCAATCTGGTCAAGGACCTGTTCAAGGTCACGATCGTCGGCGGCCTCGTGGCGATCGCGTTGATTCCCGACATCATGCACGTCGGCGCCAGCGTCGGGACCACCCCCTATGGGCTCGGCCTGCTCATGAAGTCGGGCACGAAGGCGATTGCAATGCGCGCGGTCGCCGCTTATCTCCTGATCGGAATCGCCGATTATGTATGGCAGCGATACCGCTTCGAGAAGAGCATCAAGATGACCAAGCAAGAGGTCAAGGAGGAGAACAAGCAGAAGGATCTGCCGCCTGAGGTCAAGCGTGCGCTGCGGCGCCGGCAATTCCAGGCGGCACGCGCACGCATGATGGCTGCGGTGCCGCGCGCCGACGTGGTCGTCACCAACCCGACCCACTACGCGATCGCGCTCGAATACGACGGCGAGCACCCGGCCCCGATCGTGATCGCCAAGGGCAAGGATCACGTCGCTGCGCAGATCCGCAGGATCGCAGAGGAGAACGGCGTGCCGCTCGTGCCGGACCCGCCGCTCGCGCGTGAGCTCTACCGCGCCGTCGAACTCGACAAGATGATCCCGGCCGAGCTCTATGCGGCCGTGGCCCAGGTGCTCGCGTTCGTCTACCGGATGGCGGCCCGGAAGCGGGTGGGCGTATGAACGTCGAAGCGCGCCCCGAGACCTTCGTCGACCGGCTGTTGAAGCACACCGACCTCGTTGCCGCGCTCGCGGTGGTGATCGTTGTGACGATGTTGATCATCCCGGTGCCGCCGGCAGTGCTCGACTTCATGATCACGCTGAACATCTCGGGCGGGTTGGCGATCGTCGTCGCCTCTATGTACCTGAACAACGCGCTCGAGTTCTCCGTGTTCCCGAGCCTGCTGCTGCTGACGACGATGTTCCGGTTGGCGATCAACATCTCGGTCACGAGGTTGATCCTCTCGACCGGCGACGCCGGCTCTGTCGTGAAGGCGTTCGGCCAGTTCGTGATCCGAGGAGACGTCGTCATCGGCCTCGTGATCTTCCTGGTGCTGGTCGTGATCCAGTTCGTCGTGGTGACCAACGGATCGGGCCGCGTTGCAGAGGTCGCGGCACGCTTCACGCTCGACGCGATGCCCGGCAAGCAGATGGCGATCGACGCCGACCTGAACGCGGGCATGATCACCGACAAGGAAGCACGGCAGCGGCGCGCCGACATCGCCCGCGAGGCGGACTTCTACGGAGCGATGGACGGCGCCTCGAAGTTCGTGCGCGGCGACGCGACCGCAGCCGTCCTGATCACCGGCATCAACCTGGTCGGCGGAATCGTCATCGGCCTGCTGCATCGACACCTCTCGTTCAGCGACACGATCAACACGTACTCGACGCTGACGGTCGGTGACGGCCTCGCCGCACAGATCCCGGCGCTGCTGATCTCGGTCGCGACCGGCATCATCGTCACCCGCAGCGCCTCTGAGCGCGACCTCGGCTCGGAGATCACCAAGCAGATCCTCTCCCAGCGCAAGGCGACGCTCGTCACCGGCATCGTGATCCTCGCGTTTGCGCTCGTGCCAGGCCTGCCGAAGATCCCGTTCCTGGTGATCGGCGGGTTCCTGACCTTCCTAGGCTGGCGCCTGCGCAACGGACTGCCGGCGTCATTCCTCGACCCGGTGCCGGAGGCACCGGCTCCTGCGCTGCCGGCGGGCGACAAGGTCGCCCGCGACACGGTCCTGAAGGAGCTTCCGATCGACGCCCTCGAATTGGGAGTGGGCTTTGGCCTAGTGCCGCTCGTCGACCGGCGCGCCGGCGGAACGCTGGCGCAGCGCGTCTCGATGATCCGCCGCCAGATCGCCGGTGAGCTCGGCATGGTGATCCCGCGGGTGCGCATCCACGACGAGGTCGACCTCGACTCACATGAGTACGTTTTCAAGGTGCGCGGCTCCGAGGTTGCTCGCGGCAAGGTCATGGCCGGGCATCTCCTGGCAATGGACCCGGGCGACGCGGTCGGCAAGCTGCAGGGCATCCCGACGACGGAGCCGGCCTTCGGCCTGCCGGCGATCTGGATCCACCAGAGCCTCCATGCCGAGGCCGAGGCGCTTGGCTACACCGTCGTCGACGGCGAGTCCGTCATCGTCACGCACCTGACGGAGACGATCCGCGGTCACGCGGCGCAGCTGCTCACGCGCCAGGACGTGCGGCAGTTGCTCGACCAGCTCAAGGACAGCAACGAGGCCGTCGTCAACGAGGTGGTACCCGACGTGCTGACGCTCGGTGAAATCCAACGGGTACTGCAGGCGCTGCTGTCCGAGGGCGTCTCGATCCGCGACCTCGGCGCGATCATTGAAGCAATCGGCGACAAGGCTCGGCTCACGCGCGATCCGAGCCTGCTCGCCGAGTACGCACGCCAGGTCCTCGGTCGCGCGATCACGGCGCCGTACCTGGACGACAGCCGCACCCTGCACGCGATCACGCTCGATCCGTCAATCGAGCACGAGGTCGTCAGCGCAATCACGCAAACTACAGAGGGTGAATACCTAGCGATGGAGCCGGCGCGCGCACAGGCAGTGCTTACCGCGCTGCGCAGTCAGTCGGATCAGGCGGTCGCCAAGGGCGGCATCCGGCCGGTGCTGCTGTGCTCCGCTCGCGTGCGGCGTCATCTCAGACGGCTGATTGAGCAAACCCTCCCGCATCTCGCCGTATGCTCATACAACGAGATCGCATCGGGAATCAGCGTTGAGACCATCGGAGTAGTCAGCACCTGAGCCTGGATTGGGCGTGAGCGATGGCCACTGAGAGCAACTTACGTCAATCTTCTGGGGGCACCCGCACCTTCCGCGGACGCACGCTTGAGGAGATCCTGCCCCAGATCAGGGCAGAACTTGGTCCGGACGCGATCATCCTGCGTGAGCGCGAGGGGCTGGTCGGCGGTGTCGGAGGATTCTTCGCCCAGCGGTTCGTCGAGGTGGATGCTCGCCGCGGTGAGGGGCAGTCGATCGACATCTACGACGACGCTCCCGAGGATAACCTTCGCGGGCTACCGAACAGCACCTCCGATGAGCCGGAGACCGACGAGCGCAAGGCACTGCTTCCGCCTGAGCCCGTGGATCTAGGCTCGCACGAGCAGCCGGCCGTACAGGAGCCGCTGGATTTCCTCGCGCGGAGGCAGGCTCCACTGGAGGAGCCGCTGGAGCGGCAGCAACCGAAGCCGTTCGTGCCCCGGTCCGTGCAAGTAGACCGGCGCCCGCCGGAATCGCCTGAGCCTGAGGCCCCCGCGGCAAGCAAGCGCCGCTTTGAGACCGATGTGTTCATGGAGCGGCTGCGACAGGCCTCGGCCGTGCTTCCGGACGACGACCTCGACGATGAAGCCACCACACCGGCCGCCGCTGCTTTGAAGCCCGTCGAGCGGCCGGAGCCCGAGGCGCCCCCGCAGCCCGACGCGCGCCCGCATCCTGACGCGCCCGAGCTGCCCGGGCAGGAGGCGCAGCCCGGGCAGACGACCATGCCCGAGCAGGAGACGCAGCCGCAGGAGCGGCCTCAACGTGCGCCGCGGCCGCGGCCCGCGGCCAAGCCGAGACCCGACCGCAAGCCGCGACCGGAGCGGCCTAAGCCGCCCGCCCGGCCGGCGCGTCGCAAGCCGGCGGCGGAGCCAGAGCGGCAGCCGCCAACGGAACCGCAGGCGCAGCAGCCTCCTGTGGAAACGCAGACACCGACGCCCACGCCGGCGCCGGCGCCGGCAGCCGAGACGCCGGCGACCGAGGCGCCGACAGCGAACCGTTTCGAGAACGTCCGTCTGCGCCCGCGGTCGCTCAGCGCGCGGCTGCCGACGGGCGAGCCGAGGCCCACCGCGCCCACCACGGGCGAGAGTGAGACCTCACAGCTCCCGGCGACGGTGCCGGTAACGGGGAAGGCACTGCAGATCAGCCCGCGTACCCGCCGCGAGGAGTTGCGCGAGACGTTCATGCGCCTGCTCCGCTTCCGGCAGTCCTCCGTCCCCCGGACGCCGCCGGCTCAGCCGATCGACCCGGTCGCCGCGACCGAGCTGGCCAACGATCTCTCCGCGCGGGGCGCGAGTCAGGCATGGACCACGCAGCTGATCCGCGCCGCGGGCGCGCACGGGAGTCCTCTGGCGGGCAGCTTGCGGGCCGCAACCGAGGCTGAGGTGGCGCGCCGCATCGTCCCGGCGCCCGCGCTTCCGGTCACTGGCGCTGCGGTCGCCTTCATCGGCGCCGGCGGCGCCGGGAAGACGCGCTGCACGGCGGCATTGGCGAGCGCGTACCGTCGCGGCAGCACGCTGGGCGTGATCGTGATCGCCGTTGATAACCCTGAAGGAGCACGCGAGCTGCGCCGGCTGCTCGCCGACGACGGCGTGCCGGTCCTCTCACTCAGCGGCGAGAAGGCCCGGAAGGCCGTGGAAGAAGCCCGTCAGGGCGGGTTCGTGATCGTCGACACCCCGACGGCGACGCCGACGGACGACGATGCAGTCGACGCGCTCGGCGCGCTGCTCGAGCCGCTAGAGCTCGACGCGACCTACGTCGCGCTACCTGCGACGCTCGGGCCCCAGGCGGCCAGGCGCGCGCTGGCGAGCTTCGGCAAGCTGCGCCCGTCCGCGGTCGCGATCACCCACACCGATGAGACCGATCAGCTGGCGGTTGTCGTCGAGATAGCTATCTCGCACCGCATTCCGCTCGCGTACTTCCACTCCGGCACAGACCATCACAGTGCACTCTCCGCAATCAGCGCGCCGACGCTCGCCCAACAGTTGCTGACGTCATGACCTCAACCAGCGAGCGATCAGACCGTGCCAAGCACGCGCCGACCGGACGCCTGTGGGCGCCGGATGGCTTCAGCGTTCCGGTCAGCATCACCCAGAGTGCCGATGAGATCCTGCTCGTGATCCTGGCCGGCGCGGCCGAGTTCGTCGCAGGGCCACTGAGCTACCTGATGCTCGAGTCCACGGGCGGGCGCGGCGTGGTGCGCACCCCGGGAGCCGCTGAACTGCTGGAGCCCAACCTGCTGCGGTTCGTGTTCGACCAGACACCGGAGTTGGTGCAGCGCCGTGAGTTCGTGCGCGTGACCGTGGCCAAGCGCGCCGTTCTGGAGAACGAGGAGGGAGACATGCTGGCGGACGCGCTGAGTGTGGACCTGAGTGGCGGCGGCATGCTCGTGCAGCTCCCCCGGGCGACCGAGCTTCCTGCCGAGGACGAGCTCTACTTCACGCTCTACCTTGGTCTGACCGAGTACGACGACCAGGTGAGCGGCACCGCCAAGCTGATCCGCAAGCTGTCCGGTGACCGGGCCGCGCTCGGCTTCCACGAGATGGACAGGCGCGAGCAGGAGCGACTGATCCGGTACGTGTTCGAACGCCAGCGCATCGCGCTTGCCGTGACGCGCGGCGACACCGACTGAGCGACCGACCGTGGCCAAGAAAGACAAGAAAACCGAGCCTCAGGCAAAGCGAGGCGGCAAACGGGGCGGCAAGCGCGGCAGCGAGCCGGTTCCGTACTCGAGCATCGCCACACATCCGCGGGCGCGGGCGTCAGTGCGACAGGCCAAAGCGTGGATGGGCCTGATCGCGTTTGTGATCACCGCAGCACTCTCGCTGAAGGCATCAGTGCCGGTGTTGCAGACGGGGGTGCGCGCGCTCGCGGCCGGACTCGCCGGATATCTACTGGCCTGGTGGTTCAGCATGCTGATCTGGCGGCAGCTGATACTCGCCGAGCAGCGTGTCGCCGTCGAGGAGATCGAGCGCCGGCGTGCCGAGGAGGCCGACAAGAAGGCGGCGGAGGCCCAACCCGCACGCTGAGCACACCGCAGGAATGGCCTGACGCCCGCAGAACCCCGGGAAGGGAGTCGTCATGGGAGATCCGCTCAATCCAATAGTCCCAATCCTGCCGACGATGCCGACGCCGCCGGATTCGGTGCCGATCCGGCGCATCGAGCGCGAGCAGCAGCGCGAGGCCGCGCCGGACTGGCAGACGCCCGAGGATGATTCCAAGGACGAACGCGAGCAGCAGTTCGACGATGACTACGACCCCGACTGGGGCAAGTGGAACACGCTGGAACCGGTGAGCGGGGACCAGCCGATTTCTGGGGCCGACGAGGCCTGGGATCCTGGGCTCGGCCACGACCGGCGGGCCGACGACCGCTCGTCTGACGACGATGACGAGCGGCCCGGGCCGCACATCGACATCACGGCCTAGGAGGATTTGGCAAACAACGGTGTGCCCTGCTGGGGCCTCACCCCCGGTCAGGCGCGTCCATATAGCGTCCAGATCCGGCAGAAATCTGCTCAAGTCTTCCCGCGAGCGGCCGATTAGAGCAGTTGTAAGGCCGACATGGAGTCGGCCGGGACAGTAATCCACCCGCCATCAAGGAGATCGGCATGTCCCTGATCATCAATACCAACACTGAAGCGCTGGTCGCTCAGAACAACCTCAACACCACTGAGGGTGCGCTGAACACGGCCATGACGGACCTCTCCTCGGGTCTGCGCATCAACACCGCTGCTGACGACGCCGCGGGTTACGCCATCACCGAGGACCTGACCAGCCAGGTCAACGGCCTGAACCAGGCCAACAGCAACGCGCAGGATGCGACATCGCTCGTTCAGACCGCCGATGGCGCCCTGAACGACGTTGGCCAGATGCTCCAGCGCGTCCGCGAGCTGACCGTCGAGTATCAGGGCGGCACGCTCGACACGGTCGACCAGAACGCGATCGTGTCCGAGGTCCAGCAGCTCGTCTGCCAGATCGATCAGATCGGCCAGCAGGCGCAGTTCAACGGCATCTCGCTGTTCGACCCGAGCGGCACGCAGACGATCGCCGCCCAGGGCCTGACGCTCGACAACGGCGTCAGCATCACGATCGCGACGACCTCGCTGACCTTCCAGGTCGGCGCCAACGACGGCGAGGTCATCTCGATCACGCTGCAGTCCCTGACCGGCCCGTCCGGCATCCTCGGTTCGCTGGACTACGTCACTGCCGACATCAACTCGAGTTCGTCTACCGCCGCGTTCAGCCTCGGCAACTCCGGCATCCTGGCGACCATCAGCACGATGATCGACGCGGTGTCGACTCTCGCATCCGAGTTCGGCGCGGTTCAGAACCGTCTGACCTACACGATGAACAACCTGTCGACCTACTCGGAGAACCTGACCTCCGCACAGTCGACCATCCAGGACGTCGATATGGCGGCCGAGATGACGGAGTTCACCAAGGACCAGATTCTCGAGCAGTCCGGCATCTCGATGCTGTCCCAGGCTGAGCAGAACCCGCAGGCGGTTCTGAAGCTCCTGGGCGGCTGATCGCCCGTAGGTCCTTTCGCCTGATCCGGGCGGCGCTCCAGCGCCGCCCGGGCGGGCGGACCCCTCTCGGCTGGCGCGTACGGCAAATACTGCGCCGGTCGGGTCATACCTCGCCAATCGTCAGGCGAGGCCATATCCCATATCCGATCCATCGAGGGAACCGGAGCGCGAAGGCGAGGTTTTGATCTCGCCTTCTCGCGCTTAATGGACCGGGACGAACCCTAAAGTCCACCCAGCCATGACCGAGTCACCACGCGTAACCCTCGGGATAGCCACCTACAACCGCGACACATACCTTGCGGAGGCGATCGACAGCTGCCTCGGCCAGGACTACGAATCGCTCGAGGTACTTGTCGTCGTCGACGGCTCGACCAACCCGGGCATCGATGCTGTACTCGACAGGTACGCATCGCATTCGCGGCTGAGGGTTGTGCGGCACGAGCGTAACCAGGGCATCGCCGCCGCCTACAACACGTTCGTCAGCGCCGGGCGTGGTGAGCTCATCGCGATGCTCGGCGATGACGACGTCGCCCTCCCCGGCAGGATCCGCAGACAGGTGGAGCTGTTCGACCGCTTTCCGGACACCGGTGTGGTCCACGGTGACGGCACGATCATCGACGGCGCGAGCAGGCAGGCGGGGTTGTGGCCGAGTCGCGACTTCTCGGGCTCGCAACTGCTGCACGCGTTCTTCTTCAGTCACAACCACCTCGTCGACCCCACGCGGATGGTGCACCGCCGCGTATACGACGAGGTCGGCGGCTACAACGGCCGCTACCCGCTCGCCAATGACCTCGACTTCTGGGTCAGGGCGGCTACGCGCTTCAAGTTCAGGCACTGTGCCGGCGGACCGCTCAGCGCGATCCGCCGCCACGGCGCCAACGCCTCCGACGAATTGGCCGGCCGCGCCGCAGAGATCGCCGACGTCGAGGCGATTCTCGAAGCTGCGCTGCATCGGCTGAGTCTGCGCGGGCTCGTGCCTGAGGTCGACTGGGCGCTGTTGGACCCGGTGCAGGCCGAGCGCGATGCGTTGCTGCGCCTTGCCGAAGGCCTCGAACGACGTCAGCTGCCGCTGATCCGGCTCGCCGCAAAGGTACGCGGTCGGGCAGAGGCTTTGCCCGAGCCGGCACCGCCAGCGCCACGGTCGGCGGCGCCCGGGAAGCCGCGCAAGCTGATGATCACCGCGTTCGGCTGGAACGACCCGGGCGGCGGGACCACCGTCCCGCGGCTCGCGGCTAAGGAGCTGGCCCGGCGCGGTTGGGAAGTAACCGTATTCCACGCGGCGGTCAGGCCGACCGCCAGCCAAGTCCCCTACGAGGTAGTCGAGTGGGAAGAGGACAACGTCAGGTTGATCGGTGTGCACAACCGCCACCACGGTCTGTTCGATCTCGGCAATCCGCTCCGCGAGCTGGATGACGCCCCGATCACAGCCGCGTTCGCCGCCGCGCTCGACCGCCTACGCCCCGACGTCGTTCACTTCCACAACCTGCACAACCTCGGCGCGGCTCTGATCGATCAGGCCGCGGTGCGCGGCCTGCCGGCGTTCTTCACGACGCACAACTACTGGCTGATCTGTCCGCGGGCTTACCTGCTGACCGGACAGGGGGCGATCTGCGCCGGTCCAGGAGACGGGACGCGCTGCGCGGCCTGCACCGGCAGCCACGACCAGGCTGGGCACCACCAGCGCCTGGCTGCGATTCGCAGCCGCGTCCACAGCGGGCTCAAGCGCGTACTCGCGGTCTCCGATGCCGTCCGGCACGCTCTGGTCAGCTCCGGCTACTCCCCAGAGATGATCGACATCGTGCGGCAGGCGATGCCGCACGAGGGTGAGATCTGGCAGGCCGTCGGCCGCAACCGCATGCCCGGACAGCGCAACGGACAGCTGACGGTCGCGTTCCTCGGCTCGGCCTACCCCCACAAGGGGCCGCAGCTTCTGGCCGAGGCCGCGCAGCGCACGCAGGCGCCGATGCGCGTCCAGATCATCGGTGAGGTCCAGCCGCAGTTCGCCGAGCACCTGCAGGCCCTCGACCGTCGCGGAGTCGTCGAGCTGCACGGCGCCTTCTCCCCGTCTGAGCTCGGCGAGTTGCTGGCGGGCATCGACGTCGCCGTGCTCCCTTCGATGTGGTGGGACTGCGCACCCTTGGCAGCAGCGGAATGCCTGGCTGCGCGCGTGCCGCTGGTGCTGCCCCGGCTGGGCGGGCTGCCGGAGGCGATCCGCGACGGGATCGATGGGCTCGTGTTCAAGGGCCTGGACGCTGAAGACCTGGCGCGCCAGCTCGACCGGCTGGCCGGAGAGCCCGGTCTACTCGAGCGGCTCCAGGCCAACATCCAGGAGCCAAGGGCGTTTGCCGCCTATGTCGACGAGCTCGAGTCTTACTACGACGGTGAGCACGAGAGCAGTTCGCACGGGCCGCGCGAACCGGCAGCGGTCGCGGTGCGATGGAAGGGCGACCACGGCCTTCCCACCAGCCTCTCGATCATCAACGATGAGGTCAGCTCGCGGTTGCAGGGGCCTGTGCAGCGCGTCGATCGCGGCGAGCGCAGCCTTGATGCGCCGCTCCCCCACCCTGCTGATGTCGAGGTTCACCACGAGTGGCCGCCGGACTTCGGGGTGCCCCCATCGGGGCGGCTCGCGACGATCGTTCCCTGGGAGTTCGGCGCAGTTCCTAGGCAGTGGTTGCCGCAGATCACGCAGAACGTCGACGAGCTCTGGGTGCCGAGTGACTTCGTGCGCAGCATGTACGTCGACTCAGGCATCGCGCCGCAACGGGTGCACGTGATTCCGAACGGGGTCGACCTCGACATATTCCGGCCCAGTGAGGCACCGCGCGCGGAGTCAGCCGCGACGCGGTTCCTCTACGTCGGCGGGATCGCACAGCGCAAGGGCATCGATCTCCTGCTTGAGGGGTGGGACCGGGCGTTCGCGGACCGCGACGACGTCCTACTCGTGATCAAAGCTGCGATGGCCGGCGGTGCCTACGGCGGCCCGAACCAAGCGCTCCGGCAACGCGCGGCCGCCGAACGCCGGCCACGCATCGACTTGATCGAGGATGACCTCGACACCGCACAACTCGCCGAGCTCTACCGCTCATGCGACGTCTTCGTGTTGCCCTACCGCGGTGAGGGATTCGCGATGCCGGTGCTGGAGGCGATGGCGAGCGGCCTGCCAGTGATCGTGACCGCGGGCGGTCCGACAGACGAGTTCTGCCCGGAGGCAGCAGGCTGGCGAATCCGCTCGGGGCGCAAAGAGACGCCCGTTGCGGCGCTGGGCGATTTGACGCCGGACGGTACGCCCTGGATGCTCGAGCCGGAGCTCGACCACCTGGTCGAGCTCCTGCGGGAGGCGGCAGCGGCCTCCAGCGACGCCCTCGCCGCCAAGGGCAGCGTCGGCCGCAACGCAGCCGAGCGCTACTCCTGGGACGCCGTCGCGGATCAGTACTCGCAGCGGATCGCGGCGCTCGCAGCGCTGCCCGCGAGGCACGCCGACATCCCGATCGAGCCGTTCCCCTTCGCCGAGGGGGTCGATCTGCGGGTGCTGGCCACCCCGGCCTGGCGTGGACAGGACCGCCTCGCCGAACTCTTGCGCGACTGGGTTGGCGCGACCACGCCGGCGACGAGCGCGTGCCTTTACCTGCTCGCCGATCCCGCCACGGCAGGAGAGCCCGAGCAAATCGAGGCGTTCGTCATCGCGGCAGCTGAGAACGCCGGCGTCGAACTCGATGGCTGCGCCGACATCAACGTCCTGATCGAGCCGTTCCGCAGTGACAGAGATCAGCGCCTGAACCACTCAGTCGACGCGTACGCGCCACTGCATCCTGGCTGCGCCGGCCATCTGCGCCTGGCTGTCAAGACGGGGAGCGCCATCGTCCAAATCGGAGGCGACGACCTCGCCAAGCTCGTGGGAATGGTCGCGATACGGTGATGGAGGCATCGATCGTCATCGTCACCTACGGTCAGTGGGCAGTCACCGAGCGTTGCCTGCGCTCGTTGCAGATCGCGCTCGGCGAGCGGCTCGGGCGCGACTGGGAGATCGTCGTGGTGGACAACAACTCCCCGGACGAGACGCCGCAACGGCTGCACGAGTGGTCTGATCGAATCCGGGTTGAACTGCTACCGGAGAACCGCAACTTCGCTGGTGGTTGCAACCGCGGCGCCGAACTCGCACGGGGCGACGTGCTCGTGTTCCTCAACAATGACACCGAGGTGCCGGCCGGCGCGCTCGAGACCTTGGTCGCTCAGGTTCACGAGGCCGAGGTCGCGATCGCCGGCTGCCGGCTGCTGTTTCCGAACGGAACCGCACAGCACGCGGGCGTCGCGTTCATACAGGGCCGCGGGTTCGCCAACCCGATGCCACAACATGTCCTCCACGGGCAGGACGGCGAGCTCGCCGCCACCCAAGCCTGCTTCGAGAGCGATTGCGTGACCGCAGCGTGCATGGCGGTCCGGGCCGATACCTTCGCTGAGGTCGACGGATTCGACGAGCGCTACGGCAACGGGCTCGAGGACGTCGACCTCTGCCTGAAGATCCGTATCGCCGGGCACCGCATCGTCTACCGGGGAGACGTGACGGTCGTTCATCACGAGGGCGCGTCCCGCGGGGGCGGTAGCGAGCTCTGGAACACGCCCGCGAAGATGGCGGCGATGCGGCACAACGACGAGGTGTTCACAGCTAGGTGGGGACCGCAGCTCGACCAGGACGACGCGCTCGCGAGCGTCGTCTGGCGCGCCCGGCTGCGGGATCAGCCGCCCGTGCGGGACGGCGGCGGCGCAGCCGCGACCGTCTTCGGTCAGCCGCTCGGGATCGGGCCCGCCGCCGACGAGGCCCGCGCGATCGCCTGGCTGCTGAGCGAAACCGTCGGCCAGCCAGCGATCTATGCAGTTCCCAGCGCCAACCTCGTCGCCGATCTCTCACCGGCGATGGCCGAGATTTTGCGCCGTGGCGAATGTGTCCAAGGGGCCATCGACCGTCCGATCATCTACGTCCCGGGCGGCCCGCGCGACGACTTCGGCGGGGTTGCGCTTGAGGGGCGTTCGCTGCTGAGGCTCCCCCAGGCCGAGACCGCCGTGGCCGGGGAGAGTGCCGCCGAGCTGTGGGTGACCACCGCGGCTCTGCGGTCGGAGCTCGTCGCGTCTGGCTTCCCGACCCAGCGGGTCCGCGTGGTGCCATCCCCGGTCATCCCGAGCCCGGCCGGAAGCGGCGGCCACGGGGTGCTCGCGGTCGTGCCCGTGCATCACCCACCGCTGGCCGCAGCGGTGCTCGAGGCGTTGAGCGAACTTCCCGCCTCAACTTCGGTTAGCCTGCTGCCCACGGTCTTCCGGCGCGGCTGGGAGCGCGACGCAGCAGCCGTGCTGCCGCGGGCAGAGGCGCTGCGCCCGTGCTCGGATGAGGCCGCCTTTGCCGACATGGCGGCGGCCGCGGACGTCGTTCTCGCCGCCGATCCATCCGACCGGTTCGAGCGGCGGGCGCTCGTCGCTGCCGGCGTCGGCGCAACCCCGATCACGCTCGACCCCAGGGGCCCCGCGGTCGCCGCGCTCGGCACCAGCACCGCCGCCGAGCTCGCTGCGCTCGCACTTGCGATCCAGCGCTCGGTGTCAGAGCCACGGGACCGGCGCGAGCTCACGCAGCGCATCGCCGCGACGCGCGCCGACGCGGTCGCGGCGTTACGGGCGCTGGAAGCCTCTTTGACACCATCCGCCTGACGGCCGGCGTTCCGAAGTCCAGAGACGGACGAACGCGCTAACGCGTCAGCGGCAGGTCCAACAGCCAGTCAAGACCGGTCCGCTCGAGGTCGCTGACGACCTCGAGCGGCTGGCGGTTCGCGAATCTGATCGTCGACTCCGAGTCGCCGTGCTCGGCCAGCGAGCCGCGCTCCTTGAAGTGCGCGAGGACCACATTCGGGGCGAACGCAACCGGTGCTCCGGTCTCCGTAGCACGGCGGCACATGTTCCAATCACCGGGCTCGTTGCGGAGCCAGCAGTCCGGGTCGAGGCGCACGTGCTCGAGCCGCGACGAGAACATGATCGCGCCGTGCGTCACGTGGCCGAACTGAAGCGGCTCGGTTCCGACCGTACGCCAGCCGCCGTCGGGGTCCTCCATCAAAGCCTGCCCGTAGATGAAGTCGGCGCGGTTCTCGGCCGCGGCTCGCAGCAATACTTCGACGTGGTCCTTTGTGAACGCATCGTCGTGATCGAGGGGGGCGATGAACGTCCCGCGGCCCTGGGCAACGGCCTCGTTCATGGCGTAGATCCCAGCCGTCTCCCAGAAGCTCCAGGGCTGGGCCGGATAGACAGGCCGTTCTGGAAGCTCTGTGTAGCGCACGCGCGGATCCTCAACAGCCTCGACGGCGGCACGTGCCGCCGGATCCGGGCCGTCACTGCAAACGACAACCTCGACGTTCTGGTAGGTGCCGCTCAGGACCGAGGGAATCGTCCGCCTGACCAGCGCCTCATGTCCCTTCCAGGTGGCGATCCGCACGGTGACGAGCGGCGTCCGACTGACCCAGGGGTCAGGCGCGAGCTCGTATAGCCTGCGCTCGATCGTGGCCGCGAGCGAGTCGAGCGTCTGCTTGATCGCGCGCGCATGCCCGACCACCGCGTCCACGCCGATCGGCCTGGCAACCGGCTCGAGCCCGAGCCTGCCAACGAGATCGTCGGTGCCTGTGACCACCGACAGCCCTTCCCGCTCGTACGGGGTATCGAGCAGAATCACGTCGCCGAACGGACGCCCGTCGGCCGCCCGCTCGCACACCGCCGCCACGAGTTCCTGGATCGTGTGAAGCCCGAGCTCGCCCGCGACCCCGTCGATGCACAGCGCACAATCGCTGTCGGGACTCGTCCCGGCGACATATCTCCACAGCATTGGCACCCACGAACGCAGGTCGGGCCAATCAGGCGTGAGCAGCAGCCGCTGGCTGCGGTCGCTGTTGACCGGCGTGGTCAGACGCTGCGTATCCGGCGAGGTCGCCGTCATGTCGAACGCGCCTGTGGCCTCGCGCGTGACGGCGTGGGCGCACTCGCGACAGAGCGCGCCCCACTCGCGCGCGAGCAGGCCGGAGGCTCCGCATGCCGAGCAGCGCGTTGCGCGCCACAGCCGCTCGCGCAGATCGGACACGAGCACCTTCGGGCGTCGCGCCGGAACGCGCTCGATCGCAAAGCCCTTCCGGTAGCACGTCCCGAACCGGCCGACCGTGAACAGATCCAACCACTGAGAGACGTACTCCTGTGACTCTGCGACCGCCTGCCCACCGGTCTCCGGGAACATGTCGGCCCAGACCGCCATGGTCGAAAGCAATCCGTTCGTCATCTGAAGCTCGCGTGCCGCGAAGCCGGGCGCCGACTCACAGGCCTCTCGGATCTCCGCGTACGTTGGCAGGCCGTGCTCGTCATGTTCGCTGAGCCAGCCTGGCTCAGGCAGACCGCGCGACCGGTAGAGATTGCGAACGCTGTCGTCGATCCAGGCGGCCTCCGACGATGGGCATGCGATCAGCACGCGGCGCGCCGCGACGCGCGTGAGCTCGTGGACGAACTCACGCCTCTGCCCGGGTGGAATGTGCTCGAGCACATCAAGGCAGATGATCGTTTCGAAGCTCGCGTCGTCGAACGGCAGCGGGCCTGGGGCGTTTCGCAGCGCAATCATCCCGGGCGCGACGGCGCCCGGAAACGAAAGATCAACCCCAACGAACTCTGCGGCTGGCACGGCGCACGCGAGGCCGTGGGGGCCACAGCCGACATCGAGCACGCTCTCGAGGAGCTTTCCCTCCTGATCGAAGCCGAGCTCAGCCACTACGAACGCGTACCGCGACAGCCAGTTGAGCATCAGGTGGTGACCCCGCCCAGGGCGGAGGCGACTCTCTCGAACACGTCCGAACCGAGCTCGTCGGCCATCGGCAACGAGATGATCCGCGCGCTGAGGTCGTCTGTTGTCTCGAGCGCGCGTGAGGGCGCCGCGTCAGCGAAGAACGGCTGGCGGTGGACGGGCGGGTTGTAGTACATCCTGCTCTCGATCAGCTCGTCGCTGAGCGCCGCCATCGCGGCGTCGCGGGAGTCAGCGGTCGGCATCAGCGCCGAAGCGAAAGCGGGCGCCGAGCGGAGCGCTCCCGGCTGAAACGTGATCCCGAACGGCGTCAGCGTCGCCTCGTACTCGGCTTGGACGGCGCGGCGCGAGACGAGGCGCTCGGGCAGCACGTCGAGCTGTCGCAGCGCGAGCGCCGCCGTCAGCTCGGGCAACTTCGCGTTCGTGCCCCAGCGAACCGATGCGCGCTCCGATCCAAATCCGAAGTTCTTCGCCTGGTTCAGGAGAGCGATCAGGTCGGGATCACGCGAGGTGAGGAGGCCCCCCTCGCCGGCGCCGACCATCTTCGTCGCGTGGATCGAGAACACCTCGCACGTGCCGCGGGCGCCAAGACGCTCACCGGACGCGTACTCAGCGCCAAAACCTGCCGCCGAATCGATCACGAGTGGCAGCTCATACTCGGTCGCCAGCGCCTCCCACTCGGCCACGCGCTCATTTGCGACCCCAAACGTGGCCGCCAGCAGGATGCCCGCGTACTCCCTCGGCGAGCGTTCGAGCAGCTCACGGGCCTCCTCGAGCGACGGCTGCCAGCTGCTCGCTTCGACATCGATGAACTCAGGCGTGTAGCCGGCGGAGATCAGCGTCAGCGGGCCCGCGGCGAAGGTGAACGCCGGGACCAGAGCCCGCGGACGCTCAAGAAACGTCAGACGGACGGCGAGCTCGATGCCCGCTGTGCAATTGCACATCGTCGTGGCGAAGGCGCAGCCGCCGACCCAGGCCTCGACCGCTGCTACGAGCTCGCGATCCATCCGCCCGCCATTACTGAAGATTCCGCTCGCGACGATCGCCCGGTAGTCGGCGACGAGCGCCTCGACGGGCGGGACGGTCGGCGCCAGAAACGGAACCGGCGCTGCTCGCTGCGTCTCCTCATGGGTCACGACCCTGGTAGACCGGCGCAAGCTGGTCACGCGCTCACCCCCTGCGGATCGGCCGTGCGGGCACGCCGACCACGGTCACGCCGTCGGCGACGTCGTCGATGACGACGGCTCCGGCCCCGACGACTGCGTTTCTGCCGACCGAGACGCGGTCGCTGATCGTCGCGCCGATGCCGATGAAGGCGCCGTCGCCGACCGACGCGACGCCACCGATCGCACAGCCCGGTCCGACGGTCGCAAAGTCCCCGACCACGACGTCGTGGCAGAGCACCGCACCGGTGTTGATCAGAACGTGCCGCCCGACCTGGACGAAGCGGTTGACCAGCGCCCCCGGCGAGACCGTGGTCCCCTCGCCGACGGTCGCGTCGTCACTGATCCATGCGCTCTCGCCAACGACGGTGAGGAACTCCGTGCCCGGCCAGGCCTGCACGAACCGGCGACGCACGTCAGCGGTTCCGACGGCAGTGAGGGCCGGCCGCTCGGTCGCGTGAGTGTCCGCGTCGGCGAATGTCATGACCGCGGCGTCGAGACCGCTGTGATCTCCGGTCGCGAACTCCTCGACGTACGCGGTCACGGTGATGCCCAGGCTGCGGCAGTACCCCGTCGTCTCGACAGCCTGTCGTCCCGCGCCGAGAATCGTCACAGTGCCCCGCTCGCTGTCGGTGAGAGACGTGCTCACGCGAGCGTGGCCCCTGTCACGGACTGGTACAGCGAATCCAGGCTCGGATAACCGCCGGATGACCAGCCTGAGTCTTGAATCGCCTGCAGTTGTGTCGCAGGTGTCTGGCCGACGCTCGAAAGGATTGCCTGTATTCCCGAGCTGGCGGTGCCATAGCCCGCTACGGACGGCTGGCCGTGGAGCCATTCGGCGGTGGCGGTGGCGGCGCTCACCGGGTCGGACCAAACAGCGTCGGAGGAGCCGTAGGTACCTGAGTCGGTGTCGCCGACGTTGAGCCAGTCGTTGTTGCCGGCAGCCTGCCGCGATTGGGCAGCATTACCCGACTCCTCGGCGAGCAGCCAGGAAGTCACGACGCTGGGGTTCAAGCCCGTGTCGGCAGATAGCGTCGACGCGAACTGCTGCTGGCTGGAGGTCAGCAGCGTGTTCGTCGATGCCGGCAGGGCCACGCCGGCGGTGGTGGCGGTCGTAGTCGCTGCGCTCGAGGCGAGCGCGCTGTCGGCAAGCGAGCCGAACGAGGCATCACTGTCGGTCGGCACCACGCTGTCGGTCGAGACGGCGGTATCGGTGGGCACCGCGCTATCGGTCGAGACCGCACTGTCGGTGGGCACCGCGCTATCGGTCGAGGACGTCGTGTCGGTCCCCTGCGCCTGGGCAAGCTGGTCGGCGAAGTCTGTCGACGAGGTCGAGCCGGTGGAGGACGCCGACGAACTCGAATCGGAGCTTCCGTCGCTCGAGCTGATGCCGAGCTCACTGTCGAGCAGCGAGCCGTTGTCGAGCTGCTGAAGCTGCTGCTCGATCGCGGTGATCCGCGTCAGGACGTCAGAGATTGATCCGATACTCATCGAGGGTCACTTCAGTGATCGGCAGAGCAGCGCACAGCTTGACCATTGAGGCGGACGGAGCCGCGCCATAGCGCCGTTGGTGGCCAGCGGGCCACCAACGGCGGGCAAAACGTCAGACGGGCCTTTTCAGTCCCAGCGGTGCCGGCCGGCCCGCAGCGCCCGCATCTCGGAGACCCCGTAGGACTCGTGCGTGGACTCGCCGACCAGGTCGCCCCCTGCGTGCGGCAGCAACCGCACCGGCTGCGGAGACTCGACGGTCCCGCCGTTGCCGTCGGCCTCGACGCGGACGACGCGGGCGTCATCGCGCGAGGCGACGCGCTCGGCAAGGCGGGTGCCATGGTAGACGAGCGCTGCGCCGTCGTCGGCCGCGAATCCCGGCGGCAGCGCGCCGGTGGCGACGGCTTGCGCGTAGACCGGCAGCCGCTCGGACTCGCCGTCGAGATGCACCGACAGCGAACCGGGCAGCAGCCCGATCCCGCGCACGACCTCTGGCTGGCCGCCGCTCATCGAAACACCGCCCTCGAACCAGCACATCGCGCCGGCGCTCAGGCCGGCGAGCACGATTCCCCGCTCCCAAGCGGTCCTCATCGCGTCGTCGATCCCGTGCTCGCGCCAGATCGCCAGCATGTTGCGCATCGAGCCGCCACCGATGTAGAGCGCGTCCTGGGAGAGGATGTGGGCGACCGGGTCGATGCGGTCGCGCCCGAGGTGGAACAGCGAGAGCATGCTCGGCTGGCAGGGCCAGTCACCGAAGCGCTCGTGGAAACGCGTGACCTGTTCGCGCGGGTCACCACTCGCGGTCGGCAGGAAGCAGATGCGCGGGACCTCCTTGCCGGTCAGCTCCAACACGAAGCGATCGAGCGCGTCACTGTGATCGTTCTCCGGCATCGTGAAACCGCCGCCACCCATCGCGAGGATTCGTCGCGGGTCCTCCAGCGATGGCTGTTGCGAATAGGTGTCGGTCACGCGAGCCCTAGCCCTAGGCCGCCAGCGCGGTCGCGTCGGAAGGCTCGCCGACCGCTGAGACGCCAAGGTAACGGACCGCCAATTCCTGTTCAACCACGACCCCGTCCAACCCGCGCGAGACGAATGCGGCCGTGGCCTTCGACCGTGACGAGACGACCTCGGCCAACTCGGTGCCGACGAAGTGCAGAGCTGCCGAGTCGCCCGCGCCGTAGCCGGGCGTGAGCCCGTCGCCAACCGCATCCAGAAACGCCTCGCGACGTCCCCGCTCCTCGCGGTAGTGAACCGCGCAGCTCCAGGGCAGCATCCCGAGACCCTCGATCTGCCGCTCCGGTCCCTCGTGGAAACCGCTGAGGGCATGATCGAACCAGCACAGCGCACCGGCTGAACCGCCACATAGGATCACGCCCGCCTCCCAGGCCTCACGCAGGATCTCGTCGATACCATGCGCCCGCCAGGTTCCGAGCAGTGACACGAGGCTGCCGCCGCCGACGTAGATCAGGTCCTGCGCGAGCAGGTGCGCGCGCGGGTCCCCCACCCCGGTCTCGCGCCGGAACAGCGAGATGTGCGAGGGCTCGCAGCGTTCCGCCGAGAAGGCCCGGTAGAACCGCACGACGTAGTGATCCGCGTCACCGCTGGCGGTCGGCAGGAAGCAGACCTTGGGGCGCTCCGCGCCGGTCAGGCCGAGGACGAAGTCGTCGAGCAGGGTATTGCCCCACTCCATCGAAAACCCACCGCCTCCGAACGCAACGATATGACGGGGCTCAAGCTCCATGACGCCGCAAAGGTAAGCCCCGCGGCCTCCCCCGGTCTTTGGCCCTACGGCCAAAAAGGGGCTGCTCAGAGCGTTACTTTCGTCGGGCTGGCCCCGCTGGGCCGCCCGCCGACCGGAGCGTCGCTTACGTCAGTCCTGCTCGTCAGCCGCCTCCGCGAACTCGCGGTACAGCCCGGTTACGATGAACACCGTCTGTTCGGCGATGTCGACCGTGTTGTCGCCGATCCGCTCGAGGCAGCGCGCGACAAGCACCATGAACATCGCCCACTCGCGCACCTCGGGGTCGTCGCCGACGTCGACGGCGCGCTGGAAGATGTCGCGGTTGAGGCGGTTGACCTCCTGGTCCTGTCGCACGAGGTCCCGCGCCAGCGATACGTGACGCGTGTGGAAGGCGTCGCGCGTCTGCAGAATCTCCTGGCGCACCGAGATGCCCATGCGCTCGAGCAGCTCGAGGATCGTGTGGTCCTTCGGCGCCTCGTAACCGGACAGCGGCACCAGCTTGGCCATGTTGGCGCACTGGTCGCCCATCCGCTCGATGCAGCGGATGCTGTGCAGCAGCGCGGCCGCGAGCCGCAGGTCGTCGAGGAACAGGGCTTGGCGCCCAAGCAGCGAGAGGACGCCCTGGTGCACCTCGATGTAGCGGCCGTCGATCCGGCGATCGTCGGCGGCGACCATCGCCGCGAGCTCGACGTCCTGGTAATTGATCGCCTCGAGCGCGCGATCGAGCTGGGAGACGACGAGATCAAGGCCGCCCATGACCTGCTCCTCGAGCCGGCTCAGCTCGTCACGGAACCAGGTGCGATGCTCGCTCCCGGTGCGGCCCGGCACTGCTCTGTCGGCGTCCGTCATCGCCGTCGCTAGATCCTCTCGGCTCGGTTCGACCATCGATCATGCCACCGGAGGCCTGGATTCGGCCGCCAGACGGTATCCGAACCCGAAATGCGTGTGGATGAAGCTCCAGGTCGGCAGGGCGGTGTCGAGCTTCACGCGGAGTTTGCGCACGTACACGTCGACTGAGCGGTCACCCGGACGCATCGCGCGCGCCCAGACGAGCTCGAACAGCTCTTCTCGGGAGACGATCCGGTCGGCGCGGCGCGCCAGCTCGGTCAGCAGCCGCAACTCCCGGATGGAGAGCGTCAGTGCGTGTCCACTCGCGCGCGCGAGGTGCTCGTCCGGCGCTATCTCGAGCGGGCCGATCGTAAGAATTTCTGGCCGCTCGGAGGTCGTGACGGACATTCCCTGATGCTGGGGACCGGGAAAGGCCTCCGCGTTACCGAAGCGTGAACCACCTGTGAACAGGCTGTGATCGCCGGCAACTCGCCGCGCGTCCGGGCGAAATCTGCAGCGGTGCTATCAGCCGATAAGCGCCGGCGCGAGTTCGGCCTCGCGGCCGTCGTCGCCGGCGGACGCCGAGTCGTGGACCGGCTCGCCACCGTCGAACTCAGGCGCGAAGCGGTAGCCGACGCCGAAGTGCGTGTGGATGTAGTTCCAACCTGTGGACCCCGAACGCAGCTTCTGACGGAGCTTCCTTACGAACACGTCGACCGACCGGTCGCCGTGGGCCATCGCGTAGCCCCACACCCGCTCGTAGATCTCCTCACGCCGCAGAACACGGTCGGACTGTGAGAGCAGGTGCAGGATCTCGAACTCGCGCGCGGTCAGTTCGAGACTGGCCTCGCCCGCGTAGGCCTGGTAAAGGTCGGGTCGGATCGTGATCTCGCCGACGCTGATCGCGTCCTCGATCTGCGGCATCTCGTTGCGGCGATGCCGACGGATTGCCGCCTCGATCACGCAGATGAGCTCTTCGGCGTGGCATGGCTTGGTCATCCACGCATCCGCGCCCAGACGCAAACCGCGCACACGCTGCGCGACGGATGATGGACCGGTGCAAACGATCACGGCCAGCCCCGGGAGGCGGGCACAGACGCGCTCGAGGTACTCCCAGCTGCCCGGACCTAGAACGACGAGGTCAACGACCAGGGCGTTGAGGCGCATCCCGACCAACGCGTCGATAGTGACGGCGCTCGAGAGTGCTCTGAGATCCCAGCCGAGCGCGTCCAAACGGTTGGACAGAACCTGCATAAAACCGGGGTCTCGATCTACGACTGCGAGACGCAACCGGTTATGGGCGCGCTGGGCTGCGGCATTGGCCACGCTCCCCCCCAGCGCGTCGCTCACTTCTGGCGACATGGCTAGGAGAATAGTCCTAAGCCGAGCTCGCTGCGCCTCAAAATGTGCGCGGTCACAGGATCTTTACATGCAAACTGCATAGATCCGGGGCGCCAATCGCAGGCGCGTGCAAACGTCGGTTTCTCATCAACCTCTTACGAGCAATCGGTATTGTGGCCGCCCATGGCGTCCCGAAAAGATCAGAAAGAGCAGGCGCGCGCGGCGCGCATCGCCAAGGAACAGCAGTCTGCGGCGACGAAACAGCGCACCCGGCGCATTCAGATTTTCGGTGGCGTTATCGCCATCGCGGTGATCGTGATCGTGGTTGCGATCGTCGTCTCGAGTGGCGGCGGCGGTGGCCCCAAGGGCGCCCACCCTGGCCTCGAGACCGGAAAGCAGGAGCGGCAGCTCGTCAGCTCGGTCAACACCCTGCTCAAGGGGATCCCGCAGAGCGGCACCACGCTCGGCGATCCGAGCGCCAAGGTCACGATGCAGTACTTCGGCGACCTCGAGTGCCCGATCTGCCAGGAGTTCACGCTTGACGTGTTCCCGCAGTTCGTCCAGGACCAGGTCCGCAAGGGCAACGTCAAGGTCCAATACCGCTCGATGTGCACCGCTACCTGCGACGGCAAGATGAGCGAGCAGGCGGAGAACACAATCTTCAACGGGCAGCAGATCGCCGCATACGCCGCCGGCAGCCAAAACCTGTTCTGGCAGTACGCCGAGCTCTTCTACCACCAGCAGAAGACTGAGGGCACCGGCTACCCGACCGACGCGTTCCTGACCGGCATCGCCAAACAGATACCCGGGCTGAAGCTGGCGACGTGGCAGACCGACCGCACAGACCCGGCGCTGCTCTCAACGGTCAACGCCGACCAGAAGTACGCGACCAGCGCCGCTCTACCGGGCACGCCGTCGCTGATCATGAAGGGGCCGAAGGGCGAGGAGCTTGTGGACAACGGCAACTTCCCGACCTACAGCGACCTGGCGGCGGCGGTCAAGGCTGTCTCGTGAGTTCGATGGCGGGACCGGCGCAGCGCACGACGCGGTCGTTCGCGGGCGCCGACCCGCTGATGATCGGGATCCTGGTCTTCACCACGATCGGGTTCCTTGATGCGGCATACCTGACCTACGTCCATTACTTCAACCTGGGCGGGCTGCTGTGCATCGGCGCCAGCCACGGGCACTCGAGCTGTGAGACCGTGCAGTCCTCGACTTGGTCGAAGGTCGGCGGCATTCCCGTGGCGCTGCTGGGCCTGATCGGCTATGTCGGGCTGTACGTCTCCTACTTCGTCACCTCCCGCGTTGACGGCGAGATCGGCCGCGCGATGGGCTTCTGCATCGCGCTGATCGGCTTCGGTTTCAGCGCTTACCTGACCTACCGCGAGCTGTTCTCGATCCATGCGATCTGCGAGTGGTGCGTGGGCAGCGCCGTCTGCATGACCGTGCTCGTCGTGCTCACGGCTATCCGCTTCCTGCGCGGTGAGCCGGCGGCGGCCTGAACGCCTGTCTCAAGCCGCGTTCACACCTTCTTCACCGTCGCTTCCCGGAGTCGTCACGACTCCCGCGGCCGCTCCGGCGATCCTCGGACCCATGCAACTCCCAGCAAGCGGCGAGGGCGCTCTCGCCCGCATCAATCTGATCTACGTGGGCCCGCTCGACGCACAGCATCACGTCAGCGCGCTCGCGGACGCGTTCCTAACCGCGCATGACCACGACCCGCGCCTGCATCTGCTGGTTGTCGGTGAGGGTGGCGAGTGCGATTGCCTGCAGGCTCAGCTCGGCCATACGGCGACGTTCCTCGGCACGCTGCCCCAGGCGCAGCTCGACGAGTTGGTCGCGCGGGCCGACCTGCTCGTCTGCCCGACGACGTCCGCCGACACCGCACCAACGATCATCGAAGCCCAGAAGAGCGGCCTGCCCGTGCTGGCCGTAGAGGGTGGCGACGCTGCCGCGCTGATCGAGAACGGGCGCAGCGGCTTCCTGGTCCCGGATGATCGTGCCGCGTTCGCGGGTGCGATCCGCTGGCTCTCCCGGCGTGCGACGCTGCGCGAGCGGCTTGCGACCGGCGGCCTGCTCGCCGCCGGCGCGCGCCACACGTCCGGTCAGGGGCGGATCATGAGCGTATGAGTTGGAGGACCACGCGCGCTGCCTCGAGGGGCGGTATCGAGCCGCGCCATGTCGCCGTGATCGATCTCGGATCGAACTCTTGGCGACTGGTCGTCTACAGCTATGACGCAGATCAACCGACGCAGTGGTGGAAGCGCACCGATGAGCTCTATGAGTCGGTCCGAATCGGCGAGGGCATGGCAGCGACCGGCGCGCTGAGCGAGCGCGCAATGGCACGCGGCCTGGAGACGCTGGCAATCTTCGCGCGCTTCTGCAAGGGCAGTGGTCTCGGTGAGGACGAGGTCCACGCATTCGCTACCAGCGCGATCCGCGACGCCAGCAACCGCGACGAGTTCCTGCAGCGCGTGCGCGACATCACCGGGTACGGCGTCGAGGTTCTCTCCACCGAGCAGGAGGCGCACTACGGCTACGTCGCGGCCGTCAACAGCAGCACGCTGACCGACGGAGTCGTGCTCGACATCGGCGGCGGCAGCATGCAGCTGATCCGCGTCTCGGACCGACACGAGGCCGACACCGCCTCCTTTCCGATCGGTGCCGTCCGCATGACCGAGTCGTTCCTGGCCGACACCGACCCGCAGCGCTCGGCGCGCAAGAAGGACCTGCAGCGTCTGCGCGACCATGTCGCCGCCGAGCTCGCCGAGGCCGGCTGGCTGGCCGGCCACGGCGGCCGCCTGGTAGCAACCGGCGGCGCCGTCCGCAACCTGGCCGCTGCCGCGCAGCGCGCTGAGTTCGGTTCCTCCGGCGGCACTGACATCGGTGTGCAGGGATTTATCGTGACGGCGGACGCGCTGGACGAGCTCGTGACGACGCTCGCAGGCCTGCCCGTCGACGAACGGCGCAACGTACCCGGGATCAAGCCCGGTCGCGGCGACATCATCCTGGCCGCGGCGGTGACGCTGCAGACCGTCGTCGAGATCGGCGGCTTCACGGGGATCGAGGCGACCGAGGCAGGGCTACGCGACGGCATCTTCCTGGCGCGCACGATCCTCGGCGAGGAGGACCCGCTTTTCCCGAACGTGCGCGACGCCGCCGTGCACAACCTGGCCGTCCAGTACGAGTCCGACCTTCCGCATACCGAGCATGTCGCCAGGTTGGCGCTGCAGATGCACGACTCGCTGATTCAGAGCGGGCTGATCAAGCCACAGGAAGGCGAGCACGAGCTGCTCTGGGCCGCCTCGATGCTGCATGACGTGGGAATGACGATCTCCTACGGTGACCACCACAAGCATTCCCGGTACCTGATCGTCAGTGCCGAGCTTCCCGGCTTTGATCCGCGCGAGCGCGCGCTGATCGCGCAGATGACGCGATATCACCGCAAGGGCATCCCGAAGCTCGGAGAGTGGGCGAAGCTCGGCCGGCCGGGCGACGAGGAGATGCTCGAGCGCTGCTCGATGATCCTGCGCCTGGCCGAACATCTCGAGCGCGGCCGCGACCAATCCGTCAACGAGGCGCGTCTGAAGACAAACGGTGACGGTGTCGCTCTGCACCTGCTGGCAGAGGGCGACCTAACGCTCCCGCGCTGGAGTGTCGAGCGCTATGGCGACGACGAAGCCTTCGAGCGCACCTTTCACCGGCCGCTGGTGATCGGGTGAAGTCCGCGCGGCGCTGGTACCAACCCGCGGCAGCAGCGTAGTCTTCTCGCATGTTGTGGTTGCTGCGGCACGCGGATGCGGCGCGGGGCGAGCCTGACGAGGCCCGTCCCCTGACCCCGCGCGGAATCGAGGAGGCACGTACGGCGGGAACCGCGATCGCGCGCCTGGGCATCCACATCGACACGTGCCTGTCCAGCCCCAAGCGTCGCGCGCTCGAGACGGCGGAGCTTGCCTGCGAGCCGCTGGGCGTGGAGGTCGTCACCGAGCCGGCGCTGGCGCGGTCCGGATACGACCCCGAGCGGCTGGCGGCAGGTCAGGGCGAAGTCATGCTTGTCGGTCACAACCCAGCGATCTCTTTGGCTCTGACCAACATGACGGGAGCGCGCGTGGACATGCGCAAGGGCGGTATCGCCGGCATCAAGCAGGGTGAGCTCGTGGTCCTGATGAGGCCCGCGGAGCTGCGCGCGATCGCCGGAGCGACCGAGGTGTCGGCGTGAGCGATTCGGTGCTCGACCCGCTCGACGTCGGTGAGGGCGGTCCGCCGGATCTGCGCGACCAGTCTCTCTACATCAACCGCGAGCTCTCGTGGCTCGACTTCAATGAGCGCGTGCTTGAGCTCGCCGAGGACGGGAACACGCCGCTGCTCGAGCGCCTCAAGTTCCTCGCGATCTACACCTCCAATCTCGACGAGTTCTTCATGGTGCGGGTCGCCGGGGTGCATGGCCAGATCGAGGCGCGGGTCGACAAGCGTGCTCCGGACGGGCTCTCACCAACGCGGCTGATGGAGGAACTCGCCCAGAAGGTGCGCGGGCTCGACGGCCGCCACGCGCGCGAGTTCACGGGCGTGATCAAGCCTGAGCTGGCCGCCGAGGGCATCAGGGTTGTGTCGTGTGAGGAATCGGGTGCAGATCCAGAGCGGCTCCAGCGCCATTTCCTCGAGCACATCTTCCCGGTGCTGACCCCGCTGGCGATCGGCCCGGGGCGGCCGTTCCCCTACATCTCGAACCTCTCGCTGAGCCTGCTCGTCCACCTGCACGACCCGGCCCACGAGACTGAGCTCTACGCGCGCGTCAAGGTGCCGAAGGAAGTGCTCCCACGGTTCGTCGAGATCGAGAAGGACACCTTCATCCCGCTCGAGGACATCATCGCCCGCCACCTCGACACGCTGTTCCCCGGTATGGAGGTTGTCTCGCACAACCTCTTCCGGGTCACGCGCGACGCCGACTTCGACATCTCCGACGAGGCCGACGACCTGCTGGCCGCGGTCGAGGACGAGCTCCGGCGCCGGCGCTTCGGTGAGGTGATCCGGCTCGAGGTCGGGGCCGATATCGAAGCCGGAATGCGCGAGCGCCTGATCGACTGGCTGGGACTGGTCGACAACCAGATCTATGACCAGCACGGCCTGCTCGACCTGTCCGACCTCTGGCAGATCGTCGGAATCGAAGGTCATTCCGATCTGCGCCAGACCCCGTGGACTCCGCTGACGCATCCGGCGCTGCGACCGCGGCCCGAGGACACAGGTGACGAACCCGACATCTTCGCCCAGATGCGCGAGGGCGAGTTCCTCGTCCACTACCCCTACCAGTCGTTCACGACCAGCGTCGAGCGTCTCGTGCTGCAGGCAGCCGTCGATCCCAACGTGCTGGCGATCAAGATGACCGTGTACCGCACATCCGACGACTCGGCCCTGGTCCCAGCGCTGATCACCGCCGCCGAGAACGGCAAGCAGGCGGTGTGCATGGTGGAGCTCAAGGCCCGGTTCGACGAGCGCCAGAACATTCGCTGGTCACGCGAGCTCGAGGAGGTCGGCGCCCACGTGGTGCACGGCATCCCCGGCCTGAAGACACATGCCAAGACGATCCTCATCGTCCGCCGCGAGCACGACGAGGTCCGCCACTACGTGATGATCGGCACCGGCAACTTCCACGCCAAGAACGCCCGGCTGTACGAGGACTTCGGTTTCTTCACGATCAACCGTGAGATCGGGCAGGAGGTCGCCAACCTGTTCAACGCGCTCACCGGCTACGCGCACCCTGGCCGTGAGCGCAAGGTGCTGGTCGCCCCCGATTTCATGCGTGAGCCGCTGATCGAGCTGATCGAGCGGACGGTCGCGGCGCACGCTGACGGCAAGCACGCGCGCATCCGTATGAAGATGAACGCGCTCGTCGACCAGCGCTGCATCGAGGCGCTCTACCGCGCCTCGCAGGCCGGCGTGCCGATTGACCTGAACGTGCGCGGGATCTGCTGTCTGACTCCCGGTGTTGCCGGGGTCAGCGAGACGATCAACGTCGTCTCGATCGTCGGACGCTTCCTTGAGCACTCGCGCATCTACACGTTCGAATACGGCGACGAGCGGGCGATGTACATCGGCTCGGCCGACCTGATGCCGCGCAACCTGGACACACGCGTCGAGCTACTCGTGCCGATCGAGAAGCCCGAACTGCAGGCCGAGCTCGACGACACACTCGACCGCTGCTTCGCCGACGACACCAACGCCTGGACGCTCGGTCCCGAAGGGACCTGGCACCGGCGCGGCGGGGCAACGCGCTCAGTGCACCGGGAGTTGATGGAGCAGACGCTGGCCAGCGCGTCCGCCCCACTCTCCATCAGCTGACGGCTCGCCCTCGTCAGGCGGCGGCCAGCTGGCCGCCGCCATCATCCTTTGAATCAGCCAGTAGTCGGAGCCGATGCTGGGCGGTTACCCAGCGTCACTTTGATCGTTTTGGTGGCGCCGTTGGCGCCGGGCATGTGCACGGTCAGCGTGACCGTTTGGCCCGGCTTATAGGTGCTGATCACCGAGATGAAGCCGTCGCTGTCGGTGATCGTCCTGCCGTTGATCTTGGTGATCGTGTCACCGGGCTTGAGGCCGGCCTTGGCCGCCGGCGAGCCGGCGACGACCGGGCCGGTGGTGCAGCCGTTCGACGCACTCGCGATCACGGCACCACCGCTCGAGGCGTCGTTAAGGCAAACGCCCACGTAGGGATGCTCGACCTTCTTGCCCGAGATGATCGTGTCGGCAACCTGCACGTCGGCGTCGGAGGGAGTCGCGAAGCCGACACCGGAGCTGTCACCGGAGTTGGTCTGGATCTGATCGTTCAAACCCAGCCAGTCGCCGTCACCGTCCAGCAGCGGGCCGCCCGAGTTACCAGGGTTGATCGCTGCGTCGGTCTGGATCGCGCCGGGAATCGTGTAGTTGTTCGGCGCGGTGATGCTGCGGCCAACGGCGCTGACGATGCCGGCGGTCGTGGTGCCGGGCAGGCCGAACGGACTGCCGATCGCGACTACTGGATCACCGACCTGCGCATTGTTGGAGTTCGCGGACGGGATCGGGTGCAGCTCCGACGCGTTCACGCTGACCTTGATCACCGCCATGTCGGTCGATGGGTCAGTGCCGAGAATCTTCGCCGGGACGCTGACGCCATCCTGGAAGTGGACGCGCACGGTCTGCGCGCCCGCGACGACGTGCTCATCGGTGATGATGTCGCCCTGCTTGTCGAACACGACGCCGGCACCCTCGCTCTCGCTTGTCTGCGAAGGCTGGCTGAAGAAGCCGTTGCCGCTTCCCTGCTGGACGGACGTGGTCGTGATGTCGACGACACCAGGGCTGTCCTTCTTGTAGATCTGGTTGACGCTGAGGCCACCGGACGCGGTGGTCGAAGCCGGGACCGAGCCCGTGCCCTGGGAGACGATCTCGTCGGTAACCGTCTTTGTCGCGCCTCCGTGCGCGATCAATAGCGCGACGATCGCGCCTGCGATCGCTCCGGCGATCACAGGCAGGGCTTTCGTGAGGCGGGTCATGACGTTGAGGTTCTCCTGTCGAAACTGTTCCTTGAGTTCCTACCCACTGCTGCCAATCGTGTCGGCACTAGTGCAGAGGTTCATAAGAACCGACGGATTCGTTCAGCCGCCGGATTCGTTCAACCGACGGGATTTGCTCAACAGCAGGATTCGCTCGGACATGTCAAACCAGATGGCGCGGTGGGCGCGCGCCGGCGTCAGCGCGCGCCCCCGCATGGTTGCTGCGGTTCGTTACGTATTGCTTGACGTCGTCGAGCTGGTCGTCGTCGTCGACTGGCCGGACGCCGTCGGCGGGCGTAGCGCCTGTCGCAGGATGCTGGTGCACTTCTTACTCGCCGCCTGGAACTTGGCGTTCTTGTCGACGCTGGCCGGGAACACCGAGCCCTTGCCCGAGGTATTCGGTTCCGGCATCGCCGCATAGCCGTTCTTGCGGACGCAGGCGACGTAGGACTTCAGCGCCGTCGTTGAGAAGTGCGGGGTGCCGGTACCGCCATTTGCGCCGCCGCCGAACCGCCCGCCGGCGGCGCCACCGAACCGCCCGCCCGACGGGAGCTTCGAGCGGCAGGCCTGGAACGCCTTGGCCGACTTGGAGTTGCCGCCAGCGAGGCCGCCGCCACCGCCACCGCCGGCGAACCCACCGCCCCCGCCGCCACCGGGTCCGAACCGCCGACCGGTGGTCGAGGTGCCACTGGGTGGCGCCGCGTTGGTGCCGGTTCCGCGATGGAAGCCGCCGCCGAACCCACCCCCAGCTCCCTTGGGCAAGGTCACGCCGTGCGACTTGAGGCACGCCGTGAAGGCGGCCTCGCTGGTGCTGCCAGTGCTGCTGCTGGTCGTAGTCGTCGCGCTGGCGTTCTTGCTCGAGCCGCTCTTGCTGGAGCTGCTCGAGTTGGAGCCGCTCGAGGAGCCGCCGCAAGCGGCAATGCTCAGCGCCGCAACCAGCGCCACCAGCATCACGATCGCGCCGCGCGGTGCGCTCTTGGGAGTTCTCATGGTTTCAATCAGTCCTTGTTCGTGGTCCAAAATCCGGATTTCGGTTCAGCCGCCGCCGAACAGCGAGCTGATCGCCGATGACGCGCCGCTCGAGCTCGAGCCGCTTCCCGTAGATGACGAGCCGCTGCTGCCGGTGCTCCGGGCGCCCGAATCGGTGACGGTAGTCGCCGTCACAGTCCCCTTCGAGCCCTGGGCACCCTGGATCACGACCTCGTCGCCGGGGAAGAGCTTCTTCTTGGAGACGCTCTCGCTCTTGCTGATCGTGGTCGCGCTCGAGAGCTTGACCTTTACGGTGTTGCCGGAAGTCGAGGTGACGTAGATCGTGTTCCCGTCGACGCTCGAGATCGACCCGATCGTCGCACCGCTCGCACCGCCGCCGGCGCCAGCAAACCCGCCAGCGCCGCCAGCGCCGCCACCGAAACGGGAAGCGAAGCTCGACGCTCCGGTCCCGCCGCTCTTCGAGCCCGTCGTGCTGGTGCCACCCGTCCCGGCTCCCGTGAGCGCCCGCGCGAGCGCCGAGGTGCTGCCCCCGCTGGTCGTCTTCGACTTCTCGACGCGCACGCCGACGTAGAAGCCCACGCCACCGAGGATCAGCGCCATCAGCGCTGCCGTCCACGGCGTCAGGATCTTGATCCGACGCCGCGTCGGCATCTCGCTTTCGAACTCGGCGCCGGCTGGTATCGATTCGGTCATCTGAACTCTTTCGTCATTCGAAGCGGAGCGCGTCGATCGGCCGCATCGCGGCCGCGCGCCAGGCTGGATAGGTGCCGAAGAACAAGCCGATCAGCACGCTCGCGCCGAACGCGAGGCCGATCGAATACGGCGCGATCACTGGTTGGATGCCGGCGATCTTGAACTGGCCGCCGATCAGGCCGGCGGCGACCCCCGCGGCGCCACCGAAGACCGAGACCAGCACGGCCTCGACCAGGAACTGGGTCAGGATGTCGCTGCGGCGGGCGCCGACCGCCTTGCGGATGCCGATCTCACGGGTCCGCTCGGTAACCGACACGAGCATGATGTTCATTACGCCGATCCCACCGACCAGCAGTGAGATCGCTGCCACCTCGGCCAGCAGCGTCGTAAACACCTTGCTGCTCGATGTCGACGCCTGCAGGATCGAGCTCTGGTTGATCACCTCGAAGTTGCTCGAGCTGGTGCCGGAGCTGGTCGTCGGCGGATCGACCTGGTTGAGGATGTCAGTTACCTCGGTCTGCGCGGCGTTAAGCGCGTCGCGCGACTTGGCCTGTACAAGGATCTGGCTGATACTGCCGTAGCCGGTCAGCACGTCCTGCACGGCGGTCAGCGGCGCGATCGCGACGTCATCGAGGTCGGTCGAGCCGTTAGAGCCCTTGGAAGCGGTCACGCCGACGATCTGGAAGTTCGTGCCGCTTATCTGCACGCTGTCGCCGACCGGATCAGCGCCGCCGAACAACTCGCTGACGACCGTCGGCCCCACGACCAGCACGTCGCTGTGGTTCTTCTCCTCGGCTTTGGTGAACCAACTGCCCTCGGCGATCGTGTAGTCGCGGGCCTGCTCGTAGCTAGGTGTCGTTCCGACGAACGACGACGGCTCGTAGGTCGAGGAGCCGTACGTCAGCGTCGCGCTGCTGGTGACGACTGGGGCGACACTTCCCACGTCCGGCGCCTCGAAGTGGTTATCGAGCGCGTTCGCGTCGGCGAGCGTCAGCCCGGAGCTCGAGCTCGAGCCGAACAGGCCGCCAAGCGTCGGCGCGGCGGTGACCGTCAGCGTGTTGGAGCCGAGCGCATCGATTTGCGACTCCACAGCGGAGGACGATCCGGTGCCGACGGCGATCAGCACGATCACCGAGCCGACGCCGATCATCAGACCCAGGATTGTCAACCCGGAGCGCAGCTTGTTGGCGCCCAGGCCGGTGAGCGCGACGCCCAACGACTCGATCATGCGACGACCTCGTGGACATCTCGCTGCTCGCGGCGTTCGTCGGCGACGATCTGCCCGTCCCGTACACGAATCACGCGACGCGCATGCGCGGCCACGTCCTCCTCGTGCGTGATCAGCACGATCGTGCGTCCCTGCCGGTTCAGGTGCTCGAAGACATCCAGCACCTCGGTCGTCGAGTGCGAGTCGAGGTTGCCGGTCGGTTCGTCCGCCAGGATCAGGGCTGGGTTGGTGACCAGCGCGCGCGCCACTGCGACCCGCTGCTGCTGCCCGCCGGAGAGCTCTGACGGCAGGTGGGCGGCGCGATCGGTCAAGCCGACCGAGGCCAGCGCCCGCATCGCGCGCTTGGCGCGCTCGGCCTTGTGCAGCCCCGCGTATTGCAGCGGTAGCGAGACGTTGGCAAGCGCGCGCGTGCGCGGGATCAGGTTGAACGCCTGGAACACGAAGCCGATGTACCGGTTCCGCAGGTCCGAGAGGTCATCCTCATCGACGCCGCTCACGTCGACGCCGTTGAGCTCGTAGGTGCCACTCGTCGGCGTGTCGAGACAGCCCAGGATGTGCATAAGCGTGCTCTTGCCGCTGCCGGAGGGGCCCATGATCGCGACGTACTCTCCGCTCTCGATCTCCAGGCTCACGCCACGGAGCGCATGAACCGCGATGTCCCCAAGCTCATAGGTCTTGCGGACATCGCGGAGCTCGATCACGCTCACCCTGCGCCACCCCCGAAGCGGGCGCGGAAGCCGCCGCCAGCTGCTCCGCCGGCGCCGCCGAAGCCACCGCCGGTGGCCCCGAGCCCGCCGAAGCCGCTCGTGCTCGACGAGGTGGAGCTGGAGCTGGAGCTGCTGGTACCGAGCGCCGGCAGCGTGATCGTGACCTGCACCTGCTGGCCGGACTTCAGGCCACTGATGATCTGCGAACGCGAGCTGCCTCGGAGCCCGACCACGACGGGCTGAGTCGTGGCCTTGCCGTTCTTGAGGAGGTCGACGGTCGCGTCCGATCCGGTGCCCGTGAGCGCCTGGTTCTCGACCGTCACGCCCTGCGCCTGCTGAGTGACGATCGTCGCGGTGGCGCTCATGCCGGGCAGCACCTTCGAATTGGTCTGGTTGATCGTCAGCGTGGCGTCATAGGTGACGACGCCGCTCGAGTCCGAGCCGAGCGGTGAGATCGCGGTCACGCGTCCGGCCAGCTCGACGCCGCTCAGCGCGGTGATTGAAACAGTCGCGGCCTGACCGACCTTGACGCTTGAGATGTCTGACTCGCTCAGTGAGACGGTCATCGTCATCGTGTTGTTATTGATGATTTCGGCGAAGCCGGTGCTGGAGCTCGACGAGCCGGTGCCGGTGTCTGCGCTGGAGGAACTCGCTGCATCCGAGTCGGCCGCGCTCGCCGCCGACGAGCCGGAGGATCCGCTGGCTGAGATCGTCTGGCCGATCGTGTCACCCGACAGCGACGCAACCGTGCCGCCTGCCGGCGCGTAGAGCTTGGTCTCGTCGACCGCCTTCTGATCGTCGGTGACGGTCTGCTGCGCCTGCGTCACCTGGAGCTTCGCCTGCTCGATCTCAGACGGAGTAGGCGTCGACTTCTCGGTGGTGGTCGGGGTGCTCGCGGCGGTTGTCGTGCGGCCGGCGCTGCCCGTGTTCTCGCCCGTGGTCGTGGTCGTGGTCTTGTTCGCACCCGAGTTCTTCGCGCTGCTCTGCGTCGAGCCCGTCGTCTTCGTCGACTTGGGTTTGGTCGTCGTCTTCGACGTTGTGGTCTTGCTCGGCGTGGTCGTGGTCCCAGTCGGCGTGGACCTGGTCGTGCTCGTCGGAGTCGTGCGGGTCTGAGTCGCCGTGGTGGTCGTCTGCGTAACGGTGGTTGCCGGCGGGGTGGTGGTCGTGCCCGTCGTACTGGTCGTGTCCGTCGTGTCGGTCGTTGTGCCGTCCTCCGGCTTACGCACCGCAGCCGCTGACGCAGTGGCCTCGGTCGTGTCGTAGGACGTGTAGTCCGTCGTGTTCGAGGCGCTCGTGGCGGTCTCCGTGGCGCCCGAGCCACCCGATCCGCTGTTGGACGACGAGCCGGTCGACGTACCGTCCTCGACCTCCGTGAGGTTGTCCTCCGCCTCAGCAAGGCTGTCCTCGGCCTCCTGCAGCGTCTGGTCAGCCGTGGTCGGGTCGAGCGTCGCGATCAGCTGACCTTTCTTGACGTGCTGACCGATCTTGACGCTCACGCTCTGCAGCGTGCCGCTGGTCGCAAAGTTAACGGTCTCATCGACACCGGGCTCGACGTTGCCGCTCCCGGAGACGGTGTTCTGGACAACGCCGTTCTCGGCGGTGACCGTCTCCTTCGAGGTCCTGGCCGAGCTGGTCGGCGTGCCGATCTCTGTGATGCCGATGACGATGACCGCGGCCGCGACGGCCGCGAGCAGGACTACAAACCACGGCCGCACAGACCGCCGACTCCGATTCTGATTCATGTCGGCGAATTTACGGACGGATTCACAGAGAAACCGTCGAGAAAGCTAAGAGTTGCCTCTGAACGCGCCGACCGTAAAAAGGCCCGTGGTTACTGGCCTTTCATGGCTTCCGACGGCTGCACCCGTCAGCTTTTCGTCAACGTTCGGCGGCGACGGGAGGCGCCGGCGTGTGTTGGCGCCGACGGTATCCGCACCCGTACGTGCAGACCCCCTTGAGATGGCGCCGTCAGCTCGACGGTGCCGCCGTGGACCTCGGCGACGGAACGAACGATCGACAGACCCAGCCCGAATCCGCCGGAGGTGCGGCTCAGGCGGCGGAAGGGCTCGGTCAGCGCATGCACCCGGTCGGGGTCGATCACCACGCCTCCATTGCTGACCACCACCTCAGCGACGCCGCCAGCAGTCGACGTGCTGACGTGGAGCTCGCCTCCCGGCCGGTTGTGGCGGATGCCGTTCTCCACCAGGTTCGCGAGCATGCGCTCGAGCAGCGCCGAATCGCCGCGTGCGACCGCGGGCTCAAGGTCGGTGGTGATCGTGATCCCGGCAGCCTCGGCACCACGATGCAGGTCCGTGATGCAGCCGGCAGCCAGCTCCGCCAGGTCGATCGGTTCCTCGTGCGCGTGCACGCCCTCACTGCGCGCGAGCAAGAGCAGCGCGGCGATCAGTGACTCGCTGCGGTCGACCGTTTCCCGCACCGCCTCCCCCATTGCGCGCAGCTCGTGCACGCTGGCGTGCGGGTCGGCGAGCGCGACGTCGATCTCGGTGCGCATGATCGCCAGCGGCGTGCGCAGTTCGTGCGAAGCGTTGGCGACGAAGTGCTTCTGGCTGGCAAACGCCGAATCGAGCCGCGTCAGCATCCCGTCGAAGGTGTCGGCGAGCTCCTTGAGTTCGTCCTCAGGCCCCTGGAGCGCGATTCGCTCGCCGAGGTTCTCACCGGACACGCGCCGCGCAGTCGCGGTGATCGCACGCAGCGGCGCCAGCGCACGCCCCGCGATCCACCAGCCCAGCGCCACCGAGATCCCCGTCATCACGACGAGCGCGGCGATGTACTCCAGCAGCAGCCGGTGCAGAGTCGCGGCCACGGCCTGGTGGTAGCCGGCCTGGAACGCACGCTCATTCCCGTTCGGCGTTGCCGGTGGCTTTCCGAACAGCTCGCGGTAGAGAGCCGCACCGAGGCCATCGACCTCATCGCGGAAGCTGTGGTGGCGGGCGAGGTTGTGGCGGACCAGCAGGTAGCCGATGGTCAGCAGCGCGGCCGCGCTGACCAGGAAGACGCCCCCGTAGATCAGCGTCAGGCGCAGCCGGATCGTACGCGTGCGCAGCCGCATCGGAGCCTCAGGCCATCCGGTACCCGACGCCGATGACGGTCTCGACTACCGTCGGCTCACCGAGCTTGCGGCGCAGCGTCATGATCGTCATGCGCACGACATTAGTGAAGGGGTCGGTGTGCTCGTCCCAAACACGCTCGAGCAGCTCCTCGGAGGAGACGGTCGCCCCGTCCGCAGCCATCAGCGTCTCGAGTACCGCGAGCTCCTTGCGCGCCAGGTCGATCGGTTTCCCGGCGCGCGTGACGCTGCGGCGCGCGGGGTCGAGCTCGAGGTCCGCATGGTGGAGCACCGGCGGGCGGCTCGGAGTCGTCCGGCGGCTGAGCGCGCGGATCCGGGCGACCAGCTCGGCGAAGCGAAACGGCTTGGGCAGATAGTCGTCCGCGCCCATTGACAGCCCCTCCACGAGGTCCTCGATCTCACCGGCTGCAGTCAGCATGATGATCCCGGTCTCCGGCCGTTCCGCGCGTACCAACCGGCAGACCTCGTCGCCATGTACCTCTGGCAGGTCGCGGTCGAGCACGAGCACGTCGTAGCGGACGACGCGTGCCTTGACGAGCGCGTCGTTTCCATCGCCGGCGAGGTCCACAGCGATGCCTTCGCGCCTCAGTCCGCGGGCGATTGCGTCCGCCAACCGGCGCTCATCCTCGACTACAAGTACACGCATTGGGACCCCAGCATGACGTTGGTTAATAAGAGTGTGTCTCAAAGCTCCGGGGTATGAGCAATTCGAACTTTGAGGCAGAGTGCTCGTCCGCACAACATAATCACGCGTATGTCCACCGAGGCAGACCTAGCGGGCCCAGCGCGGCAACCAGCCGCCGAGCCGGGCACCGCATTCGATATCACGCCAACCGACGAGCAGCGGATGCTGGTCGATGCCGTGCGCGACTTCGCGCTGAACCGGGTGCGGCCGGCAGCCCTCGCGGCCGACGCCGAGTGCCAGGCATCTGACGAGCTGCTGTCGACGGCTGCTGAGTTGGGACTTTCGACGATCGGCGTGCCGGAGCAACTCGGAGGCGTGCTCGAACAGCGGGGCACGCTGACCTCGGCACTGATCGCAGAGGCGCTGGCCGAGGGTGATATGGGGATCGCGCTCGCATGCCTCGCCCCGGCCGGCGTCGCGACGGTTCTAGGCCTCTGGGGTGACGCCGACCAACAGGCTGCCTACCTACCGGCGTTCGTCAGCGAGGCGCCGGCAGCAGCCGCCATTGCCCTGGCCGAGCCGCGCGTGCTCTTTGACCCATTCGCACTGCAGACACGCGCGACGCGCACGTCCGACGGTGACTTCCAGCTCGACGGCGTCAAAGCGCTCGTCCCGCGCGCGGCCGCGGCGGAGCTGCTCGTGGTCGCGGCCGACCTCGACGGCGCGCCGTCACTGTTCCTCGTCGAAGGTGGTGCGGACGGTTTGAGCGTCGAGCCCGAGCCGGCGATGGGCGTCCGCGCCGCTGCTACCGGCAGGGTCACCTTCGATGGCGTAAAGCTTCCGCCGCGCTCCATCCTCGGCATTTCTAACCCTCAAGTTTACCGTGAGATTGTCGCCCTGGGACGCCTCGGTTGGTGCGCTTTGGCGGTTGGAACCGGGCAGGCGGTACTCGACTACGTGACCCCCTACGTCAACGATCGAATCGCCTTCGGAGAGCCGATCTCCAACCGCCAATCGGTCGCATTCATGGTCGCCAACATCGCGATCGAGCTGGACGCGCTGCGGCTCGTGACCTACCGCGCGGCGAGCCTTGCCGAAACCGGCCGTGACTTCATCCGTGAGACTGCGCTCGCGCGGGCACTGGCAGCCGGCCATGCGATGCAGATCGGCTCTGACGGCGTGCAGTTGCTCGGCGGCCACGGTTACACGAAGGAGCACCCTGTCGAGCGCTGGTACCGCGACCTGCGCGCCGCTGGAATGATGGAGGGCGCGCTGGCGCTATGAGCGGAACATGATCAACCTCGAAACCCCCGAGAAGCTCGACGCACTGGCGAATCAGGCGCACATGGCCGCTCAGCATGTGCTGCGCCCGATCTCACGCAAGTACGACCTCGCCGAACACTCCTACCCGGTCGAGCTCGACACGCTCGCGGAGCTGATCGCGCAGGCCAACGCATCGCAGGCCGGGCTCGACACGAGCTCACCTGCGGAGCCGTCGGCGGCAAAGCAGGCCGCCGACGGCAACATCAACGGCCGGAGCCTGGCGAGTCTCGTCGGCGTCATCGAGATGTGCTGGGGTGACACCGGCCTGATGCTGACGATGCCGCGTCAGGGACTCGGGCAGGCGGCGATTCGCGCGGTCGCGACGCCCGAGCAGATGCAGCGGTTTGGCGGGAAGTGGGCCGCCATGGCGATCACCGAGCCCGGAGCGGGTTCTGATTCGGCAGCGATCCGCACGACGGCCATCCTCGACGGCGACGATTACGTGCTCAACGGCGAGAAGATCTTCGTCACCTCCGGTGACCGCGCCGACCTGATCGTCGTTTGGGCGACACTCGATCGCTCGGCCGGGCGCGGCGCGATCAAATCGTTCGTGGTCGAGCGCGACAACCCGGGCCTGAAGCTTGACCGGCTCGAGCACAAGCTCGGGATCCGTGCGTCGGACACCGCGAACTTCGTGCTCGACAACTGCCGCGTGCCGAAGGAGAGCCTGCTCGGCACGCCCGAGATCGCGAGCGCGCGCGAGGGCTTCGCCGGTGTCATGCAGACGTTCGATAACACGCGGCCGATGATCGCCGGGATGGCGGTGGGCGTCGCGCAGGCCGCGCTCGAGCGGACACGGGAGCTGCTGTCCGAGGCCGGTCTCGAGATCTCCTATGACCGGCCGTTGGCGTCGCAGAGCGCTGCCGCGGCCGAGTTCATCCAGCTCGAGGCCGAGTGGGAGGCATCGCGCCTGCTGGCCTTGAAGGCTGCCTGGATGGCCGACAACCGCGTGCCGAACACGGTCGCCGCCTCGATCGCCAAAGCGAAGGCGGGCCGCGCCGCGACCGACATCACCCTCCGCTGCGTCGCGCTCTGCGGCACCGTCGGCTACGGCGAGGACGAACTGCTGGAGAAGTGGGCGCGCGACGCCAAGATCCTCGACATCTTCGAGGGCACACAGCAGATTCAGCAGCTGGTGATCGCGCGACAACTGCTCGGCAAGGCATCAACCGAGCTCAAGTAGCGACTTCAGCCAGGTGATACGGGGCGTCCATCGAGTTCGAGTACGGCGTTGTACTCGGGCCAGTAGCAGTCCAGCTCCGAGATGTCGAGCGCCCGGACATTCCACCTCGGTATGTCCGCACGCCCGCGAACCCAAGGAATGTGCCGTACTTTTACACGTCGCCGGTCGCGGGAGCGGCAGCAGGGTCGACAACCGCGAATTGGATACCGGCGCGTACCAGCCGGTCGATCAGCGGCTGCCCGAGCGCGAGCGCGGGCGTCCACTGCCCGCCGCCCACCGACGGCAGGTTGTCGTCGAATGCGAGCGCCAGCGCGGCCTCGCTCAAGATCTTCGCGGTCTCGCCGTAGCCTGGGTCACCGCCGCGCACCTCCGTGATCAGTCGATCGCCCGACCCCGGCAAGCCGTAGTCAGCGACGAAGCGCAGCTTGAAGAACGACTTCGCGCGGCGCTCGGCGTCCGGTCCACTCCCCGGCGACTTCAGCTTCAGCAAGAGCTTGCGCGTCGGCTCCAGCTGCGCAAACGTCGCCACCACCCCGACCCCGAGCCCGAGCCCGACGGTCGCGCTCAGACGCTTGGTCACCAGGTTGTGCGAGTAGGAGAAGTCCGGCCCGTACGCCGGGTTCAGACGCGCGCTGCGCAGGATGTGCTGCGGGTCGATCGTCGGCACCGACACCACCCAGCCGCCGGCCAGCGACTCCTTGTGCGGCCTGCCGGGCAACCCACGCACGCTGCGCCCCTCGGCCATCCGCCCGTCCTCGGAGTGGCGCTCGACGGATCGCCGCTGCCGTGCCACCCGCCCCGCCTCCTTCAGCCGTCCCATGATGTAGACGGCAGAATGGAACGTGCCACCCGAGAAGGTCCCATTGGTGAGCCCGAACCCGCGCACGGCGATCGGCACGTCATCGGGCAGCTGCGAAATGGTGAACAGCACACCGAGGTCCCACGGGACCGAGTCGAACCCGCCCGAATGCACGAGCCGCGCTCCGCTCTCCCTCGCCGCGGCGTGGTAGCGCAGATACATGAGGTCCAGGAACTCCGTCTCGCCGGTCAGGTCGATGTAATCGGTGCCCACCGCCGCGCAAGCCGCCACCACCGGCTCGCCGTACTGGAGGTAAGGCCCGACGGTCGAGATCAGGACGCGCGCCGACGCGGCCATCGCGTTGATCGAGGCGTCATCACCCGTGTCCGCAATCAGGATGTCGAGCTCGGGACGCCCCAGCCGAGCCTTCAGCGCCTCCAGCTTCTCAGGACTTCGCCCGGCGATCGCCAGCCGCGTGCCGGCGGGCGCATGCGCCATGAGGTACTCGGCCGTCAGCTCGCCGACGAACCCGGTTGCGCCAAACAGAACGATGTCGTAGTCACGTGACATTCCGGCGCGACTTTACCCGGGGTTAGTGGCCCGCTGGCCACTAACCCCGCCACAGCGCCTCGGCTAGATTCCTGACTGATGCTGATCCGCCACGCAGATCCGACCGCTGACGCCGCCGGCTGCCTCGCGATCTACGGCCCGTTCACCAGCGATACGGCGGTGAGCTTCGAGGACGAGACACCCTCGTTGGCCGAGTACCAGCGCCGCATCGAGCGCATCGGCCGCACGCACGCGTTCCTGGTCGCGGAGGACGACGGTGAGATCGCCGGCTTCGCCTATGCCGGCCCGCATCGCGAGCGGCCCGCCTACCGCTGGTCCGCCGAGGTGACCGTGTACCTCGGCGAGCGCTACCGCGGCCGGGGCCTCGGCCGGGCCCTCTACGAGCCGTTGTTCGCGCTGCTCGAGGAGCAGGGGTACCGGGTGATCCTCGCGGGTATCACGGTACCGAACCCGGCAAGCGTCGGCCTGCACAAGTCGCTCGGGTTCGAGCAGATCGGCCTCTATCGGCGGATCGGGTGGAAAGCGGGCGCCTGGCGTGATGTGATCTGGCTGGCACGTCAACTCGGGCCCGACACGCACGAGGCAAAGGCGCCGCCATCACCGGGCGCGCCGGTCAGGCTCGTCCACCCGATCGACATCTGAGAGATGACAACAGCCGGCGCGACTGAAACGTTCCAGACCACGGAGGCCGCGCCGCCGATCCGGATGCCGCCGGGGCCGCGGCTCCCGCGTCTGGTCCAGACCGCGCTGATCACCGTCGTCGGGCTGCCGTACGTCGAGTGGCTGCACCGACGCTACGGCAACGCGGTCACGATCCGCACGCTCTTCGGGCCCGAACCGGGCGTGGCGGTCTTTGATCCGACGCTGACCAAGCAGCTGTTCCAGGGTCCGCACGACCAGTTGCGCGCGGGCGAGGCGAACTCCCTGCTCGCCCCGCTGCTCGGTCAGCGGTCCGTGATCGTGCTGGACGGTCACGAGCACATGCGCCACCGGCGCCTGCTGCTGCCGCCGTTCCACGGGAAGGTCCTGCAGCGCTACGAGCAGGCGATCATCGACGCAGCCGACGCCGCGATCGATGGCTGGCCGGTGGGCGAGCCGTTCACGGTGACGCCGAGCATGCAGAGCCTCACGCTCCGTGTGATCTCGAGGGTGATCTTCGGCTTCGCCCCCGACGAGGCCGGCGAGCTGATCGCCGCGCTGCGCGCCTACATCGATCCGATCGGGCAGCCACGCTCGATGGGGGCGCTGATCGGCGCGGTGCTACAACGCACCGGGTTCGCCGGGAACAAGCGTGCGCAGGAGTTCGTGGCGCGCCGCGATGCTGTCGACGACCTGCTCTACGCCGAGATCGCGCGCCGGCGTGCGCTGCCGGAAGCAGAGCTTGCCGCCAAGGACGACGTGTTCTCCACCCTGCTGCTGGCCCGCGACGAGTCAGGCGAACGACTCAACGACCTCGAGCTGCGCGACGAACTGCTGACGCTGCTGGTGGCGGGCCACGAGACGACCGCAACCGGACTCGCCTGGACACTCGATCTGATGCTGCACGCTCCGGAGGTCCACGACCGCGCGAAACAGGCAGACGACGCCTACCTCGACGCCGTGTTCAAGGAGGCGCTGCGGATCCGCCCGGTGCTCGGACTCGTCGGCCGAGTCGTGCGGGGCGCACCGTTCAAACTCGGCGACTGGACGCTCCCCGACGGCACGGAGATCAACCCGTGGATCCGGGTGATTCACAAGCGGGCAGACCTGTACCCCGAGCCGGACAGGTTCCGGCCCGAGCGCTTCCTGAGTGACGACGGCCCCGATACCTACACCTGGGTCCCCTTCGGCGGGGGTACCCGGCGTTGCATCGGCGCAGCCTTCGCGGCGACCGAGGCCCGGCTGATCCTGCGCCGGATCCTCGAACGCACTGAACTGAGGCCCGCGTCGCCAAAGCTCGAGGAGGTTCAGATGCGGATCATCACGCTGACTCCTCGTAACGGCACGCGTGTGATCGTCGAGCGCAAGCTGTGAAGCACCTGGACGACCTGCGCAAGAGGCGCTCCGCTGCCGGAGGTTCTCCGCCATGTGCTACTGCTTCGCGGTCACGATTCACAGCCGGGCGGCATTGCCGAGGGCAGGAGTCGGGCTCACTTTCGTCTCCTGATCGCTCAGCACTTCGTCGAGTATCGCCGGCGCCTGCCCCAATGACAGCGTCATACCGATGCCGGCGATGTCCTCGATCACGCGCACGCCTGGCAGCGGCGCTGTGATGTGGAAGCTGCCCGCATCGGGCGACCGCAGCGTCGGATAGACGCCATGCCAGCGCTGTCGGACCTCCGGTTCGATCCCGAGCAGCGCCTTGGCCTCATCCAGGAGGAGGCGGTAAAGACGCTCCTCTCCGAATGGCGCGAGCGTGTCGCTGTAAGTGTGTGTCTCGCCGACCACGAGGTCACCGTCGGGCAGCTGCGTGACGAGCAGGTGGATCCCACGGTCGATCAGCTCGCCCTTCTCGAGCTCCAGCCGGGCGCGCAGCTCGGCGGCCTCCGGTTGCGCCGCAAACGCCGGATAGCGGATCAGGCTGAGGCCGGTCGTGAGCGCCGGCGGATAGCGCCGTCCCGTGGGTGCCGCGAGCCTCAGCATCTGCAGCTGGCACAGTGTCAATGGGCCAAGTTCCCGGCGTAGTACCGGCGGCAGCGAGCGAAAGTCAGGGCCCGGACAGACGATGATCGCCTGCGCGCGGACCTTCAACCTGCCGGCGTGCACGAGGCCCTCTTCGACGTGGTCGACGTGTATGCCCCACTCCAATCGTGCGCCTTGATCCTGCGCCAGCAGGCCGGCAAGTCCCGCTGCCGCCGTGCGCGGATCGACGCGCAGATCACGGGCCGCATGGAACCCGCCGACCAGCTCCTCCGTGGGAATCGGCGCCAGCGCCCCCACCTCCCTGGTGGTCAGCATCCGCGCATGCCGCGCCGGATCCTGCGCGACCGCCTCGAGCACCGCGAGCTCGTCGCGATGGCGCGCGACGACCAGCGTGCCCGTCTCTGCGATAAAGATCCTGGCGCGGCGACCGAGCTCGAGCCAGCGTGCGCGCGCGATTTCGGCGCACCGCTGCGACTCCCCGTCGGCGACGCTGGTAAAGAAGAGATGCCCGGAGTTGCGGACGCTGGCGCCCACCGCCCGATCGTCGCGATCGAGCACGACCACGCTCAATCCCCGGCGCCGCGCTTCGTGGGCGTGAGCAAGGCCGAGAATGCCCGCCCCGACGACGCAGACGTCCGTCTCGATCGCTCGCGTCGCGGCCTGCGTTTTTGTATATACAAGTCTATTCACGGGGCTTTTCGAGCCTGTTCTCACGAGTGTCACATCCCCGTTGTAGCTCGGCCTCAAGCGTGTCGAATCCACTTGTATGGTCGGGTTCAAATGAGCGTTCGGGTCGCTGCCCACCGCACGCACGTATTCGGCTCCGGACACGAAGATCCTCGCTATTCGCGCGGTTGACTGGAATCCTGCACACGTCAGCGACGCGCCGGACCGACGGCTGATCCCGCGGCTCGCCGAAGCGCTCGACGCCGGCGGCCGCTACACGCCCGCGCCGCTGCAGGTCCCGACGGCGTGGCATTTGGAGCGGCTCGCAACGTCCGCGTGATGCTGCAAGATCGCATCCAGAAGGTGGTGTGACGACGTTTCGCCGCCGAATCCGCTTCCATGCCCCCTCATGAAAACCGAGCTTCAGGCTTTCCTGGAGCAGTCAGTTGCCGCCGTGTCGCGTAGAACGGCCGTTCTTTTCACCGTTCTCGCTGCTGTCCTCTTGGGGTTGGGGCTCTGCTCTGCTGCGGCTGCCCGCGCGGACGGCCTCGAACTGTGCGCTGGTTACGCCGGCTGCACCGCCACGGGTTTCAGTACCCATGACTATGAGTACGCGGCCGACGAGTCGTGGTGGTCCATGTACGCCGGCGACAACTGCACGAACTACGCCGCATACGTCGAGTCTCAGGCCTATGGCGTGCCCACGCCCGGGATCGAGCTCGGCGATGCAGATCAGTGGGGTGTGAGGGCGGCCGAGGCCGGAATCCCCGTCGATGCCACGCCCACAGTTGGCGCCGTCGCGGTCTGGGGTGCCGATGCACCCGGCATGGGCGGTTACGGCCACGTCGCCGTGGTCGAGGCGGTCGCGCCCGACGGCAGCTACATCGACGTCTCGCAGAGCGGCATGGGCACGTCCGATGATGGCTACGACTGGGAGCAGATCGATCGCGACGGCAGCTCGTGGGAGCCATGGCCGGGCAGCTTCATCCACTTCGCCGGTCCCGCCATCCCCGGCACGCTGCCGCAAGCCGGACTGCGGATCGCCGGCGCCGGGATCGCAGTTTCTGGCGGCGGATAGCGCTGCGGCGCTCGGTAGGCTGCGCACCATGCTCCTCTACAACAGCGCTGTGTCAGGCAACTGTTACAAGGTCCGGCTGCTGGCGGCGCACCTCGGCATACCGCTCGAACTGCGCGAACTGGATGTGGTTGACCGCTCCAATCGCCCAGCGATCATCGGTGATCTGAATCCGGCGTTGCGTGTACCGACCCTGATTCTCGAAGACGGCAGACCGCTGCCGGAGTCGAACGCAATCATCAGCTACCTCGCCGAAGGCACCGAGTACTGGCCGGCTGACCGCTATGACCGCGCTCGCGCGATCGGGTGGATGATGTTCGAGCAGTACGAGATCGAACCCAACATTGCGGTCGCGCGTTTCTGGAACCTGTTCGACGTAGGCGCTAGCGCTGATCAGCACGCAGGCAAACACGCTGCGGGACGCAAGGGGCTGGAAGCACTGGAGCGTGGCCTTGAGGGCAAGGATTGGCTCGTCGGTGACCACTACTCGGTGGCTGACATCAGCCTTTACGCCTACACACACGTCGCACACGAGGGTGGCTTCGACCTCGAGCACTATCCGTGGATACAAGCCTGGATAGAGCATGTGGCGGCCCAACCCGGGCACATCAAGATCACCGACTAGCGTCGTCTTTCCGCCGCTGGTCCGAACTGACGGACCCCGGCCGGAAGGGCGCTTCGGCGGCTAGCTGGCGCGGCGCTTGGTCGGGATCGGCGAGAACTTCTCGACGGCCTGCGACGCGAAGACCTTCGGCTCGATCTTCGCGATCAACTTCTCGAGCTCATGGCGCTGACGGTCCGAGAGGCTGCTTGGGCGCCCCTTCGTCTGCCTGACCAACACCACGAGCCGGCGACGCTCGGTCGGGGTCAGGCGCTCGAAGTGATCCTTGGCCAGCATCGCGACCTCAGCGAGGATCACGATCCGCGCCAACGGCAGGCGCTTCAGGCCCGGCAACCTCTCAGCAGCGCGCGCCACGGCGATATTCATCATCGGCGATGGCATCCTCTCTCGATTCTACGTCGGCCGCTAGCTACCTCCTGTGCGTGGGACGCTACCCGCCGGCCTGTACTCGCTACCGTGCCCGCCCATGGTCAGTCCGCCGATCCACCCGGCACTGCGCGAGGTGATCGAGCGGCTCGCCCCGCTGGAGCGGCGCCCGGGCTCGCCGGGTGAGGCCGAGGCGGCAGTCTGGATCGCGCAGCGGCTGCAGGCCGCCGGCTGCGCCGCGTGCGTCGAGGAGGCCGAGTTTCACGACGGTTACGCCAAGCCGATCGGGGCACTGGCGGCGGTTACGGCCTTGGCGGGCTTGGTGGCGCTGCGCGGGCGAGGCCGCGGCCGGCTGGTCGGCGGCGTCACAGCGTTGCTCGCGGGCGCGGCGATCGCCGACGATGTCGCCAACACTCACCGCGTCGTCAGGCGTCAGCTGACAAAGCCGCTGCCAACGCAGAACGTCGTCGCGATCGCCGGTGACCATGACGCCGAACGCACGCTCGTGGTGATGGCGCATCACGATGCGGCCAACACCGGCCTGATCTTCGACCCTCATTTCCAGGCCTGGCTGGCGCATCAGTTCCCAGGCCTGGTTGAGCGCCTCGACACCTCCTTTCCGCTGTGGTGGCTGGTGTTGGCCGGTCCGGCAGCCGTTGCGATCGGAGCCGCCTCGCGGCGCCAATCGCTGGTCGCACTGGGCACCGCGATCGCCGCCGGCACCACCGCAACGATGGCGAACATCGCGACCAGTGCCACCGTTCCCGGCGCCAATGACAACCTGACCGCGGTCGCGGTGCTGGTCGCACTTGCCGAGCGCCTGCGAGCCGAGCCCGTCGAAGGCCTGCGCGTGATGCTGCTCTCCTGCGGAGCCGAGGAGGTCATCCAGGGCGGGATCAACTCCTTCGCCAAGCGCCACTTCCCGAATTTGCCTCAGGACCGAACGTGGTTCCTCAACCTCGACACGGTCGGCTCCCCGATCCTGGCGATGTGCGAGGGTGAGGGCCCCGTGGTGATGGAGGACTACTACGACCGGCGCTTCCGCGACCTGATCGCGCGCGTCGCCGACCAGTCGGGCGCGCCGCTGCGCCGCGGCCTGCGCGCCCGCAACTCAACCGACGCGGTGATCCCCAGTCACGCTCGCTATCCAACCGCGACGCTTGTTTCGATCGACCGGCACAAAGCGCTGTCGAACTACCACCTTCCCTCCGACGTCCCCGACAACATCCAGTACAAAACCGTCGCCCACGCGCTCCACGTGACCGAAGCGGTGGCGCGTGAGCTGGCAACCAACCCCTGGATTTGAATGACGCTCGTAGCCGAACTTGAACTGCCGATGATCAACACGCTTGACGAGGAGCTGCGCGGCCCCGTCTACCAGGAGGTGATGAGCGCAGTCGAGGGGTACGACGGCTGGCTCGCCGCCTGCCCATTCGGATTCGTCACGCTCGACCGTGAAGCCGGCGAGTACTTCCTGCGCTCGCGCGCGACGATGTTTCCGTCGATGACGCTCGCGGCGCTGTTCAACGTCACCGGCGGCCCGCTGTACGAGGAGATCTCGAAGAACCTGATCACCCGGCATGGCGACGACCACCGTCGTCTGCGCGGCCTCGTCAACCCGGCGCTGGCGCCGCGCCGCGTCGACACCTACCGTCCCGCGATCCGTGACCTGCTCGCCGACTTGATGAGCTCGGTGCCGGATTCGGGCACGGTCGAGTTCATCGGTGACTTCGCCAAGCCCTATACCTCCCAGGTGATCGCGCACGTGCTCGGCGCCCCACGCGAGGACGCGCCCAAGCTGCATTACTGGTCGAACCTGATCCAGCGCCAGTTCGATCCCCAGAGCCTGATGAACCCCGAGGTGCTCGCCGAGATCGAGCAGGGCGTGGTCGACTGCTACGCCTACATCGACGCACTGATCGAGACCCGCCGTGCCGCTCCCGGCGACGACCTGATCACCGACCTGATCCAGGCCGAGGAGGCGGGCGACAAGCTCAACCACGATGAGCTCCGCAACCTGATCTTCAGCATCCTGCTCGGCGGCGTCGATACCAGCCAGAGCCAGCTCGCGCACTCGATCCGGATGCTCGCCCAGCACCCCGACCAGTGGGCAATGCTGCGTGAGCGCCCGCAAGAGCTCGCACCGAAGGTCACCGACGAAGCGCTCCGCTACGAGCCGATCACCCCGTTCACAGCGCGGATGACGACCGAGGAGGTCGAGTACCGGGGCGTCACCTTCCCGGAGAACTCCGTCATCCTCGTGTCCGCCTGGCACGCGAACCGGGACGGCATCGAGAACCCCGACGCCTTCGACATCACTGCCGAGCGCGACGGCGCCCGCGTGCTCACGTTCGGCGCCGGCATCCACTATTGCGTCGGCGCCAACCTCGCCCGCGCCGAGATCCAGGAGGGCCTGGTCTTCCTGGCGGAGAACCTCGAGGCGATCAAGGCCGGCGGGGCACCGGAGTTCGGCACCCCGTCGGGAATCTACGGCTTGGACACTCTGCCGCTGATCCTGGAGCGCTAGGCGAGCTCAGCAGACTCGGATCTTGGTGGTGATGGTCTTGGTGGCCTTCGCCGCTTTTGTCTTCTTCCGGTGTTTGCCGTGCTCGGTGTAGGTGGCGATCAGCTTCAGTGTGTGCGTACCGGACTTCACGCCCTCGAGGCTGATGTTCTCTGAGGCCGGGGTCTTTTTGCTTGTGACGTTGGGCGCGTAGGTTGCCTTCTTCTTCTTGAGCTTCACGCCTTTGTCGAGATAGAAGGCGACGCTGTTGAAGGTGGCTCGCGCGCGCCGTCCAAACATTGCTCGCCCCCGGTTGATTTCAACGAACGCAAGGCAAACTACCAGCGGGGTCCGATCAATAGTCAAATCGGCGGTGCTTTGGACTTCCGACTCAACACAGATAGGCGAGCGCGCCGAGATCGACGCGCTCGCGCTAAATCAGGCGGAAACGCCGGCGGCCGCTGTAACGTCGAGCTGCGGTGGCCGTTGGCCGCCTGGAACCGACCACAGCGCGTCGCCACCAAGCGGATGACGCTCGGCGCGACCCTCGGCCACCAGCGCCAGCAGAGCGCGCTCGGCACCGTCGCGGTCCGGCAGGTCATTGCTGACGGTCATCAGCGCCGCGACCTCCTGGGTCGTCAGCCCGAAGCGGAAGAACTCGAGTAGCTCGGCGAGGTTCTCCGGCGGAGCCTTGCGCTCGAGCATCGGATCGAGGTTGGCGACGAGCACGTCGTACGCCTCCACAGCCTGCATGCCGCCGGCCTCGAGCCGCAGTCCGTCAGCGTTACGCGTGAACACGACCGAGGGTGCCGTATAACGGACATGACCGTCGCTGTTGCCCGCCTTGCCCTGCAGCTCAGTGGCTGATCCGGCTGCGGTGCGCGTCTCGGTCTTGTCCTGCTCGTAGTCCTCGAACACCTCAGGCGCGTCGATCAGGTTGACGATGCGGTCGGCGTCGACGCCCTCGACGACGCTGAGGACCTCCCGCAACTGGTCATCGTCGTCGAACAGCAGCGGCGTGTTGAAGTTCGCCAGCTGCAGCGTGCGGAACACGACCCACTCGCTACCGGGCCACTCGCGACGCGCGACGATCACAGCGCGACAAGCGCGCGAGGAGGCGGCCAGGCGCGGCTTCACGGTGAGCGCGAACGGCATGCCCCATTGTTCGCGGAACCTGATTCCGCCCTGGGCCTGACGGACGGGCGTGTATCCATGTGCTTCGTACCGCGACGTGTCTTCGCTCAGGCCGACGAGGACAAGGCGCCAGTCGATCTGGCTTCCGTAGCGCCACTCGATCACCCGCAGCGCGGGATTCTCGGAGTAGCCGAATGGGCAAGCGGGATCGCTGTACAGGGTGGCGGAGATTGGAGAGGTCATTGTTGAAAGGTTAGGGATCGCCGCATTCCGGCATTCCAGGTCCAATCCTTCAAGCGCTCTTATGTAAATGCCGACACTCAAGTCATGCGAGCAGCGGCACGCTGGTGCTACACGCACCGCCTGCTCGTCGTCGCACTGTGGGTAGTCGCGCTCGTCGGGGCGACCATCGCGTCGCGGGGCGTCGGCAGCAACTACCAGGACAACTTCAGTCTTCCGCAGACGCAGAGCTTCCAGGCGATGAGCCTGCTCGAGCGGGCCGCACCGAAGGTGTCCGGCGACGTTGACCGCCTGGTAGTGGCCACCGACCACGGTCGCGTCACCGACCCGGCCGTCAAGGCCCGGACGGAGCAGCTACTCGCGAAGATTGCACGCCTGCCGCACGTCACCGAGATCGGCTCGCCGTACGGATCGTCCGCGTCTGCGCAGATCTCGCCCTCCGGCCAGGTCGCGTTCGCGAACATCACCTTCGACGTTTCCGCCTCCACGCTCTCCGGCCGTGAGGAGAGTGGCTACGACAAGATGATCCAGGCGTCCTCAGGCAAGGGCGTCACGTTCGCGGGCGACGGTCAGGTTGCCGAGGAGGGCGACCCGTCAAGCCCCTCCACCGGGCTGCCGCTCGGCTTCATCGCCGCCGGCATCGTGCTGCTGATCGTGTTCGGGACCCTGCCCGCCATGCTGCTTCCGCTGCTGACGGCCGGCTTCGCGCTCGGCACGGGAATCGCGGTCGTCGGGCTGCTCTCGAACGTGATCGGCATGGCCTCGTTCTCGAGCGAGCTCGCAATGCTTATCGGCCTTGGCGTGGGCGTCGACTACGCGCTGTTCATCGTGACCCGCTACCGGCAGGGCATGCTGCGCGGGCTCGATCGCGAAGAGGCGGCGGTGCAGGCGCTCGACACGTCGGGCCGCGCAGTCATGTTCGCCGGGGCGATCGTCTGCCTTGCGATGATCGGCATGGTGCTGCTCGGCGTCTCCTTCCTCTACGGCGTCGCGATCGCCGCGGCGATCATCGTCGCCTTCACGGTGATCTCCGCGCTGACGCTCACACCGGCGCTGCTCTGTCTATTCGGCGCGCGCGTCCTGCGCCGCAGCGACCGCCGAGCGATCGCCGCGGCAGATTTCGCGTGCAGTGACGAGTCGCCGAGCTGGCGTCGCTGGACCGACTGGCTCGCCCGCCGTCCGGCGCTGTTCGCCGCCTGTGCCGCAGCCGTGATGCTGCTGCTGGCCGTTCCCTTCTTCTCGATGCGGCTCGGCGCCGCCGACGCGAGCTCCGACCCGACCTCGACCACCACCCACCAGGCATACGATCTCCTCGCGAAGGGCTTCGGGCCCGGCTACAACGGGCCGCTCCAGCTGGTCGCCACGGTCCACACGGCGTCTGAGCGCGTCGCCTTCACCGCCGTCACCGACGCCGTCGCTCACACCGCCGACGTGCGCAGCGTCGCCGGTCCGACCTTCACTCCCGGTCGTGACGGCCATCCCGGTGCAGCGGTCGCCGAGGTGTATCCGGACGGCTCGCCGCAGGCGGCCTCCACGACGGCCCTGCTGAACGAGCTCCGCGGCACCGTGATCCCGCTCGCGTCCGCACACACCGGCATCGATGTACTGGTCGGTGGCCAGACGGCGATCTTCGCGGACTTCGCGAGTGTCCTGACGGCGAAGCTGCCGCTGTTCGTGGGGATCGTCGTGCTCGTCTCGTCGCTGTTGCTGATGGTGGTGTTCCGCAGCCTGGTGGTGCCGGTGGCCGCGGCGCTCATGAACCTGCTCTCGACCGCGGCGTCATTGGGCGTCGTCACCGCCGTCTTCCAGTTCGGCTGGTTCGGCAAGCTGCTCGGGATCACGCCAGGACCGATCGAGGCCTTCGTCCCGGTGCTCATGTTCCCGATCCTGTTCGGACTCTCGATGGACTACGAGGTGTTCCTCGTCAGCCGCATCTACGAGGAGTGGCACCACCGCGAGAACAACGGCGAGGCGGTAACCCACGGCCTCGCCGCGACCGGCAAGACGATCACGGCGGCCGCGGCGATCATGGTGCTGGTGTTCGCGGCGTTCGTGCTGGGCGGCCAGCGGATCATCGAGATGTTCGGCATCGGCCTGGCCAGCGCGGTGCTGCTCGATGGCGTGATCGTGCGCTCGGTCCTCGTGCCGGCGCTGATGCTGATGCTCGGGAAGGCCAACTGGCATATGCCCGCCTGGCTCGAGCGACGCCTCCCGCACCTGCGGGTCGAGGGGCGTTCGGTGCGGGTACCGGTGCCGGTGCCGCCGGTCCGGTCAGTTACCGATCCCACGTTGCCCTGACTGCTGCCGACGCGTTACCGAAGCTGCGGCGAGGTGACGCAGGAGATCGGCGTGGACCTCTGCGGGTGCTCGGGTCACGAGGTCCCAGTCGTAACGGACTACGCGCAGGCCGTGGGCGCGAAGCTTCAGGTCCTTCCTCCGGTTCATTCGGATCTGGGCGGTACTTGAGTGGTTGTCGAGGCCGTCGACCTCGACGACCAGACCGTGCTCGGGCCAGTGGGCGTCGACCTCTTCGTCGTGGACCCATTCGTTGAACCTGGGGATCGGGAGGTCGTAGCGCTCACACAGATAGAGGAACGCCTCTTCCAGCTTTCCGTTCGTGTGGGCCAGCTCTGGCTGATGTTTCTTGAGCGCGACTTTGAGCGCCCTGGTTCCAGGCCGGCCCTTGCCACCGATCGCCTCCAGGGCTCTCACGTCGAGCTCCTTGCGGTAGTCGAGGACCGAGAGCGCCCTGCGTACGAGCTTGATGTCCTCGGTGGCGGCGAGATCGAGGACGGTCTGCTCGTTCGTGGTCGTCGGGATTCCCTGGCGTCTCGATCTGGTCAGGTCGCGTTCCGCGTGGACCTTGATTCGGCCCGGGATCGACCGGATCTTCTCGCGCGGGGTCGAGACGTGGATGACCTTTGGTGGATGGATGATCAGGCTGCGGTGGTGCGCGGCGGAGGCGTGCGAGAGCATCGCGCCCGGGCCGGCGTAGAGGACAGCAGCCCAGAGGTCGGCTTCGCGACTGGGCGCCGTGTGGCCGACGGCGTAAACCTTTGGGAGGACGCGCGCGAGGTAGCCGGCGCGGATCCATGTCCCGATCGTCCCATCCGGCACATCAAGCGCCTTGAGCTGCGCCCATGTGATCCGTCCGCACTGGCGCTTGACCAACCGCACGAACGCTTCGTCCCGCCATAACTTCGTCATTACGAAGTAGAGGCGGAAAGAAGGCTCGATTAACCCCCCGCTCGCTCCTCAGCCACGTCGCGACTCACCAACGCGGCGTAATAACCGCCCCGCTCGAGCAACTCCTCGTGCGTGCCACGCTCGACGATCGCGCCCTGATCCAAGACGACGATCTGGTCGGCGTCGCGCACGGTCGACAACCGGTGCGCGATCGTGATCGTCGTGCGCCCCTTCGACAGGAGCTCGAGCTCGGCTTGGACCGCCGCCTCGGTCTGTGTGTCCAAAGAAGAGGTCGCCTCGTCGAAGATCAACACGGGTGGGTTCCTCAAAACCGTCCGCGCGATCGCCATGCGCTGCTTCTCGCCACCACTGAACCGGTATCCGCGCTCGCCCACGATCGTGTCGTAACCTTCGGGCAGCGAGGCGATCAGGTCGTGGATCCGGGCCGTCCGCGCGGCGTCCTCGATCTCCTCGTCGGTCGCCTCCGGCTTGGCGAAGCGCAGGTTCTCACGCACGCTCGCGTGGAACAGGTAGGTCTCCTGCGAGACGACCCCCACGGTCGCCGCCAGCGAGTCCAGCGATGCCTTGCGAATGTCGACCCCGTCGATCGTGATCCGGCCCACCTGCGGCTCGTACAGCCGCGCGACGAGGTAACCCATGGTCGTCTTCCCAGCCCCGGTCTCCCCCACGATCGCCGTACGCGTGCCCGCCGGCACCGTCAGGTCGAGGTCGTGCACCGTCCAACTGGTGCTGCCGGTGGCCCGCTCTTCAGAGACGGTCTCGGGGTTGCGGGCCCGCTGGCCAGCAACCCCGTCATAGCGGAACGACACCCCGTCGAATCGCACCTCGCCGACGACGTTCGCGGGATCGAGCACAACCGGTTGCTCGGCCTCGACGATGTCTACGGGTAGGTCGATGTACTCGAAGATGCGATCGAACAGCGCCAGGGACGCTTCGACGTCGGCGCCCGCACCGAGCAGACCCTGGATCGGGAAGAGCAGCCGTGTCTGCAGGGTTGTGAAGGCAACGACGGTACCGATCTCGACGTGGCCGACGAAGCGCTGGCCGGCGAACCAGTAGATCAGTGCCGGCAGGACCGAGAACACGAACTGGATCGTCGCCATCGTCCAGCGTCCGGCCATGCGCGAGCGGACCTCGAGCGTCGCGATGCCCTGCGACTCGATCGTGAAGCGGTCGGCAAGGTCATCGCCGCGGCCCATCGTCTTGCCAAGCATGATGCCCGAGACCGACAGGGATTCAGCCACGAGCGCGCTCATGTCAGCCAGGCGGCGCTGCTGCTCGGTCGTGATCCGGCGGCGGATCTTGCCGACCTTGCGCGTCATCCACACCGACGGCGGCACGAACAGCAGCGAGATCACCGCCAGGCGGACGTCCAGGATCAACATCGCGACGGTCGCGCCGATCACGGTCGTGGCGTTCGAGGCGATCGTCGTCGCGGTGTTGGTGATGACGTTGTCCAGGCCGCCGATGTCGTTGGAGATGCGCGACTGCACCTCACCGGTGCGGGTACGTGTGAAGAATGCCAGCGACATCTGCTGCAGGCGGTGGTAGACGGCGGCGCGCAGGTCGTGCATGACACGCTGGCCGACGGCGTTGGAGATGTAGGTCTGCCATACGCTCGTCGCCCCCGACACCGCGGCGACGGCGATCATCCCGAGCACCGTCTCGGTCAGGACCGTGTTGTTGTGCTTGAGGAGGCCGGTATCCACGGCATCCCTGAGCAGGAACGGGCTGAGCAGGCTGATTCCGGAGGACACGATGATCATTGCGAGCACTACGCCGAGGCGCCCGCGGTAGGGCCTGAACAGGCGCAGGATGCGGTGGCCGTCGCGCTCGCGCGTCGGATCGAGCAGCGCGACGGGGTCCTTCGGGCCCCTGCGCATCTGACGCATCGCCCCGGATCCCCCCGAGCCGTGCATCGCTCCCATACCTTGTCCGCCGCTGCTCATATCACCATGATGACGGGTCGCCAGCCTTCGCCTAACAGCCGCCTAACCATGTGGGACGATTAATCATCCATTGCAGTTCGTAAGCTCTGGGCCAAGCTGCCGATTAATAGGGAATGAACGAGCCGTTCGATAGTCCACCGCACGCCGCACCGCTGACTCCACACCTGATCCAGATACCAGGTGTGAACGGCTCTGCGCCGTCGCCCCTGCTCGGCGGCAGCCCGTTCCCGCCGATCGCGGAGTACGGCTTTCTGTCCGACTGCGAGACGACAGCGCTGGTCGCTCCGGGCGGCGCGGTCGAGTGGCTCTGCCTGCCGCGGATCGACTCGCCGAGCGTGTTCGGGGCGCTGCTCGACCGCGATGCCGGCTCCTTCCGGCTTGGGCCCTCGGGCGTCAGCGTGCCGGCCGCCCGCCGCTATCTGCCGGGCACGATGGTGCTCGAGACCAGCTGGGGCACCGGCTCGGGCTGGATCGTCATGCGCGACGCGCTGCTGATCGGCGGCTGGCATCACGAGGACGATCGCTCCGGCACCCACCGGCGCGCCCCCACCGACTACGACGCCGACCACGTGCTGCTGCGCACGATCCGCTGCGTCAACGGCCAGGTGGAGATCCTCATGGACTGCGAGCCGGTGTTCGAATACGGCACCAAGCAGGTCCACTGGGAGTACACCGGCTCCGGGTACAGCGAGGGCGTCGCGACCGCCCCCGGCTCCGAGATCAGGCTCGGGCTGCGGACCGATCTGCGGATCGGCTTCGAAGGACCGCGCGCGACCGCGCGCCACCGGATGAAGGAGGGTGAGCAGGTGTACTGCGCGCTCTACTGGTCCGAGCACGCACCGCCGCAGAACTTCGAAGAGGCCTATTCACGCCAGGTCTGGACCGCCCATCACTGGCAGCACTGGGTCGACCGCGGGACCTTCCCGGATCACCCGTGGCGCACACACCTGCAGCGCAGCGCGCTGACGCTCAAGGGCCTGACCTATGCACCGACCGGAGCGTTGATCGCCGCCGCGACCACCTCACTGCCTGAGTCTCCGCAGGGCGAGCGCAACTGGGACTACCGCTACAGCTGGATCCGTGACTCCACGTTCATGCTGTGGGCGCTGTACACGCTCGGCTTCGACTGGGAGGCCAACGACTTCTTCTACTTCATCGCCGACGTGGCCGGCGGCCAGGACGACCTCCAGGTGATGTACGGGCCAGGCGGTGAGCTCAACCTCGAGGAGGTCACGCTCGATCACCTGAGCGGTTACGAGGGGGCGCGACCGGTGCGAATCGGCAATGACGCGTACCGCCAGAACCAGCACGACGTCTGGGGCGCCCTGCTCGACTCGGTCTACCTACATACACGCTCACGCGATTCGCTCGACGAGCGCGTCTGGCCGATCCTCAGCCGCCAGGTCGAGATGGCGATCAAGAACTGGCGCAAGCCTGATCGCGGCATCTGGGAGGTGCGCGGCGAGCCCAAACACTTCACCTCATCGAAGATCTTCTGCTGGGTTGCCTGTGACCGTGGCGCCCGGCTGGCGGAGATCCGCGAGGACTGGGACCTGGCCCAGCGCTGGCAGGAGGCCGCCGACGAGATCCACGCCGACGTCTGCGAGAACGGCGTCGACGAGCGCGGCGTGTTCGTCCAGCACTACGAGACGAACTCGCTCGATGCCGCGATGCTGCTGATCCCGCTGCTGCGGTTCCTGCCGCCCGATGACCCTCGCGTGCGCGCGACCGTGATGGCGATCGCCGAGGAGCTCACGGAGAACGGGCTGGTGCTGCGTTACCGCACCGAGGAGACCGATGACGGCCTCACCGGTCGCGAGGGTACGTTCCTGATCTGCTCGTTCTGGCTCGTGTCGGCGCTGGCCGAGGTCGGCGAGCTGACCCGTGCGCGCGAGCTCTGCGAGCGGCTGCTCGGATACGCCTCACCGCTGGGTCTGTACGCGGAGGAGATCGATCCGCGCACCGGCCGTCACATGGGCAACTTCCCGCAGGCGTTCACCCACCTCGCGCTGATCAACGCCGTTATGCACGTGATCCGCGCCGACGAGGCGCAGAGCTATCCGAATGGACCGCAGATCACCCACGGCTGGCACTGAAGCCGCCGCCCGGCGCGACCGCTAGAACCCGCCGCCCGGGCGCTCGATGACGATCTCCGGCACGACCGCCGTCGGCGAAAGCGCGAGCACGAAGCGCACCCCCGCGGCGACGTCGGCCGGGCGGATCATCTCCTCCGCAGGAACCTCGGCCTTCATGAACTCGGTCATGTCGGTCTCGACCCATCCGGGGCAGATCGCGACCGATCTGATTCCGTCACGCCCCAGTTCCTTGTTCATCGCCTGCGTGTAGGCGATCACCGCCGCCTTCGTCGCGGAGTACACGGACAACCACGGCTCAGGGCAGCGTCCCGCAATCGATGCGAGGTTCACGACCTGCGCGCGACGGTGCTCGGCCCCGGCGGCGCGCAGCAGCTCGAGTGCCTCTCTGTACATCAGCACGACCGCGCGAAGGTTGACATCCAGCTGCATGTCGACGAACTTCGTCTGATGCTCGCCAGCGGCGGCGCCAATGCCGACGCCGCCGTTGTTGACGAGCACATCGAGGCGCCCGTAGCGCTCGCGGTGAGCGCGCACCACAGCCTTGATTCCGTCCTCGTCGGCCAGGTTCGCCGCCAGGTGCTGGACCGTGTGGCCCTGCTCCTCCAGCGCTGCTGCGGTCGCCGCCAGTGGTTCCGGCTGTCGCGCTGTCAGCGTCAGGCCGTAGCCGTCGGCAGCGAGTGCCTCGGCGATCGCAAGGCCGATGCCGCGTGAGGCGCCGGTGACAATCGCTGCACGCTCAGAAATGGGTCGCTCCTCCTCCACGGTTTGGTGGAGGAGGTTAGCCCCGGTGATGCGGGCGCGGCTCAGCCGAAGACGGCGACGGCGAAGCCGGCGATTGCCAGCAACAGAACGACGTAGCGCAGAACGTTGAGCATTCGCTGAAGCTCAGGCGTAGTGATCATCTCGGTGCCTCGCTGTGGTTCGTATCTCAGGCGCTCGGCAAAGCGCTTCAAGTTCGTCTGAGATCTCTATCGCCACATAAGCAGCGGAGCGGAAGAACTCTGTAAGGCATTAGACGAATTTCGGGTCAACCGGGAGCGGGTGGGCAGCCCGGCCACAACCTGCAGGCAACCTTGTCAGTTCAGGCTTATTAGTCTAGGCTGGCAGCATGCCCGCCCCAGAGCCCACGCCCGAAACGGTGGCGACCGCCCTCAGCTCCGGCCTGAGCCTGCTCCATCGGCGCCTGCGTCAGGCTCCGACGCCGGGAGAGCTGACGCTCCCCGAACGCTCGGCGCTCTCCAGGATCGAGCGCGGCGGCCCGACCACCGCCGCGGCCCTGGCCAAGCAGGAGCAGATCAGCCCGCAGTCGATGAGCGCGACGCTCGCCGGGCTGGAACAGCGCGGACTGATAGCCCGCACCCATGACCCCGATGACGGGCGCCGCATGATCCTATCCGTCACGGATGCCGGTCGCGCGGCTGTCGCCGCCAAGCGCGCCGCCCGCAACGCGCTGCTCACCCAGGCCCTCGCATCCGACTTCACCGCGGAAGAGCGGGCACAGCTGCTTGCAGTCGCGCACCTGCTCGAGCGCCTGGCGGAGAGCGCCTGATGGCAGCGACCACGACCCCGAGCAAACCCGACAACTACAAGTGGATCGCGCTCGCGAACACGACCGCGGCCGTGTTCATGTCGCAACTCGACGGCTCGATCGTGCTGATCGCGATGCCCGCGATCTTCAACGGGATCGGGCTCGATCCGCTGGCGGCCGGGAACATCGCCTACCTGCTGTGGATGATCATGGGCTACCGCCTCGTGCAGGCGGTGCTGGTCGTGACCGTCGGCCGCTGCGGCGACATCTTCGGCCGTGTACGGATCTACAACTCCGGCTTCGCGGTCTTCACCGTCGCCTCTGTGCTGCTCTCCTTCGACCCGTTCCGCGGCAGCCACGGCGCCGACTGGCTGATCGGCTGGCGCTTGTTGCAGGCAGTCGGCGGCTCGATGCTGCAGGCCAACTCGCCCGCGATCCTCACCGATGCCTTCCCGGCTGAGCAGCGTGGCTTCGCGCTCGGTACCAACCAGGTCGCCGGGCTCGCCGGCATGTTCATCGGCCTAGTCGCGGGCGGCATCCTGGCGACGATCGACTGGCGGCTCATCTTCTGGGTTAACGTTCCCGTCGGCATCTACGGAACGGCGTGGGCTTACTGGAAGCTGCGCGAGACCGGCGAGCGCCACCGGGCACGGATCGACTGGTGGGGCAATATCTTCTTCGCGGTCGGACTCAGCGCGATCCTGGTCGGCATCACCTACGGGATCCAACCCCACGGCCACCACACGATGGGCTGGACCAGCGCGTTCGTGCTGTCGCTGGTGATCGGCGGGCTACTGCTGCTCGTCTGCTTCGTGCTGATCGAGCACCGCGTCAAGGCGCCGATGATCCAGCTCGACCTGTTCAAAATCCGCGCGTTCAGCGCCGGCAACATCGCCGGCTTCGCGATCTCGATGGCCCGCGGCGGCCTGCAGTTCATGATCGTGATCTGGCTGCAGGGGATCTGGTTGCCGCTGCACGGCTACAGCTACAGCCGCACGCCGTTCTGGGCCGGCATCTACATGCTGCCGCTGACGGTCGGATTCCTGATCGCGGGACCGATCTCCGGCGCGGCCTCTGACAGGTTCGGCTCCCGTGGGATCGCAACGGCCGGCGCCACGATCAGCGCTGCCGGCTTCGCCGGGCTGCTGCTCCTTCCCGTCGACTTCAGCTACGTCGTGTTCGCGCTGCTGTTGGGGCTGGTCGGGGTCGCCCAGGGGATGTTCACGTCACCGAACTCGTCCTCGATCATGGGCTCGGTCCCGGCCAAACAGCGCGGCGTCGCCTCGGGCATGCGCTCGACGTTCATCAACAGCGGCACCGCAATCTCGATCGGCGTGTTTTTCACGCTGATGATCGCCGGCCTCGCCAGCCGCCTGCCGGGTACGCTCGACCGCAATCTACGCGCGGCCGGTCTGCCCGCATCGCTCGCCCACCACGTCGCGTCGCTGCCGCCCGTCTCCTCGCTGTTCGCCGCCCAACTCGGGATCAACCCACTCGAGCACCTACTCGCCGGCGGCGGCGCGCTCAGCCATCTGTCAGCCTCAGCGCAACAGCGGCTGACAGGTCGCGACTTCTTCCCCCGCCTGCTCACGCAGCCCTTCCACGACGGCCTCGTCGTCGTGTTCGCGACCGCTGTAGGACTGTCACTGGTCGCCGCGATTGCATCACTGCTGCGTGGCAGCAGCACACCGAAAGCCCTTATCCCGCGACCGATAGAGGAAGCATGACCACCGAAGCCCCCACCGCGATCGACCCCAACCGCGCCGCCCTGCTGGTGATGGATTACCAGAACGGCATCATCGGCATGGTCGATAACGGCGACGAACTGCTGGCGATCGCCCGCAACCTGATTCGTACCTTCCGCGAGCACGGCGGCACCGTCGGCTACGTGCGCGTCGGCTTCGCCGATGGCGACCTCGACGACGTGCCCGCCACCAGCGGCATGGCGAGGATGGTCACGCCCGAGCGCCGCGAGTACATGCACGCCGATCACCCCTCCACCCAGATCCACGATTCGATCGCACCCGAGGAGGGCGACATCGTCGTGCGAAAGATGCGCGTCGGCGCCTTCAGCACCACCGATCTGCACGAGCAACTTCAAGCCCGCGGCATCGACACGCTCGTACTCGCCGGAATCAGCACTGGTGGCGTCGTCCACTCGACCGTGCTCGACGCCTTCGACAAGGACTACCGCGTGATCGTGCTCGCCGACGCCGTCGCCGACCCGGACCCCGAGGCGCACAAGTTCCTGCTCGAGCACGTCTTCAGCAAGCGTGGTGAGGTGATCGAGGCCCGCGAACTGCACGGCCTCCTCCATTAGGTCGCTCCTCATGCCAGTGGGTGGGCGGGACCCGATCCACTGGCACGGCTCAGGCGAGCAGCCCCAGCCGCTGCGCTCGCTGCACGGCCTCGGTACGGTTACGCACCTCGAGCTTGCGATACAGCGAGCTCGTGTGCTCCTTGACAGTGTGCGGGCTGAGGTGGAGTTCGCGCGCGATCTCCGGGTTCGTCGAGCCGGCTGCCATCAGGTGCAGCACCTCGCGCTCGCGCTCGGAGAGGCCGAGCACGCCGGAGCGGTCCTGGCGCTCGAACACGCTGCCGCCGAGCCCTACGAGCCGCACGGCGCCCGCGATCTTGGCCGCCGGCCAATCCTTGTACGCGAAGCCCGAGGCGCCGGCCGCGCGGGCGGCGCTCGCGGAGATCTCGCCGGCGCCGGAGAACAGCAGGACACGCGTAGCCGGCTCGGCCTCGCGCAGACGCTCGCAGACCTGAGCGCCCGACTCCTCGCCGATGAACAGGTCCACTACCGCTACGTGCGGGCGGTAGCGCCGTGCCAGATCGATGGCCTCGTCACCGTTCGAGGCGGCCACGCAGCGCTCAACCCAGGGCTGCTGCGTGAGCATCAGCCGGAAGCCCCAGTGGACGACGTCGTGGTCGTCGACGACCAGCACGCGCAGCCGCTGCGGGCTGCGGGTGGCTACCGGGGACGTGTTCGCGTCAGCCATCGTGCGGCACCACCAGCCGCACCTGCCAGCTGTCCTCCCCGCGCGGCCCGAACTCAACGATGCCGCCACTCTGCAGCGCCTCGAACGAAGCGAGCCGCAGCCCCATCCCGGGGTGATGCCGCCGGCTCGAGGCGACGCCGTCGTTGACGACCTCGAGTACGAAGGTTCCATCGGCAAGAGCCGTCCGCACGGAGACCTGGGTCGGCTGTGCATGCTTGCGCACGTTGCGAAGCGCCTCGGTGAGAACGCTCTGGGCCAGCGGCTCGAGCGCCACGGGTACCTTCGCGGCGGCATCGAGCTCGAAGCTGATGTGCAGGTCGGGGCTCGCGTCCGCTTCACGCTTGAGCTCGGCCGCAAACGTGGTCCGAGTCGCGCGCGACTTGCGGCCGAGCGGGCGTTCGATCGCCTCGCGCAGCTCGCCGAGCGCCGCCTGTATCTCACTGGCGGCGCGCGTCCGCACTTCCTCCGGCAGGTCACCGGCGCCGTCCAGCACCATCGAAATCCCGAACAGACGCTGGATCACACCCTCGTGCACCTCGCGCGCCAGGTCGATCCGCTGCCGCAACTGGCGCGCGGTCTCCGCCTGAGTCGCGACGTTGCGCGCGACTGACGCGAGCGCGGCTGCCTTACCCAGCGTCCACAGCAGGTGGCGCTCGGACGCGTCCAGCGGCGGCGCGTCGAGGCTGCGGTCGGCGACGATCACGCCGACGGCCCGGCCTGCCGCGACCATGGGACCGCAGACCACGCGCATCGGCTCGGGCACCAGGTACGCGTAATCGGCCAGCAGCTCGTCACGGATGTCGCCGGACGCCTCGACTACTCGATCCTCACGCAGCGCCTTGGCGGCGGTCGCAAGCGTGTCGACCGATACGTGAGTCCCGGCGAAGCGCTCGATGTCGATGCCATGGGAGCCGGCGGCGCGGACCTGACGGCTGGCAGGGTCGTATCGGAAAATGATCGCGCGGCGAAGGTGCGCGAGCCGGCAGACGGCCCCGCAAAGGCGGTCATAGAAGTCGTCGCCGATCGTCGCCTCCTGCTCCGACTTGGAGAGCACCTCGGCGAACAGCTCGAGCGCCTCGACCGGGACTGCGCCGGCCTCGGTGGATATCGACATTGCCTACATCATTACTCGCCGCACGGCGAGTGGTTTCAGCGGCTTGCCGAGGGCGCTAGCGCGTCGGCGCGCCCGATCGGGCGCTTTCCCCAGCGGCTGCGGGTGGCGAAGTCGAGCAGCCGGTAGAGATATTCGCGCAGCGGCGTGGAGTGGATCCCGGCCTGGGCCAGGCGCGCCGCCGTCCGTGCGTTGTCGAACACGGTCGAGATCGAGAAGTACGGGAAGTAGATGCGGCTGGCCTCGACGGCGACGGCGGAGAGGTTGTTCGCGTCAGCCACGAACTCGGCCGGCGGGATCGCCTTGGGCTCCGGCCGGCGGAAGTAGCGCGATGCCATCGAGACGATCTCACCCCAGGTCGAGGTGTCCGTCCCGGCGGTCAGGTGGAACGTCTGCTGCGCCTCGGCCTGGGCCTCGCTGAGCTCGTGGATCGCATCGGCGACGTAATCGATCGAGACGATGTCGATCGGCGACTCCGGCATTGCCGGAACCGCCTTGAACAGACCGGTCGAGAGCGCTCGCAGCGGCCAGTACATGACGTTGAAGGCAGCCGTCCAGCCGCTCGAGCAGTCGCCGACAACGATGCTGGGACGCAGGATGATCCATGGCAGCTCGGCGCCGTCGGCCCGAACCAGCTGCTCGGACTCGAACTTGGACTGCTCGTAGGAGTTGCGGAAGCCCTGGCCGACATCGAGGTCGTCTTCGGTGAAACGGCCCGTGTGCGTGCCGGCGACGTACGCGGTCGAGACCTGAGCGTAACGGTCAAGCCCACCGCGCTCCTGCGCGAGCATCGCGAACTCGAGCATCCGCCCGGTGCCGGCGACGTTGACGGCGCGAGCCTCCTCGAGCGGCAGATCGAACGAGACCGAGGCGGCGCAATGGATGATCGTGGTCACCTCTCCTGCGAGCCGCTCACGCGTGGCGACGTCGAGACCAAGGTCGGGCGAGGTCAACTCGCCGGCCACGGCCTCGATGCGGTGCTCGAACAGCTCGGCGCCGTTGGCGATCAACTCGTCGAGGATCTTGTCGAGCCGCTCACGCGCCGCCGCGTCCGACTCAGCGCGGACGAGGCAGGTGACGGGACGGCTGCCGCGCTCGAGGTAACGCGCAAGCACCTCCATCCCGACGAAGCCGGTCGCGCCAGTCAGGAATACGCGACCGCAGCTGTTCACCGGGTTCGCTCCAGCGATCGGAAAGCCCAGGCGACGCGCTGGCGCGTCTGCTCGGGCGCGATGAGCTCATCGATGTGACCCGACGCCGCCGCTACCTGCGGGCGCAGATGCATCTCAGCGTAGCGCTCGGCCAGCTCCTCACGGATTACGTCAGGATCCTCGGCTGCAGCCAGCTCGCGCCGGTGGATGATCCCAACGGCGGGCTTTGCACCCATCACTCCGATCTCCGCCTGCGGCCAAGCAAACACGTAATCAGCTCCGAGGTCCTTGGAGTTCATGGTTATAAACGCTCCGCCGAAGGCTTTCCGCAGAATCACTGTCACGCGCGGAACGGTCGACTTGGCGAAGGCGTTGACGAACGTCGCTCCCAACCTGATCACGCCCGCTGCCTCCTGGCGCGTGCCGGGCATGAACCCTGGCGTGTCGACCAGCACCAGCATCGGCACGCCGAAGGCGTCGCACTGGTTGACGAACCGCGCGCCCTTCTCAGAGCTGGCCGTGTCGAGCACGCCGCCGATGTAGCGCGGCTGGTTGGCGATAACGCCGACCGGCCGGCCCTCGATGCGGATGAAGGCGGTCACGAGGTTGCGGGCCCAGCCCGGCGCGACCTCGAGCAGATCGCCGCCGTCGGCGATCCCTGCGATCACGGAGCGGACGTCATAGACCTGCCGCGCCTCGCTCGGGACGTGCACCGACGGGTCGCGCGCGCCGGCGGGGCGCGGCTCGGCGATCGGTAGCGACAGGTCGCGGTGGCTCGGCAGGTAGCCGAGCAGATCCCGCGCAAGCAGCGCGGCATCGGAGTCGCTGCGAGCGACGAAATGGGTCACGCCGTTGCGCTCGTGCACCTTGTGGCCACCCAGCTCGGCGGCGGTCACATCCTCGCCCATGGCTTCCTTCACGACGCCTGGGCCAGTCAGGAACATGCTGGCGCCCTCGGTCATTACCACCCAATCGGTCAGCGCCGGCGAGTACGCGCCGCCGCCGGCCGAGAGGCCGCTGATGATCGAGATCTGCGGGACCTTGCCCGACAGCGCCACCGTCTTGCGGAAGACGCGGCCGTAGCCGCCAAGCGCACGGATTCCCTCCTGCATACGCGCGCCGCCGGAGCCGACGAAACCAACGACAGGGGCGCGCGCGCGGTCGGCGAGCTCGAGCACACGGACGATCGTGTCGGCGTGCGCCTCGCCCAGCGAGCCACCCACGTAGGAGTTGTCCTGCGCATAACAGAAGACGGGACGGCCATCCACAAGCCCGGAGCCACCGACGACACCGTCGCCGGCTCGCGCTTTGAGGCCCATGTGGCCCGAAAAGACCTCAGAACGGATCACGTCGAGCGTTCCGGGGTCGCATAGCGCCTCGAGCCGCTCGATCGGTGTAAGTGTGTCTAGGTCAGTTTTTGAAAGCACTGCACTCATCCTGCCACTCCCCATTCCACGACGGTCGCGCCCCAGGTGAAGCCGGCGCCGAAGGCGCCAATCAGCACGCGGTCCCCCTCGCGCAGCCTTCCGGCCGCGAAGCTGTGTTCGAGCGCCAACGGCAGCGTGGCCGCCGAGGTATTGCCGAGATCTTCGATGCAGTCGACGACCCGGTCGCCCTTGAGAGCGAGCCGCTCGCCTACGGCGGTCAGGATCCGCGCATTGGCCTGGTGGTAGACGAACAGGTCGATCTCGTCGAGTTCGACCCCTGCCGCCGCAGCTGCCTGCTCAGTCGACTCAGCCAACCGCGCGACGGCGATCTTGAAGGTCTCGTGGCCCGCCATCCGGATCAGCTGATCCTCGCGCTTGACGCAGATCACATCGTCGGTGTCGCCCTCGCTGCCCAGCACGACCGGGCCGATGCGATTGTCACCGGTGGCGACGAGCACGACCGCACCGGCGCCGTCGGCGAAGACGGCCGCAGTGCCGCGATCATCCGGGTCGACCAGACGCGACATGAAGTCGGCGCCGATCACGACGACGCAGCCGGCGCGGCCCGAGTCGATCATCGCCGCACCGGTTGCAAGCGCCGACAGGAAGCCCGCGCAGGCGGAACCGACATCGAATGCACCAGCCCGCGTGGCGCCGAGCGCGTGGGCGACCAGCGGCGCCGTGTTCGGCATCAGCTCGTCAGAAGTTGTGGTCGCGACGAGGACCATGTCCACGTCGGCGGCATCGATGCCAGCACGCTCGAGCGCGATCGCGGCGGCGACTGTCGCGTGCGTGTCCAAACGCTCCTGCGGAGTGGCCACGTGGCGCGCACGGATGCCGGTGCGGCGCTCGATCCAGCCGGGCGCGAGCCCCAGGTGCGCCTCGATCGCAGACGACTCGACGATCTGTTCCGGCAGGCTCGCCCCCACCGATGCGACGGCTGCTCCGCCGATCCCACGTGCGACGTGTACCTGTGCAGGGCCAACCGTCGGCCTGATCGTCGCGCTCACTGGAGGGGGAGCTTTCCGGTTGCCGCGGACGGCTTCCAGCGCGCCGGGTTATGAACCACCCGGCCGGGGGGTCGTCGATTTGGGACGATCAGGTTGTAACTTCGCATGCCCCTTCTACCCTTGCTGGATGCGGCGGTTACTGATCGTGGTCGCGATCCTGGCCTTGAACTTGGGCCTCGCGGCTCCGGCGCTGGCCAGTAATCGCGTGCCGAGCAAGGTCAAGCAGGTCACGGTAACGCTGACGTTTCCACCGCGCACGGGCGGGTCCAAGCCACCGGTCCACCGCACACTGACCAAGACGGCGACCGTGAACCGCGTGATCAAGGCGGTGGACGCGCTCAAGGCGGCGCAGACACGCCACACGATGTGCCCGATGATCGAGGTGCTCGGCCCCAAGCTGACGGTCGTGTTCAGGGCCGGGGGGGCGGGACCGAATCCGGCCCTAGCGGAGGCGCAGGTCGACGTCGCCCTGGGCACACACGGATCCTCGGGGTCGAGCCTGTGCTTCCCGATCCACTTCTCGGCAGGTAGTACGCAGGTGGCGCTGATCGGCAACAGCTTCGTGCGGCTGGTCGGCGGACTGATCGGTACGCCAATCAGCTAGCGGCTGACCGTGACGAAGCCGGGCCTCAGGGCGTAGTGTCTGCGTATGAAGGTCCTGATCTGCGTATGAGGGTCCTGATGGCGCTCGTTTCCGTCCTGATTGCGCTGGGAGCCAGCGTCTACGCGTCACTGGCCGCAGCAAGGCCTGTACCGCAGCTGCAGACCAATGCCACGAGTCAGAGCGACCGGATCATGCCGCGCCCGGCGTCTGAACAGGTCCCGAGCGGTGTGCGGGTCGTCGACGTGAAGCTGCGGGTCGGCGGGGGCGCGCGCGGCACGAAGCGCCCGGTCACGACCACCCACGTGTTCACGCATGCGGCGATCGTCGACTCGGTGGTCGCAAGCATCGACGCTCTGCCGATCGTGCAGCCGGGCCAGGCCTACATCTGCCCGCTGGAGCCCGCCGGCCCGACAAGACCGCTGCTGACCCTGACATTCAGGGCCAGCGCGGCGGCCCCGGCCCGCGCGCGGGCACAGGTCGGCGTCTCCCCTGGTCACAACGGACGATCGGGCTGGACCGGCTGCGATCCGATCGAGTTCTGGATCGACGGGAAGACCCAGAAGTCGCTCACGAGCCAGACATTTGTGAAGCAGATCGCCCGACTGATCGGCGCAAATATCAGCTAGCTGACCGGCGTTTGCCGCTCCCTAAGATGGACTTATGCGCTTCTCCATCCTCGATCAGTCGCCGATTCCCGAGGGCCTGACCGGCGTCGATGCCCTGCGTAACACGATCGACCTGGCGCAGCTCGCCGACCGGCTCGGATACCACCGCTACTGGGTCGCCGAGCACCATGGTGGACCGATGCTCGCGGGCGCCGCGCCGGAGGTGCTGATCGGACCGATCGCCTCGGCGACCAAGGAGATCCGCGTCGGCAGCGGCGGCGTGATGCTCCCTCACTACAGCCCGTTCAAGGTCGCGGAGGCGTTCTCGATCCTGGCCGGGCTGTTCCCGGGGCGAATCGACCTCGGGATCGGCCGCGCTGCCGGTACCGACCCACTGACGACGTTCGCGTTGCAACGCGACCGCCGCCAGGCATCGCCCGACGACTTCCCGGAACAACTGGCCGAGCTGCTGGCCTACCTCGAGGACGACATGCCCGAGGAGCATCCGTTCGCGCGGCTGGCGAAGACGCTGCCGGGGCGGCCGGAGATTCCGGAGCGCTGGCTGCTCGGATCATCGGCCCAGAGCGCGATCTGGGCAGCCGAGATCGGCCTCTCCTACGCGTTTGCGGACTTCATCTTCCCGGAGGGCGCGGCCCTCGCGGCCGATTACCGCCGCCGCCACGCAGCCGAGCACAAGGACCGTGCGCCGCGCACCGCCGTCGCGGTGTGGGCGATCTGCGCCGAAACCGACGAGCAGGCACAGTACCTGGCGAGCTCGAGCCGCATGTCGATGCGGATGCTGCGCCAGGGACACCTGATCGCGGTCCCGCCGCCGGAGAAGGCACTCGAGTACCTGCGCTCGATCGGCCAGCCGACGGATCACGGCTTTACCGACGGCCGACGCGGGATCATCGGCTCACCGCAGACGGTGCGCACAAAGCTGTTCGAGGTCGCCGACTCCTACGGCGCCGAAGAGGTGATCGTCGTCACGATCACCTACGACCACGAGGCGCGCAAGCACTCCTACGAGCTGATCGCCGACGCGGTCGGGCTCGCGCCGCGCTTCGAGTCGATGGCTGAAGCGACCGCCTGACCGTGCGGCGCTCAGCTAGAAGGACTTGAGCGCGGCCTGCAGGAACCCGTTCGCGACTTCGCGTGCGATCGGGTCGATCGGCAGGAAGAGAGGCACATCGAGACGAGCGCCGAGCTCGATGGTGATCTCGGTCTCTGATTCGCCCAGCTCCCGCAGCTGCCACGCGATCGTCAACGCCTCGTGATCGCCGCGGTCGTCGGCGATCCTTGCCAGCGCGATGCGCGTCGGAGGCTCCGGCTGCAGCGCGAGCCGCACAGGGAACTCCTTGCGCAACGGGCCGGCGATCGCGGCGAGCACGGCGTCGATCTTGGTCGGAACGCCATCGGCGCCGCGCGCAAGGACCTCGACGCTGCGAGCGCCGTCGGGATACCAATCTGGGTAGTGCTCGACGTCGAGCAGCCGCGCATAGCAGCGCTCGATCGGAGTGGGCGTTACGCCGGTCGCTGTGGCTGAGAGCTCCTTCATACGCCGCGCGGAGAATACCCTGTGCGCGGTGGGAATCCTCGAGGGAGACTCCACAGCCGAAATCGACGCGCCGCTGGAGCGCGTTTGGACGCTCGTGTCCGATGTCGAACGCGGTCCCCAGTGGCAAGGCGGCCTGAAGTCTCTGGTCGCCATCGAGCGCGACGGCGAAGACCACGTCCTGGTCGCCGACACGGAGACCGATGCGAAGCTGCGTACGCTGAAGTCGCAGGTGCGCTTCCGCTACGAGCCACCAACGCGCCTGACCTGGGAGCAGACCGTTGGCGAGCTCAAGTCAATCTCCGGTTCTTGGATACTTGAGGACCTAGGCGACGGTCGCACCCGTGCCCGCTATTGGGTCGGCGTCGACCTCGGACCGCTCGGGTTGCTCATCCGCGGACCGATCGTGGACATGCTGCGCGAGCAGCTCGCGGGCGCCCGCGCGAACGAACTGAAAGCCGCAATCGAAGGAGATGCATGACCAACGACGTTGCCGCCGACCGCGGCGAGATCCGCGAGCTTGTCGAGAACTGGGCGATCTGGCGCGACGCGCGGGATTGGGACCGGTTCCGCAGCGTCTGGCACGAGGACGGTCGCATGATGGCGACCTGGTGGCAGGGTCCCTTCGAGGAGTTCATTCAAGTCAGCCAGGAGGGCTGGGATCGCGGCGTGCGCATTCTGCACTTCCTCGGCGGCTCGACGATCGATGTCAACGGCGACCACGCGACCGCCCAGACGAAGATGACGATCACGCAGCGCGTCGACGTCCACGGCGTCCTCTGCGACGTCGTCTGCACCGGCCGCTTCTACGACTTTCTCGCTCATCGCGAGGGCCGCTGGGGCCTGGTCCTGCGTCAGCCGATCTACGAGATCGACCGCATGACCCCGGTCTCCCCCGTGCCCGGCCCGCCGCTCGACGCGAGCATCCTCGCGCGTTTCCCCGAGGGCTATCGCCACCTCGCCTACGTGCAGACTCTGGTCGGCTACGAGGTCAAGCCCGACATGCCCGGCCTCGAGGGCGAGGAGCTCGAGAAGCTCTACGTCCAGGGCGAGGAGTGGCTGAAGGGTTAAGCGGGAAGTTAACGCCCCAGATCTGCACCGACACACGCGAAAGGGGTGTTTGCTGTGCGCATCTCACGCTCAACCGGGGCCATGAGTGGCCTCCTGCTTGTCGTATTGGGAATCTGGGGCGGGCTGATCCCATTCGTAGGGCCGTATTTCGGGTATGCCTTCGGCTCCCACGCGACTTGGCACTACACAACCGAACGACTGTGGCTTGACATCCTACCGGCCGCCGCTGTAGTTCTCGGCGGCCTGATGTTGCTGCGGTCCGGCCACCGCGTCAGCGGGACGCTGGCCAGCTGGCTCGCGATGGCCGGCGGCGCCTGGTTCGCGGTCGGACCGGCCGTGAGCCGTCTCTGGGAACACGGCCCCGGGCCGATCGGTGGCCCGCTGTTCGGCCCCACGCGCCAGATGCTCGAACTCGTCGGCTACTTCTACGGCCTTGGCATCCTGATCGTCGGACTGGCGGCATTTGCGCTGGGTCGCTTCGTTTCGAGGCCAGGGATCGTCGTCGAACCGGTTGCGCCCGAGCCGAACACGGCCGGCAGGGGCACGGATATACCAGCCGTGGACGCCCCCGCGAACCCGTACGAGCCGGCGGAGTCGCCTGAGCGCGTCACGACCGGCGCGTTCACGGGCAGCTAGCCGTTCAGACTCAGGTGATGAAGCCCGGGGTGGCCAGCTCGGCCTCCTCGAGCTTCATCTGCGCCATCGCGGCATCGGCCTCGTAGGCAGCGAGCTCCGGGAACGCGAGCATCGTCAGGCCGACGCCGACGATGCAGCCGGCGCCTCCGATCAGCACCGAGTTGAGCGCCCCCGCGACGCCCGCCATCAGGCCGGACTCGATGTCGCCCAAGCGCGGCCCGCTGGTCACGACCAGGCTGAACACCGAGCTCATGCGTCCACGCAGACGGTCGGGCGTGACCGTCTGACTGATCGTCGACCGGCACACGGCGCTGAGGCCGTCCGCCCAGCCGGCAACCGCCAGGAAGATCGCGGCCGGGAGGATCGATCGCACGAGACCGGCGCCGCCGATCGCGGCACCCCAGAGCACCACCATCAGGATCGTTACACGGCCCAAACGGTTGACGTGCTGGACCCAGCCGGAGGTGAGCACCGAGAGGGTGCCGCCGACGGCGATCGCCGTGTACAGCAGACCGGTGCCGCCCGTGCCTGCGTGGTAGACGGTCAGCGACAGGACCACGAACAGTGCCCGCGGCATCCCGAACAGCATCGCGTTGATGTCGATCACGAACGAGCCTGCAAGCGCCTTGTTGGCGACGACGAAGCGCAGTCCCTCGGCAATCGCCTGACGTACGGGTGGATGACCCTCCGAGGTGTGCGGCGGCTGCGGTGGTATGGCGAGCGCGGCGGTCAGCATGCCGATGCAACTGAAGGCATCCCATAGATACATCCAGCGGACCCCCACCAGCCCGCCGCCCAGCGCCGCGATCAGGAGTCCGCCGAGACCCGGCCCGACGATTCCGGTCGCCTGGTACATGCCGTAGTTGAACGCCAGGCCGGCCCGCAGGCGGTCCGGTCCCAGGATCCCCGGGATGATCGAGCCGCGCGCCACGCCGTCCAGCGCAGTGCAGCCGGCGAGGAGTCCTCCCAGGATCAGGATTGCGATCACTGGCGGCCTGTGGTCGGTGTACGAGAGCGCAAACAGCAGCCCCGTCACGATGACCACGCCCACCTGCGCGGCCGCCAGCACCGGCCGCCGGTCACGCCGGTCCGCAATCGCGCCCCCCACCAGCGAGACGACGATCATCGGGCCGAGCTCGAACAGACCGAGCAGACCGACGAGCGGGGCCGAATGCGACAACAGGTAGATCTGGATCGGCAGGGCCACCAGCGCCGCCTGCGTACCGAGGCTCGAGATGGTGCCGCCGATCGCGAGCAGGCGGAATTCGCGCGATTCCCGCACCGGAGACAGATCCACGGCGACTTTCTTCAGCACCCCAAGCAGAACTCCGGAAGTTAGCGGAGTCGGGTATCAATACAGCGGTGCTATCCGTCTACGCCGCCGAGCAGCACGCTGAAGACCCGCTGAACGGTCTCGTGATCGGCGAGCGGCCCGAACCGGACCCGCCGGCCGGCTGGGTGACCGTCGATGTCAAAGCGGTTTCGCTCAACCATCACGACCTTTGGTCCCTGCGCGGTGTAGGGCTGGCGGCCGATCGCCTGCCGATGATCCTCGGCTGTGACGCCGCCGGCGTCGATCCCGACGGAAACGAGGTGATCGTCCACGCAGTGATCGGCTCCGAGGACTGGCGCGGCGACGAGACGCTCGACCCGAAGCGTTCGTTGCTGTCCGAAGTGCACCAGGGCGCACTTGCCCAGAAGGTCGCCGTCCCGCGCCGGAACCTGGTTCCCAAACCACCCGAGCTCAGCTTCGAGCATGCCGCCTGCCTGCCGACGGCGTGGCTCACCGCCTACCGGATGCTGTTCACGCGCGGGGACGTCAAGCCCGGCCAGACCGTGCTCGTACAGGGCGCCAGTGGCGGCGTCGGGACCGCGCTGATCCGGCTCGCCTCGAGCGCCGGCGTGCGCGTCTGGGCCACGAGCCGCACAGAGGAGAAGCGGGCGCTGGCACTCGCGCTTGGCGCCGATGCCGCTTTCGAGCCCGGCGCCCGCATGCCCGAGCGCGTCGACGCGGTGATGGAGACGACCGGCGCAGCCACCTGGTCACACTCGATCAAGTCGCTCAAGCAGGGCGGCGTGATCGTCATCTCCGGCGCCACCACCGGTGACGCCTCACCGGCCGAGCTGACACGGATCTTCTTCCTGCAGCTGTCAGTCGTGGGCTCGACGATGGGCACCCGCGACGAGCTCGAGCGGCTCGTCCGGCTGCTCGCCACCCGCGGGATCGAGCCCGTGATCAGTCAGACGCTGCCGCTGGCCGACGCACGCGCCGGGTTCGAGGCGATGCTCGCGGGAGAAACCAGCGGCAAGATCGTCTTCACCGTCTAACGGCGGCGGACCTACGCGAGGCTTCGCCTTCGGTCGCTCGCGTATGTCCGTACGCGTCGCGGGGTGGGCGGGACTGATCCTTGCCTCGCTTGAGCCGGCGCCGTCAGATGGTTATTCCAAGTCGCGCAGGTCCCGCAATTTGGACCAATTCCGCACGAGCTCATCGGGCGGGGGGGGTCAATCTCGTGACGCCAAAGCCTCCTAAGAGTATGGAATCTGCACAGACACAAGACCACATCGACCAGTTCGTGCTCAGCCTCCTGCGATCCGGTTTGCTGCTGACCGACATTGCCGGCGACCTGACCGAGTCCCTGCCGGCTGACGCCTATCCCGGAGAGGAGCCGGGCGCCGTCGTGATCGAGATGATGTCCGGCACGATTCGCAGCGTTCTCGAGACCGTTGACCCCGATTTGGTCGTCGAGGCCACTGAGCTGATGGAGTTGGCGCTCGATCGAGTGGAGGAGCACCTACGCCTGGCTTACGCCTGTCGGAGCGCATGCACGGCGGCTCGTCCAGGCGCGGGTACGGTTGAACCATGTGAGAGCCGGCGGGGCGGGGTGGGGCCCGATCCGCCAGCCGCTTTAGCCGCCCAGGCCGCTGGTCGCTGGCCGCTGGCCCTCAGCCGCCCAGGCCGCCGAAGATGGCGAACGGGTTCGCCGGCGTCTCCTGCTCGACCTCGCGGAGGCTCGCCTCGACCTCGATAGTGCTGCCGGCCGGGGCGATCGTGCGGATGCGCTCGGCGAGTGCCTTGGCGGCGTCCTCATCCGCAGTGCCGATCAGCAGGTAGCGCCAGCGACGCAGGCTGGGGATGCCGTCGGCGCGGAGTTTGCCGGCCAGCTCGAGCGTGTCCCGATGTGACTGAGTTCCGACTCGGACTTCGTACTCGGAAAAATGAAGGGATTGGGACTCCTCGCGCTCCTCTGCGATCAGCTCCGCGTGCTCCTCGGCCACGGCCCGCTCGCTCTCAGGCAGTGGTAGATCGGCATCGGCCCATTCCTCGGAGGCCGGGTGCCAGCGACGCAGTTCGGTGCGGATGCTGACGCCGGAGGGCGCCGCCAGCGCCTTGACGGCCTCTGCCGCCTTCTCCGCCTGTGCGCGCGTGCCGGCGTACAGGAACAACTCATGGCCATCGAGTGATGCGATCACCCGCTCGCCGGCCGCGTCCTGCATGCTGTGCTCAAAACCCCCGTCGCGCAGCAGCTCCGCGAGGTTAGCCGCTGTTGCAGTGGTCGGGCAGGTGACCTGGACACGCCAGTCGTCGTTCATCGCATTCCCTTTCGGTCGCTACGGGGCGACAGCGTAGGGAGTCTGCGGATGGGACGGTCCCTCATCACCCACCAGGAACGGTCACCCCGACCACGGTTGAGGGCGAAGGTCCATGACCGGGCGCGGTTCGGTACGTGATCGTGACGGTCCAGTGTCCGGCGGCGATCCTCCCGGAGGCGACGAAGTCAGCAGTTGAAAGCTTCCTCACACTGAGCGTGACCTTGTCGCCGCCGCGCACCGCCACCACATTTAGCCCGGCGACGCTCGTGCCGACCGAGACGGACACGCTGACGGCCCCGCTCCCGCTCGCATCCCAGTGCAGTGCCACCGGAAACCACGGCTGGACCAGCGGCGACGCACCGCCGCGCACGTTGAGGAATCCCTTCGCTGTGACGAGCGGGCGGCCGTTCCACCCGCACGTGTCGCCTGCGCGCTCGCATGCCGGCAGATACTGCAGCTCGGAGCTCCACCGGAACATCAAAGGATCCGGGTTGTTGCCGCCGCCCACACCGATGACCTCGGCGTAAGACTCATGCGAGCTGCCGGACCCGGCAGCGATGAAGCCGTCGGGGCTATACCCGGCACCGATGGCACACCGCTTTTCGCACGAGGTCGCGGCTGTGTCGTGGAGCAGGACGTCACGATGGCCCCAGCATCCTGAGGTCGCGCTTTCAGAACAGTCGCCGTTCGTGGATGAGTCATCGGGGAACAGCCCGTCGGCGTAAATCCATTCGACGGTCGCAACGATCGGATTCGCGTCGCCTCCGGCCCACACCGATTCAAGACCGCTCGTGCCGGACCCGGCGCTGGTCGGGTCCTCGCCGGCGTCTGCCCCGGCGCTCGCGGCCACGTTCCAGTCGGCCGCGAGCCCCGTATCCGGTTGCAGGCCACGGGCGGTCCGCTCGAGCTCCGTCATCACGAACAACTGCTCCGGCACCGTCAGCCGGTTCCAATTGCCTGGCAGCACGAGCGGACCGAGATGCTCGTCACGGCGGCCCGCATTGAGCATCGCAACAGACTCGTCCTGGCAGGTTCCCGAGTGGTCGTCGACCCCGCCGCAGTCCGGTCTGAGGTGCTCGTCGAGGACCAGCGAGTGCTTCGGATTCGCCGGCGGGACCTCGCCGATCGTTCGCGGGACCATCTTCGCGGCGGAAGCCGTCGCGACTGCGCAACAGGAGCTGATGAGGGCCGCGACAAAAGCGACCGCCCGCACGACTGCAGCTGCGCGTCGGTAGGCGCGACGGCTACTCAGAGCGCACCGTGAGATCGAGCTCCAGCTGCAGAACCTGTGGCTCAAGCGGCTCGGTGCTCGCACGCGGGCGGCCACGTTTGGCCCAGTGCGCCACAACGTCACGCGCGCGGCAGGAGCGGTACGAGACGCGACGGTCAAGCGGTTGGATCGCGAGGCCGCCCGGAGCGTTCCCGGACACCAGGGCGTGGAACCGGCGTCCCAGCCGGTCGATCTCGACGATGTCGCCCGCGTCGATCCCCTCCAGTCGCATCGGGAAGGGAGCTTAGAGTCTTGAACCGATGCTGGAGATCCACCGTGCAGAGCGGGCCGACGTGCTCGCTGACGCGCTCGCCGAGCTGTTGGCCGCGGTCCCACCGGACCCGTTCGCGGCCGAGGTCGTGGCCGTGCCCACGCGCGGGATCGAGCGCTGGCTGACCCAGCGCCTCTCCGCACGGCTCGGCACTCGTACCGGCGAACGTGACGGCGTCTGCGCGAACGTCGAGTTTCCGTTTCCCGGCAGCCTCGTGGCCGATGCGCTGGCGCTGGCGAGCGGGATCGCGCCAGAGCGGGACCCCTGGCGACCGGCGCGGCTCGTCTGGCCGCTGATCGATGTGGTCGAGGGCGCTCTCGACGAGCGCTGGCTGCAGCCGCTTGCCCGCCACCTACTGGGCGGCCGTGAGCATCGCTACGCGCGGCTCGCGCACGTCGCACGGCTGTTCGATGAGTACGCGGTGCGGCGTCCGGAGCTGGTCCAGGCCTGGGCACGCGGCGAGTCCGGCGGCATCGACGAGCACGCGGCCGCCGGCTGGCAGCCGGAGCTGTGGCGGCGGCTGCGCGAGGCGGTCGGCATCCCGAGCCTCGCCGAGCGCCTCGAGCCGGCGTGCGCACGACTGCAGAGCGAGCCTGACGTGGTCACGCTGCCGCAGCGGTTCGCGCTGTTCGGCCTTACGCGCCTGCCGGCGAGCCAGCTGCTCGTTCTGCAGGCGCTCGCGGTCAGGCGCGATGTGCACCTGATGCTGCTGCATCCCTCGCCTGAGATGTGGGACCGAGGCGCGGGCCAGAACCGGCTGCTTGAATCCTGGGGCCGCGACGTCCGCGGCCTGCAGCAACTCGTCGCCGGCACCGGCGTCGACCGCCACCACCCGCTGCCGGAACCGCAGCGCCGGGACACGCTGCTCGAAGCACTGCAAGCCGACGTCCGTGCCGACCGTGTGGCACCCGGACCGGCCCTGCGCACCGGGGATCCGGACGACCGGATCGAGCTATCGCCCACGGACGGCAGCGTCCGCGTCCACGCCTGCCACGGCTGTGCGCGCCAGGTCGAGGTGCTGCGCGAGGCGATCCTCCACCGCCTTGCCGACGATCCGACGCTCGAGCCGCGGGACGTGATCGTGATGTGCCCGGACATTGAGTCATTCGCGCCGCTGATTGAGGCGACCTTCGGCGGGCATGTGCCGGCCGAGGACGAGCGGGACGGCACCGCGGAGCGCCTGCTCGGCGAGCCTCCCACCCTTCGCGTCAGGCTCGCCGACCGCTCGCTGCGCCGCACGACCCCGATCCTGGCCGTGGCCGCGCGGCTGCTCGAGCTCGCCTCGAGCCGCGTCACCGCCTCCGAGCTGCTCGACCTGGCCGACGCCGCTCCGGTCCGCGCGCGCTTCGGGTTCGATGACGACGAGCTCGCACAAATCCGTGAATGGGTCGCAGACGCGCAGATCCACTGGGGACTCGACGCGGCCGCCCGCGCCGCTTACAAGCTGACCGAGGTCGACGCCGGAACCTGGGCCGCGGGCCTGCGGCGGTTGCTGCTCGGCGTCGCGATGGACCCAGAGGCGCACTCGCTGCTGCACGGCGTGCTGCCCGCGACGACGGTCCAGAGCAGCGAGATCGAGCTGGCCGGCCGCTTCGCCGAGCTGGTCGACCGGCTCGATGCCACGCTCCGCGCGCTCTCCGGCCCGCAGACCGTTGCCGGCTGGGCCCAGACGCTTGCCGCGGCCGCCGATGCGCTCACGGCCACGCCCGAGCGCGAGTCCTGGCAGCGCCGGCAGCTCGACTCGCTGCTTGCCGAGATCGTCGAGGAGAGCGCCGGAACTCGATCCCACCCACCCGGCGCCGGCATCAGCCTCTCTCTGCCCGAGCTGCGGGCGCTGCTCGGCCACCGGCTGGAGGGCCGTCCCACCCGTGCCAACTTCCGCAGCGGCCATCTGACCTTCTGCACCCTGGTGCCGATGCGCTCGGTGCCACACCGGGTCGTGTGCCTACTCGGCCTCGACGACGGCGCCTTTCCACGGCAGACCCAGCGTGACGGCGACAACCTGCTGCTGGTCGACCCACAGCCCGGTGACCGTGATCCGCGCACTGAAGACCGCCAGCTGCTGCTCGATGCGCTGCTGGCGGCGCGCGAGGCGTTGATCGTCACGTACAGCGGCAACGACGAGCGCACCAACGCGCCGTTGCCGCCGGCGGTGCCGGTCGGTGAGTTGCTGGACGCGATCGACGCTACAGCCCGCGTTGCGCCAGCGGGCGCGACGCGAAGGGCACGCGACCAAGTGGTGATCCGCCATCCGCTGCAGGCCTTCGATCCGCGTAACTTCGCCGGCACCGCCTCGGATCCGGCGCGCGCCGCCGCCGGACCGTGGAGCTTCGATGCGGCCGCGCTGGCGGGAGCGCGCGCGTCCCTAGCGCCGCGGCACGCGCCGCCACCGTTCCTGCCGGAGCCGCTGCCGCCGGCGGTCGGTGATGAGCTCGTCACACTCGATGAGCTGGTTGCCTTCGTCCAGCGGCCGGTGCGGGCGTTCCTGCGCCAGCGGCTCGGCGTCTCCGCCCAACGCGACGAGGACGAGATCGACGACGCGCTGCCGATCGAGCTTGACGGCCTCGCCCGCTGGGGCGTCGGCCAGCGGCTGCTGGAGGGGGTGCTCGCCGGTGTCGAGGCGCGGGAAGCGGTGCTGGCGGAGATCGCCCGCGGCACGCTACCGCCGGGAGAGCTCGGACGCCCGGTCCTGCAGCGGCTGTGGCCGGATGTCGAGGCGATCGCGGGCGCAGCCCACGCGTACGCCTCCGGCCACGACCCTCGCTCCGAGCAGACGAACGTGATGCTCCCGGACGGCGCGCGGCTGACCGGCACCGTCGGTGGTATCTACGGCCATGTGATGCTTCAGGTCAGCTACTCGCGGCTGAGTCCCCGCCAGCGGCTTGCTGCTTGGGTCCGGCTGCTGGCGCTGAGCGCTGCGCAACCAGAAATCCCATTCGAGGCGGTGACGATCGGCCGTGGGCCTGAGCCCGGCTCGATCAAGGTGGTCCGCATACCGCAGCTGGGAAGCACGCCTGGCGGGCGCTCCTCAGCCGCACTCGCGCAGCTGGTGCCGCTGATGGCCATGCGCGCCGAGGGGCTGCGCTCACCACTCCCGCTTCCGTGCCGAACCGCGCACGCATATGCGGAGGCCTCGCTGCAAACCGGCGATGACCCCATCGCCGCAGCGAACCACGTCTGGGCCTCCCGCTTCAACTACGACGGCGAGGTGGACGAGCCCGAACACCGACTCGCGCTGAGTCCCGGGCTCGACTTCGACCGGCTCGGCGAGCTCGCGCTCGCGATCTGGCAGCCGCTGCTGTCCCGCGAGGTCATCGAGGGCTGATGACCGGCGCCCCGACAAGCCTCGACGCCCAGCCATTCGAGCTCAGTGGCCCGCTGCCTTCGGGCGTGACCGTGCTCGAGGCCAGCGCCGGTACCGGCAAGACATTCACGATCGCCGCGCTGGCGGCCCGGTTCATCGCCGAAGGCGCCGTCACGCTCGACCAGTTGCTGCTGGTCACGTTCACGCGGATCGCTACCAGCGAGCTGCGCGAGCGCGTGCGCGAACGGCTGGTGGTGACTGAAGAAGAGCTCGCGCGGGTCGCCGCCGGCACGCTGCCGACCCGGATCGACGACGTCATCGACCTGCTTGCAGCGGCTCCGCTCGAGACCGTGCGCGAGCGCCGCGCACGGCTGGCGCACGCGATCGCCAACTTCGACGCAGCCACGATCGAGACGACTCACGGCTTCTGCCAGAAGGTGCTGGACGGGCTGGGAACGCTGGCCGAGACCGAGCCCAGCGTCAGCTTCGTGGACAACGTCGACGACCTGGTGCGCGAGGTGATCGACGATCTCTACGTGCGCCGCTTCTTCCGTGACCGCGACGGCCTCGCGATGTCTCGCGATCAGGCGGACCGGATCGCGCGCATCGCGATCGAGAACCCCACCTCTGAGATCTATCCGCTGGACCCGCGCGACCGCACGCCCGAGGCGATGCGGCGCGGGCTGGCGCGGGCCGCGCGCGACGAGCTCGAGGCGCGCAAGCGGGCGCTCGCGCTGATGACCCACGACGATCAGCTGACGCGGCTGCTCGACACGCTCACCGGCCCCGGCGGTGACGCTGCGATCGCGAGTCTGCGCAACCGCTACCGGGTCGTGCTGATCGACGAGTTCCAGGACACCGACCCGATCCAGTGGGAGATCGTGAACCGCGCGTTCGGCGGCGGTCAGACCACGCTGGTCCTGATCGGTGATCCCAAACAGGCGATCTATGCCTTCCGTGGTGCCGACGTCTACGCGTACCTCGAGGCGGCCGCGAGCGCCGGCGCGCGGGCCACGCTCAACGTCAACCGACGCAGCGACAAGGCGCTGCTCGACGGGCTCGACGCGCTGTTCGGACAGGCGCGGCTCGGCCACCCCGGGATCGTCTACCGCCACGTCGAGGCCGCGCCCGGCCACCAGCACCCGCGCCTGCTCGGGGCGCCAAGCGACAAGGCGCTGCGCGTGCGGGTGGTCGACGTGACCGAGCCCTCGATCGTGCGTACGGGCAGCGGCTTTCCCAACGCCGAGTCGGCCCGTGGCTTCGTCGCGCGCGACCTCGCAGCAGACGTCGTCGCGCTGCTGAATTCGGACGCCGAGATCGAGACCCGTGACGAGGAGGGCCAGATGTCGCGAACCGACCACGTCGCACCGGGCCACGTCGCTGTCCTGGTCCGCACGCATCGCAACGCGGCGCTGATCCAGGAGGAGCTCGAGGCGCTCGGCGTCCCAGCCGTGATCAGCAGCTCGGGCAGCGTGTTCGCAACGCCGGCGGCGACCGACTGGCTGCGGCTGCTCGAGGCGCTCGAACAGCCCTCGCACCCGGCGCGGGCGCGCGCAGCCGCGCTCACGCCGCTACTCGGCTGGAACGCGACCCGGCTCGCGAGTGCGACCGAGTCCGAGCTCGAGACCCTCCACCAGCGGCTGCATGGCTGGGCGCGGACGCTGCGCGAGCAGGGCATCTCGACCCTCGCCGAGGCGATCCTGGCCGGCGGCCAGGCGGCGGGCCGGCTGCTGACGCTCGTCGGCGGTGAGCGGCGGCTGACCGATCTCCAGCATGTATCGCAGCTGCTCAATGCCGCCGCCGGCAGCGAGCAGTTCGGCGTCGCGGCGCTGACCGGTTGGCTGCGCCAGCGGCTCGCCGCCGCTGATCGCGAGGGCTCGAACGACGAGCGCACGCGCCGCCTCGACTCGGATGCCGACGCCGTTCAGGTGCTGACCTTCCACCGCAGTAAGGGGCTCGAGTTCCCGATCGTGTACTGCCCGTTTCTGTGGGACGCCGGCCGCCTCGCCGAGGAGGGCGCGCCCGTCTACTTCCACGACGACTCAGGGAGCCGCGCGATCGATGTGGGGCTGACCGGCGACGAGTACGACGTCCACCTCCGCCAGCACAACGTCGAGGAGCGCGGCGAGGAGCTCCGGCTCGCATACGTGGCACTGACCCGTGCGCGTCACCAAGCCGTGATCTGGTGGGCAAGCGCCTGGTACGCGAAGGACTCGCCGCTCGGCCGGCTGCTGTTCGCCCAGGACGCGGAGGGGAACGTCGACTGGCAGGGCGGCCGCCGCCCGCGCGAGGACGCCGCCCTTGCCCGCTTCGAGGAGATCGCCCAACGCGCGCCGCACGCGGTCGCGGTCGAGCCGGCGCGCCCTGGCTCGCCGGCCCGCTGGAGCCCCGACATCGACGCCGAGATGGCGCTCCGGCGTGCGCGTTTCATGCGCCGCATCGATACGGCCTGGCGGCGCACCTCCTACAGCGCCCTGACAGCGGCCGCGCACGACGCGATCGTCGCGTCGGAGCCCGAGGATGCCGGCGTCACCGACGAGCCGGCCACGCGAGCCGCTCCCGCCCCCTCCGAGCTGCCGCTGTCCGAGATGGCGGCCGGGCCGCAGCTCGGCACCCTGATCCATCAGGCGCTGCAGGAGGTCGAGTTCGACAGCTCTGACCTTGCCGGGACCCTGGCTGAATGGCTGACGGCCGCGGTGGCGCACCGGCCGGAGCTGCTCGGCGGCCAGCCACAGCACGTGGCGCAGGGCCTCGCACTGGCGCTCGCCACCCCGCTGGGTGGCGAGCTTGGCTCGCTCGCACTCGCGGGCGTCCCGCGGGCCGATCGGCTCGATGAGCTCAACTTCGAGCTGCCGCTCGCGGGCGGCGACGACGCCGTGAGCGCGCCGCAGCTGTCCGATATCGGCACGTTGCTCGCCTCACTGCTCCCCGCCGGTGATCCGGTCGCGGGCTACGCGCAGCGCCTGCGCGACCCGATGCTCGCGGCCGCGCTGCGCGGCTACCTGACCGGCAGCATCGACCTCGTCCTGCGCGTGCGCGGGCAGGGTGGGACAGAATCCCGCGACCGCTACGCGATCATCGACTACAAGACCAACTGGCTGGGGCCAGCGGGAGAGCCGCTGGCCGCCGCCCATTACGCGCCGGCCGCGCTGGCCGGGGAGATGCAGCGCTCCCACTACGTGCTGCAGGCCCTGCTCTACTCCGTGGCTCTGCACCGCTACCTGCGCTGGCGCTTGGCGGACTACGACCCCACGACCGATCTCGCCGGTGCCCGCTACCTGTTCGTACGCGGCATGGTCGGCGCTGGGAGCCTAGGTACCGGGGACCCGGCCTCGAGGGAGTCGTTTCCGGGCCCCAGGCCCACAAACGACTCCCTCGTGCAAACCGGCGTGTTCGCCTGGCGTCCGCCGGCGCAGCTGGTCGTGGCGCTGAGTGACCTGCTGGCCGGAGGCGAAGTGCTGTGAGCGCGATCGACGAGCCGCTCGAACTCGACCCGTTCGCGGCGGAGCTGGCGCTGCGGGCACCGGAGCCGCTGGCCGAGCTCAACCGGGCCGAGGTCCTGCTCGCCTCCGACATCCATGTAGCGTCCACGCTCGGGCAGATCACCAGCGTGAGCGATCCGCAGATCCTGCGCTGCGTGGCGCTGGCCGTCGCCGCAGCGCGCCAGGGCCACGCCTTCTTCGGGCTCGAGCCAGATGACGCCGAGCGCATGCGTGACTGCGGCGCGCTGGTAGGTGCCGATGAAGCCGCGCCGGCGCCTTTGCGGCTCGTCGGCACCCATTTGTATCTCGACCGGTACTGGCGTGAGGAACAGCGGCTCGCCGCATCCCTCCTGGCTCGAAACCGCATGCGTGCCGACATCGGCGACCTCGCTGCCCTCGGAGCGACGATCACAGGCTTGTTCCCGGGCGATGAGGCCGCAGAGCAGCGCACAGCTGCCGCCGTCGCCGTTCTGCGCGACCTGACCGTGATCGCGGGCGGCCCCGGCACCGGCAAGACCACCACCGTGGCGCGGATCGTCGGGCTGACACGGACGCTGGCGGCCGAACACGAGGTGCCGGCACCGCTGATCGCCCTCTGCGCGCCCACCGGCAAGGCGGCGGCGCGGCTGCAGGAGGCCGTCGGCGGCAGTGTCCGCGCCTCGACGATCCACAGGTTGATGGGCTGGCTGCCCGGCGGCCGCTTCCGCCACGACGCCACCAACCGGCTCCCCCACGACCTCGTGATCGTCGATGAGACCTCGATGGTGCCGCTATCGCTGATGGTGCGGCTGGTCGACGCCGTGCGCGACGACGCCCAGCTGGTGCTCGTCGGTGACCCCGACCAGCTCGCCGCGATCGAGGTCGGCGCGGTACTGCGTGACATCGTCGGCCCGGCGGCCGAGGCGCCACAGTTCGGGCCGGGAATGCGCGCCGCGCTCGCGCGCGTGACCGGGGCTGAGCCCGCAGGCACTGCTGAGCAGCACTCGTTCGGTGACGGCGTCGCGGTGCTACGCCGTGGGCACCGCAGCGTCGCGCCGATCGCGGCGCTGGCCGAGGCGATCCGCCGCGGTGACGCCGACGCGACCGTCACTGCGCTCGCGACCGGCGAGAGCAACGTCACCTGGCTGCGCGACCCGGTCGCCGAACCTGAGGTCTTGCGTGAGCGGGCGCTCGCCGCCTACGCGCCGCTGATCGCGGCCGCGCGCGCCGGCGACGCCGCCGTGGCGCTCCATCAACTCACGCGCTTTCGCCTGTTGTGCGCCCACCGTCACGGGCCTTACGGCGTCGCGCAATGGACGGACACCGTCGAGGCTTGGCTGCGTGCCGAGGTCGCCGACTTCGAACCGGGTGCGCAGCCCTATCCAGGGCTGCCGCTACTCGTCACCCGCAACGACTACGAGCTGCGCCTGCACAACGGCGACACCGGCGTCGTCGTGAGCGGCAGCGACGGCAGCGGCGAGTTACGGGCGGTGTTCGACGCCGGCGGGGCCGCGATAGAGCTGGCGCCGTCGCGGCTCGCCGATGTCGAGCCGCTGTTCGCGACCACCGTCCACAAGAGCCAGGGCTCCGAGTTCGATGTGGCAGCACTGCTGCTGCCGGAGGCCGACTCGCCGCTGCTCTCGCGTGAGCTGCTCTACACGGGCGTCACTCGTGCCCGCAACACGCTGATCGTCGCGGGCGCCGAGGAGTCGGTGCGCGCAGCAGTCGCGCGGCCAGCGGGCCGTGCGACCGGGTTACAAGAGCTGCTCTGGACGCCGGCGAGTGGCGTCAGATCACGCGAGTGAGCGTCAGCGCGGCCTCCGCGCGGACTCGCTTGCCGACCAGGGCGGGCTTGGCCCAGCCGAGCCCGGCGACGTCATGGTCGACCGTCACGCCCCCCTCGAGGTGCAGATGGTCGCCGTGCGCGATCGCATAGGCCGGGAAAGTGACCGGGATCGAGGTATGCAGAATCAGCAGCGTTCCCGTCACGTTCAGGTGGTCCTCGCCGCTCGGCTCCAGCTTCTCGAGCGTGAAGGTCATCTCCGGGTACTTGTCGCTGTCGAAGTAGGAGGCGCTGCGCAGGTCGGCATCGCGCTTGCGGATACCACTGTTGATGCTCGCCGTCTCAACCACCAGCCGGCCGCTCGCCGCACCCTCCGGGTCGACGATCATCTCGCCGGTGAAGCGCTCGAACGCGCCGGTGACCGGCAGCAGCCCGAACAGCGCCCGCGCCTTGAACAGCACCTCGCTGCTCGCGGGGTCGATCTGCCAGGCGCCCTCGGGCAGCCGGTCAACGATCAGCGCGTGGTCGTGGTCGTGACCCTCGTGGTCGTGGCCCTCGTGGTCGTGGCCCTCGTAATCGTGCTCATGTCCGGCGTGGTCGTGCTCGCCGTGATCGTGTTCTGTCTCCTCGCTCATGCGCGGCAGTCTTTCACAACCATTCCTTCCGCCTGCACTTCCGTATGCGGAAGTCAGCGCGGAAGAAACGCGAGTGCCTCGCGGAATGAGAGGCCGCTGGCGGCCACGGCGACGTTACCGGAGGTGTCCTCGATTCCAGTGCCTTCCAGTCCAGCTTGGATGGCTGCTTCGACTGTCGAGCCGACCTCTTCGACGGTGTCGCCGTAGCCGTTTTCGAAGTCACCGTTGACCGGGAGGCCGCTCGAGTTGTGAAGCAGCTGAGCGTGCTCGAGACTGCTCTTCACGTGTGACCTCGTGGCTGCCGTCGGCGCGCCCAAGACTGAACGCATAGACGGCCGATGAAGTTGCTGTTGCCTCGAATCCGGCCCGGGCGAAGATCGCGGCGGTAAGTCCGTCCCAAGCGTTTGGCATCACAAAACCGGGGCCGCCGTGAAGAGCTCGGAACCGTTCAGCCAGCTCGCTTTGGGTGGCGCGCATCTCTCTGTCTCCTCTTGCGTGGGCAGGGTTCGTCCGTCTGCGGTTAGAGTCTCATCGATGCCCTTCGTTGCCCTCCTCGGTGACCGCTGCGATCACCCCAGTCACCACGAACTGGACGCGCTCATCCCTCGGCTCGAGAACGAAATGGGCGTCACCGCCGAATGGGTGCCGACGGACTCGGGCTTCGATATCACGGCTTATGACGGCGTCTGGGCGGTTCCCGGAAGCCCATACGCGGACGCTCAGGCCGTGATCGAAGCTTTGCGGAGTTCACGTGAGCGACAGACTCCGATCCTCGGCACCTGCGCCGGCACGCAATACGCGGTCATCGAGTTCGCGCGCAACGTCCTCGGGACCGCTGCCACTAATGCGGAGGCGGACGGCGAAGCCGACGACAACGTCATCAGTGGCCTCGCGTGCTCGTTGCAGGGTCAGGAGCGGCTGGTCAGCCCGGTCGCAGGTACCCGGTTCGCGAGGTGGTGCCCTGAGCCGTTCGTGGGTATGCACTTCTGCAGCTACGGCCCGACGGCCACCGCGATCTTGGCGTTGCAGCAGGTCGGCGTGATCGTGAGCGCGACGGCACCTGACGCGGGAGCCGAGGTGCTCGAGTTCCCGGACCATCCCTTCTACGTCGCGAGCATGTTCCAACCGCACATCGGCGCATCGGCAGGCAGACCGATCCATCCGCTCATCTGCGCCTTCGTGTCAACGGTCACCGCAAGCGACCAGCTCGCCGCCTGATCCGATCAGGTGCCGCCAGGCGGCATCCACGGCTCAGCCCACGAGCGTGCTTTCCGCCGTTGTACGTCATATGGACGGATAAAGCGGAAAGAACGCGTGGGGCCAAGCCCAAGGCCTGGCCCCACGCAGTCCGGTCAAAGATCACCACTGAACTACAACGTCCCAGGACTTAATTGAGTGTCTTTGCCTGGGCAGCATGACACTCCCAACCACCGGGACTGGCCGCTCCGCCGTGGCGGGGCGCGTGGCGCCGGTTGGACCTTGCGGCCCGCGGTCGAGTGGGCGATCCGCCGGACTACGAAGAGTACCGAGCCTGGTCGGATCGCGAGCCCCTGCTGGACCGTGAAGCTGACGCGGGCCGAGGGCGAGCGAGCCGTCGTGTCCGGGCAAATGCGTGGGGCCGGCGGACTCCACGCCCACCGGCCCCACCCCTTCAGACCTAGCTAGAGCTGCCGGTTACAGCAGGTGGTTGACCTTCAGGAACGCCTTGGCGACAGTCGCGGGCGACTGCTTGTCGACCTCGACGTCGGAGTTCAGGGCGATGATCGCCTGCTGCGTGAGCAGCTTGCTGACCGCGTTGACGGTCGACGTGAACGCCGGCCCCTCAGCGGTGGCAACGCTCTTCTTGACGACCAAACCGACGTTCTGGAAGCCGAAGATGAACTTCGTGTCCTTCAGGACGACGTACTTGCCGGTCTTCAGCGGCGGATCGGTGGTGAACACCACAGCGGCGTTGACCTGATTGTCGTCGAGCGCGTCGTAGAAGTCGCTGATCGTCAGCGGGTCAAACGTCGGGTGCACGTCGTAGATCTTGTTGAGACCCACGAGGCCGTCCGGGTAGCGGGTGCTGAACTCAGCCGCGCCGCCGAGCTTGACGGCCGCGCCGAGCTTCTTGAGGTCGCCGATCGTCTTCAGGCCGTGCGCGTTCGCGTACGACTTGAGGACCGCGATCGCGTCCGAGTCGGTGAACGGCGTCACGTTGGTGAAGTCGTAGCCGTGCTTGGCCAGCCAGTTCTTGGTCTCGGTCGCGGCCGCCTTCGAATTGGCCGGATTCTTGGTGATGCCGGCAACCGTCGAGAGCAGCGTGCCGTCGTACTCCGGGTATCCCTGGATCTGACCCGACTTGAGTGATTTCCAGGCGATCTCGGTCGACCCAAGGTTGCCAATCAATTTCACCTTGTAGCCCTTGGCCTCGAGCGCCTCCTGATACAGGGAGCCGAGGACGTACTCCTCGGGGAAGTTCTTGTCCCCGAGCACGAAGGTCGGCTTGCCAGTTCCGGGCAGGCTCTTCGCGGCGGCGCTCGACGCGAGCGTCGCGGATCCGACTAACCCGGCTGCGACTGCAGCGGCCGCGGCTAGCCGCGTTAGTCCCCATTTGTTGAACCTCATATGTCCTCCTGTTGTTTTCGTTTTCTCCCAGAAGCCTGTTCATGCTGTCTCCAACCTCGCGGGCATGAGTTCGTCCGGCAGCGTGAGAGCATCCACGCGCCGCAGCGCCGCAGGCGTCATCGCGCGCTGCACCCCAGCGAGCACGATCTCGATCAGGATCGCCATCAGGGCGATGCAGATCGCCGCCCCGAGCACGCCCGAGAGGTGGTAGCCCGCCTCGTTGCTGATGATCTCTCCAAGGCTGTCGGCGTAGCCCGTCAGCGCGCTGATCGTGGTCGTCGAGACAACGAATAGCGCCGCCGTGCGAACGCCCGCCATGACCAGCGGGGTCGCAAGCGGCAGCTCGACGCGCCATAGCACCTGCCAGCCGGTCATACCCATCCCCCGCGCGGCGTCGACGACGTCAGGGTCGACCTGATCAACGCCCACGTAGGAGTTGGTGATGACCGGCGGCACCGCCAGCACGACCAGCGCCAGCAGCACGTTCTTGAGCCCGATTCCGAGGAACGCAAAGCCGATCGCCAGCACAACCAGGCTCGGCAGCGCGCGCCAGACATTGCCGAGGTTGATCGCGACGAACGAGCCGCGGTGGATATGGCCGAGCCAGAGGCCGATCGGAAGCGCGACCACGAGCGAGATCGCCATCGCGATCACCGTGATCTTCAGCGTCCCCCAGGCGTAATAGGTCAGCGTCGGGAAGTGCGGCTGCCCCGGCAGCTGGCCATTGCGGCCGATGAACTGGAATGCATCGATGAAGTTGTGCATCGTCTATACGTGTCGCGGCCGGCGGATGCCTTACGCGATCCGTGTCCTTGCCCACGGGGTAAGCAGCCGCTGCGCGCCCACCAGCAGGGCGTCCGCGGCGAACGCCAGCAGCACCGCCAGCGCACCGGCCGCGATCAGTTCGGTCTTGAAGTAGTTGTCGTTGATCGCGCTCAGGATCGGCGCGCCGAGTCCCTGGTTGCCGTCGACCTCGACCGCGAGCGTCGCAAGCGCGATCGTGCTCACGGTGGCGATCCGCAGGCCCGCGATGATCGCCGGCAGCGCCAGTGGCAGATCGACCCGCAGCAGCATCTGCCGATCGCTCATCCCCATCCCGCGCGCCGCGTCGCGCACATCGACCGGCACGTTGCGTAAGCCCGTGAGGATGTTGCGAAACAGGATCAGCAGCGTGTAGGCGACCAGCGCGACCTCTGCCGTCGTGCGGCTGAGCCCGAGCCCCGGCACCGGCACGAGCAGCTCGAACAGCGCCAACGACGGGATCGTGTACAGGAACGACGTGAACCAGATCAGCGGTTGCTCGGCATGGCGGTAGCGGTAGGCGATCAGCGCCAGCGTCATCGAGATCGCAAAGCCGATGACCACGGCGATCAGCACCAGCACGACGTGCTGACGCAGCGCCGGCCAGAGCGTGCTGCCCCAGTTCTGCCTGAACCAGCCCCAGCAGAACAGCCGGTTGGCGCGCTCGCACGCGAACTGGTTAGGGTTCCCGAACTTCGGGAGGTTCACCGCGAACGCCGGGTTCATGCTTGCTCCGTAGATGCCGGCCCGCTGGCCGGCATCCCGCTGTAAGCGCCGTTCTTGAAGACGTGGCCGATCGTCTCGAGCGTCGCCAACCCGAGCACGTCTCCGTGATCGTCGACGACAGTGAGCGGCTCGCCGCCTGCGGCGAGCACAGCCGAGAGCGCGTCGCGCACATTCGTCGTAACGGCGATCTCCCCGGCAGGCCGGTGGCCGTTCACCTTCATTAGCGGGACGTCCGCGAGCGTCGTCAGACCGAGGCGCTTGAGCGCGCGGTCGGCACCGACGAACTCGGCGACGAAGTCATCTGCCGGGTGATCGAGCAGTTCCGCGGGTGTCGAGTACTGGGCCAGCACGCCGCCCTCCCGCAGGATCGCGATGCGGTCGCCGAGCTTGATCGCCTCGTCGATGTCGTGAGTGACGAACACGACCGTCTTGCGCACCTGTGCCTGCAGCGCCAGGAAGGCATCCTGCAGGTTCGCGCGGTTGATCGGGTCGATCGCACCGAAGGGCTCGTCCATCAACAGCAGCGGTGGGTCGGCGGCCAACGCGCGGGCGACACCGACGCGCTGCCGCTGGCCACCGGAGAGCTGGCTCGGGTAGCGGTCCGCGACCTCCTCGGCATCGAGCGAGATCAGCTTCAGCAACTCCTCGACGCGAGCCTCAATCCGGTCCTTGTGCCAGCCGAGCAGCTTCGGGACGGTCGCGATGTTCTCGCGCACGCTCTGGTGTGGGAACAGACCGATCTGCTGGATCACGTAGCCGATCTCGCGCCGCAACTCGGTCGGGTTGCGCTGCAGCACACTGCGCCCACCAAGCAGGATCTCACCGCTGGTCAGCGGGATCATGCGGTTGATCAACCGCATCGCAGTCGTCTTACCGGAGCCGGACGGCCCCACGAGAACACAGACCTCGCCGGCGGGAACGATCAAGCTGAGGTCCTGGATCGCCGGCCCACGGCGGCCGGGATATCGCTTTTGGACGTCGCGCAGCTCAAGCTCGAGCGCGCGTGACGCGTCCCCGCCTGTTCCGTTGCCCCCCGGGCTCGCGTCTCTGTCCGTCGCGCCCGCCATCAAGTTGTGAATTTCGATTGCTTTAGTCGGGATAGCTCGCTGAGCGTAGACCAGCGGCGGGCCTGTCCAACGCCGACCGTCCGCGCGAGCGCGTACTCCGCTTTAGGGGCCGGCCACGACAGCAGCAAGCGACGAGGTTGCGTGCCCCAGGAGATTGCGATCTGAGTCATACGCGTGCGCCTCGGCGAACGCGACCCTGCGACCAACGCGCTGAGTTTTGCCACGAACCTCCACCTCCTGCCCATCGATTGGCAGTGGCCTAAAGAAGCTGACCTTGAGCTCAATTGTGGCGTATGGGTTCGCTGGAGTGGACTCGGTCATCACCGCGCAGCCGATCGCCGTGTCCATCAACGTCGACAGGAAGCCGCCGTGGACGGCGCCACTCGGGTTGAGGAAGGAGCGGTCCGGAGCGCAGACGAACGTCACTTCCCCCTTCTCGACGGACACAAACCGCGCCGGGAACAGGCTCATGATCGGCGGTGGCGGGTAGCGGCCGTCCGCGATTCCGTGGACGAGCTCGACGCCGCTTACTCCAAGGAGCGTGCGGCGTAGCTCGTCGGGCAAGAACCAGGTGGCGGTCTTCGTGTGCGGCTCTCCCCACTCCCGTGGATAACCGCGCTCGGCATCTGGCCTGGACAGGGTCCCGCTCATCAGTACGTGACCTTAGGGCTACTCGGCTACTCGGCCGCGATGGCGGTCACACCGACTGGTGCGACCGCCCCGGACGCAGCTACGGGACGCTGCCGCAGCACCGCAACTCCAGCGATCGCCGCCACGAACCCAATCGCCGCGATCACGGTCCAGCCGTGCTGAAAGGCCGTCAGCGATGCGTGCGGAGTCGCCGGGGCGCCGACCACTGCGACGAACACGGAAACGCCCACTGCAAGCCCGACCTGGCGCAGCATGTTGACCACAGCCGAGCCGGTCGCGAACGAGTGCGGCGGCAGCGCGGCGGCTCCCGTGGCCATGAACGTCGGCAGCGTCAGGCCGACGCCGATACCCGTGCAGATCGTGCCGGGCAGCACCTGGCCCAGGTAATTGGGGCGCAAGCCGACGCGCAGCGCCCACCAGCCGACGCCGATCGCGTAGATCGTGGCGCCGGCGCCGATCACGCGCCCGGGACCGAAGCGCGCGATCAACTTCCCTGTGATCAACAGGCCGAACAGCGGCACCATCAGTGGTCCGGGAGCGAACGCGAGGCCCGTGTGTAGGGCTGACCAGCCCCAGACGTCCTGCATCCAGAGCACGATCGAGAGCAGCATCGCGCCGAACGCGATCGAGAACGTGAGCGCCACGACCGACGCGCCACTGAAGGTGCGAACCCTGAACAGCTTCGGATCGAACAGGGGGTTGTCGTGACGCAGCAGACGTGCGACGAAGCCCAGGAGCAGGACGCTCGCGGCGGCGAGCGCAGCAACCACGCGCGCCGAACCCCAACCCCAATCATTGCCCTCGACCAGGCCGAGGCTCAACAGCGCCACGCCGGCCGTCACCAGCGTCGCGCCGAGTGCGTCCGGCGCCTTGACCGGATGACCGGGAACGTTCGGCAGGCGGATCCAGCCGACGACCAGCGCCACCAGCCCGATCGGCACGTTGACGTAGAAGACCCAGCGCCAGCTCGCTGCCACCAGCAGACCGCCTACGACTGGCCCGAGCGCCGCGGCGGCGCCACCGACGGCGGTCCATGTGCGAACCGCGCCGTGCCGCTTTTCGGGCGCCGTCGTCGCGAGCACGAGGCTGAGCGACGTTGGCGTGAGCAGGGCCGCGCCCGCCGCCTGGATAACCCGGAAGACGATCAGCATGCTCAGGCTGGAGGCGGCCCCGCAGGCGGCCGAAGCGAGCGTGAAGACCAGCGCGCCGAGCAGGAAGCCGTTCTGCCGTGCGCGCCCCTCGGACAGGCGACCGAGTAACACGAGCAGTGACGCGTAGACGATCGCGTAGGCGTTAAGCACCCAGGAGAGCGTGCTCAGGTTCTGCTGGTGCAGATCACGCGCCATGCTCGGCATCGCGACGTTGACGATGAACAGATCGAGGCTGGCGAGCACGACGCCCGCGCAGACGATCAGCAGGACGAGTGAGGAGGAGGCATCCCTGCGGCGGCGCTGGCTTAGGCTGGTCATAGCCAGCAAGACTAACACAGCTGACTTAGCTATGCCTTGGTCAGCTACAATCCCAAGGCATGACCGCAGAGATTCACATGACCGGCAAGCTCGATCCCCGCTCGAGCTGGGGCCCGCCCGTAGCGTGCCCCATCGCCCGAACCTTCGACGCGATCGGAACCAAGTCTGCGTACGTGATCTTGCGCGAGGCCTACTACGGCGCGACCCGCTTCGAGGAGTTCGTCGAGCGCACCGACCTCAGTGAGCCGGTCGTGGCGGCGCGGCTGCGCGAGCTGACCTCCGAAGGTCTGCTCGAGAAGGCTCCCTACCAGGAGCCAGGCCAGCGCAGTCGCAACGGCTACGAGCTGACCGAGAAGGGCAGTGATCTGCTGCCGGTGCTGGTCGCGATGATGCGCTGGGGCGACCGCTGGCTGTTCTCCGACGGCGGCCGCGTCGAACTGACCCATGCCGACTGCGGCAGCCCCGTGCACGCGGTGCTGCAGTGCGAGGCCGGGCACGAGGTCGGCCCGGACGAGCTCGAGTTGGGGCTCAGGCGTCGCTCTCGCGGCGCTGCGTGAACTCCGCCGGTAGCGCCTCGTCCAACGCGTAGATCGTCGCGATCGAGGCCGCGTTCGCGGTCGGACTCGACTCCATCGCGTCTCCGGAAGCCAGCCGGGCCGAATAGATCGAGGAGGCTCCGAGTCGCCGCGACAGCACCGTTGCCTCGACCACCGCGATCAGCGTCGGCACCATCAGCGAGTCGAAGTGCCGGGTCAGCTCGAGCACGAGCACGACTCCGGCGAGCGGTCCTTGCATCGCCGCCGCCAGGAAGGCGCCACCACCGATCAGAGCGTAGGAGTCCGGCAGCGAGCCGGGCCATACGTGTGCCCACAGCGCTCCTGCCACGCCGGACAGCAGCACACCGACCGCGAACGTCGGCGTGAACAGACCGCCCGGCGAGCCCGAGGCGATGCAGGCGGCGGTGACCAGTGGCTTCAGGATCAGCAGCATCACCATCAGCCCGAGAGTGATATTGCCGACGAGTCCGAGCTGAACGATTCCACGCCCGTTGCCGAGCAGTTGCGGGTATTGCAGCGACAGCAGCCCGAGCGCTCCGAACGCGAGCACCGGCACGAACCAGCGACCGACGTTGTTCGGCCGGTGGCGGTTGGCGGCGGAGATCAGACGCGTCCAGCCGGTGGCGACGAGCCCGATGATCGGTCCCATCAAGATCGCGAACACCAGCTGCGAAGGCCGGAACCGGTCGATGCCGACGTGGTAGATCGGGTTGTTCCCCAGGAAGATCCAGGCGACGGCCGTGGCCGTCAGCGACATCAGCAGCGCGGGCAGCACGAGCGGCAGCGCCAACGTGCCGAGCATCACCTCGAGCGCCAGCAGCGTCCCGCCGAGCGGCACGTTGTAGACAGCCGCAAAGCCGGCGCCGGCTCCCGCGGCGACCAGCAGCCGCCGCTGCCAGACGGGTAACCCAGCCCACTCCGACAGGCGGCTCGCAAATGCGGCCCCGGCGAGCTGCGGAGCGGCCTCGCGGCCGAGCGATACGCCCATGCCGACCGTCACGATCGACAGTACGCCTCGTGCCAGGCTCGGGAAGAACGCGAGCTTGCCCGAGCGCAGCCAGATCGCCTCCGTCACCTCTGTGCCGCCCGTCGAGCTGGGGCCGAGCACGCGCAGGCCGACGGTCACGATCGCGGCTGCGACGAGAAGCGCCACGATCCGCCGCCAGCCGGGGGCAGCTACGACCGACGCCAGCAGCGTCGACCGGTGCACGCCGTAGGTGATGCGCTCGACCAGGCGCAGCAGGCCGACCAGCGCTGAAGCGGCCAGACCGGTGATCACACCCAGTCCGATCACCAAGGTCCAGAAGCGGATGCTGTACGAGGCGACGATCCCGAGGCCGGTCACGTTGCCCTGCGGCGAGGACCAGCGGTCCTGATCCGGATCAGCGCCGCTCACTGGCGCTGATTCTATGTCCGCGTCGAGTGACAACCGCCCATCGCGGCGAGTGATGATCCCCCGCCGCGGCGAGCGACCACCGCATCGCGACGAGTGACCACCTCCAAAAAGGCGATTTCGGGCCGATATCGCCGCGGTATCTCAGCCGATATCGCTAGAAAATCCGCCCACCGGGACCCCTAGGCTGATTTCCATGTGGCATCTGCAACCATCGCTCGTGGGTCAGATCGTGCGACTCGAGCCACTTGCAACCAAGCACCGTGATGGGCTCCTCGCGGCTGCCAGGCCGACCGAGATCTGGGATTACTGGTCCTTCAATCCCGGCACCAGCGAGGCCGCCTTCGACAACTGGTTCGAGCACTGCCTGCAGACCGCCGAGGAGGGCGGCGACGCGCACTTCGCGACGATCCTGAGGGCGACCGGTGCGCCGGTCGGCAGCACCAGCTTCTGCACGGTGCGCGAGCGCGACCGCGGGTTGGAGATCGGCTGGACCTGGCTGACCCCGGCGGTCTGGGGCACCGGCGCCAACACGGAGGCAAAGTTCCTGCAACTGCGGCACGCGTTCGAGACGCTTGGTTGTATCCGTGTCGACTTCGACACGTACGAGCAGAACGCGCGCTCGCGCGCCGCGCTGGCACGGCTCCCGGCCCAGTTCGAGGGTGTCTGGCGTAACTACTCGATCCGTGAGTCCGACGGCACCGTGCAGTCGTCAGCCTTCTACTCTGTAATCGACGATGAGTGGCCGACCGTGCGAGCGAACCTGATTGCCAGGCTCGATGAACTCGCCGATGCGTGCGGTACCTGAAGAGCCGAACGTCGCACTGCGGCCCGCAGCCGATGGCGGTCAAGAGGTGGTGCTGGCCTTCCCCTACGACGGCCACCTCGTGGCGGCCGTACGCACCTTGCCTGGGCGGAAGTTCGATTGGGATCGGCGCGAGTGGTCGGCTCCGGCCAACGGCTGGGTCGCGGCCAAGCTCGCCGAGATCCTGCGCTTCAGGCCCGAGCTGCGACGCACTCAGGAGTTCGACGAGTGGCTCGCCGCGGTCGAGCGGCATTGGGTCGGCCACGTGCGCACGACCCGCTACGACGGTCGCGGCTGGTTCGCGCTCGACACGCTCGCAGGCACACTGTCGGCCGCCTTGCGTGAAGGTGCGATCGAGCTCGACCGGCGCTGGCTCGTGCCGCTCACCCGCGATGCCGCGATGGCCCTGCTCGAGCTGCACGATCCCCGGCTCAACCTCGGCGCCCGCCGTTGCCTCGAGGCGCTCGAGCACGGCGAGCAGCCGCCGGCCGCACGCCTGATCCTCACTCGCAGCGTCGCCGGTGAGCGCTTCGCCCTGGAGACCTTCTGGGATCCCGAGATTCAGACGGCGTTCGAGCAGTTGCCCGGCGCAGCCTCCAATGAGCTCAAGCTCGACGCCTGGATCGTCGACCAGCTCGACGCGTTCGTCGCCCTGCACGAGGTAGAGGTGGCGCCGGCCGCAGCCGACGCGATGGCGATGTTGGCCGAGCAGCATCGCGCCGCCCAGCGCGCGGTCGCGGCGTCGCGGGCAACGACGGCCGAGCCGCTGGACGAGGTGGCGACGCGGCTGGGCGGCCAGCTCGCACCGTTCCAGTGGGTCGCGGTCCGCTACGCGCTCGAGGCGCGCCGCACGTTCCTCTCAGACGAGCAGGGGCTCGGCAAGACGGTCGAGGCGCTGGCCGCGCTTGAGGCCGACGAGGCCTTCCCGGCGGTGGTCATATGCCCGGCATCGATGAAGCTGACCTGGTCGCGAGAGGCAGCCCACTGGCTGCCCCACCGTTCGCAGACGGTCGTCAACGGCCGCGGCTCGACGCCGGCACACGCCGACATCACGATCCTCAACTACGAGGTCGTGCAGGCGCATCTCGAGACGCTCGCGCAGCGGCGGCCGAAGGCACTCGTCGCGGACGAGTCGCACTACTGCAAGAACCCGGCCGCCAAGCGCACGCGCGCGGTGAGGCGACTGGCCGACTCGGTTGCGCGCGACGGCCTGCGGCTGGCGCTGACGGGGACGCCGGTGATGAACCACGCCGACGAGCTGATCGCGCAACTGCGTGTGATCGGGCGCCTGGGCGAGTTCGGCTCCGGCGCCAGCTTCAGCCGCCAATTCGAGGGCGAGCTCAGCGAGGAGCGCTTGCACTGGCACCTGCGCCGGCACTGCTTCGTGCGGCGGCTCAAGTCCGAGGTCCTGCCGCAGCTTCCGGCCAAACGCCAAGTCGTCGTGCCGGTCTCCCTGAACAACGAGGAGGAGTACCGGCTGGCCGAGGACGACGTGATCAAGTGGCTGAAGAGCCAGCCGCTCGATCTCAAGGAACTCGACGCCAAGATCGCCGCGACGCTGCGGGCCGAGCGGCTCGCGCAGCTGACGACGCTGCAGCGCCTGGCTGCGCGCGGCAAGCTCGCGGCGGCTCTGACATGGATCCACGACTTCCTCGCCTCGGGCGAGCCACTGGTCGTATTCGCCCGCCACGTCGAGGTGCAGGAGGCAGTCGTGGCCCGCTTCCCCGATGCGCTGCACCTGCTTGGCGAGGACACCTTCGTCGAGCGTCAGGCGGCGATCAACGCGTTCCAGGAGCCGGATGGCCCGCAGCTGATCATTTGTGCCACGCGCGTGGCCGCCCAGGGGATCACGCTCACCCGCTCTTCCAACGTCTGCTTCCTCGAACTCGAGTGGACGCCCGCGATCCACGACCAGGCCGAGGACCGCTGCCACCGCATCGGCCAGCGCGACGCTGTAACCGCCTGGTACCTGCTGGCCGCCGAGACGATCGACGAGACGATGGCCCGCCTGATCAAGCGCAAGCGGGAGATCGTCGACGCGATCACCGACGGCCGCGAACTCCCGGACGGCGGCCTGATCGACGGCGTGGTGCGCGAACTACGCGACGGCAAGCCGTTCCGCCACCTACACGCGGTCGCGACCGACGCGGGCGCCGACACCGAGCTAGCCGGCGGCGCCGAGCGGCGCTGGCGCAAGCGCAGCCCCGCCGAGTCCTAGCGTGGGGGGAGAAATGCCGCGTGGCGCGGCCTTTCTCCCCCCACGTCAACCGACGGGCCCCGGACGCGAGGGCACCCCTGACGCGAGGGCACCCCTGACGCGAGGGGCCGCTACCACTTACCGCGGTGGATGACCTCGTCGAACGGGCGCCGGCTCGGCTTCTTGATCGGCTTCAGCGGCCGATCGGATGGATAGCCGAAGTCGATGATGTAGCGCGTCAGCTTGCCCTCGGGCAGACCGAGGATGCGGCTCGCGAGCTCTTGATCCCCGACCGAGGAATGCCCGGAACCGATCCCGAGGTCGGCGGCCGCGATCATCATCTGCATCGATGCCTGGCCAAGGTCGTAGCGGACGCTCTCACGCGTGTGCTCGTCGTCGCTGTCGTCGATCACGAGTGCGACAGCCGCGGCGGCGCCGGCGATGTGACCGCCGCCCTGCCAGACGCCCGAGAGCTCGACGAGCTGCTCGCGGTCAGTGACGACAACGAAGTCCCAGGGCTGGCTGTTGCGCGAGGACGGCGCGCGCCAGGCGGCCTCGAGGATCCGCTGGAGCGCGTCGGCCGGCAGCGGCTCATCGGTGAACTCGCGCACGTTGCGGCGCGACGTGATCGCATCCCAGGTCTCCATCTAGCGGCCTCCGTCGTCAGGGTTTGTCTACTGAAATAGTGAAGATAGCCTCGAACTCGTCCCCAGGCTGCACCCATCCCAGGTCCTGGCCCGAAATCAGCGCGTCGACCGGGGCCGTCATCGGCTCGTAACAGATGAACTGGGAAGCCTCCGGCGCGTACACCTGCGCGACCGGATAGCCCGAGACGTGCGTCAGCGCGATCCGGCGACGCTCGTCGGCCAGCACGAACTCCGGCCGCTCCCCGCGCAAATCCGGATAGCCGTCGTCGAACGTTCTCTCCGCAAGCGGCCCGTCGATCTCGTGCGGAGCGACCGGAAGGGACTCGCCCGTCGGCAGCATGCGCTCGCCGACCAACGCCTGGCGCGCTACCGGGATCTCAAGCTCCCAGCCGCGACGGTCGGAGCCGGGCAGTGTCAGGTACGGGTGGAATCCGAATGAGATCGGGACCGGGATCTCGCCGCTCGCGATCACGGCGAAGGCAACAGTCAGGGTCGTGCCTTCGATCGACGCGCGGTAGCGCACCAGATGCGGGAACGGAAAGGCGGCCATGTATTCGGGCACCGCAGCGAAGTCGAGTTCGGCGATGAGCAGGCCACGATCTGCATCCGTCACCTTCCAGTGCGGGCTCGCCCCCAGCAGACCGTGGATCGGGGTGCCAGTCGCGCTGTCGCGGTGTGTGATCGGTGACTCCGGGTCGAGCACGACGTGACGACCTTCAAGCTCGAAATCCCAGGAGGCCAGTCGGTTGGCCCAGGGGTGCAGCAGCGGCAGCGCGAACGTCGAGTCGTGCTCGGCATAGGCCTGCAGGCCGTTGCCCTGATGCAGCAATTCCTCGCCCTCGTGCCGCAGAGAGGCCCCAATCATCCCGACCTCCGGGACGAACGTCGCCTCGAGGCCGGCATCGGGGTCGGCGATCCTTATCTCGTAAGCCATGCGCGCAGTCTCTCAGAACGACAGCGGCATGCCGCCGCTGCTCAACCGGTGTTTCGCAGGCCGCTGGCGATCCCGTTGATCGCCAGGAGGCTCAGCCGGGCGAGCTCTTCCTCGGAATCGGACTCGCCGCGCCGCCGGCGCTTGAGCAACTCGATCTGGACGAAGGAGAGCGGGTCGACATACGGGTTGCGGCGGTCGATCGAGGCCTGCAGCACCGGCTCTGAGTCGAGCAGACGCGTGCCGCCGCGGATCGCGATGAGCTCGGCGCGGGTGAGCTCGAGCTCGGCATCGAGCAGTCCCCAGATGCGGTCGCGCGCACCGACGTCATCCCACAGCGCGACGTAACGGCGGGCGATCCCGGGATCGGCCTTGCTGCAACCCATCTCGGCGTTGGCAATCAGCGACGCGAAGAACGGCCACTCGGCGGTCATCGCGCGGAGCGTCTCGAGCCCATGGCGCTCGCGCGCCTCACGCAGGGCGGTGCCGAGCCCGAGCCAGGCGGGCAGCACAATCCGCGACTGCGTCCATGCGAACACCCACGGGATCGCGCGGAGGTCGTCGATCCCGCCCGCAGCCTGACGGCGTGCAGGGCGCGAGCCGAGTCGCAGGCGCGTGACCTCCCCTACCGGCGTGACGTTCAGGAAGAACTCGATGAAGTCAGAGTCCTCGTGCACGAGCCGCCGGTACAGGGACTCGGAGGTCTCCGACATCTCCTCGAGTACCTGCTCATAGAGCGGCGGGTGCGCAGGCTGCACCGGCGGCGCGCCCTCCGGTAGCAGCGTCGCGGCCGAGGCCAGCAACGTCGCACTGGTCGCCAGCTCGAGCTCGCGGTGCGCGATCTCACCGACCGTGTATTTCGCCGTCAGCACCTCGCCCTGCTCGGTCATCTTCAGTCGCCCGTCGACGGTGCCCGGCGGCAGGGCCAGAATCGCGTCGTTGGTCGGGCCGCCGCCACGACCGATCGCGCCGCCGCGGCCGTGGAAGAAGATCCAGCTGACACCGTGGCGCCGCAGCATCGTGGCGATCCGGCTCTGCGCGAGGTACGTGCCCCAGCCAGAGGCCACGTAGCCGACGTCCTTGTTCGAGTCGGAGTACCCGACCATGATCTCCTGGTGGTCACCGACAGCGCGCAGGGCCTCGCGGTAGACAGGAGTTGCGAGCAGCGTCTCGAGCGTCTCCGGCGCCGCGGCGAGCGTCGCGCCGGCCTCGAACAGCGGCACGATCCGCAGCTGCGCCTCGCCTCCACCTGCCCGCGCGAGGCTCGCCTCCTTCATCATCAGCAACACCTCGAGGACATCGGAGGGCGCCTCGGTGCCGGAGATCACGTAGGCGTCGATCGCGCCGCGGTGCGGGCCGTCGAGTGCGCGCTTGATCATCCTGAAGGTCTGGAGCACCTCGCGCGTCGCGTCGCCGAAGCGCGAGATGTCGGCCGGAATCAAAGGCCGGCGGTCGGCGATGTGCGCGGTCAGCACCGCGGCGCGTTCGAGCTCGGTCAGGTTCGAGTAGCCGGAGACCACGCCAAGCGTGTCGAACACCTCGTCCAGTGCCGCGCGGTGGGCCTTCACGTGCTGTCGCACGTCGAGCGTCGCGAAGTGAAAGCCGAAGACCTCCACCTGACGGATCACGTCGCGCAGATCGCCACCCGCGCTGAAGGCGCCACCGTCGGCGATAAGTGACCGCTCGACAGCACGTAGATCGTCGAGCAGCTCCGCCGGCGAGGCGTAGGCCCCCTCCCCCTCCACCGCAGTTGCTCGCGCCCGCTCACGCACAAATGTCAACGCGCGGCGGTACGGCTCCTCGGAATTGAGCGAGTGCAGCCGCTGCGCGAGCTCTGGGAACAGCTCGGCGCCGCGCTCGAGGATCGGCTCAAGCCCGGCGCCCGGCGCCGAGATCCGCTCTGAGAACGAGAGCCGCCCGGAGATCGTCTCGAGCCGGCTCCCCAGGAACCGCAGGCACTGCTCGCGCAGCAGTGTCAGCGTCCGCACCGTCGTCTCCGGAGTCACGAACGGGTTGCCATCGCGGTCGCCGCCGATCCATGAGCCGAACCGGAGAATCGGCGGCTGCGGAATCTCGGAGCCGGGGTAGGCGTCACGCAGCGCGCGGTCGAGCTCGCGGTAGACGCGCGGGACCACGTCGACGAGCGTGCTGGTGAAGTGCACGAGCCCGCCGCGCACCTCGTCGAGCACGGTCGGCGAGATCGCCCGCAGTTCGTCGGAGCCCCACAGCTCCTGCACGGTCGCGCGGATCCGCTCGTGTGCCTGCTCGACGTCACGGCCGAGGCGATCGTCGAGTGCGCGCAGCTCGCGGAAGATCCGGGCCTGCTTATCGATCGTGGTGCGGCGCCTGGCCTCGGTCGGATGCGCGGTCATCACCAGCCGGATCTCGGCCTCAGCCAGCAACGCCCGTACGGCATCCGCGCCGATCCCGCGCCGTGCCATCTCGCTGACTGCCTCGTCGATCGAGCCCCGGCGGGGCGCCGGCCACTCGCGCGCCTCACGGGCGCGGATGCGGCGCACACGCTCGTTGTCCTCGGCCAGGTTGATCAGCTGGAACCAGCGCGTGAGCGAGCGGATCAACAGCTCGATCGCCTCGAGGTCCAGCTCGGCGATCATCTGCTCGAGCGCGTCACCCGCCTCGGCGTCGCCGCTGCGAGCAAGCCGCGCGAGCTCGACCGCCTGCGTGCGCAGCGTCAGGGTATGGGCAGCGCCGCCTGCGTGGCAGACCTCATCGAGCGTCGCGCCGAGCAGCTCAAGATCGGCGTCGAGATCGCGAAGTGCGGTTGTCTGGCGGCCCGGGCGAGCCGGGGTCTCTTGATTCAGCAAGGCTCCGGCGCGTCCCGCAGGCCTACTCGAACTCTGGAGGCGAACTCGCGGGCGCGCCAGCGGTCCCGGCCGCCTCAGCCGTCTCGGCCGTCGCAGCCGCCTCAGCCGTCTCGGCCGTCGCAGCCGTCGCAGCCGTCGCAGCCGTCTCGGCCGTCGCAGCCGCCTCAGCCGTCTCGGTGGGCGCAGCCGTCTCGGACGGCGCGGGGTGGGCAGGCGCCGCTGCAGCCGGTGCTCCAGCGGGAGCGCCGGCGTCCTCGTCCGTTGCACCGAACTTGTCGACGCTCGTGGTCACCTTCTCGCCGACCTTCGCGATCTTGTCGGCGTACTTGCCGTGGGTCTTGATGTTCGCGACCTCGCCGGCCGACTGGACGGCGCCCTGGATCTTGTCCTTGTTCTCCACGACCGCCTGCTGTGCCTGCTCGCGCAAGCCCTTCAGCTTGTCCCCGAATCCCATCGCGGTTCCTTTCGTCGTTCCGCTACCGAAGCCCGGAGCTTACGGTCGCGCCCGAGCCTTTGCTAGATCTCACCGGTGAACTGCGCGATCGCCTTCTCCAACGGCTCGAGTGCGGCCTCGACGACCGAGCGATTGCCGGAGGGCAGCCAGTAACAGGCGCGCTCGCAGTCCGCCGCGGTAAGCGCCTCGAGCTGCTTCGCATCGGTCGGGGCGCTGATCACCTGGAAGCCGATCGGACGCTCGGCACGGGCCTTGAGCTCGGCCGCGCGCTCGAGCGTCTCCTTGCCGCCGAAGTTCGGGAACCAGACATCGCCGAACGTGAGCACCCGGTTGAGCACGGTCGGGCCGTCGCCGCCGACGAGTACCGGCGGATGCGGCCGCTGGGCAGGTTTGGGCCACGACCAGATCCGGTCGAAGTTGACGAACTCGCTGTGATAGGACGCCTCGTCCTCGGTCCAGATCGCCTTCATCGCGTCGACCCGCTCCTGCAGCAGCCGCATGCGCGTACGCGGGTCGGTGCCGTGGTTACGCATCTCCTCGCGGTTCCAGCCGGCGCCGACACCGAACTCGAGACGGCCACCGGACAGATGGTCGACGGAGGCGACCTGCTTCGCGAGGACGATCGGGTCGTGCTCGATCACGAGGCAGACGCCGCTGCCGACCCGCAGTCGCGAGGTCGCCGCCGCGGCCGCCGTCAGCGCGACGAACAGGTCGTAGGTGTGGGAGTACTTGCGCGGCAGCTCGGCGCCGCCCGGGTAGGGGCTCTCGCGGCTGGCGGGGATGTGCGTGTGCTCGGCGAAGAACAGCGACTCGAAGCCGTGCTCCTCGACCAGGCGCGCGACCTCGCCCGGCCCAATGCCGTCATGCGTGGGGAAGTAACCGATTCCGAAATCCATACGAGAAAAGCTACTCGGCACACCCAGGATCGGTATGTCCCTAGTGTTCACGCTTATGCAATTGGACCTGATGATCGAGGGCCAGGAGGGCGTCACCTGGCCGCAGTGGCTTGCGATCGCACAGGCGTGCGAACAGCACGGGATCACGACGCTGTTCCGTTCGGACCACTACCTCAACCTCGACGGAAAGCATCCGGAGCGCGGCTCACTCGATGCGCTCGGCACGGTGACCGCGCTGGCTGCCGTGACGACGACCCTGCGGCTCGGGACGATGGTCTCCCCCGCGACCTTCCGCCACCCATCCGAGCTCGCCAAGCTCGTGACCACTGCTGACCACGTGTCCGGCGGCCGCGTCGAGCTCGGTCTCGGCGCCGGCTGGCTTGAGCGCGAGCACGCCGCCTACGGCTTCCCCTACCCCGACCTCAAGACCCGAATGGAGGTGCTCGATGAGCAGCTCCAGATCGTGCTCGGAAACTGGGGACCGGGTCCGTTCGACTTCACCGGCAAGCACTACCGGCTCGAGGCCCTCGACGCCCAACCGAAGCCCGTCCAGCAACCGCACCCGCCGCTAATTATGGGCGGGGCGGCAGGTCCGCTCGCCGCCCGCTTGGCGGCGAGTTACGCCGACGAATACAACACCGCGTTCGCTTCCGTGGACGACGTACGCGAACGTCGCGAGCGAATCCACAGGGCCTGCGAGGCCGCCGGACGCGAGCCGATCCCGTTCTCGCTGATGACGCCCGTGGTCGTCGGCGCCGACGATGCCGACCTACGCGCCCGGGCGACGCGAACAGCGCAGTTCCGTGGCCTCGATCCGGAGATGGTGCTGAACGACACGCCGGCGAGCTGGATCGTCGGCACACTCGATCAGGTTGCCGAACAGATGCTGGTGCTGAAGGAGGCCGGTGTCAGCCGGGTGTTGTGCCAACACCTGCCTCCTGATGATCTCGATTACGTGGAGTTGCTGGGACGGCAGCTGGCGCCACGGCTCGCGTGAACAGGCCGCCGCGCAGCCGGGCGATGCCGCGCAGATCCTCGACCGCGGTGGCGACGAGCCTGACACTCGAGTCGCGGTCCTCAACCCAGTGCACGGGCAGCTCGAAGAACGCGAGCCCGTCGCGCTCAGCGATGTAGAGCAGCTCCGTGTCGAAGAACCAGGTCTGGTTCTCGACACGGTGCAGCACCGGCAGCAGTGCCGCCCGCCGTGCCGCCTTGAAACCGCACTGCGCGTCTGAGAAGCGGACGCCGAGCAGCGACCGCAGCAGCCGGTTGTAGCCGCGCGAGATCAACTCGCGCTTGAGGCTTCGCTCGACCTTGGAGCCCGGCGCGAGCCGGGTCCCGATCGCGAGATCGGCCTCACCGGTCAGCAGTGGCCGCACCAGCGGCGCCAGGCCGGCGAGGTCGGTCGAGAGGTCGACGTCCATGTAGGCGACGACGTCGGCGTTGCTCGCGCTCCAGGCGGTGCGAAGCGCGCGGCCGCGCCCCTTCTCGGGCAGTTGCAACAGACCCACGCCCGGCAGCTCGCTGGCGAGCTGCATCGCCAGCGCTCCGGTCAGGTCGGAGCTGGCGTTGTCAGCGATCGTGATCCGCACGTCGAGCTCGGGCAGCGCCGCACGCGCGTGCTCGTGCAGGCGCCGGACGCTGGCGGCGAGGACCAGCTGCTCGTTGTGGACCGGAACGACTATCTCGAGGCGCTGGCGCATTAGCTCGCCTTTCCGGCCGCGGCCGTCAGGATCTGGGCGGCTCGGCCCGAGCAGTCGTAGAGGACCGACCCGTCGATCGTCGTCGCCTTGCGACAGGCCTCGCTGACCCAGGTCATCGCGTCACGGCTGCCGACACGGCCGCCGGAGATACCTCCGCCAAGGCCACCACCGAAGCCGCCACCGGCACCGCTCGAGTCGTCGAGCACCCAGCGGATCTTGCCGGAGCTGATCTCCTGGGCCAGCCATGTGGCGCTGACCTCCGACTCGTTGCCGCTGAAGCCGCCGATCCCGGCGACCTTTGCACCGTGCTCGATGATCTCGTCCTCGGCGCTGGTCTGGCTCGAGATCGCGACAGTGCCGCCACCGTGGGCCTTGGCGTAGCTGACCACGGCGTTGAGTGATTCGTCGCCGCCGCCGAAGCCAGCGCCGGCCCCGCCGGCGAAGCCGCCACCGCGTCCGGCGAAACCGCGGCCGCGCCCGGAGAAACCGGCCCGCCCCGTCGAGCCGCTGCTGGAGCTGCTGCCGCCGAACAGGCTGGCGATGCTGCCGCCTGCGGCGCTGGTCGAGCCTCGGGCCGAACCGCCGGGGGCGCCCGCCGCCGACCCGCCGGCGGCGCCGGCTGCCGAGCCGCCGGGCGCGCCGCCCGAGAACCGTCCGCCTGCACCGCCACGGAAACCACCGCGGCCGCCGAAGCCGCCGCCGGCGCCGCCGGGACCACCGAAGCCCGTACCTGCGCTCGCGGGACCGCCGGCCGGGAACGTGCTGCTGGTCGCGTGGCCGAGCGTGTCAACGGCCCAGGCTGCCGGCGCGATCGAGAGCGTCGCAAGCACGGCCGCGACCGCGATCAGGCGGACGCGTGCCTGGCCGAGGATCGCGAGCACGGCCGCCGCAGCGATCGCCACCACGATCACGATCGGCTCAAGCCATGTGTACGTGTGCTCGGAGTGCATGACCGCCAGCTCGGTCGCCACGCCGGCGGCGATCGCAAGCGGCGCCAGGATCCGTGCGTGCAGGTCGCGGCGCAGAAGCTGTGCCGCGCCGGCACCGACCAGAGCGGCGCTGAACGGCGCCAGGAAGGAGACGTAGTAAGGATGAAAGATCCCCTGGGCGACGCTGAACACGGCGGCCGAGGCCAGGAACGAGCCGCCGACGGCGATCGTCCAGCCGGTTGTCGCATCACGGCGGCGCATGCGTGTCAGCACGATCAGCCCGATTGCGCTCAGCGCGGCGAACCCGAGCAGCCAGCCCGCCTGCCCGCCGACGGCGTCGTTCAGCAGCCGCAGCGGCCCGCTGCTGCCACCGAAGGTCGTCGAGCCGCCACCAAGGCCGCCTGCCCCGCCACCAGGGCCACCGGACTGGCCGGCGATCCGGCCGGCACCGTTGTAGCCCGTGATCAGCGACCAGATGCTGTTGTCGGAGGTACCGGCGATCCAGGGCCGGTCCGCGGCCGGCGTCAGCGTCACCAGCAGCGGCCAGGCGGCGCCGACCGCGACCAGTGCTGCGCCACCAGCGAGCAGCTGACGGACGCTCTTGAACACGCCGTGTGGCGAAGCCCAGAACCACGCGAGCGCGATGCCCGGCACCACCAGCAGCGCTGTGCTCATCTTCGCCTCGAAGCCGAGGCCGACCATCGCTCCGGCCAACACGATCCACTTGGTGCGCCCGTCCTCGAACGCACGCACGGTGAACCACAGCGCCGCAACGCAGCAGAGAATCACTGCCGCGTCGGGGTTGTTGTGGCGCGACATCGCGACCGTGATCGGGGTGATCGCGAGCGTCAGACCCGCGACGGCGCCGGCGACACGGCCGAAGCGGCGGCGCACGAGGTCATAGACCAACGCTACCGTCGCCATCCCCATCAGCGCCTGCGGCACGAGGATGCTCCAGGAGTTGAAGCCGAATACCCGTGCGGACAGCGCCTGCACCCAGAAGGCGAGCGGCGGCTTGTCCACCGTCATCACGCCCTGCGGGTCGAAGGAGGCGTACAGGAAGTTGTGCCAGCTGCCGGCCATCGAGCGCACGGCGGCGGCGTAGTAGCCGTTGGCCCAGCCGTTGCGGGAGAGGTCCCAGAGGTTCAGGACGCCGGCAACGACCAGCAGCGCGGCGAGCTCAGGGCGGACGCGGGGCAGTACTCGCGTACGTGCCCGGGTGAGGCGGTTGGGTCCCGTGCGACCAACCGTCTCACCCGGGAGTCGCAGATCAGCGGGGAGTGAGGGGGAATCGAACATACGGCGCAGGTTCCCGGTCACATGTGTGAAAACGGTGAGAGTTGCCTATGAACTGGGGCAGATCTGTCACGGCAACGGCGCCTCTGTCCGGACCGCTCCGGCGACCGCGATCAGCAGCAACACGCCGGCGATGATGATCGCGTAGACGGTGACGTCGCGCGGGTGAGACACGGTGCTGAGCTTGCGTCCGAGCGCCTTGTAGATCGAGCTGAGGTCATCGGCCGTCTGTGCATCGAACGAGCGTCCGCCGGACGCACGCGCGATCTGGTCCATCAGCTGCGGATCGGGCGGGACCGAGACCGGCGGCATGAAGGGGCCCTGGCTGATCGTGCCGTTGGGCGTGCCCAGCGCGACCGTATAGATCGCCACCCCGTCGCGCCTGGCCTGGTCGGCGACGATCACCGGGTTGACGCCGATGTTGGCGGCGCCGTCTGAGAGCAGCACGATCGCGGCGGGTTCGTGCCCGCGCTTGCCGGCCCCCAGCAATTGCAGCGCTTCCTGCAGCGCCGGGCCTGTATCGGTGCCGCCGTCAGCCTGCTGGTTGTCGATGACATTGCGGGCTGCGGCGTGATTGAGAACCGGGCTCTGGATCGTGTCCGGCGTGGTGGAGAAGCCGACGGCGCCGACCTTGATGCTCGACGGCACCTGGTCGATGAAACTGTTGGCGGCGCGGATCGCGGCGTCCAGCCGTGTGGGCTGGACATCGGTCGCCGCCATCGAACCCGAGTGGTCGAGCACCAGCATCAGCGAGGCGTCCCGGATCGGCGTGCGATGCGCGATCCGCGGCCGTGCCAGCGCAGCCGCTGAGAACGCGAGCGCTGCCAGCAACGCCACCAGCGGCAGGTACCGGCGCCAGCCGCTGCGTACGACGATCGCCTCGCGCAGCGTGCTGACAGCGGTGAAGCGCACCGCGTAGGCACGTGAACGCCGACGCATCAGGTGCTGCGCGAGCAGCGCCAGCGGGATTAGCGCGAGCGCCAACAGCCATAACGGGTCGGCGAAGCTCACCTGATCCCCCGCCCCAGCTCCAGAAGCCAGTCGTGGTCGGTCGACAGGTGCACGTGGTGGACGCCGAGGCGCCGCAGTTCGGCTGCGACCCGCTCACGGCGCTCGCGCTCGAGCGCCGCAAAGCGCTCGCGCAGGCGCTGACTCGAGCTGTTCACCTGAATCAGGGCGCCGCTCTCCGGATCGACCAGCGCGAGCCGGCCGGCGGCGGGCAGCTCGGCCTCGCGCGGGTCGCTGACCTCGAGCGCGACCGTGGCGTGCCGCAGGCGCAGGGCTCCCAGGGGGCGCTCCCACTGGGTCTGGTCGCGGAAGTCCGAGATCACCACCACGAGCCCTGGCTGCGCAGCAAGTTTGTTCGCTCGGCGCAGCGCGTCGCCAAGCGCATCGGAATCGTTGTTTCCGTCCGGCGCGACGCCTTCCTCCAGCAGCCGTCGCAGCGCGATCATCCCCGGCTTGGAGCCGCGTGGTGGCAGCACTCGAACCCCGGCCGCTCCCGTGGACCCGGCCGCTCCCGCGGATCCGGCCGCGCCAGCGGACCCGGCCGCTCCCGCGGACCCGGCCGCTCCCGCGGACCCGGCCGCTCCGGCGGACCCGCCTGCCCCGAATGCGACGGCGCCGACGCTCCCGGCGCGGCGCAGCCCCAGGCGCGCGAACACGAGCGCAGCGCCTTCGGCGACGTCGGCCTTGAGGCGGCGCGCCGTCCCGAACGCCATCGACGGTGAGAGGTCGAGCACGATCCAGGTGGTCAACGCCCGCTCGGGCACGTGCAGGCGCACGTGCATGGTGCCGGTGCGCGCAGTGGCAGACGCATCGATGTGACGCACGTCGTCGCCGGGCTCGTAAGGCCGCAGCTGTGCGAGCTCGGTCCCGAAGCCCACGCCGACCGCCCGCCGGCTCCCAGGCAGCGTGCGGGAGATCAGGCGGTTGACGGCCGGGTCGAGCGCCTCGATCAGGGCGGCGGGCATCGGCCCGGGGCCCTGGCGAGCGTCAGGCGGGCGCAGTACCGGTGGTTCGCGCGTGGCGCTCACTGGGTGACCACTAGCCGGCGGCCTCTAGGTCCTTACGCATCAGGCTGCTGGCTCCAGGCGCAGGAACGGCGGCGAGGATCTGGTCGAGCAGCTGGTCGACCGTGACGCCGTCACTGAGCGCGTCGTAGGAGAGCACGACCCTGTGCCGCAACACGTCTGCGGCGAGGTCGTGGATGTCCTGTGCCTCGACGTGGCCGCGGCCGCGGAGCAGCGCCAGCGCCCGTGCGGACTGTACGAGGCCGATCGGTCCGCGCGGGCTGGCGCCGAACTGGATCAGCGGTGCAAGCCTGGGGAGTCCGCGCGCGGCGGGATGGCGCGTCGCATCGGCCAGCGCCACTGCGTAGCCGATGATGTCGCGGCCGGCGACGACCGTCGCGACCGCTTGGCGGTGGCGCCGGAGATCCTCGAGCGTTAGCGCTTCGCGCACGTTGACGGCCGGCTGCAGGCTGCGACCGACGACGGCTGCCTCCTCACCCGGCGTCGGGTAGTCGACGATGATCTTCATCAGGAAGCGGTCGACCTGCGCCTCGGGCAGCGGATAGGTGCCCTCGGACTCGATCGGGTTCTGGGTAGCCATCACGATGAACGGGAGAGGCACGGGATAGGTCGTGCCGCCGATCGTGACCTGCTCCTCCTGCATCACCTCGAGCAGCGCCGACTGGACCTTGGCCGGGGCGCGGTTGATCTCGTCGGCGAGCACGAAGTTGTGGAAGACCGGCCCCAGCTCCGTGTCGAACTTGCCGGTGTCCGGGCGCCACACGCGCGTGCCGACGAGGTCGGCGGGCACCAGGTCAGGGGTGAACTGGATGCGCCCGAAGCTGCCGCCGAGCACGGCGGCAAGCGTCTTCAAAGTGAGCGTCTTTGCGAGCCCGGGCACGCCCTCGAGCAGCACGTGCCCCCCGGACAGCAGGCTGACGAGCACCCGCTCGAGCATCGCATCCTGACCGACGATCACGCGCTTGATCTCGCTGAGTGCCTCCTGCAGCGACTCACGCGCTTGCTCGCGCGCTCGCTGCACTTCTCCGATCTCAGTCATCTGTCCTCCGTGTCCTCGTGTGAATTCATCAGATATGTAGTCATGTGAGCCGCCCGAACCAGGCGAGCGAAACCGCGATTCCGACTACCAGCAGTGCCAGCGCCAGACCGGCGAACAGCGCGTCGAGCTGCCGGCGCACACGCCGCTCGCCGAGCTGCTTGGCGAGGTGGGTGTAGATCGCTTCGACGGTCTTCCCGTCCGGCGCCCGGTACGCGTGCCCGCCCGACGCAGCCGCGATCTCGCGCAGCTCGGTCGGGTCGACGGGAACCGCGCTCGTGACGGTTCGCCCGTCGCGCTGGATCTGGATCGTGCCGTTTGGCGTGCCGATCGAAACCGTGTAGATCGGGACGTGCCGCTTCTTCGCCTCACGGGCCACCGTGATCGGGTTGACGCCGACGTTCGCGGCGCCATCCGAGATCAGAATCACGGCTCCAGGCGGGCTCTTGCCTGCGATCTTCGGCGCCCCCGCGATCGCGTTCAACGCTGTCGTGATCGCATTCCCCATCGCGGTTCCACCACCACCCGGCTGGATCTGCGCGATCGCGTCACGAGTCAGCTGGTGATCAGTCGTCGGCGATTGCAGCACCGCCACGTTGCGAGCGAACTCGATCGAGCCGACCTCAATAGTCGGGGTCACCCCGTTCAGGAAGCTGGTGGCGGCCCGCTTGGCCGCCACCAGCCGTGACGGCTTCACGTCGGTCGCCTTCATCGAGTTGCTGACGTCGTTGACGAATACCACTGTGGCGCTCTTGACCGGTTCGGTGACGGTGCGCTGCGGCTTGGCGGCGGCGACGATCAGCCCGATCAGCGCTAGCGCCAGCAGTCCGTAGGGCACGTGGCGCCGCCAGCCCGGCCTGCGCGGTGCGACAGACGGCGTAAGCGGCTCGCTGGCAAACGCAAGCGATGCCCGTGCGCGCCGCTGTTGCTCGGTCACGTACCAGGCGCCGAGCACTGGCACGACGAGCAGCCCGAGCAGGACTAGCGGCGCCGCGAAGCTCACGGATGGATCGTGGGCCGTTCCTTCATCGGCACGGCCGACATCATCACGAAGACGGAACTGCGGAGGACCTGGATCTGCACCGGATGTCCCAGCGGAAGTTTGGCCGTAACGGCCGCGATCCCGGAAACGCTGCTGACCGCGTGGCCGTCGATCTTTTCGATCACGTCACCCGGCTCAAAGCCGGCCTTATCGGCGGCGCTGTTGAGCTGCAATGAGCTGATCGCCACGCCTCCCGTGACGGTGACGAGCTGCATGCCGAGCCAGTTGGCAGTCGGTCCATTGGAGACGACCGGAGCCGACTGCAGGGGGGCGCCGCCGGTTGGGCCCGGCTGAGTCGTCGTCGGTGGCGCCGACGTCGCGGTCGAGGCGATGCGCTTGGGGTGCTTCGGTGTCGACGATCCGCTCAGGGTCACGGCAAGTGCAACTGCGACCACAATCACGAGCACTCCGGCCGCGGCCGCGTAGCGGACCGACAGACGCCGCGCGCGCTTCGGGCTCGCCTCGGGCTCGTCCGGCGGAGCGGGCTCGTCGAACTCAATCGGCGCGCGCACGGCACGCTGCTCGGCGGCGCGCTCGGACTCGTCCTCCCAGTTGCCTGACCACAGATGGTTCGGTCCACTCATACGCGACGCCACGTTAGGTTCGAATCGTGAGAGGTGAGTAAGAGCATCGTCATGCAGGCTTGCATAGTTTCCGATGCCCATCCGCATCGTGCCCCGATGCGCGGCCCTACTGGAAGCGATCGACGCTGAACAGCCCGATGTCCTGGGAGGTCTGGCCGTCGGTCGCCAGGTCGGCCAGGATCTCGCCGATCACAGGGCAGAACTTGAAGCCGTGACCGGAACCGCCACCGCCCACGATCACCTGGGGCAGCCCCGGCAGGTTGCCGATCACGAAGTGCTCGTCGGGAGTGTTCTCGAATAGGCAGCCGGTCATCCGCACCGCGGGACCGGCCCCGGCTGGGAAGTAGCGCTGGGCATAGTTGCGCAGCATCTGCTCGTCGTCGGGACGCGGGGTGCGGTCGAGCTGGTCGGCGGGTCCCCGCTCCTCGAAGTGGTGATAGAGCCCGAGCTTGAAGCCGGGGACCGCGAACTGCGGCAGCCCGTAGTAACGCTCGTCATCGGCCGTCTGCATGACAAAGACCGGGAACCGATCGGGCGTGAACAGCTCCGGCCGCTCGGGCTGCAGCCAGGCGAGCACCTGACGCTCCGCCACCACGGGCAATCCTGCGAGCTCACGCATCCACGCACCTGCCGTCAATACCAGCCGCTCGGCCTCATATGTGTCGACATCGGTCGTGACGCGCACGCCCTCCGCTGTCGGCTCCCAACCGGTCACGCGTTCACCCGCGTGCAGCTCCGCACCGGCCGCGAGCGCCCCGGCCGCCTGGGCTGCGATCGCGCGCTCGGGCCGCACGAAGCCGCCATCGGGCTGCAGCACCGCCACCATCTCGGGATCGAGCCTGTAAGCGGGGAAACGGCGCGCCACCTCTCGCGCATCGAGCACCTCGTACGGGAGATCGTGCTCCTCACATGAGCGGATCGAACCCTCGACCACCATCTGGTCCGGTCGGCTGATGTCCATCGAGCCGGTGATGTACAGCAACTGCTCCCCCGCCTCAGTCTCGAGCTCGCGCCAACCCTCGTAGGCCCGGCGCGCCAGCGGCACGTAGGCGGGGTCCTCGTTGTAGGCGAGCCGGATCACACGCGTGATCCCATGTGACGAGCCCCGCTCATTCGGTACCGCAAAGCGGTCGAGCCCGAGCACGCGCAGGCCGCGCCGCGCCAGTTGATGGAGCGCCGCGCTGCCCATACCGCCGACACCGACGACGATCGCGTCGAAGCGGTCGCTCATCGGCGGCACGGTAGCGCCGCGGATGGACGCGGACGGCGTGCCAGGCGACCGCGAAGCGCCTACCGCAGGTCAGCCGGCGTTGTGCGGGTGGCCCGTCGACTGCGAGCCTTCGCCAGCCGCGCCGGAAGGGCGCTCGGCGGCCTCGCCCTCCTCGCCCTTCTTCTTCGGCTCCTTGCCGGTCGTGCGGGGCTCTGGGTGGGTGCCGTCGTCGCGGTGGCCGCTCTCGGCTTGCTCCTGGTTCTGGTTGGAGACTGCGCCGGGCGGATCGGTCTCGGGCTTGTGGTCGCTTCTACGCGGCGTCATCTAGGAAAACCTCACGGTCGTCGGGGGATTCCGATCCCGGCTCCGGAGCCGGCTCGTCCGGGTCCGGCGTGACGGGTTCGCTCGGCTCAGGGACGATCGGCTCCGCCGGCTCGTCAGGCCCGGGTACCGAGGCTGGTTCGGCCGGGTCGCCCGGTGTGCCGGGGTCGGGCACAACCGGCGTCGACGGGGCATCCGGAACGATCGGGGTCGCAGGCTCGGCCGGTTCTGGCGGAACCTCGGCCCGGCCCCCCGGATTGGACACGATGTCGCCCGGCGGGCGGACAAACAGGTCTGTGACTCTCATCGGCTGCTTCCTCGTTCGCGTTCGCTTATCGGATGGCAGCGCGATCAAACGCGCCCTCAAGTGCAGCCCGCACGATGCTTGCTGCATCGATCCCGGCCTCGTGGAGGAGCTCTTCAGGGGTACCCGAGCCGGGCATCTCGCGCACGGCGAGCTTGCGCACCGGTGGATGGTCTGCGACATCGGCCAGCGCTTCGAGCACGGCATCGCCGAGCCCGCCCTCTGGCCAGTGGTCCTCGACCGTGATGATCGCCCGGGCGGAGCCGGCGAACAGGCGGACCGTCTCTGCATCCAACGGCTTCAGTGAATAACAGTCGAGCACGCGGACCGGGTGGCCGTCGGAGGCGAGCTGCGCGGCGGCCTTGTCGGCCTCGCCGACGGTGATCCCGCAGGCGATGATCAGCAGATCATCGTCGTCGCCGTGGACCCGAACCTCGCGGCTACCGCCGATCCTGATCTGCTCTTCCGCGTCCGTGCGGACCTCGGTCTTGCCGCGCAGCGTGCGCATGTAGGAGACACCCGACCGCTCTGACATCGCCGCCACCAGCTGCGCGGTCTGGTTGGCGTCGGAGGGGTGCAGCACGGTGCTGCCGTGGATCGCTCGCATCGAGGCGAGATCCTCCAAAGCCATCTGCGACGGACCGTCCTCGCCGATCGACACGCCGGCGTGCGAGCCGACGAGACGTATGTTCGCCCGCGAGATCGCAGCCATGCGGACGAAGTCATAAGCACGTGAGAAGAACGCCGCGAACGTGGACGCGAAGGCGACCCAGTGCCGGGTGCTGATGCCGACGGTCGCCGCGACCAATTGCTGCTCGGCGATGAACATCTCGAAGTAGCGGTCGGGATGCTCGGCGATGAACTCAGCCGTACCGGTCGAGTTGGAGACCTCGCCGTCGAGCGCGACGATGTCCCCACGCATCGATCCGAGCGCCGTCAGCGCCTCGCCGTAGGCCTGCCGCGTCGCCACCTCCTCGCCCAACTCCCAGTGCGGCAACTGCGCGTCAGGCTTGGTCTCGAAGCGGTGGACGATGCAGTCGCGCGGCGGCGACGGCGGTAGTGCGCGTAGCTCGCGCAGACCGCCCAGCTCCGCGATCGCGGCCTCCGGGTCGTCGAGCGGCTTGCCGTGCTTGCCGGGCTGGTCCTCGACGGCCTTGACGCCACGGCCCTTCTTCGTGCGAGCGAGGATCGCTGTCGGTCTGCCGTCGCCCTGCTCAGCCTCCTTGTATGCCGCGTTGATCTGCTCGATGTCGTGCCCGTCGATCTCGATCACACGCCAGCCGAACGCCGCGATCCGGTCGCGGTAACCGTCGAGATCCCAGCCGAGCATCGTCTCGCGCGTCTGGCCGAGGCGATTGACATCGATGATCGCGATCAGGTTGTCGAGCCGCGCCCAGCCGGCATGCTGGAACGCCTCCCAGATCGAGCCCTCGGCCATCTCCGAGTCGCCGCACAGCACCCATACGCGGTACGGCAGCCGATCGAGGTCCCGCGCCGCAATCGCGATCCCGACACCGATCGGCAGCCCCTGACCAAGCGAGCCGGTGGCCACGTCAGTCGGCGGGATGCGCGGGGTCGGATGACCCTCCAGGCGGCTGTGGAGCTTGCGGAACGTCAGCAGCTCCTCGTCGTCGATCGCGCCGACTGCCTTGAGCATCGCGTAGTACAGCGGCGACGCGTGGCCTTTGGAGAAGATCAGGTGGTCACGGCACGGGTCATCGGGGTTGCGGAAGTCCAGACGAAGATGGCCCTGCAGCAACACGGCGATCAGATCGGCAGCCGACATCGACGACGTGGGGTGTCCCGAGCCTGCGGCAGCGCTTGCGCGTACTGAGTCGACGCGCAGCTGCTGGCCCAGCTCCGTGCAGAACTCCATGTCGGTGGTCATCGCGTCACCGCCCCACGGAGGCTGGCTGCAACTCCTTCGATCAGCTGATCGAAGGAGTCGGCGAACTTCTGGACCCCCTCGCGCTCGAGCGTCTCGACGACATCGTCATAGTCGACGCCCGCCGCGGCGATATCGTCGAGCGTCTCCCGCGCCTGGTCGATATCGCGGTCGAGCGTGCGGTCGACACGACCGTGGTCCTGGAATGCCTGGATCGTCTCCGGGGGCATCGTGTTCACGGTCTCAGGCCCGATCAGCTCCTCGACGTAGATGACGTCGCGATACTCCGGGTTCTTCGTCGACGTCGACGCCCACAGGCAGCGCTGCGGGGTCGCCCCGGCGGCTGCCAGCTCGTCCCAGTCGGGGCCGGAGAACACGTTCAGGTACGTCTGGTACGCGAGCTTGGCGTTGGCGATCGCGAGCTTGCCCTTGAGATCGTCGTGTCCGCCGATCTCATCGAGCCGACGGTCCGCCTCGCTATCGACGCGCGATACGAAGAACGACGCGACCGACGCGAGCGAACTCAGGTCGGCGCCTGCACGGTGGAGGCGCCGCAGTCCACGCAGGTACGCCTCGGCGGCCTCGCGATGGCGCTCCATCGAGAAGAGCAGCGTCACGTTGACGGGGATTCCGAGCGCGATCGTCTCCTCGATCGCCTCGAGCCCCTCCTCGGTGCCGGGGACCTTGACCATAAGGTTCGGGCGGTCGACCAGGTCGTGCAGCCGGCGCGCCTCGGCGAGCGTCTTCTTAGCGTCATGCGCGAGGCGCGGGTCGACCTCGAGCGAGACCCAGCCGTCGCGGACTCCATCGTCAGGGTCCGCGAACGTCTCCGCCAGCAGGTCGCAGGCGCTGCGGATGTCGTCGCGCGCGATCTCGATGAATGCGTCGTAGGGATCGCGACCCTCATCGGCGAGGTGCTGCAATTGCTCGTCGTAGTCATCGTTGTCGGCGATTGCCTTCTGGAAGATCGTGGGGTTCGAGGTGACGCCGAGCACCCCGTCACGGATCAGCGCGGCGAACTCCCCGTCCTGCAGGAATCGGCGCGTGATGAAGTCGATCCACGGACTCTGGCCGTGGTCTTTGAGTGCGTGTAACTGTGTAGTCATGTGCTTCGGACGCTTCCCCAGCGCCCAGGGGGTGAAACAACCGGCCGGACGACGGCCGGAGGGCGGGCGCGTTCTGGATCTGTCCGGATTCGAGTAGTACATTCGGCCAGCCGAATGACGAGACGAATGACGGGGTCCTTTGACGCGCGCGAATGGTCGCGCCAAAGCCGGGTATTCGGATCGTTGATGAGGGAAGAGCCCGTGATGACGCTGGCTTCAGAGCTGTTGGAACGTGCTACGGCTCGACGAATCGGCGCGTCTGCGCGCGGTCTCCCGTACGATCGACAGATCTACGCAGCGGGAGGCGTGAGCGCGTGAGCAAGCGACATCTACGCAGCCGGAGGCCGGGGCGGATAACCGGCGAGCGGCGGCACGCGCTGAAGTTCGTCTTCCTTGGCCTGTCGATCACCTCGTCATGGGGCAACACGCACGCGACCAACTACCGGGCGCTGGTTGGCGAGCTCGCCACGCGCGGCCATGAGGTGCTGTTCTGCGAGCGCGCGGCGCCCTGGTATGAGAGCAGCCGCGACCTCGAGGAACTGGCCGACGCGCGTCTGTTCCTGTATGGGTCGGTCGACGAGCTCGCGGCCCGCGCGCACGATGAAATCGCTGCCGCTGATCTTGTGATCGTCGGCTCGCGCGTGCCAGAGGGCGTCGCCGTCGCCGAGCTCGTACTCGGCATCGCCGAAGGCCGCACGGCCTTCTACGACATCGATACGCCATTGACGCTCGCCAAGCTCCAGAGTGCAGACCATGAGTACCTCACGCCAGAGTTGGTCCCGCAATTCGACCTGTACCTCTCGCACACCGGCGGTCCGACGCTGCAACGGCTCGAAACCGAGTTCGGCGCGCGCCACGCGGTTGCCTTCCACTGCGTGGTCGACCCCAGGCGCCACATCGCGGTTGCCAGCAGGCCGTGCTGGGACCTCGGCTATCTCGGCGGCTACAGCGCCGACCGCCAGCCGGGACTTGACTCGCTGCTGCTGGCGCCGGCACGGGCACTGCGCGCGCGCCGGTTCGTCGTCGCTGGGCCGGAGTACCCGGAGGACATCGCCTGGCCCGCCAACGTCGCCCGGATCCAGCAGATCAACCCGGCACGGCATTCCGTCTTCTACGGGGCCCAGCGCTTCACACTCAACCTCACGCGCGAACCGATGCGCGAGACAGGTTGGTCACCGAGCGTGCGCCTGTTCGAGGCGGCGGCCTGCGGTACGGCGATCATCACCGACGAGTGGCCGGGGCTCGAGGACTTCTTCACACCCGACGAGGACATCCTCGTCGCCCGCTCAGCCGACGAAGTGCTGCTGACAGTCGTCGAAACCGACGCGCGGACGCGGCAGCGGATCGCCTCCCGGGCGCGCCAGCGCGTCCTGAGCCATCACACCGCCGCGCGGCGGATCGACCAGCTCGAGCAGGAGCTGGCGTCCTTAGCCGGCAGTAGTGCTGAGCAGGGCACGCACGAGATCGAGGCTTGAAGCGGGGCCGGGGGCGTCGGGCCTGAAGCCACGTCGTCCGGGTTCACCGGCCGCCCGGGGCGATCACCGTCGGATCGGGGGCCGCCCCCGGGGTGATCACCGTCGGATCGGGGGCGGATCACGCGCCGTAGGCGCATCGGCCGCCCCGAGCCCATCGGGCGCGGGCGGATCGGCGGCCCCGGCGGATCGGCGGCCCAGGCGGATCGGCGGCCCAGGCGGATCGGCGGCCCAGGTGGAGCGGCGGCCCAGGTGGAGCGGCGGCCCGGGCGGATCGGGGGCCCCGAGGCGGATCGGGGGCCCCGAGGCGGATCGGGCCGCCCAACGACCTGTTCAAACTGACAAATCACTGCCGCCAGTCGCGATTTGGCAGAAATCGCATGGAAAACGGCCATTTCGGGCCAAATCGTCGGCGCAGCGAACGATTTGTCAGTTTCGACAGGTACCCCCGCCGGCCCGAGACCCCGCCGGCCCGAAACCCCCACCGGCCCGAACCGCCCGCCCCGCCCGCGGGTCCGAACCGCCCGCCGACCCGAGACCACCGCCGGCCCGAACCGCCCGCCCCGCCCGCCGACCCGAGACCACCGCGAGCCCGAGACCCCCACCGGCCCGAGACCCCCCACGGCCCGAACCGCCCGCCCCGCCCGCCGACCCGAGACCCCCACCGGCCCGAGACCACCGCCGGCCCGAACGGCCCACCGGCCCGAACCGCCCACTCCGCCCGAGCGCTCTAACCCAGCAGACGCAGCACCGCGAGCTCGACCTGCCGCCGGCGCCGGTCACTGAGCTCGGCCAGTGAGTCGATGCCCTCGACGCCGACGTCGATCGTCGAGCCGGAGAGGTAACTGTCGATCACTCGCGGGTCCACGTACGCGCGACGGGCGACCGCGGGCGTGTTTCCGAGCATCTCTGCGACCTCGCCGATCACGGCCCGGGTCACGCGCTGGCGCGAGCGCTGGACCGGGGCGCGATCCATCGCCGCCAGCCGGGCAGCCGCGTACGCCGTCGCGTTCCAGGTACGGAAGTCCTTGGCGCTGAAGTCCTCACCGGCGTTGGCCTTGATGTAGTCGTTGATGCCGTCGCTGCCGAGCCGGTGCCAACTGCGGCCATCGCGGAAGGCGAACAGTTCCGGCGGACCGGATCGCCGGCGCCTTAGCTCCCGCAGCAGCGCGACGCTGTTCGGCTCCGAGATCACGAGCTGGTGCCGCACCCCGCTCTTGCCGGGATAGTCGAACAGCGCCTCGCCATCGCGCAGCGTCAGGTGCTCGGCAGTGAGCGTCGCCAGGCCGAAGCCACCGTCCTCATCGGCGTACTGCTCACCACCGACCCTGAAGAGGCCGATGTCCAGTAAACGCACCGCCCCCGCCGCCACCCGTTCCTGGGTCAATCCCGCGCTCGAGCTCACAGCGCCGCGCACAGAGCTCCGCAGGCGCGGCAGTGCTTTGGCGAAGGCCTCCATGTCACGAAACTTCTGGCGGTCGCGCTGCTCGCGCCAGGCCGGGTGATACAGGTATTGCTTGCGTCCGGCGTCGTCGATTCCAGTCGCCTGTAGATGTCCACGTGGGTCGCGGCAGATCCAGACGTCGCGCCAGGCCGGCGGGATCGTGAGGGCTGCGATCCGGTCGAGCGTCTCGTCGTCGTCGACGGGTTTGCCGGCAGCACTGCGGTAGCTGAAACCGCGGCCACGGCGCACGCGCGTGATCCCGGGCCCCGAGCAATCGGAACGCCGCAGCCGCCCACGGCCAGGCTTATCTCGCACGCCCACCGGCGATCATCTGTGCCACTGACGTCCGCATCACGCTCACTGGCGATCAGTCGCTGCCACTGACGTCCGCATCACGCTCACTGGCGATCGGTCGCTGCCACTGACGTCCGCATCACACCCGCAGCCGTTACTCGGGCCCGGTGACGTTCACGTCGGCGGCACTGACGGTGAGCACGCCGTCAACCGAATCGATGCCGGCGGTGAGCTCGGCGACCGAGCCGCGCCCGCGCAACTCGAGCCGAACCGTGACCGTCCGCTGCTCGTCACGATCACGCGCTTCGTGCTCGACCCTGAGGTCGCCGATCGCGAAGCCGTGCGAGGAACACTCGGCGATCAGCCGGCGAAGCACGCCGGCGCCGTCCAGGTAGGTGATGCGCAACGGCGAGGCGGCAGCGCGCGCTCCCGGTAGCCGTGGGGTTATGTACGGATAGCCAACCGAGATGAGCATGTAGGCGGCGGTGCCCGCGACGGCGAGCACCGGCAGGTTGCCGCCCGCCGCCATGCCGACCGCCGCTGTCGCCCAGACGCCGGCAGCCGTGGTCAGGCCGCGCACGTTGTTGCGCTGGACGAAGATCAGGCCGCCGCCGATGAAGCCGATGCCGGTGACGACCTGAGCAGCCACACGCGACGGATCGAGGACCACCAGCTGCTTGGAAAGCACACCGGCGAAGCCGTAGGTGCTGATCAGCAGGAACAGCGCCGACGCGGTGCCGACCAGTGCGTAGGTCCGCATGCCCGCGTTCTTCTGCCGGACCTCGCGCTCGAACCCGATCACGCTCGACAGCACGAGCGCCAGCCCCAGCCGCCACAGCAGATGCCACTCGTTGAAATGCATACGCCTTGATACCAGCCGCCTGAGTCGGAGCCGCTGATTATCAGGTCACGAGCACGGCGCGCTGGTCGGCAGCCCGATCAGCGCGCTCGTCCCCGTGCTCATCTGCGGGCGCTGGCCAGCTGCCGGTCAACACCGAACTCGGGCAGAACGTGCTCGCGGTACGCCGCGAAGAACTCGTCCTGGTTTGGTCCGATCTGTTGGACGTAGAGCTCGTCGAACCCCGCCTCCTCGTAGGCGCGGATCGCGGCGATGTGCTGCTCGATGTCAGGACCGCAGGGAACCTGCTCGGTGACCGTCTCCTCGCTGACGAGCTCAACCGCCTGCTCGAAGTGGGACGGGGTCGGCAGGATCTGCGCCAGCTCACCCGGCAGCCCGTCATTGGGCCACAGCCGATACGCGGTCTCACGCGCGCGCCGCTCGTCGGAGTCGAAGCAGACCTTGATGCCGCCCTGAACCAGCCGCCCACGCCGCGCCTGCGAGCGGAACCGCTCGACGGCGTCGGCCTCGGGCTCAACGGTGCAGAAGCCGTCGCCGATCTTCGCCGCCAGCTCGACCGCGGCAGGCCCGAAGCCCGAGACCACGATCTTCGGCGGCTCCGCCGGCAGGTCGTAGATGCGCGCGTGATCGACCTGGTAGTGCCTACCGCGATGGCTCTTGACGCCTCCAGCCCACAGTTCCCGGATGATCTCCACGGCCTCCTCGAGCATCTCCCGGCGTCCCGGCGCAGACGGCCACCGGTCCCCGAGGATGTGCTCGTTGAGCGCTTCGCCGGTGCCGACCCCGAGCGTGAAGCGGCCGTCGAGCAGCACCGCCGCTGTGGCCGCCGCGTGCGCGATCACGGCCGGATGGATCCGCACCGTCGGACAGGTGACGGCGGTCGTCAGCGGCATGCCCGGTGCGGCAACGGCGACCGCCCCGATCACAGACCAGACGAACGGGCTGTGCCCCTGCCCGTCATGCCACGGATGGAAGTGGTCTGAGATCCAGTACCCCTCGAAGCCGGCCTCCTGCGCCTTCACGGCGTTGGCGACCAGCTCCTTCGGACCCCACTCCTCACTCGAAAGGAAGTAGCCGATCTTCATATCGCTCCTACTTGCGCGCGTCGACCGCGCGCTGCAGCTGGGACTTGTTCATCTTCGATCGTCCTTCGACGCCTAGCTTGCGGGCCTCCTGATACAGCTGGTCGCGCGTGCGGCCCTTGGGTCGCGCGGTGCCTGACCGCTGCCCACCGCGGCGCGAGGACGACATGTCGTTGGTCGAGGTGCGCGACCGCGTACGGGACTCACCAGCACGCGCCCGCTCCTTGTTGACGGTGCGTGCGGCGATCTCCTCCGCTCGTGCGTTGCTCGCGCCCTGGTCCTTCTCGCTCGCCTTGATGTGCTCGTACTGGCGAGCCCGCTTGGTTCCCGACTTGACCCCTCTGGGCGGCATCGCTACTCCTCTCCCGCGATCGCATCTACAACGGCCCGGTTGAAGCTCGGGATGTCATCGGGCTTACGGCTCGAGACGAGCCGCCCGTCGATGTGGACCTCCTCGTCGACCCAGTTGGCGCCGGCGTTGCGCAGGTCCGTCTGCAGGCTCGGCCAGGAGGTCAGGGTCCGGCCGCGTACGACGTCTGCCTCGACCAGTGTCCAGGGGCCGTGGCAGATAACGCCGACGGGCTTGTCCTCTTCGAAGAAGCTCTTGACGAAGCGGACCGCGCTCTTGTCCTGGCGCAGGAAGTCCGGATTGGCGACACCGCCGGGCAGGACGAGCGCGTCGAACTGGTCCGGGTCGGCGTCGTCGGCGGTCAGGTCGACCTTGATCTTGTCGGCGGGATCCAGGTGGTTGAAGGCCTGTATCTCACCGGAGTCGATCGAGACCAGCTGGGTCTCGGCACCGGCCGCCTCGACGGCGTTGCGCGGCTCGACGAGCTCGACCTCCTCGACCCCATCGGCCGCCAGGAAGGCAACCCGCTTGCCCTTGAGTTCACTGCTCATCGTGTACCTCCATCGTTCTCGTACTCACGCAGAAAGCCCTCGAACAGGCGGCGGTGGCGCTGCTCGTCCCGGAGGATCGCGATCACCATGTCCTGGGTCACCGGATCGATCTCCTCGGTCTCGGCGATGATCGCGCTGTAGTGGTCGATCGCGCCGCTCTCGGCTTCGATCACGCCGCGGATCAGGGCGACCACCTCCGTCTGGTCCTCGGGCGGGCGCAGGAAGTCCTGATCGGCGCTGAACTCGACCGAGCTCGGCACGACGCCATAGAGCTCCTTGATCCGGTTGCCGAACTGCTGTGCGTGCCCGAGCTCCTCCTGGATGTCCTCTTCGAGCGAGGCTGCGATCCGGCGCGCGCGTACGCCATCGGGGTTGATCGACGCGGCGACGTAATTCATCACCGTCTCGATCTCCATCCAGTACGCCTTGGTCAAGAGCTCGACGACGTGCTCGCGCTCTTCCACGTGTGAATCGTCGAGGATGTTGACGCCAGCTTTGGTACTTGACATCGATCGTTCCTTTCGCCATAGGGGACGCAAGCGCGTCCCGCTGCTCACCGACTCCGTTGACAGGCCTTCAGGTACTGGCTGGGAGGACCGCCACGAGCCCTGGTGGCGGCCCCCCTTCTCTATACCCTCGTTGTCCGCGCTCGACTCAACGCTCGGCTCAAGGTGGCGGTCACTGACCCCGCCGCACGCCCGGCTCACCCGCGGCGAACTGGATCGGGTAGACGGCATGACCTCCGGGCACGTTGGCCTCACGCGAGTACTTGCCGAGCGGCAAGACGGTGCGACCCCAGGCGCTCGCCAACAGCATCGCGCTGCCGGTGTAGAAGGCGGCGACGGCCGCGCCCATCGTCACGTAGCCGGCGATGTCCTGCCATGTGGTACCACCGACCGTGTAGAAGACCCCGAGGAACGCCGAGCCGGCGCCGAGCAGCGACAGCACGAGCGTGATCGAGAGGCTCTCCGCCAGCGATGCCAGTGCCCCGATCAACGTGACCGCTGACAGCGTGAAGAACCAGTACGCGAGCGGCGGCACGGCCGCGTGCGCCGGCGCCGCCGGCAGTACGTGAACGGCAATCAGCAGCTGCAGGACGCCGTACGCAAGCCAGAACGCGCCCCACATCCCATGAATCGCGGTCGCGAGCGTGTCGCGAGCGCGGTAGGCCCACAACGCGGCGACCCCTTGTGCGATGCCGCCGGTCGCGGTCGTGAACGGGAACAACAGCAGCGGCGAGCTCGCGTTGCCGAACCATCCCACCAGGTTCGCCGTGACCGCGAAGGTCGCCGCGGCGAAGCCGAACAGCCCGAGCACGGACGGCGCCGCGACAGGCTGGAGCATCACGCGCGCGTGGTTGCGCCATTCACCCAGCTCTCTCAGATCTGCGTCGCTGTACCCGGTATGCCCATTTCCCTGCCGAGGCCCTGCAGTAGTGCTCATGACACCAACCCACCTTTCGTGTGTGATCGGGAATGCGTCTATCTGATTGGGTCCTTCCCCTCGGCGGTACGGATAAACGAGGCTCGCCCGGGTAGGAATCAGAGCAGGTAGCCGCGGCCCGCTGGCCGCGGCTACTTGAGCAAGCGCTCAGCGATCCGTAAACCACAAGCGAACGGAGGCATCGGCATGAAAGCGCTCGTCTACAAAGGGCCTTACGAGATCGGCATCGAGAACGTCGAGGACCCACGGATCGAGCATCCCAACGATGTGATCCTGCGGCTGACGACGACCTGCATCTGCGGCTCTGACCTGCACATGTACGAGGGTCGTGCCGGCGCCGACGACGGGATGGTGTTCGGCCACGAGAACCTTGGAATCGTCGAGGAGGTCGGCGACGCGGTCGTGAGCCTGCACAAGGGCGACCGCGTGGTCGTGCCGTTCAACATCTCCTGCGGCTTCTGCAAGAACTGTGTGGCCGGGTACACGGCGTTCTGCCTGACGGTGAATCCAGGCATGGCCGGAGGCGCCTATGGCTACGTGAACATGGGCCCGTACCGCGGGGGCCAAGCGGAGTTCCTGCGCGTACCGTTCGCGGACTTCAACTGCCTGACGCTGCCGGAAGGCAGAGAGCACGAGAACGACTTCGCGCTGCTCGCAGACATCTTCCCGACCGGCTACCACGGCACCGAGCTGGCCGAGGTCTCACCGGGTGAGAGCGTCGCCGTGTACGGCGCGGGGCCCGTTGGACTGCTTGCCGCCTACTCCGCGGTGATCCGCGGCGCCAGCGAGGTGTTCATCGTCGACCGTGTTCCGGAGCGGCTCGAGAAGGCGACTGAGATCGGCGCCACGCCGATCAACTTCGATGACGGCGATCCGGCGGAGCAGATCTGCGAGCTGACCGGCGGCGAGGGTGCCGACAAGGGCATCGAGGCCGTCGGCTACCAATGCCAACGACCCGGCACACCTGCCCACGATCCACACGAGGGCGCCGAACGTGAGGATCGTGCTTTGACCTTGAACTGGCTCATCGGCAGCGTCCGCGCGACCGGGAAGCTCGGCGTTCCCGGGGCCTACTTCGTCGGCGATCCCGGTGCTCCGGACAAGGCCGCAGAGCAAGGCAAGCTGGAGATCGATTGGGGCACTCTCTGGCAGAAGGGCATCAGCCTGGGCACCGGCCAGTGCGACTGCAAGCGCTACATGCGGCGGCTACGGGAACTGATCACCTCCGATCGCGCGGCCCCCAGCTTCATCGTCAGCCACGACCTGCCGCTGGACGACGGACCGATGGCCTACGAGAAGTTCGACCAGCGAGTGGACGGGTTCACGAAGGTCGCACTCCACCCGACGATGGCGTGAGCGAGATGACGCGGATGGCAGACCAGAACATCAAGCGGGTCGGGGTACTCGGAGCCGGCGGGACGATGGGTTTGGGCATCGCGCGAAATCTCTGTCGCGCTGGGTTCGAGGTAAGGGCCTGGAATCGCTCGCGCGAGAAGGCCGAGCCTCTGTCTGAGGACGGCGCCGCGATCTGCGACAGCCCTGCCGAGGCGGCGGCCGGCAGCGACCTCGTGCTGACGATGCTGGTGGATGGGGACGCAGTGCTGTCGGCGATCGCGGACGCATTCCCCGAGACGGCGCGCGATGGCGGGCAGACCAAGGCGATCTGGCTGCAGACGAGCACGATCGGCGACGACGGCACCGGGCGCTGTGAGCAGTTCGCTGAAGCTCACGGGCTCGATTTCGTCGATGCGCCTGTACTCGGGACGAAGGAGCCGGCGATGGAGGGCGAGCTCGTGATCATGGCCTCGGGGCCGTCCGAGCTTCGCGAACCGTTGCAGCCCCTGTTCGACGCGATCGGCAAGCGGACGATGTGGCTGGGCGAGGCTGGCGCCGGCTCGCGCCTGAAGCTCGTAACCAATGTCTGGATCGGGACGGTGGTTGAGGGCGGCGCCGAGGCGCTCGCCCTGGCGGCCGCCTTGGGCCTGGAACCGAACCTGTTCCTCGAGGCTCTAAGCGGCGGGCCGCTCGATCTCCCATACCTGCAGCTGAAGGGCCAGAAGATGATCGAGCAGGACTTCGAACCGTCCTTCAAGCTGAGGCTGGCGGCCAAGGACGCCCGGCTGGCGGCCGAAGCAGCCGAGCAACGCGACCTCGATCTGCCGACGGTCCAGAGCGTTCGTGCGAGACTCGAGCAGGGCATCGAGTCCCACGGCGACGACGACGTCAGCGCCACCTACCTGACGCTCGCGCCGGCGAAAGCGAGCCGCTCCTAGTCGACCGCAGCCTCCCCCAGCACAGGTCCGAGGACGCGCTCGATTTCGGCGTTGGTGAAGCGCCCGTCGGGATCGAAGCGCCCGCGGACCTGCTGGAAGCGGTCCCACTCCGGATAGCGGGGCCGCAGCGTCTCGGCGGTCTGGAAGTGGCGTTTGCCCCAGTGCGGGCGGCCGCCGAAGCCGTCCATGATCTCCTCGACCATCCGGAAGTACGGCTCGTATTCCATCTGGTCGAACACGTGCACGGCGATGTAACAGGTGTCGCGGCCCTGCGCCGGGGAGAGCAGCGCGTCGTCCGCGGCGACGAAGCGGACCTCGATCGGGAACGACACGGGCAGACGACGCCCGTGGATCCCGTCGCGGATCGCGCGGATCGCCTCGACGGCGTGTGTACGAGGGATCGCGTATTCCATCTCTGTGAAGCGGATCAGCCGCGGCGACACGAAGATCCGATGCGAGACGTCGACGCGCCGGCTCGAACCAGCAAGCCGCGTGACCGTCCGATTCAGTCTCGGGATCAGCTGCGGGTAGCGGCGGCCGAGCAGCGAGAAGCCGTGCAGCCCGTGGTTGACCAGCACGATGTCCTCGAGGTAGGCGCGGGCTCGCGAGCGTGGCGTGGGCGGCTGCTCGGTGCGGTCGTTGCGCCGCAGCAGCGCGGTGTCGCTGTAAGGGAACCAGTACATCTCGAAGTGGTCGTGAGCGCCGGAAAGTGACTCGAGCTGCTCGAGCGTCTGCCCGAGCGGCGCCGGTCCGTCGACGCCGCGCAGACGGAACGCCGGCACCGCCTGGATCGTCAGCGCAGTCACGACGCCCAGCGCCCCGAGGCTGACGCGGGCTGCGCGCCACGCGTCGATGTCGCCGTCGGCGTCGAGCACCACCACCGTTCCGTCGGCGCGCATCAGCTCGATGCTGTGAACCTGAGCGGAGAGGTTCCGCAGGCGGCTGCCCGTCCCGTGCGTGCCGGTCGCGGTCGCGCCCGCGACCGACTGGCTGTCGATGTCGCCGAGGTTCTCGAAGGCAAGCCCGTGCCTGTCGAGCCTGGCGTTGAGCTGACCGATCGTGATTCCCGCCTCGACCCGCACCAGCCCGGACGCGACGTCGACATCGAGCACCCGGTTCATCCGCTGGAGCGAGACCAGCGTGCCGTCCGTCGGGACCAGCGCCGTGAACGAATGGCCGGAGCCGGCCACCCGCACGCGGGCCCCGGCCTGCTGCGCCCGCTCGAGCACGCCGGACAGCTCGGCGACGTTGCGCGGCCGCTCAAGCGCGTGCGGGTCGCAGCGCTGGCGCCCGTCCCAGTTGTTCCAAGCGGCCAGATCTTGGGAAGACGACGCAGTCACGATCCACATGTTCTAATGCAGATGAATGTCGGTCGCTTCGGAGAGGGGCTTCGCAGGCTCGGGTGACTACGAGCGCCTGCAGCGCGCGTGCGCCGAGTTGGAAGCGCCGTTCGCCTGTGTCGACCTCGATGCGTTCGAGGCGAACCGCGCGGTACTGACGCGCCGCGCGGGCGGCAAGGCGATCCGTGTTGCCAGCAAGTCGCTGCGCTGCCGAGCGCTGCTCGAACTGCTGCAGTCGGGTGAGGACGGTGCCTACCGCGGCGTGCTGGCGTTGACGGTGGATGAGGCGCTGTGGCTGTCCGAGCACGGCGTGCGCGACGTCGTCGTCGGCTACCCGAGCGTCGACAAACGGGCACTGCGCGCTGTGGCGAATCGGGCGTCCAGCGGGACGCCCGAGGAGAAGATCGTTGTGATGGTCGATGCTGTCGAGCACCTTGACCTGCTCGGGCGGGTCGGTGCGGAGGCCGGCAGCGAGGTTCACGTATGCCTCGAGGCAGACGCGGGCCTGTGGCTGATCGGTGGACGAATAAAGGTCGGCCCACGGCGTTCGCCGCTGCACTCGCCGGCGCAGGTGGCGGCGATGGCGCGCGAGATCGAGCGGCGAGCGGGGCTGCGGCTGGTCGGGATGATGGCCTACGAGGGGCAGATCGCCGGGGTCGGCGATCACCCTGCAGGGCGGCCGCTGAGGGGTCTGGCGATCCGCGCGATGCAGGCCACGTCGCGGCGAGAGTTGCGCGAGCGCCGCCGGACGCTCGTGGCCGCGGTCGAGGACGTGGCCGGCCGCCTCGAGTTCGTCAATGCCGGCGGCACCGGCAGTCTCGAGTCCTCGTCGGCCGAGCCCTGGGTGACCGAGGTCACGGCCGGCTCTGGCCTGTTCGGGCCGGCGCTGTTCGACGACTACACGCGCTTTCGTCCGCGCCCGGCTGCGTTCTACGCGCTGCCGGTGGTGCGGCGTCCGGGCCGAGGCGTGGTCACCGCGCTCGGCGGTGGCTACATCGCCTCCGGGCCGGCGGGCGCCGATCGTCTCCCCCGCCCCTGGTGGCCGGCGGGCCTGCGGCTCGACCCGCAGGAGGGCGCCGGTGAGACGCAGACGCCGCTGCGCGGCGCGGCCGCGGACGAGCTTCGGATCGGCGACCGGGTGTGGATGCGCCACGCCAAGGCGGGCGAGCTGTGTGAGCGCTTCGACCGTCTGTACCTGGTGGCGGGCGAGCGGATCGTCGACGAGGTACCCACGTACCGCGGCGAGGGTCAGTGCTTCCTGTGAGCAAAGCGGCTGCCGGGCGCGACAACTGGCTGGTGATCGCGACCTATGCGCTGGTCGGTGCCGCCAACCAGATGCTGTGGCTGACGTTCACGCCGATCACGACGCCGGCCGCGCGCCACTACGGCGTCAGCGTCAACGATGTCGGCTGGCTCTCTGAGATCTTTCCGCTGCTCTACGTGGTGCTCGCGGTGCCGGCGGCGTCGTTGCTCGATCGCTGGTTCCGGCCGGTGCTGGCGGTCGGAGCGGTGCTGACGGCGGTCGGCGGTGTGCTGCGGCTCGCGGGCGGTGGGGATAGGTTCGCGTGGGCGCTTGCTGGGCAGGTGCTGATCGCGGTCGCCCAGCCGCTTGTTCTGAACGCGGTGACAGGGCTGTCAAGCGCCTACCTGAGCCCGAAGTCACGGCCACTCGGAATCGCGCTCGGCTCAGCCGGGATCTTCCTCGGGATGCTGGCATCGCTGACGCTCGGATCGGCGCTCGGTGGCGACCGGTTGCACACGGTGCTGGCGATCGACGCGATTTTCGGCGTGGCCGCGACGCTGCTGATGCTGGTTGCGTTCACCGCGAGTCCGTCGATGAAGGTGAGCGGCGACGTGACCGGGCTGTTCGGTCTCGGGACCGTCTGGCGTGAGCCGGGGATCCGCCGCCTGGCGATGGTCTCGTTCATCGGCTTCGGCTTCTTCATCGCGCTGACGACCTGGTTCCAGACGCTGCTGAAACCGGCCGGCATCTCCGCCTCGACGGCGGGTTGGATGCTGGTCGGCGGCGTGCTCGCGGGAGTGGCAGGCTCGGTGATCCTGCCGCCGCCGATCATCCGCGTGCGCCTCGATCACATCCTGTTTCGTGTCGCATCGGTGGTGGCGTGTGCGGCCTGCGTGCTCTTCGCGGTCTGGAAATGGGTGCCCGCGATCGCCGCTGCCGCCGCGCTCTCAGGCCTTTTCATGCTCGCCTGCCTGCCGGTGATCCTCGAGATCGCCGAACGCCGCGCCGGCTCGGCGGGTACGAGCGCCACAGCGCTGATCTGGCTCTCCGGCAACGCCGGCGGGATCGTCATCGCCCTGATCGTGCAGACCGTCGTACACCACCCGTTCGTCGCGTTCCTGCTGATGGCGGCGATCCCGTTGCTGGTGCTGGTGGTCGTGGCCGGCGGATCGCTCTCGGAGCGAGCCGTCGATGTTGACGACGGCAGCCTGCAGCCCGCCGGCGCGCACTCGACCTAGGCCGAGTCGTCCTGGGCCGAGTGCGCGCCCAGTCGGCCTAGGCCGCTTCGGCCTCCCCGGCCGTCGGGACGATGAGCGGCTCCGTGGTTTGCCTGGCGTAGGCGTTGTCACGGACGTGGCTGCGGGCCTTGCGCATCCCGAGCGCGGTGAACGCGCCCATCAGCGAGAGAGCGGCGGCGACCGCGAGCGCCGGCTTGTAGCCGCTCGTCACCCCGCCCGGCGTCTTGAGGCTGCCGTGCGAGTTGAACACCGCGGTGACGATCGCGACGCCGAACACCGACCCGAACTGCTGCAGGGTGTTGATCGTGCCCGCGGCCTTGCCGAGCAGCCGTGGCGGCGCGGCGTTCAGGCCAGCTGCCGCGACGCAGGGCAGGGACATCGAGATGCCGATGCCCGCGAGGACGAGCGCAGGGACATAGCTGCTGTAGCCCGAGTGGTTTGCCGCCAGAGACACGATCCAGGCGAAGCCGCCGGCCTGCATCGCCAGCCCCGGGACCACCAGCACGCGCGCGCCGACACGGTCAAACAGCACGCCCGCGATCGGCGAGAAGACGAGCGGCGTCGCCGTCCACGGGAGGAACTTGAGCCCGGCTGTCAGCGGCGAATTCCCGAGGCCGAGCTGGAAGAACTGGCTGGTCAGGAACGCCGCCGAGAAGATCGACGCGCTCATCAGGAACTGCGTGCCCGCGGCGGCCGAGAAGCCTGACCTTGCGAACAGGCTGAGCGGAATCATCGGGCTGGGCGTCGTCGACTCGCGGTAGATGAAGCCGGCGATCGCGACGAGCCCGGCTGCGAGACCGCCGACGTTGGTGGTCGACCCCCAGCCGTTCTGGCCGCCCGAGACGACACCCCAGATCAGCAGCGCGACACCTGAGGTGACCAGCAGCAGTGCCGGCAGGTCGAGCGGCGTGCGTGGACCGCGGCTCTCCGCCAGCCGCAGGCGCGCACCGGCGACCGCAAGCGCGCCGATCGGGACGTTGACCCAGAAGATCCAGTGCCAGCTCGCTCCCTGCGTGAGCGCCCCGCCGACGAGCGGCCCCGACGCGATCGCGAGGCCTGCAATTCCCTGCCAGATGCCGACGATGGCGCCGCGACGCTCTGCCGGGAACGCGGATGTGAGGATCGTCAGGCCGAGTGGCATCACGCACGAGGCGCCGAGTCCCTGGATCGCGCGGAAGGCGATCAGCAAGCCGGTGTCGGGCGCGAGCGCGCAGGCTGCCGAGGCCAGCGTGAACGTGCTCAGGCCGGCGAGGTACACGCGGCGGCGACCGAAGCGGTCGCCGAACTCGGACGCGGTCACGATCCCGGCACCGAAGGCCATCGTGTAGGCGGTGATCGTCCACTGCAGCGTGGTGATGCCGCCGCCCAGCGACCGGTGGATCGACGGCAGTGCGGTCACGACCACGAGCGCGTCGAGCGTGACCATGAAGTTGGCGACCGAGGTGAGCAGCACGGTGAGCGTCTGCCTGCTGCTGCCCGTCGCCGGCTGGATGCGAGCTTCGGTTGTCATCGTGCTGCTCCCCTCGCGCCGCGCTTAGGCTGTCGCGCCCGAGGCGGGCACGTTGGCCAGGATCTCGAGCAGCTGACCGACCTCGACGCCGTAGCCGTCGGCGACGGGCGGGCTGCTCGAAGCGATCTTCGCGGCCGCGTTGAGGTCGGCAGCCTCGATGATCGTGTAGCCGCCGACGCGCTGGCTGCCGCCTTCGACGTTGCCGACGCGGTGCGCGGCACCTACGCCGTCGCCCATCTCGATGACGCTGTCGTTGATCTGTCCGAACCACTGCATCCAAGCGGCGGATGCGTCCGGGTCTGGCGCAACGGGCTCGCTCGGGCCGCGGAAGGTGAGAAGGAACTTGGGCATCGCTGCTCCTTTGTCGGTTCGGCATCGGCCGAACGATGTTGGTCGGACATGCAGACACCCTCGGCGGCGCGAACTGGGCGGTGGCAGCCTCGCAATTTTCTTTCTGCGACACCGCCCAATTCCAGACACTGGCGGTGTCTGTACTTCCCGATACCGAACATGGAAGGATGCGACCGTGATCAACGTGCTCCTGGACCGCTCTCGCGCGGGCGACGAGCAGGCCTTTGCCGAGCTGACGGCTCCGTTCCGCCGCGAGTTGCACGTCCACTGCTACCGGATCCTCGGCTCGATGCAGGACGCCGAGGACGCGCTGCAGGAGACGCTGCTCGCAGCCTGGCGTGCACTCGACGGGTACGAGCAGCGCGCCTCGCTGCGGACCTGGCTCTACCGGATTGCCACCAACCGCTGTCTCAACAGCCTGCGCGCAGCGGGCCGGCGTGCGCCCGTGGAACCACCGTTCGCTGACCTGCCCGTCCCAGAGCCGAGCCGGCAGACTGAGATCGTCTGGCTCGAGCCCTATCCGGACGCGCTACTGGACGAACTGCCCGGCGCGGAGCCCAGCCCCGACGTGCTCTACGAGGCGAGTGAGGCGATTTCACTCGCGTTCATCGTGGTCCTGCAGACGCTCCCGCCGCGCCAGCGCGCCGTCCTGATCCTGCGCGACGTCATGGGCTTCCGCGCCGTCGAGGTGGCCGGGATGCTCGACCTGACCGAGGACTCGGTGACGAGTGCCTTGAAGCGGGCGCGCGCTGCGCTCTCGCGCGCGCCCGGCTTGCAGGAGGCCCCACCGGCGGCGCCGGACTCCCCCGAGGAGCGCGAGCTTGTGCGGCAGCTGACGCTCGCCTATGAGGCCGGCGACACCGACGCACTCGTCTCACTGATGACCGATGATGTCTGGCTGCGGATGCCGCCGGTTCCGCTGGAGTACCACGGACGCGACCGCACGCGACGGTTCTTCGAGGTCGTCGTGTTCACCCCGGGCCGCGAGTTCCGCATGCTGCCCACGCGCGCAAATGGCCAACCGGCGATGGGGATGTATCTGAAGGATCCGGCCACGGGGATGTTCCGCGCGAGTGGCCTACTGGTCTTCGACGTCGCCGGTGACAAGGTTTCCGCGATCACACGGTTTGAGAACAATGTGCTGGCGGCCTTCGGGCTGCCGCGCTCGCTGCCGGAGCGCATCGAGACGCCGGGCGCCTAGACGGCTGACTCGCGCCGGCCGACGAGCTCTGATGCTTTGCGCTTGGAGGCCGCCGGAATCGGCTTTGAGAGCAGGCTGCGGTGCGCGGCGACCCAGCGGTAGCCACGCTCGGTGGGTCCGGGCGCGGCTGCCGCGATTCGTGCCGGCAGCGCGCCTCCCGGGAGGAGGCGCAGCAGCGGCGGCAGCGCGGCCCCGGCCGAGTAGCGCTCGCCCGTCGGGGCGATCAGGTGCCAGGAGGCCATCCGCTGCTCTGTGCTCAGATCCGCAAGCAGGGTGGCCGCCTCGTCGCGCTGGAGCGCGACCGGCTGCAGGCGGTTGGCTCGGTCGTGGCTGAGGATTCGCGCGAGCATCCACTTGCAGAGCCCGCAATCACCGTCATAGAGGACGAGCCATCTGTTGCGCATCTTCGTGATCATTCCCGAGCGTGGTTGGAAGATGATCGTCACATGGCGCTGAGCACCGAAGTCATCTATGACCGGGTCAAGCGCGTTCCGCCCGGCTTCGTGACGACCTACGGCGACCTTAGTCCGGGGGCGCCGCGCCAGGCTGGCCGCGCACTCGCGCTCGGTGACTCGCGCGGCGCCACTGACGTGCCCTGGTGGCGAGTCGTCCACAGCGACGGCACCTGGACCAAGGGCGACCGGCAGCGCCGGCTGCTCGAGGCCGAGGACGTCCCAATCAGAGGCGAGCGGGTGGTCATGGCGGAGGCCCGCATCGATCCGGAGGCTATCTACTAGCTCATGAAGTGCAAGGGCAGGAGGAGCGCTCTATTGGTGATCGTCGTCGGAGTGCTGCTGTGGGCGGCGACCGGCGCCGAGGCCTCTGCCCGGTCGAGCAAGGCCGGGATCGCCTCGTCGCGGTATCTGAAGAGCGACCCGACGCGTTTGAGTGCGCTCGGGGCGACCTGGGCTTACGACTGGTCCGCCAGCGCACCGCTGCGCGACAGTCAGCTCGAGTGGGTCCCGATGATCTGGGGCTCGGGCTCGATTACGCCGGCGGTGCGGCGGGTCTCCCCCGCCCTGGCTACTGAATGCCGCCGCGGACGGAGGTGATTCGCTGCGTGTTGAAGCCGAGCCAGTGCATACGGCCGACGTAGCGCGCATGCTCGATCTTCAGGCAGCGGTCGACGACGACCTCCAAGCCGCCCGCCTCTGCGATCCGCGCACCCTCCTCGTTGATCACCCCGAACTGGCACCAGAGGGCGCCGGCGTCGATCCCCACGGCTTCGCGAGCGATCTCGGGCACCGCATCGGGCGCCCGGAAGACGTTGACGATGTCCACGGGCACGGGCACAGCTGACAGGCTGGGATAGCTGACCTCATCGAGGATCTCCTGCTCGCGCGGGTTCACCGGGATGACCTGGTAGCCATGCCGCCTGAGGTAGAACCCCACGAAGTTGCTGGCGCGTAGCTGGTTGGCCGACAGACCGACGATCGCGATCGTGCGCGCGTTGTGGATCACGCGCTGGATCGTCAGGGGATCCTGGTAGTGCTCGAGTTCGATCATTTTGCTTCGGCCAGGCCTCGCTCGAGATCCCAAATCAAATCGTCCACAGACTCGGTTCCGACCGACAGCCTGATCGTTCCCGGACCTACACCGGCCGCCTTCAGCTCATCGTCGCTCAGCTGACGGTGCGTCGTGCTGGCGGGGTGGATGATCAGGCTCTTGGCGTCGCCCACGTTGGCCAGGTGAGACCACAGCGTCACGCTGCGGATCAAGCGCTGGCCGGCCTCGCGTCCGCCGACGCAATCGAACGAGAAGACCGCACCAGCCCCGCGCGGTAGGTACTTCGACACAAGCGGCCGGTATGCGCTTCCGGCAAGCTCGGGGTACGTGACCTTTGAAACCAGCTCGTGCGACTGGAGGTACGTCGCAACCACCCGCGCATTCTCGACGTGCCGCTCCATGCGTATCGACAACGTCTCGAGCCCTTGTAGGAACAGGAATGCGTTGAGCGGCGCGAGCGCCGCACCGAGGTCGCGCAGCGTCTCGGCCCGCAGCTTCATCAGGTAGCCGTAGGCTCCGAACGTCTCGTGGAACTGGAGTCCGTGGTAGGCGGGTGACGGATCTGCGATCACCGGGAACCGTCCGTTCGACCAGTTGAACGTGCCGGACTCGACGACGATGCCGCCGATGCTGGTCCCATGGCCACCGATGAACTTCGTGGCCGAGTGGATCACGATGTCCGCACCCCACTCGATCGGGCGGCAGAGGTACGGCGTCGCGAACGTGTTATCCACGATCAGCGGCAGCTCGTGATCGTGGGCGACGGATGCCAGTGCCTCGACGTCCAGGACGTTGCCGGCCGGGTTGCCGATCGTCTCGCCGAAGAACGCCTTCGTATTCGGCTGCACCGCACGCTTCCAGGCCTCCGGATCGTCGGGATCGACCCACGTCAGCTCGACGTTCATCTTGCGCAGCAGGTGCTTGAACTGGTTCACCGTGCCGCCGTACAGCGCCGAGGACGAGACGACGTGGTCACCGGGCTCCAGGAGCGTGAACAGCGCTGCCGCCTGCGCGGCGATCCCGCTGGCGAACGCAACCGCTCCGACCCCACCTTCGAGGTTCGCCACCCGCTCCTCGAAGACGGCAACCGTCGGGTTCATGATGCGTGAGTACGTGTTCCCGTACTCCTGCAGGTTGAAGTAGGCAGCAGCGGACTCCGGGTCCTCGAACACGTAGCTCGCCGTCTGGTAGATCGGGACCGCGCGGGCTCCGGTGTTGGGGTCCGGGCGCTGTCCGGCGTGCAGCTGCCGCGTCTCGAATCCGAACTCGCGCGACTCCTCGGGTCGGTTCTGCTCGCCGGTCACAACCGCTCCCCGAGGAAGCGGCGGATGATCGGCGTCTGCTGTGCCTCCTCGAGCAGGAAGCAGTCGTGGCCGTACGGCGCGTCGATGACGTGGTCCTCCACCGGCTTACCGAGCGCGCTGAGCGCTTGCTCGATGTCGTGCGAACCGGACGGCGGGTAGAGCCAGTCGGAGCTGAAGGAGATCAACAGTGTCCGTGCCCTGAGCGGTTCCAGCGCGCGCGTCAGCGAGCCGCCGCCATGTTCTCGTGCGAGGTCAAAGTAGGTCAGCGCCCGCGATGTGTAGACGTAGGTGTTGGCATCGAACCGTTTCACAAACGAGTCTGCCTGATGCCGGAGATAGCTCTCGACCTCGAACTCGGGCTCGCTGATCGTGTAGCGGATGTCATCGGCGAATTGAAGCCGCCGGCCGAACTTGTCATCGAGCGCCGCGGCCGAGAGGTATGTGATGTGACCGATCATGCGAGCCACGCCCATCCCCGCTCTTGGTTCGTCGTCCGCACCGTGGTAGTGCCCCTCCCGCCAGGCCGGGTCGCGCATGATCGCCTCCCGGGCGATCGCGTTCCAGGCTACGCCCTGAGGATGCAGGGCGTGCGTGCTGGCGATCGCCACGATGGCGTCGACCTGGTCAGGGAACAGGATCGCCCACTCGAACGCCTGCATCCCACCGAGCGAGCCGCCGGCCACCGCGGCGAGCCGCTCGATCCCGAGTTCGTCCAGGAACGTGCGCTCGGTCCTCACCATGTCCGCAACGGTGATCACCGGAAAGTCAGATCCGTACGGCCTTCCGGTCGCGGGATCGGGTGAGGATGGTCCAGTCGTTCCCCGGCATCCGCCCAGAAGATTCGTGGAGATGACGAAGTAGCGGTCGGTGTCGAAGGCCTTGCCAGGCCCGATCATCCCGTCCCACCAGCCCAGCCCCTTGCCCGCTTGGCCGTCACGATCATCGGCGCCGAAGCCGTCACGCGTACTCTGCTCCGCCGCCGCCTTTGAAAAGCCGGCAGCGTGCGCGTCGCCGCTGAGCGCGTGGCAGACGAGGATCGTGTTGTCACGCTCCGGCGAGAGCTCGCCGTAGGTCTCGTAGGCAACACGCACGGAGTGCAGCTCCCGCCCACAGTCGAGCGGAAGCGGGTCGGGGAGGTCCAGGTAGCGCGTCTCGACCGTCCCGACCGAGCCTGCCGCGAGCGCCGTGGGCGCCATCATTTCTCCGTCCCTGGTCTCACTGCGAGGTATTGTCTACTTCTCCAGTCGAGTATCCAGGTTACGACAAAGGGGTGTGAGTCGGGATGGCCACGATCGACAACGGAGTCAACGTCCAGGCACTGCTTGACGCGCGGGAAGTTCTCGTCGGCGCGCCGGAGGCCGCCCAGTTCACCTGGCGCGCGTCGTCCAAGTGGCAGCACGGCGTACACAGCACGACGAGCATCCAGAACTACTTCGGCCTCGGCGAAGAGCAGAGCCACAAGACCGAAACCGTATTCGATGCCGACCATCCCGAGGTCTTTGCCGCTACGGATAACGGAATCACGCCGATCGAGTATCTGCTCGTCGGACTGGCCAGCTGCCTGACCGCCGGTGTGGCATCGGTCGCGCAGAACCGCGGCATCCAGCTGAACTCGGTCGAGGCGACCGTGGAGGGCAACCACGACATCCGCGGCATCCTCGGTGCCGACAGCGATGTTCGTAACGGTTTCAACGACATCAAGGTGAGCTTCGACATCGACGCCGACGCCTCTCCCGAGGAGATCGAAGCGCTCGTCGCCCAGTCCCAGAAGCGCTCGGCCGTGTTCGACGCGCTCACAAACCCCACCGAGGTCACAGTCGCCGTCGTCTGAGGGCCGGGCCATCGAACGCTTCACGGCCGCCGTCATCGGCGGCGGCCATGCCGGCCTTGCCGCCAGCCACTTCCTGAGTGAGCGCTCGATCGATCACGTCGTACTCGAGCGCGGCGAGCTGGCGAACTCCTGGCGCCACGAGCGCTGGGATTCGCTGCGCCTGCTGACTCCCAATTGGCAGAGCCGGCTGCCAGGCATGCCGTACGAGGGCGACGATCCGGATGGCTATATGACGGCGACCGAGGTCGCCGAGCTCATCACGCGGTTCGGGGCGCGCGTCGATGCCCCGATTCGTTCGGGCACGGATGTGACCGCGGTGCGGCGGCTGGAGGACGGCTACAGGTTGACGACCAGCGGCGGGGAGATCGCTGCGCGGACGCTCGTGATCGCGAGTGGAGCCTGCAATCAGCCGTCTGTGCCGGCGTTGGCCGAAGCGGCCCCCGACGAGGTGGTGCAGGTGACGCCCTCCGCGTACCGCAATCCCGATCAGCTGCCGGACGGTGGCGTGCTCGTCGTCGGCGCATCTGCGACCGGCGTGCAGCTCGCGGCCGAGCTGAGGCGATCAGGTCGACCGGTCACGATGTCGGTCGGGGAGCACGTGCGGCTGCCGCGCGTCTATCGCGGCCGCGATGTGCTGTGGTGGATGGACGCGTCCGGTGTGTGGGATCAGCGCGACGACGAGGTAGACGACCTCACGCGAGCGCGGCGTCTCCCCTCCCCTCAGCTCGTTGGGACACCCGAGCGAACCACGCTCGACCTGAATGCGCTGGCTGCCTTGGGCGTCGAGCTCGTCGGTCGCTGGGCCTCGATCCGTGACGGCACAGCGCTGTTCTCTGCAGGTCTGAAGAACGTCCTGTCGCTCGCGGATCTGAAGATGTCGCGCCTGCTCGACGGGTTCGACGAGTGGGCCCGGATTAGCGGATGGGATGGCGAGGTCGATGATTCCGAGCGCTTTGCTCCGACCGAGCCGCCCCGGTCTCCGCGGTGGCAACTCGACCTCCGCAGCGGCGAGATCAAATCGATCGTCTGGGCAACCGGCTTCCGCCCCGACTACGGCTGGCTCGATGTCCCGGTTGTCGACGGCAAAGGCCATCTCCGACACAACGGCGGCGTCGTCGACAGCCCCGGGATGTACGCACTCGGCCTGCCTGTGCTGCGACGGCGAAAGTCCACGTTCATCTGCGGCATCGAGGACGATGCGCGCGAGGTCGTCGGTGAGCTGGCCGGTCACCTGGCGGCTGTTCGGCAACCGAGACGCCCAGAGCGTCGTACTGCTCAAGCCGTTCGCCGAATACCACGCCGACTACGCCGACAGAATCGCGGAGCTCCGTGAGCTCTACCCGCTAGGCGAACCGATCCTTGGCGAGTCCGCCCAGAAGGCGTTCATCGAGCCGTTCGGGCTGATCCTCCGGCTGCGCGACATCCTCGCTTCCTCCGACGAGGTCGCCGGAAGCGAGCTCCTCACTGACCGTGAGTTTTAGGACTACCGAAGCGTCTACCTCGATGTCCACGCGGACTTCCGCGCCCAGGTCGAAGACGAACGTGAGTCGATCAGCGACGACGTCCTGTTTGGGATCGAGCTGAGCAAACAGGTCGAGTTCAACGTCGACTACATCCTCATGCTCGTCCGCAGGTACCTGGAGGAGCGCGGCACCGGACGCGACATCGAGAACCGCGCCGAGATCAGCCGCGCTGTCGACTCAAGCCCCACCCTCCGCAATGAGCGAACGCACCCCTCTGGCGCAGCGCGACTGCAGGACGAACTTGGAGTGCAGCCACTCCCCTGGCCGCTCCGCATCAACCAGCCTGTGCTCGCGAAAGCCGGCTACCCCCGCAACGAATCGGGAAGCTGAGCGGACGCTGCGAAAGCGGATTGCTTCCAGTTGTCGCCCTGCTTGACCCAGACCTGCAGCGCGTGGCTGTCGAGCGCGATCGGCTCGGTTCCGCCGTCGCGGGCCGGGAAGGTTGCGTGCAGCGTGCCGGTCATCACGGCCACGTCACCGTAGACGCGCACGGTCAGGTCGTCGCTGCGGCTGATGACGCGCGGATACGTTCCGATGTTGGACAGGAAGGACGCGAGGTCCTCGGTCTGGCCACCGGTGTGCGTGTAGGTCAGGTCCTCGCTGTTCAGCAGCTCCAGCGCGGGGATATCGGCGTTGGTGATCGCGAGGCAGCGCGCGTGTTCGAGGTCTACGAGCTGGGCGGTCAGATCATCCGTCATGGTCGGCTCCACGAGCTTGAAACTCCGTTATAGGACATATAGATGATTGCAATATATCTACTCTGGGGGCGGGGCCCGCGTCTACTCTGGAGCCGGCCCGACGACCAGCTCCAGGTAGCCGTCGGCAATCTGCCCGGCGCTCAGCCGGCCACCCGGGCGGAACCACTGTGGAAGTTGGTTGACCATGCCGAGCAGGGCGAGAAGCGCCAGCTCCCGGTCGGCGAACTGGAACTCGCCGTCGCGCTCGCCGCGGGCGAAGATCTCAGCCAGAAGTCCCTCGAACTCCTTGCGCTGGCGGCGCACGTGCTGCCACTGCCGACCGTGTGCGAGGACGTGCCGCTCCTGCTGAAAGACGAGCATGTGGTCGCGCCTGTGCTCGACGTGCTCGACCCAGGTGTGCATGAACTCGCGCAGCTGGGCACGCGCGGAGCCGTCGGTCGCGACGATCTCCCGCCCGGCATCCAACAGCGGCTCCATCAACTCGTCACAGATACGCACGAGGAGCTCGTCCTTGCTCCCGATGTAGTGATAGAGACCGCCGGCCTTGAGCCCGGACGCCTCAACCAGGTCCTGGATCGACGTCGCGTGGAAGCCCTTGGTCGCGAAAACGTGCGCCGATGCTTCGATCACGAGTTGACGACGGCGGTCGTAGCGGCTGCGCAGCGCGGGTTTGTTGGGCGGGGAGGGCGCGGGCATCGTTGAGCGGAGTCAGTTTTCCGAACGCTCACTATAAGTTATAGCGCCCGTTCTGTAATATGACAGTTCGAAAATGGCGGGCGACGATCTTCAGAAGACTGCCGTGGCCGATCTGGGTGCTGTCGCTCCGGTCCTGATCGCTAACCGCGGTGAGATCGCGGTGCGGATCGCTCGTACCGTGCGCGCTCTCGGTCTCTCCTCAATAGCCGTCTTCACAGACGCCGACATTGGCTCGCTGCATATCGAGTCCGCCGACCAGGCGGTCCGCATCAGTTCCTACCTGGCTGCCGGGGAGATCGTCGAGTCGGCAAAACAAACCGGCGCGCGCTCGGTCCACCCCGGTTACGGGTTCCTCAGCGAGAACGCAGCATTCGCGCAGGCGGTGATCGACGCGCGCCTGACCTGGATCGGTCCGCCGCCGGCCGCGATCGAACTCATGGGTGACAAGGGCAGCGCCAAAGGGTTCGCAGAGCGCGCCGGCGTGCCGATCGTCCCGCCCGGCGACGACGGTCAGTTCCCGGTCGTGGTCAAGGCCGTCGCCGGCGGTGGCGGCAAGGGCATGCGGGTCGTGAGGGCGGCTGAAGAGCTCGCCGAGGCCACGGCCGCCGCCGAGCGCGAGGCGTTGGCGGCCTTCGGCGACGGGCGCGTGATCGTGGAGCGTTGGATCGAGCGCCCCCGCCACATCGAGATCCAGGTCTTCGCGGACGCGCACGGCAACGTGCTGCACTTCGGTGAGCGCGAGTGCTCCCTGCAGCGCCGTCACCAGAAGGTCGTCGAGGAGTGCCCTTCACCGGCCGTCGATGACCTGCTGCGGCAGCGCATGGGTACGGCCGCGACGGCACTGGCCCGCGCATGTGACTACGTCGGCGCCGGCACCGTCGAGTTCGTCACCTCCGGAGACGTCAGCGAGTTCTTCTTCCTCGAGATGAACACGCGCCTACAGGTCGAGCACCCGGTCACCGAGCTGGTCTACGGGCTCGATCTCGTCGAGCTGCAACTGCGGGTCGCCGCCGGTGAGCGCCTCCCCATGAGCCAGGAGCAGATCGTGCCGGTCGGGCATGCGATCGAAGCCCGGCTCTACGCCGAGGACCCGGCTCGCGGCTTTCTGCCCTCGACCGGCACCGTGCGGCACTACCGGGCGCCTGAGCATGCGCGCGTCGACAGTGCGCTGCGGGTAGGCCTCGAGATCGGCACCGCCTTCGACCCGATGCTCGGCAAGGTGATCGCGCACGGAGTCGATCGCCAGCGGGCGATCGACAAGCTCGATCGGGCCCTGGCCGAGCTCGAGCTGCTGGGCGTCACCACCAACGCTAGCTTCGTCCGGACGCTGCTCGCGCGCACCGACATCAGGCGTGGTGAGCAGGACACGGGCCTGCTCGAGCGCGTGCTCGCCGACCCGGATCTCAGCCTGCAGTCGCCCCCAGATCTGCTGCCCGCCGCGGCGCTTGCGGCGGCCGGAACAGCCCAGCCGGAGGGACCGTGGTGGCGTGCGTTCGAGCGGGGCGAGGTCCGCATCGCCGATGGCTACGTCACGGCCGGCGAGACGACGTGGGAGGCGCGTATCCATCCGCCCACGGACGGCGATGCCGAGCGAATGACGATCGAACTGGACGGCGTCGCGCGCCACTATGCGGTCGTCTGCGATGGCGACGAGGCCGTCTGGATTACGCGCGCGGGTCACCAGCTGCAGGCACGCACGCTGCGCCCGGATCGCTCCGGCGCCGCCGTGCCCAAGGGGTCGCTCGAGGCGCCGATGCCGGGCACGGTCCTGCAGGTGCGCGTTCAGGATGGGGACACCGTGACCGCCGGCGACGTGCTCGTGATCCTCGAGTCGATGAAGATGGAGCTGGTGATCACCGCCCCCACCGACGGTGTGGTCAGCGGCCTCACGCTGAGCCCGGGCGACCGTGTCGAGCTGGGACAGCCGCTCGTCGCGATCGCGCCGGCGGAGGCAGAGGAGGCAGCGCAGTGAGCTATCGCGAGCAGCACCTCGAGTTGATCACCGAGCTCGAGTCACGGCTCGAGCGCGTCCGTGGCGGCGGCGGCGAGCGCGCGCGGACGCGCCACGTCGAGCGCGGCAAGCTGCTCGTGCGTGACCGCGTCGAGCGCCTCTGCGACCCCGGCGCCGGTGTGCTCGAACTCTCGCCGCTCGCGGCTGAGCAGCTCTACGACGGTGACGCGCCCGGTGCCGGGATCGTCACCGCGGTCGGCACCGTGCAGGGGCGTCGCTGCGTGATCGTCGCCAACGACGCGACCGTGAAGGGCGGCACCTACTACCCGATGACGGTCAAGAAGCATCTGCGCGCCCAGGAGATCGCGCTGGAGAATCGCCTGCCGTGCATCTACCTGGTCGACTCGGGCGGCGCCTTCCTCCCCATGCAGTCCGAGGTCTTCCCCGATCGCGACCACTTCGGCCGGATCTTCTTCAACCAGGCGACGATGTCGCAGACTGGTATCCCGCAGATCGCCTGCGTCATGGGCTCGTGTACGGCCGGCGGCGCGTACGTACCGGCGATGAGCGACGAGACCGTGATCGTCCGCAACCAGGGCACGATCTTCCTGGGCGGACCGCCGCTGGTAAAGGCGGCGACCGGTGAGGTCGTGACCGCCGAGGAGCTCGGCGGCGGCGAGCTGCACGCCCGCACCTCCGGCGTCGTCGACCACCTCGCCGAGAATGACGACCACGCGATCGAGATCGTTCGTGGAATCGTCGGAACGCTGCCCCTTCCCGGCGCACCCCGCTGGGAGCGCCGGGAGCCGAGCGTGCCGGCTGTCGCGCCGCAGAGCGTGCTCGATCTGGTGCCGCTCGACGGCCGCACCCCCTACGACATTCGCGACGTGCTGCGGACGATCGTCGATGCCTCGGAGCTGAAGGAGTTCAAGGAGCTCTATGGCGAGACACTGGTCTGCGCCTTCGCGCGCATCGACGGTCATCCCGTCGGGATCCTCGCCAACAACGGCATCCTGTTCAGCCAGTCGGCGCTCAAGGGCGCTCATTTCATCGAACTCTGCGACCGCCGCGGAATCCCGCTGCTGTTCTTGCAGAACATCACCGGTTTCATGGTCGGGCGTGACTACGAGGCCGGCGGCATCGCGAAGGACGGCGCCAAGCTCGTGACGGCAGTCGCCTGCGCGCGCGTACCGAAGCTGACGGTGATCGTTGGTGGCTCGTTCGGTGCCGGCAACTATGGAATGTGCGGTCGTGCCTACTCGCCGCGATTCCTGTTCATGTGGCCGAACGCGCGCATCAGCGTGATGGGCGGCGAGCAGGCGGGCGTTGTCATGACCGAGGTCGGCCAGCCCGAGGTCGGCGCTCAACTGCGCGAGCGATACGAGCATGAGGGCCGTCCGTGGTTCTCAACGGCGCGTCTATGGGATGACGGCGTGATCGACCCCCGTGACACCCGTCGCGTGCTCAGCCAAGCGCTCGCCGCATGTTCCAATCCAATCCCCGAGACCGACGTCGGCTACGGCGTCTTCAGGATGTGAGCCATGAGTTTCTCTGTCCCAGCGCAGGTGAGCGTTCGCGAGGTGGGCCCGCGTGACGGGTTTCAAAACGAGCCTGAGGTGATCCCGACGGCCGACAAGATCCGTCTGATCGGCCTCTTGATGCAGACCGGTCTGCGACGCATGGAAGTCACCAGCTTCGTGCGACCGGATGTGATCCCGCAGCTCGCGGACGCTGCCGAGGTGCTCGAGGGGATCGAGCGCCTCGACGGCGTTTCACTCAGCGTCCTGATCCCGAATGAGCGGGGGTTGGACAACGCCCTGCACATCAAGGATCGCTTTGACGAGGTCAGCGTGTTCATGTCGGCCAGCGAGTCGCACAACCAGCACAACGTGAACCGCTCGGTCGACGAATCGCTTTACGGATTGGAGCGGGTTATCAGCCGCTCGCGTGAAGCCGGCGTGGAGTGCGAGGCGGTCATTGCCACCTCATTCGGCTGCCCGTATGAGGGATATGTGGCGCCAGAGCGCGTCTATGAGATCGCCGAGCGTCTGGCCGCCGCCGGGGCCAAGGAGATCGCGTTCGGCGACACAACCGGCATGGCGAACCCATTGCAGGTCCGCAAGTTGTTTGCCGGCGCGTTCGAACGGCTGCCCGGCATTGAGCTGACAGCACATTTCCACAACACACGCGGGCAGGGGCTGGCGAATGTGCTGGCCGCGCTCGAGCAGGGCGTGACATCCTTCGAATCGAGCTTCGGCGAGCTCGGCGGCTGTCCGGTACCCCCGGGCTCGACCGGCAACATCGCCAGCGAGGACGTCGTCTCGATGCTGCACGAGATGGGGATCGAGACCGGGGTCGATCTCGAGCGCCTGCTGGAGGCCAGCGCTGCGGCACGCACCGCGCTCGGACGCCCGCTCGGCTCGCACACGCTGACCGCCGGACCGATCGACTGGCACAGGTCGGGCTGAACGGCTGTCTCCCATATCATTTAGCTGATTCACCGGTCTCGGATGAGAGGAAGCAGAGATGGCGCTCGACCGCAATCCGTATGACGACTTGCCCGAGGTGGCGAGCTTTGAACTGACCAGCGAGGACATCCGCGATGGAGAGGTCCTCAAGCTCGATCAGGTGAGCGGCGTGTTTGGCGCCGGCGGTACCGACACCTCACCAGAGCTCAGCTGGAGCGGCTTCCCTGAAGGGACACGCAGCTTCGCCGTGACCGTTTACGACCCGGATGCGCCGACGGCCAGCGGCTTCTGGCACTGGGCTGTCTTCGATATCCCCGCCGGTGTCACCGAACTCCCCCGCGGCGCCGGCGACGAGGACGGCGGCCTGCTCCCCGCGCGAGCGGTTCAGCTGCGCAATGACAGTGGCATGCGGCGCTTCATCGGCGCGGCCCCGCCCCCAGGGCATGGCCGGCACCGTTACCACTTCGTCGTGCACGCCGTCGACGTCGAGTCGCTGGGGCTCGACGACCAGGCCTCCCCCGCATTCCTTGGGTTCAACCTGTTCGGCCACACGCTCGGGCGCGCGATGATCATCGCGGACTACGAGCAGGCTGGCTGATACTTGGCAGGACCGCTCATCCGTTATATGATTTAGCTGTTGCCACCTGGCGTCAGCCGAGTTGAGAGAGATCCACCGTGTCCATGACAGCGCATCACAGAACTGCCACCGAGCACATTTCGCCGACCGAGCTCGAGGACGGCGACCTGATCGTCGACGGCTTGATGTCTCTGCGCGTCGTCGGTGAGCCTCAGAGCATGCACTCTGGACTCGGGCTGTTCGATGACTTCCAGATGATGATCCGGGCCGAAGTCGAAGACGTCGAGGACGGGCATCGCTCGGCTCGAGTCTGGGGGCTCGATGCGGTGGTCGTCCGCCGCCTGCCATCGAAGGCCGACGAAGACGACTCATGACGAAGCGCGGGCGACCCCGAGCCGCCCGAGTGCTCCAATCGTCACTCCATGCCCGCTGAACGCACACTGCCTTCTCCGGAGGCCGAAGAGATCGTCAGGCTCGCGCGCGACGTTGCCAGCGGCGAACTGGCGCCGCGGGTGGCGCGTGCCGAGGCCGACAGCGTGTTTCCGCGCGACGTATTCCGCATGCTCGGCGAACTCGGGCTGCTGGCGATGCCGTACCCCGAGGGATTGGGTGGCGGCGGACTTCCATACGAGATCTACCTCCAGGCACTTGAGGAGATCGGCGGCGTCTGGGCGAGCGTCGGGGTCGGCGTCAGCGTCCACACCATGGCGTGTTGGCCATTGGCCACCTACGGCACCGCGGAGCAGCAGGAGCGGTGGTTGCCGAACATGCTTAGCGGCACACTGCTCGGCGGCTATTGCCTTTCCGAAGCCGACGCCGGCTCTGACCCCGCGGCGATGCGTACCCGTGCCAACCGCGACGGCGATCGGTACCGCGTGACCGGCTCCAAGGCATGGGTTACGCACGGCGGTGAGGCCGACTTCTACACCCTGTTCGCCCGTACGGATACCGGCAACAGGGGCATCTCCTGTTTTCTCGCCCCGGGCTCAGCCGCCGGGCTCTCCCCTCAGGCGCCGGAGCACAAGATGGGACTGATGGGCTCGACCACGGCCACGCTTGACTTCGATGACGTCGAACTCGAGGCGGACCGGCTGATCGGAGATGAGGGCGCCGGCCTCTCAATCGCCCTGCACGCGCTGGACTCGGGCCGGCTCGGAATCGCAGCCGTCGCGACCGGCCTGGCGCAGGCCTCGCTGGACTGCGCGGTCGAGTACGCAAAGCAGCGTGAGACGTTCGGAAAGCCGATCATCGAGCACCAGGGCCTCGGCTTCATGCTCGCCGACATGGCGGCGTCGGTCGAGTCCGCTCGGGCCACGATGCTGGAAGCCGCACGCCGCCGTGATCGCGGTATGTCGTTCAGTCGCCAGGCCTCCGTCGCCAAGCTGATCTGTACTGACGCCGCGATGAGCGTCTCGACTGATGCCGTGCAGGTGCTCGGCGGCGCGGGCTACACAACTGACTTCCCAGTCGAGCGCATGATGCGCGAGGCGAAGGTCATGCAGATCTTCGAGGGCACTAACCAGATCCAACGAATGGTCATCGCCCGGCACCTCGCGCGGGCGTAGCCGCAGAGGAGAACGTATGAAGATGCACGGAGCGGCGGCGGTCGTGTTCGGCGGCGCCTCGGGACTCGGAGCGGCGACTGCGCGCCGGCTGGCGGCTGACGGCGCCCAGGTGGTTGTCGCAGACATCAACAAGCTCGCCGCGGCGGAGGTTGCCTCCGAGTTCGGCGGACACGCCCACACCTGCGACGTCACGGACTCCAACTCGGTCCAAACAGCCATCGATCTAGCCGCCGGGTTGTCTGAGCACGGCTTGCGAATCTCCGTTTGCTGCGCCGGTATCCCCAACCCGGCGAAGCTGGTCGGACGCGAAGGTCCGACGCCGCTCGAGAACTTCACCAAGGTGATCACGGTCAACCTGATCGGCACCATCAACACGCTGCGCCTCGCCGCGGGCGCGATGGTCACCAACGAACCCGACGAGGAAGGCGAGCGCGGCATCTGCGTGAACACCGCATCGATCGCGGCATTTGACGGTCAGATCGGGCAGGTCGCCTACGCCGCCTCCAAGGGCGGCATCGTCGGGCTGACACTGCCGGTAGCCCGTGAACTCGCGGGCAAGGGCGTACGCGTGATGACGGTCGCGCCCGGCCTGTTCGAGACACCGATGATGGCGTCGCTGCCCGAGGCCGCCCGCGAGGCGCTTGGCAGCGCGACGCCGTTCCCCTCCCGCCTCGGCCGGCCGCAGGAGTACGCAGAGCTCGTGGCACACATCGTCAGCAACCCGATGCTCAATGGCGAGGTGATCCGCATCGACGGGGCGGTTCGGCTCGCGCCTCGGTAAGTCTGATGAAGACGCGCTTCACGGAAGCCTTCGGCATCGAGCAGCCGATCGTCCAGGGCGGGATGCAATGGGTCGGCCGGGCGGAGCTCGTCGCCGCGATCGCCAACGCGGGCGCGCTGGGCCATATAACAGCGCTCACCCAACCAACTCCGGACGATCTCGCGAGCGAGATCGTCCGCTGCCGTGAGCTGACCGACAAGCCGTTCGGAGTGAACCTCACGATCCTGCCCGCGATCACGCCGCCGCCCTACCGCGAATACGCGCAAGTTGTGATCGACTCCGGGGTCAAGCTCGTCGAGACCGCCGGCAACAACCCCGCTGAGTTCATCGAGATGTTCAAGCCCGCCGGGATCAAGGTGATCCACAAGGCGACGACCGTGCGTCACGCCCTCAAGGCACAGGCGCTCGGCGTGGACGCGGTCTCGATCGATGGGCTCGACTGCGCCGGCCATCCCGGCGAGGACGACGTCCCGGGCCTGGTGCTGATCCCGGCTGCCGCCGACAAGTTGGAGATTCCGATCATCGCCTCCGGGGGCTTCGCCGACGCACGCGGCCTCGTCGCGGCGCTCGCGCTCGGCGCGGACGCGATCAACATGGGAACGCGTTTCATGTGCACGGTCGAATCGCCAATCCACGAGAACGTGAAGCGGCACATCGTCGAGGCAGACGAGCGTCAGACCGATCTCATCTTTCGCACCCTGCGCAACACGGCTCGAGTCGCCCGGAACGCGATCTCGCAGGAGGTCCTCGAGATCGAGCGGCGAGGTGGCACGTTCGAGGACGTCAAGCACCTCGTCGCCGGCACCCGCGGTGTGAAGGTCTACGAACTTGGTGACCTCGATGCCGGGATCTGGACAGCGGGCATCTGTCAGGGTCTGATCAACGACATCCCCACCTGCGCCGACCTGATCGACACGATCATGACGCAGGCCGACCGAATCATCGGGGAGCGCTTATCAAAGATGGCCGGCTACGCCGTCACGAGCTGATCTGGGATCTTCAGCCGCGGGCCATCAGCGTGATTGCCAGCGGGGCTCGCGCTTCTCGATGAAGGCCAGCGGGCCTTCATCGGCGTCAGGGTGATTCCAGTGCTCGCGAATCGCGTCCCAGCCGTCTTGGAAAGCGCCGGCCAGAACCGATTCTTCGAACGACCGAATCGCGTGGCGGGTGGCCGCGACAGCGGCCGGTGAGTTTTCTGAGATCAGGCCGGCGAGCGCCATCGCCCGGGCGCGCAGTTCGGCCGCGGGCACGACCTCGGAGACGAGCCCGGCAGTGAGCGCAACCTGCGCTGTCAGCCGCTCGCGTGAGCCGATCAGCGCCATCCGCGTGACCGCGCCGGCCGATGCCCGCAGCCAAAGACCCAGCGGCTCGAGCGCAGACACCTGACCGACGGAGACGTGCGGATCGAGGAACGTGGCGTTGTCGGAGGCGATCACGATGTCGGCGTCGGCGACGAAGTGCAGGCCGCCGCCCGCGCAGACCCCGTTGACGGCGGTGATCACCGGACACTCGATCTGCGCGCCCGGTAGGAACCGGAGTTCCTCGCGCACATCGACAGGTGCATCCGAGCGATCGCGCGAGAGCAGCGACATATCGGCGCCGGAACAGAACCCAGGCTCTGCTCCAGTCAGGACCACACATCTGACGCCGCTCATCCGAGCGGAGTCACTCCATAGGTTGCGGAGCTCGCCGATCAGCGTGTCATCGAGCGCGTTGCGGCGCTCCGGCCGGTTGAGCGTCACTTCCAAGATGTGCTCGTGCCGCTCGACGCGCAGCGGTCCCTCCGTCTTCGCGCTCTCTGTCTGATCAGCGACGGAAGTCATGAGTCAGCTCGCCCGAGCCAATTCGTAATGCTCGTCGGCGCCACCGAGCAGCATGCTCTTCTGCCGAGCGCGCAGATACAGCCCCGAGACGGCCTCCTCGGCGGTGATTCCGGCGCCTCCGTGCACCTGCACAGCCGCCCGGGCGGCGGCCGTCGCCGCCTCGGATGCCGCGGCTTTGGCTCGATGCCCGGCACGAACCATGTCTGGGCGCGTCTCAAGCACTGCGAGCGCAGCGTAGAGCGTCAGTGAGCGTGCCCTCTCGATCAGAAGATGGACATCCACGAGGCGGTGCTTGACCCCCTGGAAGTGTCCGATTGGCTGACCGAACTGGACGCGGTCACGTGCGTAGGCGACGGAGCGATCGAGCAGTTCGACCGCCAGGCCGACCAGCTCGGCCGCCGCCGCGATCCAGGCGACCGGAAGGACTGCCTGCGGGTCGTACGTGAGCAGCGTCGCCCCGGGAATCTCGTGGTCGACCACTTCGAGCGTGCCCACCTGCGTCGTCGCGTCCATGCCCTTGCGAGCCGTCACGCCCAACTCCTGCGGCGACGCAGCCACCAGCACCAGCTCGTCGGTGCCCGCGCGCACAGCCGGCACAGCGACAAAGTCGGCGTCCGCATCCGGGACGATGACACGAGCCACGGACAGACGCTGACCGTCGACCGTCGCCGCTGGGCCTTGCGGTGAATCGGGGCAACTGTGGGTGGGCGCGAGCGTTCCCGTCGCACCCGCGAGCACTTTGCGCAGGAGCTCGCGCGCAGCGCCGTCGTCGCCGTCAGCAGCGACCAGTGCGGCCGTGAATGGACCGATCGTCATCGCCAGCGGCACCGGCAGCGCGAACCTGCCTGCAGCCTCGAGCACCGCGACCATGTCAACTGGTGAGAGTCCAAGCCCATCGAGCTCCTCCGGGACAAGCAGCGCCGGCAGGTCGAGGGCCAGCAGTTCTCCCCATAGCTCGGGCTGTGCTCGGCTGTCGGCGGAGGCGCGGCGTGCCTGGTCACGGAGGAACTCCGTGACGGTCTCGATGAAATCTCGCTGATCGTTGTCGTAGGCGAACGGCATGGCTTTCGGGATCAGGCCGCCGCCGTGGCGGCGACCGGGTAGAGGCTGTCGAAGCCGGAACGGCTGATCTCGTCAACGAGCAACCCCAGTGTCCGGCTGGTACCGCACGGGCGGCGGACAAGCGCCTGGACATGGCGGTCAAGCAGCGTGACGTCATGCTCTTCGCAGAGCCCGATCGCCCCGAGCACCTGGTGGGCGTGGCTCATGACCGCTTGCGCCGACTCGGCGGTCGTCAGCTGCAGTGCCAGCGTGTCCGCCAGTTGCAGTCGCCCGTCGATCAGCCGGCCGAGGCTGAAGCTGGCCAACTCCCAGAGGCTGTCATGCGCAACCGCGAGGTCGGAGAGATGCCACTGGATGGCGCCGAAGTCCGCGATCCGGGTGCCGAACTGACGCCGCTCCTTGGCGTACTCGACGGTGAGGTCACGAGCCCGCCCGAGCGCACCGACGACCCAGAACGCGGCCAGCACCACGTGCACCCCGAGCGACCCGTTGGGCTCGTCATCGACCACGGGGCCAAGCTCGCACGGTACGCCGAACGGATCCAACGGGGCGCGCACGATGCCGCTGAACGCCACGAGCTCGCGAAATTCGCCGCTGACCACGTCAAGCGCGACCGACCGCCCGCCGAGGTCGAGGTGCTCCGCACGTCCCGGCTCCCGATCGCACAGGTAGACGCGCTGCACCCGATCCCGAATCGCTGCCGGCACGGACAGCTGCTGCACCAGGGGCCAAGGACACGCGACGGAACCCGCAGCGAGCATCGCGCGGGCGGCGGCGGCGGCCATGACCGCACTGCCGTGGACGTCCAGGTCAAACAAGCCGAGCTCGCTCAGCGCACCGCTGAGCTCCACGTCGCGGAGCTCCGGCCGCGCCTCGCAACGCCTGGCGAGCTCGATACCGCCAAGACGGCTCAGCGCGCCGACCACCGCGGCTTCGAAATCAAGTGCTTCATCGGGCCACGGGCGTTCCACGTCAGGCCCCCTTGATGAGCGCGCGGGACGCGAGCAGACGCTGAATCTCGGTCGTGCCGGAGGCGATGGTCGCCGACTGGGCATACCGCCACGCGTCCTCCACCCAGCCGCCGTGCCAGACCTCGGGGTCAGGATCCAAGGCCGATGCACCGACGCTGTCCATCGCGAGTTCGGCGACGTGCTGGTCGAGCAAGGTCGAGGCGATGCGGGCTACGCTCGGTTGGGGCGGGGTCCCGTCGCTCTTGCTCGCAGCCAGCGTCCGGTAGCTCAGCAGCCGCGCGATCCGGGCTCGCACGAGCGCCTGCGCGACGCGCGCGCGCAGCTCAGACGCCCCAGCGCCCTCAGCAGCCTGAACGATCTTCCACAGATCGCCCAGGATCTTGTCGCTACGCGCATACCGGGCGATCCCGACTCGCTCATGCTTGAGCACCAGCTCGACCACTGCCCACCCCATGTCGAGTTCCCCGAGAATCTCCTCGGGCTCCAGGACGACATCGTCGAAGAAGACCTCGTTCAGATGGTTCGGGCCCATGATCGAGTCGATCGGTCGCACACTGATTCCGGCGCGGTCCATCGGCACCAGGAACACCGTGATGCCCTGCTGCTTGCGTGAGCCCGAGCCGGTCCGCGCGGTGAGAAAGCACCAGTTGGCGAAGCCCGCGTACGAGGTCCAGATCTTCTGACCGTTGGCGAGGAACCGGCCGTCCGGCTGGCGCACGGCGGACAACTTCAAGGACGCGAGGTCACTGCCGGCGTCGGGCTCGCTGAAACCCTGGCACCAGACCTCGTCGCCCGCGGCGATCGCCGGCAGATGCTGATGTTGCTGCTCCGGTGTGCCGAAATGCATGATCGCCGGGCCGACCCAGTTGACACCCATGTACTGCGCGCCGCGGGGCTCATGGTGGGCCCAGAATTCCTCACGCAGAGCGGTCTGTTCCCAGATGCTCGCGCCGGCGCCACCGTACTCCTCGGGCCACGCGAAGGTGAGCAGCCGCTCGCGAGCGAGCCGCTTGCAGAACATGGTTGCCGTCTCCTGCCATTCCGCATCGACGACGAACCGGCGTAGGAAGTCCGGTGGGAGATCGGTGGTGATGATCTCCCGGATTCGCTGACGCAGCTGGACGATCTCCTCGGTGTCCTCGAATGTCATGGGAGACTCTGTCATGAGCTAAATAATATAGATCAATCCCTACCGCGGGAGGCCGAGTAGCTTTTCGCCGATGATGTTGCGCTGAACCTCGGAGGTTCCGCCGTAGATCGTCGCCCCGAGCGCTTCGATTTCGCCCATCACGATCTCCCCGTCGAACGGGGCGCCGGCTCCGATCAGCGCGGCTGCATCGCCAGTACTGCGGGCCGCAAGGTCAAAGGCACGCTGCGCCGCCTCGGTCGAGAAGAGCTTGAGGATCGGCGTCTCGGCGTTGGGCCGCTCGGTAAGTCTGTGTCCCAGACCACGGAGGCCTGTCAGCCAGATCGAATCGGCGTCGGCCTTCAGGCGCTCGAGCTCGATGCTGAGCGCTGCGTTCGGCCGTTCCTCGAGCGACATCTCGGAAAGCTCAAGCGCCCGCTCGATCTCGACCAGGTTCATGATCCAGATCATGTCCCGCTCGAATGAGAGTGACTCCATCGCCACCTTCCAGCCGCCGTTGAGCGGCCCAAGCATTGCGCTTGCCGGCAGATGGACGTCGTCTAAGAAGACCTCGCAGAACTCCTCGTCGCCGGCGCCGATCTTCTCGATCGCACGCACACTGATTCCTGGCGTGTCCATCGCCAGGACGAACGCTGTGATGCCGCGATGACGGGTCTCCGGCTTGTCGGTGCGTGCGAACACGATGCAGTGCGTGGAGTCACGCGCATGCGACGTCCAAACCTTCTGGCCGTTGACCAGAAAGCCGTCGTTGAGCTGTTGGGCCGTCGTGCGCAACGATGCGAGGTCAGAGCCGGCCTGAGGCTCTGACATCCCAAGGCACCACCACGTATCACCGCGAACCACGGAGCGGACATGAGCCCGCTGGGCCTCGTCGCCGAATTCCAACAGGGCCGGTGCGATGACGCCCGGGCCCTGGATATTCGGAAGCTTCGGCGCCGATAGACGAGCGAAGTTGAGCTTGATCCAGACTTCGGCCTCCTCGCCGACCTCATGGCCACCCAACTCGGGACCCCAGCTCGGCATCAGCCAGCCGGCATCGAACGCTGCCGCCTGGTAGGTGCGGCGGAAGTCCAGGTCGAGGCGATAGTCCCCGATCCGATCCCTGTAATCAGCGGGGAGCCAGGATTTGAGCCATGCGGTCGCCTCCTCACTGATCGCGGCGTCTGATCCCTGCGGTTCAAGCTTCATCTAGCGACTCCCGTTGGTTCAGCCCACCTCTTGACGTGGGCGAGCTTCTGCTTTCCAACCTCTGCCAGCCTGCGCCGGTCGATCTTGCCCATCGAGTTGCGCGGCAAGCTTTCAACGGCAGCCACCAGCTCTGGCACCTTGTAACGCGCCAGCTGCTCCAGACAGTGACTCACGAGGCCGTCGACATCCGGTGTGTGGCCAGGCTTGAACTGGACGAGCATTCCGATCCGCTGCCCCAGACGCTCATCCGGCACTCCGAGCACGCCGCACGACTCGACAGGGTCGAAACTCAGTGCGACTCGCTCGACCTCAGCCGGGTAGACATTCGCGCCACCTCGGTTGAGGACGAGGTTGATGCGGTCCGACACGATCAGATGACCTTCCGGATCGAGCAAACCGGCGTCACCGGTATGCATGACGCCACCGAGCATCAGCTGCTCGCTCTGCTCGGCCCTATGCCAGTAACTCAGCATCGGGACGTACGCCGGCAGCTCGCCGTCGCCGTCGCCGTCGACATCCCAGTCGAGGCGCAACCGCTCCGCGATCTGCGCCGGATCGCGCACGCCAACGCAGATCTCGCCGACTTGGCCGATCGGCAACTCGACGTTTTCACTATCACGGATCGTCACCTCGAGGTGCGGGAGCACCTTGCCGCTCGAGCCCGCGACGTGCTGTCCTGAGAGCGTTTCAACCGCCACGACGGTCGGCGCCTCGGTGAGCCCATATGTGCCATAGATGCGCGCCCGGAACTTCGCCTCGAACGCCTGCCGGATCGCGTCCGGGAGGTCCGCGCCCCCACTCCATACCTCGTCCAAAGTCGCGAGATCGCTCGGCACGATCTCCTCGTCATGCGCCATCGTGTAGATCACCGGCGGCGGCCCGTTCCACACTGTTACCCGCTCGTCACGGATCCAGGTCGCGTTTGCGCGCGCGCTCAGGCTGTCCATGATGATCGCCGTCGCCCCCGCCTGTGACGTGAGCAGCGTGGTGAGAACGATCATGTTCAGGATCGTCAGTGGGAACGCATCCCCCTTGCGCAGATCAGCGTCGTAGCGACGCGTCGCTACGACGTACGCACCGGGCAGCAGTAAGCCGGCGTGCGAATGCAGCGCACCTTTGGGGTAACCGGTCGTGCCGCTGGTATATGCGACTGCGGCGGGCGCCAGCGGGTCAATCGCGACGCCGACCGGCGTGCTGTCCTGAGCCTCCATGACCGTGTTCCAACTCGTGTCCGGACCCGGCTCCTTAGTGCCGCTGGCCGTGATGATCGTCCGCAGATCGGGCAGGCCGTCTCGCTCGGCACTCAATTGAGCCGCGGTGTCGACGTCAAACAGAGCCAACGACGCCCCGCTGTCGCGCAGGATGTAGGCCTGTTCCGGAGCGGCCAGAGCCTTGTTGACACCAACCCAGATGGCACCCAGCCGCAGCGCACCGTGAAACGCGATCAGGATGTCCAAGTCGTTCGGGAGGCAGACCGCGACCCGATCTCCGGTTCGCGCACCGAGATCCCGCAGCGCGCGTGCAGCGGTGTTGGCGCGTGCGTCGAGCTCTGCGTAGGTCAACGATCCCGACCGTGCTGTCACGGCGACCTTGTCCGGCGTAGTGTCCAACGCTCGGTTCAGGACGTGGCTGACATCACGCGCTAGCTTCATCTGGGGACGCTCCGGCACATGGACTTCGCCCTCGTCAAAGAGCTTCGTAGTACGCCGAGTGGTTCCTGCTCCGATCGAGCGCGTCGCTGAGCGGCATCCGCCCCTCCTCCACAGCCCGCTTGATCGCACCTGGAATTTCAGAGACGTCGTCGGTCTCGATCTCGTAGAGCGCCAGATAAGGCGGATGTCCGTCCTGCGGCGGGTCCATCGGCGCCAGTTTGTAGCGCCGAGCAGCGACTATCCCGTCGAGCTTGAGCACATCTGGGATGTGGACATCGGAGTACCACTCGTTGTATTCCGCGTCCTGCCCGTCGACCGGCTCGGTGAACACGACGAAGACGTACTTGGCCAAGTTGTTCTCCTCGTAGTCAGCCGGCGATCGGAATTGCCACCGTCAAGCGGCAGCGGGATCCCGGTGATCCACCCGGCGTTGGTAGATGCCCGAAACACTATTACTTCGGTCAGGATGGCTGCCGATGCGCTTTATATCATACCAATGATAAGCCTCGTTCGCAGGAGCGCCGAGACGCCCGCCGCGTCGCGACGCCGCCTGTAAATGCCACGGAACTACGCGCGTGGGAGCGCCGCAAAGCCTGCCGCGCCAATCGGCGCGGCGGGAATCAGGACGCGACGGCGCGAGGCCGCGGTGTGGCTAGAGCCATTGCGCGGCACGCGCGCCCGGCTCGGCAGCGAGAACGTCTAGCGGCTGATCGTCAGCACTCACGTACGGCTGCGACTTACCGAGATGTCGCCTCATCAGATGCGTTGCGGTGTCCGCGTCGCCCTTGGCGATGGCCTCGACCACCGCGCGGTGGGCGAGGATCACGTCCTTCTGATACTTCGTGTCGGGATAGTCACCGTCGCTGGCAACCCGCTGAGCCCAGTGGCGCTCTTGCGAGCTCCAGACTGCCTCGACCACGCCGGCAAGCAGGGCCACGGTCGTATTGCCGCAGTGCTCGACGATCGCGGCGTGAAACTCCAGCGCCTTCTCGGTGAAGGCATACGATTCACCGACGCACGCCTCGTTCTCGTCGATCAACGCGTTCAGGCGTGCGACCAGGGCCTTTCGCGCGCGCGCATCCTGGCCGGCAGCAATGCCAGCGCAAGCCGGTTCCAGCACCACTCGGGCCTGCGCGATATCCCTGAGCGTGGCGCCCCTCGACTGCAGCGTGAGGCCGAGGTGGTACGCGGTGCTCGCTGCCGTGGGGACCTGCACCACGCCACCACCGACCTTCCCGCGGCGGATGCGAATCAGGCCTTCAGTCTCAAGGATCCTGAGGGCCTCCCGCAAGCTGGGACGGCTCACGCCGAACTCCGCGAGTAGTTCCGCCTCGCGCGGCAGCTCGGCACCGTCCGGCAGCTCGCCGCCGATGATGCGTCGCCGCAGACTCGATGCGACCAACTCAGCCATCCGCGGAAGGCGCGGCGGAAGGACAGTCGAGCGCTCGTTACTCATAGGCTGACTACCATTGTGTTTTGATCATATAGCTCAAGACGGCGTAAGGCCACGGTGAAGAAGCCCCTGCCCCACGCTCGTCCCCAGGAACTGAGTCTGGCGCTCGACGATCATCCACGCGCCGTCCGTGCGAGCAAGCCTCCAGAGGTTCGCCGCGCTACGGATCGGGCTGATGCGGTGGTCCTCGGAGTAATCGACGCGCGAGTAACCGATGACGAACGCCTCGTCCCCATCCACCTCTACGAGTACGGGGCCGATCGTGTGGCTGGAGCCAGGCAGGATTGACTGATGTTCCGACCCGAGCACCATCTCCCGGATACCTTCCTGACCGTGCAGGACGAGGCGGCCCTCGTCGACCGTCGTCACCGAATCAGGCGAGAACAGGGCCGCGGCGGCGTCGGCATCGCCGCTGTCCACAGCAAAGCCGTAGCGCGCGAAGACGTCTCGTATCTCTAACTGGGCCTCCACGGCTTCGAGTCGCGCTTCAAGCGCCTGCAGCCGCGCGTCGCTTTCTGTCATCAAAGACGTCACTTCTCTAGTTATTAATGATTGCAATGTATCAAAGCCCTTTCGCGGTCCGCCTGTGGGCGATACGGCTCGCAATCGCGGTAGCGGCGGTCACACCGTCAGCCGCTGCACTGATCAGTCGCTCTGGTGAGTGCGTGCGGATATCTCCAACCGCATAGAGGCCGGGGGTGCCCACATTGAGCGAGGCGTCGACAACGATCCTCCCGGCCGCATCGAGATCCACGCTCGACCGAACGAGATCTATCGCGGGCACGCGTCCCGCGCAGACGAAGATCCCACGTGCCTCGAGCTGCCACTCGCGATCAGCCGCAGCAAGCCGGATGCCGGAAACGCCGGTTCCGTCTCCGTCGATCGACACCGGCTTCGCGTCGGCGATCAGCCGCAGGTTGTCCCCGACCTCCAGTGACTCCACCCACCGAGTGTCAGAGCGTCCGTCATCCAAGCTGACAACGGTCAGCTCCGACACGAATTGCCTGAGCTCGTGAGCCTCCCGGGCCGCGTACCGGCCAGCGCCGAGCATGACAACGGGCTGGCCACTGAACAGCGGCCCATCGCAAGCGACGCAGTACGAAACGCCGCGCCCGGCGAACTCGTTCTCGCCGGGAATATCGACTCGCCGCGACGTCGAGCCCATCGCGAGCACGACAGCGGCCGCGGAGTAGGTCGCGCCATGCGCCTCGACCGTGTGTCTGTCTCCGGTCACGAGCTTGGTCGCTGCCGCGAACTCGAGCGTGGCCCCGGCGTCCATCGCGCGTTCCATGACTGCAGCCGCAAGGTCCATCGCAGGCTGCTCACCCAGCAGGACGTCGTCGACAACGGCGGTCTCGAGGAACTGTCCACCAGGGCCAAGCTGTTCGAGAACCACGACGCGCAGTCCAAGTCCAGCTGCGGTTGCCGCAGTGGTCAGCCCGGCAATGCCGGCGCCGACCACAACGACGTCATAGCCCTCAGTATCCGGGTCACTCATACGAGGCCTTTCTTGAGTCGTCTCTGCGCCTCAAGCAGATCCGCCCAATTGGGCGGCAACTCGATCTTTCTGCTCGTGGGCACACCTTGATCGTGGTTCTGCACGTACGCGCGCGACTGGTTCCGAGAGGGGCTGCCAGCGACGACCAGGTCGAGGGCCGCGGGATCCGGGATCGTGCGTATCAATCGCTCGGGGTCATCCGAGTCCATGAACTCGCGCGGCGCGCGACCTGTACGGATGTAATCGGCCAGCGTGAAGTCGGTGTGGCCGACCTGCGGGGCGTAGCGCTCCAAGGAGCCGGCGGTGGTCCTCACGTGCTCTGACAGGTACTGCCTGACCGCGCCCTTGCCGGCGCCGTCAGCCGCGATCGTCCGCGCGATGCTCGGGTTCATGACGAGCAGTGGATTCCATGATCCAAAGACCAGGCCGAGGTAGAACCAGGGGCCGATCGCCTGCCCGAAGATCTCGCTGATCGTCGCCAGATGCTCGTTCGCCGTTGATCCACCGCTGTAGATCGGAGCGCTGACCGTCACGACACTGCGGACCGTGACGATGCTGTCCGATCGAGCGAAACCCTTGTCCTCACGGTAAGACGGCCACCCGATGCTTGTCACCGCGTCGTCGTCTTCGGCGAGCACGACGTTGAACGAGTAGCCGATCGCGCCCTGGTCGGTGTCCGACGGCGGAATCCGAAGTCCCGCGAGGTTGCGCATGTAGAGACGCACGAACCGGCCGATGCTTGTGTTCGCCTGACGCCCGACCCGCATGACGCCCGTACCGAAGTTGAACTCGAGCTCCTTGACCAGCGGTCCGCTGATGACAACGAGCGGTTCCCACGCCGGGGTCGAGCCGGCGTCTTGGATCCGGAACTGAGGATCGGCCAACGCATCGGCGATGGCCAGCAAGACCGGGAAGTACTCAGGGCGACAGCCGGCCATAACTCCGTTGACAGCGACATTCCAGACCGTCGCCTCGCGGAACTCAGGTGCGAGTACACCGATGACCTCATCCGGGTCGCGAGCGCTGAATTGAAGTGCCCGCTCGACCCTCGCCCTTGTCGGAGGAATGATCGGCAACCCGTCGGTCCAGCCACGTGCCGTGAAGAACTCGTGGACGCTGTCCAGATCACCGGAGTGCACGATGTCGTGCGGGACCGGCTCGGCGGTTTCGCTCTTCTCGATTGAGGATGCCGCGCGCTCGGTTAGCGACGAGATGACCGCTGGCGCGACGTGCTCGCGAACCTTGAGCTCGAGCACCTCCGCACTATCGGTTGGGATCACGCCGGGATAGACCGCAATCGGGACATCCGCGATGCCAAGACCACGGCTCACGGCACGACTCATCGCGTCAAACCCTGACGAGACAATCGGCACGGCAGGGATCCCAGCCGCCTCTAGCACTGCCGTCGCCCGCAACACGGCGGGCGTGCAACTGCCTCAAGCGCCTACCGCCACGACGGCACCGTCGGCGCCGTGCTCACGCATGCGCTCGGGCAGCAGATCGAGGCTTGCCTTCTCCTCCTCGTCCGAGCCGTGGACATTGCCGAACGCCTCGTAGTCGATGAACTCAGCGGTCGGATACCGCGCCCCGATCTCCTTCTTGATGGCGTCGAAGATCTCCGGGCCCCGGAAGAGGTAATCCCAGACGAACGCGACCTTCCGGCCGTCGAGGCCGTCAACGCCGGGGGTCACCTCTATCTCCTTGATGGCGCTGCGCCCAAGCGGCCAGACAACCTGATAGTCGCTCTCAGTCATGTCAGTTCCTTTCGCGCTCGGCCAGCGACTTCAACCCGGGGCGTCGCCCAAGCTCGCCACCGTCAGATCATTAAGACGATTACTATCATGGCGCGCCGTCGTGCACCGCGACGAGGTTCGACACGTCCACTTCGGCATCTCGCACATCCATCGCCGGATCGCACTCGATCCCGACCAGCGCTCGGGTCGCCGTAGCCGAGGATCGGGCCTCAAAGCTCTCGGAGATGCCGGCCTCAGCCCGTTGCTGGTCGAGGGGCTGACGGTGATGGCTGCTGGTTCTCTGCAGCCAGCCGAGCTCTCACGTGGTGCTGACACCGTCAGGGAGCTGATGAAAACCATGGCGGCGAACAGGTTGAAGCGGCTGCGCCGCCGGCTTCGATGGCAGGACGGCCCAGTACCTGTCCGACCTTCACACGCCGAATCTGATGTGACCGGGCCGTGATCGCGGCCGCTCGCCCGCCGCGCTTGGTGAGCACAGATACTTGTTGTGCCGCTGCGGAGAGCGGCACAACAGGCGGCATCACTTGCTCTTTGACGTCTCCACGATGTCTTCAGTGACCATCGGGTCCGACTCCTTGATTGCGAGAAAGTCGCAGTACTCTGTGCACTTCGTGATCTTGCCGTCTCGTAACACGAACGCATGGTGATACTGGTTGTCCATCGCCACGCCGTTGTGCCAATACATCAGCCCGTCCGACTCCGCATGCACCCGATCTTCCTCGGCGGTCATTGACAAGATCTTGAAGGTCGGCTTCTTGTCCATACCGGAGAAGATCGTTCGAATCCGATCCACTGACTGTTCCTTGTCGCGCGGAAAGTTCAGGTGAGCAAGCGACTTCGCACGCACCGGCACGATCCAGATGAAATCATCGGCAAAGAGTTCCTCGAGCCGATCAACATTTAGATCGTTGAGGCAGTCGAAGTACTCGCGAATAACCTGCTTATTCTTCTCGATAGACATCTATAACTCTCCTCAGATAGATGAATTGATCCGCTCCCTCAGGTCCTGGCAGCGGCGCTTCTCTGGTGGGCGTACGACAATGGTTCACGTCTACCCATTGGGTTCGACGATCGGGAGTGACTCCGACACCGAGAGAAAGTCACAATATTCCGTGCATTTCACGATCTTGCCATCCCGGAGCACGAATGCATGGTGGTACTGATTGTCCATCGCGTTGCCGTTGTTCCAGTGCGTAATGGCTGCCGACTCCACGTGGACTCTGTCGTCCTCAGCAGTCATCGAGATGAGCTCGAAGGACGGCTTCTGCGTCATGTTCGAGAAGATTGACCGAATCCGGTCCACTGACTGTTCCTTGTTTCGGGGGTAGTTCAGCCGAGCAAGCGACTTCGCACGCGCCGGCACGATCCAAATGAAGTCATCGGCGAATAAGTCACCGATTCGGTCAACGTCGAGATTGTCCAGGCAGTCGTAGTACTCGCGGACTACCTGCTTATTGTGCTCGATGGACATTCACCACTCCTCAGGTAGCTGCTCCAGATCACGCGTCGGATGTGGGGGGGCCCGGCCTGCAACCTCCCCACTCCGCAACGTGAGTTCAGGACGGATTCATCAGCGACGGACCGCCGCACACGAACGGATAGGCGTTGTTCTTTTCCGAGACCCACTGGCCGTTGACCACCTTCAGAACGACCTGGCAGCTGGTACCGACCTTCTGGAAGGCGGGGAACGACGCATCGGGTACGACACCGTCGGCGGTGAAGTTCTTCGTCTCGCCGAGCGCCTTCACGACCGCGTTGCGCGAGAACGGGGGCCCAGCCTTCTTCAGCCCCTGGACGAGCAGCGCCGCCATCGCCCACTTGATTGGGCCGTACGCACTCGAGAAGACGAGCTTGCCGTAGCCGTACTTTTTCATCGCGGCAATGTAGGCGTTGATGCCCGGGTCGTTTTTCACAAAGGGCTCCGCCCACGAGTTGCTGTAGAGCAGCCCGTTCTCACTGGTCGTCGCCGGCCCCAGATCAGTGGCGATCACGGTGGTTTGCGCTCCGAGCTGGTTGAGGTCCACCTGCAGCTGGCTTTGGCCCTCGACCCCGAGCCCGACAACGCCCTGGGCGCCGCTGGCTTTGATCTGCTCGGCGAGGGTGAGGAACTGCGCGGAGGTAGGAACCAACGGCGTCTCGAGATCCTGCATCACGAGTTGGACCCCAGTTTTAGGTGCCTGGGCGATGATGTTCTTGGCGTCGGGGAGACCGACCGTGCCGCCCAGCACCGCGATCTTCGTCGCATGCCCATAGAGCTTCTGTACGACGAGCATCACGTTGCTGTAATGACCCACCTGGTCTCCTTCGATCGGGAACAGGTTCTTATGGCCAGTCCAGCCGGGGGCGAACCCATCGCCGACGGACGGGATGCCACTCTGTGCGAGGGTCGGAAGGGCTGAGCCGGCCACATCGCTGCTTCCGACGATCGCCGCCGGCTTCGCCGCGATTGCACGACGGAACGCCTGTACGGCCGTGGACGGCGAGGACTGCGTGTCGTACTCCGTGGGAACTATCTTGTACCCGTCGACGCCACCGCTCGCGTTGACCTTGTCGAAGTACGCGAGCGCAGCCTGCATATCCGATGCGACAGACAAGTCACCGGTGATGTCGGCGACGACACCGACCTTGACCGTGCCCTTGAACGACTTGTGCGTTGCGGCCGTTGCCGACTGGGCTACGGCGGCAAGAGCGGCCACAGCGGCCACAGCGGCCACAGCGGCCACAGCGGGCACAGTGATCCTCCTGAATCTAATCAGCTGGTTCACGACAAATCCCTCCCTCTCTTTTGTCCCCCGCGACGCGAGGGCGCGTTCCCCACGACGCCGTAAACTCTACATCATATAAAGGTTAAGATGTCAAGATATCGCCGGCGCGAAGTCGGTTGACGACCCAGATTGGGGTGTCGTTCGAGGCATGGGCAGCGAGTGAGGGGCGTAGCTCGCGGCCGCCGGATGGAGTCGTCCCCGCCAGCCGCCGCGTCGACCCTCAGGCGCCGACGACCGGAATCGTTCCGCCGTCGATCGGGAGACTTGCGCCGGTGATCCAGTCCGCCCTGGGCGATGCCAGGAATGCGACTGCGTCAGCCACCTCCTCGGGCTCGCCGAAGCGACCGGTCGGGACCGGCCAGCGCGCCATCGCACCCGCGATGATCTGCTCGCGGCTCACGCCCCGAGCTTCGACCGCGGCAGCGATGTTGCTTTCCACCAGTTCTGTGTAGGTGATGCCCGGCAACACCGCGTTACTGCGGATACCGTCCTTCGCGTGGGTGATTGAAACGGTCTTTGAGAAACTCAACATCGCAGCCTTGGTGGCCCCGTAGATCGGATGGGCCGGCTCGGCCAGCTTCGCGGTGGTCGAGGCGATGTGGATGATGCGCCCCCAACCCTGTTCGATCATCCACGGCAGGCAGGCCTTCGTGAACCGGACCGTGCTGAAGAAGTTCAGCTCAAAGAGATCGTGCCAGTCGGCGTCGGTCGTATCCATCAGCTGGAGCGGCTTGGCGGTCCCGGCGTTGTTGACCAGCACCTCAATGCCAGCGAATCGCTCACGCGCCGCCCCGAGTACGGTTGCCGGCGCGTCTGGATCGGTCACGTCGCAGGCCACCGCCACGACGGCAGCACCGGCGGCTTCGAGTTCCTTCTGCGCGGCGAGTAGCGGGCCTTCGTTACGTGCGCAGAGCACGAGGTTCGCGCCCTCCCGTGCAAAGCGCAGCGCGATGGCCTTGCCAATCCCCAGGCTTCCCCCGGTCACCAGCACTGTCCGACCTTCCAGCTCCAAGTCCATGACCTCTCCCTCTGCCTCTGGTTGACGACTCCGCAGGGTGGCTTTGCTTGACCGCCCTGAATGTCCGGGCGTTAGAGTCCCACACCCTCAAGTCGCTATATGATTTATAGCTAAGGCGCACGAGAGAGGCGGAATGCATGGACACGGAATCGCGCAGTCGTAACGTCGCGCGCGCAGGATCGGTTGGCGACGCGTTGTCAGAGCCGCTGATGCTGATCGGCGGCAAGAGCGTCCCGGCGGTTGACCGAAGCACGATGCAGACGTTCGATCCGGCCACCGGTGATGCGCTTGCGGATTTCCCGACTGGTGGGCAAGCGGATGTGGACGCGGCTGTCGAGGCGGCGCGTCGGGCTCAGCCAGGATGGGCAGACGTACTTCCGCCAGACCGCGGTCGCGTGCTCCATGGGATCGCGCGGCGAATCCGTGACCAAGCCGACGAGCTCTCGAACGTCGAGAGCCTCGACACCGGCAAGCCCTTGCGTCAGGCCAAGGCTGACGTGCAGGTGGCGGCGCGCTACTTCGAGTACTACGCGGGCTTCGCCGACAAGCTGCTGGGCACGTCGATTCCGCTCGGCCCTGACTTCGTTGACTACACGACGCGCGAGCCGATGGGCGTCTCCGCGCAGATCGCGTCATGGAACTACCCCTTGCAGCTCGGCGCTCGCGGGATCGCGCCGGCACTTGCCGCAGGCAACGCGATCGTTGTAAAGCCCGCGGAGGAAGCTCCGCTCTCGCTGCTCGCACTCGGCCGGCTTGCGATGGATGCAGGCGTCCCGGCCGGCGTCATAAACGTCGTCACCGGCTTGGGCGAAGAGGTCGGCGGCGCTCTCGCCGGCCACGCTGGCATCAATCAGCTGACCTTCACTGGCTCGGTGGCGGTGGGGACGCTGGTCATGCAGGCGGCCGCGCGCAACGTCGTTCCCGTGACGCTCGAGCTCGGCGGTAAGTCCCCATCGATCTTGTGTCAAGACGCGGATCTCGATGTCGCGCTCCCGACCCTGGCCAGCGCGATGATGATGAACGCGGGTCAGGCTTGCTCGGCGGCCACCCTGGTCGTGTGCCACAGCTCGATCCACGACGAGGTCGTCGACCGCATCGCCACCAAGTTGCGCTCGACCAGCCTCGGTGCCGGAATCGACGACCCGGACCTGGGACCGTTGATCTCCGCGAAGCAGCTGGCACGAGTCGAGTCGATGGTTGACGATGCGCGGGCCGCCGGAGCGACGGTTGTCACCGGCGGTGAGGCCGCCAACGACTCACACCTCTCCGGTGGGTGCTTCTACAAGGCCACGTTGATCGACGGTGCCAGCCCGGATATGACAATCGCCCGTGAGGAGGTCTTCGGTCCTGTCATGGTCGTCCTCACGTTCGACGATGACGACCAGGCCGTGACGATCGCGAATGGGACCGGCTACGGCTTGGTCTCGTCCGTGTGGACTCACGACCTCTCACGTGCGCACCGCTTCGCGCGTCGAATCCGGTCGGGTCAGGTTTACGTCAACACTTATGGCGTGGGCGGCGGCGCGGAGCTGCCGTTCGGAGGGTTCGGGAAGAGCGGATTCGGTCGCGAAAAGGGGGCCGAAGGTCTCAACTCTTACCTGCAGACCAAGAACGTCTGCGTGAAGCTCTGAGGCATCGTCACCACACGATGCCTCAGGCGCATCACGGCGTGACAGCCGCGACCAATGCCGCCGTGTCTGAGTAGTACGGGGTGAGCTCGGCGATCCTGCCCTCCTTCACCGTCAAGATCTCGACCACCCCAAACGACACGGTCCGCCCCGTGGCGACGGACTTGAACTTCGGGTTGTAGAACCCCACCACTCGGCCATCGCCGATGTCGGCGTAGCCGGCCGCCCCGTTGTCCAGGACCTGCCAGGTCTTGCCGAACTGCTCGCCGAGTGCAAGGAATCCCGGATGGCCGACGTACTCACCGCCGTACGGCAGTGACGCCGCCACCGTGATCCGTACCTGCGGATCGAGCATGTCCAGGAGCTTCTCCAGCCGCTTCTCGGCGCTGGTTCCATTCCCGTCGTCCGGCATGCTCTCCGTCGCCGTGGCGGCGTACCGCTTCACGATCTCAATTGCCTCTGACAAGGACTCCACCTCGCTAATGGCCGCAGCCGCTGGTTATCGCATGCTTGACGATGTGCAAACGGCAACGGGGAGAGGCCAGCTGGCCCCTCCCCACCGTGCCGAAACGGGCTGCTTAGCCGATCCCGTAGGACGTTCCGCCGCAGACGAACGGATTCTTGCCGTTGGTCAGCGCCTTCCACTTGCCGTTCACGATCTCACCGACGGAGTCGCAGTGACCGCCGACCGTCTGGTAGGACGGGAACGAAGCGGGCGCGATGATTCCATTGGCCGTGAAATCCTGGACGTGGCTCAGCGCCTTGATGACCGCGGCGTGTGAGAACGGCGGGCCCGCCGCCTCGAGGCCCTGGACCAGCAAGGCGACCTGCGCCCAGCGGAACGGCGCATAGGCAGCGGTCGCGATGTCCTTGCGATAGCCGTTCTTCTTCATCGCGGCAACGTAGGCGGTGATGCCCGGGTCGCCCTTGACGTAGGCGGACGCCCATGGGAGTCCGAACAGAAGACCATTCGCACCGGTCGTCGCCGGCGGGATGTCGGTTCCAACCACGTGGACGTTCGAGGCCCCGAGCTGGTTCAGGTCGGTTTGCAGTGCGGCCATGTCCTCGATCCCGAAATCGACGACCGCGCCGGCGCCGCTGGCCTTGATCTTCTCTGCCATCGACAGATACTCAGGCGAGGTCGGAACCAACTGCTCGGTGAAGTCCTTCAAAACGAAGTTGACCCCGGCCGATGCCGCATGATTGACCAGCACCTTCTGCTGACTGGCGTCGATCGCCGAGCCGATGAAGGCGATCTTCGTCGACTTACCGAAGTCCTTCGCCACGATGGCCGAGACGGTGCTCTCGTGCGTCGCCTGATCACCGTCAACGGGGAACAGGTTCTTGTGGCCTGTCCAGCCACCGACGAACCCGTCGCCGACAGACGGAATGCCGCTCTCCGCAAGCGTGGGCAACGCCGTCGACATCACGAAGCTCGCACCGATGATCCCGGCCGGCTTGTACGCGACCGCCTGACGGACAGCCTGCACCGCGGTCGTGGGCGACGACTGAGCGTCGAACTCCTTCGCCACGAGCTTGTAGCCGTCAACACCGCCGGTAGCGTTCACGTAATCGATGAACGCCAGCGCGCCCTGCATGTTGGACGCGACCTCGAGATCGCCGGTGAAGTCCGAGACCAACCCGATCTTCACCGACCCCTTGAAAGCGCTCTTGTGCGGCTGCTTCATGGCTGCAGATGCACCCGCGGCACCCCACGCCGCCCCAACGATTGCCACGACTACGGCAATCACCGACCACCTCATATGTCTCACGACCTGCTTCACACCTACACCCTCCTCCTAGCCAACATCGACAAATTGCACAACGCATCCGTGTAATCGCTCGTGAGCAATGGATCTCGCGATCGATCAGACGAAGACGGGTGGCACGAGGCAAAACGACCAGCGACCGCACACCGCCGGCGTGCGGTCATCTGTGATTTTGAGAAGGCCAACCCGCAGCAAGCGGCGAACGCGACCGCCGACGTCCCTCCGTCCATCGTCTCCCGTCGGTTACATCTAATAGATATATCCGATTGAAACGTATCAAGACATGCGGTCGCTGTCAACGGACGCTTCGGCTTGGATTTCCGTCGGGCACGCTGAACTGCGCAACACTCTAAGGCACTATATGATTGATAGCTAATGGTCGCCCGGAACGCTGACGGCTACGAACGCTGGCGAAGGAGAGAGAGATGAGCGATTCGATGCCCATCGGGTATCTGGATCACGTGGCGTTTTGCGTCTCCGATTTTGAGGCGCAGGTCGCGTGGTACAAGCAGGCGTTCGGGCTACACGAGGGTGAGGGCGAGCGCATCTACACCGAGGAGCCGTGGACCCAATCGACGCTGCTGATGAGCCCGGACAACGGCCTCTGTATCGAGATCTTCGAGCGGCCGGGTTCGACGCGACCGCCCAGCAGCGGCGAAGGGCCGCTCGAGGGCACGCGGGATCAGGGGTTCCACCATTGGACGCTCCGGGTTGACGACATTGACGCGACCCTCGCCCACCTCGAGAAAGCAGGCGCCAAGGTACTGGGGTTCAGGGGCGATTATCCGTACATCGGCGCGCGGATAGCCTTCGTCGCCGACCCGGAGGGAAACCGGCTCGAACTGGTGCAGCCGGTCCCGGTGGTCGGAGCTGACCCGCAACCGGGGACGCTGGCACGGATGCGACACGACCAGGCAACAGGCAGCTGATCAAGCGAACCGATGGACGCGTCGCCCGCGCGACGCGAGCAAAGCCCGTGGTCGACTCAGAGTTTCGGCCGGGCCGCTAGCCCTGTGAACAAAGGAGAGAGAAGATGAGCGATTCGTTGGTGGCCGGTCCCGCGGACCACGTGGCCATCTCGGTAGCGAACTTTGAGGCGATGACGGAGTGGTACAAGACAACCTTCGGACTCACGGAGGATCTTGCGGACCGGCTTGACATCCCTGCGGCCGGGATCAAGGGCTCGCTGCTCATGGGCCCGAACGGGTTCCGCCTGGAGATCCTCTCGCGCGAGGGCTCGGTCAAGCATTCGGGTGGCCACCAGGATCCGACCGCCGCCGTGCTCGATCAGGGGTACCTCCACTGGGGCTTTCTGGTGAGCGATCTGGACGCCGCTCTTGCTCGCTTGGAGGCGTCCGGCGCAAAGGTGACCCACCCGAAGGACGAACTGCCATCCCACAACGTGCTGTTCGCGATCTTCGAGGACCCGGAAGGCAACATGATCGAGGTCATCCAGCCGGTCCCAGGCAATCCAGACGCAGCCGGACGATGGTCTCGCCTGCGCTACCACCAGGCGATCAACGGCGTCACAGCCGAACTGAGCGACGAGGACTGAGAGCGCCAGCGGACCACCGGGCGAACTCGCCATAGCATCTAAATGATTTGCATATACGGGCGTTCCGGTGTTAGACTTTCCCGCACTCGTAGCGGTCGCCGACGGCGCCCGTGACGGCGATTCGCGTCGGAGCGTTACCGCGACTCACAGCTCACGATCAAGCTTGCGCGCAGCGGATTGCCTGAGGTTTTAGGTGACCGTGTCGCGACGATTTGTTAGGAGGAGTAAGAGATGAAGTTGAAAGTCAACGTGGGCCTGGTCTGCGGCAACTCAGACGACTGGGAACGCGTCCAGGCCAAGGACTGGAACACGCCTCCAAAGACGCCCGACTGGCAACTGGTCCAGAGTGCGTTTGCGAACGCACGCTTGGCGGAGTCACTCGGCTACGACGGCGTCTGGGCCGCAGAGCACTTCGGCACTCCGTACGGGCAGTCGCCAAACCCGCTGCAGGCGCTCGCGTACTTCGCCGGCTGTACTGAGCACATCAGCCTGGGCACGATGCTCGTCATCGTGCCGTGGTGGAACCCGGTCAGGCTCGCGCATCAGATCGCGTTCCTCGACATCATGTCGAACGGTCGTTACACCACGATCGGACTCGGGCGTGGTGTCGCGAAGAGTGAGTTCGATTCACTCGGCGTCCCGCGCGAGGAGAGCACTCAGCGGCTCATTGAGACGCTCGACATTCTGGAACTCGCCTTCACTCAGTCCCGCTTCTCCTATGACGGGGAGATCTTCAAGATCCCCGAGACGTCGCTGCGACCGGCACCGGTCAGCACGGATCTCTTCGATCGCCTCTACGGCGGTTCCGCCACCGGCCCCACGCTGGAGCTGATCTCGCGCCGTGGTCTCAAGCCGCTCCTGATCGGCAACAAGCCGCTGGCCGAAGCTGCCAAGGACGTGCAGAAGGTCAACACGATCCGGCAGGAGATGGGCTTCGCGCCCTGCCAGCCGAGGAACCTCATGTTCACCTACTGCGCACCAACCAGGGACGCGGCCAAGGAGGCCGTTGACTGGCTTAACCGAGCGAATATCGACGTGATGAATGCCTACGGCCTCAACGATCCCGCCAACTTCCAAGGGGTCAAGGGCTACGAGACCTACGCCGCCCGGCTGGGCAACGCTACGGCGACAGCCTCACCAGAGGAACTACGCCGCCGCCTTACCGGAAACGACGGTGCCGGCGAAAAGAAGGCGATGCCGGCCTACGATCAATCGAACTTCCTGATCGGGACTCCCGATCAGCTGATCGAGCGTATAGATCAGGCTCAGAAGGCTTCTTCCTTCACGGAGATCACGCTCATCACCCCCTTCGGCAACATGCCTTACGACAAGGCGCGCGCGAGCATCGAGCTCTTCGCCAAAGAGGTACTGCCGGCCGCGCATGAGATCGACGCGGATCTCCACGAGGCTGCGCTGCCTGAATCCGAAGTCGCGGCCTAGCCGGCTGCAGGTTTGGGTACCCTCGCCGGCCGTCGACGGTCGGCGAGGAGGGCCTGTCCGTTTGACGGGCCGAACGCAGACACGGATTGGGGATGCTTTGAGCGCTGGCTCCCGGGAGCTGGGTGAATACGAATTCTTGGACGTGTCCTGTGCGAAGAGCATCGGCACCGTGATCATGCGCCGGCCGCCCGTCAACGCGGTCAACCAGGCGATGTACGCCGAGATCCTTGAGCTGTTCTCGCACCTGGATGAGCTGCTTCCTGACGCCGTTGTCGTGATCCTTCGCGGGGACGGCAAGCACTTCTCAGCCGGCAACGACCTCGGCGAGTTCATGACGCTCACGTCGGCCAACTCTCCTGGGCGAATGAAGCTCGTGCGAGAGACGTTCGCGGCGATCTACGACTGCCCCGTTCCCGTGATTGCCGCCGTCCACGGATCGGCGCTCGGCACAGGTGTCGCGCTGGCCGGCTCGTGCGACATCGTGATCTGCGCTGAGAGTGCATGCTTCGGCACTCCCGAGGTTGGCGTCGGCGTGATGGGCGCGGCGAAGCATCTCTCGCGCCTGGTCCCACAGCAGATGGTGCGGCGGATGTACTACACCGCCGACCCGGTTTCCGGTCGCGAGCTGCTGCGGTACGGAGGTGTGGCTGAGGTTGTACCCGATGAAGAGCTGCTCGATGCCGCGACGGCTATGGCGCGGCGCATCGCACGACATAGCCCAGTTGCCCTGCGCACCGCAAAGGAAAGCCTGAACACGATCGAGTACATGGAGCTCAAGTCCGCATACGAGTTCGAGCAGAGCTTGACCAGCCGGCTGGCCGACAGCAGCGACTCGCGTGAGGCGCGCCTCGCGATCAAAGAGAAGCGGGCGCCGCGCTACGGCCGCTAGGCGATCCTGCTGGCGTAGTCCTCACCTCGGCTGTCACCGCCGCGCAGAGCCGCAATCAACTCCTCAACCTCGGAGTCTGTTGGAGATGGAAGCTTGACCCACTGCTCCATCCGTATGGTCCATTGGAGCCAGAGGATGAAGCCGGTGTATTCGAAGAGGCCGCGGGTTCCAAGCCTGGCTTCCATCGCGTCATAGGTTCCGTCGCTCGCCTGGCCGCTTACCACCTGCAGGATGTACGCGGTCAGTAGGCGCTCATCATCGTTGAGCTGCGCCTCGTCGCCATCCCTGAGGGCTTGAATCGCCTCGAGGCGGACACCGGCCCCGACCGCGTCAGCGATGTGCACGTTCTGCCCGGCGTTGGTTTTCCAGGTGGCGCACAGCACCTGTTCGGCAAACTCCCGATCCGCATGCGAGTAGCTCCCCGGATAGTTACCCCGGGTGACCAGGTACGCGCCCATCTGCGACGCAAGGTGACACAGCGTCGGGCTGGTGAGCATGACCCCAAAGTACGGGCCGGCGTCGAAGTGCTCATCCGGCGCTCCGGCAGGCTGACCCAGCCGCGTGCGCACCCGCGTAATCACCGCGTCGTACGCTTCGCGTTCCGGCTCGGCAACGTCTTCACGCCGGGGTTGTAGCGGCGGTCGGGTCATGATCAATTCCTCTCTCGTCAGTGTCTGGCTTATGCGTCAAGAACGAAGAAACGACCGGCCGGGCGCCGCCGTAACGGCACCCGACCGGCCTTGGCACTAGCTGCTTCAGGATGCGTCAGGCAGCGACGGCCCACCGCAGAGGAACGGCGACGGGCCGCTTAGCTCCGGCACCCACTTGCCGTTGACGACCTTGAGGGCCGTCTGGCAGTTATCGCCGATCTTCTGGAACTTCGGGTACGACGCGGGTGGGACGATTCCATCCGCCGTGAAGTTCTCAGTCGTGCCGAGCGCCTTCACGAGGGCCTTGTGCGAGAACTGAGGACCCGCGACCTCTAGACCGTGTACCAGGAGAGCCGCTTCGGCCCACCGAACCGGCGCGAACGAGTCTGAGTCGATGTCCTTGGCATAGCCGAACTTGGTCATCGCAGCCACGAACTGCGTCACGCCAGGGTTGCCCTTGATGTAAGAGTCGGCCCACGGCTCGCTGTAGATCAGGCCATCTTCGCTCTTGGTCGGCGGGTAGAAGTCGGTGGTGACCACCGACACCTTGGCGCCGAGCTGGTTCAGGTCAACCTGAATCGCAGCCAGATCCTCGACGCCGATGGCGACGACGCCCTGCGCACCCGCGGCTTTGATCTGCTCTGCGGCTGTCAGAAGCTGCGCAGAGGTCGGGACCAATGGCAGGGTGAGATCCTTGAACACGACCTTGACACCCAGGTTCGGGATGTGCTGAGAGAGGTTTTTGAGGTCGGCCGGGTAAAGCGACGAGCCGAGTAGCGCGACCTTCTTGGCCCCGCCGAACTTCTTGTCAACAGCCGCGAGCACGTTGCTGATGTGGCCTGCTTCGTCGCCGGCGATCGGGAACATCGTCTTGTGGCCGGTCCAGCCCGCAGCGAATCCATCGCCGACGGCAGGAACACCGCTCTGCGCGAGACTGGGCAGCGCCGTGGAGATCACAAAGCTGCCACCGAGGATTGCCGTTGGCTTGCCCGCGACGGCGCTGCGGACCGCCTGCACAGCTGTCGTCGGGGAGGACTGTGTGTCGAACTCCTTCGCGACGATCTTGTAGCCGTCGATGCCACCGGTCGCGTTGACCGAGTCGAAATAGGCCAGCGCTCCCTTCATGCCATTGGCCACTTCCAGGTCACCCGTGAAGTCCGAGACGACATTGACCTTGATAGTGCCCTTGAAGCCCTTCGCGGAGGCGCCTGACAGCCCTACCCCTCCGACGGCAGTGGCCATCGCCACGATGCCGCTGGCCGTCAGCAGCCACTTCATGTACCTCACAATGCGTTGCACGCCTTACCTCTCCTCCTCATGACGACTTTTCAGGCTGACTGTGAGTGCCGAGAAGACGAACTGGAGTAGTCGCGTGCGTGCCGAGCGCTAGACGACCTTGCCCGGCTGCTTGGGCGGTACGCGGACCGACTTGGTCTTCGACGCTCGCACCGTCGACCCATTTCGGGATGCGGCAGCCCGAGGCAAGCCTCGGGCGCCAACGCGACTCCCTACTCCCCTCCCTTCGTTACCTCTCCCAAGCGTTACATCTAATTCATATAGCGGATTAAACCTACCACGGTATCAAGACGACTGTCAACCGGCACAACCTCCGTATAGCAAGATGCGGAGGTCTCCGAGGCCGCCTAAATCTCAGCTTAATCTGGCCGCATGCGCGCCACAACAACGCCGATATCCGAGGACAACATTGCGGGCCGTCAGTCGAGGCGTGAGCCACTAGCGGTGCGTGTTTACCGTCACTCGTGGCGGTAAACACGCATCGCTTCAACCGCTCAAAGCGGCTCAGCTTGCGGCTCAGGCCGAGCGAACCGCTGTCGCACCGCCTTCACCGCGGCTTGCGCGTGGACCGCGTTCAGCGCCAGCGCACCGCGAGGGTCCTTAGCGAGACCCAGGGCACCAACCCCGAATAGGACCGTGGACACCGGTCCCCAGCGGATCGGCAGCCATTGCGCAACCAAGGCGGGGAAGACCGCATACACGATGCCTGCGACGACCGCGGCGCTGTAGGACCGAATCCCGATCAGGACCACAACCGCTAGCCAGACCAGCCCGGTCGTGGTGCTGACATCGCCGGGTGCGAGGTTCAGCTGGTAAACGCCGATCAGGCCGCCGCCGATGCCTGCCAGGAAGGCGGCGAACGCAAACGCGGCGACGCGCCCGGTCCGGACGTTCACCCCGGTCGCCCCCGCCAGCGGTTCGTTCATCCGCCCAGCGTTGACATAGAACGAACCGACTCGACGCTTGAACCACGCCGCGCCGAGCAGGGCGAGGCCCAGGATCACCGCGAACAGGTAGTACTGGTCGTGGACGCCCTTGATGTGCCAGCCGAGCAACACCGGCACCTTGAAGTTACGGCCGGTGATCGATGGCACAAGCCCGTTGATGTTGAACAGGAAGTTGTCGGCGAACAGTCCGAAGGCGAGGGTGAGTAGGCCAAACTCGAGCGAGCCGAGGCGCCCGCCGATCACGGCGAGGATAGCGCCGATCAGTGCGGCGGCCAGCCCTCCGAGCAAGATCGCCAAGAGCATCGGCACACCGTGTGTCGCGGCAAGACCGCCACCGATGAAGCCCCCGATCCCGCAGAGCGCCGCCTGACCAAGCGGGAGCAGCCCGGCGTTTCCCAGCGACACTGTGAAGCCCAGGAAGATCACCCCATAGATCAGCCCGAGCCCAACGACTCCGGTCCAGTAGCCACTCAGGATGGCCGGCAACACCAGGATGACGATCGTGAGCGGCGCGATCTTGACGGCGTGGCGCTTAAGCGTGTCGAGCTTGATCGGTGGCTCGAGTGCCTTGCGGGCCGCCTGTCCCGAGGTCACGCCGCGAGGCCGTAGCAGGAGCGTCACCCCCATGACCAGGAATGGGAGCGACGGCTGGACACCGAGTGAGAGCAACGAGCTTGTCTGATCGATGCCGCTGATCGCGCTCGAAGCCACACCGATGAGGATCGCGGCGGCGAAGCTGATCGGAATCGATCGCAGGCCTCCGACCAGCGCGGCAGCGAGACTCGCAACCGTCAACGAGAGGAACACTCCTCCGGTGAGGCCGAGCAACGGCGCCAGGAAGACGCCGCCGATCGCGGCCAGCGAGCCGCTCAGCATCCAACTCATGTTGCTGATGGTGGCGGGGCTGGCGCCCGTCAGGGCGGCAACCGTCGGCGTGTCGAACACCGCGCGCATCTTGAGACCTGTGACCGTGAAGCGCAGGAGGTAGAACAAGCCCCCGGCGACGATCAGCGCCGCGGCGACACCGTACAGCTGGTCCGTCGAGACGATGATCGAACCGTAGGTATGGAGGTTCTGTCCCATTTCGGACAGCGATGGCGCATAGGAGATCTGGCCCGGGTTGAAGATCATCAGGCAGAGCGCGGGGAGCGCGATGACGAGCCCGATCGCCGCGATCAGACCCGCGATCAGTCCGAGGCCCGCGAGCCATTGGAAGAGCCCCTTCCACAGGATCATGCCCATCAGCGGACCGATTACCAGCACGCACAGCAACAGCGCCGGCCAGGCGGCCATGCCCTGGATCGTGTGCAACTCGTAGTAGATCATCGCGATTGCGAACGCGATCGCGCCGTAACCCAGGTTCAACACCCCTGAGGTCGTGTACGCCATCACGAGCCCGGAGGCACCGATCGCATAGATACAGCCGACGACGAGGCCGGGGACGATGTAGGTGTTGAGTACCTGCGACACAGACTCTCCTCAGTGGCTACGCGACAGCTTCGGGCGCAAAACTGGTTCTCGAAGCACGACCGTGCTATCCCTCAGCAGCGCAAGAGGGCGGTCATGCTGCCTATCATATATATCAATCGGCACAAGCGGAAGTCTTCTTGCGAACCATCATCGTGGTCCGCCGCATCGCTCCTGTTCTCCGATCGGAATTGTGCCAAACATTTAGATGACCCGGTGTCCCGTATTCGGTAGGGTCGTCTCCAATACTGAACGTTAGGCAGATTGAAGGAGTCCGCACATGACGACTGCTGTGGAGTTCGCTCGGGTGACCGACGAAGAGCTTGAGGCCCTGAGGAGCAAGATCGGCCAGCCGATCCGCCGGGGCCGGTCCTACGTGACCGAGCTAAACCACGACGCCATACGCCACTACGCGTTCGGAATCGGCGATCAGAACCCGCTGTTCACCGATCCCGATTACGCCGCGACCACTGTGCACGGAGAGGTCTTGGCGCCGCCAAGCATCCTCTTCGCGATGGACAAGATCCTGAGTGGCTACGTCACCGGTCTGGCAGGGATTCACGCCATGTTTGCGGGTGCCGACCTCCGATTCGAGCGATCGCTGCGGGTGGGCGACGCACTCGAGGGCGAGGCGCACCTGAAGGCGCTGATCGAACGACCGAGCCGCTTCGCAGGTCGGGCCTTCCAGCAGATCTATGAAGTCACGTTCAAAGATGCCGCCGGTGACGTGGTGGCCCAAGGCGAGTCCTACTGCTTCCGCACCGAGCGCGACGCTGCACGGGAGAAGGGCAAGTACCAGCCGGTCCGCGTTGAGTGGACGCCGGACCAGATCGCCGAGATCGCCGACCGCTATCGCATCGAGGCTGCACGCCGCCGCGGTTCCGAGCCCAGATTCATCGAGGACGTCCAGGTCGGCGACGCCATCCCAGAAGTGACGAAGGGGCCGTACACCGCGACCACGGCGATTGCCTACCTGCTCGGTTGGGGCGGTCTGTACGTTCGCGCGCACGGCGATGCCTTCGACCTGTTCGGACACCACCCAGCACTCGGCATCCCCAACGAATGGGGCGTACCGGAGCCGCCCGAACGCGTGCACTGGGACCCGGATCTCGCTCAGCGTGTCGGCGTTCCGGGGGCGTACGACTACGGTCCCGAGCGGGTCTCGTGGATGGGTCATGCGGTCACCGACTGGATGGGAGACGACGCCACGCTGCGCCGCCTGATGGTTCAGGTCCGGCGTCACAACCTGATCGGGGAGCTGGTCACGTGCGGCGGCACCGTCCGTGGGGTGGACGTGGCCAACCGGACAGTCGAGCTCGAGCTCGAGGCCGAGAACCAGGATGGTGAAGAGTCCGCCCGGGGCAGCGCGACGGTCGCGCTGCCGAGCCGCGGCGGAGCCTAGTCGTGAGCGCAATGATCGGCACGACCAGCTACGAGCAGGCGGTCGCCGACTTCAGCTGGGAACAGCTGTGGAGTCTGTTCGACGGCGACCGTGAGCATCTGAACATTGCTCACGAATGCCTCGATCGTCATCCGCCGGATCGTGTCGCCGCGCGAATCGCGCATGCCGACGGCGCGCGGGAGCATCTCTCCTTCGGCGAGCTCAGTTGCGCGACCTCACAGTGTGCGCATCTGCTGGAGGACATCGGCATCGCAGCGGGGGATCGCGTCGCCGTGATGATGCAACCCTCAGCCGGCTTCTACACGAGCCTGTTCGGGGCGATCAAGAGAGGCGCCGTTGCGGTGCCGCTCTATACCCTGTTCGGCCCGGACGCGGTCCGTGATCGCATGGACGACTGTGAAGCCGCCTGCTTGATAGTCGATGCAGAGACAGCGCCGGCGCTACGCGACTCGCCCTATCGCGTGCTGCAGTTCGAGACCGACGTTGCCCCACTGCTCGGCGCTTACCGGGAGCGCTATGCCCCGCAAACGACGTCACGCGACCTGGCCGTCCTGCAGTACACCTCCGGTACATCCCGGCAACTGCCGGAAGCCGTCCGGCACGACCATCGCGCGATCGTCACGCTTGCCCGCGCAGGCCTGTTCGCACTCGGACTGCATGAGTCCGACCGTTACTTCTGCCCGTCGTCGCCGGCTTGGGGGCACGGTCTCTGGCACGGAACCATCGCCCCCTGGTCGATCGGGGTCGCGCTTGGGTCTTTCTCCGGACGGTTCGCGATCGAACCATTGATCGACGCGCTCGTGGATCTGCGGATCACAAATCTGGCCGCAGCCAGCACCATCTATCGGATGATCCTGCGCTCAGGACGCTTGGGCGAGCTGACCGCCCTGACCAAGGCCTCTTACACAGGTGAAGAGCTGGATCCCTGGGCGCAGCAGGACTTTCTCGAGGCGACCGGCACTAGCGTGCGGGGTATGTACGGGACCACTGAGACCGGCGTCGTGCTCGGCAACTACCCGGGCTTCAGCGACTACGAGCCGCGCATCGGTGCGCTCGGCAAGCCGCTTCCAGGCTGCGAGCTGGTGGTCCTCGACGCCGAGGGAAACGAAGTTGCGGCCAACGTCACGGGCGAGCTCGCCGTCAAACGCAGAGGTCAGTGGTTCAGGTCCAAGGACCTCAGCCGGATCGACGGCGACGGCTATTTCTGGTACGCCGGACGCGCCGACGACGTCATCATCGCCTCCGGCTGGACGATCAGCCCCGTCGAAGTGGAACGCACGCTGCTGCAGCACGCAGATGTGGTCGAGGCGGCGGTCATCGGAGTCCCGGACGAGCTGCGCGGCGCCATCGTGAAGGCGGTTCTGGTGGCGAACCGCAACGACGAGGAGTTGGTCGCCGAGCTGCAGCGGATGGTCCGCGGGCAGCTCAGTCCGCACGAGTATCCGCGTGAGATCGAGTTCGTGGACGCGCTGCCGAAGACGGCCAACGGGAAGGTCAACCGCCGCGCGCTCCGTGACGTCCAGCAGGCCGGCTAGCCGGCGCGGCGCCGGTATCGTCGAACACCGTGCCCGACACGGACCCACACCACCGGGCCGCACGACGCTCACTCGAGATCATCGAGGCCGTGGCCACTGACGGCGGGGGCCTCACCCTCTCCGAGCTGGCGCGGCGCGTGCAACTTCCGAAGAGCACCGCACACACCCTTATTCAGACGCTCGCAGCCGACGGGTTCCTCGAGCGGGAGACCCAAGGCGGGCACTATGTGCTTGGCCCGCGGATGCTCAGGATGCTCGGCCGTCTGCCTGACCAGTTCGAGCTTCCGCGGGTTGCGCGCCCGATCATGGAGGCGCTCGTCGATCAAGTCGGCGAGACCGCGATCCTAGGAGTGCGCAGCGGCGCGTCGATCATTTACGTCGAGCAGGTCGAGCCCCCGCAGTACATCCGTTACGCGGCGTCGCTTGGCGAGGCTCGGCCGCTCTACTCCAGCAGTATCGGGAAGCTCTTCATCGCCGCAATGCCACCAGCCGCGCTCAATGATCTGCTCGACGAGTCCCCTCCAAGGCCGTTCACCGAAGCGACGAAGACTCTCGCCGATGAGATCGTCGCGGAAGGTCGCGAGATCGCGGCTCAGGGCTATGCACTGAACCGGGGAGAGACGATCGACGGCGTGGTGGCCATCGCGGCGCCGATCTATCGAGGCGACGACCCGCAAGCCACGCTGCTGGCGGGGCTGTCGGTAGCCGGTCCCACGGACCGGCTCAGCCGGCGTCTCGAGGAGCTGTGCCCGCTCGTGATCCAAACCGCGAAACAGATCGGGCTGACGCTCAAGCCGAGATGATTTGCCTGTGCGAGCTCGCGGGCGGCCAGTCCACGAGCTCTGACTGCGCCTCGGCGGCTCCGGCCGAGCGCCCGACAGGCGCGCCTCCCCGTCAAGCCCCGGTCGCGAGTCTCGAGAAGTACTCACGCGGCGCGTCCACGAGCATGTCGTCGAGCTGCTGATCGGTGATCCCACGCTCGCGCAGGCCGGGCACCGTTTGAGCGTGGATGTGGCCGTAGCGCGGAATCGCCCACCCGCTCCAGTCCATGCCACCTGGCGCCAGCAGATCCATGAACACGAAGTTGTCGTGCGCAAGCACGATCCGCTTGGAATAGCCACGTCGGCACAGTTCCGCGAGATTCTCCAACTGCGTCTCCAGGGACGCCACGGGGCTCTCGAGGCCGCAGCGATCGAAACCGATGAAGGTACCTCCGTCGATCAGCGTCTCCAGGTAGCCGAGGTCGTCCGATTCGTTGCAGTGACCGATCAACACGGCCCCCATGTCGACGCCCTCTTCCTTGAAGATCCTCTGCTGAAGTAGGCCACCCTGGTTGATGTAGTTCGTGTGGGTGATCAGCGGCAGGCCGGTCCGGAGGTGAGCCCGTGCGGCAGCCCTTAGCACCGCCTCCACGTCGGGCGTAATGCCTGCAACGTCAGTGGAGCACTTGATCGCGCCCGGCCTGATGTCGGTGCCGTCGAGCCCCTCCTCAAAGTCGCGAACGAACAGTCGCTCGAGCTCTGCCGCCTTGGCCGCCGTGTCGAGCATGAAGAACGTCCAGGGCAACTCGTTGTAGACGTACCATCCCGTGCACACGACCACGTTGAGGCCTGTCCCTGCGACAGCCCGAGCGACGGCGCGGATGTTCCGGCCCAGACCGGGAACCGTCGGGTCCATGATCGTGTCGACCCCGTACTCGTCGTGCAGCCGCTTCAGCGTCTCGTGACCGTGTTCCACGTACCGGTCCTCGTCCCAGCCCTGGTAGCCGGGCCAGTAGAACTGCAATTCCGGGCTCACCACGAAGATGTGCTCGTGCATGTAGGTGACCCCAAGATCAGCGCTATCCACCTGACCGGTCACAGTGTTCACAGACGCCATGTCGTCTCCTTATCCGAAGTCCGGTAGCCCTTGAGTTGGCGGGTGGGGCGTGGCTCGCTGGCCACGCCCCACCAAGTCAGGCGGCTACCTACCGCCCGCCCGTTACTCAGGTACCGGGGGTCTTGGTCGAGGGACCACCGCAGACGAACGGGTGATTCCCGTTGGTCTCGGGAACCCACTTGCCGTTGACCACCTTCATGACTGACAGGCAGTGAATTCCCACTTGCTGGAACTGCGGGAACGAGACAGGGGCCAGGATGCCGTTGGCCGTCCAGTTCTTGACGCCGCTCAATGCCTTGATTACGGCCTTGTGCGAGAACGGTGCACCTGCCTTCTTCAGGCCCTCCTGGACGAGCATCTCTGCCTGCGCGTAGCGGAACGGCGCGAACCCGGCCGAGTACGCAACCGAGCCGTAACCGGCGCTCTTCATCGCCGCCAGGTACGCCTTGATGCCGGCGTTGTTTTTGACGTAGGGGGACGCCCAATCCTCGGCGAACAGCTCGCCATCGATCGTCTTGCCGAACTGCGCGTCGGACTCGAACACCGGATCGGCCACGGTGACCTTGACACCGAGCTGGTTCAGGTCGGCCTGCAACTGGTTGATCGCCAGTACGCCGATCACCGAGACGCCGTTGGCGCCGCTGCTCTTGATCTGCTCCGCCAGGGTCAGAGCCTGGGCGGAGGTCAGTGTTTCCGGCTCGCTGAGATCGGTCATCACGACCTTGACCCCGACATCCGGGCCCGATTTCGCCAGCAGCTTCAGGTCGCCGGTCTCCAGCGAGGAACCGATCACCGCCACCTTGGTCGCGTGCCCAAAGTGCTTCAAGACGGTGAGCCAGACGTCACTGAGGTGGGTGGAGACGTCCCCCACCGGCGAGAACAGCGTCGGCTTATCGATCCAGCCGGGCGCGAACCCGTCGTCGACGACCGGAATGCCACTACTCGTCACGGCCGATAGCGACGAGATCTCCTCGCCCGACGCGGACTCGAGAATTGCGGCCGGCTTGGCCGCAATCGCGCGACGGAAGGCCTGCAATGCCGTCGTTGGCGAAGAGCCCGCGTCGTACTGCTTCACGGTTATCTTGTGACCGTCGACACCGCCATGGGCGTTCAGCCAGTGAAAGTACGCCAGCGCGCCCTGGACTCCGGTTGACGGTGCCAGGGCACCCGTGAAGTCCGAGACGAGCGCGACCGGGATGCTGCCCTTTGCCGCGGCTCGGGCGGTTGACTTGGCACTCGCCGTCGCCGTAGTCGCCACCAAGCCAGCCACTGCCAACAGCACCACGGCCGCGGCCGATCGCTGCACTCTTCTGAAACCTAGTCGCACCTCTGATCCTCTCCTCACATCAGTGGTTGCCGGGCCCCGCTTGATCGGCTGCGATCCTCCCGAGACCCTGCCTTTAAATCATTGTATAGATTCAGCTCGTGTAGGAGCCACCTGGCAATCCAGAGTGACCGGCGGCGCTGCGGTTGGCCGACCGGCGGGCGCCGGTCAATACGACCGCGGCAGGTCGAGGACGTGCTGTGAGATGTAGTTGAGGATCATCTGGTTGGAGACCGGCGCGAGGCGGTACAAGCGCACCTCTCTCCAGAGCCGCTCTACGTGGTACTCCTTGGCGTAGCCGAAGCCGCCGAACGTCTGAAGCGCGGCATCGCAGGCGCGGAACGACGCCTCAGCCGCGAGATATTTGGCGGCGTTGGCCTCTTTGCCGCACGACTTCCCGGCGTCGAAGCGCGCTGCAGCCTTGAGGCTCATCAACTCGGCCGCTTCAAGCTCCGCCCATGCCTCAGCCAAGGGGTGCGCAACAGCCTGGTTCTGACCGATCGGCCGACCGAATACAACCCGGGTTCGCGCGTAATTGGCGGCCAGGTCAAGGGCGGCGCGACCGATCCCGATCGCCTCCATCGCGATCACGATGCGCTCCGGATTAAGTCCGTCGAGCAGCGCGCGGAACCCCTCCCCCACGTTTCCGACAACGTCCGCGTCACTTGCCTCCAAGCCGTCGATGAAGACCTCGTTGGAGTCGATCGCGGCACGACCGAGTTTCTCGATCCTGCGGATCACACACTTCGACCGGTCAAGGTCCGTGAAGAACAGCGTCAGCCCCTCGAGCGGCGCATCGTCTCGGCGCTCGGAGGTCCGTGCGATCAGCAGGATCTTGTCGGCGTTCTGGGCGTTGGTAGTCCAGACCTTCTGCCCGTTGATCGTCCAGCCGTCGCCATTGCGGCGGGCGGTGGTCGTGATCCGTGAGAGGTCAGAGCCGGCGTTCGGCTCTGTGATGCCGAATGCCATCGTGATCTCGCCACGCGCGATGCGCGGCAGGTACTTCTGCTTCATCTCCTCCGAGCCGAAGCGGATGATCGGCGCCGGCGGGAACATGTAGAAGTGGATCGCGGAGGCCCCGCTGGTGCCCGCTCCCGACCGGCAGATCGCGTGCAGCAACAGCGCCGCCTCGGTGATGCCGAGCCCGGCGCCGCCGTACTCCTCCGGAATCATCGTCGCGAGCCAGCCGTGGTCGGCGAAGGCGCGGATGAAGTCCCAGGGGTACTCGCTATTGGCGTCGTGCTCAAGCCAATAGTCGAGTGAGAACTTCCGCGCGAGCGCGAGCGCCTCCTCGTGCAGCGTCGCCTGTGTATCTGAGAGCTCAAAGTCCATCTGACGGCTAAACCTCCGCGCCTGTTGTTCGATCTTCTGGCTGACGCAGCATCAGCGCGGCACGGCGGCACCGCATGATCAGCACGTCGCCCTGCTTGAAGCCGCGATGTTCGAACGTGACGATCCCCGCGTCCGGGCGGCTACCGGACGGGCGCGCAGCCACAACTTCAGTCACGGCCCGGAGCGTGTCGCCATGGAAAACCGGCGCCGGGAACTCGATCTGCTCGAACCCGAGGTTCGCGACAGTCGTGCCGAGCGTCAGCTCGGTGACCGTCATCCCGACGATCAGCCCGAGCGTGAACAGGCTGTTGACGATGCGCTGCCCGAACTCGGTGTTCCGCGCGAACTCCTCGTCGAGGTGCAGCGGTTGGGTGTTCATCGTCAGCGAAGAGAAGAGGACGTTGTCGAACTCGGTCACAGTCCGCCGCACCGCGTGTTCAACGGTTACGCCCTGGTTCAGCTGCTCAAACCAAAGACCAGACATCAGCAGAGCCTTTCTGCCGCCTCACTGAGCGCGGCACGGAAGTCAGGGTGGGCGATCGCGATCAGGCTGTTCGCGCGCTCGCGCAGGGACCGCCCGCGCAACTCGGCGACGCCATGCTCCGTCACCACCAGGTCAACGTCGCTGCGAGGCGTGGTGACAACTCCGTCCTGCAAGTTCGGCACGATCCGCGAGATCGCGCCTGACGTGGTCGTGGATCGAAGCGCCGTGATCGCGCGGCCGTGCGGAGAGCCGGCGGCGCCGCGCACAAAGTCGTTGGCGCCTCCGACAGCGCCTATGTGAGTGCCGCCGAGCGTCTCCGCGTTGATCTGGCCGGTGAGATCGACCTCTACCGCCGTTTGAATCGAGACGAACGCAGCGAAGCGGCCGATCACCGAGGCCGCGTGCGTGTAGTCGAGCGAGCGCAGCTCGACCGCCGGATTGAGCTCTGCAAACTCGTACAGGCGCCGTGTGCCGAAGATCACGCCGCCGATCGTGACTCCGGGATCAACCTCCTTCTTGCGGTTCGTCACCGCGCCGCCCTCGATCAGATCCAGCACGCCGTCAGTGATCAGGCCCGAATGGATCCCGAGATCCCGTTTGCCGGTGAGCACGGCACAGACCGCGTCCGGGATCGTGCCGATCCCGAACTGCAGCACGGCCTCGTCCGGAACCCGCTCGGCCACGTACGCGGCGATGGTGCGCTCGGCCTCGTTGGGCGTAGAACCGGCGAGCTCCAACGGCGGCTCGGCGGCCTCAACGGCGAAATCGATCCGCTCCGGATCGAGCAACGTCTCGCCCTCGGTACGCGGTACGGCTGGATTGACCTCTGCGACGACCACACGTGCCCGCTCGATCGCAGCCTGCAAATAGTCGGCCGCCAAACCGAGCCGGTAACGGCCGTTGGCGTCAGGTGGACTGACCTGCACGAACACGACGTCAACCGGCAGCCCACCGCTGCGGATCAGTGACGGCGCACGCGAGATGTGCGAGGGGATCACGTCGAGCACCCCCGCCCGCGACAGGCGGGCGTTCGTTCCGTACCCGCCAAACGCTTTGAAGTTGATGTGGTCTGCGTGCTCGGGCGTGAAGGTGTCGGAGTAGTGCACCCCGAGCACGGCGCTCACGCCGTCGACGTCGGCTCGCTGGTCCACGAGGGCGCGCGTCAGCGTGCGCGGTTCGGCCGTGCCCTGACCCCAGATCACCAGATCGCTGGGCCGCACGAAGTCAGCGAGCTTGATATCAGTCATCCACATCATTTGAATGATTTGATATTACGTTAGCTGCAGTGAACGCGATTTCTCCTCTCCTGAACGGCACGACGGTCGGCGTCTGCGGCGGCTCACGGCCGCTGCACGCCGCCGCCCGTTGGCTCGCCGACCTCGGCGCGCAGACCTACGCGGTTGGCGATTTCGCTCCGGAACCTGCCGACCTCGAATGGCTCGGGGCGCTCCCACCGCTACCCGCCGGCACCAGGCTCGATGTGCTCCTTACGCGCGCCGCCGCACCGTCCCCCGGTGTCCCCGCCGCCGTCCGCGTTGCCGTCACCGGCAGCGGCGCAACCGCACCTGACCCGCGGCGCGAGCTGAGCGAGGTCGAGGCGTGCGCCGCCGGCGGCATCGCCGTGGCGATCGGAAACCCCGAGATGGACCCGCTGCCGCTGCCGAACGGCGCGATGGACTCGCTGGTTGGCGCTCATGTGGCGGCGGCGGCTGTCGCGGCCCTGATTGACGGTCGCTCCGAGACTGAGGTGGCGGCAGCGGACGTCGGGGCCTGGCTGGTCGCGACCAACATCAGGATGTACCAGCCCTACGGCGCTCGCTGGCATCGCGACGGGCGCCGCGCCAGCGGCTCCGGCGGCTGTTACCCGTACGGACTGTTCGAGGCAGAAGACGGCCTCTTCTGCCTGATCGGCCGCGGGCCCGAGCACTGGGCAACCTTGACCGAGATGGTCGGCGCCCCAGCCTTGCTCGAGGATGAAAGCTTCCGGGACCCGCGGCTGATCGCGCGGACGGCACCCGCCGCGGCCGATGCCCTGATCGGCCCGTGGATCGCCAGGCATTCGCGCCAGCAGTTGACCGACCAGATGATCGCCGCGAAGTTCCCCGGTGGGCCTGTCCAGACCTGCGCCGAGGTGCTGGCGCTCGACTCGTTCGCGGGACGCTGGCGCCGGTTCGGAGAGGGTTTGACCGTGGCGCCGGATAGGCCCTACACGACCATCGAGGGCGCCGCGGTGACGCCGGCACCGAAACGACTGGAGGGTCTGCGCGTGCTCGACCTCGCGTGGGTCTGGTCGGGGCCGGCCGCGAGCGCCGCCCTCGGCGACCTGGGTGCGCAGGTTGTCAAGGTGGAGAGCGCAAGCCGACCCGACAACACGCGTCTCCGGGGAGCGTCGATCGTGAGGCCGCCGGCGGCCGACGCGCCGCCATTGGAGGTGACCGAGTACTTCCACGCGCTTAACCGCGGCAAGCAGAGCGTGGCACTGGATCTAAAGACCGCTGCCGGCCGGGAGATGCTGCGACGGCTCGCAGATCAAGCCGACGTGATCATCGAGAACCTCTCCCCGGGCGTGATGGCACGCTGGGGTATCGCGCCTGAAGCAGTTCTGGAGACCAACCCGACCTGCACCTTCATTTCGATGCGTGGCTTCGGTGAGCACGCCTCACTGCGCGACCTGCGCGCCTACGCTCCCGTACTGACGAGCGCGGCGGGCGTTGAGGAGCTGATCCGCTACGAAGGCCAGGCGTCGATCGGCGGGATGACCGTCGGCTTCTCCGACGCGCTCGCCGCTAGCCACGCGCTGTTGCTCGCACTCGCCGGGGCCCATTCGGCAGCCCGGCGTGGCCATGGTGCGGCCATCACCCTCTCACAGTTCGAGGGCGCGGTCACGGCCAATGGCCGCAACCTCGTCGACGCGCAGCACAGTGGCGCCATTCCGCCCGCCCCGCTCAGCGACCGGCTCGACTACGTGGTCGCGGGTGAAGGCTTAGCCCACTCGCCGTGGGTGAGCAGCGATCTGTTCACGACCGTGTCATCGCGCTGGCTCGAGCCCGTGCCCGTCTGCAAACTCCCCTGGCGACGCGATGGCGCCTTCCCCGCGGTCCGCGGTGGCGCGCCGGAGCTCGGCAGCGACACGCGGCAGGTGCTCGGCCAGTGGCTGGGCGTCGACGCGGCGGGGATGGAACGGCTGGTCGCCGCCGGCGCTCACCGGTAGGACTTACCCGCACACGCGACGGGTGCTCACCACCGAGCTCCAAACCGCATCGAGCGACGTGCGGGCGGCGTTATCCAGCGACGCGAATCGTCCCGCCATCGACAGGCAGAGCGACTCCTGTGATCCAGTCGTTGGTCGCAGATGCCAGGAACGCGATTGCGTCGGCGACTTCCTCCGGCTTGCCCAGCCGGCCCACCGGGATCGGCCACCGCTCCATCATCCGCTCCATCACATGCTCCGGGGTGGCTCCTGTCTTCTCGGCAGCGGTACGAATGTTCTCCTCGATCAGCGGCGTGGCCGTGACGCCCGGGAGGATGCAGTTGCAACGGATGCCATCTGTTGCAAACGCGCTCGCCACCGTCTTTGAAAGGTTGATCATCGCCGCCTTCGCGGCGCCGTAGATGGCGTAGTAGGGATCGGCCAGCTTAGCCGTGGTCGAGGAGACGTTGACGATGCGGCCCCATCGGTTCTCAACCATCCATGGCAGGCAGGCGCGCGTGAAGCGCACCGCGCTCATGAAGTTGAGCTCCATGCCCTCACTCCAGTCCTCATCGGTGGCAGCCAGGAACTTGCGAGGTGTCGCCCGGCCAGCATTGTTAACGAGGACATCCACTCCGGGAAAGCGTTCGTGAGCCGCGTCCAGCACGGTTTGCGGCGCCGCCGGATCGGTCACGTCGCAGGGAACCGCCACGGCGGCCACGCCCATGTTCTCGATCGCTGAAGCAAGGTCGCGCAGCGGCCCTTCGCGACGAGCGCAGATCACGAGGTTCGCTCCTTCCTGAGCGAACCTTATGGCGGCTGCCTTGCCTATCCCCTCGCTAGCACCAGTCACTAGGACAGTTCGCTCCTTCAATCCAAGGCTCAATCGGTCCCCCTATGGGTTCAACTTCGACGCTCTTAACGTATCAATAATTGATTGCTTTCGCCGCTGCCCGCTACGCCATTCTGGCCTAAGCCGTCCCGGGCGCCGATCACCGAATCGGACTCTCTGGCTCTTCCCGTGTCGGCAGGCACGAGTAGACGGCATCGACCAGCGCTGGACCCAGGCTCTGCGCCCATGCCAGATGGCTGCGCACGAAACCAAGCCCGAGTCTCTGCCGCGGGTCGGCGAACGCCATCTGCCCGCCGAAGCCGTCGTGGCCGAACCATCCCTCGCGCGCATGCCATGTCGCAATGTGCGGCACTGACGCCAGCTGGAAGCCCAGTCCCCAGCGTCGTTCGACCCCCAGCAGCCTGTCCGTTCCGCGCACGCGCTCACGGGTGAACTCGCGGATGACGTCGGGTGACAGGAGTGGACGGTCCGCGCCGTAGCTGCCTTCGTTTGCGAGGGCTCCGTACAGCACCGCCAAGGCGCGCGCCGTCGCGGTTCCGTTTTGAGCGCCCAACTCGAGCCCAAGGATTCCCGGCGCAGCGAAGAACTGATCCGCCGTGTGTAGGAGGTTGCGCCCTTCGACCGTGAACATCATCCGCTCAAACAGGTCCGGGTCTGGAGTCGCCATCGCGGGAGGTGGCTCAGGTGGAAGGATGGTCGGTGCCACTAGCGACTGGCGCTCGCTCGGCGTCCCAAGATCCAGCTCTATCTCCAGCGGTTCAACTATCCGCTCCGCGATCAGGCGACCGATCGTCTTGCCGCTCACCTGCCGGACGAGCTCACCGACCAGCCAGCCGAAGGTGACGCCATGGTAGCCACTCGCCGCGCCGGGCTCCCATGTTGGAGCGGCTCCTTCCAGGCACGCGATTATCTCAGCTGTTCGATCCCAGCCTGTGCCATAGGGAGTCAGCATCTCCTCGTACCCAGGGAATGTCACCAGGCCAGCTGAGTGCGACAGCAACGTGGCGACGGTGATCTCGGATTTGCCGTTCGCAGCGAAGCCCGGCCAATAGGTAGCGACTGGAGCCTCGACGTCGATCAATCCGTCTTCCACCAGGCATGCCACAGCTACGGTCGCGACTCCCTTGGTGGACGACATAATGACCGCCCGTGTATCACGCGCCCACGGGTGAGCCCCAGTCGACCCAGCCCACAGGTCCACGACCACGCGCCCGTCGAGAACAGCGGCAAATGCCGCACCGCCGCTTCCGATTTCACCCGATAGCTCGGCGAAGACTTCACGCACGCGTCCGAACTGCGTGGCGACCTCGCCATGCACTTCCGACAACGGCGCAACCGATTCAGTCACGGCTCTGTACGCGTGGGCCGGGCTTCGCCTCGCATGACTGACTCATCGGCTTGACCGGCCCGTCGCCGCGACGCCGTCGGGTTACGCGCCCGCGGGCGTCGCTCCGCGCTGAGCGTCATAGGCTTCGCGGGCTTTGGCGACCCCGGCCCGCGAGCGCCCCTTCCAGATCGTGTTGCCGTCCTCATCGCGCTGGCCGAGGACCCAATCCCGCGAGCGGCGCAGATTCTGCAGCTGCCCGCGGAACTCGGGCACCACGTGCGTGGCATAGAGTTCCAGGGCCCGCTTGCGGGCGTCGAAGTCCGCGAAGCCGGGCATCGTCATCACGAAGGTTCCGAACCCGCCGGTCTGTCGCGCGAGGTCGCGGATCACTCGGATCAGTGTGTCCGGTGTGCCGACGATCAGCGCACCGGACTCGATCGCCTCTTCCAGGAGTTCGGTGGCGCTGCTCTCAGGCGAGGCCTCGAGCGGGCCGACTGCGGCGATGTGTCGCCAGATCTCCTCGAAGGCGAAAAGACAATCAGCGCGAGCCTGCTCCTCGGTCTCGGCGATATGCGTCATTGACGCCAGGCGCCACTGCGCGCGTGAGACTGTTTGGCCTGATCGCTCAGCCTCCGCTTCGACAATCGACCAGTGCCGGTTCAGCGAGTCGTACGCGGCCGGCGACGTCGCCGACATGTTGATCATTCCAATCCCAAGTCGGCCGGCCGTACTCGGGCCCGATGGCGAGGCTACGGCTGCCACAACGATCTCGAGCTCACCGCCCTGATAAGGCTGAACCTGCAGGTAGGCGTCCTGAAGCGAGAACCAATCGGTCTTGCGCGTCACCACCTCTCCGCGCAACAGCCCGATGATCACCTCGGCCGCCTCGAGCATCCACTCGCGCGTGCTCGAGGAATCGATTCCCAACATGTGGGCGTCGGAACCTGACGCCCCCGGTCCGAAGCCCATCATCACGCGGCCGTGGGAGAGATGGTCGAGCATTGCGATTCGTGCGGCAAGCGTGAAGGGGTTGTGGTAGGGCAGCGAGTTGACCGCCGTGCCGAGCCGGATGTTCTTCGTACGCTGGGCCGCAGCAGCGAGGAACAGCTCTGGCGACGGAATCGACTCGTGACCGCCTGAGTAGTGCTCGCCGACCCACGCCTCCTGGATGCCGAGTTGGTCGGCGATCTCGAACAGCTGCAGCTCGCGCTCATAGACGGTGGTCGGACCGAGCTCGGTCGTGTGCATCGGGGGCGTAAAAATCCCGAAGCTGCTGGGACCGTCCTCCAGAGTCAGGCTCAACGACGATTCCCCCTCATTGTCTTATTCATATATCTACTTCGGCGAGCCTAGCGCGGCGCTGTAGCAGCGGTCAAGTGGCTACAGCGGCGTACTCGCGCAAAACCACGGAGGACGTTGGCCCGCGGCCACTCGGTGTTGACCCGAGGCGGTTTATCCGGTATATGATTTCCATCAATATCAGCTCACGAAACTCAGGACGTGCGACGCTCGCCGACGCCTCCCGATTGGAAAGCAGAGGTCGTATGCAAGCCTCGACTGAGACCCTCACGCTTCCGTCTCTGACGACGGAGATCTATCGGAAGGGTGACGGCCCCACACTGGTATTGATCCCTGGCGGTGGAGCGGCCAAGAGCTCGTGGTATCCGATCATCGATCGCCTAGCCGCCGACAACGTGGGCTGCGTCACCTACGACAATCGCGGTGTCGGTGGCGCGTCGGATATTGGCGACTCCGTGTCAATCCGTGATTTCGCAGAGGACGCCGCCGAACTGATCGATGCCCTCGGGGATGGTCCGGTTCATGTCTGCGGCGTATCTATGGGCGGCTTGATCGCCATGCGGCTAGCGTCCGAGCATCCAGAGTTGGTGTCGACCCTTGGGTTGCATTCGACTTCGGCCCGCCTCGACCAACGCGTTCACGAGGTGCTGGCGTTTCGGGCCGACCTCCTCGACAGCGGCCTCGGACCAGACGCACTTCGCCGCTTCGTAGCGCTCACAGCCGCCGGATCTGACGGTGCGATCCCCGACCTGCCCGAGGGGGTGGTCGACAAGCAAGGGTTCAACAGACACAACTATCAGGCTCAGATGCAGGCGGCATTGGATCACGACATGACCCTGACCGAGCTCGAGAAGATCGACTGCCCGACTTTGATCACGGTGGGCAACGACGACATCCTCAACCCACCCGAGAATTCGCGCGCCCTTCACCGCGCGATCCGGAACTCCGTCATGGTGACGATCGAGGGCGGTGGCCATGGCTATTACCTAGTGCATCCGGAGCTGGTGGCCGCGCTCCAGGGAGGCTGGATCCGGCAACACGTGTGACGCCCGCGTTGACGAATCGCCTGAGCCGCGCCGACCGGGCCGGACCGGTGCGGCGAATCTTGACAGCCCAGGGGGCGTCGGTAGCGTGTTAAAGAGCTATATCAATAAGATATAGAGGAGGAGGAGGGGCTTTCCACGTATCGCAGGCTGCCACAGCGCTGCCTCAGTCGAATGCCGCCACCTGCCACCGCGGCGTGACCGCTTGGTGTGGCCAGTCGAATGGCTTGGTGGCCAGTCAATTGGCCCAGGTCGACGTTCATGCACTGTGCCATTGGAGGTTGCCGCGCGTCCCTGCTCTCATCAGTGACGTAGCTTGCCAGCTGTCGCACTCGGGACTTGCCAGCGCGTCAGCCTCATCCGGGGCTCGTCGTACTAAGGAGGAGTAAGTGAGGAACGTATGTAGGCATCCGGAATGATCCCACCGGCATCGTTCCCGCTGTTCCAGAAGGTAGGGACGCACTGCCAGAGCGTGATGAAGGTCGTCAACGGCCAATGGACGGGCTTGACGAGCGGACCAAACCCGTTCGTCTGCGGTGGTCCTTCGTTGCCTGATCCGTCGTGAATCGGTCGCAGCACTGACGCTGTACGGGGAGCTGTCGTGCACTACAGCTCCCCGTACGCTGCAACCGTCACCCCGCCTGTCCGCGAGCCGACAGATGCGCCCAAAAGCTCTCAATCGTTGTAACGTTGCGTGTCGGTTAGCGTGCGGTGCCACCTATGTCGTCGAGGGCTGAGGGCCAGAGGGAGGAAGAGTGGAGATCCAGATCGACAAGAACGTAGAGGTGCGCATGCGTGACGGCGTCGCGCTGGCGGCGGACGTCTTCCGCCCCGCAGGCGAGGGGCGGTACCCGGCGCTGTTGCAGCGCATCCCCTACAACAAGGAGCCGGGCTGGCTACGCGATTCGTCAGTTGACGTGCTCAAACTCGTTCAATCCGGCTACGTGGTCGTCCACCAGGACACTCGCGGGGCCGGAGCGTCCGAAGGCGAGTACCGCCCGTTCGTTGATGACCGCATGGACGGCGCCGATACCGTGGCGTGGGCGGCGGCTCAGCCGTGGTCGACCGGCGATGTCGGAATGATCGGGATCTCCTACACGGCGGGCACCCAATGGTTAGCCGCGATGGAGACACCTCCGCAACTTAAGGCGATCGCTCCGCACAGCTTCCATCACGACCCGTACCTCGGCTGGCTCTACCAGGGCGGCGCGTTCTTGCTCGGGTTCGCCATCCGCTGGTCCGTGAACTACTTCTCTCCAGCGGTCAGGGACCAGATCAAAGAGCGCGCGGGTACCGTCGATCTGTTCAGCGAGTACGTGCGCCGCTTGCCCACCTCTGACATGCCGATGCTTCAGGAGGCCGCTCCGTTCTACTTCGAGTGGCTCGCGCATCCGACCTACGACGCCTACTGGCGCGACTGGTCGCCTTCCCAGCACTTCGAGGACGTCGCCGTTCCGGCCCTGATTACGACGGGCTGGTATGACGCGCTGCTTGCCGGCGGATACACGACCTTCGTGCAGATGAAGAAGCGCGGGGCGACTGCGGCCGCACGACGCCCGCACCTGAACATCGGCCCCTGGGCGCACAGTTGGTGGGGCGCGGACTTTCCTGAGCGGGGCTACGGCGAGCGGGCTGACAAGGAGGTCTTCGACCTGACCGGCAGGACCGCGCGCTGGTTCGACCATTACCTGAAGGGAATCGACAACGGGGTCAATTCGGACAAGCCGGTGAACCTGTTCATCATGGGCGCGAATCAATGGCGGGAGGAGGACGATTGGCCGCTGCCGGACACCCAGTTCACTAACTACTACCTGCATAGCGGCGGCCACGCCAGCACCGCGCACGGCGACGGTGAGCTCTCTGCCGACCCTCCGGACGATGAGCGCGAGGACGTCTACCTCTACAACCCATTTGACCCCGTGCCGACGATCGGCGGCCAGACGCTGCTGCCGCCGGCGCGGATGCCCGCCAATGCGGGCCCGCGCGATCAGCGCGCGCTCGACGGGCGCCCTGACATCCTGTTCTTCACGACGCGGCCGCTGGATCATGACGTCGAGGTCACCGGACCGGTCCAACTCAAGCTGTTCATCTCGTCGTCAGCGCCTGACACGGACTTCACCGGCAAGCTCGTTGACGTTCACCCAGATGGTCGCGCCGAGATCCTGACGGACGGGATCCTGCGCGTGCGCTACCGGGAGTCGTTCTCCGAACCCAAGCTGATGGAACCGGGTGAGATCTACGAGATCAACGTGGATCTCCTGGCGACCGGCAACCTCTTCAAGGTGGGTCACCGGATTCGCCTGGAGGTTTCGAGCAGCAGCTTCCCGCGTTGGGATCGAAACACCAACACCGGCAACAACATCTCAACCGACACCGAGGCTGACGTGCAGGTCGCCGTGAACCGCGTCTACCACGACCGCGACCACCCTTCACATCTGATCCTCCCGATCATCAGCCGCGACTGAGCTCCTCTGTGCGGCCCAACGACGATCAGGCTCTCAGCGGCCGGGACGTCCGCTGAGGATCTAAATCTTTATTATGTTAAGGAACCCGATCGGATGTGATGACCATGTCTCATGATCAAGTTGAATTCGAGCTACGTGACGGTGTCGGCTGGCTGACGATACGTCGGCCGGAGGCGAAGAACGCACTCACCAAGGCGATGTACGCGGCGATCCGCGACGTCTGCCGCCAGGCGTGGCTCGACGACTCGATCCTCGCTCTCGTGATCAGCGGCAGCGACGGTGCGTTCGTGACCGGGGGCGATCTCAAGGAGATGCTCGCGCTCTTGGAAAGCGAGGATCAGACTGCGCTGCTTGCCTACGAGGAGTTCCTTCCCTTTGAAGCGCTGCGCATCCTGCCCAAACCAACAGTTGCCGTCGTAGACGGACTCTGCATGGGTGGCGGCCTGACACTGATGTCGCTCTGCGACATCGCGATCGCCACCACCTCATCGAAGTTCGCGATGCCTGAAGCCAAGGTCGGCATCGTCGACGGCCACATGCCCAGGCTCTTCCGCGACCGGGTCCCGTCCGCGCTGCTGCGGTACTGGCTGTATACGGGAACGTCATTCTCGGCCGCGGAGGCCTACGCCGCCGGGATGTTGACAAAGGTCGTGGAACCAGAGCAGCTCACTGCAACCACTGAACAGGTGCTCCGCGAGCTGCGCGCGAGCTCCCCGGGCGCGATCAGCCTGTATAAGCAGACGCTGAACGAGACACGCACCGTCTCGGGCATGCAGGATGCCTTTGTGACGATGATGGGTGAGGACGCCCGCGCGCGTCTGGCAGCTTTTAGCGAGCGCAGCAAGTCGAAGCGATGAATCTGTGCCGTCGGGATCGCGCCGAGCCATGACAGCAGTACTCGACTTCCTAATGTCGCGGCAGCCGATTTACTGCGACAAAGAGGTGCTGCGGGTCGATGGCGTCGCACGCACCTATGATCAGCTGCTGTCAGCGGTGCTGGCGTTGGCCGATGGCCTGTCGAGCGCGGGCGTCACCAGCGAAGACCATGTAGCACTGATGCTCAACACGTCGCATGCCGCTGTCGATGCCTGGCTCGCCGCGGCGACGCTCGGGTGCTTCGACATCCCGATCAACACCGCCTATCGCGGTGAGCTGTTGCGATACCTGATTGAGGACTCAGAGACGACGGTGATGATCTGCGACAGTGCATATCTGCCCGTGGTCCTCGACCTTCCACTGGCGCAAACCAAGCTGCGCACACTGATCGTCAACACGCCCGCAGCTGGTCCGGCTCCGGACGTCCCTGGTATTGAAGTTCACACGCTGTCCGGAATCTATGCCGGCGCGGCTACCGTCCCGTCAGCCCCCCGTGGCGGCGGCACTGTCATCCTCTACACGTCGGGCACGACCGGCGCCTCAAAGGGTGTGATGCACACGCAGGAATCGTGCCTCGCGCTGGCCGAGTATGTCGCGCGTGTGTGTCGCTACACACCCGGCGACGCTCTGCTCAACTTCTTCCCGCTCTATCATCAGAACGCCCGCTACACCGGACTGATGACGGCAATAGCGGCCGGCGCACGCTTCCAGCTCGAGAGTAAGTTCAGCACCAGCCAGTTCTGGGAGAAATGCCGGACAGACGGGATCACCGCGTTTAACTATCTCGGCTCGGTACTGACCATGATCGTGTCGGGCTCCAAGCATCTTGATGCCGATGCCGCGCGTGACCACGACGTCAAGAAGGCGTACGGCGCTGGCGCGCCACGCGGTATCTGGGAGGACTTCGAGCGGAGGTTCGGGGTCGAGCTGTTCGAGGCATATGGCCTGACGGAGGCGCCGATGGTTACCGTCAACACACCGCCGCGCGGTTCACCGATCGGCTCCGCGGGACGTGCCGGTGAGCTGTTTGAGGTTGAGGTGCTCGATGATCAGGGCGAGCGAGCCGCGAGCGGTGAGGTCGGCGGAATCGCGGTGCGTCCAAAGGTGCCGCACGGGTTCATGATCGGCTACTACGGTCGGGACGCTGACACCGTACGGGCGACCCGCAACCTCTGGTTCCAGACGGGTGACCGGGGCTGGCTATCGCCAGAGGGTGACCTCTATTTCGAGGAGCGCGCAAAGGACTCGATTCGCCGGCGTGGCGAGAACATCTCTGCCTGGGAGGTCGAGAGCATCCTCGACCGGCATCCTGCCGTGCGCGAGAGCGCTGTCTACGGCGTTGGCTCCGAGGCCCACGATGAGGAGGTCATGGCCGCCATCGTGCTCGTCGGTGAGGACGCGGACCCCGCGCAGATCGTGCGCTCCTCGGCCGCGAATCTCCCTGCGTATGCAGTCCCGCGTTATGTACGCGTAGTCGCGGAGATGCCTCGCACCGACACGCTCAAGGTGCAGAAGGCGCAGCTGCGGCGCGAGGGCGTGACCGCAGACACGCTGGACCTCCAATAGGACCGGCTGAGCGCGCGACCGACGTGCGCGGCCCTGGCTGGCAGCGGGGGCTGCGCGGCGCCGCTGTCAGGCTTGTCGCGCCGGCTGAAGACTGTAGAACTCAGCCGCCTGATCGGCGCTGAACGACGCCGCCGGTCCGTGGTGCATGACATCTCCGTGCGAGAGGACCAGGACGGTGTCCGCGAGCGCGAGCGCGCGCGTGACGAACTGCTCGACGATGACGATCGTCGATGTGCCCTTGAGGCCGTCGAGGAGCTTGAACAGGTTGGCGACGACGCCTGGCGCGAGCCCGTGAGAGAGCTCGTCGGCGATCAGCAGTCGCGGCGGCCGCACAAGCAGCCGTGCCAGCGCCAGCATCTGCTGCTCGCCACCTGACAGTTTTCCGGCAGCCACGCGCTTGCGTCGGCTCAGGTTCGGAAAGAGCTCGTAGGCGGCGGCGATGTTGCCCCGCGAGCTCGCCCGGTCGGTGTGAAAGCCCATCCTCAGGTTCTCCTCGACGGTCAACGACGGAAAGATCGCTCGCGAGTCCGGTAGATGCCCGACTCCGAGCCGGGCCCGGGCGTACGCAGGCCGGGAGCGGAAATCGACCCCGTCTATGTTGACGGCCGTCGACTCACTCTGGATCACTCCACTGAGGGCATTGGCGAACGAGGTCTTGCCGGCGCCGTTAGGCCCGAGCACCGCCAGCGCAGTGCCGGGCTCGATCGTCACCGAAACCGGACGCAAGGCGGTTACTTCGCCGTATTGAACTGAGAGGTCGACAACCTCGACGTGGGCGGGTCCGGCTGGACCCGCAGCCCCACCATCAGGCGCGTTGCGCGACGTCATGCTGATCCTCTCCCTTGCCGGTATTCGTGACCTCGGCGCTCGCGTCCCCAGCCGCCGCGCCATCTGAATCCTCGCCGAAGTAGGCCACACGCAGTGACTCGGAGGCAAGTACCTCGTCCGGTGGCCCCTCGGCTATCACCTTGCCGAAGTCGATTGCGATCATCCGATCGGAGACCAACCTGGCGAACTCGAGGTTGTGCTCGATCACAAGCAGCGCCATCGAGTGCTCGCGGCGGATTGCCTGAATCACCGCGGCGACAGCGCGAGCTTCAGATTCCGGCAGGCCGGAGACCGGCTCGTCCAGCAACAGCACACGCGGACGCGCAGCGAGAGCGCGCGCCAAGTCGACCATGCGCACGATCCCGACCGCCTGTGTACTCGCGAGTTCGTCCGCGACCGCGGCGAGCCCGAGCTTGTCGAGCAGCGCGATTGGACCGAGTTCGCTGGTGTCGGCCCGTGCCGCGTCTTCGAGCCGCTTACGCTGCGAGACGAAGCGGCCACTGCCGGCGCCCCGGGGGGCGCCGGCCGCATAGCCGAGCAGTACGTGTTCCCAGACCGTCATGCCGTCGAACAGCGACAGCGTCTGGAAGGTGCGTGCGAGCCCACGATGTGCCCGCCGCACCGGCGGTAGGCGCGTGATGTTGTCGCCGTAGAACAACACCTGGCCTGGATCCGGCCGACGGTTGCCGGCGATCACGTCGATCAACGTGGTCTTGCCCGCACCGTTTGGGCCGATCAGACCGACGGTCTCGCCTTCAGTCACCTGCAGCGCGACATCGCTCAGGGCGACGACGCCGCCGAAACGGACTGTTACCGCCCGCAGCTCCAGAGCTGGACTCTCCCCCACCCCGCTCATGCTAAGCCGGTCCAGTCGCTCACTGCCAACATTTCTCCTCCTCGTTAGCCACGGGCTACGCCGCCACCGCGGCCGGAATGGGATAGAGGTTGTCGAAACCGGAGCGAGCCACCTCTTCAGCGAGCATCCCGAGCGTACGGGTGATGCCACAGGGACGCCTCAGCAGCGGCTGCGCGTGGCGTTCAAGCACGGTCAGGTCGTGCTCATCGCAGAGACCGATCGCGGCCAGCACCTGATGTGCGTGGGCAAAGACCTTCCGTGCTGAGTCGAGCATCAGGAACTGCAGCGCCAGCGTGTCCGCCGCGGTCAGGGTTTGATCGACCAGACGCGCGAGGCTGAAACTGGCCAGCTCCCAGAGCCCGTCGTGCGCGAGAGCTATGTCGGAGAGGTGCCACTGAACAGCACCGAAGTCCGCGATTCGGCGACCGAACTGGTGGCGGTCGCGGGCGTACTCAGCAGCGAGGTCCCGCGCGCTGCCGAGGGCGCCGACCGTCCAGAACGCAGCCAGAACGACGTGGGCGCTGACGACGGGCACGAGGTCGAACCTCTCCGCGCCGAGTTCGCAGCGCACACCAAAGGGATCAAGCGGCATGTGCCTCAGGAAGTCCCGCGTGCCGTTCGAAGTGGGGGCCTCGACCGCGCGCAGCGCATTCGCCTCGCGCGTGACGATATCTACAGCCGCCGCACGGCCGGCGATATCCAGATGCTCGGCACGCCTGATGGCGCCGTCGCGAAGATAGATCGCGTCAACCTCACTCCGGAGCGCGCGCGGCACGGCCAGCTGCTGCACCAGCGGCCACGGGCAGACGATCGACCCAGCCGCCCAGACTGCCAGCGCTGTGGCGGCCGCCTCGGTCTCGCCGCCGCTCAGGTCGAGGTCACGGATCCCGAGCTCATCGAGGATCGGCTTCACGACGGAGCCACGCACAGCCGGTTCAGCCTCACTGCGGCGTGCGAGCTCGATGCCGCCGGCACGTTGCAGTGCGCCTCGCACGCCCGCTTCAAAGTCAAGCGCTTCGTCTTGCCACTGCCGTTCCATGTCAGCTCTGGTCCACCATGGCGCGCGACGCCAGGAGTCGCTGGATTTCAGTCGTACCGGAGGCAATCGTGGATGAGCGCGCGTAGCGCCAGGCATCCTCGGCGGAGCCGTCGAGCACAGCATCTTCGCTCGCGTCGACTGCGTCGGCCCCAGCCGTCTCCATCGCCAGGTCGGCGACGCGTTGATCGAGCAACGTCGAGGCGATCCGTGCGACGCTTGGCTGCGTCGGCATGTCGCCGTTCTCAGTCGTCACCAGGGTCCGGTAGCTGAGCAGGCGCGCGACGCGCGCCTGCACCAGCTCGCGAGCGTGCGCGGCCCGTAGCTCGGCAGCGCCGGGGCCCGATGCCGCCTGGACAACCGGCCACAGGTCGGCCAGGATCTTGTCGCTGCGCGCGTATCGGGCGATGCCTACGCGCTCGTGCTTGAGCACGACGTCAATCACGTCCCAGCCCTTGTCCAGTTCACCGAGGATCTCGTCCTCGTGCAGGACAACGCCATCGAAGAACACCTCATTGAGGTGGTTGGGACCGATGATGGAATCGATCGGTCGCACCGTGATGCCTTCTCGATCCATCGGCACCAAGAAGATCGTGATGCCCTGGTGCTTGCGGCTTTCGTGACGCGTGCGCGTCGCCAGAAAGCACCAGTTCGCCATGGTCGCGTAAGACGTCCAGATCTTCTGCCCGTTCGCGCGGAAGCTGCCGTCGGCTTGGCGTGTAGCGCTCAACTGGAGTGAGGCGAGGTCGCTGCCCACCTCGGGCTCGCTGAAGCCCTGGCACCAGACCTCCTCACCGGCGGCGATCTCCGGCAGGTGCTTGTGCTTCTGGGCATCGGTCCCGAAGTGCATGATCACGGGGCCGACCCAGTTAACACCCATGTACTGCGCGCCACGCGGCTCGTGATGGGCCCAGAACTCTTCACGCAACGCGGTTTGCTCCCACTTCGTGGCGCCTGCGCCGCCGTACTCCTGCGACCAGGCGAAGGTGAGCAGCCGCTCACGAGCAAGCCTTTTGCAGAACGCCGTTGCCTCTCTCTGCCACTCGGCGCTGGAGACGAAGCCACGCAGAAACTCAGGGGTCAGTTCGGACTGGATCATCGAGCGAATCCGCTCCCTGAGCCCCGTCACCCCCTGCGTGTCCTGGAATGTCATCGTCCGGCTGATCATTCTGGTAATGATTTATATCTTACTGCTGGCCGGTTGCCCAGCGAATCTTGGACCGGCGATACGGCGAGTGGGCCAAGAAACGCGCTTGCAAGCTAAATCATATAGCTTGGTAACACAATGAGCGTCCGCATGAACGAGTCCGAGATCTCGGACTTCCTGGCCGCCTCGCACACCGGGATCCTCGCCACGCTGAGGTCCGGTGGCGCCCCCGCGATCGTGCCGTTGTGGTTCGTCGTCGTGGACGGCTCCGTCTACGTGCGCACGCTTCGCTCCTCCGCGAAGGCCAAGCATCTGATGGACGACCCGCGCGTGTCATTCCTCGTGGAATCCGGTCAGGCGTGGTCAGAACTGAAGGCGGTCGTCCTGCATGGGGTCGCGGAGCTCGTCGACGCGCTTGAGCTGACCTCCAGAATCGACGCCGCGCTGGCCGAGAAGTACGCGAATTTCCTGATGCCGAGCAACACTCCGTCACAGACGCGCGAGCATTACGCGGCCAGTCGCGTGTACATCCGCATCGTGCCGACTCGCCGGACACTCACCTGGGACAACTCGAAGGTTCGCTCCTCCTGACCGGCCGCGCGGCCTTCGAACGAGCCCGATGCCCCCCGCAACACTGCTGATCGATGAGGCGCACCCCGGGATTCGGGTGCTGACTCTGAACCGGCCTGAGAAGCGGAACGCGATAGACCGCCAGCTCTTCTCCGACCTTATTGACGCCTTCAACGAGCTCGACCGCGACGAAGCGGTGCGGGTGGCGATCATAACCGGCAGCGGCCCGGCGTTCTGCGGTGGCGTCGACCTCACGGACGTCGGTGACCGCGAGCTCATCGAGGAGCGCAGGAAAACAGGCGTGAGCCCACCCGGCGTCCTGCTGACGGTCCAGACCCCCGTCATCGCCGCCGTCAACGGCGCATGCGTCGCGGGCGGGCTCGAGCTGGCGCTCGCGTGCGATGTGGTCATCGCGTCTGCGGCAGCATCGTTTGCCGACACTCACCTTCAACTCGGACTCATCCCTTCCTGGGGCGGCGCCGCGCTGCTCCCAGCTGCGGTCGGCACGCGCCGGGCGAAGGAGATGATCCTCTCTGGGCGGTTCATCACCGCCGACGAGGCATACCAGTACGGGCTGGCGGCGCAGGTCGTCAGCCCGGACGAACTGCTCGAAGCCGCGGTGGCTCTGGCGCAGCGGATTGCACACGCTCCCCCGGGGCAGGTGCAGCGCCTGCTCGAGATCTATGACGGCGGCGAGGGTCTTCAGCGCGACGAGCGCCTGGAACTGGAGCGGCGGATTCTGCTCGAGACTCAGCTCGACGTGAGCCGAGCCGACGCGCGCAGGTCGGAGCTTGCTGATCAGCGCGCGACCGATCTGCCCGCCTGAGGACGGCACCTCGCGGCTCTACACGGAGACGTGTGGTTCCGTCTTGTCGCGGACGTGATTCTCCGTCACATCTGGGGCAAGCTCGACGAGCTTCAGCCCGGATGCGGTGACGTCGAGCACGCAGAGGTCGGTGATGATGCGTCGTACGACAGCTCTGCCGGTGTAGGGCAGCGAGCATTCGTTGACGATCTTGTGGCTGCCGTCTCTGGCGACGTGCTCCATCAGCACGATCACCTTCTTGGCGCCGTGGACGAGGTCCATCGCGCCGCCCATGCCCTTGACCATCTTGCCGGGGATCATCCAGTTGGCGATGTCACCGGTGGCCGATACCTGCATCGCGCCGAGGATCGCGGCGTCGATCTTGCCGCCGCGGATCATCCCGAAGCTGGTCGCCGAGTCGAAGAAGCTCGCGCCCTTGCGCACGGTCACGGTTTCCTTGCCCGCGTTGATCAGGTCGGGGTCGACCTCGTCGGGCGTCGGGTAGGGGCCGGTACCGAGGATTCCGTTTTCTGATTGGAGCACCAGTTCGACGTCGTCGGCGACGTAGTTGGGGACGAGCGTCGGCAGGCCTATGCCGAGGTTGACGTAGTCACCGTCTGAAAGCTCCGCTGCGGCGCGCGCCGCCATCTGCTCTCTGGTCCAAGCCATCAGCTCACAGCCCCGCGCACGGTCACCTTCTCAATCCGCTTGTCCGCTGCCTCCGCTGGAGTCAGCTCGAGTACGTGGTGAACGTGGGCGCCCGGGGTGTGGATCTCGTTCGGATCGAGCTCGCCCGGTTCGACGAGGTGCTCGACCTCCGCAATCGTGACTCCGCCGCACATCGCGGCCAGGGGGTTGAAGTTCCGCGCAGCCGCCCGGTAGACGAGGTTGCCGTGGCGGTCGCCCTTCCACGCCCGCACGAGCCCGAAGTCGGCGACGATCGCGCGCTCGAGCACGTACTCGAGACCGTCGAACTCCTGCGTTGGCTTGGTCGGCGACGCTATCTGGACGTTGCCTTCGGCGTCATATTTCCAGGGCATCCCGCCTTCGGCGACCATCGTGCCGACGCCGGTGCGCGTATAGAAGGCTGCGATCCCAGACCCGCCAGCGCGCATCCGCTCGGCGAGCGTGCCCTGCGGTGTCAGTTCGACCTCGAGCTCACCTGCGAGGTACTGCCGCGCGAACTCCTTGTTCTCCCCGACGTAGGACGCGACCACGCGATTGAGGCGGCCGGCGCCGAGCAGCAGACCGAGCCCCCAATCGTCGACGCCGGCGTTGTTGGATACGACCTCGAGGTTGTCAGTGCCGGCGTCAAGCAGCGCCCTGATCAGCACCGATGGGATGCCACAGAGCCCGAACCCGCCAACCGCGAGCCTCGCTCCGGAAGGAACCTGAGCCACGGCCGCAGCCGCTGAGTCGATCGTCTTGTCCATGCTCGGGCGGCTCAGCCGCCGTTGACCTCGACGAGGATGGCGTCGCCCTGGCCGCCGCCTGAGCAGATCGCGGCGCAGCCGATCCCACCACCACGGCGACGCAGCTCATGCACAAGCGTGCCGACGATCCGCGCACCGGACGCACCGATCGGATGCCCC
>DATAUP010000040.1:0-49524 GCA_036268195.1 Solirubrobacteraceae bacterium
GGATGGCAAGCCAGCATTTCCCTCGACGCTCGGCAAGCTGGCTGACTTCTTCAACGTCCCTGCGTCTGACCTGACGCGCGAGGCGCTCCCGGTTGCTGAACGGAGTGCGGCGGCGTGACCTTCCATGACGGCAAGTGCCTGATCCAGGCCTGGGTGTCCGAAGAGATCGCCGACGAACTCGAACGCCGGGCGAAGGACGCTGACCGCTCGCTGGCGGCAGAGCTACGCCGCATCGTGCGCGCGGCGTTGGAGACCCCTAGCGACGGATCACCGCCATGAGACGCGTCGTCATCGACACGCCTGCGGTAGCCGCGGCATCAAAGTTGAAGTCACCCGCCCAACGGGATCGCGACCAGCGTCGCGCCGAACAGCACCACGCTGAGGCTGAGCTTCGCAAGGCGGTCGAGGTGCAGGGCGACATTGAGACACGTCTCGTTGAGCGCACAGAACTCTGGGGCCGCGGTGGCCGTGATGACTTCACCGTCGCACGCCAAGACGGTGTCCCCGCTCCCACCAAGGGCCCGGACGCCTATCTCCATCGTGAGACTCCTGATTCGCTCGCCGGCCTTCACGTCGAGCGGCGTGCGTCTGTCGCTAGGGAGCGGTCATGAACCGCCGCGACTTCAAGCGTCTACTCACCGCGCTCGGCTACCAATTCGACCGGAACGCCAAACATGAGATCTGGGCCAACGCCACCGGCCAAGAAGTTCTCATGTCACAAGGCCTCGGTGAGATCAAGGCATACCAGGTCGACCAACTCCGCAAACGCCACCCGGACCATCCCGCATTGAAACGTAAGCCGGGTGCCGGGAAAGGTGTGCACCACGGCCGTGACCGGCACCGGCAACGCGCACTCAAGATCGTGCCCGCAGCACCGTCGGAGAAACCCGTCGTGTTAGCAACCCCCGACCGGACGTCTTGTGTTGATTGCGGCCGCCCATGGTTGAGCGATATCAGCCCAGTGGGCCGTCCATGCCCGAAGTGCGGCGGCGAGGTTGTGGTCGGCCGGCGTGAAAGCCGGGACTTCCGATTTGAGGTAGCGGCCTGATGATCGTTGTGATCGGCCACGTCGAGAACGGCCACAGCCACCCGCTCGCTGAGGTTCACCCCGGGGAGCGTCTCTTCTCAGCACACGTGAGCGCGAACTGCTCGCTGTGCCGTAAACCGTCCAACGGGCACCGCTACTGCGACGCCTGCCTAGATCGAGTTGAGGGGGTTGGAGATGAGTCCTGAGCTTCGTGGCGTGATCGCGGGCGCAATTATCGTGACCGCGATCGTCATCGGCTGGGTGATCAACGAGATCGGCCAGTGGTGGGTGAACCGCCACGCATTCGTTTCCCGCAAGTCAGTTTTTGATTGGCAACTTCACGTCGACACGCACATCGATCTTCTCTCCGACGAAGAGTTGGAGGCAGGCTTCCAACGTTTGTTGGCCGATGTTTATCCGGCGCCTAGGGGGCGCCGTGTGTTGCCCGCGGTGGAAACACAGGAGCGCGAGGCCCGGGCTGCGCTTGGCTACCCGGTTGTGGTGCCGTTCCGGACGCGCGGTGATCTCGCATGAAGCTCACCAGGCGGGATGCGGAGTTGATCGCTGGTAGTGCAGCCGACCTGGCTTTACTCCGGATTGAGCGTCAGCACGACTTGGCGGACTCCGAGTACGACCGACTGTTCGAGACGGTCGCGGGTGGCTTCCAGAAGGCACTTGAGGATCTCGAGCTTGAGGTCGTCTTGTTGCCAGATGGGGCATCGGTATGAGCGACCGCAGCATGGTTCGGGACTGGTTGGTGTTCGAGGCACGGGACGCCGCGATCGCCGCTCCGTTCTTCGATGCCCCGGACGATCGGCCGAGTCGTAGCGAGGCACGGAACGAGGACTTTGAAAAGAAGGGGCGCGACGCTGACACGCCCGCCCCGATGACCCCCAGCCACGCACTAGGAGGTGGCCAATGAGTGCAACACAGGCTAACGATGTGACCGGCGAGGCGACGGTCGAGCAGCAGGGGCCGTCGTTCACAGACGGTCTTCGCGCTCTCGCGGATCTGTTGGATGCGAACCCACAGATCGACACGCAATGGCGAGATTATCGTTTCATCCTGTTCGTCGGTTCATCCGAGGAGCTAGCGCGCACTGCTGTCGGAATCGGCGGCCAATGGGAGAAGTCGGAGGACCACTACTATTGCAACCTGGACCGCTCGCTCGGTGGCGGGGTTGGCATCCAGGTCACGACCGCGCGCGGAAATGTGTGCGAGCGCGTGCAGGTCGGTACCGAGACAGTGATGGTCCCGGCACCGGACGCCCCGATGGTTGAAGAGGAGCGCCCGGTCTACGAGTGGAAGTGCCCGGAGAGTCTGCTCGGGGTCGCGCGATGACCACCTCGACTGAGGTGGTCCGCAACGGCAACGGCGCAGGCCTCGTCATGCGCACCTTGACCGAGGAGCAGATCGGCCTTGTGAAGCGCACGATCCTTCAACCGAAGAACCGTGTCGCGACAGACGACGAGCTGGCCTTGTTCATCGGTCAGTGTGAGCGCACGGGACTTGACCCGTTCGCGCGTCAGATCTACGGGATCTACCGCAAACAGGACGGCCGGGAGAAGATGACGATCCAAACGGGGATCGACGGCTTCCGTCTGATCGCTCAGCGGTCCGGTACGTATGCGGGGCAGGACGGCCCGTTCTGGCTTGACGACACGGGCCAGTGGCATGCGTCGTGGCCGAAGAAGACCCCGGCACCCGTCGCAGCGAAGGTGATCGTCCGCAAGGTCATCGGTGGCCATGTTGTCGAGACCCCGGCGATCGCCAACTTCGAGGAGTTCGCACCGAGGTACAGTGGCAAGCTGCAAGGACTGTGGCCACAGATGCCGGCGCACATGATCGCCAAGGTCGCCGAGGCGCTCGCGCTCCGTAAGGCGTTCCCGCAAGAACTGTCCGGGATCTACACGGTTGATGAGATGGAGGCCTCCGAGATCGTCGAGGCTGTCGAGGTCAAGCGTCCGGAGTTGCCCGTCATTGAGCCGCTCGTCACCCCGGCTGACGTGGAGGAACTGAAGGCCGCGGCAACTGGGCTGACCGCCGGGAAGCTCCGCCTGATCTTCGGCTCTCAGGGCTTGGACATCGAGCACGACTGGGCACTGATCCCGAAGTCAAAGGCCACCGATCTCGCGCTCGCACTAGTCGAAGCAGAAAGGCCACAGGCATGAGCGACATCATCGACGCGGAGCTCAACAAGCTCGTGACGGGCGACTCAGCGTTTGACGAGCTGGCCCTCGCGACGGTCCCTGGTGCGCTCGAGATCAACCTGTGCCGTGAGCTACCCGAAGGCGACCTGTTCTTCGAGGCCGCCCCGGCGGGTTGGTTGACCGCGGATGGTGAGATCCGCCGTAAGGATCACCGCGCGTACTACTGGGCACCAACGGGAGGTTGCCCGGGGTGTGAGGGCGTTGGTCGTGTCCCGTCGGAGAAGCGTCCGGCACCGAACACAATCCAGTGCCCGCAGTGCAAGGGCAGCGGTGAGCCGGGCCGTAGCCGCTTAGTGTCCGTGACCACGCTGCTGGAGCCGATCACGAACAAGGGTGGCCTCCCGAGGTGGTATGAGGCGCGTGGCATCGAGGGCACCGTCGTCGCGTATCAGCGTGGCCTGATTGAACCGGAGGTGTTCCCAGAGGATGTGGTGGAGATCGTTCGTGGCGCGAAGCTCGGTGCCGAGAACGCCCGTGACAACGCCGCCACCCGTGGCCTGAACGTGCACGCGCTGCTTGAGGAGTACATGCTCACCGGCAACGGGCCCCGGATGGGCGAGCACCTTCCGGAACATCACGGCTACATCCAGTCGCTGTGCTCATGGTTGCTTGCGAAAGATCCCGAGCCTGAGAGTGTCGAGCAACTCGTGTGCTCACCCGTGAACAGGTACGCCGGCCGGCGTGACCTCGTTGCCCGTGTCGATGGTAGGCGGATCGGCTACGACGCCAAGACACAGGAGAACGGCGGCATCTATTTGGGTGCGCATCTGCAGGTCCGTTTATATGAGGACGCGGCGGTGGAGATCGGCGACGACCCGTGCGACGACCTAGCGATCGTGGTGTTCGCTGCGAACGGGGAATGGCGGGAGATGGAGTGCCAGGCCACTGCCGGGACCGCACATGCGGCGCTGACCTATTACGGTGCGGTGCGGCCGATCGAGTCGGCGTGCGAGGGCCAGAACCGGATTGAACGGCAGGCACGGCGATGAGTGTCGTTCATCCTTACGACTTCGGTCAGGCGAAGGCCGCGATCGAGCGTGCCGCGCGCGCGCAGAAGGACTCCGAACAGCACCTACGGGACGCCTACACAAAGTACGCGGCAGCCGAGCGTGCCTATCGCCTCGCGCTCGCTGAAGAGATCCTGCGGCTCAAGGCTGACGGTGTTGCCTGGTCCTCCACCTCAGATCTTGCGCGTGGCGACAAGCATGTGGCCGATCTTCGATATGCCCGGGATGTTGCCGATGGCGTGAAGGAGGCGGCAGCCCAGGTGGCGTTCCGTCACGCGGCTGACCGTCGCGAGCTCGAGCAGCTCGTCCGCTGGAGCATGTCCATTGGCCTCGACGGCCAATACGTCCCAGCTGATCTGAGGGCTGCCGCATGACCATTCACCTGTACTTCTCCAGTCGCCGGATGCTGAGCGCCGGGCTTCGGAGGGCGGCATGAGCAGAACACAAGGCTACTGGCTACAGGGCCTCTCGCCCGAGCAGCGCGTACGCGTCGACGAGATCCTCGGCCCACGCCGGAATCGCAACAACACATCGGGGGGGGGGCGCCTAAGCATCAAGTATTCGCCGACGACGTGCCCGCCTCCCCGGGATGTTGTGCTGCTTCTCCGCGCGATGGATGGGACGGTCATTCGCGAGTGGCGGATCTGGCCACCGGAGGATGAGACATGAGCGCCATTCTCGAAGACGCCCGGCTGGACATTCTCATCAAACGGTGCACCTGTTGCGGACTGACGAAGGTTTGGCGTGAGTTTCCCGCTCGATCCCGCTGGGGTGACGGGCACGTGAAAACCGTTCTGTCCTGGTGCCGCACGTGCACCGATGAGGCAACCAGGAACTGGCAGGCGGAGAACCGTGAACGCTACCTCGCCCGCAAACGCGAAACAGCCCGCAGACACAAAGCCTCACTCAGTAGCCGTTACGACCCACTCCTACCAATCGGCCCGCTCCAAGAGTTCATCCATGCCGACGGACGTGATCATCGCACCATCGCCGCGATAGCCGGTGTCGGGGAACGCTCCGTACGGCGCGTGCTATCGCAAGAACAACAGTACGTGACCTTGTACCTCGCTGATCAGATCATCACCCGAATGGGCGGCTGCCTAGAGCTTGTGTACCCGTTCGAGCCTGAGGAAGGCCGTTCATGACTGTCACCGAACGCTTCGAGATCGCTGGTGCCCCAGCCGTTGAACACGGCTTGACAACGAGGTACCCGCTTCACGGGACTCGTAAACATTTTCTTCGAATCGTTATGTGCGCGCTAGGGGCGCGCGCCGTGCACACCAATCAGTGGACAGGGAGGCTGTCATGACCTGGTGGGAGATCCTCGCCGCATCGCGACTTGAGCGCGAGGCGGGGCTGCGATGAAGCGCACCAAGCTTGAGCGCCACACAGTGCTCAAGACTGACCCAGAGAAGCGACAGGAGTTCCAGCGGCGCGGCGCCGCGAACAGCAAGCATAAGCGCCGGCCGATCTCACCCGCATCACCTGAGCAACGGCAATTCGTTCGTGGCAAGTTCTGCTTGGAATGCGGGACGGCACCAGCCGACCCTTGCCACATCATTGACCGCTCACTGCTCGGCGAAGGTCAGGACGACACCCGCGCGGTCTTCCCACTCTGCCGCACCCACCACGACGCCTACGACTCTCGCTCCCTTGACGCCCTGCCGTTACTTGAACAGGACGGCTGGCGTGAGCATCTTGCGTTCGCTGTGGGGCGGTTCGGGCTTGTGCGGACGTTGGAGCGCGTGACAGGCGAGCGCTGGCGCACGGCATCGTATCGCTTGACGGCGGAGGACTGGGCAGCATGAGTGGCGTCTTCAGTGGGGATATCCGTAATGCAATAGACCCTTCATCACCTTGCCCGACTTCCTCCTCCCTGTCGGGTCAAGCGGCTGCCGTCCTTCCCGCCCCCCGACGGCAGCCGGAATCTTCACACGGAGCTGAGCGAGACGCCAGCCACCCGGTCTTGACACCGGACAACGTTGCCCATGCCCCACAACTTGGTGGGAGCCTCTTGGAGGCATCCGCTGGCGTCTCGCTGAGCCCCGTACGACACGCCCTGGACGACGACTACGACTTCAAGGAAGCGGCGTGAGTCGCCATGAGGACATCGATAATGCCATCTGGTCAGATCCAGAGTTCTTCGCCCTATCCAAGGACGCAAAGCTTCTCTACATCTGGTCGTGGACTAACCCGCGGTGCGGTATGGCTGGTCTCTACAAGGTGCCGGTCGAGGTCGCGGCGATGGAGGTTCGCATGACCTTAGATGATGCGCTGACCATCTTCGAGGAGTTGGGCGATCAGAAGTTTGCGTTCCACGAGAGCGGAATTCTGTGGGTCCGGACTCGCGTTCAACACCTCCGCTCGAAGTCTCCGAAGATGGCCCTAAGCATCGTTTCGGACCTTCGGAAGCTGCCGCCCATGCACCCGCTTGTGGTGCGTTTCATGGAGTGCTACCGCGCTCACCCCTGGCTTCGAGCGGACCTCGGGGAAGCCTATCGAGAGGGTATCGGGAACCTATCCGAAAAGCCCTTAGGTAAGCCAGATTCGCATAACCTATCGGTAGGTTCCCCAGAACCTCCTAGGTCAGGGACAGGGTCAGGGATCTCTGGTCTTGGAGATGGGGGGTCTGGGGGAAAGGTCGACTTGCCAGCCGATTTCCCGGAGGCGCTCCGGCCGCACCTCGTTGCGGTGTTCCGAATCCTGCGGGACCTCGCAGAGCGCCACAACGCCAAAGCGGTCAATCCACTCTCGCTGGCGTCGGTGCTCCAGGCGCGTCAACGCAAGCCCGTTGTTCGTGCCGCACACGACTTCGCCGCATGGGCTGACTCGAAGGCGCAGCGCCGTAAGGACATCGTCGCCGGCTACCGCAACTGGCTGGACAACGTTGACGACCTCGCCGGGCTCGAGCGACTCGACTCGAACGTCGTGCATATCGCCGACCAGCGCCAGCCCGGCAAATACACGCAGGCAGCAATGGCTAATCGACCGGAGGTCGCATGACTGACATCGACGTGATCAACGGCCAGTGTGCTGGCTGCGACAAGCCGATGACCCGTGAGGTTCCGGCATCCGCAACCGGCGGCATGGCAAAGGTCTGGCGCTCTGCGACGTTCTGGTGTGACGAGTGCGGCGAGCGGCGCCAGCAGGAGCGCGACCAAGCGGCGCTCCACGAACGGCTGGTCGCTCGTGTTGATGCGTCCGGTCTGCCTGTTGGAAGGCGTCAGATGCTCGCCGACCTCTCCCATTCAAGGCCGGTGTTGGACATGTGTCAGGCCTGGGTCAGGGGCGAGATCCTCGGGTTGATGCTCACCGGACCGGTCGGGACAGGAAAAACAACTTTGGCAGGTGCTGCGGTGTTTGAGCTGCTCGCCACCCGTCCAGTGTTGTGGGCGCCGCTTGGCACGTTCTTCGCGCGCCTCGGTCTGCCGTTCGAGCATGAGGGACGCCGTTGGGCTATCGAGGTGGTCGACGGTAACCACGGGCTTGCTTTTGATGATCTTGACAAGGCTCGGAATACGGAGTTCGGCCGTGAGCAGGTGTTCACCGCAATCGATCACAGGATCGAGCACGGGTTGCCGTTGATCATCACCTCAAACATGGATATGGATGAGATCGCGACTCGGTTCGGTGACGCGGTTGCGTCACGGCTCGCCGGCTACTGCGCACTCGTTGTTGTCGATGGGCCAGACCGGCGTCTCGGTGCTGCGCAGGCGTCGAACCGGACCGCGCTCGAGGAGGGCGCCGCGTGATGTTTGAGCTCTCGCACTGGGCGTACTCCCAACAGAAGGGGGAGGAGGCACGTTGCACCAAGACGATCCGTGAGTTTGACCGCGACCAGTTTTGGATCTATGCCGAATGTGAGTGCGGTTTCATTGTTGGTATCGCGTTGCCGCGTGGCCGGGATTTGGCGGCGAACCCGGATCGGGGTATTCCGTCGGCTGATTCTCGTATTGAGTCTGCGGTTGCTGGCGAGTTCGAGGCAGGGTTCTAGTGAGCGCCACCCTTCATCGTCTACCGAGCACCGGGTCGCAGCTGATCACCAAACAACAGCTTGCTGCGCATCTTCAGCGCTCCTCGCGATGGATCGAGTTGCGCGTAAATGAGGGCATGCCGTCAGAGAACAAGGATCGGTATGGGCGGCGCATGTTTGATCTGCGTGCCGTTGAGGATTGGCTTGCGCATGGGGAACCGAAGGCGACCACGCTGCCTGAGAGGGTTGAGGCTTTGGAAGCCGAGATGGCAGAGTTGCGGGCCATCGTTGAACGACTAGGAGGCGGGAACGTCGCATGATCGTCAAGCGCGGCAGCAAGTGGGGCGTTCGCATCTGGGACAAGACCACACAGAAGATGGTTTGGCGAGGCACCTTCGACACGAAGGCTGAGGCCAAGAGCGCCGAGGCACGCGCGACGCTGAAGCCGCGACGGTCGAAGCCTGTCACGGTCGCTGACTGGGCTGCGATCTGGCTGTCCGACTACGCGCGGCCCGCAGCGGCATCCCGGAACAACTACCGGTATGGCGCGAAGCCCGTTGTCGAAGCACTCGGTACCACGCTCCTGGCTGACGTCAACCGACCACTCGCTCGCAAGCATGCGGCGATTTGGTCGCATTCGGTGACGAAGGTTGCCCGCGCGATGTTCGGTGACGCGATGCGTGATGGCCTGATCGAGTTCAACCCGTTCACCGGACTGCGGATCGAAACGCCCCGTGGCCGCAAAGACATCGACGCGCTGACCGAGGCGGAGATCCATGAGCTTGCCGGGATCGCTGGGCAGCACTACGGGCCCGACTATGGCCCTGAGTGCGCCGCGATCATCCTCACACTCGGATTCGTCGGCCTGCGACCGGGCGAGCTCTGTTCGCTGCGCCGCGCCGATCTGAACCTCGAGCACCAGGAGGTCACCGTACGGATGAATACCGGTGCTGACGGTGTGGAGAAGCTGCCGAAGAACGGCAAGCCGCGGATTATCACGCTTGCCGTTGAGGTCCTTGACGCGCTCGCGCGGGTGCCGGCGAGGATCGACCCGGATGCGCGCCTGTTCTACACCCTTCGAGGCCAGCCGTTCAACAAGGGGAACCTGAACTACTGGTGGCGGCCGATCGGCGTCGCATGGGCAGCGAAAGGCAACAAGCCGATCAGTCTGTACGCGCTTCGCCACGCGTGCGCGACTCTCATGCTCGAGCGCGGTCTGTCGGTGTGGGACGTGGCGCAGCAACTTGGGCACAGCGACGGTGGACGACTGGTGCAGACCTTGTATGGGCATCCGTCAGAGCAGGCTTCGCGTGAGCGCAGGCGTCTTGCGATGTCGCAGCGACCCGCGCAGCCCATCGAGGTTTACCGACGCAACACCGACACTGGGAGCGCTGCGTGATCACCATGATCACTAGCGGTTTCGCGGGTTTGCGCGGGTTTTGTTCCCCCCGTCTCCACTGCTGCGCCGCCAGCGACGCTGGCCCGAAATTCGCTCATTACCAGCGGATTTCGGGGGCGAAGGACCGCGAAGTTCGTACGCACCGAATCGCGGAATTCGCGAGCGAGATCAGGACGGCTCGGCCAACTCGGCCACTCGGCCGCATTGACTCCACCACGCGGCGATACAACGATGAAGTCAGAGCGCGAGCTGTCCGCGAGCGCGCGGCGACGAACGCGGTCAGTCGTGGTGGCTACCGCAGGCGCGCCGCCCTCGGGCTCTCGACCGCGATCACCATCGCAGCCAACGGACTGGCCCGAGGAGTGATGGAGCTAGAGCCCATCCTCGACGCGGCGCCTGCCTGCTCCGCCCGGAACCAGGCGAAACCTAAGACGTAACGCCTCACGGCGGCCGGACTGACAGGCGCCAGCCGCCTTGTCAGACTACCTGGGCCGCGACATCTCGCGATGTACCTCGTGATGAACTCGCTCTGCATGACCATGCCCCCGGGCCTTGAGTAGATCTGGTCGACGAAACTCACGCTGGAGGACGCAGTCGGTCTGAATCCCACCCGATACACCGTTCAGTCGCATGGGTGTCCGGCTTGCACAAAACGTCGCAGGTTCAAGGAAAAACAGGAAACGGCCGACCAATCCAGCAACTAGCTTGCGAGCATGGTCACTAGGAGGGAGAGGTGAGACCGACGCCGGCATTTGGTTGGATCAGGGCCGGTCACCGACGGGCCACCACGCTTCTGCTGGCCTCCGCGATCGCGGTGATCGCGCTGTTGGCCGTGTTCGCGACCGAGTTGGCTAACACCCAGGCCGACTCTAAGGCCGAGATCAAGTCTCGCGTGCATGAGCGCGCAGTATTGGCGGCGGCGCTCGTTGACAGTCTGTTCGGGACGGTCACGCAGCAGATACCTGCCGAGGAGCGCAGCTTCGATGGGCCCCAGATCAGTGATGCTCTGCTGCAGAAGGAGCGCGGCACAGCACATTACCTTGTGATCGTCACCCCGGGCGGCAAGATCCTGGGTAGCTCGGCCGGGTTCACTGCGCAGGCACAGGCAGAGCTGAACAGATCGGGCGCGTTGCAGTTGGTCAAGAGCGGCGACCCCTACGCACTCGGGGACCTGGTCCCGTATGGCAAGTCCGGAGTCATCGACTTGGTCGTGCCGCTTTCCACGAAGTATGGTCGGCGGTTGCTGGTCGAGGGTGTCCCGCCAGCCTCACTGAGCGGTTTCCTGAGCGGGACGCTCCGTCGAATCCCTGGTGTTGCCGGATCACACAATCTGCTGTTCGGCACCAACGACGCCGTGATCGCGTCCAACGAAGCAGCCCGACCGGTTGGATATCGCGTCCGGAGCGCCGCTTCGCGTGCGGCGCTCGGCAGGACGTCCGGCGACCGAAATGGCAGGTATTACGACCAGGTTCCGCTCACCGACTCGACATGGCGGATCGTGCTTAGCGCTCCTAGCGGGGCGTTGTTCGCGAGTGTCACGGGACTGCACGAATGGGTTCCGTGGCTGATCCTGCTCGCGTTCGCGCTGATCGCGGCCGTCGCTTTAGGACTGGGCTGGCGTCTCTTGCATTCAGCTGAGCGAGACCTGGAGTGCGCTAACGCAGAGCTTGCCGACGTAAATCACAAGCTTGAAGCGTCCAACGTCCAGCTCGAGCGCCGGGCGACGGAGTTGGCTCGCTCGAACGCTGAGCTCGAGCAGTTCGCGTCGATCGCGTCCCACGATCTACAGGAACCTCTGCGCAAGATCCGTACCTTTACTGAGCAGTTGGCTGCGACTGAGTCAGACCGGTTGTCCGAGCGTGGCGCCGACTATGCGGCACGCGCTAACCGGGCAGCAGCCAGGATGCAGGGCCTGATCCAAGACCTGCTGCAGTTCTCGCGCGTGACGAGCAAACCACGCGAGTTCTCGCAGGTCGATGTGGGCGAGATCACGAGCGAGGTGCTGGACGATCTCTCCGTCGAGATCGAAGAATCTGACGCGACGGTTTCCGTCGGCGCACTGCCGACGATCAGCGCCGATTCATTGCAGATTCGCCAACTGGTCCTCAACTTGATATCCAACGCGATCAAATTCCGGCGCCCCGACGTGGCGCCTGAGATCAGTATCCGCGGCGACGTAAGCGGCGACACAGCCTACCTTGTGGTCGCCGACAACGGGATCGGCTTTGACGCGCAGTACAGCACCAGGATCTTCAGAGTATTTGAGCGCCTCAACGGTCGCGATGAATACCCGGGCACAGGCATCGGCCTTGCGCTCTGCCACAAGATCGCAATGCGCCATGGAGGCGGGATTGTCGCCAGCGGGGAGTTGGGGACCGGCGCGACCTTCACCGTGACACTCCCAGTTGAGCACACGATCCCGGAGCCGGACGGAACCGCGGCTTTCGACTCGATTTTCGACGATGCCAAGGAGCACGCAGATGCCATCAAATGACCGCAGCGCGACACCGATCACGATCCTAATGGCGGATGATGACGAGGAGGATCGCGAACTCACCAGAGACGCGCTGACGGCCGCACACCTCGCCAACGAGATCCACTTCGTGGCAGACGGCCAGGAGCTCCTCGATTATCTTCGCCGCGACGGAGTCTATGGCGAAGATGGAGTCCCGGCTCCGCGGCCCGGCATCATTCTGCTCGATCTCAACATGCCCAAAAAGGACGGACGCGAGGCACTCGCCGAGATCAAAGCCGACGACACCCTGCGCCAAATCCCGGTCGTCGTGCTCACCACGTCCAGTGATGAGCACGATGTGTTACGCAGCTACGACCTGGGTGTCAACTCGTTCATCACGAAGCCCGTGACGTTCGCCTCGTTGGTTACGGTCATGGGCGCGTGGACCAAGTACTGGTTCGAGATCGTTGAGCTCCCCGGCCAACTGAGCGGTCATGCGTAAGAGCTGCCACGTCCTGCTGGTCGAGGACGACGAGGACGACTACCTGATCACCCGCGACCTGCTGCTCGCGCAGACCCGTGTGCGGTTCGAGGTTGACTGGTGCACCGGCTACGAGGAGGCGTTGGCGGAGATCCAGAATCGCCGTCACGACGCGTATCTGATCGATTACCGCCTTGGTGAGCGCACGGGCCTTGACCTCGTGCGTGAGGGATTCGGCTCGGGGCCACGCGCACCGGTAATCCTGCTAACCGGCCAGGATGACTACGAGATTGATCTCGAGGCAACCGCGCTGGGCGTTGCCGATTACGTGACGAAGCAGGCACTGGACTCAACGGGTTTGGAGCGGGCGATTCGCTACGCGATCTCGCACAGCCGCGCACTGGACGACCTGGCGCGCAGCCAGGAGAGGTATGCCTTGGCCACGCGTGCCGCGAATGACGGAATCTGGGACTGGAACCTTGCCGACGACCAGATGTACTTCTCGCACCGGTGGCACGCAATCCTGGGACTGATTGAACCAGTCGACGAGGGCGGGCCGCAGCGTTGGCTTGACCTCGTACATCCGGACGATTTACCGGAGCTCAGGGTTATGATCGACAGGCATCTTGCCGGCGATACGCAGCATCTCGAGTTTGAGTGCCGTATGCGTCACGCTGACGGCACCTGGCTGTGGGTTCTGTGTCGCGGCCTCGCGATCTGCGACGGTGACGGCATCCCGACTCGGATGGCCGGATCGATCGCGGACATCACGATGCGCAAGAGGGCTGAGCTAGCACTTAGCGAAAGCGAGGGGCGTTGGCGGACGCTGCTCGCGCACCTCCAGGAGATCGTCATTCTCGCTGATCGGGAGGGGCGGTTCACATACACCACCCCGTCGATGCAGCGCTGGCTCGGTTATGACGCTGAGGAGCTGATCGGAACGTACCTGGTCGAAGCCAATCATCCTGATGATCGGGACACGATGAGTCGCGCGTTCGCCGAGGTCCGACCCGGCAAACCGAGATTGGTTACGCATCGAGTCGCGCACCGCGACGGGTCGTGGCACACGCTGCAGTCGACTTTGATCTGCCTGCGTGACGATCCGATCGTGCAGGCGGTCCTGATCGCGTCAATCGACGTCACGGAGCATGTCGCGATCGAGGAAGAGCGAGAGCGGCGAGAACTCGAACGGCGGGTATCTCAGCGCCTTGAGGCAGTCGGTCAGCTTGCGGCCGGGGTCGCCCACGAGATTAACACGCCCCTTCAGTTCGTCGGAGATTCGGTCAGCTTCCTGAAGGACGCCGTCAATGAGCTACTTGGACTGACCGCCAGCTATCACGAGTTGATGTGGGCCGACACACCGATGGACATCAATGATCGGCGCTCGCTCATGAGTAAGGCTGAGGAGGAAGCCGATATCGACTATCTGAACGAGAGAATCCCGGCCGCGTTCGAACGCACCTCTGACGGAGTGGGGCGCGTGCGATCGATCGTGCAGGCGATGAAGCGCTTCTCCCACGACTCCGGGATTGAATTGGCTCCGGCGGATCTCAACGATGCGATTGAAACGACTCTCGAGGTCTGCCGTAACGAATACAAATACGTCGCGAGGATCGAGCTGGACCTCGGGGATCTACCGCTTGTCACGTGCAACATCGGGGAGATCAACCAGGTGCTGCTCAACCTCATCATCAACGCCGCGCAAGCCATCGAGGAACAACGCCCCGACGGTGGTGAGCTGGGCGAGATCAGGGTCTCCACCGGTGTCCAAGACAAGAGCGTCGTGATCGGCATCGCTGACGACGGCCCCGGGATCCCGCTGGAGCTTCAGGACCGGATCTACGAACCGTTCTTCACCACGAAGGAAGTGGGAAGAGGCACCGGTCAGGGGTTGGCCCTGGCCCACACAACCGTCGACCGCCATCACGGTTCGCTTCAGTGCGCCAGTGAACCGGGTCACGGCACCACCTTCACGATCGTGTTGCCACTTCAACCGCCGACAGCAGGGGTTTGCACCGCTCCGGAATTTGGATTTAGCCAGCCCGGGCGAGCTGGCAAGGTCGCCTTCGATGCGGGATGAAAGGGCCTGATGCAATGACCGCGTCTCAGAGCCCTCAGCACACCTCGTCTCACGCTCCACAGCTGGAGGGTCGGCCTGTTGTCCTGTGCGTCGATGATGAACCCCACGTTCTCGAGGGAATGCGCGACACGTTGCGCCGAAGCTTCGACGTGCGGACCGCCTCCGGCGGCGTAGAGGGATTGGAGATGATGCGCGCGGACCCGGGCGCGTTCGCACTAGTCATCTCGGACATGCGGATGCCGGTAATGGCCGGCGATGCGTTCCTGCGCGAAGCGCGGATCGTCGCTCCCGATGCTGCCCGGATACTGCTCACCGGCCATGCCGACATGGACGCCGCGGTCCGCGCCGTCAACCATGCGCACCTATTTCGGTTCCTGACCAAGCCATGCGGTGCCGAGGAACTGCTGCGTGCCTGTGCGGCAGGTGTCGGTCAGCACCGGCTCGTCACCGCTGAACAGGTGCTGCTCGAGCAGACACTTCGCGGCAGCGTCGACGCGCTGGCGGGCACCCTCGCGCTCGCAAATCCGGCTGCTTTCGGGCGGGGGGCCCGTCTGAAGGAGCTCGTCAGCGGCTTAGCCGAAGCCGCAGGCTTGGCGAAGCGCTGGGAGATCGAGGTCGCCGCCATGCTCGCCCACATCGGCGCGATCACACTTCCGCAGCCCACGGCGGAGAAGCTATACGCGGGCGAGCCAGTGACTCCCGAAGAACAAGCGATGGTTGACCGCATCCCTGAGGTGACGCGCGGACTGCTCGCGAGGATCCCACGGCTCGAGGGTGTTCTCGCGATCCTGGACGGCTACGTTGAAGACTTGGAGCCTGGCGACTTCGCCGCGATAGACGCTGCTCCGGAGGGCGCGCGAGCGCTGCGCATAGCGACCGACTACGACGAACTCGAGTCGGAAGGCTTGACCCCCGATGTCGCCCTGGGCGCTATGAGCAGTCGCCAGATCTACGATCGGTCATACCTCGACGCATTCGCTGCTGTTGTTGGTGTCGGTGGCAGAGCTCCGACCGTGAGCGAGATCCCACTCGCCGAGGTCGCGGTCGGGATGACGCTCGCAGACGACGTGCGCACCGCCACCGGCGGATTGCTCGTGGCCCGCGGGCAGGCCGTCACCTCGCAAATGATCGAGCGGCTAACCAACGTCGGCGGGGACAGCATCCGCCAGCCGATCCGAGTATTCGTGAGCTGACATGTTGAACGCGCCTCCGCCCGTCAGTAATCACGCAGAGCCGAAGCGGATTCTGTTCGTCGACGACGAGCCGTACCTGCTCGACGGCATCCGTGACGCGCTGCGCCCGTACCGCAACAAATGGACGATGGAGTTCGTCTCAAGCGGCGAGGAAGCGCTCGGCGCCCTCGCCAGCTACCGCTATGACGTAATCGTCTCGGACTTGATGATGCCGGTGATGGACGGAGCGACGCTGCTGAACCATGCCCGCACGGCTGCCCCTGAGGCCGCAAGGATCGTCCTGTCCGGTCACGCAGAGCTACGGATAATCGCCCAAGCCGCCGGTGTCGCCCACCAACTGCTAGCGAAACCGTGCGAAACCCGCCGCCTTGTCAACGTCATCGAACGCTGCTGCCAGATCAATGAGATGATCGCTCGCGTCCAACTGAACGGCAGCGCGCTCAGCGCGACGATGCTGCCGTCAACGCCTCGACTGTACCGCGAACTGTCCGACGCACTGGCCTCAGAGGATGCGAGTCTTGACGAAATCGGTCTGATCGTCGAGCAAGACGTAGGCATTTCGGCGAAGATCCTGCAACTCGCGAACTCCGAGTACTTCGGACGACGAGATCCGGTCACCCGCATCGCCGACGCAGTCCTGCATCTAGGACTCGAGACGCTCCAAGCCCTCGTCCTCCAAGCCGACGCGTTCCAGCAATTCGTGATCGTCCCACCGATCGTGGGCTTTGAACTCGACCGCCTCGAACTTCACTGCTACCGAGTCGGTCACCTCGCTCGTGCGCTTCTCGCCGCCGGCGATCCACGCCGCGACGCGTTCACTGCTGGTCTATTGCACGATATTGGGCTGCTAGTACTGGCATCCCAAAGGCGCGACGAGCTGACCCACATACTTGACACTTCACGGGAACAGCGAAGACCCGCCTTCGAAGTCGAAGGCGAACTCTGCGACGTCACCCACGCTGAAATCGGCGCATACCTCCTGACCCTCTGGGGAGTGCCTTTGCCGGTCGCTGGCGCCGTCCTTACCCACCAGGAGCCGCCACCACGCGACACCGATTTGGACGAGGTCACTGCTACCTACATTGCCAACATCCTGGTCGAGGAGATCGAAGCCCAAGACGGCACATACGCCCTCCCCCCGTCAAAGCTCGACCCTGACCACCTAGAAGCTTGCGGACTCGCTGATCGTCTTCCACGCTGGCGAGAGCTCGCGGCAACCGCTATCGACCAACTCCCATGAACAAGGCCACCGAGACCGCGCTCGCAGAGCCGTTTGACGACCAGACAGCCACGGCGCCCGAGCGCTTCGCCGCCATGACGGCTGACGGATCGATCACCGCCGTTTACCAACCAATCCACTCACTGCACCGCGACCAGACCGTCGGTTTCGAGGCACTCGCCCGATTCCACACAGACCCGTACCGTTCGCCTGACCACTGGTTCCGGGAGGCCGATAAGTCCGGCTGCCGCCTTGAGTTGGAGCTGCACGCGATCACGATCGCGCTTCAAGGACTCCCGGCCCTTCCGCGCGACGCATTTCTAAGCGTCAATGCGTCGCCCTCAACGATCACCTCAGGCAGGCTGGTCGGGACACTCTCCGGCTTTCCGACCGAGCGCATGGTGCTGGAGGTCACCGAGCAAGAGCCGATCGCCTCATACGAAGAGTTCGCAGACGCACTGCGCCCCCTCCGTGCAGCCGGCACACAGCTCGCAGTCGACGACGTCGGTGCCGGCAACGCTGGGCTGATGCACATCGCCCACCTCAACCCTGACATCATCAAACTCGACCGGACTGTCACCGCCCACATCGGCTCCAACCGACACATACGGGCGTTGACGGCCGCGATCACAGGCTTCGCGACCGAGATCGGCTGCGCTGTCCTCGCAGAAGGCATCGAAAACGATGAACAACTAACGATGATGACAACGCTCGGCGCGTCGCTCGGGCAAGGATATCTCCTAGGCCGCCCCGAGCCGATAGCCCAGCAAGAGGAAGCGTGATAGTGCAGTCGACGACCTGGATGTGAATTGAACTGGCCGGACTCCGACCGAGGATGGTTCGGGACAACCGATCGTGTTCGGCCACGGGGAGGGCGCGACGATCGGCCGGTAGCTCGAGCTTGCGACGGGAAGCGAAGGAGCCGACGGCTGGAAACCAGATGACGGCGACACTCTGAGGCGCACGCCCGTTGTTTATGGCGAAAGCGGATCTGTGCGGACAATGCCGACGAGATGCCAGGTCCTGACTCTGCTGGAGGCAGGAATGGATTATGGCTGCGTTTCGGAGCGGCTAGGTATCCCGGCGGGCCAAATTTACATGATCGCGACGGGGCCGACGCTGAGACCTACGTCGCGGCGGTTCTGCGTTTCATGGGAGGTCTTTCGTAGGCGCGTGTCCTTGTTGGCGGTTCGCGTTCGTCGTCTGGTTGTAGGTCGAATCCAGACGGAAAGGCGGGGAACATGCGCGGACGTCAGCACAGTCGGGACGGAGGGCAGGACGCCCGCCGAGGCGATTGGGGAGATGAATCGCGACTGGCCGGCCTATGCAGCGGAGATGGAGCGCCGCGGTGGTCTGCGGGTGGGTCGGGAGCTGAGCCTTCCGGAAGAAGGCGTGACGACGATCCGCGTGCGTAACGGTGAGACGCTTGCTACCGACGGCCCGTTCCTTGAAACCAAGGAGTACGTGGGTGGCATCGACTTGTTCGAGAGCGCCGATCTGGACGAGGCGATCGAGGTCGAGTCCATGAGCCCGGTCGCTCGGTTTCTCCCGTTCGAGATCCGACCGTTGCCGGAAGCGTTCCGATTCGGACCCAAGGTGGCTGCGTTCGGGGAATCTGATGACTCCGAGGGCATCCCTTATCTGTTGACCGTCTGGGTGGAGGCGGCTTCGGCCGACTCCCCGGACAGCCCCGTCATGGCGCAGGAGTGCGAGGTATGGCGGACGGAGCTGGAGAATAGCGGGGTATTCGTGTTGGGTGGGGCGATCGGCGCTCCGGAAACCGCCACGACGTTGCGCGTACACGGAGGGGAGGTTCGAGAAGGGCCGTTCCTCGACGTCGCCGAGTTCATCGGGGGACTCGAGGTTGTCCGCGGCGCCGACAGCGAGGAGGCAGCAGAGCTTGCGGCAAGCCATCCGCTGGCGCGGCACCACGCCATCGAGGTGCGCCCGTTCTACAGCGAGGCGGCGTAGTCGCACTACGGTGGCAGCACGCTCCCACTTGCTCCGCTACGGCGCGAAGCCCGCGCCCTGCCAGCTGTCGAGCAACGCGACCTGGTCGGCGGGCCAAGCCCCGTCACAGGGCATGACGCCGCGCTTCAGTGCTTCGATGATCACGTCTGCGTGGGACCGCACGTCGTCGTAGGACCAGAGATCGAAGGCCTTCATCATCGAGTCGCGATCCTTCTTGCGAAACAGCGGCTTGATGTCGGAGGCAAAGCTGAGTTGCTCTGTCGAGGATCCGGCGTCGTCGGCGGTCATCTCGGACTCCTTGTTTTCGGTTCACTTCCGCTCGGGCGAGTCTGACGCTCGCCGTGTCGGGCTGCAAGCGTCCGCCGTACGATGGGCGCCGTGCGGATCGCCTTTGCCACCTGCAGCGCCTACCCCGACGGCCGCGCCGACGACGGTGAGGTGGCGGCGCTGGTCGGCGCTGAGTTCCAGGTGTGGGATGACGCGGGCGTCGACTGGTCGGCGTATGACCGCGTCGTGATCAGGTCGGTCTGGGATTACAGCCACCGAGTGGAGACATTCCTCGAATGGTGCGAGAAGGTGGGGGAGACGCGTTTGCGCAATCGGCCGGAGGTGGTGACGTTCAACTCGGATAAGCGATATCTGCCAGAGCTCGGCGTCCCGACGGTGCCGACCGCATTCGTTGAACCTGGCGAATCGCTGGGACCGTACTCGGGTGAGATCGTCGTCAAGCCGAACATCTCCGCCGGCGCCCGTGACACCGGACGGTTTGAGCAAGATGCGCAGGGCGATGCCGCTGCGCTCGTTGCGCGAATCCACGACAGCGGGCGCATCGCGCTGATCCAGCCGTATCTGCGGGGAGTCGATACGCAGGGTGAGACCGCGGTGGTCTTCTTCGGCGGCGATGTCTCACACGTCCTCCGCAAGCGACCGGTACTGCGCACCGCCGGCATCGCGCCACGTGCCGAAGTCGCGCATGCGCCCGCCGCGGCGATGCTCGAGCCGGACCTCGTCTCAACAGGGCAGGCGTCGGCGACAGAGTTGGAGCTCGCAACCGCGGCTCACGCCGAGATCACAAGGCGCTTCGGCACGCCGCTATACGCGCGCGTCGACATCGTGCCTGGAGCAGACGGCGCACCCGTGCTGATTGAGCTCGAGCTGATCGAGCCGAACATGTACATGAACCTCGTGCCGGCCGCGATCGACCGGCTCGCCGCGGCGATCCGCGTCGACGCGCAGCTCACTTAGCCGCCCCATAGCCGACTTACAACCGCGCGACCATGCTCTCGCACACCCCGTGCACGTCGCGCAGGGTGTAGGTGCGGTCGGCGCCGCGCAGGGTGCCGGTGTAGCGACCGAAGAGCTGGAAGTAATCGATAGCGGCGACGACCAACTGGTGCTTCACGTCCTTGCGGCCGTCGGGCTCGAAGGTCACATCCAGGCGGCCGTCGGCCGACCAGATGTGCCAGGGAGAGAGCGGGTCGGCAGATGCGGGCGCGAAGCTGATGCCGGCGAGCGGCTCGCCTGCGTCTGGCGTCCAGATGCAGGACTCCTCGGGCTCGCCTGGCAGCTCTGGGCGGCTGATGAAGTTTGCACCGACGGGGCCGTCGAGCGCGATCCGGGCGAACGTGCCCCACAGCCAACGAGTGCGGTAGGGGAGGAACGACCTGTGCTCATCGATGATCGCAAGGTCGCGGCTCGGCTCGAACACGAACTCCGCCGCGCCGACCTGGATCGAGCCGCTTGCCGGGTAGAGCCGCTTGTGCGTGTACATCGCCCCACCAGGGAGCCGCGAGCTGACAGAGAGCGGCGGCGACGCCGCACCGCCGTCAAGAGTCAGCTCCCCGCGCAGTGCCGGCGCCCGCTCGGTCGGGGCGACGTCGAACCGGATCGTGTGGGTCCCGCGCTCGGCGCCAAACTCGTACTGAATCTCGTAGCCAGGGCGGACGTAGGAGCACGCGCTGCCGAACAACTCGCTCGGTAGCTCCAGCGAACCGCCGAGCGCGTTACTCGCATGTTGATGCAGTTCGCCGGAACGGCAGTCATAGGCGTAGATCTCGGAGCTGGCGACATAGTGCGCGTCCTGGACCACCATCGACGAGTACAGCTCCGGGTGGACGAGCGTGAAGCCGATCCACTCCTTGAGCCGCAGCCACCGCAAGCGCTGCTCGAGCCCGACGAACTCATCCAGCGGGTTGACCACCTGCGGGCGCGACGGCAGCCGTCCGTACGTGCGCGTATTGGCGGATACGAGCGTGTTGGGCTGGCCATCGGTCACGCGGCGGCACCCTACAACTGTCGGTTGTCGCGTGCGCGCCGTTGGTCCGCCCTGTAGGCTCGCGCAACCTATGAGCAACTACGAAAACCCAGTACTCAGCAGCACCACAACCGCCTTTCCGAGAACGCGCGTGCTTGGCGACACGCTGCCCGGCTATCGCGTGCGCGATGCCGTGCTCGTCACTGGTGGCGCCGGCCTCGTTGGCCTCCTGGCCCAAATCACGATTCACCTCAGCTTCACGCCAGTCCCGATCACAGGCCAAACGCTCGGCGTGTTGCTCGTAGGCACGGCGCTGGGCTGGCGCCGCGGGGCCGGAGCCCTCGCGCTCTATGCCGTGGCCGGTCTGATCGGTGTTCCCTGGTTCGCGGGTGGCGCGAGTGGCTACGTCGGCGCGAATTTTGGTTACGTCCTCGGTTTCGTGGCCTCCGCCGCGGTCTGCGGCTATCTCGCCGAGCTGCGGGCCGACCGCCGCGTGCTCTCCGCGATCCCGGCGATGGTCCTCGGTGAGTTCGTCATGTATGTGATCGGCGTCGTCTGGCTCGCGTTCGACCTGCACGTCGGCATCGGCAAGGCGATCTCGCTCGGCTTCCTGCCTTTCTGGATCGGCGACGCCGTCAAGTGCGCGCTCGCGGCAGGGCTGCTGCCCAGCGCATGGCGGTTGGAGGGCAAGCGCGGCTGACTTCCGGCGCCCGCAGCGTGCGTCGCTGACCAGGCGTTCAAGGTAATCAACTGGGGGTGTGCGCCAGCGGGCGCGCACCCTCGCGCGCTTAACCGTTCTTTAACCGGGTCACTGCGGCCGTGCCACACATCCGTGCCTACGCTAGCGGCCTCTTTCGGACGGGGAGTCCAGTTGCGCGGATCGCAAGCAAAGCTTGACGTGCTGACCAGAAGCGATTCTTGGAGTACGTTCCGCCCGTTGGGTCGCCTGGGAGGGGGGCTAGTGCCAGCCGCCGGGCGAGACCGTAGTTAAGTGAGAGGGAGGAGTGCTACATGGCTTTTGGTTCCACCCGCGCGCGGCTCGGACTTGCGTCCGCGACCGTCGCGGCGGGTATGGCGCTGAGCGGAATCGCCGCAGGTTCGGCATCCGCCGCGCAGTCGTTGCGGATTCTCTACAACCCGAATCCGACGAACACAACGGTGGTCGTCGCGCAGCAGCAGGGCTTCTTTGCCAAGAACGGGCTCAACGTGAAGCTGATCCCGGCCGAGAGCACGGCCACGCTGCTGCCGGCGCTGGGCAAGCAGTTCGACATGATGACGATCACCCCGACGCAGTTGCTTCAGGCAACGGTCACCGGCTACAAGGATGTGCTCGTCGGCAGCGAGTCGATCGAGACATCGAAGCTCGACAGCACCTATCTGGTCGCCAAGCCGGGCATTACCTCGGTGGCGCAGCTGAAGGGTCAGAAGGTCGGCGTTGTGGACGAGTCCGGCGCGCTGTACGCCTCGCTCGTGATCCGGCTGCATCGTGCCGGCATCAGCGCGACTCAGGTCAAGTTCGTCCCGACCAGCTTCACAGCGATGGCTGCCGCGATCCAGAGTGGCGCGATCGACGCCGCGGTTGAGATCTACCCATTCCAGGGTCAGATGCTCGGCGAGTACCACGACGTCAACCTCGGCAACTCGATCGAGGAGGCCGTCGGAGGTGTGCCGGTGATGGACGCCGGCTGGGCTGCCACCGCCTCGTGGACCGCCTCGCACAAGAAGGTGCTGCAGGAGTTCCAGAAGGCACAGAATGAGGCGCTCACATGGATGAAGGCGAACACAGCCAAGGCGCAGGCGCTGCTCGAGACGTCGGCGCTCGGCCAGCTGCCGTCGTTCGTGGCCAACACGTACAACGTCGCCGGATACGTGTCGCTGCAGCCCAAGGCCAGCTATCTGCAGCCGTGGGTTGGACCGCTGTACCACGCCGGTCTGCTGAAGAAGAAGCTGACCAAGGCTCAGGTAACGGCGCTCGTCCAGCAGGGATAAAGAGCGCAAGAGGAGAGTTAACGCCGGGGCCGGTGGCGCGTAGGATCGCGCCGCCGGCCCTGCGCGCCGGAGGTGGCAGTAATGCAGACGATGAACGGAGAGATGATGGTCGAGGGTCAGGGCAATCCCGTCAGCGCCGCTGAGGGCGTCGCTGTCTTCGAGCTGCGCGAAGTCGCGGTCGCGCTGCCGTCAGGCGGCGAGCAGCGGCAGATCCTCGCGGGGATCGACCTCGACGTTCGGGCCGGGGAGATCGTCGGCATCGTCGGTCCGTCCGGCACGGGCAAGACCACGCTCCTGCGCGTCCTGAGCGGCCTCATCATCCCGACGGCAGGCACCGTCCTGCTCGACCGTAAGCCCGTGTCCGGCCCGACCGCAGAAGCGGTCACCGTCTTTCAGGACTACTCGTCGGCACTGCTCCCGTGGCGCACCGTTGCCCGGAACGTCGCGCTGCCGCTCGAGGGCCGTGTCAGCAAGAGCGAGCGCACCGAGCGCGTTATGCGCGCGCTCGGGACGGTCGGTCTCGCCGACCGTGCGAACGAGTACCCGTGGCGTCTGTCCGGCGGCATGCAGCAGCGGGTCCAGATCGCACGTGCGCTCGTACTCGAGCCGCGCGTGCTGCTGATGGACGAGCCCTTCGGCGCACTCGATGCGATCACCAAGGCTTCGCTCCACGACCAGTTGCTTGAGGTCCATGCCAAGACCGGCGCAACGATCATCTTCATCACGCACGACGTGGAGGAGGCTGTCTACCTCTCGGACCGAGTGATGGTCATCCACGACAGCCCCGGCCGGATCGTGCACGAGGTCACCTGCGAGTTGGTACGTCCCCGCGACCAGATCGGGACCCGGGATGATCCGCGCTATCACGAGATCCGGCAAGAGCTCGCGAGGGTGCTGCAGCATGGCCACGCGGCTTAGGCACGGCGTCGCGTCGGTCAACTGGCCGGGCATCGCGACGCTCGTCGTGCTGCTCGTGTTGTGGCAGCTGCTTGTCAGCACCAAGATCATCAACTACGCGCCGCTACCAGGGCCGATCGAGATCTGGTCTGGCCTCAAGTACCTGGCCGGCTCAGGTGGCGGTCTTTGGTCAGACGTCGGTCACACCATGCACTGCGTCGCGCTGGCGTGGGTGATCGCGGTCGTCGTCGGTGGCCTGGTCGGGATGGTGGTCGCGCTCAACGCGACGGTGGCCTCCTGGGCCGGATCGACAGTCGACCTGCTGCGCTCGCTGCCGGTGATCGCGCTGATTCCGGTTGCGATCCTGATCTGGGGCATCGGCAGTAAGACCGAGATCATCCTCGGCGCCTACGCCGGCATGTGGCCGATGCTGATGAACACCGCCGGTGGTGCCCGCAGCGTTCCGGCCCGGCTCCACGATGTCGCGCGTACGTTGCGCCTGTCACGCCGAGCGACCTTGCAGAAGATCGTGATGCCGGCGACCGGTGCCGCGATGCTGGTCGGCGCGCGGCTTGCGCTCGCGACGACGCTGGTCCTCTGCGTCGTCGCCGAGATGCTCGGACTCGAAAGTGGGGTTGGCCATGCGGTTGTACTCGAGGGATCGGGCGACGAGCCCGCCCGGATGTGGGCGTACGTGCTCGTGATCGGATCGCTCGGAATCCTCGTGAACTTCGCGCTCGTGCGCATCGTCCGCGTCCTGTTCCCGGGGGTCACGGCCGCGTCGGAGAGGAGTCTCGGATGAGACTCAAGAGTCTGCGAGGGCTGATTCCGATCGCCGTGCTGCTCGGCATATGGCAGCTCGTCGGCAATCCGCACTCACTCAGCACACCGGCGCCGTCGGCTTGGTGGCCCGCGCTGAAGACGATCGAGCAGAGCGGACAGCTCTGGATCGCTCTGAAGACGACGCTGCTCATCTTCGTGGAGGGCCTTGCGATCGCGATCGTGCTCGGGGTCGCGGTCGGCGTCGCACTCGGCGCATCACGGCACGTGACACAGGCGCTCGGGCCGCTGCTCGAGTTCCTGCGCGCGACGCCGGCCGCCGTGATCGTCCCGGGCGCGATCCTGCTGCTGAAGGCCAATAACCGCACAGCCGTGATCATCGTCGTCTACGGATCGATCTGGCCGATTCTGCTCAACACCGCATCGGCCCGTGCCGCGCTCTCGCCGCTGCGCCTCGACATGGCGCGCACCCTCGGGATGTCGTGGTGGGAGCGGATGCGCAAGGTCGTGCTGCCCTCACTGGTGCCGGAGATCACGGTGGGCGTCCGGGTCGCAGCGCCGATCTGTCTGATCGTGACGCTGCTCACCGACTACCTGATCGCGACCGGCGGCCTCGGATACATCCTCGTCCAGTATCAGGAGCAGTTCCAAGCCGCGGAGGCGTTCGCGATGATCGCCGTGATCGGCATCGTCGGCATCTCGATCAACCTGTTGTTGGGTTCGGCCGAGCGTGTGGTCCTGCGCCGCTGGCCGCGTGGAGCGCTCGCACAATGACGGCAGCGGCGCCAGAGACACAGAAGTCGCAGGTCGTCGACGGCTGCCGCGTGCTCGGTGCGCAGGACGTGGGTGACCCCGTATGGGGTCACGTCTCGCTGCGCGACGCCGACGGGCGCGGCGCCTGGATGAAGGCCGGCCCGCTCGGGTTCGACGAGGTGACCACTGACGATGTCGTCCTGATCGACTTCGACGGCAGCATCGTGGCGGGCAACCATCGCGTGCCGCTCGAGTACCCGCTTCACACGGAGATCCTGCGTGCGCGGACGGATGTGAGCAGTGTCGTGCATACGCATCCGCCGTACTCGATCGCGCTCGGCGCGACCGGCCGGAATCTTGAGGTCTTCTCGAACGCAGCCGGCCCGTTCGCGACAGGTGTGCCGCGCTACACCCGGCCGGTCGGCCTGATCGACACCGCCGAGCTGGGAACTGAGCTCGCCGAATGTCTCGGGGCCGCCCGGGCTGCCCTAATGGCCGGCCACGGCGTCGTCTCGGTTGGCTCGAGCGTCGCCGCGGCTGTGACCACCGCGCTCCTGCTCGAGCGAGCCTGCCAGCTGCACTTGGCGGTGACGGCCGCGGGCGGACTCGACCCAGCCCTGACCGAGCCCGGTGATCGTTACCGGCACACGGCCTCCGAGCAGTACCTCCTGCGCACCTGGGATTACCTGCTGCGCAGGGTCTCCGGCGACTGATCAGAGTCGGCTGTCGCGCGGCGATGTAGCGCGCTCGTTGCGCGCTGCGGTGCGTCTCGCAGTCAGCGGCGTCGGCCATACTGCGAGGGTGTCCACGGGCGGTTGCAATGGCTGAGCGATCCGTCGGAGCGTCGATGGCGCGCGGCATCATCCGCGGCTCACGCTGGGCCGGGCAGCAGGTGCGGGGAGAGGTGGTCCGCCGCGTCGGTGGTCCCGCGCGCGCACGTGTGATCCTGCTGTTCGGGCTGGTGCTCGCGCTCAATGGCGCTGACACCTCGACCGTGGGGGCCATCGCTGTAGAGCTTCAGAAGGCGCTGCACATCGGCCCCGGCAAAATCGGGCTGCTGAGCTCGGTCTCGTTGCTGATCGGCGCGGTCGGGACGATCCCGGTGGGTTTTTACGTCGACCGGGTCAAGCGGATTCCGCTGCTGTCGGCCAGCATCGTGCTGTGGAGCATCGCGTCGCTGCTGAGCGCGTTCGCCGGCAGCTACTCGACGCTACTGCTCACCCGCCTGCTCCTCGGATTGGTCGTCGCCACAGCCGGACCGGCGATCGCCTCGTTGACCGGCGACTACTTCCCGGCGAGCGAGCGCGGCCGCATCTACGCCTACATCCTCGGAGGCGAGATCGCAGGCAGTGCCTTCGGTTTCATCGTCTCGGGGAGCATCGCCAGCGCGATCAGCTGGCGGGCGGCGTTCGTGCTGCTCGCGATCCCCGGCTTCTTCCTCGCACGCGCGCTGTACCGGAGCGTCCCCGAGCCGTTGCGCGGCGGCCAAAGCCACCTGGAGCCCGGGGTGCAGGACCTTGTGGAGGCTGCGGCCCGGGCCCGTGCGCGGTCGTCCGGAACGTGGCTGGAGGAGGACGAGTCACAGCCCAATGCAGACGACCTCGCGCGCCAGGCGGCGGAGCGGCTCGGCATCGTGCCCGACCCCGAACTGGTACTGCACGAGGACCCACGCACGATGACGCTGCTCGACTCCGTGCGCTACGTGATGTCGATCCCGTCGAACGTCCTGATGATCATCAGCTCGTCGCTCGGCTACTTCTTCTTCTCGGGGCTCTCGACGTTCGCGCTGCTGTTCGTGCGCGGCCACTACAACGTCGGCCAAGCGACCTCGGAGTTGGTGCTTGCGCTGCTCGTCGCCGGCGCGCTGATCGGGACGCTGATCAGTGGCTGGCTCGGCGACCTGCTGCTCCGCCGCGGGATGCTCAACAGCCGCGTCTGGATCCCGGCGATCTGCTACCTAGGTGCCGCGCTGCTACTGATTCCAGGTTTCGTCTCCGACCACTTGACCCCGGCACTGTGGTTCGACGTCGCCGGCGCGGGACTGCTCTCGGCCGCGAACCCGCCGCTCGACGCCGCCCGCCTGGACATCATGCCCGCCGGGCTCTGGGGTCGTGCGGAGGGCGTACGGACGTTCATCCGCTCACTCGCCCAGGCCGCGGCGCCGCTCGTGTTCGGAGGGCTGGCCGGCTTGATCGCAGGCATCGCGCCCAAGCAGGCGCCGATCGGCACGCACCCCGGCCCAGTCAGCCCGAGTGAGGCTCGCGGCCTCGAGATCACGTTCCTGCTGCTGTTGGTGACGCTCGCCGCCGGCGGCATTTCGCTGTTGCGCGCGCGTCATACGTACCCTCGCGATGTCGCCACGGCCGGTGTGTCACACCAGGGTTCCGGCGATCCTCCGGTCGAACGGCCAGTCCGCGATGCCGGGGTCACGCGAACAGGCGGCTCGCGTACCAGTCGTTCGAGTCACGAACCCCAGGAACCGCGAAGAAATAGCCGCCACCGACGGGACTGATGTAGTCCACCATCGGCTCACCGATCAGGCGCGTCTGGTTCGCGACGAACTGGCGGTCGAGATCCTGTTGGAAGCAGTTGAAGACGAGCCCGACGTCCATGTTCCCGTTGAGGTCGACCCCGCGGTCGTAGTTGTAGCCGCGACGGAAGATGCGGCTGTCCTCGCTCGCCTTGGTACGCGGATTCGAGAGCCGGATGTGCGCCGTCAGCGGGATCACGTAGCCCAGGGGGTCTGCCTTGTAGTTCGGGATGTCGCCCTCGGATTTGCCGTCCAGCGGCGCGCCCGACTCGCGGAAGCGACCGATCATCTGCTGCTGCTCGGCCAGCGAGACCCGGTCCCAGAACTCGATGAACTGCTTGATGATCCTGACCACGTGGTAACTACCGCCTGTCGCCCAGGCCGGCTCGCCGATCCCGTCGGTCACCCACAGCAGCCGCCTCGCGACGTCCGGATCGCCGACGTTGGGATTTGCGATCCCGTCCTTGAAGGCGAACGTGTTGCGGGACACTCCGGATGGCCGCGGCGGCGGCACGAACCCCTCGATCCGCCAGTTGAGCGCAAGCCCGCCGCGGGTTGCGCGCGTGATCGATCGCATCGCGTGCAGGGTCGTGTCGGGGTTGCCGGCGCAGACCTGGATCAGCAGGTCACCACCTGTCTGCGCGGGATCGAGGTTGTCGTTCGGAAACGGCTCCATCGGCTTCAGCCGCAGCGGCCTCTGGTCGGTCAGCCCGAAGCGCTCGTCGAACAGCGTGTTGCCGAGTCCCACTGTCACGGTTACGCCATCCGCCGGCACCGTTGCGCCGAGCGTGCCGCTGTCGGCCGGCGGCGCGTAGGTCGTCGGCGCCGGCGCGGCGCCGCCCGTCGCCAGGAAGCGCGCCGTGTGCGTCAGCATCTTCAAGAGCTCGATCAGCTCCGCGCGGCTCTCGGCGGTCACGTTGAACGACGCGAACGCTCCCGAGGGTGGTTTCGGCGTCGTGATTCCCGCCTGATGCTCGCCGTGGAACGCCACCGCCGCCAGCGTCGGGTCGCCGCGCGGGATCACGATCGGGGCGTCCGCCTGCAGCGGATCGCTTGCGCTGGTGCCGCTGGTTTGGTTACCAGCGGCAGCATCAGCGGTGGTGCCCTGTCCGAGCAGGCCGGCGCCGGCGACGGTGGCCGCGCCGATGCCGGCGCGGGTCAGGAAGCTCCTACGGTCTAGGTGTGACTTGGTGTTCGCGTCGCCTTGGGTCATGAACCTGGGGTCGATACCTGGAGGATTTCGGAGACGGGCGCGAGCGTCTCGGTGGCTACGTCCACCGCTTCGTTGAGCGCCTGCCGCTGGCGGACGGGCAGGCTTGAGAGGTTGCGGTGCGTGTCACTGCCACCGGCAGCGGTGATCGCTCGGTCGATGTCTTGGAGATCGACCGAGCCGGTTGGCAGGATTTTCGGCATGCGCGGCTCGATCAGTGGCGCCAGCACCTTCAGCATCTCTCGAGTCGCTCTGACGTCGGCCGAAATCGATGCGAGGTCGGTGTTCGAGCCGTAGTCGTCGTCCTGGCTGAGCGAGTCGCGCAGCGCGTCCTCGAGGATCTCGTGGCAGCGCAGCACCCAGCCATCGACCGCCACCGTCTGGACTGGCAGGTCGCTGGCGATCGTTGCGGGCGTGAGCTCGTCGACCAACTCGAGCAATCGCTTCGCGTCGCTCGCCGCTGCGGTTGTGTCGTGATCGCGCCAGAGGTCGAGCTCGACCTTATGGAAGCCGCTGAAGTCGGAGTTCGCGACGGTGTCCGGCAAGCCGTCGGCCAAACCATCGATCTGCTCGCCAAGGTCCCCGAACGACCCGTAGGCGGCGTCGTCCTGGCCGATCTCCAAGTACGTGATGTGAGCCGGCAGCCAGGTGGCCTCGGCAGCGGTCAGGTCGCCGCTCTCAGCGGCTGACTCGATTGCGCTGACCTCGCCGGGGAGGCGCTCGGCGAGCCGGTCGACGTACAGCGTGTATTGGGCCAGCGGCGGCGCCAACTGGATTGTGGCGACCGGCTCCACGTAGGAGGCGGAGACGCGCGCGTGCGCCTTGGAGTCGGGCGAACGTTGCGAGACCCCTGCGGGCACCGTCCTGCCCGACGGTGCGCGCGGATGTTTGCGCGTTGGCTGAGCCTGAGTGTGCCCAGCGCTGCCGCAGCCAGTGGCGCAAGCGGCGAGTAGGACGGCCGCGGCCGGGGTCACGAGCTTCATCATCGCCGCAGCTTAGGGAACCCTCACTCCGCGATTGGGTACGAATTGTGAAGCTTTTGGTTTTGTCGAAGTCACATCGCGTTCACTTTTCGGACACATCGTGGCTGTGGCGTAGACGGAGGATGCGATTCGCAGTGGATCGCAGACTACGTCGAAAAAGGAGAACGCTCGTGAAGGGTTTCTTGCGTCGCCACGGAGGAGCCGCGGCGACCAGGTCTTCCGGCATCGGACGCCGGCGACCGATGCTCGGCATGGCGGTGAGTGCGAGCCTGCTCGCGACGCTCGCATTCAGCGTCACCGCCGCGCTGGCTGACACGGTTACGACTGGCACTGACCTGCCGAACCAGGTTCCGTACGGATACAAGGCTCCCGCCAATGACGGCCTGGGCGTCCAGCCCGGGAAGATCGGGCACGTTTGGGTGATCGTCCTCGAGAACAAGGCTTACAACGCCAGCTTCACCCCGCTCGAGGGCACTCAGGGTCAGTACCTGAGCCAGCTGCCCTCGCAGGGGGCCCTGCTCACCAACTACTACGGCACCGGCCACTCGAGCCTCGACAACTACCTGTCGATGGTCAGCGGTCAGGCGCCCGTCAGCGATGATCAGGACGACTGCCCGTCCTACCGCTCGCTCTCCGGGAGCTACGACACCAACAAGTCGAGTCCCTATTACGGCCAGTTCATCTCCAGCGGCACCGCCGGAGCCGACCTGCCCGCGGGTGACAACGGTTGCGTGTACCCCTCGAGCGTGCCGACGCTGTTCAACCAGCTGAACTCGGCGCACAAGAGCTGGAAGGTCTACGCGCAGGACCTCAACTACGGCCTGCCGACTTCCGCGGGCGGTAACGGTGACGGTCACAACGTGAGCGACGCGGACTGCGGTGCCCCCGACTCGACCGTCGGCGCGACACCGACTGCGACCGCTACCGGCAGCTATCCCAACCCGAGCAGTGCCGACGACACGGACGTCGCCGGAGCCTCGACGACGGACGACCTCGGTGACCAGTACGTCGCCAAGCACAATCCGCTGGCGTGGTTCGATTCGCTGCTGCCCAGCTCGATGGGTGGAACCGGTGGCGGCAACTGCTCCAACAACCTGGCGCCCCTGTTCGGTTCCCAGGATCAGCTCTACAAGGATCTGCAGAAGCCGAGCACGACGCCCGCCTTCAGCTACATCGTGCCGAACAACTGCTCCAACGGGCACGACTCGGTTTGCTCGGCGAACAACCTGTCGGGCGGCTTCGGCACCGGCTCGAACTCGCAGACCCCGAAGCCGCCGCTGAATTACACGGGCGGCACATACTCGGAGAGCCTGTTCCTCCAGCACATCGTGCCGGAGATCGAGAAGTCCCCGGCGTTCCAGGACAACGGCCTGATCGTCGTCACCTATGACGAGTCATACCCGCCGTTCACGTGGCAGAACAGCTTCGCCAACTCGACGGTGCTGCCCTCCACAGCGTTCGGTTCACTGACCACCGATCAGGCCGGCGAGACGCTGTACGGCCGCTCTGTCAACTGGGAGCCGACGGGTCCGAACGCGACGCTCGTGACCTCGCCGACCGGCCAGATCCTCAGCCCGGGCCCGGGTTACAACGAGAACATCGACCGTCCGTCGACCGCGACAGGCGGGCTGGTGGCCTGCTCGAACGGGCACGCGCAGAGCAACGGCTACATGAGCGTGTCGAGCACGAACCTGGCGGCTCCGACGCCGGGTGATGGCACATGCCTGAGCGGCGCCGCAGGCGGCACGAGCTATAGCTCGACCGCGGCGAGCGTGACGATCGCGTCGGGCTCGAGCGTCGTTCCCGATGCGAAGGCGACGCTCAAGAACGAGGGTCAGCAGGTGACCTTCGCGACGACGCCGTCGCTCACGGTTGCCGGCAGTCCGTATACGGGTTCGGTGTACGTCGGCGATGTCACGGACACGGCTCAGAACGCCGTGAAGGGTGGCTCGGTCGACGTCGGCGCATTCCAGCTGGTCGACACCAACGGCGATCCGGTCTCGGTTGCCGGCGGTTACACCGGCATGGTTACGCTCGACGCGTCGACGACCGCGACCGATCCGTTCTACGACGCGTTCGACCCGACCACGGGCGGCGGCGACGCCGGAGCGGTGCTGATCAGCCCGTACATCAAGCCGGACACGGTCAGCAACACCTATTACAACCACTACAGCCTGCTGCGGAGCTTGGAGGACATCTTCCAGGTGAAGGACGGCTCACCGGGCATCGACGGCGACGGCCACATCGGCTACGCCGCTCAGAGCGGGCTGGCGCCGTTCGGCACCGACGTGTTCACCAACACCTTCGGGTTCGGTTCACCGTGGGCGCCGCGGCGTCCGCAGCGTCGGTACTAGGACGATGAGTAGTGGCACATTGAACGCCGCTACCTCTGACACCGGTGGGGGCCGGGCCTTCAGGCCCGGTCCCCGCTGGGCGTTCGGGGCGGCGGTCGTAGCCGCAGTCGTCGCGGCGATCATCGTTGTGATGATGACCTCGGGCGGCGGCCATCCGGCCCCTGCGTCCGCCGCCAAGGCGACGGCCTATGGGAAGCTGCCGTCGTGGCTGCCGAAGTACAAGGTGGCTCCGACAAAGTTCGAGCTGGCGACACCGGCCAAGCCGATCCTCAGCGAGGAACAGGGCTTCACGGTTCACGCCGTGATGCCCAGCGGGGCGGCCGATATCACGGCCGTCGGCCCGGCGATCCCGGCTTACGTCTCGCGGTACGTTCAGGACGGCGTCTGGCAGTCCTCACACGCCGCACCGGGGACCTTCATCGTCTCGGTGACCAATGTGAAGGGTTCGATCCCGCTGTCGGCGGGTGCGTTCTCGATCCTGACCAACAGTGGCCAGATCGTCCATACGAACGTCAGCGTCAAGGGTGGCGGTGCGCTGCCCGCGGCGATCCACGCCGGCCAGAGCATCAACCTGAAGGTGACGGGCGGGGTGTATGAAGGATCCGGCTCGATCCGGTGGGCGCCGAACGGCGCCAAGGTGCTGGTCGGCTGGATCTACCAGCTCGAATTGGACTAACCACCTGACGCGCCGGATCAAGCGTGGCGCGGACGCAGGCCGCGACGCGTACCGGGGAGTACGCGAGCGGCCGAAAACAAAGCCACGCGCTGATCCGCCGCCGTCAGGGCTCGCGGTGAGGCGGCGCGTCGAAGTCAAGCGCCGGCATCGCCGCGACGATCCCGTGCGGGTTGATCGAGGTGTGCGTGACGTAGTAATGCATGCGGATCTCGTCGAAGGAGACCGTCTCCGCGACGCCCGGCCACTGATACAGATCTCGCAGGTATGGCCACAGGTTCGGGTACTCGGCCAGCTTGCGCACCGAGCACATGAAGTGGATCTGATAGACGGCGTCGAAGCGGACCAGTGTGGTGAACAGTCGCCAGTCCGTCTCCAGCGGTTGCGGTCCGAACAGGAAACGGCTGGTGGAGAGGCGTTCGTCGAGTTCGTCTAGTACGGCGAACAGCTCACTGACCGCGCTCGCGTAGACGCTCTGGCGGGTGCTGAACCCCGCCTTGTAGACGCCGTTGTTGACGTGTTCGTAGATGTGCGCGTTGAGCGCGTCGATCTCCTCCGCCAACGCGTCCGGGTACAGCTCGACGGGATGCTCGGCCAGTGGCGCGAACACCGTCGAGAACATCCTCAGGATGTCGGCGGATTCGTTGTTGACGATCGTGCCGCGGCGCTTATCCCACAGGACCGGCACGGTCATTCGGTCTGAGAACTCCGGATCCGCTGAGAGATAGGCTTCGGCCAGGAAGTCGTAGCCGTTGACCGGATCGGCGTAGCGCTCAGGGTCGGTGAATGCCCATCCGTGGGCGTCGCGGATCGGGTCCACGAATGAGATCGAGATCGCATCCTCGAGCCCCATCAGGCGGCGGCCGATGATCGTGCGGTGCGCCCAGGGACAGGCGCGCGCCACGTAGAGCTGGTAGCGGCCGGGCTCGGGTGCGAAGCCGCTGGCGCCGTCGGCGGTGACCCAGTCGCGGAAGCGGCTGGTCTGGCGAACGAACGCACCGTCGCGCTCCTCGGCGAGAGGCATCGTGAACGGCTGTGGCGATTCAGCCATCTTTGCTGACTATACGATCCGGGAATGGCTGCGTTGCTTGCGCTCGACGACCTCGGCTCGGGTGAGCCGCTGATCCTTCTGCACGGAATCGCGACCGATCGTCACATCTGGGATCTGGTCACGGCCGAACTCGCCACCGACCGCCGCGTGGTGACGCCCGACCTTCCCGGCTTTGGCGGCTCGGCGCCGGTCGGCGATGACTTCGAGCTCGGGCAGGTAGCCGAGCGGATCGTGCGTGGCCTCGCCGGGCGCGGCATCCACGGCCCGTTCGATCTCGTCGGCCACTCGCTCGGCGGCGGCATTGCGATCGCGCTCGCGGCGGCGCATCCGCGTCTGGTGCGGCGGTTGGTGCTGGTCGCGCCCGCAGGGCTGCGGCCGTTCCCAGCGACAGTCTCGAACCTCCTGGCCGCTGCCGCCGACGCGGTGCTTGCCGCCCGGCGCGGTGCCGTCTCGCTAACCGACGTGTGGTGGGGGAGAAAGCTGCTGCTCGCGCTTACCGCGGCCGACGGAGCCGAGCTGCCGCCGACGTTGGCCCGGCAGATGGTGGAGGCATCGGCGACGGCAAAGCGGACGGCTCCGGCGCTGGCGACGATCACCTCGTCCGACCTGCGTCCGCTGCTGGCGCGGACGCGGATGCCGGTCGGCGTCATCTGGGGTGAGGCGGACCGCACGGTGCCGATCCGCGCGATCGACGACGTGTTGGGCGCGCGCCCCGAGGCGGTCGTCGCACGCATCCCCGATGCCGGCCACGTGCCGATGGTCGAGTGCCCAGAGGAGTTCGTCGCGGCGCTGCGGACGCTTATCCAAGACGTCACAAATCCGTCTGAGGAGCAACCTATCTTTCGGTGAGCAGGGGTTTTCCGCTGCTGACGCGATGCGCTCCTCCGCCTCAGATCGCTGCGAAACGCTCGTCATGCGAGATGGGCGGAGCCTGGCGTTCACCGTGACCGGACCAGCCGACGGCAGTCCGGTCTTTTACTGTCACGGAGCGATCGGAACCCCAGTCGACGCGACGATCGACTTGCAGCGCATCGCCCGCCAGATCGGGGTTCGATACATCGCGCCGAGCAGACCCGGTGTCGGCGGCTCCGACCCGCGGCCGGGACGAACGGTGCTCGACTTCGCCGACGATGTGGGCGAGCTCGCGGACGCGCTCGCACTTGAGCGGTTCTCCGTGATCGGCGTGTCCGCCGGCGGCCCGTACGCACTCGCGGTTGCGCACCAACTCCCCGACCGTGTGCGGCGGGTTGCGCTCTGTAGCGCGCTCGCGCCCTTCTGCCAGCCCCACCGCACGCCTGGGCTTCGGCGCCGGATCCGGCTGCCGCTCGCTTTTCTCGCCGGTGCGCCTCGTTTGGTTCGCGGTCTCGGCGACGCGGTCCTGCCGGCGGTCGCTCGCCACCCCGAGCTGATCACGCGCGTGGTCGCGGCCCACGCCGCACCCTCGGAGCGAGATCGGCTAGCGCGCTCCGACGAGCGCGCGGCCGCGTCGCAGAGCTTCCTCGATGCAACCTGTGCGGGCGTCGGAGGGCTGATCGACGACTTTCTCACCTACGCCTTCGGTTGGGGCTTTGACCCGCGCGAGGTCGACTCTGAGGTGCAGCTCTGGCACGGCGCGAGCGATCCGCTGGTGCCGGTCGAGCATGCTCTGCAACTGGCCGCAATGCTGCCGAACTGCCGCGTGTTCATCGATCCGGACGAGGGCCATCACTTCTTCCGCTCCGGCCTGGGCGAGATCCTCGCCGCGTTGGTCGCACCGGACGCGGTTGCAGGCCTGTCGGCGGGCTTCGAGCTCAGGGCCGCGTAGCGACCAAGCCGTCGAGCATCAGCGCGAACACGCGCTGCCAGGCATCTGGGCCCACCTGGCGTGACGCCTGGGCGGCGACGAACATGAGCCTGATGTCCAGGGCGGAGGCGTCCTCGCGCACGCTGCCCTCGACCCGGGCGAGGCTGATCAGCCTGTCGAGCGCCGCCCGCGAGGCGGTCGCGGCAACCTGGACCTGCTCGTGTTCCTCGACCTGGCTCCACGCCTGGCCCAGGAAGTCGTCGGCAGCCTGTTGTTCGAGCAGCTTCCACATCATGTCCGTAAGCGCCTGCCAGTGGTCGCTCTCCTGCATCGCGGCTTCATCGGCGGCGGCTCTGATCTGCTCGAGCCGCCGGATCACGAGTGCGGCCAAGAGTTCGCGCTTGGATGGAAATTGGCGATAGACGCTGCCGACGCCAGCACCAGCCAGGGCGGCCACCGCCGGCATCGGTGCGTCGAGCCCGTGGCTCGCGAACAGGCTGCCGGCGGCGCAGAGGATGCGCTCATGCTTGGCCTCGGCGCCGAGCTCTCCCCACTCGCGGCCGGGCTCTACCTGAGTCCATGCCTGTTCCGATGAAGCAGCACCCGGAATGGCCATTCCGTTACAGTACCACCATGGCCAATGAGCACACGGCCGATCCGGGCCAGCACGAGTCGCATCTGCCGAACCGCACACACGCGGTGCATCCCAATCTGATCCTCGCGGTGCTCAGCATCGCTGGGCTCGCCTACGCAGTTCTGTCTTCCGCGGTCATCCCCGCGCTTCCGAGCTTCCAGCATGATCTCCACACCTCGGAGACCGGCGCGACATGGCTGCTCACGGCGTTCCTGCTGTCAGCTTCAGTCGGCACCTCGGTGATCGGCCGCCTGGGGGACATGTACGGCAAGGAGAAGTTGCTGCTGTGGACGCTGCTGATTCTCGCCGCCGGCACATTGTTGGCTGCCGTGTCGAACTCTCTGGCCATGTTGATCGTGGCTCGCGTGATCCAGGGTGTGGCCGGCGGGATCTTCCCGCTGGCGTTCTCGATCGCACGTGACGAGTTTCCCCGCGAGCGGGTCGCCGGCAGCATCGGCCTGATGTCGTCAATCCTGGGTATCGGCGCCGGTCTCGGCCTTGTCGTGGGCGCGTTGATCTCCGAGCACCTTGGTTGGCACTGGCTGTTCTGGATCCCGCTGCTCGTTACGTTGATCGCGGCCGCGTGCACCTGGCGTTGGATCCCCGAATCACCTGTGCGCGCACCGGGCCGGGTGAACTGGCCTGCGGCCGCGGTGATGACACTCGGCATCAGCCTGGTGCTGATCGGCATCGCGCAGACATCGACCTGGGGCTGGGGTAGCGCCAAGTCGCTTGCGCTGATGGTCGCTGGCCTGGTGGCGATCGCGCTCTGGATCCTGATCGAGGTCCGCAGCGAAAGCCCGCTGGTCGACATGGCGATGATGCGGATCCGTGGTGTCTGGACGACCAATGTCGCGGCGTTCCTGATCGGTGCCGGCATGTACTCGTCGTTCATCGTGTACCCGCAGTTCGCGCAGCTGCCGAAGAGCACCGGCTTCGGGTTCGGTGCCTCAGTCGTCGTGTCGAGCCTGTACCTGCTGCCCGCGGCCTTCGGCATGGGGGCGCTCGGAAGCGTCGCCGGCAAGGTCGCCAGACGCTTCGGGTCGAAATTCGCGCTGATCTCCGGGACGATCTTCTCCGCCGCCGCGTTCCTGTGGTCGGCACTTCAACACGGCCATCCGTACGACATCCTGATCAGCACGGCGCTGCTCGGCATCGGCATCGGTCTGGCGTTCTCTGCGCTCGGCAACCTGATCGTCGGGGCCGTCGAGCCACACCAGACCGGTGTGGCCAGCGGCATGAACACGGTCATGCGGACGCTCGGCGGCGCGCTTGGCGGCCAGATCTCGGCGACCTTCATCGCCGACCACATGCTGCACGGCTTCCCGACCGTGACGGGCTTCACCGAGAGCTACTGGATGGCGGCCGGCTTTTTGGTGGTCGCTGCCGTGGCGGGCTTCATGGTTCCCACGGCGCGGGCGATGGCGCGGACCCGGGCCAGCGACGAGCTCGCGACCGAGGGCGCAGCGGCGTAGTTCGCTTGGGCTTTCCCACCCGAACCCGTACAACGCAGGTACGGTAACGCGCACTTGCGCCGCGCCTGTATCGACATCGGCTCCAACACCACGCGGCTGCTGGTGGCGGACTGTGCTGAGGGCGGGCTGGTCGAATGCCGGCAGGAGCGCGCTTTCACTCAGATCGGGCGTTCACTGGATGCACAAGACGCGATTCCCGCGGTGAAGCTCTCAGAGGTCGTTGCCGCCGTCGCAGAGCAGTTCGTGATCGCGCGCGAGCTGGGCGCCGAGCACATCTCGTGCGTCGCCACAGCGGGTGTGCGCCGCGCGAGCAACGGGAGGGCGCTCGTCGAGCTGATTCGCGACTCGTGCGACGGTCTCGAGGTCGAGATTCTCTCTGGAGCGGAGGAGGCGCGGCTCGCATTCATCGGAGCGGCGTGGGGTGCAGGCGCCGGCCGCGAGTCCGGTGTCGGTGTCGTCGATGCGGGCGGCGGCTCGTCAGAGATCGTGGTCGGCGACGGGCCTGACCGTGTGCGGTGGTGGGTCTCGCTTCCGGTTGGGTCGGCCGACGTCAGCGGGCGCTGGCTGGCGGAGGATCCTCCGGCTGCGGGTGAGCTCGATCAGGCGCGCGCACAGCTGCGTGCCACCTTTGAGGGGCTGGCGCCGCCTGAGGTGCAGCGCCTGGTGGCCGTCGGCGGCAGCGCGACCTCGCTGCGCATGCTGGCCGGTCCATTGGTCGACGAGCACGGCTTCGAGTACCTGTTCGGCATCGTGCAGCGGTTCGGTGCGGTCGACCTCGCGCGCAGATTTGGCGTCGATGTGCGGCGCGCCCGGCTGCTCGCCGGCGGTCTGCTGATCCTCGAGTCGGTCTCGGCCCTGTTCGGCGCCCCGCTCGAGATCGGTCGCGGCGGCCTGCGCGAGGGACTGCTGCTGGAAGCGCCCTGAACCGCCGGCTACCAGTGCACGCCGCGCATCAGCCGCGCGAACAGCGCCTGCTGCGGCGAAGCATGCTCGGTGGGATCCTTCTGCCCGCGCGCTGCAGCTGAGTCCGGGAACACCTTGTAGGCCGTCGAAAGCACCTGGTCGACCAGCCTCGGGAACAGGGCGTAGCTGACCTCGCCCAGCGTGCCCAGGTGCGTGCCCATCGTCTTCGGGCGTGTGCGGATCGCCTCGGCAATCATCTCCGCCGCCTGCTCGGGTGAGATAGTCGGGAAGCGGTCATAGAGCTTGGTGGGCGCGATCATCGGTGTCTTCACCAGCGGCATGTGAATCGTCGTGAAGTGCACGTCGTCGCCGACGCACTCGGAGCTGACGACGCGCGTCCACGCGTCAAGCGCCGACTTCGAGGCGACATACGCGGAGAAGCGCGGCGGGTTCGTCTGCACTCCAATCGAGGAGATGTTGATGATGTGCCCGGAGCGGCGCTCGCGCATACCCGGCAGCAAGCCCATGATCAAACGGATCGTGCCGAGGTAGTTGAGCTGCATCGTGCGCTCGAAGTCGTGGAAGCGGTCATAGGAGAGCGCGACCGAGCGGCGGATCGAGCGTCCGGCGTTGTTCACGAGCACGTCGACCTGTGGATGCTCGACATGCACTCGCTCGATCAGCTCGTCGACGGATTCAGGGTCGGAGATGTCGGCGAGGTAGATGTACGCGGTTCCGTCCGCGGCTGCGATCTCGTCCCTGGTCTCCTCGAGTGGCTCCAGCCCGCGCGCAACCAGCAGCACAGTCGCACCGGCCCGGGCGAGGAGCAGCGCGGTTGCCCGCCCGATCCCGCTCGAGGCGCCCGTGATCAACACCGTCTTTCCGTCGACGGCGCTCGCCACGCTTGCATGTAGTGCGAGCTCCGGGTCGAGGTTGCGCGACCAGTAGTCCCACAGCCTGTCTGCGTAGGTCGAGAGCGCCGGCACCTCGATGCCTGATCCCGCCAGCGCCTTGCGCGCCGCCTTGGTGTCGAACTCCGCCGTCAGGTTGACGTGGTCGACGATCTCGTCGGGAATGCCGACCTCCGCAAGTAGCGCCCGGCGCGCCGCATGCGCGCCGGGCAGCGACATCAGGGCCGCGGCGGCACCACGCGGCAGCGCCGCAAGTGGCCCTGGATCGACTGTCACGGCGAACTGCGGCGCCCCGGCGACCTGCGCGAACGTATTGAGCACGTCGGTCACACGCGTCGGGTTCGGGTCTGTGAGATGGAACGCCTGGCGGTCGAGTCCCGGCTGGTGGGCGATGTGGTCGAGCGCGGCGGCAACGTAGTCGACCGGCACGAGGTTCGTGTTACCGAGCTCGGGGCCGATCAGCGGCAGCCAATCGGGCAACAGCCGGTGCGCGCGCCTCAGGAGCGGGAAGAAGTAGTACGGCCCGTCGACCTTGTCGATGCGCCCACTCTTGGAATCGCCGACGACGATCGACGGCCGATACACGCGCCACGGCATCGTCGCCGTCTCGCGAACCAGCCGCTCGGACTCGAACTTCGTGCGGTAGTAAGGGTGCGGCAACGGCTGCCCGACGTCGAACACGTCCTCGGTGAAGGTGCCCTTGTACGTGCCGGCAACCGCGATCGAGGAGATGTGGTGCAGCACCTGCGTGCCGACCGCGTCCGCCAGCTCGAGCGCGTGAAGCGTGCCCTCGACGTTCGCCAGCTGGTTGACCTCATCACCGGCGGTCATGTCGTAGATCGCTGCGAGGTGGAAGAAGTGGTCGATGCCCTGCCCGCGCAGGGTCGCGATCGTCTCCGCGTCGATTCCCAGCAGTGGCTCGTGAAGATCACCGACCACCGGCTTCAACCGCGCACGGGCGGCTGGCGCATGCGCCGACCAGGAGTCGATCCGATGCTGCAGGCGCGCCCTGGAGCTCTCGCGCACGAGCACGTAGATGTCGGCGTTCGGCCCGCGCCGTCGGGCAGTCCGCTTGAGCAGCAGCGGAACCAGGTTGCTACCGATAAAGCCCGTTGCTCCGGTGACGAAATACGCCATTTCGGGCCAGCCTACCGGCTGGCGCGCCGGATCAAGCGAGGCAAGTACGCAGCGAGCGAAGCGTACGGACGTACGCGGGCGAACGAGGACGCAGGATCGCGCCGGTCCGCCGCAGCCAGACGGCTACCAGCCGCCCTTCCACTCGGCAGACGTCGAGCGGTTCTTGGCCGCGTCCTGGCGCGCGTGCTTGCGGTGGTCGAGCCAAGCCTGAAGCAGTGAGAACACGATGATCAGCACCGGGAAGAGCCCGATGATGATGAACATCACGTCGGTGATCTGCAGGTCGTTGGTCGGACCCCAGAGGCCCTGGCCTGCGTGCGTGACGGCCAGCGCCGACGGGGCAAGCGCGAGCGCGGCCGAGATGACCGACAGCGCGAAGAGTGCAGTCCGCTTACGACTCATTGGCCGCAAGGCTACCTGATGCGTCGGCTGCACGCACCTGCCCAAACGCCTCGATCAGCACCGGGTTGTAACGCTGCGCTGATGCGTCGCCGGCCATCGCCGCGACCTCCAGGTGCCGGACCGGTGCCTCGAACACGGTCGCCTGTAGCGCCGCCACAAGTTCGCGCTGCTTTGCGGGCGGGACCGCGTCGTCCGCGCTCGTGAGCACGACGGCGGTAGGAACCGGCAGCGGGCGCAGCCACGGTCGCGAGTCGAAGCGGCCAAGCTCGCGGCCGGCCTCGGCGATGTCACGCGCGCTGTGGCGCGTCATCTCCGAGTGGATCCAGGCCGTCCGCGGTCCCGGGGTGAGGCCCACGCGTTTGAGTGCCGCGCGCCAGCCGCGCCCGGGCGCGAGCGAGAGCCCGAGGCCGACGAACGGCATCGCCTTCCATGTGCGCCTCAGCTCCTCCTCCTGCCAGTGCTGGGCTGTGCCGCTCAGCACCAGGCCGGCGACGACGTCGGGGTGGTCGCGCGCGACCAGCTGCGCGATCGCGCCGCCCATCGAGTAGCCGTAGATGATCGCCGGCGCGATCCCGAGCTCCCGGATCACCGCCGCGGCGTCGGCTGCGCAGTCGACCAGGCGAAAAGGGACTAGCGGACGCAGCCCGCGGCCGTGGCCGCGATGATCGATCGCGACGACGCGGTAGCCCGCCGCGATCACGTCGTCGTAGAGGCTGCCGAAGTTCAGGTCGGCGCTGGCGACCCAGCCATGGAGCATGAACACCACGGGACCGTCTCCGGCGGAGGAGGGTGGGTGGGCGAGACCCGAGTCGCGGAGGAAGAACTCACCGCGGTCCGGCACGACGACCGTGCGGGCCGGCGGGAAGGCGTGAGGCGGGACCGGCGGGGACTGATTTGCAGCCATGACGTGATCGTAACTCCCGGACTCATACCATCAGACGGTATGGCCGTAATCATCGCCTCCGACCTCAGCAAGGACATCTCCGGTGAGCCGCTGCTGCGCGGCATCTCGTTCAAGCTCGAGCGACGCGATCGCATGACCCTGTCCGGCCGCAACGGGGCCGGCAAGACGACGCTGTTGCGGATGATCGCGGGGGAGGCCTCGATCGACGGCGGCGAGCTCGTGCTCGCCAAGGGCACCAAGATGGCGCTGCACGACCAGCGCCCGCCGCGTGACCAGCGGATGACGCTGCGCGACTACGTGCTCTCCGGCGCACCGGAGCTGATCGCGCTCGAGGGCGAGCTGCAGCGGCTCGAACAGCGCATGGCTGAGGGTGACTACGAAGAACCGACGCTGACCGCCTACGCCGACGCGCAAGCGGCGCTCGAGCACGCCGGCGGCTACACGTGGCGCGAGCGCGCGCTCGCCACGCTGAACGGTCTGGGCTTCACCGACGACTCAGTGCTCGACCGCAAGCTCGAGACGTTCTCGGGCGGCGAGCTGACGCGCGCCTCGCTCGGGCGGGCGTTGGCCGGCAGTCCCGACCTGCTGCTGCTCGACGAGCCCACCAACCACCTCGACATCGCGGCGCTCGAGTGGCTCGAGGCGCACCTGAACGCCCTCGACGCGGCCGTGATCCTGATCGCGCACGACCGCTGGTTCCTTGAATCGGTCGCGACCTCGGTGCTCGAGCTCGAGGCGGGCCGCGGCAAGTTCTTCCCCGGCTCCTGGCACCAATGGCGCACCGAGAAGGCGCAGCGTGAGCTCGCTCTCGGCCGCGCGATCGAGCGCCAGCAGACCGAGATCGCACGCCTCGAGAAGTTCGTCACCCGCTTCCGCGCGGGCACCCGTGCGCGGCAAGCCCAGTCGCGGCAGAAGCGTCTCGACAAGATCGATCGGATCGAGCGCAACGAGCGCGACGGCGACGGCCTCGCGTTCGCGTTCAAGCCGCCGGAGCGCAGCGGTCGCGTTGTCTTCGAGTTCGAGGACGGCCGCGTCAGCATCGGCGATCGCGTACTCCTGCACGACGCCGAGCTGTGGCTCGAGCGTGGCGAGCACGTCTCCGTCGTCGGGCCCAACGGCGCCGGCAAGACCACCCTGATCGAGACGCTCGCGGGAGCGCGGCCATTCGCAGACGACGGCGCCGACGCGCGCGACGCCACTGGGATGGCGGTTCGTGGCGGCCAGCAGGCCGCCGCAACCGGCGAGGGGCCAATCGTGAAGGGCAAGCTGCTCACAGGTCACAACGTCAAGGTCGGTTTCCTGTCGCAGCATTCGGAGGATCTGCACGCCGGCAATGCGCGGACCGTGGTCGAGGCGTGCACGTACCGGACGGGTCTCACACCTGCGAACTCGCGGGCGCTGCTCGGTCGGTTCCTGTTCAGTGGCGAGGAGGCCGATAAGCCGCTCGAGGCGCTCTCGGGCGGGGAGCGGCAGCGGCTGTCGCTGGCGATCCTCGTGCAGTCCGGCGCGAACGTGCTGATTCTCGACGAGCCGACCAATCATCTGGACGTCGAGAGTCGCGAGGCGCTCGAGGACGCGCTGGGCGAGTTCAGCGGGTCACTGCTGCTGATCTCCCACGACCGCGCGCTGCTCGATGCGGTCGGGACGCGGACGGTCGCGTTCGAGGACGCGACGCTGCATTCGTACGTGGGCGGTTGGCCGGAGTACCTGCGCGTGCGCGAGGAGCGGGCGGCGGATGAGGCGGCGGCGAAGCAGGCTGTGGTTGCGGCTCGTGTTGCGGCGAAGCCCAAGCCAGTGGCCAAGCGGGCCACTGGCGCCGCGAGCAAGAACGGCGCCGCCAAACTGGAGCAGCAGATCGAGCAGGCGGAGGCCGCTCTGCGTGGCGTCGAGGACGAACTCACCGATCCGGGCGCATGGTCGACGCCAGAGCGCTCGGCCGAATCGACCGCGCGACACGAGGCGGCCAAACAGGCCGTCGACGAGCTCTACTCGCGCTACGAGGCCCTCGAGGGGGTTAATTCGTAGCCGCTCGCGCCTCTGTTAGAGGTGAGAGCGAGTCAAGCATCGGATCTTTGGCGGCGGATGTGACACCGACGACTCGTTTACGCCCGCAGCGCTTCCGTCGGGCTGAGCCGTGCCGCCTTGGCGGCGGGATACAGGCCCGCGAGCGCGCCGATCAGGAAGCCGGCCGAGGGCGCCGCGATCAGCGCGTACAGCGGCACCACGAACGGCTCGTGCTTGGCTGCCGCGTAGACCTCGGTTGCGCCCGCGCCGATCGCGAGCCCGAAGATGCCGCCGATCGCCGCAAGCAGTGCCGACTCGGCCAGGAATTGCAGTGTGATGTGGCCACGCGTGGCACCGAGCGCCCTCCGCAGGCCGATCTCGCCGCGCCGCTCCAGCACCGAGATCACCATGATGTTCGCGATTCCGATCGCACCCACCAGAAGCGCCACGGCGCCCAGGCCCAGCAGCAGTGTCGTGAACTGTCCCTTGGCGGCTGCGCGCGCCTCGAGCACGTCCGACGGCCGGTCGACGCTGACGCCGCTCGGGTCCTGCGGGTTGGCCGTGGCCGGCAACAGGTTCGCGACCGATGTCACGTCGTTCTGGCCGCTGCGCACGTAGATCTCGCTCGGCTCCGGCAGTGTCTGGAAGAGCTTTTCGGCGACCGGGAGCGAGATGAACGCGACCGAGTCCAGCGACGAGTCGAGCTTGACTGGCTTGAGGATTCCGACCACGACGAACCAGTGGTTGCCCAGATAGACCATCAGGTGGCGACTGGCCTGCGAGACCTGCAGGGTGGCCGCCGCCTGTGCGCCGAGCACCACCTCCGGGTACTTCTGGCTGACGGCGTTGAGGAAATGACCTGAGGCGAGCGTCGTGCCCACGACGTGCGGCAGGTTGTCGCCGGCGGCATCGACACCGATTCCGCCCGTCTCCTCGGCGGGCACATACGGCGTCCGGTAGACGCTGACGCTGGCCAGCTGGTAGATCGGCGCGTCGCTCTCGACGTGCAGCATGTGCTTGATCATCGGCACCGAGCTGGGCGCCAGCACGGCGCTGTTGCCGAGGAAATCGGTCCCGGGGGAAACGGTCAGCAGATTCGTGCCGAGCGCGTCGATCTCGGCGATCAGGTTCGCCTGTGCCGAGGACGACACGCCGACGACAGCCACCATCGCGCCGATGCCGATTGCGATTCCAAGCGCCGACAGGGCCGCCCGCAGCTTGCGTGTCCGCAGGCCCTGTAGCGCCACGCCGAGCAGCTCGCGCGCCGGCAGCCGCGCCCGCCCGATCTCAGTCGTTTCCGGTGCCCGTCCGCCTTGCGGCAGGCCGGCGCTGTCGTGAAGCACCGCTTCGCTCATGCGCGCTCGTCCTCGACGATCTCGCCGTCGCGCATGTGCAGCCGCCGCGGAAAGCCACCCGCGATCCCCTCGTCGTGTGTGATCAGCACGAGCGTCGCGCCGTCAGAGCCGAGCCCGTGCAGCACGTCCAGCACGCCCGCGCCGGACTTCGAGTCGAGGTTTCCGGTCGGCTCGTCAGCGAGGATGATCGCGGGTCGCTTGGCCAGCGCCCGTGCGATCGCGACCCGCTGGCGTTCGCCGCCCGACAGCTGTCTGGGCTTGAAGTCGAGCCGGTGACCGAGCCCGACCCGCTCCAGCGCCTCACGCGCGAGTGCGCGCCGGCGCCCGAGCGGCATTCCCGTGTAGAGCATGCCGTTGGCGACGTTGTCAACCGCGGTCATCGACTCCTGCAGGTGAAAGGCCTGAAAGACGAAGCCGATCTCATGGGCGCGCAGGCCCGCCAGCTCGCCATCGGAGGCTGTGACGGCGTCACGCCCGGCGACGCGGACATCGCCGGACGTCGGCCGCTCGAGCGTTCCAAGGATCGTCAGCATCGTCGTCTTGCCTGAGCCCGACGGGCCGACAACCGCGACCTGATCCGCGGCGGGAATATCGACGCTGACATCGCGCAGCGCCGTCACCCCGCCGGGATATTCCTTGGTCACCTGGACGAGCTCGACACTCATCCCTGCGAGTCGGTCACGTGCAGACCGGGGTAGATACCGGAGCCCGAGATCTCGACGTAGCCGGCCGCGAAGAGCCCGGTCGTGACGGGGAGCAGCTTGTGCGGACTCGTTGCCTCCTGCACCGCGAAGGCGCTGCCGGAGGTCGCGAGCAACGCCGTCACCGGGACTGAGAGGACGTCCTTGGCCTTGTTCTGGACGAAGTCCACGCTAACCGAGGCCTGGTCCAGGCCGCCGCCCTTGGCGGGCTTGTTGAGCGTGATTGTCACCGGCACGGTCGACGATGCGCCGGAGTCACCGTCACCGCTGTCGCCCGGACTCGAGCCGTCGTCATTGGAACTCGAACTCTGGGCCACAGGACTGACCGCTGTCACCTTGCCGTTCTGCGTGCTGCCGTCGGGCATCTCGACCGTGACCTTCTCGCCGATCGAGGCCTCGGATTGGACGCTTGCGCCGAGGTCGACGGTGACGACCAGCTTCGTGGAGGAGGTGCCGAGCACGGCGACCGCGCTGCCACCGCCGCCGGAGTCATCAGACGAGTCGGAGCTCGGCGAGTTCGAATCGGAGCTCGATGAGGGGGGGGTCGACCCCGTGTTCGATGAGGGCGATTTGGAGCCCGTGTTCGAGGACGGCGTCTTCGGCTTCGACGGTGGCTGCGAGTGGGCAACCTTGATCGCAGCCTTCAGCTCCGCTGTCTGCTGCCTCAGCGTCTGCACCAGTTGCTGCAGAGCATGGGTGTCGCTCGAGTTGCCGGACTCCGTCGGCGTCGTGGTCGTGCCCGTTGTCGAAGTCGACGGGGAAGTGGTGCTGGCGGTGGGTGTCGTCGTCGCGGCGGTGGTCGTATCGGTTGAGGTGCCCGTGGTTGCATCGGTCGAGGTGCCCGTGGCCGCATCGGTCGAGGTGCCCGTCGAGTCCTTCGAGTAGTCGACGAACTCGGTGTCAGAGGACCCGACTGCCGGCGTGTAACTCGCCGCGGAGCCGCTGCCCGTCGACCCCACCGTCGTATCGACGGTCTGGATCATCTGCGGGCCGGGCAGGAACACCACCTGCCCGAGCGTGAGCTTCCCCGTCTCAGTCTCGCCGAGGTCGTACTGGAGCGCGTCGATCCCGGCGGTGGTGGCCGCCTGCCAGGTGTCGTCGACGACGATGCCGTCGGGGTCGTACCCGAGGGCGACGAGATTCTTGTTGAGCTCGTAGACGTCAGGCCCGGCCTCGTCCGCGGCCGTCAGCTCGCGGTAGGCCGGTGTCGACCCGTTCATCAGCAACACGGGCTTGTTGTCGACCATGAACAGCGTGTGGCCTGGCTTGATGATGCGGCCGACCTGTGGCACCCATGTGATCGTGCCGGTGAGCCGGTTGTAGACCGTCTGCGAGTCCGCGTAGCTCAACGTGCCCGACTCGGTGTCGGTGGCGACGAGGTTCCGGCGTTGCACACTGGTCGCGCCGGTCGCGGTCGTGCCCGCGCCGGAGCGGCCATTGTTCGAGGCTCCGTTGTCGGATAAGACGATCACGACCACGGCGGCGGCGACGAGCAGTGCCAGGGTTGCGACCCACCGGCCGCGACGGCGCGGCAGCCTCGCCTTGGGGAGTGGCATCTCGTCAGCCACCGGCCTTCTGTGCTTTCGGGCCGACCCGCATCAGCGGCATGCAGATCTTTTGTGCGTTCTGGAAGGCTGGCGAACTCGGATTCAACCTGCCGGCCCCTCCAGCCGCCGCCTGACTGCCGATCGACACCGCGATGCCTCTGCCCCCCGGGCCGGTCTCGACCTTCGGGTCCGGGAAGTTGGTGACGCCGTGCGCGCGCATGCAGGCCGCCATCTTCAACGCGCCCTGCTTGATCTTCGCGAGCTGCGCACCACTAGTCGGCGGACCCTGCGGTTGGTACTTCTGGCAATCCTGCATCGCCTTCTGGAAGGCAGGGGTGCTGACGTTGAGCGTGTGTCCGTCGACGGAGACCGAGCCGCCGTTCCCGCCGGACGAGGCCTCGATTCCGAAGCCGCCACCGCCCTGCGGATCGGGGAAGTCAGGCACCCCGTGGGTGCGCATGCACTCGGCGAGCTTTAGCGCCACGTCCTTCCCAGGTGTCTTGTTCGATGCGGTGGTGCTGCTTGTTGGAGAGCTCGAGCTACCACACGCAGCGAGGGCGGTTGCGGAGGCGAGCATGGCGGCTATGACTGTCGCTTTGCGGAACATAGCCGCAGTTGTACGGGGCAGCCGGTTACATCTCGGGAACAACCCTTGTCACAAAACTGCAACCTGGCGAGGGCTCGATGGTCGTACCGCTGTTTGAGCCCATTCCTATTGGGGATCCGGGCCGTGGGGGAGAGCGATGAATCGGGCCGAACGCAGGGCGCTGGAGCGCCGGCTTCGCAAGATCGGGGACCAGGAGTTGCCCTCGGGGCGGATCGTGACCGTCGCCGAGCTCTATGCGGCGGCACTTGTGTTGTGCGGGTTGGGACGGCTCGACGACGTCTTGTCCGCGCTCGAGGTCGGTACTCCCAAGGTGCTTGCGGGCGTCGAGCGGGTCATCGAGAGCGCGCTACGCGCTGCCGAGACGCTGGGGCTGAAAGCGCCGACCTCGCTGGGAGAATCGAAGTAGTCAACTACAACGAGGGACAAGAGAAAGGGGCATGAACGACGAGGAAGAACTGATCATCCGCATGATGGCCGAAGGTGCTGAGGAAACGGCCGCATCCGTCGGTGCCGTGGCGGATGCCACGGAGGACCTCGGCGCGAAGATGGACGTCACCAGTGCCAAGGCCAAGGGCCTGTTCAGCTCGTTCACTTCGCTCAAGACGCTGGTTGCTGGCTGGGCGCTCGACAAGGCTGTCAAGTCGTTCGCGTCGTTCCAGTCCCAGATGGAGA
>DATAUP010000041.1:0-2177 GCA_036268195.1 Solirubrobacteraceae bacterium
GACCCCGAGAATGGTCACATCGCACACGTCCAACGCGTGACGTGTCTCGCGGGTGCGACCGGAGCAGGTGGTTGAGCGTGCGCTGGTGCACGCTCGTCACGCGGGGCATGACACCTCGCGGCTGAAGGCGACTCAGCTAGCCCCATTTTCCGCGGTTGGTGAGGGCAAGGTCTGGGTGTGTCGGCCAGGGCGGCTGGATCTGGAGTAGGTCCAGGATGTGTTGTTGGGTGTCGGTGAGCGGGTCGAGTTGGATGCCGGTGTGGGTGTAGGTGAGCCCGAGGCCTTGGAACGCGGCGAGGATGTTGCGGCCTGTCGGGCGGGCGGCGCGGCCTTCGGGCAGCAGTCCGGGTAGCTGCTGGTCGGGGCCAAGCGCGGCACGGGTCCGGGCTTCGATCAGTCCGAACACGAGGAGGCTGATTCCGACGATGCTGAGCAATGCGTAGACGCGGTCGTCGTTGTGGAGGAAGATCGGCCGGACCTTTAGTGTTTGCTTCATGTCGCGGTGGCGACGTTCCACGATCTGTTGGTCTTTGTAGAGCCGTAGCACCTTGCCGGCGGTGATCGGGCCGGGGAGGTTCGTCGCCAGCGCGTAGATCCCGTCGAAGCTCGCGGCGGTGGCGATCGCGTTCTGATCGCGCTGCCAGGTGACGGTCAGCTTCCCCTTGCGGGTGCTGACGGTCACGTCGATCAGCCCGGTGATATTGACCTCGAGGACCTGCCCGATGCGACGCTCGACCTGCTCACGCGTCTTATAGAAACGGCCGCCGAGTCCGTTGCGCATCCGCGTTAGTGCGTTCTCGGCCTTCTGAAGCGCACGCTCGCGCGCGTCAGCGACCTGGGCGGCTTCTTCAGAGGAGTGGATATAGGCGACGCGCAGCCGCAGCGACGGATGCTTGTCGGTGGCCGGGATATCCCAGCCCCGCAACGCACCCTTGAACACCGTTCGTCGCTCAGCCGGAAGCTTTTGCTCGCGCTCGGGCACGTAACGAACGGGGCGTAGCGCCGCGTGGCCGACGTCGGCGAGGAACCGTTCGCGGAACCCGGCGCTCGCGCGAAGCGGCACCACGAACCTGACACCGGCCTGGTCGATCTCACGCATCGTCTTCGGCTGCCCCATCGCGGAATCACACACGATCAACAACCCCTGCCCTGAGATCGCCAGCAGTCGCTCCAGCGACGCGCCGACCAGCGTCAACTCCGCCGCGTTCCCGGGGTCCGGGCGGCTGTAGAGCACCGTCCCATCCGGCGTTGACGCCTGCAACGTGCGGACCTGCCTGGCGACCCGCCGATCAGACGCCCACCCCTTCGCGACCAGCGCCGAATGCTCATACGCACCGCTGACCGCGACCGTCGTCAGATCGACATGCAACCGGCCCGCGGTCACACCGAACCGCTCGATCGCGCCAGCGGCGACCCTGGAGCGCAGATCCTCGGCGTAGACGGCGAACGTCTCAAGCGCCCGGCCGAGCCGGTCATCGTTAAGCAGCGCCGGCGGGATCCCCAACAGCTCGTGCACCGCCGCGCCCGACGCCCACCCCGCGACGTCATAGAGCGGCGACGGGGAACACAAGCGGCTCGCGATCAGAGCACACACGACCTCACCGACGGACAAGATCGACCTGGCGCTGCGCGGCAACGCTCCGTCAACCGTGTCCTTGACCGCGAGCTCGCGAATGAAGTGCTCGACCACCAGCAACGGCCCGACGCTGCGGCGCGTCCCAGCCATCGGCGGGTCCAGACGCGCGAACGATCCCGCCAGCGCCTCCAGCTGCCCGGAGTCCTTCAGCGCATCCTTCCGACCAAGGTTTGCCACAACACGATGACGAACCTTGCCGTTCTCATCACGGTAGCCCTCCACCAGCTGCAAGTAGCTGTACTCGCGACCGGACCGCTTGACTTTGGTCTCCTTGACGAACATGTTGCCACAACAGTACCGGCCCTGTCGGACGCACAAAAAGCATCCCGAGAGCCAGAGTTGCCACAACAGCATCCCACCCGAGACCAAGCCGTGCGCACGCAAACCCGCACACCGCCACACAAACCGCGAGAACTACCCAACATCACCTGCGGAAAATGGGGCTAGCGCGAGGACTCGGCGGCGGCGCCGAGACTCATCGCGGAACCGGGTAGCCCGCCTCGCGGCGCCGCGGGCAGTACAGACCTCCTTGTCCGCCAAC
>DATAUP010000042.1:0-70279 GCA_036268195.1 Solirubrobacteraceae bacterium
TGGAGCTAGGCGGACTCGAACCGCCGGCCTCCTGGGTGCGATCCAGGCGCTCTCCCAACTGAGCTATAGCCCCGTGCGGCGGCAGAGCCGCCCGGTCTGCAGGAGTTTAGCCACGAGGCAAGCACGCTGCTGGCGCCGAGGCAGCCAAGACCGCCGACTGCATGCGCGCCCACGGCGTTGGCGGTTCCCGGACGCAATCGTTTCGTCAACCCGTTTGCGTCGAATCCCGCGAACCCAGCGACATCGGCGATCGCGACGGCATCATCGCCATCCCGAAGACGATCGATCTCAGGTCGCCGGCGTTCACGAGCGCGGCGCACGCCTGCGGATTCAGCAGCTAGGCGTCGGGTCGCCGTTTGCAGCACATATGCCGTAAGTCGATACGCTTACGGCATGGGTCTGCTGGACGACGCGATCCGCGAGCATCTCGACCTCAAGCGCGCCCGTGGCGCCGATCCTGCCGAGATCGAGCGGTTGGAGCGGGAGGCGCTGGGACCGGTTCGCCGCGAGCCAACATTCGGCACCGCACAGCTCGAGGCACCCGAGCATCGGGAGCCTGAGATTCGCGGGCTCAGCCCCGAGGAGCTGGAGGAATACGGCTACCACGACAGCACTGCGCCGCACCCGCACCCGGAGCACGCGACGCAGCACCTTGATCTGGACGGCGAGCATGGGCACCCGGAGGACATCCACTTCGAACAGGAACCCGAGCAGCAGCCAAAGCGCCGGTTCCTGCGGCGGACGCGCCCCGCGTCGCTCGCCGAGCCTGCGCAGCCGTTCGAGCCTGTGCAGCCGCTCGAGCCGGCGTACGAAGAGCCCCTGGATTACGGGCACCACGAACCGATCGAGGATCACGACCTGCTCGAGGACCACGACCTCGTCGAGCACCCGGACGCTTTCGAGCATCACGATCCGCCCGAGCACGACGAGACGGCGGTACACAAGACCGTGCAGCCTCCGCATCTGCAGTTCGAACAACCGCCCCAGCGTCCGCGTTTCTCGCCAGAGCCGCCCATGGGAGATGAGCCCGCGCCGCCCGTGCCCGAGCCGGCCGCACCCGCAGCACCTGAGCCGGCCGCGCCCGCGCCCCGACCCGACCCGGCTGCCGAGCAGCATCCCGAGAACCCTCCGGCGCATCATCCAGAGCCGGAGACGCACGAGCAGCCGGCCCAACATCACCCCGACCCGCAGCCAACACGCGAGTTCGACGCCCAGCGCGACCCTGAGAACGAGCCTGGCGAGGAAGACATGCTCGAGGAGACCCCGGAGTTCCTCCAGGACACGCCGGAACACGACCGGCTCTGGTTTGAGCAGCGCCCGCCGAAAGACTTCGACTTCGACGGCTGAGCCTCATGGCCGTCGGCGCGTGCCTCGAGGGCCCGCAGGCGTCCCCGTCGGCGCGATAAACTCAGACCCCGCGAGGGGCCATAGCTCAGCTGGGAGAGCGCCTGCTTTGCAAGCAGGAGGTCGTCGGTTCGATCCCGTCTGGCTCCACTTGGGTCGTTTGCGAAAAGCGACCTCAGCGTATTTGCGAAACTAAATCGCCCGTAGATACTAGGGATTCGAGGTAGGCGTGCGATGAGCCTGGACGTATTCGCGAAACTCCGGGTCGGCTCTCTCCCTGATTCGGGCGCCGTATTTGCGAAAGTCGCTTCCGCACTAGCCGGCGGTCTTGCGGTGAAGATTTGCGTTGAGCCGCGCCTCGGGTATGAGATTGCCGACCCGCCCCTTAAGTACCTGAAGGCCCGCCGCATGGCGGGCCTTCAACTGTACGTCTCGTTTGTGCCGCAGACCTAAGCCGCGCGTGCTCCGGTTAGGCGACGAGCCTGTCGAAGTCGAGTAGCTCGTCGTCATCGCCCCGCCTTGCGTCGGTCCCGGGAACAGCAACGAATGCACGGTCTAGGGGCACGACAGAGGGGTGCGGGCTCGGCTGCGATGGCGTGAGGTAGCCGCGTTCTTCGGCTTCCTGGTGGGACCTGCGGTAGAAGCCGTTTTCGTGCACGAGGCGTTGAAGCGTAAATGCGAGAAGGGTCGAGTGAACGAGCCATCGGAACTCGTTGTCTGTTCGGACCCATCGCGGGACGTTCATGCCGCCTTGTCCGATGCCGCGCCCTTTGAGCTTCGCGTTGGTCGATTCGCTGACGTTTCTGCGACGCATGAGCGCCCTGCGTAGGGGGACGTAGGTGCGGCTCTGACCTTTGTGTGGCAGGAACGGGTACGCCGTCGGATTGCGTGCCCAGCGAGTTGTCGCCTTGACAGGGCACGGGTCCCCTTCCGGGTTCGCAGCTGTCTGATTGATTCGCCCTGTGCAGACCCAGCGAGCGCCTGCCTTCGACATGTCTGCTTCGTCACCCGGGCGCAGCCCCAACTCTCGTCGCTTCGCATGGGTGACGAAGTACTGGTTCTGGACATGCTTTAGGTCGCCATGCTGGGCACAGCACGGTGTTCCATCGTTCTCGGCCCACGCATGCGCAGACCCGAGGTTCGTTGCTAGAGGGGTCACTGGGTGAATTGCGAACTCCGCTTCCAGCATCGAGTGGAGCGGGTTTTCGTTAAACGCGGAGTCGGCGGTTAGATACTCCGGTTCCCAGGGCTCGCCAGCGTAAAGCTCCCAGGTGGCGTGAATTCGCCTCAGGAGTTCCCTCAGGGTGGGCAGGGCTGCCTCGTCTGAGTTGCCGGGGACGAGAACGAAGCCCAAGACAAGTCCGGATTTCACGTCGGTGAGACACAGCAGCAGTCCACCGCGCCAGTATTTGTTGGCACCGTGGCTAGCCAGGGTGGCGAACGTCAGCTGCCGACGGATGAGCTCCTCTTCCTCAGGAACACGGGCGGGCTTCTCCTCACGCGCAGCGGGGATGTCAGTGCCATCGAGTACCAGGTAGCGACCGATGTCCTTGCCGTCATCGCCGAGCTGCTGTCTGAGCGCTACCAGCGCACGGATATTGAGAACGAGACAGATGTCGGAGCTGCATCGGTCGAGCGTGTCATGGAGCATCCGATAAACGTTGCTCTGGTCGCGGTTCGAACCGTCCCGCGCTGGCCAACCGTAAGCCCAGGCGAGCGGGTCGTTGCTCGTTTGGAACTCGCGCCAATGCCGGATGACCTCGGGGCGTCCTGCCTCAAAGCAGTTACGCTCGAACGCAGCGAGGAACAGACGACGGTCCGTACCTCGACCCATGCCCTTCCCTTCGCAAAGCAACTCTTCGAGCTCCCGCATCAACGGGAGCCCTCGCATAGCGTGCGCCTCGATGAACTCGAACTTTCCGCGACGGTTCGGGCTGACCGAGACCTGGCCCGTCTCGTTGAAGAATCGGAGCTCGTTGGGGTCGGACGGCAGCAGCAGCTGGTAGTCGGCTTCTACGCGCCGCTCAAGCTCAACGTCGTCGGGGTCTGGAAGAACATCAAGCAGGCGAGAGCGGATGACCGCCTTCTCGATTTCCCGCCGGTGCTTTCGGTTCGTAAACCCCGGACGGGCTTGTGTGCGGACCCTCTTGCGGCCGCGTCGTTCCGCACCTCCGTTTGCTCCGGCGCCGTCCGTCCCGGAGGCTTGGTTGGCCGTACCTTCAATGTTGTCGCTCATGCCGTTTTCTCCTACGTTTCAGCTGACCGTCCGTGGCGCTGCCGCCCCGAACTCAGGGCAGATGCGAAGAGGTCTGGGTTTTTAGGTGAGCGCAACCTAGGTCCGGCGATTCGCAGAACCGCCCGGGCGGGGCGGAGTCGACGAAAGTCGTAGACCGACGCCTGCGGAGGCAGTTCACGAGTGGTCTCCGCGGCGCCTGGCTGCTTGCCGGCGTGCGCTCTGGCGACGCCGGTTTCGCTCTCGAAGGAGGGCGCGCATGAGCGGCGTGTCGGCCATCCATGCGGCTCCTGTTTCGTACGCGTGGTACGGGGCGGGGACCATCACCCGACTCCGTCTCCACTCGCCTGAGTTCAGCTCCTGTGCGTTAGTTCGCAGGTAAGCGATGACCTTGTTGAGGTGGTCGTCAGTGAGCTGCCGCAGTGGAATCGCGTTGTGTTCTCGGTCCCACCACAGGTGTGTCTGTCGTAGTGCCGGGCCGTCGAGCCGATGCTCGAATTGGCCGCCCATCGGTTCAGGTAGAGGACAGAGGTCCAGGTCGATGCAGCGTTGCCAGTGCCGGCCAGCACCTGGCATCTCACCTGCCGGGGCGCCGCCCATGTCCGTCGTGTAGCACTCGTGAGTCTTCGGGTGCCGGGCGTGCTGGAACGAGAGGTACGGGCGACCTGGGGACCACTCGCGCTGGTGCATCTGGTCGGCTTGCACGTGCCCGCACGGGTCGCGCTGACCGTTGGCGCACATCGCCGCATATCTCGCTCGGTCTCTCTCGATGAGCGCTTCGACCTCACGGACTTCTGCGTCCTGAGCGTTGCGCCGGCAGTGGTTTAGCTGCTCCGAAGTCCTCTGCAACTCAGCTCGCAGACCGCTGGCCGTGTCCAGTAGTTCCTCCACCTGGCTTGCAGCGTCGCTGAGCTTGCTGAGCGCCTCAGCAAGCTTGTCCTCAGCCGCTTTGAGTTCGGCCTGGCTCGCGCTGGTACCAGTCAAACCGCGGCCCGCGCCGAGCACCCGACCGAACGGGTCGCCGCGCCCGGCCGCCGAGGTCTTCGCATCCGGGCTCACGACTGCCGCCTCTTGCGCCTGCGCTCCGCCTCAGCCGTTCGATGCGCGATGTATCCGTTGGTCAACTCATTCCGGACCTCTATCAGCGTCGTGATAAGCAGGTCCAGCTTGTGCAGCGAGTTCCGCATCTCGCGGGTGTCCTCGGCGTCGAACTCCAAGCGAATGACGCGGTCGCAGTCGGCGATGTTGACGCGTGCGTAATTCCCACTCTCAGCAACAGTCGCGAGGATGTGCGCGCCGAGATACCAGCCCTCTCGGTTGAGAAACGCGCGGCGGAAGTAGCGGTACCCCTTCGGTGTTCTGCGGCGAGGCATCAGAGCACCTCCCATTCGTCCGCATCCGACGTGAATCCGTGGGCCTTGTCGGTCCTCAAGACCGCCAGACAAGGCGGCTTCGCCGGCCAGTCGGCTGTGTGCATCACGACCTCGGGGTCGCCATCCGGATGCCCGGCCAGGAGCAGGGTCGCGGCGAGCCTGATGAGTGGCCGGATGCGCTCACCTACCACCGCGGCCGGTTCCTGGGCGCTTCTTGAGCAAAACTGGAATTCGGCGGCGGCTAGCCTGCCATGACAGCGTCCGGCCGCGGCTCCGGCATCCACGAATGCGGACATGAGCATCTCGGCCCGCACGGGCTTGAAGCGCTCTTCAGCCAGCATCGTGACCTTCACGAGGACCCGGTCGCGGTAATTCCCGTCGAAGGCATCCTCTTGGCGGGCGGCACGGTCAGAAGACGAGCTCATCATCCACCTCCAGGTCCGTGAGTTCGACCCGTCCCGCGTCCGGGCACAAGTGCGAGAACACGCAGCGGGCGCAGTGCGCGCCCGGTCGCGGCTCGAATACCCGGTCGGCGAGCATTTCGTCGGTTCGTGCCAGCAGCCGCTCCCGTACGAGCTCGACGTCTTCGCGTTCCGGCTCCCAACGGGCGTCCTGGCCATAGGTCAGGTAGATGAACCTGACCCGGTGAACCTGGCGGTTGTACATCTGCTCAGTGGCGAGCAGGTACATCTGCGCGGCGGGTTCGTCGGCAACCTCGTCGTCATCGAGCATGACCCGGCCGGTCTTGTAATCGATGACTTCCAGGGACCCCTTGCTGTCGGGGTGAACCTCACCATCCACACGGTCGGTCTTGCCACGGAAAACGACCCCGTTCGGCAGCTTCAGCGTCACCCATTGCTCTCGGGCAAGCGGCACGCTCTCAGTCGTGAACCGCAGCGCGAATGTCGTCAGCAGCTCCAGCGCCCGCTGGCCGTACGCGCGTTCCTCCTCGACACTGGCGAAGAAGCTCGGCTTGCAGTGCTCCCGCCACGCATGACGCAGGCACGCATGCAGCCGTTCGGCTGCCGGCTCCCGCTGCTCGGGCGGCAACCCGAAGAACAGATACAACGCGGCATGAACCGCGTTACCGAGCATGAGAGTCGCGTTTGGCTCGCCCTCAAGCCGGATGTGCGCGCCGCGACGCAACCACACCTTGCGCGGGCACACGCTGTAGTCCGTCAGGTCGCCCGGCGACAAGCGCTTCGGCAATACCAAGCCAGACCCCTGCGCTGCAGCAGCCCCTTCGTCCATCCCGTCTTGGGTGCACATGTTGTGTGTCCTCCTGTCGTGCGTGACGTGAACCGGCCGGTGCGTCCGCACTGACCTGTTCGTGTCTACACCTGAGGCAGGACCTGAAGGAAACGACGCCTGCGCGCATGCAGTCCTAGGTGCCCTGCGGCAGCGCTTGTGGCCTGCTGCAGTCCAGCGCCTGAGCTGAGGCTGGTAATGGTTTGGGGTCTTTGACGGCACGGGGGCCGCCGCCTTGCGCGAGTCGGCAAGAGTCGCGACCGTGTCGTCCGCAACCTCGCGCATGCCAGTTCCAGCCGCGAAACGGATGCGCTTGCGTGCGGTCTCGACGAACCCAGCGTTGTCGAAGTCGGCTTCGATGCCAATGAAAGACCACCGCAGGGAAGGCTCGGCACTTGAGTTAGCCAGCGCTACCGCGACGCCAGTGCTCCCTGACCCACAGAACGGGTCGAGGATTGTCCCGCCGGCCGGCGTGACAAGAGTGGCGAGCCACATCATGACCCCCGCTGGCTTGACGGTCGTGTGCGGGTTGAGCCGGCCCTGCTTGCCGCGAGGGGCGAATGCGCTGTCACGGCCACGCAAGGCGGCAGCCGTAGCGTCAGACCGCTTCGCGGCTGCGACTGCACCGGGTTCCGCGAGTCCAGCGTCGCGCTCTTTCACCGAAGGCTTGGGGCAGTAGTTGGCAGCAGATGCGTTCCCACGGAGCACCTCCTCGATGGGGAGCTCGGCGTCCCAGTCGGCGGTCTCGAAGTACTGAGAGACGCCGACTTCGCCGCCAAAGCCACCGGTGCGAGCCTGGTCATCCATGGCGTTGACCGGGCAGCTGGCAACGCAGCCCCCGCTTGTGGCCTGCTGGCAGCCTGGGTGATGCGCGAGCACGAAGTTCGCTGGCCAGCGACCCTGCTCGCTGCGTCCGTCGCCACCGACCCGTGTCGCGTTGATGTTGATAGCTCCGACGCGGTGTTTGAGCATGTTGGCCGACACGCTCCTCTCGCTGAGTGGCTTCCTGGCTACGACAATGGGCTCCTGCGCCGGCTTAAGACCGGTGCCCCAACCTGCCCACTCCTGAACCTCTGCAGCGTCATCCCCAAGCTTCTCGGCGAGGTTCTTGCTGACGCTGTGGGACTTCGGCATCCCCTGGCCATAGGTCCATGCCAAGACGCAGTCGCGAATCTCGAAGCCCGAGAGACGCAGCGCCATGACCAGGACGTCATAGCAACGGGGAGCGCTGAACGCGACCAAGTGTCCGCCCGGCTTTAGAACCCGCATCGCTTCCCGCCAGTACTCCGGGCCGGGGATGAAGCTGTCCCACTCCTGGTTAAGAAACCCTCGGGAGCTGTGCTGGTAGGACTCGCCGGCTAACCAGCACGTCAGCACCTCGGTCATGTCCGGCTCCTTGGACAGGCCGTACGGCGGGTCGGTGATAACAGAATCGGCGCTGCTCTCCGGGAGCTCGCGCATCCGCTCCAAACAGTCGCCGTGCAGTACCTGCCATGAGGGAAGGCTGTCCTGAGGGTCCGTCCCGCCCGCCCTGCTCATGTCGCTTCCGTGCATCTTGCAGCTCCGTTTTCTCGGCGACCCGGCTCTTGTGCCAGGTCTTGTCGCCGGGAAAAGTCGGGTCAGCTGAGGCGCCGAACGGAGCGACTTTGCGCAAAATTTGACTCACGCCACCGTGTAGGTTTCTGTTAGGACCGCACGAAGAGATTCCGAATGCGACGCTTGAAAGACACCGATGGGCAGGGCAGCGAAAGCTCAGCCGAGGGCCAGCCAGAGCCGATGTCGCGGTTGCGCACGGAGCGCATCGCCCAGAAGGTCAAGCAGCAGACGCTTGCTGATGCCGTCGGCATTTCAAGACGCACGCTGCAGCACCTGGAAAGCGGCGACTACGACAACCCGCCGCTTCGCCTAATCGTCTCGCTCGCGTACGCGCTCGGCCTTCCCGACTGGCGCGCGCTGCTGGAGGACGAGTGGCAGACCCCGCTGCCAGGGACGCAGGTTGTCGCCGTAGCTGAGCATCAGGCGACTGCGTCGGGCAGTACCGAGGCCGAGATTGCTCGTTACGCCAAGCGAGCAGACCAACGCAACCAGGAGCGCGTACGGAAGCGCCCACAATTGCCCGAATGGGACGCCATCTACGCCGAGGTTCGCGCTACCGGAAAGGCAGAACGGGAACAGAAGAAACTGAATCGGCGCGCGGGCAAGTAGCCGAGCGAAGCTAGCTGTCGGCGACTAACAACTTGAGCTCAGGCGCCGAGCGATTTCAGTGCTTCCCAGGAACCCTTGGCGGCATCGACGTCGTCTTCTGACAGCAGAAGGTAGTGCCAGGCCGCTTCAACGGTCACGTCGGCGTTGACGTAGTTCGCCCAGCGTTGCGCGGCCTCCCGCTTGCCGGCGACCTCTTCTGACTTCATCTGCGCGTTCATCTTGACTTCGACAATCCAGTGCGCGCCATCGTTTTCAACAACGACGAAGTCCGGGTTGTACTCCTTGGCTCCAGTCCACAGGATGGGAAGGTCGCCGTTCTGTAAGCGGACCCAGAACTTGATGGCGTCCTCAGCATCGATGATGTTCGCGACCTTCCTCTCTGTCGAGCTGTGGAACCAGTCCTGCACGTACATCGACCGCTTGTAGCCCTCGTAGCCGACGGAGGTGCTGAACAGGCCAATGAGGTCGGTGCTGGTTGCTGCTCGCGCTGTCCGGACCTTGTTGAACTCGTTCAGCTCGACGACTTCACTGTATGTCGGCTTCGAAGCAACCTTCCGGTGCTCGTCCGTAACGAGTTCGATGAGACCGGCGGCCGCACGGTCTGGGAACGCGCTGAGTATCACCTCGGCCTTATCGCCCAGACCGTCGAGCAGAGCGTCTAGGAGCGGTTGGGCAGCGTTTCGCTCGACAGCGCGCGCTGGCACCACCGACGCCGTGAGGAGCATGTCGAGCAAGTGTTCTCGGCTTTGCGCCAGCGGCACGGTCTGCACCGCGCCGGTGACCCGGTCAACCGCGGGAGCGGTAACCAGCTCAGTCTGGAGGAGGCCGTCCTTGCCCTTGATGCGGCGAGCGCTTAGCCGCGTACGCCTTAGCTCCTTTTCGGGGTCGGAGGCGATGCGCGTTCCGAGCTTCCGAAATGGGTCCACGTTCGTGATGTCGGCAAGCGAGAAGAAAACCGTCGGCGCTCCCATCTTCAATCGCGGGACCTTCAACGACGGCAGTCCAGGCGTTGGAACCAGCTGAGATGACATCTGCTCGACCTGGACTTGGGCGTTCGCAGTGTGGTCTTCGACGCTCACGATTGTCGGCACGCCAGCGGGAACGGCATCGGGCGTTGCGGAATCACTGTCGTCCCCACCAGAGACCGCGTCTCCAATCGCAACTGCGCCCGCCGCCGCGGCTTCTACGGCATCACCAGCGACTGTTGCGCCCGCGCCACTACCGCCTGCTTCCTGCTCCTCGGGCGTCGCGATGACCGGAGCCGACACGTGCGTGGTCTCGACCGTAGGGACGTACTGGCCCTGTGCGTTCTTGACGAGCACCGCACGGGTTCGTCGGTCAACAAACTGCTCGTTAAGAACGTTCGCTTTGCGCAACAGCTGCTCGTAGCGCTCGTGACCGAGCACTTCGAGCGTGTCGAGTATTTCAATGCCCGTGTACTCGCCGAACGGGAGGCGAAGGCCGCGGCCGAGCGTCTGCTCAGTCAGGATTGTGGAGACGCTCGCGCGCATCGACGCTAGGACGTACACGCTCTTGTTGTCCCATCCCTCTTTGAGCATCCCGACGCTCACAACGACGGTGTAGGGGCTTCCGGGCTCCTCCAGCTTGTCGAGAGCTTCGAGAGCCTCATCCGGCGCAGAGGAGTGCACGACTAGGACTTTGCCCTGATAGCGGCCATCGAGGAAGTTCGGGTCCTCCAGCGTTCCCTTGATTTCGTCCGCCTCAGCGGTGGTTTGAGCGACCACAAGCATCAGCGGGGTGACCGGTGCGACATCCTTCCCTTCGGAGTAGACGGCAACCGCCTGCGCCTTAAGTTCCAGCAGCGAAATGCCATCCAGGAGCTTCGTGGTCGGGTCTGAACGGTCGTCCTTGCGACCGACCAGGACTGGTGTTTTCACGAGCTTGTCCGCAATCGCTGCTGCGAGCGGATAGCGGAAGACAATCTCTTCTTCCGGCGTCCTCGAATGCGGGGTAGCGGTAAGCCCCAAAAGCACTCGCGGTTCGAGGTCATCAACCGCCTTGCTGAACGCCGGACCGTGGTAGCAGTGCTCCTCGTCAGCGATGACAAAGAGGTCCTCTGCCTTTGTCAGACGCTGGTAGAACGCCGCTCCAAGGTTCTCGTTGAACTCGTGGGTCTTCTTTCCTTGCTTCGTTGTCGGCTTCGTCAAAGACTGCACCGTGAACACGAACAGCTTCACTTCGTCGGGGTCGTCCATCGCAGCCCTGACCATCGGCGAGGCGAAATTCTCCGACGTAATGACGAGCGGCGCCACCTCCATACCTTTCAGCAGGCTCTTCGGCGTGCCAGCAGTGAACTGAGCGACCGTCTTCCTGAGGATGGTGGTTCCGGGGGTGATGACGGCAAAGTTGCGGACGCCCTCATCCGCGAAGTACTCGATGACACCTGCCATCACGTAGGTCTTGCCAACCCCGGTCGCAACGTCAGCAATTCCACGGAACGGAGCTGGCTTCTGCTGTATGTCGTAGTGGAGGGCGACCGCCCAGGCGATGCTTTCGAGGGCCTCGCGGTTCGGGGCCCGTAAATCAAGCTCGGATGAGATTCTCGCTACGCGCTCAGCGTCAAACAGGTCGTCCAGCGAGGCGGCGCCATCGGTCGCCGTCACTCTGACCTAGCTCCGGTGGCAAACGCAACACCCTCCGCCTGTTGCTCAGGTGCGGCAGTCATCTGAGCACTCAGTCCGACCTCGTCGCGAGACGTTCCGGCAGGAGCTTCGGTTTGCTGTACTGGCGTTGTCTCAGTAGATGCCGCGCGGACGAGAGCGGACCGTGATGGGGTCCACGGTGACGACTGTCGGTAGGCCGCGAGAATGCTCGACGGGATTTTGCGCACGGTCGAGCCCGACCTCAAAGCCTTGAGGATGCCGCGGACTGCCGGGTCAACGGCGGTGCCGCACAGGGTCAGGCGCTCATCATCGTCGAGCGCGCTGACGAGTAGGGTCGCGACGTCGGCATTTACGAGCCCGTCAACAACCGCGAGCCTACTGCGACCTTTGCGCCCGACGAACGGCGGGTCTGATTCGAACTCAAAGTGGAGCTGTGCCGCAGTTGCTTCGGCCAGCTTTCCGTTCGTTGCCCATGCCGCGATGGTTACGAACCCATCCTGGTTCTCGAACATGGAGGGTGCCACGTCGAGGACGCGGAAACCGCCGCCACCCTCCCAAAGCTTGGTCTTGACGATGCGCGTCTTGGCGTCCCGCCGCAGGGTCTTGACGAAGTCTTTCGCTGCCTTCGCGCGAACGTTCTCAAGGTTGCCGCCAGACTCGGCATCAAAGGCTGTTTCGCTCTCGTCGTCATCCCAGCCCTCGTCAAGGTCCTCGTCCTCGTCGTCATCGGCGTCATCGCCTCCGGCGCCCTCCTTCTCCTCCATCGGCGCGTCGCGCGTCATGAATTTCTTGAGGACCGCGAGGAACTTCGCTGCCTCCACCGGAGTCACGCCATCGGGCAGCTCTTCAGCAGCAACGCGTTCCTTGAGGATGGTGATGCCGCCATCGTCCGTGCCTTCGACGACCTTCTGGAGGCGGGTGAGTGCGTAGGTCTCGACCGTCTCGCGGCTGAATTCGATGGCAAGCCATCGTCGGCCCATCTTGTGCGCAACAGCTGCGGTGGTTCCGGACCCCGCGAAGCAATCCAGCACGATGTCGCCCGGCCGAGTGCCCAGACGAATGATGCGTTCGAGCAGCGCCTCAGGCTTCGGAGTCGCGAAAGCCGGCCGCCCAGGGAACAATGCCCGACTTTCGTTCTTCGAGGTGCGGTTACTGCCAACGTCGTGCCTGCTCCAAAGCGTTCTGGGTACGAGCTCTGCGACCTCTGTGAGGTAGCGCTTGATGCTCGGGCGGGCATCCAGGCTTGGCCCCCACCAGATACGCCCGTCTCTGTCGAGTTCCCAGAACACCTCCTCTGAGATGCGCCAGTAGCGTCCGTCGGGCGGCTTGAAGTCCCGGCCGGTCGGGCCGGTGATTGTGTACAAGCCTTTCGAGTACGGCTTGTTCGCGAACGGGTCGCCGGGATACCAGTCACCGCGCTCGTCGCCGTCAGGGTTCGAGTAGATGGCATCGGATGCGGCGGTCCGCGGCAGCCGATTGGGCTTCCATCCTGGGTCCATCGAGTACACGAGGATGTAGTCCTGGTCGGTGCTGAACTGGCGTGCCGAGTTGCGTGGTGAGTCTGCTTTCTCCCAAACGACCGTGCCCACGAAGTTCTGTCGGCCAAACACGGCATCCATGAGGACCTTGCAGTACGCAGCCTCAGCGTCGTCCAGGTGGACCCATACGGAACCATCATCGGAGAGAAGCTTCTTCACCTGTTCGAGCCGGTCACGCATCATCGTGAGCCAAACCGAGTGCTCCAGCCCGTCGTCATAATGCGCGAACGCCTGGCCAGTGTTGAAGGGCGGGTCGATGTAGACCAGCTTGACCCGCTTCTGGTATTCGACTGCGAACTCGGACAATTCCGCGAGGCTCGTCAGCGCGTGCAGGGCGTCTCCCCGAATCAGCAAGTTGTCAGCCGCGCGTTTGCTATCCGTCACCCCGACGGAAGTAGCGTCGTTGAGCAGCCGTACCTCTGATACGCGGTAATCGCTCGGCGGCACCCACTCGTAGCTGCCGTCTTCGTTAGACAGCAGCCGCTCGTCCTTGTTGGTCCAGGTCAGCTCCAGCTGCCCTCGGTACTGCGGTGTTGCTCCCACGCTGCTCCGAATCGAGAGTCGAGTCGACGCGTAGCCTAGCCGCAGTAACGGTCGCGCCCTCCGCTCCTCAGCGACCCGATGGACCCCGCTCTTCCCTAGCGTTGCTCTGCCGTGCCGGAGACTTATGCGGGCTGAATAGGCCTCTGCCGAAGCCCGACCGGTTCACGCGCGAGGGTCCGTCCGACCCGCCTTACAAGATGGTTCGAATGTCAGCGACCATCGCAGTGGAAACTCTGGCGCCGGTCCAGGAGCAGACGCATGGTCGCTCTATGGGACGTGCGCGAAGGACTTCAGATGTCACAGATGCAGGCGAACGGCGCAGCCTTCCGGGCGCCCGTACCGTTGCCCAGTACCAACTGATTTGGCAGGAGGCCTACGAGCAGGCGGTTTCCGACGGCGTTCATCACCCGTTCGCGAGGCGACGGGCAGACCGGGCACGCCAGAACGCGTTCGAGGCAGACACCGGCTTCTCCGGCTTCGACGAGCCGGACAGCTACTTCTAGCTTTTCGATGGCGGCCGGGGGCGACTAGGCCGTCAGCCGACGATAGGACGGAATAGACCGGGCCCGCCTCCGCGGTACATCTCGCCGTGGACATGGAGGGCGTACAGGTCCGTCATCCCGGCGATGTGGTCGCAAATCACCCGAGCTTTCCGTCTCCAGACCTCGTACTCACCCGCGGCAGTGTCTGCGCGGTCCTCAGGTGTCTGTCCAGCGCGCTCGACCTCGCTCCACGTTTCCTGGTTGGGCAGCATCTGCGGGTTCGTCCAGTAACCCTCGAAAAGGTCCTCGACGAGCTTGCGTTGTCCAAATCGAACCGTTGACTCTGCGGCGCTCTCAATCATCCAGACGGTCGCCATCCCTTTGAGCAGCTCTAAACGCCGGCTTAGCTCTGCATCCTCTTCTAGCTTCCTGAATGCGTTATCGGGCGTCACGCCGTCGATGAACTTGTCGATGAGGTCGGCGGTGTAATTCTTGAGGCCGGCGCGGGCCTTGCGGCTTCTATCGAACGGGAACAGGGCCCAAGGTTCGTCGTACAGGTAGGTGTTTTCAGCCAGTTCATTCAGCGCATCCGCGACGCTCATAGCCTTGAACGCCGGCTCGTGGCCGATGCGGGCTTGGAGCTTGTTGCGGACCGCGTCATCGGCTTGGTTGAGGAGCCTGGATAGCGGGATAAGTCCGGACCAAACTCCGTCCTCGAAGTCGTGTGCGGCGTAGGCGATGTCATCGGCTGCCTCAAGCATGTCTGTGGCAACCGTTCGGTCAGGGGACTGCCCGTCAAACAGCCATTGGGCGACCTCGGTGTCCTCTTCTGCGTCGTAGAAACAAAACTTCTTCTCGTCGCTGGCCTTGGCCTGGCTCTCCGTCCAGGGGTACTTGATGATTGCCCGTAGCGTCGTGCGGGTTAGGTCGAGCCCGCACGCGCGGTTGTCAACGAGCACTTTTGGTTCCAAGGAGGTGACGATGCGAAAACTCTGCGCGTTCCCTTCGAACAAGCCTGAACCGTGGCGCTTCATCATCTCGATGAGTGCCCGCTCACCGTTGTGACCGAAAGGCGGATGCCCGAGGTCGTGCGCGAGAGCTGCGGCTTCCATCAGGTCCTGGAAGTGAGATGGGTCCTCCACGACCTCGTCGGCGTTCTTGACGCATCGGGCTCCAAGCGCGCGTGCTATCTGCGAGCACTCAATTGTGTGCGTGAGGCGAGTGCGGAAGAAGTCGGAGGACTGAACGCCGACGATTTGACTTTTGCGCTGGAGTCGACGGAACGCTCCGCAATGGATGATGCGGTCTCGGTCCTTCGCGACGGGAGACCGCGACTCATGTTCAACTGAGTCGGACACGCGACCGAGGGTTTCCGAGAACCGGGCGTACGGAGAAGCGAGCTTGGTCATAACGTGGAGTAGGTCGTCGCTTGCCAGCGGCGCTAGAGCACGCCGGGAGGAGGGGTGCCCGGCCTTAGGTCAGTCTTCATGTCCGCAGGCCCGAACGCTTCCGGCAGTAGGTCTCGGAGGAAGAGGGAAGACTTCACATGCCCGAACGTGTCGTCGATGACGACCACCGCGTCTTCTGTCGCAAACTCCCACAGAAATTGCCGGCAGCTGCCGCAGGGCGCGCCGCCAATGACGTACAAGGCTTCCAGCCATGGCCCTCCGTCGAGCGGGGCGCCATCGGTAATCGCTGCCATTACTGCGGCCTCTTCTGCGTGCTTCGTAAGCGACAGGTTGGCGACCTCGACGTTGGCACCACCGTAAATATCGCCGCTTGCAGTCTTCACCGCGGCAAGCACGACGAAGCCGGAGTACCGGGGATAGCAACGTGGCAAGGCCGCCTTCGCGGCATCGCGAAGCTTGGACAGAGTGTTGGCGTCGATGAGCGGACTTCCAGAATTGGGCACGCGCGCACCCTACCGGATGCACTAGTGAGAACGGTCAGGTTCGTGGCCAGCAACCCGGCGGATTAGCGCTTGCCTGCAACCTCGTCGGATTTCATCTGAGCCAGAAGCGGTGGCGCTGAACGGCGAGCTAAGCACCAGCCGCAGCGAGCAACTGCTGTTCGCCTGCTCCACCTAGTGACCGCAGTGCTTCTTCGAGTTCCATCTCCGTCCGCTCGACCTCGCTCATCAGCTCGGCACGTCGCCGCCTTGTATTGCCCAGGGCATCCGCGTCTGCCGCTACTGGCGATAGTTGCGTTTCCCGAAGTTCCTGGGTTAATGCTCCCAACCGCTGATGTGCGCGATGCACGAATTCGTGGTCGAGCATGTATATGCCTTGGCTGGTGCTTTTGGCCACTACCGGCGACCGGCCCAGCTGTGTCAAGAATGTCGCGAGCGGGTCCTTTCCGGCTGGGAGCATCCCGGCATCAAGGAGTAGCTCGAACCACTCGCGGTAGTGAAGCGCCTCGTGGGCACGATTCGAGCTCACGAGCACGCGAACTGCCGCCTCGCGGATTGCCTGCCCCCGCAGGACTTCGGCTCGTTCTGCGTGGGAGCCGAGCACGACCTGTTGCGCCACGTGGCTGCTGCCCGTGGCCTCGATTGCGTGTCCGTTGGATGAGTCGAACTCCGCTCCGTGGACCAGCCTGTTCAGCATGGCAAGCTGCTCTTGGAGCTCGCGTCGGGATGTCTCTGCTCGGAGCAGGTCGTTCCGCAACGAGGCCACTTCAGCGTCCAGGTCAGTCAACCGTCGAGCGAGCCGTTCCCGCTCGGCAACGACGGCGCTCTGAAGTCTGCGTGACGGGGTCCAGTTCTCATCGCGAGCCATGTCGAGATGAATAGCGGGAGTGGCCACGCCGCGATGTTCACAGTTCCGCCAGACGTCACAACAACTCGCCGCGTAGCCAAATTCCCTCAACAAAAGGCGTGTAGCGCGAGCTCGATTGTCGCCAAATTCCGGGAAAAGCTGTGCACAACTGGGCCAGTCGGCTGTTGAAAACTCGTCAACTCCGGAAATTCCGCTGTTTTGCGGCGCTCGCGTAGGGGCGCAGTCAAAGCGCCTCCCACCCAAGGGGAGAGCAGGCGAGAGTCCTACAGCGTCACCGTAGTTCTCTACATGGCACGCGTATACGTCCGACGCCGGCTATATACCTCGCTCCGACAATTCCGCACGTCCCGAAAGGAGCAGTTATGTCTGAAGAGTCGGAGCACGGCGAAGCACGTGGCCACCCGGGACCGGGCCCCCACCCAGGCCCAAGCCCTGAGCCACACCACCATCCGGGTCCGCCTGACCCGGAGCCACACCCGCACCCGGAGCCGCCGCCGCCAGGGCCGCCGGCTCCACCTGTGCCACCGCGGCCACGTCCAGTCGGTTAGGAAGCATCGCGATGAAGCGCTGGACCGACCGATATCCGCAGCGTTTCGAGCACGAGATTGAGGCCTTCCGTACGACGGAAGGCCTCAATCTCAGCCTCGACGAAGTTGAGCTGAAGCGTTCTGGACGGGTCATCTTCCGCGGGACGCTGATGCGAGGGAGCGGAGACCCGATGTATCTTGAAGTGCGCTATCCGGACTTGTTTCCGTTCTTCCGACCGGAGGTGTTCGCGCCGAACCACACGTTCCCGCGCCATCAGGGTCGGTATCGCAAGAATCTCTGTCTCCTCGACCGCTCTACTGACCAGTGGCTGACCGAGAACACAGGCGCCTGGCTGGTATCCGAACGCGTCCCATTCCTACTGGGCCTCCTTGAAGGAGACCCAGAGGTGATGCGTACCGCTGAAGCACCCCAGGGTGAACCCCTAACGACCTATCTCCCGTATCCCGAGGGTGCGGTCGTGTTCGTTCCGGGAGAAATCCGGGATGCCGCTGACGGCGAAGTCGGCGGAGACCTCAAGCTAGCGATGGGAGCGCCTGAGCAGACGACACCGTTGCGCGCCTGCATGACCGAGCTGGCGGCAGATAGGGGTAGTGGCCAATCGGCGGTCCTGGCAACGGCGGCTGAGCCGTTGGCAGGCCGGTTTGCAGCGCAGGCGTTGAGGGCTCGCTGGGTTCGACTCCACGAACTTCCCGCGAAGCATGGCGACGCTTCCTCGCTTCTCAAGGCCGCCAAGCAGTCGGCCGGATACAAGAAGCCTCCGGCGACGGCTCTCACCCCAGTGAACGGAGCCCAGACCGTTAGCCTGCGCTGGCTGGGAGTGGTAGTCAAAGATGAGGTGACGCAAGGCGTCTGGGAGGACACCTGGTTCTTCATCGTCACGTCTGAGAAGAGAATCGGCGGTGTCATCAAAGAGGATGTCCCAACGCTTGTTCGTAGCGAGCGGCTGAGCCAGGAGGACCTGTCAACACGTATCCCCGCGCTTTCCGGCCTCGCGGGCAAGGTCATCGTGCTCATCGGGCTGGGCGCGCTGGGGGGCCCACTCGCGCTCGAACTCTTACGTGCTCAGGTGGGCGAGTTACGCGCGCTGGAGCACGACGTCGTGTCAGCGGGAACCATCGTCCGCTGGCCGGTTGGCCTTACTGCGGTCGGACACTTGAAAACGACAGTGTTGCAAGGAGTAGCCGACGCGAACTACCCGTTTACCACGGTCAAGACGTACAAGGGAATGCTCGGGGGTGTCTTGGCCGAAGGGGAAACCGAAGACCGTCCGCAACTCGAAATCCTCGACGAGCTCTTCGATGGTGCGGACATCGTCATAGACGCGACGGCTGAGCTCGGGGTGCGGCATCTAGTCAGCACCATCGCTCGCCAATTGGCCATCCCGCAGGTTTACGTCTCCGCAACTCAAGGTGGTTGGGGTGGCGTTGTTGCGAGGGTGGTTCCCGGCGAGACGGGATGCTGGTGGTGTCTCCAGAAGAGACTGTTCGATGGCAGCATCGAGGACGCGCCGTATGCCAAGGACGGCAATATCCAGCCGGCCGGCTGCGGGTCGCGGACGTGGACAGGGACCAGCTTCGATGCTCTGCCTATCGTCGCGCAGGCAGCCAGAACCGCCTGCTTCACCCTCTTGGCGGGTCGCACACCAGGAGCGGATGACGTGTTCGTCTGTCATCAGGCTGCGGCATCCGCCTCGGAGCTCACGGCACCCGGGTGGAAGTCCTATGCCCTCACCGCCCATAGCCAATGTCCTTACTGCCAGGAAGACGCTCAGGCGGCCGCGGCCTAGCCGGAGGCACCGCCTGGATTGCGAGCACCGCGATGGAGGCGGTGCTCGCCGAGGCAACGCTGATGGCTCCGCTGGAGACAGGAGGAATGCTCCTCGGCTACCGCGCGGGCGGCGCTGTCGTCGTTCAAGCAGTGACCGGACCCGGCCCGGATGCGAAACACCATCGCGCCCATTTCGAATCTGACGCAGACTGGCAGCAGCGCGAACTCGAACTCATCTATGAAGCGTCGGGGCGCGTCACAACGTACCTCGGAGACTGGCACACGCACCCTTCGGCACCGCCGATACCAAGCCGCCGAGACCGGCGTACTGCGCAAAAGGTTGCCCGAACCAAGGAGGCGCGTTCTCCGACACCGCTGACCGCAATCCTCGGAGACGCGATGGACTCGGTCGCGTGTGTCCGGCTGTACGAATACCGAGAACATCAATTCCGTGAACTCGGCCTAACTGTGTTCCGGACGTCGGCTTAGCTAGCGACGGCACCGACATCAGCCTGGGAGGGACTGGTCGGCGCATCTGACGTGGGGAGACGTGGGCGGCAACCCCCTGGGTGCAAGCCCTTCAGTACTCCGTGCCGCGGCCCGCCGACATCACGACGGATTTAGAGGGCTAGAGAGCTTGGCCCGTGCGATGCAGGACGGCTTCGCGAACGGCCTCACGGGTAGCCGAAAGCATCGAGTCGACCGCTTGGTCGTACTCCTGCGGGCTCAGACCCGTGGCAACCGTACGGCCAAGCGCAGAGGGGATGACCGAAGCGTTGGGCGAGAACCCATGCTTCTTGGCCAGTTCGATGACGGCCTGAGGGAGTGCGATGTCGTACGGTGCCATTGCGTTGAGAACTATATCCCTCGCATCGGCTTGGGCCGCCAATTCTTAAGTTTTCGCCAGCCATCTTGCGCCCCAGCCTTCGCCTCTCGCGCCTTTCGCGCTGCAGCATCCCACGCACGGGTGATGGCGACGATGAGAGCTGGCATGAATCCGCTTAGAACCAGGCAACCGAGCAGGACGATTGCGCCGTCGCCAAAGTATTCCCAGAGGTGTACGGCCAGCCGCGAGTTGTAATCGCCTGCAAGCAACAGCGCACCCCCGAGACTGCACACGAGGATTCCGAGCAGAAAGACCCGAGGTCCACGTAGCATCCGGGTAGCCATCCGATGCTCTCCGGGCAAGAGAAGGAAGGTGCTCACAAGTGTCGGCCCGAAAAGCAGCAAAGAGGCCGCCGCCTCAACATCGTTGGTCTGCAGGAACAGCAGTCGGTGCCGCCAGAACAGCAAGGCTGCGGCTGTGAATGCGGCTGTGGCTATCGCCGCTTGCAGAAACCCACGACTCGATGCGCGCAACAGCACAGAAAGTGGGCCGGCGGCCGCACGGGGAGCGCCTGCAACGTGGAGGTGTGCTCGCTGACTGTCCGTCTCCTGGACTTTGTCCGAGTAGCGCTCGCCTTGTGGGCGGGTTGGGTCCACTGTGAGGATTCTCGCGCCCAAGAGTTCGACGCCATCAGGCGCCTCAATCTCGATGTGGTAGCTGCGAGCCCAACCAGGGTTCACGACATCCAAGTTGAAGCTACTCGGCCACCAACTCAGGACCTCGAACGACCTCCTGAGACGATTGGCAAACTTCTTCATGAAGTGGCGGGATGAGCGGGGACGTGCTGGAGCCTCATAAGCGAACTTGATGATGCGACGGTCAAAGGCCGCTATCCCTTCGCTCGCTGGCAACTGCGCGAGGACGATGAACCCGTCAGCGAGTTCGGTCACCATGGAGTAGAGCGTCCTGGATACCGCGCGTTGCTCGCTCCAAATGCGATGTGCGTCACCATCTTTCTCTACTGGCTCGTCCTTATCGGAAGGCCCGGTCAGAAGACGTCGCGCGAGGTCCATGTGGGGCAACGCTGACTCAAGCAACGTCTGGCAGTCGGCATCCTTCAGTTTGGCTACGACCTCCGGCGACAGAGGTCCCTCTATCTCCTGCAGGTGCTTGGCCAGCAGCCCCGCCTGAGCAGGCGGCCTCGACGCAATTCCGCGTAACACGTCGAGCAGGCCTGGGTCAACGGCCAAGGGATTTATGCCGTACTTGTCGGCGGCGCCGCGGGCTAGCGCCACGAGCGCGGCGGCGGCAAAGTAGCCATTCTCGGAGGTCTGCATCATCGGGATTCGGCGGCCGGACTCGTCCCACAGCCCGAAGTGCTCCAACTTTCGCTTCTGCAGCGTGCCGATAGGAACCAAGCCGGGGTGCAGCTCATATAGGAAGCGGGTCTCCTCCCTCTGAGGGAGCGTGAAGTCCACCCCTATCTGCCGATGGATGGTTTCTTCATCCAGGAAACGGATGGTGTCGGTTCTCCGGTGCACCCACGAACCTTTCGTGAGCAAGTAAGTGATGCCGTCGCCTACTAGGCTCTCCCGCTCCTCGGGTAGCAGGACGTCGAGTAAGGACAGTCGCTCCCCTCGTTCCTCGTCACCATCATCTTCATGACGACCGTCTTCGTGGTCGGGCGTGTGAGTGCCTGCGGCCAGCGCGAGACTGTGTACGTCGTCGAGAAATCGCTTGAGCCAGGCCATTCGTCGCGGTCTGGATGAGCTCACGCGTTTACGTTCCGCACGCGCTCAGCCTTTCCCTGCTCGTTGGCCGAGCTCAGCCACTCATCCTTAGCTATGACGCGGTCAACGGCCACGCGCCTTCTCTAGCGCCTCGCTAAGCGTTTCGCAGGTCAGGAGCAGGTCAATGGGGACCCACACGCGTGCCGACCATTTGATTTTTGGTCCTACACGGACCTCCCGCGGCGGGATGATTGGCGGCCCGAACTGGTACCAGAAGTGCGGCTCGGGGGGCCAGTCCATCTCCTTCAGGGCGGGAACGATGATGTTCCACGGTTCGTCGTGAACCTCGTAGTCCTCAACGTGCCGAATCTGCTGCAGCTTCCCACCGAAGCGGAACCCTAGGTAGTTCGGGGGAACCTTGGGGTACCGGCCGGGTCCTCCAACGGGATGAAAGTACGTGTTGTGTTTGACCACGATGTCAGCGAAGGACGTTCCGTCTGACACGAGCGGCTTCGTTCCAAGGCTCACCACGTAAACCATGTTGGATTCGGTGTCCCTCATCGTCATCACTCCTTTCAGGTAGCGGCAGAGCTCCCGAAGAAGCCGCTTCTCGACTGAACTGCGGCAGCCATCTGCCGCCGAAGATGCCAACTCGGCGACACGCGCCCAGGAGGCGTACTGGACGGGGATACCACCAACCTCTTTTGGAAGCCGTGGCAGCGCCCACTCAGACGACCCTTCGCCGACTACCGCCAGCACGGACTTGCGCCCGATGTCGTTGAGGAACCTCGGGGTGTACTGCTGAAGCTGCTCGATGCTCGGCACGGTCCAGCCGCGCTTCGCTTCGAGCACCACATGCGCCTCTACGGTTTCGAGCTCGATATCCGTACGGCCGGAGCCCGGAACCGACTCCTGTAGTCGAACAACCGTCGCCGCATCTGGGTCGCCGGCCAGGAACTCGCGCAGCAAGGCATCCGCTAGCGCGTCCGACTGGGCAAGTGCCCAACCAAGGCTGTAGGTGCAGTCGTCCTCCTTGCTTCCGAGGAGGTCGAAGACCGTATGTACAGGCCGCGAATGAAGTGTGAGCTCAGCCAATTGGGGTGTCCGACGCGGGCATTACGGCGATGCGGGGCGCGCGGGCTCCCGTGATGCCGTGCCGCTTGCGCTGGCCCTTCCGGCGTTCAAGGTTTGCGAAGGGGATTGGCATGTCCTGGTCGTGTAGGCCTGCGCGAGACGAGGCAGATACGCCATCCACAAACGCTATGAGCATCGCCTGCTCGGCAGCGGCCGGGTTGCTGCACGCCGCGTAGTGCACGAACAGCGAAGGGAGCAACCTGAGCGTCTTGAGGGGCCAGCCCCCAGCGTGGGGACGTCTTGCCCCGAGTGGTGTGGTGTAGAAACTGCCAACGCGCTGGCGCAACGAGGTCCCGGCTAGGCCGATGTAAAGCACGGTCTCATCCGGTAGCCAGAGACCCGCCAGCCGCTTCCTAAGCTCGCGCACACTCGGTCGCTGTCCGTCAAGGCGAAGCTCTGGCCGGATATTCAACAGGTCCCGAACACTGGTTTCCGAGACCGGGCAATCGTCGAGCGCCGCTTTCATCGAGTTGGTATCCACGGTGAGCGCCACCGCATAGATGCCCGGACCAGCTTCAGGAACCATCTGGTTCCATGGCACCACACCCGCGGGGCTGAGGCCCGCGCCGGCGAAGACCTCTGTGACTGACGAGGGCACGTTGCGAGCCTATCTGCAGGTATTGACCCGCGGAGAATGCCGCCTAGGCGTTGGCCTCGGCAACCGCGTTTGCCCAAGAGCCGAAGCGCCGCAAGTACGCGAAGCTGCTCCTGGGCCGCCAGCCGTCGGGCTCCGGCTTCTGTGCTTTCGCCCAGATGTCGTATCGGCCTCGGGCTTTCTTCTCATTTGGGTCCGGGAACGCACGCTGCAGGTCCCGGAGCATCCGCTCCCGCACTGGAGCTTCCTGACGAGCGCGCGCCTCAGCACGGGCTAGGGCCGCCCTGGGATAGGCATGGTTCACTGCTGCATCCCAGCCGCCGAACCGTGAGATGAACGTCCGCGGGTTGACAGGCAGTTCGAGGCGCTCATCGTCCGCGAGCCGCTGTAGAGCCCATGCTCGGTATGCCCCGAAGGTGAGGTCTTGGTCCCCGCTCTCTACGAGCCAAGCTCGGATGCCGTCAGCCGCTTCGTCACAACTGAAAGCAAGATGAGGGCGATTGCGGCGCGCAAGCCGGCGTGCCGAGTCAACCTCTGGGCCGGCAAGGGACAGCGCCCTCCCCCATACCACGCAATGGCCGAGGATGAACTCCATCGACGCGTACTCGTCGGGTCGAGGCTGCGCAGTCCGCCACTGCTCATAATCGCTCGGGGTGGAGACCGGATGCTCGTCGGCAGCGGCGGCACGGAGGCAGTCAGTCACGAGCAAGATGGCGAGACCGTCCCGGCCGTGAGCGCGAACACGGAGAATTTCCGCGAGCACGCGTCGTAGGTCGATGGTGCCGAGTTCAGCGACCAAACGCGCGACAGCTGAGCCAAGAACGTCGTTCGCGATAGTGGCGTCGCCCGAAGATGCCAGCACCGCCTTCACCCCGAGCCGTTCAGTGTCGGCGCTCAACTTTGAGCCCTCACAAGCTGCCGCCGGACGGCAGCCTCAAAGTGGTGCCACTTGCCGCCATAAAGACGCTTCCAGGTCTTGGTGGCCGGGTATCGCGGCTCGGGCATCCCGGCACGACGCGCCAGCTCTCGTGACAGCACCCGCCAGTCTTCGTACTCGTACTCGGTCGGCCAGCATCCGAGCGCTTCGCAGCAGACGAGAAAGGCAGCGACGGCCTCCTCGCCCGAGTACGGCGCCGAAATCTTCTGGTGATGAGTTGACCGAGGCGTCTTCACGCTCGCCCCATTCCAGACGAGTTCCATGGCGACCCGGACCGCGTTCACCCAACCGCCGTAAGCAGTACTCAACGCTGTGTCGGACGGCCACCTCTCGCCAGCCGGCTCACGCACTGCGCGCAGCTCCCGGTACCGGGCGACGCTTGGCACCTCGCCGGTCCGTTCGGAGACGATGTCGATGAGGAGGCCCAGACGCGCGTATCGCTCGGCCCGCGTATCGAGCATCGTGAGTCGCCGCTGAATCAGACGCCCGAGGTCCTCCACCGTTTCGGGGGACATGTGCGGAATGAGCTCCGCAATCACAATTGCCGTCTCCGACACTCGCGGTGGCTCGCCAGGGGAGAACTCACGTTGCTGGTCACTCAACACCCGGCCGCGTCTCCAGTCTCAACGCTCTCAGGTGCCTCGACGCGCTGCGTGGCCCGTGCGTACTCGGCGCGGAGCTCGGTCCAGTTCGCACCAAGCCTGTCGCGGATAACCTCCGGGTCCAGGGGCACGCGCTTGGCCTCGGGAGTACGCGAGTACCTGCGCGCCCACCGCCGGTAGTTCTTGACCGACCGGTCAGAAGCTGGCGTCGCGGCGAAGAACATCAACGCGCCTTCCCGGCACTCCGCAGGGGAGAACCGGGCGCCGTTGCTCAGCAACCTGCGCGGAGACACATCGGGGGCGAGCGCGCCAAGTACTCGCACGGCATTGCTCCAGTCCCCGTCTCCCAAGACCCGTCGGATGGTCGTCGCAGACGCGTAGGCCTCTGGGTTGCGCTGCGCGCTTCGCCACCGGTCGTATGCGGGGCGCGACGGGATGCGACCCAACTTCGCGCGAGCCTCTTCCAGCGACCGCCGGCAGAACGCTGCACGCTCGTCCTCGCACGCGTCGGATGTGGGCTCGCCAACAACGGCCCGAACGGCGGCGAGCACAAAGCTCAGGTCGGCGTCTGACCTTCCGTCAAGTAGCCGGTAAAGGCGAACAGCCAGAACGTCGCCGGGAGCTGGAACCGCACGTAGCTCGGATGAGAGGTCCGTGAGACCCGCCGCATCGGCATCAGCCGTGAGGGTGCCGAGTCCACATCCAGGGTCGGTCACGTACTGCGGCTCGAACAATGCGTACATCCCACAACCGTAGGCGCGCACACCCTTTCGAGACCCGATTCAGGAGAAAAGTGGGCAGGAGAACTTCCCTGGAACCAGGAGAAAACAGGCCCCTCAAAAAGCCCTTAGATAAAGGGGATTTCTGGAAACCAGGAGAAAACTCGACCCTTCGTAGGGTGGCACGCCCTTGTCAGCGGGAGAAGACCAGACAACCGTCCAGCTGGTTTGTTGTGATTATTCGCCCATGGGGACTGAGCGGAGAAGATTCCGCGAACGACCCACTTCACTCGGCGGACGCTCGGGCCCGCCGGACAGCTGAAGGCGCACCCTGCCAGCGCCGTCCTTGAGGACTCAGAGCGAGAGGCGCATGCGGAAAACCGCCGCGACGCCCGCATCCAGCGTGTCGGTCGAGCCATCCGGCTCGAATCCAAAGCGCCCGTAGAACGCCAGCGCCCGGTCATTCCCCTCCAGCACCCACAGGGACGCGCTTCGCCGGCCGTCACGCCGGAACGCTGCAAGCGTCTCGTCCATCAACGCCGTGCCGACCCCTGAGCGCCACGTGTCGGCTCTGACATTCAGCGCCATGATCTTGGCGACCGTCCCGTCCTCGTCGTAGTCCGAGCTCGGCGCATCGGTCGCGCAGAACCCGAGCAGGTCTGCCTCATCGCCGGCCACGTACACGAGCGGGGGGTCCTTGCCGGCAACGGCGCTCGCCCACCATCGCGCCCGCCCCTCAGCCCACGAGCCGTAAAGCAATCCGTCGGCGATCAGGCCCCGATACGCGCTGCGCCACGCGCTCAGGTGGATGCGAGCGAGCGCCGCGCCGTCATCCGGCACAGCCTGCCGGACAGAGAGCCTCATGTTCGCGCCGCGGGCCGCCTACCGTCCACTCGGCGTCAGAAACTTCGACGCCAGATGATTCTCGGGCTGTGGAGAACCAGATCCGGACGCGCGCGCCGACGAGTGCGCAACGCGCTCGAGGCAGGCGATATGCGCCACATGCTCTGCCACCTCCACCTCGCCGAAGGTGAGCGTGACACCGCACGCGTCCTGTTCGCCGCCGAGCTCGAGCCAGCTGCCACAGAACAGACAGAGGCCGCGGCGGTGCATCGCCGGCGACCTCACATCCTTCTCCAGAATCGGCAGCGCAGCCGGGTTTCGCGCAATGTGCTCAACCATAGGTTCGCCTCCTACGCGGCGATCGAGTGGAAGTGCTTTGCGAGATGGTCCCCAGCCCGCCAGGACGTCGCCTGGATCGTCTCGGTCGGGTTGCGCCCGGTCGTGGTGGGGAATGCGGCTCCGCCGAGAACCAAGAGGTTCGGAACCTCGTGCGAGATATGCCACTGGTTCAGGACCGACGTGTCGGGATCGCTACCCATGCGCGTGGTGCCGAACGCATGTGTGCTGGGCGAGTACTCGACAGGCGGGTAGGTCCAGATATCGCTTGCCCCGGCGGCAGCGACCCATCCTTGGATCTTCTGCTGGAGGTAGAGCGCGGCCCGGATCTCATTGTCCTGGAGCGCGAACGTGATACGCAGAACCGGCCGTCCCAGATCGTCTTTCACGATAGGATCGAGGTCGCAGTAATTCTCCGGGTAGGAGTACGTCTCGACCTGTGCCGAGATCGACCCGACGGAATCGTAATTCGCAGCCAGCCACGCCTTGTACGCGGACCCCCAGGTGGGAACGTCGGGCGGGGTGGTGTTCGCCGTTCCGTTGATCGGCTTCGACTCCATCGTCGCACTCACCATGCCACCGGAGATGAAGCCGAGGCCGGAGTGATCGAAATTGTCGGCATCCCAATCGTCGACCGCGGTGTACTGCCCGAGCGTGCCGCTGTAGAGGTTGAGCTTCTGGCCCTTGAAGACCCCCATCACTGACGCCGATGCAAGGCCGTGGCCCATGTAATTCTGCCCCACCTGGCCGTGGTTGTTGGAGAGCCCGTGCGGGTACGCCTTCGAGGTCGACAGCAGCATCAGGCGCGTGTTCTCATAGATGTAGCTCGAGAGCACCACCACCTTGGCCGGCTGGAAGTACTCCCGGCGATCCTTCAGATAGGTGACGCCGGTCGCCTTTCCGTCTGCGTCGACGTTCACCTCGAGCACGCGCGCAAGATCTTCGATCTTCAGGTGTCCCGTCTTCACGGCCTGCGGGATGAAGTGGAGGTTCGTCGACGCCTTTGCTCCGGTCCAGCAGCCGGTCCAACCGCAGAAGCCACAGTACGTGCACTCGTTGAACCCGTGGTACAACCTCGACCGGATTCCTGTCGGTCCCGGGTACGGGTGAAGGCCAACGTCCTTGGCCGAGTTGTACGAGAGGTCGTTCCAGCCGCTGCGTCGCAGTGGCGGGTTGGGGTACCTACGCGACCGTCGGCCTTCGAAGATGTTCCCAGCGGGGTTGATCTTGCCCTTCACGTTGCCGGCCTCGCCCGAGACGCCGTGCCGGTACTCGACCTTGTCGTACCACGGCTCGAGCTCGGCGTAGTCGTACGGCCAGTCGATCAACGTCGTGCCCACCGGTAGCGCTCCGGCCCCGTAGCGGCTTATGGTCTCCGAGCGCTCCCTGAAGTTCCAGGGCAGGTAGCGCCAGCTCTGCGTCATCCAGTGGATTGACGTGCCCCCCACCGCGTTCATCATCGGCCCCGATGCTCCGAGCGGTCGAGTCGCCTCCTCGGACGAGAGGCGGCGCGTCGTCGGCACCTCCTTGTTCGCCTTGAACCGGCCCATGTAGTCGCGGATATCGTTGCGGATCTCGTCGAAGGGATAGTCCGAATAGGTGACATGCGGCCCAGCCTCGATTCCGACCACGTCGAGCCCCGCCTCCGCGAGCGGCCAGACCGCTGTGCCGCCTGCAGCTCCAAGTCCGACCACGACGACGTCAACTGGCTTTAGCTTCTTGGGCATGGGTCACCGATCCACCTTCGTGGGCTTGAAGAGCTTGATCGAATACGCCGACTGCAGCTGGTTCTTGACCTTGACATTGAGCTTCTGATCGTGCGCGTCGATGACGAGCCGCGGCCCCGGGAAACCGACGAGCTTCCAGCCGACAAATCCGACGTTCCCGCCGTGCGCGGGGTCGCCGAACATGCCCTGGACCGCGTGCGTACGGATCATCGTGAACACCGCCTGCGACGAGGGCGAGAACCCGGTGGCGGTGTTGGCCTCCATCTCGGTGAGGATCGTGTCCTGCTGGCTAGCGCTGAGCGCCGTGAACACGGCGCCAAACTGTGCCTGTGCATAGGCGTCGATCGCCGCGAGCGCGCTCTGGTACGGACCGACGAAGACCTTGAGGTCGCCGGCTAGCGACCAGTCGATGTAGCGCAGGACGTTCGCTTCCTTCGCCCCAGGTCCGGTCGCGTCCGTCGGCAGCAGCCGCTCCAGCACCGCTTCCAGCGTTCCTGCCTGTTCCGGTGTGAGCGCTCTGAGCGCTTCGCTCGCCGGGTCGGCGCCCTTCGCCTCGGCGTTGGGCGCGGGCACCACCAGCTGGCTTGCGACCAACGCTCCTCCGGCGAGCTTTCCGCTGCGCGCGATCAGCTGACGACGAGAGAGGCCAGTCGTGTCTCGGTCGGTCATTCCAACTCCCTTCTCCTTGACTTCGGCCTTGCCCCTAGCAGTACCACATTCGTGGCATATGTTGCAAGCTACTTTCGCAGGAGCTCCTCCTCCGCCACGCGCGATCCGCTCCGGCGCCGGGTCTAAACACACAAGCTCGGTAGGATGCCGCCCATGTCTGCGGCCCCCGGTCTCAACACCGCTGCCGCCGATGGCTTCGACGCGATCCAGGTTGTCCTCCGGGAGCGCGAGGCGCGCGACAGGCTCTGGTGGGATGACATGCGCGACTGCTTCGCGGAGAACTCCAGGGTGGCGCTCACGTGGTACCAGGGGTCTGGCTACGGATTTGTCGACGGCTCGATTGCGATGAGCCAGGGGCGTCTGCCGACCCGCCATCGGATCAGTCCGCCTGTGGTACGCCTAGCCGGTGACCGTGCGGTGATCTCGCTGCCGATCGCGATCGAAAGCTACGTCGCGATTGACGATGTCGACTGCGCGTTGAGCGCGTACGCGCGTCACCTCTATCGGCTCGAGCGGCTCGGCGGCTCGTGGAAGATCGCGCAACTCGACGCGATCTACGAGCGCGACGAGCTCACTCCCACCCTCCCGGGGCAAACGATCCGCATCGACCCATCGGAGCTCGAGGGCTTACGGATCCCCTACCGGCTGCTTGCCTGGAACCTGCGCCGAGCGGGCTACGACGTATCCCAGGACCTTCCCGCCGACGATCGGCCCGATCATGTCGCGAGGATGTACAGCGCGGCGTTCGCCTGGGCCGAGATTCCGCACCCCTGACGACGGGCGGCGACGTCGGGCGCTACCCGCTCCGAGCCCCCAAAGTGGTCTGACGACTGGGCGCGCTCGCCGCTGCTTCGCGCGCCGACTGGAGCGGCCTCTAGGCCGTCGGCTCGAGCACGAACACCGGGATCAGCCGCTCTGTGCGCTGCTGATAATCGGCGTACGGCGGATACGCCGCCACCGCACGCTCCCACCAGGTCGCGCGCTCGCCGTCCGCGAGCTCGCGGGCGACGAAGTCCCCACGTACCGGACCGTCCCAGACCTCGACGTCTGGATGCGTGCGGAGGTTTCCTACCCAGGCGGGGTTCTTCGGTGCCCCGCCCTTGGAGCCGACCGCCAGATAGCTGCCGTCATGCTCGACCCGCATCAGGGGGGTTCGATGCAGGTCGCCGCTGCGCGCGCCGCGGTTGATCACCATCACCACCGGCAGGCCGGTGTCGCGTAGCGTGGTGGCCTCTGTGCCGCCGGAACGCTCCCAGGTCTCGATCTGGTCCCGCACCCAGCCCGCGGGATCTGGTGGCGCGAATTCTCCTTCTAGCGGCACGCGCCGATCGTACTCCTGGAACGGCGTTACGGGTTAGATTGCCGGGTACGGGTAGCCATCAACCGCACCGGTACGCACGCATCCACCCAGCAAGCAAGGACTCGCTGATGACCCCCACCCCAACGCGCGCAGACAGGTTCTCGTTCGGTCTCTGGACGGTCGGCTACAACGGCACCGACCCCTTCGGCGGCCCGACCCGCCCGCCGCTCGACGTGGTTCACGTCGTCGAGGAGCTCGCTGAAGCCGGCGCCTATGGCCTGACCTTCCACGACGACGACCTGTTCCCGTTCGGCTCGAGTGACGCCGACCGCGAAAAACAGATCGAGCGCCTCAAGGGGACGCTCGCCGACACGGGTCTGATCGTCCCGATGGTGACCACGAACCTGTTCTCGGCGCCCGTCTTCAAGGACGGCGGCTTCACGTCGAACGATCGCTCCGTGCGTCGGTTCGCGCTGCGCAAGGTCCTGCGCCAGATCGACCTCGCCGCCGACCTCGGCGCCAAGACCCTCGTGATGTGGGGCGGTCGCGAGGGCGCCGAGTACGACCATGGCAAGGACATCCGCGCCGCGATCCAGCGCTACCGCGAGGCGGTCAACCTGCTGGCCGATTACGTGACCGACAAGAGCTATGACCTGCACTTCGCGATCGAGCCGAAGCCCAACGAGCCACGTGGCGACATCCTGCTGCCGACGGTCGGGCATGCGCTCGCCTTCATCGGGACGCTCGACCGGCCCGAGCTGTTCGGTCTCAATCCCGAGTTCGGCCACGAACTGATGACGGGCCTCAACTTCGTCGCCGCGATTCAGCAGGCGCTCGAGGCCGGCAAGCTGTTTCACATCGATCTCAACGGCCAGCGCGGGATCAAGTACGACCAGGATCTGGTCTTCGGCCACGCCGACCTTTACCAGGCGTTCGCGCTCGTCGACCTGCTCGAGTTCGGCGGTCCCGGCGGCGGTCAGGCGTATGCCGGGCCGCGGCACTTCGACTACAAGCCGTCTCGCACCGAGGATGAAACCGGTGTATGGGAATCCGCGCGAGCGAACATGGCCAACTACCTGCTGTTGAAGGAACGCGCTGCGGCCTTCCGCGCCGACCCGGAGGTCCAGGAGGCCATGGCTGCCGCCAAGGTCGACGAGCTCCGCAAACCAACGCTCGGCGAGGGCGAAGGCCACGAGCAGCTGCTCGCGGACCGCTCGGCTTGGGAGGACTTCGACGCGCAGGCGTACTTCGGCGGCAAGGGCTACGGCTTCGTGCGGCTGCAGCAGCTCGCGACCCTGCATCTGCTCGGCGCGCGCTGACCAGGTGCTCAGATGACGCTCGTTGCCGGGGTCGACTCGTCGACGCAGAGTTGCAAGGTCAGTATCCGCGAGCTGGAGACCGGGGCGCTCACGCGCTCCGGTCGCGCATCGCACCCTGACGGGACCGAGGTCGACCCGGCGGCCTGGTGGCGCGCGCTGCAGGAGACGATCGAAGAAGTTGGCGGATTGGATGACGTCGAGGCGATCGCCGTCGGCGGCCAGCAGCATGGAGCGGTGCTGCTCGACCAAGACGGCAAGGTGATCCGCCCCGCGCTGCTGTGGAACGACATCCGCAGTGCGCCGGCTGCAAAGGCGCTGACCGAGCAGGTCGGCGCCGCCGAGTTCGCGCGGCGCACGGGCTCGGTGCCGGTCGCGTCGTTCACGCTCACGAAGCTGCGCTGGTTGCGCGACAACGAGCCTGAGAACGCGCGGCGTGTCGCCGCCGTGGCGCTGCCGCACGACTGGCTGACCTGGCGCCTGCGCGGCTATGGCCCGCAGGGTGAGTCGCCGCTCGGACCGGACCTGCAGGCGCTAGTCACCGACCGCTCCGATGCGTCCGGCACCTCGTACTTCAACGCGACCACCGACGAGTACGACCTCGACCTGCTGGAGTGCGGCCTCGGGCGGAGCGACGTCGTGCTCCCGCGGGTCCTCGGCCCGCATGAGCAGGCCGGTCGCACTCCGTCGGGCATCCTCGTCGGTCCCGGTACCGGCGACAACGCCGGCGCCGCGCTGGGGCTTGGCGCCGGCCCCGGCGACGTTGTGATCTCGATCGGAACCAGCGGCACGGTCTTCGCCGTCACCGAGGATCCAACCGCCGATGTCAGCGGTGCCGTCGCTGGATTCGCTGACGCGTCCGGCCGCTTCCTGCCGTTGATCGCGACGATGAACGCCGCGCGTGTTTTGGTCACGACCGCGAAGCTGCTCGATGTCGATCTCGACGCGTTCGCCGAGCTCGCGCTCCAATCCGAGCCCGGATCCGCCGGACTGGTACTGGTGCCGTACTTCGAAGGCGAGCGCACCCCGAACCTGCCCGACGCGAAGGCCTCGCTACACGGCATGACGATCGCCTCGACCACGCGCGAGAACCTCGCTCGCGCCGCTCATGAGGGCATGCTCAGCGGCCTCGGCGCCGGCCTCGACGCGCTCCGCGAGGTTGGCGTGCGCGAGCGCCGGCTGCTGCTGATCGGCGGCGCCGCCCACAGCCGAGCCGTGCAGGCCGTCGCCGCGCAGGTGTTCGACGCGCCCGTGGTCGTTCCGGCGCCGGGCGAATACGTCGCCGAGGGTGCCGCCGTCCAGGCCGCGTGGGTTCTGAGCGGCGAGCGGCCGCAGTGGAAGGTCGAAACCGTCGCCGCTCCCGAGCCCGATCATCGTCCGGAGATCCGCGAGCAGTACGCGCGCTACGCCGCCGTCGTTGCCGCGGCCTAGCCAGGGCCTATCTTTGGATTAAGTGCCGATCAACGAGACAGTGCCGATCAACGAGACTTGCCACGACATCGAGACGCGCGCCGACTGTGAACGGCTGGTGCGCGCCTTCTACGGCCGTGCGCTGAGCGACCCGATCATCGGCTGGCTCTTCACGGACGTCGCACACCTCGACCTCGAGGCACACGTCCCGCGGATCACGAACTTCTGGGAGACGATCCTGCTGGACGCCCATAGCTACGGCGGTGGCGCCTTCCGTCCGCACCTGGAGCTCAACCTCAAGGCGCAGCTCAAGCGCGGCCACTTCGACCGCTGGCTGCACGTGTGGCACGAGACCGTGGACGAGCTGTTCGAGGGTCAGCGGGCCGAGCTCGCCAAGGCACACGCCGACCGTGTCGCCGCCGCGTTCGAGTCACGCCTGCGGTCGTTCGAGCGCGAGGGGGTGGAGTTCGCCCCCGGCGTTCCCGGTGGCGACGGCGAGGCGCCGCTGCTCGGTCTGCCGGTAGTCCAGCACCATCGGCGCGCATGAGCGAGTCGCGCCGATCCGCCGGTCACGGGGTCTTCCACGTGCAGAGCGACAAGCTCCCCGCCGGCCTGGCCGTGCGGCTGTTGCGCTCGTGGATCCCCGCTGCTCTCTGCGTGATCGGCATAGTGCTGCTGATCGCCGACGACTTCGACACCTTCGGCGTCTCCGCGTTCGCGGCGTTCGCGGGCGCGGGCAGCTCGACGTGGCTGATCAACTTTCTCTGGCGCCTCGGCGTGAGCGGTGACGACGACCGCGAGGCCGAAGCCAAGGATCGCGCGTATCTCGCCAAGCACGGCCACTGGCCGGACGAGGAGCAGTAAAAGCAAGCTCCGCGGGCCTGGCTAACCTGCCCGCACGATGTCCGACGCTCCACCCCAAGAGGTCCGCGACCGACTGCTGAAGGCGTGGCGCGGAGAGATCGAGGCCGGCGGCATGTACGAGCTGATCGCCGACCGCCTGCCCGAGCGCGAGGCCGGGATCATGCGGCGGATGGCCGAGGCAGAGTCGCGGCATCGGCAGCGACTCGAGGCGCGGATGCGCGAGCTCGGCATCGAGATCCCTTCGCCCGACAGCGTTCATCTCTCGCTCTGGTCACGACTGCAGGCACGGATCGCGCCGATCGACAGGCTGCTGGCGGCACGCGAGGCCGCTGAGGACGATGAGGTTGACGATCTCTACAAGCGCTCGACTGGCGACAACGTCACCGATGAGCTGTTGCGGGACATCCGGAAGGACGAGCGCTCGCACTCGATGGCGGTCGGCGAGATGCGCTCGGGCGAGAGCGACGCGACTCCCGCGTCCCCCGCGCTGAGCCCGACTCAGCAGCGCGCGAAGGCACGGCTCGACAAGATCATGGGTCGCGAGAAGTGGCACCAGAGCGGCGGCGGCTGGATCAGCGGTGCGATCTACGGCGCCAACGACGGCCTCGCGTCGGTGTTCGGGATCGTGGCCGGCGTCTCCGGCGCTACCGGCGGGTCCAGTTTCGTGCTCACAGCCGGGGCGGCCGGCGCGATCGCCTCGGCCCTGTCGATGGCAACCGGCGCCTATCTGGCAGAGCGGGCCCAGGCCGAGCTCGCCGAGGCCAACCTCGCCCGCGAACGCAGCGAAATCGAGCAGCACCCGGAAGAGGAGAAGGAGGAGCTCTCGCTCTTCTACCAGCTGAAAGGCGTCGACGAAGAGACCGCCGACGCGATGGCCGACCAGATCGCGCGTCAGCCCGAGGCGATGCTGCAGGCGCTCGCGATCGAAGAGTTCGGCGGCGCCGGCGGCGACGGCGGCAACGCCAAGCAGGCGGCGATCGCCGCTGGGATATCCACGGGCCTGGGCGCGATGATCCCGGTGATCCCGTTCATCTTCATGCACGGCGCGATCGCGATCGCGATCTCCGCAGCGGTATCGCTCATCGCCCACTTCCTGGTCGGCGCGGCAAAGTCGCTCGTGACTCTGCGCACGTGGTGGGCGGCCGGCTTCGAGATGACGCTCGCCGGCCTCATCGTCGGCGGCGCGACCTTCCTGGTCGGCTTGGCGCTACCGACCTAGCTGTCCCGATCGAGCAGCTCCGCGACCGCGCCCGCGAGCTGCTCGAACTTCGCTTCGAGCGCATCGAGGCGGGCGACAAGTGCATCACGGTCCGAACCGTCTGCGTGCGACTGGCTGTCTGCTCCGGCGGCGCTTGGCGTTTGCGCCGCCGTCGGCTCAGCGGCCGGCGCAGCGCCGGTCTCGCTCGTTCCTCCCAGCAGCTGCGCGAAGCGTTCCTCTTTCTGCCCAGGCCTGCGCTCGAGCCGCTGCGCGTAGCCGCGCTCGATCAGCTCACTCAGCACCTGCTCGACCGCAGCCAACGATGACCAATCGACGACGCGCTCGGTGCGGCCCTTGAGCTCGCCGGGAGTTTGCGGGCCGCGCAGCAGCAGCACGGACAGCACGGCGAGTTGCTCACGCTTCAGCCCGAGCGCCTCATCGGCAAGGTGGCGGTACTTGGCGGTGCGGCTCGAATGGCCGCTGGCCAGGCGAACGAGCCCGTAGCGCGAGAGGCGTTGCGCAGCCGCGTTCACCGTCTCCTCGTCGTAGTTGACGACGGGATCCCGGTTTGTTGACTGGTTGCACGCGAGCCGTAGTGCGTTGAGCGTCAGCGGGTACTGATCGGGCGTCGTGAAGCGCTTCTCGATCAGGCAGCCGAGGACCCGTTGCTCGGGGGCGGTGAGCGTGTCGAAGTGCATCGAGGCGAGCGTAATACATGCCGGGGGACGCCCTGGAGCGACTAGTATCGCCCGCTTACGCGGGACCGACCGGAGCGGCAGGGGCAGCAGTGTCTTCTGGATCTTCAGAGCTGGAGCGGCTGGTTGAAGGTGTGCTTATGCACAGCCCGGCCGCGATCTACATGCACGACCTCGAGGGGTGCTGGGTGTTCGCCAACCCGGCGTGCTGCCGAGCGCTCGGTTGCGAGCCGGGATCGCTGGAGCGTGGGATGCGGGTACGCGACACGGTGGCCCTCGGTACAGCCGACAGCTTCGAGGCCAACGACCGCGAGGTCGTAGACAACGGGCGACCGTTCACGTTCGAGGAGGACGTCATCGACCAGTCGACCGGACTCGTGCACAAGTTCATCTCGATCAAGTTCCCCGTGCGCAATGGCGACGGCGAGATCGCGGGGGCCGGCGGCATCTCCTTCGACGTGACCGAGCTCGATCGCGCCCAGCGCGAGCTCGAGTCGGCGCAGTCGATGATCGCGACGGTGTTCGCGGCGTCGCGGCTCGGCATCTTCGTGATCAGGGTCCCCCAGGAGGAACTCGCCGGTCGCTCCTACGACGGCGGCGAGATCATCGAATGCAACGACGCCTTCTGCACCATCACCGGCTTCACCCGCGAACAGCTGATCGGACGCTCGACGTCGAAGCTCGTGCATCACGACGACCTCGCGATGCGGCGGCGGATGGTCGAGGATCTGCACGAGGGCAAGCAGCCGATCCACGAGCTCCGCTACTGCTGCGCCGACGGCGGCTATGTCTGGTGTATGGCCGTCCCCGCGCTCACGCACGGGCCTGATGGTGAACAGCTGCTGGTCATCCAGGTGATCGACATCACCGAGCGGCGCGAGTTCGAGCGCCAGCTCCGTCATCAGGCCGACCATGACTCGCTCACCGATCTGCTCAGTCGCCGGCGCTTCATGGAGCTGCTCGAGCAGGAGATCACGCGCGTCAAGGACACCGGCAACCCCGCCTCGGTGCTGATGCTCGACCTCGACAACTTCAAGTACGTGAATGACGTTTTGGGCCATGCGACCGGGGATGCGCTGCTGCGGTTGGTGGCCGCGGCGGTAAGCGACAGCGTGCGGGACACAGATCATCTGGCGCGGATCGGTGGTGACGAGTTCGCGGTTCTGCTGCCTGGCACCACGGTCGACGGCGCGCTGCTCGTGGCCGAGAAGCTGGTCGACGGGGTTGCCGAGCATGGCCGCATCTCCAGCGAGATCGGTCGCGGCGAGGTGACCGCATCGGTCGGCGTGACCGCCTGGGACGGCAACGTCCAGACGGACGCGCAGCGGGTTTTGGCTGAGGCTGACATCGCGATGTACGACGCCAAGGAGGCAGGTCGCAACCGCGTGGCCGCGTACGAACGCGATCAGCTCCGGCGACGGGAGATCAAGCACCGCAGCGATCGCCTTGCGCAGTTGCGCGCGGCGACCGCCAGCGGCCGCTTCGTGCTCCACGCGCAGCCGATCGTGCCGCTGAGCGGCCCCAAGGATGAGCTGCCGCGTTACGAGTTGCTGCTCCGCCTGCGGCGCCAGAGCGGTGAGCTGATGGCGCCGGATGAGTTCCTGCCGGACGCCCAGCGCCACGGGCTGATCACCGAGATCGATGACTGGGTCCTGCATGAGGCGGTTCGCATCCTCAGACTGCGGCGGCTCAAGGGCGCTCCAGTCGCCGTCTCGGTGAACGTTTCCGCCCCCACGATCGACGACCCGTCGGTGGCCGAGCGGATCGTAAACCTGCTGGCTGCGAACTCGGTGCCGCCCGAGCTGCTGACGATTGAGCTGACCGAGACTGGCCGCGTCTCCGACCTCGGCCGCGCCCACGAGTTCGCAGGCCGCCTGCGCGAGGCCGGCTGCAGGCTCGCGCTCGATGACTTCGGGGCCGCCTTCGCCACACTCCAATACCTCAAGCACATCCACTTCGACATGGTCAAGATCGATGGCGACTTCATCCGCAACCTCCCGCGCTCGCCCGCCGATCAGCTGATCGTCAAGGCCGTCGCCGACATCGTCACCGGCTTCGGTGCCGAGGTCGTTGCAGAGTTCGTCGGCAGCCAGGAGACGGTTGAGCTTCTGTTTGGCTTTGGCGTCCGCTACGGCCAGGGCTACTTCCTCGGGCGTCCTGAGCCGCTGCGATTGGACTGACCCACCGGCTAGGCCGTTCGCATGCCGAGCTGATCCTTGCATGCGCATCCCGCATCCAGTATGCAATGCATATGCACATATCTTTATATGAGTGTCGAGACCTGTTATCTTGACGACCGATGTCGGAGACCCTCGCTTATGCGGTACGCCAGGAGTTGGGGTTCGAGGAGCTCGTCGGTGCCCTGCGTGCCGTTGCCGAGCCAACGCGTCTACGGCTCGTGGCGCTGCTCGGCCGCGAGGAGCTGACCGTCACCGAGATCAGCCGCGTGATCGGCCAGAGCCAGCCCCGCACCAGCCGGCACCTGCGGCTGCTGGTCGATGCCGGCATCTTCGAGCGCGCACCTGAGGGTGCCTTCGTCTACTACCGCCCGGCCGCGGACAGCCCGGCCGCCGAGTTGGCGCAGTCGGTCGCCGAGCTCGCCTCGGAGAGCGATCCGACGATCGCCGCCGACCTGGCCGCGCTCGAGCGTGTGCGCCAGGCCCGGATCGAAGCCGCGACCGCATACCGCAGTGCCCATGCCGACGAGTTAGAGGCGCTGCGTGGCCTCTACGTCGGCGAGGCCGCCGTCGAGCGGGCGCTGCTCGACATGTTGGTCGGCGAAGGGCCGATCGGTCGGCTGCTCGACATCGGCACCGGCACCGGGCGGATCCTCGAACTTCTGGCTCCCCACAGCGAGCAGAGCGTCGGGCTCGACGTCGACCACGACATGCTGCAGCTGGCCCGCGCCGCGCTGGGCGAGGCCCAGCTGTCGCGTGCCGTCGTCCGTCACGCCGACCTTCGCCGTCCCCCGTTCGAGGCGAGCAGCTTCGACGTCGCTGTGATGCACCACGTGCTGCACCTGCTCGACGACCCAGGCGGAGCGGTCGTCGACGCCGCGCGGCTGCTGCGCCCCGGCGGCCGTCTACTCGTGGCTGACTTCGCAAGTCACGACCTCGAGCAGCTGCGGACGCTGAACGGGCACTGCAGGCTCGGCATCGCCGACGACGAGATGCAGGGTTGGGCTGACGCCGCCGGGCTTGAGCTCGAGAGTGAGCGCTCGCTGCCGCCGGTCGGCGCCGAGGAGCAACTCACCGTACGCCTGTGGCTGCTGCGTGCGGGCGCACGCAATGGACGCCTTACGGGAGGTTCGCGCTGATGGCCGTGTCATTCGAGGTCTTCCCGCCGCGCACACCAGACGCCGAGCAGCGGCTCTGGCTCACGCTTGAGCGGCTCGTACCGCTCGAGCCGAGCTTCGTCTCGGTGACCTGTGGTGCCGGAGGCAGCGCGACCGACGCGACGCTCGGAGTGCTGCGCGCGGTTGCCGGGCGCACGGCGTTGCCTGCGGCCGGCCACCTGACCTGCGTCGGACGCTCCCGCGCGGAGACCGATGCGGAGATCGTCCGCTACTGGGAAGCCGGCGTGCGGCACATCGTCGCGCTGCGCGGGGATGCCCCAGACGCCTCGGACCGCTTCGAGCCGCACCCCGATGGCTACGTGAGTTCCGTCGAGCTGGTTGCCGGCATTCGCCGACTCGCGCCATTCGAGGTGAGCGTCGCCGCCTACCCGGAGCCACACCCGGACTCGCTGTCGATGGTTCACGACCTCGCTGTGCTCGCCCGTAAGGCTGACGCGGGCGCGACCCGCGCGATCACGCAGTTCTGCTTCGACAGCGACGCGATCGTGAGATTGCGCGAGCGGATCAGCAGTGCCGGCATCGGTATGAAGGTGGTGCCGGGGATCCTCCTCGCCACGGACTTCGCGGCGGTTGGGCGGATGGCACAGCGCTGTGGCGCGAGCCTGCCCTCCTGGCTCGGCGAGCGCTTCGTCGGGCTTGACGACGACCCGCAGACGCGCAAGCTGCTCGGGGCGATTGTCGCGGCCGAGCAGGTCGACCGGCTGCGCCGCGAAGGCTTCGAGGACTTCCACTTCTACACCCTCAATCAAGCCGACCTGGCGCCTGCGGTCTGCCGATTGTTGGGGGTGCGCCGGGTACCCGAGCAGGCGGACGCGGCGTGACCTCTGACCAGTCACGCGAGGGGCGGATCGAGGCCCTGAAGAAGGCGGCGACGGAGCGCATCCTGGTTCTGGATGGCGCCTGGGGCGCGCAGATCCAGGAGCGGCGTCTGGGGGAGGAGGAGTTCCGCGGAGACCGCTTCGCTGACCATCCCCTGCCGCTGCGGGGGAACAACGACATCTTGTGCATGACGCGGCCCGCCGTGATCTCCGAGCTGACCACCGCGTACCTCGGCGCCGGCGCCGACATCATCTCGACCAACACGTTCAGCTCGACGGCGATCGCCCAGGCTGACTACGGCACCGAGGCGTTCGCGCGGGAGCTGAACCTCGCGGGGGCGGCACTCGCCCGCGCCGCGGCGGACCGCTTCACTGCGGCCGACCCGGCACGTCCGCGGTGGGTCGCCGGCTCGATCGGTCCGACCAATCGCACGCTGTCGATGTCCTCCGACGTCAACGACCCGGGAGCCCGCGCGGTCGACTTCGACCAGGTCTACGACGCCTATCGCGAGCAGGCGATTGCGCTTTACGACGGCGGCGTCGACCTGTTCCTGGTCGAGACGGTGTTCGACACGCTCAACGCGAAGGCCGCGCTCAAGGCCATCCTCGACCTGCAGGACGAGGGGCGCACGGAACTGCCGATCTGGGTCTCAGGGACCGTGACCGACAGCTCGGGCCGGATCCTCTCCGGTCAGACGATCGACGCCTTCTGGATCTCCGTCCGCCACGCCGAGCCGTTCGCCGTCGGCCTCAACTGCGCCTTCGGCGTCGAGCAGCTACGGCCGTTCGTCGCGCAGCTGTCGGCGGTCGCCGACACGCTCATTTCCGCTTACCCCAACGCCGGCCTGCCGAATGAGCTCGGCGAATACGACGAGGGGCCGGAGGTCATCAGCTCACAGCTGCGTGAGTGGGCGGAGACCGGTCTCGTCAACATCGTCGGCGGCTGTTGCGGCACGACGCCGGCTCACATCCGCGCGATCGCCCAAGCTGTCGCCGGTATCCCGCCCCGCCAGGTTCCCGACGTGGTACCGACTTTGCGGCTCTCAGGGCTCGAACCGTTCGCTGCCACATGAGCGTTGCTACATCAGATATGCCGCCGGCGCCGGGCGAAACACGCGCGACCTTCATCAACATCGGCGAGCGCACGAACGTCGCCGGCTCCGCGCGCTTCAAACGCCTGATCGCCGCAGACGACTACGAGGCCGCGCTCAGCATCGCTCGTGAGCAGGTTGAAAACGGCGCCCAGATCATCGACGTGAACATGGATGACGGCTTGCTGGATGGCGAGCAGGCGATGACCACCTTCCTCCGCCTGATCGCATCCGAGCCGGACATCGCGCGCGTGCCGATCATGATCGACTCGTCGAAGTGGAGCGTGATCGAGGCCGGGCTCAAGTGCGTGCAGGGCAAGGCGATCGTGAACTCGATCAGCCTCAAGGAGGGCGAGGAGCCGTTCCTGGAGGTCGCCCGCAAGATCCGGCGTTACGGTGCCGCCACGGTTGTGATGGCCTTCGACGAGCAGGGTCAGGCTGACACCGTCGAGCGCAAAGTCGCGATCTGCGAGCGTGCCTACGCCCTGCTCACCCAGCGCGCCGGCTTCGACCCCGAGGACATCATCTTCGACCCGAACATCTTCGCGGTCGCGACAGGGATCGCCGAGCACAATGAGTACGCGATCGCCTTCATCGAAGCGGTCTGGCAGATCAAGGAGCGACTCCCCGGCACCCGCGTCTCCGGCGGCGTCTCGAACGTCTCGTTTTCGTTCCGCGGTAACGAGCCGCTGCGCGAGGCGATCCACGCCGTGTTTCTCTACCACGCAATCGCTGCTGGGCTGGATATGGCGATCGTCAACGCCGGGCAGCTGGGGCTCTACGAGGAGATCGAACCGGAGCTTCGTGAGCGCGTCGAGGACGTGATCCTCAACCGCCGGCCCGACGCGACCGAGCGGCTGCTCGAGATCGCCGAGCGCTACCGCGACACGGAGGGCGTCAAACGCGAGGTCGACCTCTCCTGGCGCGAGCTACCGGTGCGCGAACGGATGGTGCATGCGCTCGTCAAGGGCATCAACGACTTCATCCTCGAGGACACCGAGGAGGCACGGCTCGAGTTTGGTAAGCCGCTGGAGGTGATCGAGGGACCGCTGATGGATGGGATGAACGTCGTCGGCGACCTGTTCGGCCAGGGGAAGATGTTCTTGCCGCAGGTGGTGAAGTCGGCGCGCGTGATGAAGCAGGCGGTCGCGCATCTGGAGCCGTTCATGGAGGCCGAGCGCCGGGACGCGCGCGGCGCGGGGCGGATCGTGATGGCGACCGTCAAGGGCGATGTCCACGACATCGGCAAGAACATCGTCGGCGTCGTGCTCGGCTGCAACGGCTTCGACGTGATCGACCTCGGCGTGATGGTCCCGGGTCACAAGATTCTCGACACCGCGATCGAGCGGGGCGCCGACATGATCGGGCTTTCAGGCCTGATCACGCCGTCGCTCGAGGAGATGTGCTCGGTCGCGACCGAGATGGAGCGGCGTGGGATGAAGCTGCCGCTGCTGATCGGCGGCGCGACCACCAGCAAGTTGCATACGGCGATCAAAATCGATCCCTGCTACAGCCTCGGGCAGACCGTGTACGTCCCAGATGCCTCGCGCGCCGTCGGCGTCGCCAGCGCGCTAGTTGATCCTGAGCAGCGCGCGGCCCTCTCGGCACAGGTCAAGGCCGAATATCGCGAGGTCGCCGAGCGGCGCGCCAGCGGGCGCGCCGCCAGTCGCAGGGCCCCACTCGACGAGGCGCGCAAGAACCGGCTGCGCATCGACTGGGGCGCGTATGTCCCGACGGTGCCGCCGCAGCTGGGTGTGCGGTCGTTCGAGGAATACGACCTCGCGCAGCTCGCTCTCTACATCGATTGGACCCCGTTCTTTCGTACCTGGGAGCTCAAGGGCACGTTCCCCAAGATCCTCGACGACCCGGCCGTTGGCCCGACTGCGCGCTCGCTCTATGAAGACGCCCAGGCGATGCTCAAGCGGCTTGTCGACGAGCGCTGGGTCACCGCCAAAGCGGTCGTGGGCCTCTGGCCTGCCGCTGCCGACGGGGACGACGTCGTCGTCTACTCGGACTCGACCAGGGGCACGCCGCTTGCGACGCTGCACACGCTGCGCCAGCAGCTTGCGCGTGACCGCGAGCATCCGAACCTGGCGCTGGCGGACTTCGTCGCGCCGATCGGCGGCGGCGTCGAGGACTACATCGGTGCCTTCGCCGTGACCACCGGCCTCGGCGAGCGGGAGCGGGCCGAGGTGTTCGATCGCGACCACGACGACTACAACCGGATCCTGTTCACGGCTCTGTGCGATCGCCTTGCCGAGGCCTTCGCCGAGCGCCTGCACGAGCACGTGCGCCGTGAGCTCTGGGGCTACGCCGTCGACGAGCAGATGTCCACCAAGGAGCTGATCGCCGAGCGCTATGCCGGCATCCGTCCGGCGCCGGGCTATGGCTGCCAACCCGACCACACCGAGAAGAGCACGATCTTCTCCCTGCTCGACGCCACCGCGCTGACCGGCATCGCGCTCACCGAGAGCTACGCGATGAATCCGGGATCCTCAGTCAGCGGCCTCTACTTCGGCCACCCTGAGGCGCGCTACTTCGGTGTCGGCCGCATCGGGCCAGACCAGCTCGAGGACTACGCCGCGCGCAAGGGCTGGAGTCTCGAGGAAGCCCGCCGCTGGCTCTCGACGCTGCTCGACGACGAGCCGGCCGTCGATCTCCGGCTCGCGTCGACCTAAGCCTCGATCACCCGGAACGCTACCTCGCGCTCGGGGTCGGAGACCTGCCAGCCGTCGCGCTCGCTCCAGCGGACCCGCAGGCCGTCGGCGAGGCGGGCGGTCGCGCGGCCGCCCCGCGGACGGCCCCAAAGAGTCGCCTCGAGCGGCCGCTCCGCTTCAGGCATGTCGCCCAACCCGCGGGCCACGTGCTCAGCCGGGTAGGTGACGACGATCGCGCCGGCTCGGACCCAGACGGGGATCCGGTTCGCGGGCGCCGGTACCACGACCTCCGCGCCGCCGGTGACACGGCGTTGCGACCAGGTCTCGATCCACTCGCCGCGCGGCAACCGCACCTCACGTTCGCGCGCGCCGTCGTCGAGCACGGGCGCGACCCACAGCGCCGGCCCGTAGCCGTAGGCATCCGTCAGCTCCCAGCCGCGCGGATCAGCCGGATCGATCATGCACAGCGGACGGATGATCGGCAGGCCGGTACGGGCGGCGGTGTCGGCAGCCGCGCGCACGTAGGGCACGAGCTGCTCGTGCAGGAGCACGTAGGCACGGTAGGTGTCGACCATGCGCTCGCCATAGTTCCAGGGCTCGTGCGCAAAACGGGAATGCGCCTGCATCAGCGGCGTGAAGCAACCGAACTGCAGCCAGCGCCCGAGCAGCTCCGGCGGGCAGCGCTCGACCAACCGGTGGCCGAGGTAGCCGCCGACATCGTGGGTCCAGTTCGAGAAGCCGCTCGCCGCCGCGGACAGCGTCGCCACCACCAACGCGCGCAGCGACCAGAAGTCGGATGCCTGGTCGGCGCCCCATGTGTGGCCGATCGCATGCTGCCCGATCCAGCCGGAGCGGCCGAATAGCACCCCGGCTTCCGGATGGACCTCGTCCAGCGCGCGCTGCAGGCTGATGCGGTGCAGGCCCCCGAGCTGCCACGCCGCCTCAGCGCCGCGCCTCCCGTCAGCCAGGAGCACGTCGTCCTTTAGATAGAAGCCGTCTCCGTCATCCATCTTGATGCCCTCGACGCCCTGCCTGAGCACGTCCTTTACCTGCTCACGCCACCACTGCTCGGCGTCGCCGCTGGTGAAGTCGACGATCGATCCGGTGCCCATCCACCACTGGCCGACCCACGGCTCATCGCCGTCAGGGTTCCTGACGAAATGGCCCCCTTCGGCACCGGGCGCATAGTTCGGGGCGGGTTCACGGTGCAAGCGATCGGACTCCGGCTGCGGCGGGATCTGGCCGTCGCGTGAGTCGATGTTCACCCACGGTGTGCACCACAGCACTGTGCGCACGCCGTCGGCGCGGAAGTCGCGGATCATCTCCTCGGCGCCCGGCAGCTGGTGGGGGTTGATCTCCCACGAGTTGTATTGCGTCGCCCACGGCGAGTCGATCACGATCGCGTCAAGCGGGATCTCATAGCGGCGGAAGCCGTAGAAGTCGTCGAGCACCGCCTCGCGATCCTCGTGGACATCGCGACTCTTCCAGAACCCGTAGCCCCACTCGGGCAGCAGCGCTGGGAACCCTGTCTGACGGCAGAGCGCCCGCAGGCGCGCTGCCGGGGTTGGCTGGCACATGAACTCGAGCACCAGCGGGCCGGCGAGCGCGCGCGTGGAGACGGAAGTGCGGTCGCTCGACATGTCGAAGCGGGTTCCGTTCGCGTACGTGTGGGCGAGCACGCCGTAGCCGCGGCTCGAGAGCATCCAGGGCATCGGCGCGCAGTCGCCCTGGGGGATCCCGCCCGCAGCGAGCATCTCGGGCGGGCAGTCAGGCCCTGTGTAGCGCCGATCCGCGCCGAGTTGCACCGCACGTCCGCGCTGATCGAACTCGGTGCCGTGGCGGGCGCCGAGCCCGACGAAGTGCTCCTCCGAGCGGCGGTCCCAGTCAAACGCCAACCGCAGCGGCTGTCCCTCAGCGGTGAGCTTGAGTGTGAAGCGCTCGTCCTCATGCAGCGTGAGCGTGATCTGCCCTTTCCTGCCGCCTTCGAATTGGATGTCGAGGATCAGGCTGGGATCCTGGGCGATCATGGTCCCGCGCACCGCTCGTTCGTGCGGGCCAAGTTCCTCGGCGGCAATGACGCCTTCGGTGAACTGGACGAAGTGGTCGTTAGCGGTGCCATCCGCGAGCCAGGCGGAGGCGTTGCGGAGCAGTCGTCTGCCGGCGCGCCGGACGGTGAAACTGAAGGGCCGGAGCGATACCTCCGCCGTGAGCTTTCCGCGCTCGAGCTTGAGGTCGTGCTCAACGGCATCCGGCATTGGCTGGAACTCTTCGACAAGCAGGCAATTCTTCCCAGCACTTCACTGGAACTTCACAGCCTTTCCCCGTGAACTTCACAAGCAGAAGTGTCGATTGAGAGAAAACTTGCGCCATGCAAGAGACCAAGAGGACAGACCTGCACGTGAGCCGGGCTGACATGCACGTGCACTCGACCGCATCCGAGCTGTCGAAGCTGGGGATCCAGCGCTCCCTGTCACTGCCTGAGTGCGCGACCGAGCCCGAGGAGGTCTACGAGCTCGCAAAGCGCCAAGGCATGGACTTCGTAACAATCACCGATCACGACACGGTCGCCGGCGCGCTGTCCATCGCGCATCTGCCGGGCGTGTTCGTGTCCGAGGAGCTCACCGTCTGGTTCAAGGGCGAGCCGCAGGCAGTGCACGTGCTCTGTTACGGCATCACGGCCGACGATCACGAGTGGCTGCAGGCGCACAACGACAGCGTCGAGGAGTGCGCGGAGTATCTGCACGAGCGTGAGATCGCCGCGGCGCTCGCACATCCGTTCTTCGCGGTCGAAGCGCCGCTGACCCCGCGCCACCGCCGCCACCTGGCGCAGCTGTTCCCGATCTGGGAGACCCGCAACGGCTCGCGCGCCAAGGAGCTGAACCTGCCGGCCTTCGTCTACATCGAGACGCACGGCGGCACCGGTATCGGCGGCACCGATGATCACGCCGGCATCGACATCGGGCGCACCTTCACGGAGACGCCCAAGGCTCACGATCCGGCGGAGTTCCTCGCCCATATCCGTGCTGGCGAGGCGGTGTCACGCGGCGACCAGGGCGGCGCCGCCAAGTGGACCCACGCCGCGATGGCGCTGGCGATCCGGTCGCTGGGAGGCGGGCAGGCCCGCGGCCGACCCGATCCAGCCGCCGTGCTGAAGATCGTCGAGCGTGTGATGAGCGAGGGCAACGTCCGCTCCGGCGAGGCGCAGCGCGATATCGGCCCTGAGGACGCACTTGCGTTGCTGCGCTCATGGCTCGGCGCGATGAATCTGGAGGTCGATGAGCGCAAGCTGATCCAGCACCTGCAGGACGGCGACATCGGACACCAGGACCTTTACCGGCGCGCGCGCCGGATCCACGAGCGCGAGCTGGCGCGGTTCGTGCACGACACCGTCGCCGTCATCGGCGAGGGTCGTCTTCCGGACTTCGGGCGGACTGCCGCAGACCTCTTCGACGCCTGCGTGCCGGCAATCCCCTACGCGGCCGCGGCCGCCTTCCTCGGCCGCGAGAAGCTGAAGCTGAGCCGCAACGACGGCGACCGGCCACGGGTCGCGATCGTCGCCGACGGCCTCGGTGGCATGCACGGGGTAACCCACACGATCCAGCAGATCCGTGATCGCGGCGTCCCGGGTTTCGAGGTCGAGGTGATTGGCACCGACGCCGTAGTCGACCGCCGGCTGAGCGCGGTCGCGGAGGTCGATGTGCCCTTCTACAACGGCCTCAAGATCGGGGTTCCGAGCATTGCGGCGATCACCGAGGCGATCGCCGAGGGCCGATACGACCTCGTGCATGTCTGCAGCCCCGGCCCAGCGGGCGTCGCAGCCTGGAGTATCGCGAAACTGCTCGAGCTGCCGTTGCTCGGCAGCTACCACACCGAGCTCGCAGCCTATGCCGGCCTGCGCTCAGGCTTCGGCCACGTCGAGATGCTCGCGAACTTCGCCCTCGGCAAGTTCTACGGGGCCTGCGACGTGGTGCTCTCACCGAGCTCCGCCAGCGACGAGCGGCTCGAGACAATCGGCGTCGAGCCGGCGATCATCGGCCGCTGGGACCGCGGCGTCGACCTCAACCGCTTTGACCCGGAGCTGCGCGACCCGGCGTTGCTGCCGGGTGAGATCAAGGTGCTCTATGCCGGCCGCCTTACGAAGGAGAAGGGAGTCGACCTGCTCGCCGACGCCTTCCAGGCGGCTCGCTCCCGCGATCCGCGGCTGCACCTGGTGCTTGCCGGTGGTGGCCCTGACGAGGACGCATTGCGCGAGCGGCTCGGGGCCGACGCGACCTTTCTCGGTTGGCAGTACGGGGCCGACCTCGCTCGGGTCTACGCGAGCGCGGACGTGTTCTTGTTCGCGAGCCGCACCGACACCTTCGGCCAGGTGGTGCTCGAGGCTCAGGCCAGCGGTCTGCCGGTGGTGGCGGTCGGCGAGGGCGGCCCCGCCTCACTGATCGAAACCGGAGAGACCGGGCTGCTGACCCTCGCCGACGCGCAGGAGCTCGCGACGGCGGTCCACCAGATCATCGATAGCCCGCTGCTCGCCGAGCGGCTACGCCGCGCGGCCCTGACTGCGGTCCGCGCCCGTACCTGGGAGGCCGCGATGCGGCGGCTGGCCGACGGCTACCGCCGCGCGCTCTCCACCGAGACCGCTGCCGCGCGCGACGTCGCCTAGCCAATCGGTGCAACGTCGCCCGGCCCAACTCGGAACGACAACGCATCGCCAAAATAGGTTTTTGCGTTATACCGCTCGTGTTATAACGCAAAAACGTGATTTGGAAGGCCTCGCACCAGGCCGAAGCCGATGATGGACCGTGCCACAGGGGGCCGGTCCTAACGGGCTGTTACTGACGGGAGTTGGCCCCAACAAGCGGCGGGGCCAACTCCCGGCTCTCTGTGTCAGTAACCCCAGCCGCCGTAGCCGCCACCGCCACCGCCGTAGCTGCCACCGCCATAGCCGTAGCTGCCACCGCCATAGCCGTAGCCATCGCCGGAGTAACCATCTCCGCCGCTTGAGCCGTAGCCGCCGGAGGAGCCTTGAGTCTGTGGTTCACCGGAGCCTGAGGACTGCGCGTCCAGGGCTGCTCCGTACTTGATACTGAACTTCGTGCCGTCAGTGGTCAACGCGGTCGGCGCCGCGCCCGCGCTGCTGTCGGAGTAGCTGCTGTACGAGCTGTAGCCGTATCCGCCGCCACTGAAGTAGCCGCCGGGGCCTCCGCCGAACAGACTGCTCGACGAAGGAGCGAGCTCGATTGCCTCCGCCGTCCAGTGCGAGTCGCTGATCGAGCCAGTGTGTCCGCCGGACGTCGTGTACGCGTCGCTGAACGTCGCTGTGCCGAAATTTGCCAGGGGCAACGGCGAGCAGTCACCGGTGGCGCCGCCCGCGCATTCCGACGGCGCTTCGGCGACCCACTCGGCCGTGCTCGTGTCCGGCGCCGCCGCAGTCATCGTCAGGGTCTTGGTCCACGTCTGATGCGTCGTTTGGTCGGTTATGTAGAACGCGACCTTGTCGCCGTCCACAGCCGTGCGGGCCCACACGTGATCACCAGGGTTGATCGTCAGCTTGAGCTTTACGGGCGCCGACGGGACGAGCTCGTACCACGCGTAATAGTTGGCGGTGCCGTTCTCGCAGTCGGCCTGTGTGCCGATCTGCTCGAGCGCCTGTGACTGCTGGCCACCGCCGCCAAGCCCGACCCAGTAAGCCGAGTACGCCGACTCCTGTGTCGTCGAGCAGTCGACCTTCGGCTGGTTCCACGCACCTGAGGCGGCGGAGAATCCCGAGTCGGACTGGGAACTGGCCACGTAACCAGCCCAGTTCTCGCTCACGGCCTCCTGGGTCGCGGCGAGTGCAGGCGCCGCGAATGCGAAGCATGCGAGCGCCGGTACCACTGAAACCAACAAGCGTTTCTTCATGTGATGAGCGTGCTTACCGGTCGTAAGACGCCCGTACGAGCTTTTGAAGAGCGATCTAAGCGCGCTCGCCGTCAGTCAGCGAGCCGTAGGCGTCGGGGCGACGGGTCGTCAGGAACGGGAACAGCTCCAGCCAGTCGCGTCGCTGCTCCAGGTCCAGGTCGGCGACCAATACGGCCTCACGGTCTCGCGGCGCCTGCGCGAGGAGCCGCCCGTAGGGGTCGGAGATGAAGCTTGATCCGTAGAAAGTGAGCGGTCCCTCCACGCCGAAGCGGTTGACCGCGACCATGAACGTGCCGTTGGCGATCCCGTTGCCGACGATCACCTGCTGCCACAGCGGCTCGGTGTCGAAGGCCGGGTGATCTGGCTCCGACCCGATCGCGGTCGGGTAGATCAACACCTCGGCTCCAGCCAGCGAGTAGGCCCGTGCCAGCTCCGGGAACCATTGATCCCAGCAGGTCGGGAGCCCGAGCTTGGCCGAGGACACAGGGAGTGACACGACGGGAAAGGGATCGCCCTCGCCACTCACCGGACCTTGCCGGAAGTACCTGTCCTCGTAGTAACCGGCGGTGACCGGGATGTGGAGCTTGCGCGTGCGCTGCACCAGCTCGCCGTCGGGGCCGACGAGGATCGCGGTATTGAAACCGAGCCCGTCCCCGCGGTCGGCCTGCTCGAACAGCGAGGCGTGCACATAGACATCGGAGTCGGCCGCAGCCCTGCGCGCGAACTGGATCGTCGGCCCGTCCTCGAGCGGCTCGGGCTTGACACCCAGCGCGTCGGGACCGTCGGGCGTGATCGCGAAGTACGGGGAGAGCGTCAGCTCCTGCAGACAGACGACTTGGGCGCCTTCGCCGGCTGCCAGCGCGATGCCTTCGGCCAGCGCCTGCTCGTGCTCGACCGGATCCTCGTGCCAGCGCTGCTGCACCAGGCCGAGCCGCAGCGGCGAGCGCTCCGCGGGGCGCGTCCGCGCCGGCGAATCCGGCACGGTATCAGCGACCTTGACGATGTAATCGCTCAAACCGCCGGCACCTGCTGCGTGATGCAGTGGGGGCCGCCGCCGCCGTAGGCGATCGTTGCGCCCGGCACCGGCACTGCCGCGCGTCCGGGAAATGCGCCGGCGATGATCGCCAGTGCCTCGTCATCGAATTCGTTCTCGGTCACGGGCACGATTACCGCGTCGTTGCAGACGTAGAGGTTCAGGTAGCCGACCGCGACGCGCTCGCCGGCTACCGCTTTGTATGGCAGGAACGGGATCTCGATCGTCTCGATTCCAGCATCGGACAGGCGTTGCACATTCTCGGCGCAGTGGTCGTAGTTGGGGTTGCGCTCGGGGACCGTCTGCACCAGCGCGCGGAGGTCCGGCGTGAATGCGGCAATCAGGTCGACGTGTCCGTCGGTGTCACGATCCTCGACGAGGCCCTGGCCCAGCCAGACGACGCGCTCGGCGCCGAGGTACTCGGCGAGAAGCTCCTCGATCGCTCCCCGCGAGAGTGTCGGGTTGCGATTTGGGGCCAGCAGACACTGCTCGGTGGTGACGACCGTGCCGCCGCCGTCGCTGATCACCGACCCGCCCTCGAGCACCATCGGGGCACGGCGCACGTCGTCCCCGAGTTCGCTCGCGATCAGGCCGCCGATCTCCGCATCCTTGTCCCAAGGCGAGAATTTCTCGCCCCAGGCGTTGAATCCGAAGTGGATCGCGAGCCGGCCGCCGGAGTCGTCGACGACGTAGATCGGCCCGCTATCGCGCAGCCACGAGTCGTCGATCGGCAGCTCCACGACGGTGACCCGCCCCGTGCAGGCCATGCGCGCGTCGCGTGCATCCTCGGCCGAGGCCACGATCATCGTCACGTCCTCGAAGTCGGCGATCGCGTTGGCGACGTACGCGTAATCGTCGCGCGCCTGCTCGAGCGTCGGCCCCCACAGCTCCTGGCGGCAGGGCCAGCCCATGATCGTACGTTCGTGTGGCTCCCACTCGCCCGGGTAACGCATGCGGGCAGGCTAGCTACTTCAGGGCGGACCCAACGCGCTCGCGCCTAGGCCACTAGCGTCGGCGCGTCCTCGCCGGAGCTGAGGGGGCTCAGCGGTGAGCGCGTCGCCGACGCGATCTCGTCTGCGCTCACGTTCTGCGGGTGGTGGCAGGCGGCGAGGTGGCCGCCTGCGTACTCAGTCAACTGGGGCTCGACGGTGCGGCAGATGTCACTCGCGCGTGGGCAGCGGCTGGCGAAGCGGCAGCCCTGCGGCGGGTCGATCGGACTCGGCACCTCGCCGGTGACGACCGTGCGTTTGCGCGCACGGTTTTCGCGCGGATCCGGGATCGGGATCGCGTTCAGCAGCACCGTCGTGTAAGGGTGGATGGGCTTGGTGTAGAGCTCCTCGGAGGGTGAGAGCTCCATCATCTTCCCCAGATACATCACTGCGATGCGATCCGAGACGTGGCGTACGACGCTGAGGTCGTGCGCGACGAACACATAGCTCAGGCCGAGCTCGTCCTGGAGCTCGTCGAGCAAGTTGATGACCTGAGCCTGGATCGACACGTCCAGAGCAGATACGGGCTCGTCCAGCAGGATCAGCTTCGGATTGACGGCAAGCGCGCGGGCGATCCCGATCCGCTGGCGCTGGCCGCCGGAGAACTCGTGCGGGTAACGGCCCAGGTGCTCTGGCCGCAGGCCGACGCGATCGACCAGCTTGCGGCTCTCGGCCTCGAGGTCATCTTTTGCCACGCCGCGCAGGTGCAGCGGCGTCGCCAGGATCTGGCGAATGCGCTTCCGCGGGTTCAGTGACGCCTGCGGATCCTGGAAGACCATCTGCATCTCGCGTCGAATCGGCCCCAATGTTCTACGTGAGGCCTTGGTGATGTCGGCATCACGGAACTTGATATGGCCACTGGTCGGATCGATCAGCCGCACCAGCGTCCGGATCAGAGTCGTCTTGCCGCAGCCCGACTCGCCGACTACGCCGAGCGTCTCACCCTGATTGAGCGCGAATGAGACGTCATCGACCGCGTGCACGTGTGCGACCGTGCGGTCGATCACGAGGCCTGATTTGACCGGGAAGAGCACCTTCAGGTGCTCGACCGACATCAGCTCTGTCATGCGCTCACCGGCGCCGCGGGAGCCGCGAGTCCGACCTGACCGTCGACGTTGCGTAGCGTGCGCTTGCGCGCCGGCTCGAGCCAGCAGCGATCAAGGTGATCCGGAGCGTCGGGCAGACGCGAGATCAGCTCTGGGACCGCCTCACACTTGTCGAAGGCGTGCGGGCAACGGGGCCTGAAGTGGCAACCCTGGGGCGGATCGAGCAGCGAAGGCGGCATGCCCGCGATCGCTGGCAGGCGAGTGCCGCGGTCGCGATCGACGCGAGTGATGGAGCCGAGCAATCCCCAGGTATAGGGGTGTTGCGGGTCGTAGAACAGCTCGTCGAGCGTACCCTGCTCAACCACGCGGCCGGAGTACATGACTACGACGCGGTCAGCGATGTCGGCGACGACCGCGAGGTCGTGCGTGACGAGGATGATGCCCGCGTTGGTCTCGGCTCGCAGCTTGCGTAGCTCGTCGAGGATCTGCGCCTGGATGGTGACGTCGAGTGCCGTAGTCGGTTCGTCGGCGATCAGCAGCTTGGGTGAGCACGACAGCGCCATCGCGATCATTACGCGCTGGCGCATGCCGCCCGAGAACTCGTGCGGGTAGGAGCGTAGGCGCTCGGCGGCGCGCGGCACGCCGACGCGCTCCATGAGTTCGACCGCACGCGCCATCGCGTCTTTCTTGCTGAAGTCGGGGTGGTGCGTGCGGATCTGCTCGACGATCTGGCTGCCGACACGGTAGACGGGGTTGAGCGAGCTGATCGGGTCCTGGAAGACCATCGCGATGTCATTCCCGCGGATCGCCCGTAGCTGCTCGTCGGACGCGGTCACCAGCTCCTGCCCGTCTAGCTTGGCGCTGCCGGTGATGTGTGCGTTCGGTCCGCGAGTGAGGCCCATGAGCGTCATGCCCGTGACCGATTTGCCTGACCCGGACTCACCGACGACTGCCAGGACCTCCCCACGGTTGACCGTGAACGACAGACCATCGACTGCCTGAACGAGACCCTCGTCCGTGCTGAAGCCCACCCTGAGGTCGTCGATCGCGAGCAGCGGTTCGTCGGTCATAGCCTGATCCTCGGGTCGAGCACGGCATAGAGGATGTCGATCAGCGCGCCCATGACCACAACTGCGATCGCCGTGAGCAGCACGATGCAGAGCAGTGTGACGGTGTCGAAGTTGCCTACCGCGGAGGCTGCGAGTTGGCCCACGCCGTGCAGGTCGTAAACCGTCTCCGTGAGAATCGCGCCTCCTCCGATCACCTGGGCGATGTCGAGGCCCCACAGCGAGATGATTGGCAGCAGGCTCATCCGCAGGACGTGCTTGACGAGCACCTTGCGCTCAGACAGACCCTTCGCGCGCGCGGTGCGGACGTAGTCCTCTCCCATCGCGTCGAGGATCGATCCGCGCAGCACGCGCGAGTAGAAGCCGATGAACAGCACGGAGAGGGTGAACCACGGGGCGAGCAGGTGCCACAACCAACTGGCCGGATGCGACAACGAGACGTAACCGCCCAGCGGGATCCAGCCGAGCTTGTAGCCGACGTAATAGATCAGCACCGCCCCGAGCAGGAACGGCGGCATCGAGACGCCGATCATCGATAGCACGGTCAACACGCGGTCCGTGTACTTGCCGGACCGTATGGCCGCGAGCGTTCCGAGGGCGATCGACGCCAGCAACCAGAAGATGCCGGCGCCCAGGGCGAGGGACAGCGTCGCCGGCAGGCCCTTGGCGATCTGCGACAGAACGTTGAACCCCTGTGAGTATGAGAAAGCGTGGCCACCGAAGATGTTGCCCATCGTCTTCACGTACTGCACCCAGATCGGCTTGTCGAAGCCGTAGCGGACGCTGATCAGGTGAACCTCGGCGGGGGTCGCGAGGCGCCCCGCGATCTGCGCCGCCGGGTTCCCGTCAGGCAGCGCGACGACGAACAGCACGAACGTGACGATCGAGATCACGAACAGCATCAGGACCATCGTGATCAGCCGGCGCGTTGCGAACCGAGCCATCAGGCCGCCTTTGAGCGCGGATCGAGCGCATCACGCAGCCCATCACCGAAGATGTTGACCGACATTACGGCCAGCACGAGCATGATGCCCGGCGCGAGCACGGTGTGGAAGGCGCCCGGGAAGGTCTGCAGCCCCGCCTGGATCATCGTGCCCCATGATGAGTTCGGCGCCTGCACGCCAGCGCCTAGGTAGTCCAGCGCCGCCTCCAAGATGATCGCGTTGGCGAGCATCAGCGGAATGAAGACGATGATCGTCGAGGCGACGTTCGGCAGCAGCTCGCTGAACATGATCCGCAGGTGTCCCATCCCCTGCTGGCGGGCGGCGTCGACGAACTCGCGCTCACGCAGGGTCAATACCTGCGCGCGGATCGGGCGGACGACGTAGGGGATGTAGACGAAACCGACGACAAGCGCCGTCGACAGCAGCGTCGTGGAGTGGAACGGACCGAGTCCGCGCACGTTCAGCACGGTTCCCAGTGTGATGCCGAGCAGCACCGCCGGATAAGACCAAACGACGTCACTCGCCCGGCTGATGAGCCCGTCCGTGAAGCCTCGGAAGTAGCCGGCGATGATGCCGAGGGCGGTGCCGAAGAACATCGTGATCAGCATCGCGACGACGCCGATGAACAGCGAGCTGCGGCCGCCGTAGAGCAGGCGGACGGCCACGTCACGTCCGTTGGTATCGGCGCCCAAGAAGTAGTGGTGGATGTTCCAGGTCGGTCCGATCGGGATGCCCTGGAGGCTGAGCACGTACTCGAGCTTGCCCCCGACCTTGATCTGGCCGGTGAGGTTGCCGGTGTTCGGCCCTATGTGCGCGATGTCCTGCGAGTAAACCGGCGCCAGGAGGCACAGGATCACCAGCAGGATGAAGAGGCAGCCGAAGAACAGCGCGACCTTGTTGCGCCGCAGCCGTCTCCATGCGAGCCGGTAAGGCCCGATTCCGGCTGGCGCGTCCTTCCCCGACGTCTGTTCAACGAGGGCGACGTCGGCCTGGATTTCGCTTCCGATTGCTGACATTGCGAAAGGTTGGGACGGGACAGGCTACTGCCTGTCCCGTCCCGTGGTCACTACGGGTCCCTTGCGGAACTCGTCCTTACTTGGGCTGAATCGCTAGGAGATCCCAGCCGTAGATGTCGTTTGTGTACTTCACCGTGATGTTCTTCGAGGTGAAGAACGGGAACGACTGGTAGCCGAAGACGGCGGCGTACGCCTTCTTGGCAACGTACTTCTCGAGCGACTGCCAACCAGCGACGACCTTGCTGATCTGCGTAGTCGGAGTGACGCCGAGCTTCGCGATCTGCTTGTTGACGTAGGGGTCGTTGGTCTGCCCGAAGTTCTCGTTGTCCGTCGGCTGAATGGCCTTGCCATTGAGCAGAACACCGTAGAAGTCGACCGGGTTCGGGAAGTCCTCGTTCCAGTCGGCGAAGCCAGTCTGCGGATCGACCTTCTTGCTCTCACCGATGACGGTGAAGTAGTTCTCGTCCGCAACTTCCTTCAGCTTCACATTCGTGAAGCCGATCTGCTGGAGCTCCTGAACGTAGGCCTGCTCCCACTGCAGTCGCGGTGAACGCTCCTCACCGTAGACCACGATCGGCACGTTGGCCTGGCCGGACTCCTTGAGGAGCTTCTTGGCCTTGCTGACGTTGCCGGTGGCGGGGTTGCCATACGGGCAGCTGCCAGTTCCGTGACCCGGGATTCCCGGGGGCAGGAAGTAGCAGCCAGGGGCCAGCGTGCCCGAGCCGAGACGGGAGAAGCCGTTCTCGTTGAGCCCGGCTACAACCGCCTCGCGGGCGAGTTGGTTGTTGAACGGTGGCTTGCTGGCGTTCAGGAAGAAGTAGTACACCGAGCCGCCGAGGTCGACCAGCTTGTCGTGGCCGCTGGCCTTCGCCGCCGACAGATCGGCGGGCGGGATCGTGTCGGCCCAGTCGAACACCTCATTGCTGTTCTTCAGGACGGACAGCGCGTTGGCGTTGACGTTCGAGTCGATCTGCTCCTGGAAGGAGACGGTGGCCTTCGGGATACCCGGGGTGGCCGTCCAGTTCGGGTTCGGAACGATGTTGAACGACTTGCCGATGTTGATGTCGGTCACCATGTAGGGACCCGCGCCGGCGGGCGGATCGCTTGCCTGCACCTTGAACGGCTCGGGTGCGGTCTTCGGATCGACCAGACCAAAGGCGGGGAACGCGAGGACGTTGGCGAACGGACCATACGGCTGGGTCAGGTGGATGACGATCTTGCCGGTGGTGTTGTTGGCGCTGATGCCGGAGATCGTCTTCGCCTTGTGGCTGGCGTAAGCCGCCGCACCCACGACATACGGGGTAACGAAGGTCGACGCGCCACCCCACGGGATGGTGAGCGAACGCTCCACCGTGTAGAGGAAGTCGCTCGCCTGGACGGTGTCGCCGTTGGAGTACTTCAGGCCCTTGCGCAGCGTAACGGTGTAGGTCTTACCGCCGTGGCTGATCACAGGCAGAGCCGTTGCCAGACCGGGCTGCAGCTGAGTGCTGGCGGTCCCGTTGGCATGCTTATAGGTGGTGAGGCCGGTATAGACCTCCCAGTTGATTTCCGCGCCCTGGGTGGTGTAGTCCAGGCCCGGATCGAGCGACTGCGGGCCGGTGCCCGACAGCAGCGTCACGGTTGTCGCGGCTGCAGTCTTGCCCTTGGCCTTGGCGCTTGCGGTGGTCGCAATCGCTGCGGCAATCGCTGCGACGCCGACCACGGCCAGGATCACTGACCAGGTCGACCGTTTGAATGGGTTACGCACTGTGGCGTCCTCCTACATGGGTTAGAGAGTTGGCGACAATCTATTGACAATCCGCCAACTTTGCGACCAACGTAATCGAGTCGCAACAAGTCCTTTGCAGCACCGCAGTCATCCGTTAAGCCACGCGGCGAAAAACGAGGGCATCCCCTTTGTCCATGGGGATGTTGACCTAAGGCTTGATTAAGCCCGTACGACGGACGCGTCCGTCGCGTCGGCAGGATCTTCAGTCAGGTCCTCGGTCACGGTCGCGTCGGAGTGGTGGTAGACGCCGCCGCGCAGCGCGGAGGCGACGGCCGCGACGAGGCAGGCGACGATCGCGAACGCGAATGCCGTGTGGAGGCCGTCGCGGAACGGCGAGGAGATCAAGTGGGGGAAGAACGAGCGGCCAGTGAGGACCGCCTGGCTGTGCGCCGACAGCTTGTCGAGCACGTGCGGGCCGACGAGGCTCTTGACCGGGTTGAAGCCCAGGAACGCAGCGAACAGGACTGAAACCGGCGGCACCTTGCCGATCGCCTGCGCCGTCGCCAGCGGCACGCCGTGCGCGTGCAGGCCCGCGGCGAGCGTGTGCGGCAGATTCGCGGCCAGCCCGGCGATCATCAGCGAGAAGAAGATTCCTACCGACAGAACCTGCGCACTGTTCTGGAAGGTCTGGTTCATGGCGCCGCCGGCGCCACGGTCCTCCGGCGGCAGGCTGTTCATCACCGCGGCGCGGTTGGGTGAGGCGAACATCCCCATCGAGAACCCCATCGCGAAGAGCACGGCCGCGAACAAGGGATAGGAGAAGTTGGTCGGCACTAGCCACAGGCCGACGAACACGAGGGCGGTTGCGATCATGCCCCCGGTCGCGAACGGACGCGCGCCGTAGCGGTCGGAGAGGATGCCGAACAGCGGGCCGGACATCAGCATCCCGACCGTCAGCGGCAGCATGCAGATGCCGGCCCTCAGCGGCGTTTGTGTGAAGTCGACCCCGTGCTGCGGCAGCCAGATTCCCTGCAGCCAGATGATCAGCATGAACATCAAGCCGCCACGCGAGACGGACGAGAGAAATGTGGAGAGCGTGCCGGCGCTGAATGCCCGGATCCGCAGCAGCGGCAGGCGGAACATCGGCTGCACGGTCCGCAGTTCGATGATCGCGAAAGCGATCAGCGAAAGCACCCCGGCGCCGGCCAGGCCCAGCACACGCGGGCTGATCCAGCCCATCGCGTGGTGCCCATAGGGCCGGATTCCATAGGTGATCGAGACCATGATCAGGATCAGCCCGAGCGCGAACGTGATGTTGCCGGGCCAGTCGACCTTGGAGCCACTCTGCGGGCGGCTCAGCTCACGCAGATTCATGTAAGCCCAGACGGTCCCGAACAGGCCCACCGGGACGGAGATCAGGAACACCAGGCGCCAGTTGATCGGAGCCAGCAGGCCACCGAGCACGAGCCCCACGAACATGCCGCTGACGCCGACGATGTTGTTGATCCCGAGCGCCATGCCGCGCTGGTTGGCAGGAAACGCGTCGGTCAGGATCGCCGCCGAGTTGGCGAGCAGGAAGGCTCCGCCGACGCCCTGCACCAGCCGGAAAACGACGAGGTAGGTCGCGCCGGCGCCGCCCGTCAGCCAGTCGATCGTGAGCAGCAGCGACGCCACCGTGTAAATCACGAAGCCGATGTTGTAGATCCGTACGCGCCCCAGCATGTCGCCGAGTCGGCCGAGGCTGACGATCAGCACGCTCGAGACGATCAGGTAGCCGAGCACCATCCACAGCAGGTAGAAGCTGTTGCCCGACGACAGTGGGTTCAGGTGGATGCCGCGGAAGATGTCCGGCATCGCGATGATCGTGATCGAGCCGTCGAGCGTCGCCAGCAGGACGGCCAGCGTCGTATTCGACAGCGCCATCCACTTGTAGTTGCTCGGAAGCGGTCCCGTGTTGTCCTTAGCCGACGTCAGCAAACTTGCCACCGAGCAAGTATTACACAGGTAACCTTCACTTTTCTCCACAGCGCGCAGCTGGCTTTCGTATAGTCCTTGCTGTGGAAACTGACGCTGAGCTGACAGCTGACCTCGATCTGGATACGCTCCCCGCGGAGCTGCGGATCGTCTTGGGCCGCTTGGTGCGTCGCCTGCGCGCCGAGTACCGCTTCTCGCTGACGCAGGCATCCGTGCTCGGTCGGCTCGATCGCGAAGGGGGGCAGTGCATCGGCGAGCTCGCGACGGCCGAGCGCGTGCGGCCGCAGTCGATGAGCCAAACGCTCGCCGAGCTCGAGGCCGACGGTTTGGTCGCGCGCGGGCCTGACACCAACGATGGCCGCCGCACGCGGATCGCGCTCACAGCCGAGGGACGCTCCGCGCTCGAGGCCGACCGCGCCGCCCGCGACGGCTGGCTCGGCCAGGCGATTGCGCAGTTCACCGCCGAGGAGCAGCAGATCCTGCACGAGGCGGTGCCGCTCTTGAACCGCCTCTCCAGCGCCGACTGACCGTCGGCTCAGGACATTCCGTACACGGCGCGGCGAGCCCAATCCAGAGCTTCGCGGTACGCGGCCGAGTTTGCCAGCAGCGTCGTGCGCAGGCTCGGCGCCAGCCACTCGCCCTGCTCATAGGCGATCACGGACTGCAGGATCTCGCCGCTCGGGCCCGCGTGCCGCAGCAGCGCGTCCTCGACCTGCTCGAGCAGCGGCAGCTCGGCGACGACCCGCTGCATCGGCATCCGGAAGACCGCGTCGCAGGTCGACAGCAGGCCGATCGTGAACAGCTCGTCGCTGTCGATCGATTCGTCATGGTCGAGCCCGACCAGTTCGCAAGCCCGGGCGCGCGTCAGTGCCAGCAGCGCGAGCTCGCGCGGGATCGGGTTCGCGCCGCTCAGCGCCGCGACGATCAGCGCCCAGCGCGACAGCCCGCGGGTGCCGAGCATCGTCGCCGCCTGCGTGATCGAGCGCACGCGCCCGGAGAAGCCGAAGTACGCCGAGTTCATGTATTTGAGCAGCCGCACGCCGAGCCCGACCTCCTGCTCGATCAGCGCGACGATCTCCTCGAGCGAGGCGTCGTTGCGCTGTATCCGGTACAGCTCGACGATCGTGTGCAGGTCGCCGATCGGGATCGCCGCGCCGCCGAGCATGTTCGGGGTCTGAAAGAACGGACCCGAGAACCAGTCGAAGCCGAGCTGCTTGGCCTGCTCGCGGTCCTGGTGCGTGTTGACCCCAGCCGCTAGCCCGAGCGTGCCGAAGCGGCGTATGCGCGTAAGCACGCCGGCGACGTCTCCCATGTCCCAGGAGGCGAGGTCGATCTCGACGGTCTTGAAGTAGTCCAGCAGGCCAAGGTCGACCCCGGGACCGGGCAGGCCGTCGAGCTCGAGTTTGTAACCGCGGCTGGCAGCGCTCTCGATCACGGGCACCAGCGGCTGCGCGGTCGCATCCTCGTAACGTATGCGCAGCAGAACCTGCTCAGGGCGGACCTGAGGCACCTCGCCACGGAGCAACATCTCGCGCGTGAGCGGCAGGTGGGCCATGTTCCCGAGGACGCGCTCGTCGCGATCGATGACGTTGAGCACGTCATCGACGATCGCGACCGCTTCACCGGCCGTTGGCACCACCGGGAAGCCGCCGCTCAGCAGCGAGTAGGAGATGCGGTAGCCGACGACGCGATCGCGGACGTCGAGCACGGGCTGGCGTGAGACGAGGACCGGAGACGACTCGGTCATATCGGCGGGGAGGTACGTGGCCATGGTCTCACTCGTCTGTTCGACTGACCTAGCCGGAAATCTGAATCACCCGACCGCCGTTCTAGAACGTCCGTCCGCGTGGCGGTCCGCGAGGCGCCGGAAGACCGTTCGCTAGCCTAGATTTGTGTCTGTAAGCGCTGAGTTTGTTCCCACTGGAAACGTCTCGCGCTATCCACCACCCCGGTCCTGGATCGACCCCGACCGGAGCAAGACCTGGCTGCGGCGGGCGCTGCCGATCGTCATGGCCCGCAAGAAGACGTTGTTCGCGGCGCTCGGGCTGTCCTTCCTGTCGCTGCTCCTACAGGTGCAGATCCCGAACCTGCTGAACGGTGCGGTGGGCAGGTCGCTGCAGCACCACACGACTCCACTCGGTCACTACGTGCGCATCGTGTTCGTGCTCGCCGTGCTCGCCGGCATCACCTCTTACGGCGCCCGCCTGTTCCTGATGCGCACTGCCTATGGGATGGAGTCGGACTTTCGCAACATGATCTACACGCATCTGACGCGGATGAGCTTTGACTTCTATGACCGCGTTCAGACCGGCCAGCTGATCTCGCGCGCCAACTCGGACATCCGCTCGGTGCAGATGTACCTGACGTTCGGGCCGAACATCCTCGTCCAGTGCTCGATCGCGCTGGTCGCGTTCATCTACATGCTGACGATCAACGTGCCGCTCGCGTTCGTGGCGATGTCGACGCTGCCGCTCGTGTTCGTGATGGGGGTGCGCATGCGCCGCAGCATGTTCCCCGTCTCCTGGCTGATCCAGGCGCGCCTCGCCGAGATCGCGACGATCGTCGACGAGAACATCAATGGCGTCCGTGTGGTCAAGTCGTTCGTCGCCGAGCAACGCGAGTTGAACATGCTCGAAACGGCCGCAGACAAGCTCCAGTGGTCCTACATCCGCGACGCCGACCTCCGCGCCAAGTTCACCCCGGTCGTGCAGAACCTGCCCCAGGTCGGACTCGCGCTGGTCCTGCTGCTCGGCGGTTACCTGGTGATCCACGGTCACCTCGGGGTCGGCGCGATCCTCGCGTTCAGCGCCTACATCGTGATGCTGCAGGCGCCGTTCCAGACACTCGGCATGTTGGTGATGCTGAGCCAGCGCGCCGCCGCCTCCGCAGGCCGCATCTATGAGGTCCTCGATGAGCAGCCGAGCGTGGTCGACGGCCCGCTGGCCGTCGACCTTGTGGATGTCACCGGCGAGGTCGCCTTCGAGGACGTCGACTTCTCATACTCGCCCGACGCGCCCCTGGTCCTCGAGAACCTCAACCTCCGGCTGAAACCGGGTGAGACCGTGGCGATGGTTGGCCGCACCGCCAGCGGCAAGACCACGGTCGCGCGGCTGCTGACGCGCTTCTACGACGTCACCGGTGGGGCCGTGAAGATCGACGGGCATGACGTCCGCGAAGTGACGATCGAGAGCCTGCGCCATCAGATCGGTGTCGTGCTCGACGAGCCGTTCCTGTTCTCGGTCTCGATTCGCGACAACATCGCCTATGGCCGCCCGGACGCGCCGCTGGAGGAGATCAAGGCGGCGGCACATGCGGCGGACGCCGACGAGTTCATCGTGCAGTTGCAGGACGGCTACGACACGATCGTGGGCGAGCGCGGGTACACGCTCTCCGGCGGGCAGCGCCAGCGGATCGCGATTGCGCGCACGCTGCTCGTGAACCCGCCGATCCTCGTGCTGGACGACGCCACCAGCGCCGTCGACGTTCAGGTCGAGCAGGAGATCCATGAGGGACTGAAGGCCCTGATGCAGGGACGCACGACGCTGATCGTTGCCCATCGCCTGTCAACGATTGGACTCGCAGATCGGGTCGTGCTGCTCGACGCCGGGCGGATCGTGGCGGACGGAACGCACACCGAGTTGCTCGAGAGCTCGCAGCTGTACGTGGAGGTGCTCGCACAGGCTGAGGCCGACGAGCTCGAACAGCGGCGGCTCGAGCGTGAGCGCGAGGCTGCGCGCACCGCTCGGGAGGACCGGCTGTGAGCTTCGGCGGATTCGGCGGCGGCTCGCCGATGTTCGGCGGTGGCGGGGGCTCGCGTACGGCGGCGGCACCCGGGGGCGGCTTGCCGTTCGCAGGGATCCCGTCCGAGCTCCAGGAAGGCGTCGACAAGCTGCTCGCCGAGGAGCCGGAGTATCCGGCCCCCAGCGTGAAGTTCACCTACCGCAACGACGACGAGGCCTCAAAGCGGCTGACGCTGCGCGCACTGATCTTCGCGCATTGGCGGCTGGGCGTGTTCGCGGTGCTGCTGGTGTGCATCGTCAGCGTCACCAATCAGGTCGGCCCGGCGTTGGTCGGGTACGCGATTGACCACGGGATGCCACCGGCTCACCGGGACTTCGGTGTCGTGATCGTCTGCGCCGCACTGTTTCTCGCGGCGATCGTCATCACCGCGATGGCTCAGTCCTCGCAGGCGCGCGTCACCGGACGGCTGGCGGCGCGGGTTATGAACGACCTGCGCGTGAAGGTGTTCACGCAGCTGGAGCGGCTCGGCCTCGACTACTACACCGAGGAGCGGGCCGGCGTGATCATGACCCGCATGACGAGCGACATCGAGAACCTCCAGCAGTTGCTGCAGGACGGCCTCGCCCAGCTCGTCGGGCAGGCGCTCACGATGATCGTGATCACCGGAATCCTTTTCACCTACAACGTCAAACTGACGCTGATCACGCTTGCGCTGATCGTGCCGCTGCTGACGGCCAGCACGGTCTGGTTCAGGCGCGCATCCGAGATCGGCTATCTGCGTGTGCGCGACGGGATCGCGGGGGTGCTCGGCCATCTCGACGAGAGCCTGCACGGCGTCCGCACGGTCTCCGCCTATAACCGCCAGCGCTGGAATATCGTCGATCATCGCAACGTCGTCGGCGTCTACCGTGAAGCCAATAACCACACAGCCCAGATCAACGCGTTGTACGGGCCCGGCACGCAGATGCTCGGCTACCTTGGGCAGGGTGCGCTGCTGGCGATCGGCGGCCACATGGTGCTGGACCACGAGCTGCAGCTCGGCGCGCTGGTCTCCTTCTTCCTCTATCTCAACCGCTTCTTCGCGCCGATTCAGTTGCTGGTCCAGCAATACACGACCTTCCAGCAGGGCCAGTCGTCGGTGACCAGGCTGCGCGGGCTGTTCCAGACCGAATCGAACACGCCCGAGAAGGTCGGAGCGGCGGAGCTGCCGCCGCTGCAGGGCGAGATCGTCTTTCACCACGTCAGCTTCGGCTATGACCCTAACCGGCCCGTTCTGCGCGACGTGAACCTCCGCATTGCCCCCGGCGAGACGGTCGCGTTCGTCGGCCAGACCGGCGCCGGCAAGTCGACCGCCGCCAAACTGATCACCCGCTTCTACGACCCAACCGAGGGCTCTGTGAAGCTCGACGGCCACGATCTGCGCGACTTCACCCTCGACTCGCTGCGGCGGCAGCTCGGTGTCGTGCCGCAGGAGCCGTTCCTATTCGCCGGCAGCCTCCGCTACAACATCGCCTTCGCACGGCCCGATGCGACTGACGCAGAGGTCTGGGAGGCGGTCGACGCCGTCGGCCTGCACGACGTGATCGAGCGCATGCCCGACGGGCTGGACACGGTTGTGCACGAGCGCGGCCAATCACTGTCCTCGGGCGAGCGCCAGCTGATCGCCCTGGCACGTGCCTTCCATGCGCAGCCGCGCGTGCTCGTGCTGGACGAGGCGACCTCGAATTTGGATCTTCTGTCGGAGACCAAGATCGAGGCGGCTCTGGATGTCCTGCTGGAGGCTCGTACCGCTGTGCTGATCGCGCACCGGCTCACCACCGCGATGAAGGCGGACCGCATCATCGTCGTCGACGACGGGCGCATCCTCGAGACCGGCTCGCACGACGAGCTGGTCGCTCGCGGCGGGCGCTACGCCGAGATGTATGCGACCTGGACGTCGCACATGGAAGTGGCCGCCTGACCGCGGCGGATCTGCGCGACACGTCGTCCTCGGTTGCTCGCGTACCTTTCAGTACGCCACGCTCTCTGCGTCCTAGTCTCGCTTGATCCGGCGCGGTCAGGTGAGCGTTCGCTTCAGGCTGCCGCCGTCCGCTACGAGCGAGGCGACCTCGGCCGCCGCCACCGGCTGTGAGAAGAGGAAGCCCTGGGCCGAGCTGCAGCCGAGCTTCCGCAGCTCTTCGACCTGAGCCGAGGTCTCGGCGCCGGCGCCGATCACGTTGAGCTCGAGCGCACTGCCGGTGGCGATCACCGCTTGCGCAATCTGGCTGGTGGCATCCTCGGTTCCAAGCGCGGCCACGAAGCGCCGGTCCACCTTGATCGTGTCGATCGGCAGCGCGGCCAACTGCCTGAGCGAGGAGTCACCGGTACCGAAGTCGTGCACGGCGAGGCGTACGCCGATGCGCTTGAGCAGACGTAGGGTGCTCCTGATCTGCTCGGCCTCATCGCGCAACACGCTCTCATCGAGCTCGAGCGCGACGTTCTGGGGTTCGATCCCGACGGCCTGAATCGCGTCGCTCACGGTTTCCGGGAACCGCGGATTCTGGAGCTGCTGCACGGACACATTGAGTCCGACGTTGAGCGGCGGCAGGTCAGGTCGCAACCGCTCCCAGCCGGCGGCGTCGCGCAGTGCTTCCTCGATCACCCATTGGCCGATGCGATCGATCATGCCGCTCTCCTCGGCGACGGGAATGAACTCGCCGGGCGTGACCAGGCCGCGCTGAGGATGGTCCCAGCGCAGCAGTGCCTCGACGGCGTTCATCGTCTCGTCCCTGAGGTCGACCACCGGCTGGTACACCAGCCGCAGCTGGTGAAACTCGACGGCACGACGCAGGTCGTTCTCGATGCGCCCGCGTGCCAGCGCCCGGACCCGCAGGTCCTCGTCGAAGAGGTCGTAACGGGCACGCCCGCGCTGCTTGGCGCGGTACATCGCGGCGTCCGCATCGCGCAGAAGCGCGTTGGCGTCCTGATGGCCGTCGGCAAGGGCGATGCCGATGCTCGCGGTCACGAACTGCGAGCCGGCATCGAGGACGAACGGCCGCGCGAATCCGGCGGCGATCCGCTCGGCGGTGGCGATCGCGACGCGCTCGCTGGCGATCTCCTCGAGCAGCAGCCCGAACTCGTCGCCGCCGAAGCGCGCGACGGTGTCCGTCGGGCGCACCGCCTCGCGCAGGCGCGTCGCCACGCCGACCAGCAGATCGTCACCGGCCTGATGGCCGAGCGTGTCGTTGACCTGCTTGAAGTGGTCGACGTCGATGAACAGGATCGCGGCAAGCGAGCCGGAGTGCCTGCGGACTCGCTCCAGCGCCTGCTCGAGACGGTCGGTGAAGAGGACGCGGTTGGGCAGGCCGGTGAGCGGATCGTGCAGGGCGCGGTGCTGCATCGCATCCTCGGCCTCCTGGCGCTCGATCGCGTCCGCCAGGATGTTCGCGACCGAGACCACGAAGTCGACGTCATGCTCGGTGAATGCGTCCGGCTGGGACGAGAACACACCGAACACACCCCATGGGTGGACCGGGCCCTCGATGCGCACGCCGATGCTGCTCTTGACCCCATGTACGCGCAACGGTTCTGTGGCCGCGAATCGGGTTTCGTCGTCCCAGTTCTGGATCAGCAGCGGCTTGCCTGTCAGCAGTGTGTGGACCGACGGCGAGTCACGTTCCAATCCCTCGCGATGGCGCAGCCGCTGGTCGGTGTTCCAGCCGTACTCGGCGCGCAGGTCGAGGGAGTTGCGGTTGTCGCCGATCTGGCTGGCGACTGCGGCGTCGCAGTGCAATACATCGGAACCCGCGCGGCAGGCCTCGTCCAAGAGCTCGGCGATCGGCATTCCCGCGAGCGCGTGCTCACCGAGGCGCGCGACCGCCGCCTGCGCAGCGGAGCGGCGCTCGAGCTGCTGCTCGATCTCCTTCTGGTCGCTGATGTCCATCAGCATTCCGTGCCACAGCGGCGTGCCATCAGCTCCGCGCACGAGCACCGAGCTATCGCGGATCCAGACGACGCGGCCGTCCTTGTGGAACATGCGGTAGTCGAGGAAGAACGAGCCCCACTGGTCTTGTCCGCGGTACGTCAGCTGTTCGACGCCTTCGGCTTCCACGGCCAGTGCCTTCTCGCGATCCTCGGGATGCAGCTGGCGCACCCAGGCGCCCGGGTCGCTCGTCCACTCATCGACCGTGAACCCCAGGATCGGTTCGATCCATTCGTTCACGTAGTGCCAGGCGCCGATCTCGCCGGTCTCGGCGATGTAGAGGATCGCAGGCACGCTCTCGACGATTGCCTTGTAATCCCGGTCTTTTTCTGACGTTCGCCCCTGCATCTACTCGGTGTATTCGGCAGCCTGGCTGAAGCTTGAGAGACCTGATTGTCAGCTTGCGGTCAAGTTTCGCAGCGATGTGCGCTGTGCGCCCGACTGCTCGAAATTCGTTGGGCTGAGCCAGGTCTCGAAGGCCGCGCGCACGGCGGGCCAGCGGCTGTCGGTGATGGCGAACCAGGCGGTGTCGCGGTTGCGTCTCTTGACGACGCGATGGTTGAGGAAGATGCCCTCGAACTGGAAGCCGAAGCGGAGCGCGGCGTTGCGGGACGGCGCGTTCAGTGCATTGCACTTCCACTCGAGGCGGCGGTAGCCGAGGTCGTCGAAGGCGTGACGCGCGAGCAGGTAGATCGCGTCGGTTGCGGCCGGTGTGCGCTTCAGCTCTGGACCGAACCAGATGTGCCCGATCTCGATCGTGCCGTGCTCCGGCACGATCGATAGGTACGACATGACTCCCAGCGGCTTGCCGTCGTCGGCACGGGCGACCGTGAAGAACAGCGGATCGCTGCTCGCCGCCTGCTGTTCGAGTGTCGCCTGGAACGCGTGGAGGCTCGGAAACGGATCCTCATAGAGGTAGGTCCAGATCGTCGGGTCGCCGGTCGGAGCATGTGAGGCGGCGTAGAGCGCCGCCGCGTCCCGCTCGGGCTGGAGGGGTCGCAGGAGTGCGTACCGGCCGTGGTGCTCGATCCGGCTCGGGGCGTTGGCGCCGGTGAAGTCGACCGGCTCGCCCAGAGGTTGCTCCGCAATCTGGTCCATGTGCTGAGAGTAGAGCCGGGGTCTCACTCTTGCGAGCCTTCCGGCCGATGGCAACGTCGCAATGGCTACGGCGATCAGGCTCAACGACAAGCAGGTTGCGGTGCTGCGCTGGATCGCTGAGGGCTGTCCGGAAGGCGTGATGACGGATGACAGCCACCGGATCTCAGCGGCGGCGCTCCGCACCCGCGGGCTCGCGATCACCTCCGGTCACGGACCGAGCTGGACGGCGGAGGTCACGCCGGCGGGTCACGCCTACCTCGCGCGGCTGGGGGCGGAGGAGCCGGCCAGGGTGGGCGAGTCGCCGGCCAGCGGGCCGGCGGCCGGCTGTGAGATCGACCTGCCGGCCAAGGTTCGGCGCCACCACCCGGTCGCGAACGACTTTCGCGACCGTCTCGAGCGGCACGAGGTGTCGCGTGCGCAGCTCGCGCGCGCGACCCAGATCGTGCAGACGCTCGTGACCGAGGCGGAGCTGCGCGGCTGGTCGGTGCGAACCGCGACCGAGTCCGACAACGAGGTCGGTCTGGTCGATTGGTCCAGCGCCAAGGACGGGCACTTCCAGATCACCGCCGGGCAGAGCAGTTTCTGGCTGCGGCTGCAGGAGGAGGGCGTGCGCACGCGTGACGTGCTCGCGGACGAGGATTCGCTTGAGGCCTACGACTCCGACGGCGCCGGCCGGCTGAAGCTCGAGCTGCGTTGGGGTGAGTGGTTCACGCGTAAGCAGTCGCGCTGGGCCGACCGGTCGACCGTGCTGCTCGAGGACCGGCTCGTGGACGTCCTCGACGAGATCGAGGAGCGCACCGCGGAGGCCGAGCGCGCGGAGTACGACAGGCGCGAGCGCGCGGCACTTGCTGAGGCGGACGCTCAGGCGCGGGCTCAGGCTCGCGAGGCCGAGTGGATCCGGCTCATGGGCGCGGCGCGGGAGCGGCACCTGGAAGAGCGTCGGGCGGCGGCGCTGCTCGAGCAGGTCGAGCGCTTCGAGCAGGCCGCGCGGATCCGCGCCTACTGTGACGCCGTGGCGGCGCCGCGCCGAGACCGCGACCCGTCCGTGGTCGCCTGGGTCGAGTGGGCACGCGCTCACGCCGACCGGCTAGATCCGCTGGCGGGTGCCGGCCCGCGCGAACCCGAGGACCTCGAGCCGGCGCCCGCGATGCTGCAGGCCTACCTCCCGGAGGGGTGGAGCGCAGCGGGTCCGTAGGGCCAGGGCCAGGGCGCCGCGCCGCGCGGCGTTGTGCCGCGCGGCGTTTGTGCCGCGCGGCGTTTGTGCCGCGATTGGCACGCTTCCGGCACAGAGTTGGCACGAAGTGGCGTTGTGGGTTGATCGTTCCGTTGGAACGATCAGGTTGTGGCTTTGAAGAGCGACTCAGCCGGCCATGCCGGCTGCGACGGCGACCGCGCTGCTGGCCAGGCCGGCGCTCGGGCTGCTGACGAGACCGGTAATCGCGCCACCGGCCAGACCGGCGACCGGGCCACCGGCGAGACCGGTGATCGCGCCACCGGCGCGGCCGGCGCGGCCGGCGACCGGGCCACCGGCGCGGCCGGCCACGGTGCTGGGGGACTTTTGCCGCCTGGTGCGGCAGAAGTCCCCCAGCGCGTGCAGCGGGACCAGCGGATGACGCGGGTGTTGCGCCAGAACAGCGGGGTGATCTCGCTGGGCGGCCTGCATCGGCTCGGCTTCAGCCGACACGACGTCGCCGGCTTCGTGGCGCACGGCGACCTGAGGCGCCTGCATCGCGGGGTCTACGTCGACGGACGCGCGCCGCTCAAGGACGACGCGTACTTCAAAGCGGCGCTGCTGACGCTCGGGACCGGTGCCTGGCTTTCGGGCACGACGGCAGCGATGGTATGGGGCCTCACCGCGGCGAGCGTCGTAGGCGTCGAGATCAGCGTGGTCGCGAGCTCGACGCCGAAACACCCCGGGCTCCGGATCAGGCGTGTCTCGCAACCGCCGCATCCGTCCGAGATCAGGATCGTGCGTGGCTTGTGTGTCAGCTCGATCTCGCGGCTGCTGATCGAGACGGCAGCCGGCGGCGGCACTCGGGAGGAACTTGACCAGTTGATTGAGGCGGCGGTCCGCCGCAACCGGCTTGATGTCCCTGACCTCGCGGCGACGCTGGCACGCCATCACGGCCGTCGCGGCGCCGGGCGTGTGAACGCGACCGTCAGCGCCTACCTCCCACGCAGCGACCGCAAGTCAGGCCTTGAGCGCTCCTTCGATCGCTGGCTGACCAAGCACCCGGGGATCCCCGAGCCGCAACGCAACGTCAAGCTCGGTCCCTGGGAGCTCGACTGCTACTGGCCCGAG
>DATAUP010000043.1:0-143645 GCA_036268195.1 Solirubrobacteraceae bacterium
GACGGTTACCGACTCAACGACTCACGACACTGCCCAGCGGCGCGAGCGTCCCGCGCAACCAGCTGACAGCCGCGGGGACATGGGCTGGATCGATGTAGTGGCCCGCGTCGGATTCGTGGTACTCGACGTCCAGGCCGCCTGCGGTCAGCAGGTCGTTGGCACGCCGCGCGAAGCTGACGTCCATTATCGGGTCGTTGCGGCCGTGCGCGATGAATACGCGGGTGTCCGGGCGCGCTTCGATGTCAGGGTTCCAGCCATCGACCGTCGGGATGAAGCCGGCGAAGGAGAGGATGCCTGCGACCGGTGGCCTGTCACTGCCGAGACCCATCGAGTAGCTCATCACCGAGCCCATCGAGAACCCACCCAAGATGGTGCTCGCCGGTGCGATCCCGGTGCGCTCCCAGAGCTCGTCGTGGAACGCGGCGAGCTTGCCGTAGGCGGCATGGAACGTGTCGTAGTCGGGGTAGCCGACGCGTGGCACCACATACCAGTGCTTGCCGGACCAGCCCTGCAAGGTCAGCGGACCCCCGGGGGTGACCACGTGCAGGCGGCGCTCCGGGTCGAGCGCGTCGGCAAGCCCGATCAGATCGCTCTCGTCGGCGCCGCGGCCGTGGTGAAGGACCAGCAGGCCCTCCGCCGGGCCGTCGGCGGGACGCTCCTTGTACACGAGCGAGCTCATTGTCGGACCTCGGTCGCGCGTGCCGCGGCGTGCGGGTTGGTGAGCGGCGTCAACGTGCGCTCGAGCCGCGCGCGCAGATGCTCGTGCTGCCTCGGCAGGCGCAGCTGCTCGCCGAGGTGCTCGGCGTCCTCGTCGACGGCGAAGCCAGGCGAGGTCGTCGCGATCTCGAACAGGATGCCCTGCGGCTGACGGAAGTAGATTGCGTTGAAGTAGTCGCGGTCGATCACCGGCGTGACGTGCATGCCGGCGGCGGCCATCCGCTGCTGCCACGGCACGTGGTCGACGTCAGTCGAATGCCAGGCGATGTGGTGGACGGTTCCGGCGCCCTGGATCCCGTGCTGAGTCGTCGGGTCATAGGTCCAGTTGAACGTGCGCGTGGGACCGGTGAGCAGGTATGCGCCGCCAGTCTCAGTGGGCGTGAAGCCGAGCGTCTCGGTCAGCAGCTGCGCGTCTGCCTCGATCGGCCGGCCGATGTAGGCGCGGGCGCCCTCGACACCGGTGATCGCATGCTCGGCTGGGATCTCCGGGTGTACGGCCTTCAGCGGCGGGTTATCGGGGTTGGCGACAACCAGTTCGAGCCCGAGGCCGTCGTGGTCGGCGAACTTGAGCGACCCCTCGGAGCGCTCGCTCGGGTAGCCCTGCTGATCGAGGCGCCGTTGCCAGAAGTCGAGCGACTCATCGGACGGGACGCCGAGCCGGATCGTGTGGATCATGCCCGCGCCGGCGCGGCCCGGCTGGACGCCCGCGAACTCGAACCAGGTCAGGATCGAGCCGGGCGAGCCCTGCTCGTCGCCGAAGTAGAGGTGATAAGCCTCCGGCGCGTCGAAGTTGACCGTCTTCTTGACCAGTCTCAAGCCCAGTGTGTCGGCGTAGAAGTCGACATTGCGCGGAGCGTCGCTGGTGATCATCGTGATGTGGTGCATACCGTCGAGCTGCATTGCTGCCTCCGGTGTCCTGGGTGGTGCCTAAAGAGTTGTTGTGCACTCAACCTACCCCTGCTTGAGCCGGAAGTCCAAGACGTCTGCCGAGCGATCCAGACGCTGCGCGTCTCGATCCCACCCAGAGGCGAAGCGATGCGCCTTGTATGCGGATTTCTGCACATAACGTGCATCTCTTCGGCGTCGCGCAGAGCCCTCTGTGCTCGATCTCACAAACGGGCGCGGGTATGGTGCGCGCAAAGCGATGGCAGGCCTGCCTCCGAACGTCACCCTCTCGCAGCTCTCGTACTTCGTCGCAGTGGCGGAGGAACTCAACTTCACGCGCGCGGCGGACCGGCTGCACGTCAGCCAGTCGCCGCTCAGTCAGGCGATCAAGGCGCTCGAGACCAACCTCGGTGTGACGCTGCTCCAACGCACGAGCCGCCATGTCGAGCTGACCGAAGCGGGGGAGGAGCTGCTGCCGGCGGCGCGCGCGGCGCTCGGCGCCGTCGAGCACGCCGTCAAAGTCGCGCGTGAGGCGGGGCAGGGGGAGCGGCGGCTGGTCCGCGTCGGCTTCCTCGCCTACGGTGCCTGTAACGTCATCGACGAGTCGCTAGCGGCGTTTGCGGCACCGGCGTCGGAGCTCCGGCTCGAGACCCGCCAGTTCGACTTCTCCGACCCAACCGCCGGCCTCGCGGATGCGATCGTCGACGCCGCCTTCCTGCGCCTGCCGGTGAGCTCGCACGAGCTCGAGATCGAAGCGCTGACGAGCGAGCCGCGGGTTGCCGTCCTGCCGGTTTGGCATCCGCTTGCCGACCGCGAAGCGATCACGGTCACCGACCTGCTGGATGAGCACTGGTTGCAGATGCCCGGCCGTGACGGGTTGTGGCGCGACTTCTGGCTCGCGACCGCGCACCGCAACGGCGTCGAACCGCTGCTCGGCCCCGAGGTGCACACAGTTGAGGAGCAGCTCACGGCCACCGTGACCGGGGGCTACGTCAGTCTCACGCCGGAATCGGTGGCGACCTTCTACCGGCGCCCCGGCATCAGTTACGTGCCGGTCGTGGGCATCGAGCCCAGCGAGGTCGCGATCGCCTGGCGGCGCGGCGACGATCGCTCGAGCGTGCGCGAGTTCGTCTCATCGGTACGCGATACGGCCACGGCGCTGGTGGGTGGCGGTCCGTGAGCGTGGAGGCAGAACCGACCGTCACGGCAGCGGCGCCCGTGCAGCCGACGCCTGGTGGCTGGGCGCCGATGCGCTACGCGGACTTCCGGCGGCTGTGGCTCGCGCAGTTCACGAGCAACGTCGGCTCGTGGATGCAGACGGTGGCCGCGCAGCCCTCGCAGGTTGACGCGTTCCTCGCGCTCACGGGCCAGTTGCGCCGCATGCGCCGCCGCACTGGCGCCGTGCACTGGCACCTGCATCGGGATGTCGACGATCCGAGCCGCTTCACCGAAGATGTCCATCGTCGCGACCTGGGAGAACCACGCGCGCCAGCACGCGCGCGCCGAGCGCGCTGACCATCAGCTACTCGCCCAGATTGACGAGCTGCTGGCCCGGGCACCCCCGGACCGCGCGTCACGGGGTCGGGGTCAGGCCGCCGCGCCGCTGACCGCGGCTCCGGATGAACTCTTGCCGCGCGTGCGCGGCGACGGGTTTCAGCGCCGCGATGAACTCCTCGCGCTGTGCCTCCGTGAGCGGCTCGAGGAAGCGCGCAGCGACCGCGCTCTCGGCCGCGCGCGCCGCACTCAGAAGCGGCTGTATCGAGGGGTCGAGCGCGAGCAGACGCCGGCGCCGGTCACGCTCGTCCGGGACGCGGTCGATCAGGCTCGCGCGCTCGAGGCGCTGCAGCAGCACAGTCAGCGTGGCCTTGTCGACGATCGTCAGCTCGCCGAGGGCCCGCTGGTCGATTGCACCGGCGTCCTCGAGCGTTCTCAGCACGAGGTATTGGAGCGCCGTGATCGGTTGGCGGAGCTCCTCTGACCAGACGCGTGTGTGGCGCTGCAGACAGCCACGGACGAGACGGCCGAGGCCTCGTTGCACTCGATGGGGCTCGCCTTGTCCGTCCGGTCTTGGAATCACGTATCGCGCGGGAGCGTCGTTACGGTCCGCGTAGGCGATCAGCTCCAGCGAGCGGATGAAGTCGATGCGCTGTTGGGCGTCGAGTGGGCTCAGCAGTTGGTCGTTGCCCTTGGTCACCCGCGCCCGCGATGCGTAGACGAGTTCCCACGCCTCGTTGCTCGCCCGCAGCTCGTAGCGACGGCGGTCAGCCTCGCTGCGGGACTGCATGATCAGCCCCCGTTGGGCGAGGTTCGCGACAACACTGGCGACGGTCGATTCGTCGATGAACGTCGCCTTGCAGACCGAGCGGTGGTCGAGGCCCGGGTTGTTCACGACCGCGGTCATCACCGAGATCTGAGTTCCGGTGATGCCGTCACCGGCGGCGGCGTTACGCATGCGCTGATGCGCCTGGGCAAGCGTCCGCAGCAGCAGTGGCAGCTCTGCGGCGATCTCCTCATGGCGGTCGGCCGAGACCTGGGCGGCCGCCCTGGTCATGGTTGCAATGGTCTTCCAGTGCACTGGTACGCGGAGCGTAAAGGGCCCAAGCCTCGCGGACCAGTCCTACTGGCTGGGCGGATCCACCCCCAGCTCGGCGAGGAGGGTCGTCGCGCGCGGGCGGCGACCGTCTTCGCCCACGCGCCCCGGGACGCGCGCCCCAGCTTCGAGCAGGAACCGCACGATCTCGGCGTAGGGCTCGGTCGGGATCTCCTCGACGAGCTGCATCGTTGGCCCGCCCTCTGGATGGTGGCAGTGGCGCGAGCCGTGCAACGCGGCCCCGATCGCGCTGCCGCCGTCGCGGAAGTCGAGCGCGGCGCCACGCTCGACCAGGTCGCGCACGATCGCCACTCGTCCACGCCAGCAGGCATGCCCGAGTGGGATCTCGCCGCTCGCGGGGTTACCGTCGACATGGGCGCCGGCGTCGAGCAGGCGGCGCACTGTCTGCAGTTGGCCACCCTGGATCGAGAGCACCAACATCTCGTCGCGTAGCGTGAGTGGAGCCTCTGGTGGCGGGGCCTCGTCGGCGCCGCGTTCGCGCAGCAGCGTCGCGACCGCTTCCTCGCCCCACAGGAGTGCGATCTGCGCCGGTGTCAGACCGTGTTCGTCGGGCGCGTCGATCGGCGCGCCGGCATCGAGCAGCGCGGAGACCGTCCGCGGCGGGCGCCGGCGCCAGAGCGCCTGGTGCAGGTGCCCGGCGGACGGGTGCGCGCCGTGTGCGCAGAACATCTCGATCATCTCGGGGTTGGGGAAGTTGAGGGCGCGTCCGAGGTCGTAGTCGACGACGTTTTGCCGGGCGCCAGCTGCGATCACCAGCCGCGCGCAGGTCGGGTCGAAGAACTCACAGGCGTGGTAGAGGACTTCGTTGCCCTCAAGGCCGTCGCGCTCGTCCGTCGGGTCGGCGCCAGCCTCGAGCAGCATCCGCGTCAGCTCGGCGTCGCCTGCGATCCCGGCTGCGCCGTACAGCGCGACCTGAAGCCATTCGCCCTTGACATAGGACGCGTTCGGGTCGGCGCCGGCATCCAGCAGTAGCCGCACGACTTTGCGGATGCCGCCCGCACGCTGCGGATCGCCCCGCAGCAGTCGCGAGAAGCAGGCGTAGAGGATCGGCTCCCAGCCGTTCGGCCCGGTCGGCTCGCTCACGGCGGCTGGCTGCGCCGTGAGCCGGCGGGAGACCTCGCCGGCCTCACCCGTCGCGCACGCGCACGCGAGGTCCTGGCGCGCGAGTGCCGGATCGGCGTCCAGCAGCGCCCGGGCAGGCCGTAGATCGGAGGAGGTAACCGCCGCGATCAACGCGGCCGCACGTGCTTCGGACATGGCAGCGCTAGTTAGAGTAACGAGAGGAATCTGATGTCAGGTGACCCTTTCGATCTGCAGAGGTTCGTCGATGCACAAGACCGGGACGGGGCCTTCGACCGCGGGCTCGCCGAGCTGCGCCACGGTCGCAAGCAGAGCCATTGGATCTGGTTCGTGTTCCCGCAGATCTCGGGACTCGGGTCCAGTGAGACGGCGCGCTTCTACGCGATCTCGTCGCTCGATGAAGCGAACTCATACATCGCGCACCCCGTGCTCGGGCCTCGGCTGGACACGTGCACAGAGGCGCTGCTCGAGCTGCCCACACGCAACGCCGACGCAGTGTTCGGCAGGCTCGACGCGATGAAGCTGCGCTCGTCGATGACGCTGTTTGCGCACGTCGAGCAGGCGGCGCCGGTGTTCAGGCGCGTGCTGGATGAGTTCTATGCGGGAGTGGCCGATCAGGCCACCGAGCAGCGGCTCGGTGGCCCGCCCGTCAGCTGACCGGCTATTCGACGCGTCCGAGCTCAAAGCCCGGATTGGCGGCGCGAGACTCGAGGTGACGCTCACCGATCCGCACCCGGACGCCGCCCAGACGCTCGAGCAGTTCGCCGCCGGCCACTGATCGTCAGCGAGGACGCAACCGCCCAGGCCTGGCCAGCACCGTCGTGCCGGCACTCGATGACGCCGATGTGACCGTCGACGATGTCCAGGTCCGATGCAGCACCCGGTGCTCGCAGCACTGGCCTGGTCGGTGGTGCTGATCGCCGTCGTCGCGCCGATGGCGGCGCACATGTACCGCCGTAAGACCGTCGATTGACGAGGGGCCGGTGTGCCCGCTGGCACACCGGTTCTCACAGCAGGTACGGGATCAGCATCTTTGTGTGGGCCTTGTACTCCGGGTACGCCTGGGGGAAGGTGGCCGTGAGGTTGCGCTCCTCCACCGTCGCGGAGTAGACGAAGTAGACCCCGAGGATCACGGCGATCCCGAGTCCGATTAGGTTCGTGACGAGCGAGGACCCGACTAGCGCCAGCAGCAGGCCGGTGTAGATCGGATGACGGATCAGGCGGTACGGGCCGGCGGTGACGAGTTCCGGCTCTATCCGCTCGGTCATCGGCATGCCCCAGTTGCGACCGAGGATCACGCGCGCCCAGATCGCCAGCGCCAGGCCTGCCACGAGCAATGCGGCACCGATCAACCCAAGCACCAGGCTGTGGACCTCGAGGGCCCCACCACGGAAGCCGCGGACAAGGACCACGACCGCCACAGCGGCGATTCCACGCCCGCTCATGCCCCGCCCGCGGTTGATACTGCGCCTGGCGGTGAACGCCGATACCAGCCAGCCGATCCAGAAGACGGCCCACGTGATCTCGACGGCGACTCGGAGGGAGTGCACGCGGCGATTGTTGCGCGGCCGGCGGTCGCGCAGGGCTCAGCGGGGCAAGCGATCGGCGGCCGCGTCGAGCGCAGCGCGGGCGTCTGCGACCAGACACCGCGTGATCTCCGCCGCGGGCAGGCACTGCACGACTGCGTGCGCCTGCCCTGCCCAGAGGTTGATCAACTCGGCATCCCCGACCTTGCGTGCGTGTGCACGCAGCGGTGAGGTCAGGTGATGGATCTCCGGATACGCGGACGGGGCAGCCGGGCCGTGCTCGCGATGCAGGCGATTCTCGATCCCGCGCGCGGTGCGACCGCTGAACGCACGCGTTAGCACTGTGCGGGTGTCGGTGGCAGTCGCGTTCCGCTGCGCCTCGGAGGTTCCGGCCTCGTCCGCGCACAGGTACGCGGTTCCGATCTGAGCGGCGCGGGCGCCGGCGGCCAGGACGGCTGCGAGCGCCGCTCCCGTCATGACCGAGCCCGCGGCAATCAGCGGCAGGTCCACGGCGGCGCCGATCAGCTGCAGCGCCGCGAGCAGCGTCAGCTCCGAGGCAGAATCGTCGTCGGTGAAGACGCCGCGGTGGCCGCCGGCCTCGACTCCCTGCACGATCAGGGCATCGGCGCCGGCCGCTGCCGCCGCGCGCGCCTCCTCCGGCGAGGTCACGGTCAGCCACACCTCCGAGCCGGCTGCTTGCAGCCGCTGGACCTCGGTCGCCGGTGGCAACCCGAATGTGAAGGAGACGACTGACGCCGGGTTGGCGACCAGGAGCTCGAGCTTGGCGGCGAGGTTGTCATCGTCGAAGCGTGGCGTGCCGAGCTCGACGTCGGCCTGGGCCGCCTCGTCGTTCAGACGGGCCGCATATGCCAGGACGAGCTCCGGATCCGCTGGGGTCCCGCCGCCCGCAAAGACACCGACGCCGAAGCGGTCGGTCAGAGCTCGTGTCTGCTCGACGTCTTCGCCAAGGCGTTCCGGAGTCAGGTAGCCGGCTGCCAGAAAGCCGAGGCCACCCGCGTTGCTGACAGCCGCTGTGAGCTCTGGCGCCGAAGGACCGCCCGCCATTGGCGCCAGGACAATCGGGACGCGCAGGTTGTCCAGTGCAGTGCTCGGCACGTGTTCAGTTTGGCCCCTGCTGGCTGGGAGCGTCGGGCAACAGGGCGGGCGCCAGCCACAGGAAACCGGTTACGACGAAGACGAAGAGCGACGCGACCGCGACCGCGTGCAGCGGCTTTGCGTCGGCCAAAATGAGCAGTCCGACGCCGACGATCAGCGCCGCGATTGCGACCCGGCCGGTCGGTGCCGGCCGGGCCGGAAGCTGCGGTGGCGGTTCGCTCTCCGGCGCCGGCTCGGTCTCCGGGATCGGATCGAAGCTGCCGCGCAGGGTGAGCCGGAACAGCCACGTCAGCGCCGGAAATAGGATCACGCCACCGCCGAGCACAGCAATGATCACCGCGATCAGCGTGTTGTACGGGGCGGCCGCGTGTTGCACATCGAGTCCCGGCAGGACCCGCGGCCATTGCGCGAGCGCCCAGCCGGCGATTACCGCCGCCAGCGCGAGCGCCGCGGCGTAGCGCGCGGGCTCGTATACGCGCCGGTATACGAGGCCGAGCGCGACGACGCCGGATATGGCGGAGACCAGCACCGCCGGCAGCGCGCGTCCGGCGACGAGCTCGTGGTAGAGCGGGTGCGCGTAGTGGTGAATGGCGACGAGACCGGCGACCGCCAGGGCGCCGGCCAGCAGGCCGGCGGCCAGTGCACGGATGCGGAAGGTTTCGGCCAGGCGGTTCTCGCCGCGACGGGTGCAGTCAGCCGCGAGGTAGACCGCGGCGAGGTACGCCGCCGTGGCAACCGCGATCACGCCGTCGAGCACCTGAGTGACCCCGAGCCAGCTGCCGAAGTGGGCGCCTGCCGCGTTCCCGACAGGCACCGTGCCGATCGCGATCGCGCCGACCATCGTGCCCAGCGCGAACGGCGTGAAGATGGATGACAGCGAGAAGATTCCGTCGATCAGGACGTCCTCGCGGGGACGCGTGGTGCCGGAGCGCAGCGCGTAGGCGGCTCCGCGCATCACGATTCCGAGCCCGGCGATGAAGAGCGGCACGGCGAGTGTCGAGGCGATCGAGCCGAACGCGACCGGGTAGGCGGTCCAGAACACCGTCAGCACGAAGATCAGCCATACGTGGTTCGCCTCCCAGACCGGTCCCATCGAGTGGTGCGCGGTCTCGCGGATCTCGGCGCCGTGCTCGCCCGGCCCGGACAGCAGCGTCCAGAAGCCGGCGCCGAAGTCTGCGCCGGCGAGTACGGCGTAGAGCACGACGCCGACCAGGACGAACACCAGCGGGACGGCGGAGAGGAATGGCGAGCTCATCGGTGCGCCGGCTCCAACTCGAGCGGACGGTTCGCGAGGCGCCGCAGCACCCACGCGAGCCCGATCGCGACGACGGCGTAGGCGGCCGCGAGCGCGGCGTAGCCAACCGGGAGGTCAGGCGCGCCAGTGACGGCGTCCTTGGTCAGCATCACGTGGTAGACGACCCAGGGCTGGCGACCGACCTCCGTGACGACCCAGCCGGTGATCAGCGCGACCACTGCCAGCGGGCCCGCGAGCAGCAGAGATCGATAGAACCAGGGCGACTCGGGCAGTCGTTTCAGTCGCAGCCGCACAGCGAGCGTGAAGAGGCTGAGCAGCACCAGCAGCGAGCCGATCCCGACCATGATCTGGAAGTCGATGTGCACCACGTTGACGGGCGGGCGCTGCGACGGGGGTACCGTGTCGAGGCCCTTGATGGTTGCGTTCCAGCTATGGAACGCGAGCAATGACAGGCCATGTGGGATGTCGATCGCGAACTTGAGCTTTCCGTTCTCGTAATAGCCGAGCAGGTGCTCGGGCGCGCCCCTGGTCGTCTTGCTGAGACCCTCCATCGCCGCGAGCTTGACCGGCTGTGTGGTGGCGACGTCGCGCGCGGCCCAATCGCCGACGGGCGCCTGCGCGATCGAGGCCAGCGCGGCGATCGTGAGTGGGATTGCGAGTCCGGCGCGCTCGTAGCGTCCCCAACGGCCACGCAGCCGCGCGAATGCGTAGACGCCGGCGAGGATGAAGCCCGAGACCATGTAGCCGGCGATGTACATGTGCACGAGTTCGTTCCAGAGGTAGTCGTTGCCGAGCAGCGCAGCCCATGGATTGGCGTGCACGACCTTGCCGTGCAGCAACGCAAATCCCGTTGGGTGCTGCATCCACGCGTTGACCGAGATCACCATCAGCGACCCGGTGAAGCCGGTGATCACGATCGGGACGCCGCTCAATAGGTGGATCTTCGGTGGCAGCTTGTTCCAGCCGTAGACGTAGATGCCGATGAAGATCGCCTCGACAAAGAACGAGAAGCCCTCAATCGCGAAGCCGAGGCCGAAGACGCCGCCGAACGTGCCTGTGAAGTTCGGCCACAGCAGTCCCATCTCAAAGCTGAGGATCGTGCCGGTGATCACGCCGACGCCGAACAGGGCGATCATCACACGTGACCAGCGGCGTGCCAGCTCCAGGTAGACGCGATCGCCGGTTCGCAGCCAGCGGACCTCGGCGAACAGCACCATCACCGGGAACGAGATCCCGAAGCACACGAGCGGGATGTGCACGATGAACGAGAGCGCCTGCATCTGACGCGCCTCCAGCAGGTAATGCTGGTGGGCCGGAGCAAATGCGGCTGCGAGCGTGGGGAGCACTTCGTGTTACTCCGTGGCCACCACTACCTTGCCGATCACAGACGAGGTCTCGACCAGCCGATGTGACTCGCGCAGCGTTTCGGGAGTGATCGGTGAGAGCCGGCGGTTCATCGTCGTGCGAATGGTTCCTTCATCCAGGAGCTGCGCCGCCTGGTCGAGCAGCTCGTGCTGATAGCTGCTCTCGGGCTCGTGTAGGGGGCGCGTGAACATGAACTCCCAATGCCAGCTCTGGCTCTTCTCCTTCAGCGGCAGCGTGTCCAGCCCCGCGGGCTCGTCGATTGCGACGACTTCGCCGCGCACCACCAGCAGGTCGGCGTACGTCTTGACGTTGCCGGCCGAGAACGGGCTGAATATCCAACTGACTCCCTCCGGCGCGATCGCCGCGACCTCCGCTCTGAGGCGGTGGCGGTCCACCACGTGCTGGGCGCCCATCTGGCGCGCCCAATCTGCCGACTCGCCCCTCGCGGCAGTCGCGATCACCGTCACGTCGGTTAGCGCCCGCGCGAGCTGCGTCACCATCGAGCCGACGCCGCCGGCGCCGGCGACCACAAGCAGATGGCCCCGGCTCTCCTCCGTCAGGCGCAAGCGGTCGAACAGCAACTCCCAGGCGGTGATCGTCGTCAGCGGCATCGCCGCGGCCTGCGCGAAGTCGAGCTCTGCAGGCTTGTGACCGACGATCCGGCTGTCAACGACCTGCCGCTCGGCATTGCTGCCGGGGCGTGCGATCGAGCCGGCGTAGTAGACGTCATCACCGACGGTGAAGTCGATCACCTCGGCGCCGATGGTCAGGACGGTGCCGGCGGCGTCGAATCCGAGCACCTTGGGGCCGCCGCTGGGGTCGAAGCTGGCCCGCACTTTGACGTCGACCGGGTTCACCGAGACCGCCTTGACCGCGACCAGCAGGTCGTGCGCACCCAGGTCAGGCAGTTCCAGGTCGATCTCCACGAACGACTGCGGTGCATCGACCGGGCCGTTCTCGGTTGCGGCGATCACATGCGTACTCCCGGATGACATCTCGTCGTTACTCGGTCGCGACTACTCGACCGCCAACTCGCGAAGGTTGGTTTTCGCCAACTCCAGAACCTCGTTGCCGCGGCCGGAGAGGATGCTCCTTGTCGCCCAGAGCGTGAAGCCCTTCGCCTGGTCCGCCTCAATGTGGGGCGGCATCGACAGCTCCTCTCGCGTGGTCATCACCTCGATCACGGCAGGCCCGGGGTGGGCGAAGGCATCGCGCAGGCCGTCCTTCAGCTCGCTTGGCCGCTCGACCCGCACCCCGTGCAGGCCGACGGCACGAGCGATCTCGGCAAAGCTGGGGTTCTCGAGTTCCGTGCCGAAGTTGACGATCCCGTCTGCCTTCATCTCGAGTTCGACGAACGCGAGCGAGCCGTTGTTGAAGACGACGACCTTCACCGGTAGCTCCAGCTGACGCAACGTCAGCAGCTCACCGAGCAGCATCGCGGTACCCCCGTCACCTGAGAGCGTGATCACCTGGCGCTCCGGCTGGGCCGCCTGTGCGCCGATCGCCTGTGACAGCGCGTTGGCCATCGAGCCGTGATTGAACGAGCCGATCAGCCGGCGGCGGCCGTTCATTCTCAGGTAGCGCGCCACCCATATGACTGGCGTACCGACGTCGGGGATGAAGATCGCGTCGTCGTCGGCGAGCTGATCGATCTCGACCGCTGTCACCTGCGGATGCAATGGTCCCGCGTTGCCGTCGGTCTCGGCGAGCCGGTCCAGGCGTTTACGCGTACGGCGATAGTGGTCGCTCATGCGTTTGTGGTGCTCGCCGTCTCGCGGGGTCTTGATCAGAGGCAGCAGCGCCCGCGCGGTATCGCGGACCGTCCCGACGAGTGGGACCGTGACGTGCGTCCGTCGACCGATGTGCTCGCCGCGTACGTCCACCTGGATGACGGGCACGCCGTCGGGATAGAAGTCGCGGTACGGGAAGTCCGTACCGAGCATCAGCAGCGCGTCGCAGTGCTCCATCGCGCGGTAACCGGAGACGAAGCCGAGCAGGCCTGTCATACCGACGTCGTAGGGATTGTCGTACTCGAGGAACTCCTTGCCGCGCAGGGAATGAACGACTGGCGCCTGGAGAGCTTCTGCCAGCGCGACCACCTCGTCATGCGCGCCCTCGCAGCCGGCGCCGCCGAAGATCGTGACACTGTTTGCCCGGTTGAGGATGGCGGCCGCTGCGTCGAGCGGCCCATCGGTCGGCACGACGACTTTCGGTGCCGCTTCGATCCGTACGACGTCGTCGCGTTTTCCGACGGCGTGGAGGAAGATCTCGCCGGGGATCACTATGACCGCCACGCCCTGCCGCTCTACCGCGTGCCGCATGGCGATCTCGAGTAGCCGCGGCAGCTGCTCGGGAATGCTCGCAAGCTCGGTGTAGACACTGCACTCGCGGAACACTTCCGACGGGTGAGTCTCCTGGAAGTAGCTGCCACCGATCTCGTCGCGGGGTACGTGGGCGGCGACTGCGAGCACCGGCACATGGCTGCGGTTGGCGTCGTACAGCCCGTTGATCAGGTGCAGGTTGCCGGGCCCGCAGCTACCAGCGCAGACTGCGAGCTGCCCGGTGATGGCCGCCTCGCCAGCTGCCGCAAAGGCCGCCGCCTCCTCGTGACGCACGTGTTCCCAGCGAATTTCACCATCACGCCGGAGCGCATCGGTGAAGCCGTTGAGGGAATCACCGGGAAGCCCGTAAATACGGCGGACCCCCGATTCCTTGAGGGTCGCGACCATGACGTCTGCGACAGTGGTGGCCGACACGGCATCTCCTCTCAGCTTGGGCTTCGAAGTTACGGCGAGCCTGCGTGTCAGAACATACCGCGATGTCGCCTCGACAGGCGCGCTTCAATCAATTCGGCCTGATGTCGATCCCCAGATCTTCATCCGCGACGACCTCGAGGCCCGCGACCCTGTCGTGGAGACGCGGAGTGGAGGGCGCACGCGGCGACGGCATCCATGCCGTCGTGCTCGGGCTCGCATGCCTTGCGAGCTCTGCCTCATCTATCTCGCAATCTTCAGCTTTCACCCGGTGGGACTGGCGGTGATGATCGTTGTTGGTTCTTTGGTGGTGACGATGCTCGGCAGGCCCGGTGATGCGATCGTCACCAACATCACGACTGCGGTCCTGCTGGTTCTTGCGGGGCTCGATCCGCCAACGCCTGGGAGCAGCCGATTCTGCGCCTGGCCGATACCGTGATTGGTGTGGTCATCGGTGTCCTCGTCGCGTCGGCAGTGAGGCTGGGCTTGCAATGGCGCCGCGGCTCGGCACACGTCCCGTCGGACGGCGGCTGAGGAAGCGGTCATGCGCGTACTGCGCAAAGCCTGCGGGCCGTTCTTCGTGATCGCCGGCTGCCTGCACTTCGTGACCCCGAAGACGTACAAGCGCATCGTGCCTCCGTACCTGCCCGCGCGCGAGGCCCTCGTCTATTTGAGCGGCGTCGCCGAGGTGACCGGCGGCCTCGGCTTAATGGTTCCGGCCACGCGGAGGCGGGCTGGCTGGTGGCTGGTCGCGACGCTGCTCGCGATCTTCCCGGCGAACATCCACATGGCGCAGCACCCTGATCGCTATCCGGTGCCGGGAGGAGCGAACGCACTGAGGGCAAGGCTGCCGCTGCAGGCGCTGCTTATCGCGTGGGTGTGGGGTGCCGGGCGTCGAGGCTGAGTTCCACGGCGATCAGGTCTGCGAGCGCGTCGACCGGCATCGAACGCGCGATGGTCGCGGTCAGCGTGTCGCCGTCATACAGCGACACCATGCTCATGGTCACCGAGCCGCCGCTCTCAGTCCACGTTTGTGGGTTAAGCGAGGTCAGCGTCAACGATTTCGTCGCCGTGATCTGACCTGAGTTGGTGAACCCCGGACCACCGGTCAATATGGTCGCGGCGCCGCTGGCGATCGTCATCGTGCCGGAGTTAGAACTTGTCAGGTTGCCGTCCTGCAAAGTCAGCGTGCTGGAGGCGTTGGTCAGTGATCCGGCGTTGTTGGCCGGTGCCTGGATGAACTCGCCGAATGAGATGCCGGGATCAGTCTCCGCGTCGATCGTCCCGTTGTTCGTCAACGTCGGTGTCGAGCCTCCGGGTGTGGGGTCGTTGTCGACGTGCAGCTTCGCCTCTCCACCGGAGATGGCGCCGTTGGGAACCCCGGTCCTTTCGCATCCGGTGCGCCAGCGGTGACCGGTCATGTATGGCTGGACCGGGCAAGATTCGCCCCCCGGGTCAGCCCCCGCCGGGAACATCATTCGTGATGTCGCCGACCGAACTGTCAGCGCGGTCGGGCGCTGCCTCAGCTACGAGATTTGATAGGCGGCCAGCGTGCCCAGACCGACCATGGTGCAGGCGGCCGCCGAAGCGGCGAGACCAGGGATGCTGCCAAGCCAGCGACGGCGGAAGCGCCACAGGGTCAATCCGATCGCCAGCCCGACCCCCAGAACCAACTGTGCGTGCCAGTAGTCGGCGGGGCTTGAAAATCTAAGCGCGGTGAGGCCGTGTACGGCCTCACCGGCCAGCAGACCGCCGAGCACGCCGGCCCCGACGGCTCCTGCCGTGCGGCCGCCGTGCCGGAGCCAGCCGGCGGCCAGGCCGACCAGCGGACCTGCCACCACGCCGGTCACAGACCAGAACTCGACCTGGTGCCGAGACACTGACCACCCGCGGAGTGCCTCGGCCACGTAGAAGCCCAGAACCAGGGCGACCAGGGTGACAACCGCCAACACCAGCGCCTCGCCCATCCCGCGGGCAGCCAGCGCCACGGCAAAGGCTACGAGGACCCAGGGAGCCGCGGTGTTGGACAGCGGTTCGAGAGAAAACGGCAGATGCAGGATCGACCATTCCGTCGCCGCCCCGCCGGCCAGCCCAACCGCGGTCGCCAGGGCAAGCCGGACGGCCAACCTCGACCTGCTCGCGTTCGTGGTCAAACCCATGCGACGGACCCCTTGGGCAGTCCGAGAAAGGATCTAAACGTTGCGAGAAAGGATCTAAACGTTCCGCGAAAGGATCTAGAGATGGGCATGGCTGGGACGGAAGCGACTGGCGGCATGCAAGCATAAAAAAGCCCCGTCTGAGCGGGGCTTTCCCAAGTGCGCCCGAGAGGACTCGAACCTCCACGGACTATTAGTCCACAAGGCCCTCAACCTTGCGCGTCTACCAATTCCGCCACAGGCGCTTGGGGCGGCCAGTATAGCCGCGCGGTTTCGCTTCCGTCCTCGCGGCGGCGTATCTTTCCGAACACATGTTCGCCAGATGGGGCGGGAGTCCAAGCAAGGAGCCAGTCGTATGGATCTGACCAAGCGTCAGCAGGAGATCTTCGACTTCATCAAGCGGTATTCGGAGCAGAACGGGTATCCACCCACTGTTCGGGATATCGGCAAGGCCGTCGGGTTGGCGTCATCATCGACGGTGCACGCGCACCTGGCCAACCTCGAGAAGTTGGGGCTGTTGCGCCGCGATCCGACCAAGCCGCGGGCGATGGAACTGCTAGATCGTGCGGGGGCGATGGTGCGCGACGCGCTCCGGCCCGGCTTGCCATTGCTGGGCCAAGTGGCGGCCGGTCAGCCGATCCTCGCGGAGGAGAATGTTGAGGAGTACATCGAGACGCCGTCGGCATGCGGCGGTGACAGCGGCGAGTACCTCCTGCGCGTGCGCGGGGAGTCGATGAAGAAGGTCGGGATCCTCGACGGTGACCTGGTGGTCGTGCGCCCGCAGGAGACGGCGCAGAACGGCGAGATCATCGTCGCGCTGGTCGAGGACGAGGCGACCGTGAAGCGGTTCTTCCGTGAGGGCGACCATGTCCGGCTGCAGCCCGAGAACGACGAGATGGATCCGATCCTGGTGCACGATGTGAGCGTCCTGGGCCGCGTCGTCGGGCTGATGCGCAGCATGTAGAGGCGTCCGCGACCGGGGTTGCAGACCTTGCGCGCGGCTGGTGCGACGCTATTGTGGACCGCGCAGACTGAGCAGTCGCGGAGGTTCTACCTTCGAGGAAAGTCCGGACATCACAGGGCGAGGTGGTCGGTAACGCCGACCCGGGGAAACCCGCGGGAAAGTGCCACAGAAATAACACCGCCTAAGTCTGGGGCCGCTGCAGCGTCCCGGACCGGTAAGGGTGAAATGGTGCGGTAAGAGCGCACCGGCGTCGCGGCGACGCGGCGGCCAAGGTAAACCCCACCTGATGCAAGGCCGAGCAGAACCGTTTGTAGGTTGCCCGCCAAGGTTCGGGTAGGCCGCTTAGATGGATGACTGTTCTCGACAAGATCCGGCTTATAGGTCTGCTACCGAGAGGCCCCGCCACTGGCGGGGCCTCTCTACTTGTGCGTGCGGATGGTGTGCGTATGCCGGGTGCGCGCCTGCGTGCTTCAGCGCTCCGGGCGCGCCCCGATCCGGGACGCGGCCCGATTCCGGACGCGGCCCGATCCGATGCGCCACCTCTTAAAACGCGATTTCGCGGCGATATCGCCGCGGTACCGTCAGCGATATCGCCCCGAAAATGCCTTTTAGACCCCCCGCGACTCCGCTGAGGCGACGTCAACCGGCCGCGGACTCGGCTGGCTGAGGCGACGTCAACCGGCCGCGGGCTCGGCTGGCTGAGGGGACGTCAACCGGCCGCGGGCTCGGCTGGCTGAGGGGACGTCAGCCAGCCGCCGACCCGGCGGCTGAGGCCACGGCTTGGAGTGTCTGTCCGCTCAAGCGGTGCATCTTCCACTCGTCGAGCACTGCGGCACCGAGCTTGCGGTAGAAACCCAGCGCCATCTCGTTCCAGTCGAGTGCCGCCCAGCCCATGCGCGTGTGACCGCGGTCGACCGCGATCTTGGCGACGTGGCTCAGCAGCTTGCCACCGACGCCATGGCGGCGCTGCTCGGGCAGCACGAACAGATCCTCGAGCCACAGCCCGGGCTGACACTCCCAGGTCGAGAACGTGCCGTGGAACATCGCGAAGCCGGCCGGCTCGCCGTCGACCTCGGCGATCACGGTCTCCGCTGCGGGCGCGTCGCCGAACAGCCATTTGCGCAACAGCTCAGGCGTGCCGACAACCTGCTCCGGCGCGTGTTCATATTCCGCCAGCGCCACGATCAGCGAGTAGATCAGCTCGACATCGTCCTCGTTCGCGGGGCGGATCTCAACCGTTACTGCTGCGGTCACTTTTCCACCGGGACTTTGATTTCGCGTTTCAGGATCTTGCCGGTCGGTCCTTTGGGGAGCTCGTCCACGATCCATACCTGACGCGGGTACTTGAAGGCGGCGACCTGCTCCTTGACGAAGTCGCGCAGCTCCTCGGCCGTGGCCGCGGTGCCTTCCTTGAGCGAGACCGCGGCGGCCACCTCTTCACCGAACTCGTCGTGCGGGATGCCCACAACTGCCGCCTCGCGGACCGCCGGATGCTCGTAGAACACCTCCTCGATCTCGCGTGGATATACGTTGAACCCGTTGCGGATGATCATGTCCTTCTTGCGGTCGACGATGTAGAAGTAGCCGTCGGCATCCACGCGTGCGAGGTCTCCGGTGTGGAACCAGCTGCCGCGCATCGCTTCGGCCGTGGCCTCCGGCCGGTTCCAGTAGCCCTTCATCACGTTGTGGCCGCGGATGACGATCTCGCCAACCTCGCCGGGTGGCAGCTCGTGGTCGGCGTCGTCGACAACCTTCATCTCGACGCCGGTGATCGGTGTCCCGATCGAGCCCGGCTTGCGCTCGCGGTCAGGATGATTGAACGAGGCCACCGGCGAGGTCTCCGACAATCCGTAGCCCTCGAGGATCTGGCAGTTGAAGGCCCGCTCGAAACCTCGCATCAGCTCCACGGGCATCGGCGCGCCACCCGACGCGCAGCAGCGCAGAGTCGAGGTGTCGTAGCGCTCGTGGTCCGGGACGTTGAGCATCGCGCCATACATGCTCGGCACGCCCTCGAACACCTCCACCTTGTCGCGCTCGATGATCTCGAGCGCCTTGACCGGTTCGAAGCGAGGCAGCAACGTCAGCACTCCAGCCGAGACAACGCAGTTGTTCATCGCGCACGTCTGACCGAACGAGTGAAACAGGGGCAGCGCGCCCAGCACGACGACGCCGGCACCAAGATCGAACAGCTCACGCGATGCGCGGCAGTTCGTCAGCAGGTTCGCGTGCGTCAGCTCGGCGCCCTTAGGCGTGCCGGTGGTACCCGACGTGTAGAGCAGCACTGCGGTGTCTTCGACGTCGCGCTCAACTATCTCCGCGACGGGCTCGGTCTGGAACAGCGTCTGCTCGAACTCACCGGGCGCGACCGAGATGAGCTCGCAGCCTGTGTCGCTGGCGGCGGGCTCGGCCTCGACGGCGAAGTCGCGCCAGACGAAGATCAGCTTCGCGCCCGAGTCACGCAGGTAGTACTCGACCTCGCGCTGCTTGTTGAGCACGTTCATTGGCACGACGATCGCACCCGCACGCAGGATCCCGTAGTACGCGACCACGAAGTGAGGCACGTTCGGGAGCATCAGCGCGACGCGGTCCCCGGGAGTGATGCCGCGCTGCTTCAGCATCCCGGCGATCCGCATCGCGGCCTGCTCGAGCAGCCCATAGTTGAGCGCGAAGTCGTCGAGCTTGACTGCGACCTGTCCGGGGTCGTTCTCGACGGCCTCGGTCAGGATCTGGGCAAGGTTCATAACAGCACTCTCCTCAGTCGCCGGTGAACTGCGCGGGTCGCTTCTCCAGAAATGCCCGGACTCCCTCAAGAAAATCCCCCGACTCGGCGCGTTCCTGCTGGAGCGTCGCCTCGAAATCGAGGATCTCCGCCAGATTCGGGTAGGCCGCGGCGTTCAGTGAGCGCTTCGTCGACGCGTATGACCCCGGCGGGCCGGCGGCGAACCTCGCTGCAAGCTCACCCGCGACAGCACCGAGTTCGTCGTCTGGAACAACCCGGTTCGCCAGGCCCCAGGCGAGCGCCTGCTCCGCGCCGATCCGTTCCGCGAGCAGGCCCATCTCTGAGGCGCGAGCATGGCCGATCCGCCCTACGAGCAGAGCAGACCCGCCACCATCGAGCGTCAAACCGACGTTCGCGAACGCGAGCAGAAAGTAGGCCGACTCGGCTGCGACCACGATGTCAGCCGCCAGCGCGAGTGAGCATCCGATCCCGACGGCCGCGCCGTTCACGGCTCCGATCACGGGCTTTTCGAGCCTCCGCAGCCGCAGGATCACCGGGTGAAAGAGCTCCCGCAGCGGCGTGCCGAGATCGATCTTGCCATCCTCCGCGGCCCAGACGCCGGCTTTGAGGTCGGCGCCCGAGGAGAAACCCCGGCCCGCACCTGTCAGCACGATCGCACGGACCTCACGGTCAGTGGCCACGTAGTCGAGCACTGCGAGCAGGTCCCGGCCTAGCTGTGGCGTCCACGCGTTCATTGAGTCAGGGCGGTTGAGCGTGATCCACGCCACCCGCTCCTGCACCTGAAGCTCGACCGTCTCCCACTCAAGGTCCGGCATACGAACCGAGATTATGGCCCGCCTTCCGGGCTACCGCAGCGCGGGACGAGGTGCCTGGCCAGCGGGCCAGGCACCGAACTAGCGCGTGACCCAGACGTCGGGGTCGTCGGCGAGCTTGTCGATCGCCCGCGGGAGCTTGCCGCTGGCGACGTCGGCGATCGTCACGTGCTCGACGACCTTGCGCAGATTGGCGCGCACCGCGATCCAGACGCGCGGCAGCGCTTCCGAGGCGCCGTTGTACTGAGACTCCTCGGGCGGGGCGCCGCGCACGCTTGCGAGCGGGCCGTCGACGGCGCGAATCACGTCGGCGACGCTGATCGCGGAGGCGGCCTTGGCGAGGCGGAAGCCGCCCTCGGCTCCGCGGTGCGAGCGCACGAGCCCGGCGTGGCGCAGCTCCCCGAGGATGTTCTCGAGGAAGTTCAGGGGGATGTCCTGCGCGGTCGCGATGCGCTCGGCCTTGACCGGCTTCTCGTCCGCATTCGCGGCGAGTTCGACCAGCGCCCGCACCGCATAGTCCGCCTTCGCTGAAATCCTCATCTGTGCGGCAGTATTACGCCTCAGGCGGCCAGACGCACGGCCGCCGCAAGCGGTGGGCGTCAGAACTCGTATGCGGCACGGAGCTCTTCGTCCTTCTCGGCCAGCATCTTTGCGAGGGAGACCATCACCTGCGCCTGCTTCCAGGTCGCGTCGTCCTGCATCTTCCCGTCCAGCATGTGCACGCCCCGCCCGTCCGGGATCGCTTCGAGCACGCGCTTGGCGAACAGCACCTCGTCCGGGTCGGGGCTGAACACGCGTTTGGCGATCTCGATCTGAACCGGGTGCAGCGACCAGGCGCCGACGCAGCCGAGCAGAAATGCGGCGCGGAACTGCGTCTCGCAGCCCTCGACGTCACGAATGTCGCCGAACGGACCGTAGAAGGGGAGGATTCCGGCAGAGGTGCACGCGTCGACCATGCGTGCGATCGAGTAGTGCCACAGGTCCTGCTGCGCGCTCGGCCGGGGCGCGTCGGGCGCGTTCGGGTCGGGGTCGCCGAGCACGCGATAACCCGGATGGCCGCCTCCAACGCGGGTTGTCTTCATGCGTCGCGATGCCGCAAGGTCGGCCGGGCCGAAGCTCATTCCCTGCATGCGCGGTGACGCCGTCGCGATCTCCTCGACGTTGACGACACCAAGCCCGGTCTCGAGCAGCGCGTGCACGAGGATCGGGCGGTCGAGGCCTGCCTTCGCCTCGAGCTGGGCGAGCAGCCGGTCGACGTAGTGGATGTCCCAAGGGCCCTCGACCTTCGGGATCATGATCACGTCGAGCCTGTCGCCGATCTCGGCCACCAACGTCGTGAGGTCATCGAGGATCCAGGGCGACTCGAGGCTGTTGACCCGCGTCCACAGCTGCGTGTCACCAAGCTCGGTCTGCTTGCCGACACGCACGAGGCCGTCGCGTGCGGCGACCTTACGGTCGGCAGGCACGGCGTCCTCGAGGTTGCCCAGCAGGATGTCGACCGTGGGCGCGATCTCCGGCACCTTGGCGACCATCTTCTCGTTCGAGAAGTCCAGAAAATGGATCATCCGCGATGGCTTGAACGGGATCTCGAGCAGTGGTGCCGGGGCCCCGATCGCCAGCGGTTTGACGAAGTCACGTGGATTGCGCACTGCTGCTCTCCTTCCCCAGGGTGCCGAACGGTATATCGATCACGCAAAGCTATCGTGCATCTTGTTTACGATTCGTTTACGACTGCGGCTGGGTTACGATGCCGTATGCCGCTTGCCAAAGGCCCAGAAGGCCGGAAGCACCTCTTCATGTGTGAAATCGCACGATCGCAACCCGATCGCGCGATGGCCGCATTTGTTGGTTATTTGGGATTTCAGGAGACTCGATGACTTCCGTAGAGACCGAGCAGAGTGTGCGCGAGGCCACTGGTGCGCATCCGTACGGGCGCTACCTAGAGGAGTTCGAGGTCGGAGCCGTCTACAAGCACTGGCCGGCTAAGACCGTTACTGAAGCTGACGACCACCTCTTCTGCCTGCTGACGATGAACCACCATCCGCTGCACATCAACGATGTTTACGCAGCGAATACGCAGCAGGGCCGCAACGTCGTCGTCGGTCCCTACGTCTACTCGCTGGCGCTGGGAATGAGTGTTTCGGACATCAGCGGCAAGGCGATCGCCAACCTCGCAACCGAGGATTTGTCACACCCCAACCCCGTGTTCCATGGGGACACGCTCTTTGCTGAGACGGAGGTGCTGGAGGCCAGGCCTTCAGCGTCGAAGCCCGACCGCGGCATCGTCAAGGTGCACACGCGCGTCTTCAACCAGGACGGTGTTCTCGTCGCCGAGTTCAAGCGACTTGTGCTCGTCCCACGCAAACCTGCGTCCGCGCAGGCGTAATTGACGAGAGCAACGTGTAGGAAGGAGCAGTATCCGGACATGTCGCATACCGTGATGAAACAGGGGGCAAACACCAACCACGCAGGGCTGCGCGCCTGGGTGGAGCGGATCGCCGCGGTCACGCAGCCCGACGAGATCTATTGGTGCGATGGCTCCCTGGAGGAGTACAACCGTCTGGCCCAGGTCCTGATCGAGGCCGGCACGTTCCAGAAGCTGTCGGACTCCAAGCGCCCGAATTCCTACCTGGCGCTGTCGGATCCGAGCGACGTCGCCCGCGTCGAGGACCGCACCTTCATCTGCTCGGAGCACGAGATCGATGCCGGCCCGACCAACAACTGGGCCGATCCGGCGGAGATGCGCAAGACGCTGAAGGGTCTGTTCGAGGGCTCGATGCGCGGCCGCACCATGTACGTGGTGCCGTTCAGCATGGGCCCGATCGGATCTCCGATCTCTTACATCGGCGTCGAGCTCACTGACTCCGCCTACGTCGCAGCCTCGATGCGGATCATGACCCGGATGGGGCAGGCCGCGCTGAGCGCGCTCGGTGACGACGGCGAGTTCGTTCCGTGCCTGCACTCGGTCGGTATGCCGCTGACCGACGGCGCGCAGGACGTGCCGTGGCCCTGCAATGCCGATGACAAGTACATCGCCCACTTCCCGGAGACCCGGGAGATCTGGTCCTACGGCTCCGGCTACGGCGGCAACGCCCTACTTGGCAAGAAGTGCTTCGCGCTGCGCATCGCCTCCGTGATGGCGCGCGACGAGGGCTGGCTCGCCGAGCACATGCTGATCCTCAAGTTGACCTCGCCCGAGGGTGCGGTGAAGTACGTCGCCGCGGCATTCCCGAGCGCCTGTGGCAAGACCAACCTTGCGATGCTGATCCCGACGCTGCCGGATTGGAAGGTCGAGACGATCGGCGACGACATCGCCTGGATGAAGTTCGACGAGGACGGCCGGCTGCGCGCGGTCAACCCAGAGTATGGATTCTTCGGGGTCGCGCCCGGCACGGGTGCGCTCACCAACCCGAATGCGATCGACTCGATCGGCCACGACACGGTGTTCACCAACTGCGCGCTCACGGATGACGGTGACGTGTGGTGGGAGGGCCTGACGGGCGAGTCGCCGGCGCATGCGATCGACTGGAAGGGCAACGAGTGGACGCCCGACTCGGAGACGCCGGCCGCGCACCCGAACGCCCGGTTCACGGTCAATGCGGGCCAGTGCCCTTCGATCGCGCCGGAGTGGGAGGACCCGGCCGGCGTGCCGATCGACGCGTTCCTGTTCGGCGGACGCCGCGCCTCGGTCGTGCCGCTCGTGCACGAGGCACGGGATTGGGACCACGGCGTGTTCCTCGGCTCGATCATGTCCTCGGAGACGACCGCGGCGGCGACCGGCACAGTCGGCACGCTGCGTTTCGACCCGATGGCGATGCTGCCGTTCTGCGGCTACAACATGGGCGACTACTGGCAGCACTGGCTGACGCTCGGCCAGCGCGACGGCGTGAAGCTACCGAAGGTTTTCTACGTCAACTGGTTCCGCAAGAACGCCGACGGCAAGTTCCTGTGGCCAGGTTACGGCGAGAACTCGCGCGTGCTGGCTTGGATCTTTGGTCGCTGCGATGGCAGCGCGCAGGCTGAGGAGACGGAAATCGGCCTGCTGCCGCCGGTCGGCCGCGGGGGTATCGACACGGCTGGGCTCGAGGTCAACGCGGACGACATGCGCGAACTGCTGACGGTCGACGTCGAGGGTTGGAAGCAGCAGGTCCCGCAGATCCACGTGCACTACGCGAAGTTCGGCGACAAGCTCCCGGCGAAGCTTCGCGAGCAGCTCCAGGAGCTCGAGCAGCGCCTGAGCTGAGGCCACGGCGCTCCCGCTGATCCCATCCGACGCCGGCCTGCTTGCTTTGCAGGCCGGCGTCGTAGCAACGCCGCGGGCGCTCGACCCGGTTTGGGCCGAGCGTTTGCACCGCCTACGCGGTCGCGGTTGGGCCGTGATCCCGGTCGCCTCGATCATCGGCGTGATCTTCGCGATCCGTTACGCGTCCTCGACAGCCACCTGGCTGACCTATCTGGCGCTGGTGGCGGTTCCGATCCTGGCCGCCGTGGCGCTCGGATGGCTGGGGCGCGGCGCACGTCCGTGGCTGGCGCTCGTCGCTGTCGGACTGTTCGTCGTGACCTGGCGCACGCCCTACAGCCTCGCGGGCGAGGCGGCCGGGGCGCTGCTGTCCGGGCTCAGTTGCGTGACGCTCGGGGTACTGCTGTCCGCGATCACGCCGAGTCGTTGGCTCAAGCTCGGGATCGTGGCGATGGCCTGCGCCGACACGTGGCTGATCGCGTCAAATCAGTTGCAGGCGCCCAACAATGTGCTCGTCGCCGCGAAGCCGTCTGGCGGGCTGCCACAGCTGCAGAGCGAACAGTTCGGCACAGTCACGCTCGGCTACGGCGACCTGTTCGTCGCCGCCCTGCTGGGCGGCGTCTATGCGTCGCGGCTGCGCGTGCAGCGGATTGCTGCGGTGCTGACGCTGGCGGTTGCGTCGGTCTTCGACCTGCTGTTTCTCGTGGTCGACAACCTGCCGGCGACGGTGCCGGTCGCGCTCGCGCTCTTGATCGCGGAGATTGGGTTAGCCGGTGGACGGCTCAGGGGTTCCGGGCAGGCCGGCGAGACGGCGAGCCTCAGTGAGTACTGCGACCGGTCGAGGCCGGAGGACGCGATTCCTCCGCCAGCGACGTGATCGCCAAGGTGCCGCGCGCGGCGTCCTCGAGGACCTCCGTTGCCTCCTCGGCGGTGCGGGCGTAGAGCTCCACCAGCAGGTGGACGACGATGCGGTCGTCGTCGTGCTTGTGGAAGCGCACATGCGTGAAGAACTCGCGGGTGCCGTGGTCGCCGAAGGCCGCGTAGGAGAGCGAGTCCCCGGCGTCAGGGCCCGAGCAGGTCTCGACGTCGTCGGCGTCGACCGTGACGGTGCACGACGCGATCCACGGCGTGCCGGTGATCATCCGCTCCCAGCGGTCCTCGATCGGCTCGACACGACCGTTGTGGAAGCCAAGGTGTGGCTGGTCATGCATGCACTCGAGGCATTGCACGACTGCCTCCTGCATCTCATCAACCACGTCGGTGCGCTCACCCGTCTCCGGGTCGATGCGGTGAATGCCCTCGTAGTGGAGCTGAACTTCGAGGTTCTGGGACCAGCAGCGATAGCAACGCAGCCAGCTCCGGACCTCGGTTGACCCCTCCATCGGTCCGATTCTAGTCATGCGTCTCCCCGCCAACTCGAACCACCGGCCAGTCGGCGTGATCCTTGCCGGGGGACCGGGCACGCGGATCGGCGGCGGCAAGCCCAGCGTTGCGCTTCGCGGTGAGGCGCTGCTGCGTTATCCGCTACGAGCGATGAAGCTCGCGCTGCACGACGTCACGGTCGTAACCAAGGCGGAGATCATGCGCCGCAGCTCGAGGGCGCGATGGTCTGGATCGAGCCGGAGCGGCCCGTGGTGTCACGGCCTTTGCTCGGGCGCTACGCGCCGTCGGCGGCACCGCTGCTCATCCAGACCGCAAGCCGTGGCCTGGCGCTGGAGGAGGTGGTGCCGCGGCTGCACCCCGGCGCTGCTGGGGGTCGAGGACGAGGTCGAGCTGTTCGACGTCGACACCCCCGACGATCTGTTGCAGGCGGCCGCGATGATGGACGCGCGTAGCCTCCGAATCAGCCGAAGGTGAAGTCATAGGCCTGGATACCCGGCGGCAGCTGAACAGTGATGTTGAAGGTCTCGTCAGTGGTCAGCTTCACAAGGTCGTAGAGCCGCTGTCCGGTGACAGTGAAATAGCCACCGGCGCCGACGTCGCTGCCGCGGTCCGCGGCGGGGATCGGCTTGCCGCCGAGCAACACGCGGCCGCGGCGCGCCTGGTTCCCGGTCGCGGTCATCACGAGGTATACGTCGCGGGCCTGAACACCGCCCTCGATCGAGGCTGTGCCGCCGCTCGGCGTGATCGACTCGGAGCCGACACTCCAGCTGCCGTTGAGTGCCCACTGGTTGAGTCCGAGGCTCTGCGGCTTCGAGTACGAGTGCACGCCGCTCTCGAGCGGCTCGACGAAGCCTTGCTGGCGCTGTGGATTGAGGTAGGTCTCAGGCGTGCCCAGCTGCTTTGAGGCGGTCATCGCGTGCGCGCTCATCAGCGGCGGCAGCTTCTTGGCGCCGGCTGCTGTCAGCAGCTCGCGGACGATCTGCTCGTCCTCCGCATATCCGCGCTCGCCGAACGTGTAGCGACGGACCTCGCCCTTGGCGTCAATGAAGTAATCGGCCGGCCAGTATTGGTTGCTGTACGCGTCCCAGGTGCCGTAGCGGTTGTCCTGCACGACCGGGTAGGTGATGCCGTCGCTGTGGATCGCCTGGCGCACGTTGCTCGCCTCCTGCTCAAACGTGAACTCAGGCGTCTCGACGCCCACCACCTCGAGCCCGGCGCTGTGGTACTGCTTGTAGAGCCCCTCGACGAAGGGCAGCGTACGCAGGCAGTTGATGCATGTGTAGGTCCAGAAGTCGACCAGCACCACGTGTCCGCGCAGTCCCGAGATCGACAGCGGCCGATCTCCCGGCGTGTTGAACCAGTCCTGCGTATCCATGAAGTTGGGCGCGGGCCCGAGCATCGGTAGCGACGCCGCTTTCGGGTCCGCCTTCTCCTGCTGTTCAGCGAACTTCGAGGCCGGCCTGATCGACGCGAGCTTGTTTTGCACGCTGTTGGAGGTCTCGAGCGCGTGGGTCGGATCGATGATGAAGGCGGGCAGGCTGGTGTCGCGCGCGAGTGCGCCCTCGAAGCGCACGTCGAGGTTGAATGCCATCGCGATGCCGGTCGCGAGCAGGACGACCCCGAGCGTCCGCTCGACGATCTCCCCGCGCGCGACTCGCTTGATCCGCGTGAGTACCGCACGCCCGCCGAACGCGTAGATCAGCATCACCGCCGAGAGGCCGATCGCGTACGCGATCGCGAGCAGCACGACGCGCACTGTCGGCCCCGTCGAGGCGCTGACGGAGATGACCGCCGCGAGGATCGGGCCCGCGCAGGGTGCGCACACGAAGCCGAGTGCACCGCCGACGCCGAGGCCGGTCCAGAAGCCGTCGCCGCGGGTCTTCGGCCCGAACCGCGCGAGCCGTGAGAGCGGCGCCTGCACACGCAGCGCGAGCCCCGGGATCAGCAGGATCAGCCCAAAGGCGATCAACACGACGATCGCAAGCGTGCGGGCACCGCTGCTAGCCAGGCCGACGCCCTTGACCAGCTGCGCGAGCGCGACGATCGCGATCGTGAACGTGAGCGCCAGCCCGAGCACGATCCCGAGCGGTCGTCGCCGCCCGCCGACGGCGCTGGCCGAGAGCAGCGCTGGAAGCACCGGCAGCACGCACGGCGTGATGGCCGTGCCCGCGCCGGCGACGAGCGCGAAGATCAGAAGTAGGAGCATTGCGCTTAGGAGGACGTCATTGGGGCGCGAATCTTCCCGGCTGAAGTTGAAGTTTCATAAAGCGTCGTGCGTGTCTCGAGCAGGTCAGCTGCGCCACGCCATCCCAGCGGCCAGGCGTGCCAGCGACTCGGTGTCGCGCGCGATGGCGGCCCAGTCGTGGTTACGGCGACTGATTTCCTCCTGTATGCGCTCGGCCAGACCGGCTGCAAGCTCCGTTGCCCATTCGTCACGACGACCCTCCTCCGATGGGAACACACGTTCGCACATGCGCTGACCGTAACCGGCCAGCTGGCCGGAAAACTGCCACGAGGCGCCAACCCGTCACAGAGTTGTCACACGTCGCGACACTTTCGTTACATCTGGACGCGTGTTGTCTCAGAGCCGATGTCGTGCCGATCCGCGACCAGCGCGACGATGTCCCCAATCGTCTGGTTGAGGTCCCAGTCTTTGGGTGTGTAGACGGCCGCGACGCCGGCGCCGCGCAATAGGTCGGCGTCGGCGTCGGGAATGATGCCGCCGACGACGACCGGGATCTCCTCTGCGCCGACGTCGCGCAGCGACGCGAGCACCCCTGGGACCAGTTCGGCGTGTGAGCCGGAGAGGATCGACAAGCCGATCACGTCCACGTCTTCCTGTGCCGCCGATTCGGCGATCTGGGCCGGCGTCAACCGGATTCCTCCATACACGACTTCCATGCCGGCATCGCGCGCCCGCACGGCGATCTGCTCGGCTCCGTTCGAGTGCCCGTCGAGACCCGGTTTGCCGACAAGGAATTTGATCCGATGTCCGATTGCGTCACTGACCTGGTCGACCTGCCGGCGTAGCTGCGCGATCTTCTGGGTGTTCGCAGCTGAGGCGGCGCCCCGGACACCGGTTGGGGCGCGGTACTCCCCGAAGGCGTCACGGAGTGTCTGTGACCATTCTCCGGTGGTAACGCCCGCGCGGGCGGCGACGATGCTCGCCGGCATGATGCTCGCTTCCGGAGCCTGCGCGACCCGAGCGAGTTCTGAGAGCGCTGCCTGCACGGCGGTCTCGTCGCGCTCGGTTCGCCACTGGGCGAGTGCGTCGCGGCGCTCGCGTTCGACGTCCGGGTCGACGATCAGGATGCCGCCGTCACCGTCGGCGGTCAACGGCGAGGGCTCGGTCGACCCGAAGCGGTTCATCCCGACAACGGTCTGCTCGCCGCTCTCGATGCGCGCCCAGCGCTCGCGATGCGACTCGACCAGGCCGGCCTTCATGTAGTCGACCGCCTCGACGGCGCCGCCGTGATCGGCGACCCGCTGCATCTCCGCGCGCGCTCCCTCGAGCATCTCGGCGACCAGCGCGTCCATAACGACCGAGCCCTCGAAGATGTCGCCGTACTCGAGCAGGTCGGTCTCGAAGGCGAGGATCTGCTGCAGGCGCAGCGACCATTGCTGATCCCACGGGCGCGGCAGGCCGAGTGCCTCGTTCCAGGCCGGCAGTTGCAGGGCCCGGGCGCGCGCATCGCGCCCCAGCGTGACCGCCAGCGACTCGAGCGCGATCCGGTAGACGTTGTTCTCGGGCTGTGCCTCGGTCAGACCGAGCGAGTTGACCTGCACGCCGTAGCGGAAGCGGAGCTGGCGCTCGTCGGTGACGCCGTAGCGCTCACGTCCGAGCTCTTCCCAGAGCCTGCTCATCGCGCGCAGCTTCGCGTGCTCCTCGATGAAGCGCACGCCCGCGTTGACGAAGAACGAGATCCGGCCGAAGACCTCTCCCATCAGCGTCTCGGCCCGCTGGCCGAGACGCTCCCTGACCGCGTCCAGCACCGCGATTGCGTTGCTCATCGCGTAGGCGATCTCCTGCACCGGCGTCGCGCCGGCCTCCTGCAGGTGGTACGAGCAGATGTTGATCGGGTTCCACTTGGGGATGTGCTCGACGGTGTAGGCGATCGTGTCGGCGATCAGCCGTAGCGAAGGGGATGGCGGGAACGCGTAGGTCCCGCGGCTCAGGTACTCCTTGAGGATGTCGTTCTGGGTCGTGCCCTGGAGCAGCTTTTGATCGACACCCTGCTCCTCGGCCGCGACGACGTAGAGCGACAGCAGCCACGCAGCGGTCGCGTTGATCGTCATCGACGTGTTCATCCGGTCGAGCGGGATCCCGTCGAGCAGCGTCGCCATGTCACCGCGGTGCGCGATCGACACGCCGACCTTGCCGACCTCGCCGCGAGCGAGCTCGTGATCGGGGTCGTAGCCCGTCTGCGTGGGCAGGTCGAAGGCGACCGAGAGGCCGGTCTGGCCCTTCTCGAGGTTGCGGCGGTACAGCTCGTTGGAGCGGCGGGCGTCCGAGTGGCCCGCGTACGTGCGCATCACCCACGGGCGATCCGGTTCCGGCAGGCGAGACCCGTGCGACTCCGGCATCAGACGCCAATTGTATGGCCGATTTGCAGGCTGTTTGACCGGTTTGGCGGTGGCTGTGTGACGACACTCTCATTCCGGGGGCGCAGCAGTTAGCCTTCACGCGATGAGCGAAGAGCTGATGCGGAGCGGGGAGGACCTTTTCAAGCCCTCACGACGGGGTTACGACCGTGAGGAGGTCGACGCCTACGTCGCGCAGTTGCACCGCCAGATCCGGGAGTTGCAGGTCCAGCAGCAGACGCCGGATGCGGCTGTTCGCAGTGCGCTCGAGCGCGTCGGCGACGAGGTCGCCGACATCCTCAAGCAGACGCACAACACGTCCGACGAGATTGTCGCCACGGCCCAGCGCGAGGCCGACGCGCACCGTGAGGAGGCGGCGCGGCAAGCCGCGCACGTGACGGCCGTCGCCGAGCAGCGGGTTCACGAACTGGACCTCGATACCGACCGCATCTGGGGCGAGCGCGAGCGCATCGTCGCTGACGCACGCGACCTCGCGCGTCAGCTCACGCAACTGGCCGATCTCGCTGCCGAGCGCTTCCCACAGGACTCGCAGCAGAACGCAGGCGGCCAGCAGCGCGGGATGGGCTACGGCGACGATCGGGTATCGGGCTTCGATGAGCTGAATGCAGGCCATTGACACGCTCCACCTGGGGCGGCGTCGCTGGATCTGCTGCTGGCAGGTGGGTGAGGTTCTGGTCGATCCAGGACCGACGCTGTCACTGGACACCGTGCTCGACGCGCTGGACGGCTGGCAGCCGCAGGCGATCCTGCTGACGCACATCCACTTCGACCACGCGGCGTCGACGGGGACGTTGATGCGCAGGTTCCCGGACGTCGAACTCTACGTGCATGAGCGCGGAGCGCCGCACATGGTCAACCCCGAGCGTCTCTGGGCGAGCGCGTCGCGCCTCTACGGCGAGGACAACATGCTCGCGATGTGGGGTGAGTTCGAGCCGGTCCCCGAGGAACGCATGCATGTGCTGAAGGGCGGCGAGACGCTCACGATCGCCGGTGACACCTTCGAGGTCGCCTATACGCCCGGCCATGCCAAGCACCATGTCTCCTACCTGCACGACGGAACGGCCTTCGTCGGCGATGTCGGCGGCGTACGCATCGAGGCTGGCCTCCCGGTTCTGCCGCCGACGCCGCCACCGGACATCGATCTCGAGGCCTGGCACCGCTCGGTAGCCCTGCTGCGTGACTGGAAACCAGAGCGCCTGGCGATCACCCACTTCGGTCTCTCAGAGGAGCCGGACGCCCAGTTCGATGAACTGGAGACGCGACTGGACCAGTGGGCCGAGGAGGCCCGCACCCAGGACCGCGACGGCTGGGTCGCGGCGGTCGAGGCCGACCTGCGCCGGGCGACCACCCCAGAGACCTTCGACTCCTTCATCGCAGCGGTCCCGGTCGACCAGTCATACGCCGGCCTCAGGCGCTATTGGGAAAAGCGAGCGGACCGCGGATCGACGTGATGCTGCGTCCTCGCCGGCTCGCGCATTTTCCGATACGCGTCGCCGGATGCGCCTTCGCCTCACTTGGGCCGGCGCCCGCTCGCCGAACGTGAGCCGTCTTGCAACCCGAACAGGCCTGTTCACAGCCGTGAATCGGCGGTATTCTTGCGCGCCGTGTCGATGACCGTCGAATCGCCCCGTCTCCAGGGGCCCGGCAGCGGTCTCGGCGGGCAATGGCGCGTTGTGGTGTTGAACGACCATCACAACACATTCGACCATGTCGCCGAGACGCTGGCTGAGTACATCCCAAGCGTGACCCTGGCCGAGGGTTACCGCCTTGCCGACCGCATCCACCACAACGGTTGCGCGATCGTGTGGAGCGGAGGCCGTGAGGACGCCGAGAGCTACTGGGTCAGCCTCGACGGCGCCGGGCTGACGATGGCCCCGCTCGAAGAGGGGTAGCCGGCCGCGAGCTTCGCCGCCTGCCGCTCCGGGCTGATCCGGACGACGTTCCAGACCAGGCCGAGCTTCTCGAGCAGCGTGATCATCAACCCTGTGGGGTCGCTGATGCGCTCCCAGAAGCGCAGCCCGTGGAACGCGGAGGTGGGGAAGGCATGGTGGTTGTGATGCCAGGCCTCGCCGAGTGAGAACGGCGCCAGCCAGAAGACGTTGCGCGACTCGTCCTCGACCTCGAACCGCCGCCGGCCGAAGAAGTGGCAGACGGAGTTGATCGACCAGGTCACGTGGTGCAGCAGCAGCACGCGCACCAGACCCGCCCACAGCAGCGTCGTGAGCGCGACGCCGAGACTGCCGCCGATCAGCCAGCCGAGCGCGAACGGGACCAGCAATCCGAGGGCTGCCCAGAGCGGGAACAGCTTGTCGATCACACGCATCGTCCGGTCGTTCATCAGGTCGGGCGCGAAGCGCTCGCGCTCGGCCTGCCCAACCGTCTCGAACAACCAGCCGATGTGTGCGTGCCAAAGGCCCTTGACGGCGCCGAGGAAGCCGGGGCCGCTGAGGTGCGGCGAGTGCGGGTCACCCTCCTGATCGGTGAACGCGTGGTGCTTGCGGTGGTCTGCCACCCAGGTGATCACCGAGCCCTCAACGGCCATCGAGCCGAGCACGGCCAGGCTCGCGCGCAGCACGCGCGAGCTGTCCAGCGCACGGTGGGTGAACATGCGGTGGTAGCCGAGCGTGACTCCAAGGCAGGTCAGCACGTACAGCACCGCCGTCACCGTCAGCTCTAGCGGGCCGACGGCACGGTGCCAGAGGAGGACGATCGCCGCGATCAGCGCCGCAGGCGGGAGACCCACTCCGATCAGGTTTGCGAGCTTGTGAGTCCGAGTCACAACACCATGATACGTGCCCGATGCGATGAGTTTCTTCTACGTGGCGGATGACCCGAGAGCGCAGATTTGTAACTCTGTTATGAATGAAGGCGGCCCAACCCTGGCACGAGCTCCCACCCAAGGTCGCCGCTGTGGTGCGTCCGCTGCTGCCGGAACTCGTCGGCGAGATCATCGAGGCGGTCGGCGCGATCCCCGCCTACCAGCGCCCGCTAGAGGGGGAGTTCGGTGTCGGCGTGCGCGCCGGCGTCGAGCAGGCGCTGAACCACCTGGTGCTCGAGATCGAGGCCGCCGGGCCGGTGCCGCGCTCGGACGTATATCGCAGACTCGGCCGCGGCGAGATGCGTGCCGGGCGCAGCCTGGACGCGCTCCTGAGCGCGTACCGCGCCGGTGCGCGCGTCACCTGGCGACGCGCTGCCGAGGCTGGCGAGGCGAGCGGCCTCGAGCCGGCGACGCTCTACCTGCTGGCCGAGTCGATCTTCGCCTACATCGATGTGCTGTCGGCCGAGTCGGCCGAGGGCTATGCCCTCGAGCAGACCCAGATCGCCGGCGAGACCGAGCTCGCGCGGCGGCGGCTGGTGCGCCTGCTCGTCCGTGACCCGGCGCCCGAGCCCGAGCTCGTACAGGCGGCGGCGCTGCAGGCGAGCTGGGAGCTGCCGCGCACACTCGCCGCGGTGGCGATCGCCACGGGCGTCCAGGAGGACGGTCACCGCGCTCAGGGTGTGAGCCTTCCGGTCGGTGCAATCGCGGAAACCGTGGGCGAGGTGACCTGCGCGATCGTTCCCGACCCAGATGCCCCCGGACGTCGCGCTCAGCTGGAGCGGGCCGTGCGCCAGGCCGGCCTGCGCGCAGGACTGGGGACGACGGTCGCGTGGACCGAGGCCGCGCTCAGCTTCGTGCGAGCGCGAGCTGCGCTCGCACTCGCACCCTCCGGCGAACCACTCACATCCGCCCGCGACCGCGCTGGCGAGTTGCTGCTCGCCGGCGATCCGGTGCTCGCTGCGGAGTTCGCCGCCGCCCAGCTCGCTCCGCTCGCGACGCTCTCGGCCGGCTCGCGTGAGCGGCTGACGTCGACGCTGGCCGTGTGGCTCGAGGAGCAGGGGCGGCTTGCCCCGGCAGCGCAGCGGCTCGGCATCCATCCGCAGACCGCGCGCTACAGGCTCGCGCGCCTGCGCGAGCTGTTCGGCGACGCGCTCGACGACGCCGACAAGCGCTTCTGGCTGGCGCTCGCGCTCCGAACGTCGCGATGAGCTCCAGGAACGCCAACGAGCGGCTGCTGCTGGTTGTCAGCATCGCCGTCTTCCTCGACACGCTCTTCTACGCGGTGATCACGCCGCTGTTGCCGGAGCTCAGCCATCAGCTGCACCTTTCGAAGTTGTCGGCTGGCGTGATGACCGCCAGCTATCCCGCCGGGATGCTGATCGCTTCGTTGCCCGGGGGCGCGCTCGCTGTCCGGCGCGGCCCGCGCTTCACGGTGATCACCGGCCTCGTGTTGCTGGTGATCTCGACCGTCGCCTTCGGGTTGCTGCGCACCGCACCCGGGCTGGACGTCGCCCGCTTCGTAGAGGGCATCGGCGGCGCCTGTTCGTGGGCCGGCGGCCTTGCCTGGATCGTCGCTGCGACGCCGCGCGATCGCCGCGGGAGCGTTATGGGGAAGGCGCTTGGTACCTCAATCGCCGGCTCGCTGTTCGGGCCGGCGATCGGCGCGCTCGCGAGCGCGACAGGACGCGCCGGGCTGTTCTGCGGGCTGGCGGCGGTTGCGTCGTTACTGCTGATTCCGGTCACCCGGCTCGAGGACGAAAGCGAGCTGTCGGATCAGCCGGTGGTCGAGGTCGTGCGCGTGCTGCGACGGCCGGCGCTGGCCGGTGCGATGTGGTTGATGGTGCTGCCGGCGCTCGTCTCCGGCGCGTTGAACGTCCTCGGCCCGCTGCGGCTTCACAGATTCGGCGCCGGCGCCGGCATCATCGGCGCGACGTTTGTGCTGAGCGCCGCGCTCGAGACGGTGATGTCGCCCGTGGCAGGACACTTCTCCGATCGGCACGGACGTACGCTGCCACTGCGCGGCGGCCTGATCGGATTGGCCGCCGCCCTCGCCTGCTTCACGTTGCCCTCAGACGCGGTCTTGCTCGGCTTGGTGATGGTCGCGACCGCCGCGATCCTCGGCATCTTCTGGGCGCCGGTGATGGCGCTCCTCTCAGATCTGGCCGAGGCTCACAGGATCGACCAGGGACACGCGGCCGCACTGATGAACCTCGCCTGGGCCGCGGGTCAGATCATCGGCTCTGGCGGTGGCGGCGCCGTCGGCAAGGCCTTCGGCGACGGCGCGCCGATGCTCACGGTCGCGGTGCTCTGTCTGGTGACGCTGGTTGCGTTGCGGGGCGGTCGCGTCGCCCACTCGGCCGCTGCGAGCTGACGACCGCTCAGACGCCCGGCGAGGACGTCGGTTCGGGCTCTGGCTCTGGATCGAGCAGATCGGCCGGGGTGACCGTTACCGGAGCCTCGCCGCCGGCGGCGAACTCGTCGTGCCAGACGTAGGTGATCGGGATCTGGTACTTGCCGGAGTAGCGGGCGCGGAACTCGCGCATCTCCGGACCCTCCCAGTAGCGGTACCAGTCGTCCTTGGACTTGAACCAGGTCTGCTGCAGGATCCTGTAGTGGTCGTCCTGCGAGCGCTGCACGGTGTAGCGCGTGGCGCCGTACTTGAGCGCCGTCGGCGCCGCAATTTCAGAGACGGCGTCCGCGAACAGGTCGGCGCGGAATATGGTCGCGTACCACTGGACGTGCATTACACCTTTGGCCATCGATCAGGCTCCCACTTCTGCTCGGATTGCTCCTGGGCCTTCGGCCGTCTTGCCTTGACCCTCGGCGCTCGCGCCGACGAGGATGCCGATCTTACCCAGATGGCGGTTGTCTCGTAGTAGCTGGTGGGCCTCTGCGACGTCGTCGAAGCCCATCGCCTTCCACAACACCGGCCGTATCTTCGAGGACTCGATCAGCTCGTTGGCGCGGGTCGCCTCCCACGCGTTCGCGAAGTGCGAGCCGATGATCTCCTTCTGCTTCATCCACAGGTAGCGAACGTCAAAATCGAGCTTGTAGCCTGACGTCGCGCCGCAGATGACGACCTTCCCGAACGGCTTCACGGCCAGCACCGAGGTGGGGAAGGTCGCGCGTCCCACGTGCTCGAAGACGATGTCAGGCGGGCCGCCGAGCAGCTCCTCGACGCGCTGCACGAACCGTCGCGACTCCTTGAACCGCGCCTTCTCCGCGACGTCATCCTCACCGCCGCGGCGCACCATCCCCATGTACTCGTTGCGATCGATCCAGCCGACCGCGCCGAGCTGCTCGACCAACCTGCCCTTGTCCTCGCTCGACACGACTCCGACCGCATCGGCTCCGGTCAAAGCGCACAGCTGCGTCGCGAACACCCCCAACCCGCCGGCGGCGCCCCAGATCAGCACACGGTGGCCGGCCTGCAGGCCGCCGCGGTCGATCAGCATCCGGTAGGCAGTGAAGTACGTGAGCCCATACGAGGCCGCGTCCTCCCAGCTCAGGTGCCGCGGCTTGTGCAGCAGCTGCTGCGCCTGGACCTTGCAGAACTGGGCAAACGACCCCCAGGTGGTCTCATAGCCCCAGATCCGCTGGCTCGGCGCGGCCAGCGGGTCGAGTCCGTGCACCTCGGGATCCTCGTAGGACGCCTGGTTGCAATGGACCACGACCTCGTCGCCTGGCTTCCAGCGAGTGACCCCTTCACCGACCTTCCAGACGATGCCGGACGCGTCGGAGCCGCCGATGTGGTGGCCGCCGGGCTCGTGGTCGCCGTAGCGGAACACGGAGATCGGCTCGGCCAGCGCCGCCCAGACGTTGTTGAAGTTGACGCCCGCGGCCATCACCCGCACGATCACCTCGAAGGCGCCGGGCTCGGGCACCTCGACCTGCTCGAGCTGGATCGCGTCGCGCGGCTCCCCGAACCGATCCTCCCGCACGACCCAGGCGGCCATCGTTGCGGGCAGGACGCCCGGTTCGGTCTCGACTTCCGTGATGCCACTCAGATCGACGGGCACTCCGACTCCTCCAGGTTCTGGTGCGCGATCCTCGGCAGCTTACGTCGTGACGGGCGCGTCCGGTTCGAACACTCGAGCTTTTCGCTCGATCAATACCCAGGCGGCAGCAGATGCGATCAGGGTCACTGCAGCGCCGACCACGAACCCTGTGCTAAGTGCCGAGACGAATGCCTTCTCGACGGCGAACAGAACATGCGGCGAATTGTGTCCGGAGGGCGCCGAGCCGCTACCGAGCGCGCTCGCGAGCGCGCTGCGCTCCGTTGGAGGTACGTGCGGCAGGCTCTGGTCGAGCTTCGATCTGCCGACCGTGGTGACGATCGCGCCCATCACGGCAACGCCAAACGTGCTTCCGACCATGCGGCTCATCGAGAGCACCCCCGACGCAGCCCCAGCCTTGCTTCGGTCGACGGCGTTCATCGCGGCGGTGGTCATGGGCGACATCACCAGCCCCATGCCGAACCCCATCAGCACGAATCCGGGGAGCAGGCGCAAGTAGCCACTGTGAACGGTGATACGACTCTCGATGAAGATCGAGATGGCGACGGTCAAGGTGCCCAGCACCATCAACGGTCGCGGCCCGATCTTGTCTGTCAGACGGCCGGAGATCGGACCCAGAATCACGAGGACCACCGTCGTCGGCAGGAAGCGCACGCCGGTGGCGAGGGGCGAGAGGTGCAGCACGTTCTGCATGTAGAGCGTGAGGAAGAAGAACTGGGCGAACAACGCAAAGCTGACGATGAAGCCGACGAGGTTGGCGCCGGCAGACGTGCGGTTACGGAAGAACGCGAGGTCGAGCATCGGCGCCCGGACCCGCGCCTCGGTCACGAAGAACCCAGTGAGGGCGAGAACCGCGATCACCCACAGGGCGATGATCCTTGCCGATCCCCAATGCCAGCTGTTGCCCTCGATCAGCGACAGCACAAGGCCGATGAGCCCGATCGTCAGTAGCGCGATGCCCGCGTAGTCGACGGTACGGTCGACGGTTTCGTCACGGCTCTCGTGAGCGGCGAACAGCGTCACCGCTACGGCGATCGCTGCGATCGGCGGGTTGATGAAGAAGATCGCCCGCCAGCTCACGTCCTGGGTCAGGAAGCCCCCTAGCACCGGCCCGATGGCGAGCGCGAGTGCGCTCACGCCGGCCCATGTTCCGATCGCGGTGCCGCGCTGTTCGGGTGGGAAGGCCTGAGTGATGATGGCCAAGCTGGCGGGCATCATGCAGGCGGCACCGATTCCCTGGACCGCTCGGAAGGCCACCAGCACCCCATCATCGGGAGAGAACCCGATCACCAGACTCGAGAGACCGAACACGCTCACGCCCAGCAGGAACAGCTTGCGGCGACCGAATATGTCTCCGAGCCTGCCGCTGGTGATCATCAGCACCGCCAGCGTCAGCGTGTAGGCGTTGACCGTCCATTCGAGTGACGACAGGCTGGCGTGGAGATCACGCTGGATCGACGGCAGCGCGACGTTCACGACGGTGTTGTCGAGCATCAGCATGAAGAGCGCGAAGCACATCGCGCCGAGCGTCCACCAACGACTGTTCTCGTCGGTGATCAGACGGTGCCGGTGGGCGGCTGTGGTCACAGAGACGTTTTTACCAAGCAGGGCACACCGTCCCGACCTGACGGAGGTCAGGAACTGACCGCAATCAGGATTGGAGCAGATCGTTGTTGCCGTCGCGCGGCCGGCCCTTGATCTGCAGCAGCCGCATCGACGAGGTGCGTCCGGCGTACTCGATGCCGTATGCCGTCAGCGTCAGGTCTGCTCTCAGCTGCCCGGTCTCGCCAGCGGCGATGGCCGGGCTGCGCTCGACCACACGGCCGTCAGGCAGGACGACGGCAACCGCCTGTGAGCGCCCAGTCTGGTTGGTGATGTTGAACTCGACCGGTCCGGCGCTGACCCGCCGCGGATCGATCTGCGGCTGCCTACCACCGAGATAGACGCTGACGTCCGCCGGCGTCGCGGGGCGACTGTGCCCCTTGAAGTCCAGCCGCGCGACGGTGCCGCACCCGGCCACCAACGGACCGCACAGCAGAATTGCTGCGCATGCCCGCCGGCGCACGGTCGTCAGCTCGTAGTAGAGACGCTCAAGAGACGACGCCGGCGCTCGATCCGACGCAGCTCACCCTGCAGCGTGTCCCAGGACTGCGCTTCGACCCGCTCGTACTCCTCGCCGGTCAGCTCCTGGATGTTGTCGTAGTACTCATTCCACGCGCGACGCATGTCGTCGTCGAGCTCGCGCAGCTTTTCAGTGTCGGGGGCGATCGTTGTCACGAGCAGCTCCTTCTCCTCATTGATATCGCCGATGGTACGCCTCCACACGGTCGAAATGACCGATTGCGGGTTAGGCTCCGTTTATCCAACGGTTGAGGCACCACTAATTGAACGGCAGCTCTGCAACAACCGCTTCGTGTCCGTCGGCGGTGGAGACGAACGCCCCCGCAGGCGCCTCGCGCCGGACCAGTGCCAGTGCGATCGCCCCGTATCGGGGCGACACAATCGAGCTCGTCACGGTCCCGACGACGCGCTCCTCGAGCATCAACTCGGTCCCGGCCGGCAGCAGCTCCGCCGAGGTCAGACCACGCAACTCCCGGTTCGGCTTGCCCTTGTAGAAAAGGCGAGCGACCGTCTCCTGGCCGACGTAGCAGCCCTTCGTGAACGACACGGCGCGCGCGTTCAGGCCTGCTTCCTGCGGGATCACCGAGTCGTCTAGGTCGACGCCGTAGCGCGGGCGTCCGTGCTCGATCCGCAGGCAGTCGGCCGCCTGCTCGGCGACTTCGACGGCACCAGCCTCCAGCAGCGCGACGCGCACAGCGTCCTTGTCTTCAGCTGCCATCAGCACGTCCACGCCGACGTCGGAGCGGATCACCCGTACGGGCGTGCGTCCAATCTGCCCGGCGAGATGATCATGCTCGGTGTCCGTGAGCGTCCCGGACGGGAAGGCGTCCGAGAGGACGGCATCCGTCCCTGGTCCCAGCAAACTCAAAAGCCCGGACTCCAGCGTCCGTTTGTGCAGCTCGACGTCGTAGCCCACCGAGTAGCGACGGATCATGTTGAACAGCGGCTGGAGGGCGACGCGTTCGGTGTCGAGCAGCAGCTCAGGGGTGGGCGGGGTCGGCGCGCTTGCATCCAGCACTCGCAGGTCCCCGAGCATCTTGCCCTTCTGCGTCAGGAACGCGGCGTAGCGACCGTGGCCGGGACCGATCCCGTTGATGTCCTGGGTGACCTGGCCGTGCAGGAACTCCTTCGCGTCCTTGCCGGTCAGCGCGAGCTTGCCGCGCTCGGAGCGGTCGAGTAGCCCGGCGCGCTCGGTCACGATTGCGTAATCAGCCTCAAGTCCTGTCGTCGCAGCCATACCTAAAAGCGTGACAGACGCGACGCGTGGAGCAGCTCGCTAGTGTTCCGCGCGATGGCTCTGGCCGACACATTCACGACGATCGTTGACTCGCTGCCCGACGATTGGACCGATCTCTCGTTCGACCTGCGGATCTTCGATGAGAGCCGCTACATCGAGGCGGCGACGCTGCTCGTGACTTGCAACGCCCAGCCCTACTCGAAGCGTGACTGGCACTGGCGCCTGTTGGTGGCTCACCGCTTCGGTCATGCCGCTTCGGTTCCGGCCACGCACATCGCTCTGAAGCTGTTCGACGACGCCGGGCTCAGCGGCGAGCTGGCACTTCGCGAGACGCGCACCGGCCGCGTCGAGACGGTCCAGATGTGGGGCCGCCCCGAGTCGGTCCGCGAAGAGTTCCGCAAGCTCCGCGCGCAATAGTCGGCCCGCTCGGTGGCCGGGGCGGGTGGGAACCCTTCGCGGGCTCTATCTAGCGTTCAGCTCAGCGCGGTAGGAATGCGCTGTCGAACATGGTGGCAACGTCGGGCTTCTTCTTGACGATCCCGAACTTCACCTCCCACTTCGCCCACGCGTTCAGCACGGACGGCTCGAGCGCGCCGTAGGCGCCCCCGCCCTTGGGCAGAAAAGCGGGGAGCTCGGCCGCGAGCTGCTGGCTGACTGCCTTGTCCGAGAGCCCAGTGACCTGCGACTCGAGCGCATGCTCGCCGGCCAGTGGGTGCTTGAGCACGTAGTCGTAGCCGTCCACGAGCGTCCGAACCACGCCGCGTGCCAGACCCGGGTCGCGCTTCAGCTCCGAGCGCGTCGCGCAGACGACCAGCTCTGGGTAGGAGGGCGCGCCGAAGTCCTCGACGCGAAACACGTGGAATGGCGGGTGCTGCGCGGATAGCTGGACGCCCTCGTCGTTCCAGAACGCTGTCGCAGCGGCGACCTTGCCGGAGATGAGATCAGGTACGGCGTCGTACCCGATCGTGATCGTCTTGAGGCTGGCTGGCTTGCCGCCGGCACCGGCGATGACTGAGCGCAGCACCGCGAGGTCGCTGGGATCGCCGGTGACGCCGATCGTCTGGCCGTCGAGTTGGCGTGGGCTGTTGAAGCGGGGCTGCGCGATCACCGATGCAAGCGGCCGCTGTTCGATTGCCATGATCCCGACGAGGTTGCGTCCCTGCGCGTCGGCGATGGCCAGGTCGTGGATGTCGAGGATGGCGAAGCTCACGCGCCCGGCCGTCAACAGTGACACCGCATCGGTGCTCTCACCCGGGATCCGCACCTGCAGGCGGATCCCGTTGCTCCGGTCGTAGTGCCGGGCAAGCGCCGTGTAGATCCCGGTGTGAATGGCGTTCGGCGTGAAATCGAGGATCAGCGATGCCTTCTGCGCGTTGGCGGTGCTAGCGCTGGCGGGCTTGGAGCTGCCGCCACAGGCGGCGATCGTGAGGGCCGCGAAAAGGGCGGCCAGAGCGGTGTAGAAGCGTGGCATGGCGAGGCGAGGATAAGCGCTCCGTAGAATCGGGAGACCCGTGCGACGCCGCGTCACATACAGCCGGAACGTCACCCTCTCGCTTTCGCGGACGTGCCAGTGCTATTGCAAGTACTGCGCGTTCGCGACGCATCAGGCGCATCTGCACGAGCCCGACGAGGTGCTCACGCTGCTCGATCAGGCGGTCAAACGCCACCGCGCCAAGGAGTTGCTGGTGCTCACCGGCGAGCGGCCTGAGGTGAACGCCGGGGTGCGGGAGAAGCTCGCCGAGCTCGGCTTCGAGGACTTCGTCGGATATGTCGTCTGGGTCTGCGAGCAGGCCATGCGGCGTGGGTTGCTGCCGCACACGAACCTCGGTGTGCTCTCAGCCGTCGATCTTGCCCGCCTGCGTGACGTGACCGCCTCACAGGGATTGATGCTCGAGTCGGTCAATCCGGACCTGGTCGCGCATCAGGGCTCGCCGACCAAGCGCCCGGCCGCGCGCCTGGACACGATTCGTGCTGCCGGCGAGCTGAAGATTCCGTTCACCACCGGAATCCTGGTCGGCATCGGCGAGAGTCGCGAGGACCGCTTCGGCGCGCTGGAGGCGCTGGCTGCGGTGCATGCCGAGTTCGGGCACCTGCAGGAGATCATCATCCAGAACTTCGTGCCGCACCAGAGCTATTACGGGAAGGAGCCGGCAGAGATCGCCACCGATGCGGCCGCCGGTTACTGGCGTACCGGGATCGGACACGGGCCCTCCCTGGATGCGCCGAAGTGGGCGAGTGAGGTCACGATCGACGATCTGAAAGGCCTGATCGCGCGGACCCGCGAGCTGATGCCGGACATCGGCATCCAGGTCCCGCCGAACCTGTCCGATTGGTGGCCGGAGCTGGTCGCGGCCGGTGCGACAGACCTCGGTGGCCTGTCGGCCAACGGCGATCACATCAGCCCCGAGCATCCCTTCCCGTCACCTGCACAGGTCCGCAAGCGGCTTGCCGAGGATGGCTACGCGCTATCCGAGCGCCTCTGCGTCTATCCCGACTTCATCGACCCGCAGTGGATGTCTCAGGGCGTCCTGGACCTGATCAAGACCGACTACTGGTCGTTCATCCCGCGGCGTGGCAGCGGCCGCCGCGGCGAGGTCACGGTTGGGGCGGACGTCGCCGGGCGCGCGATCGAGAAGGGCGCGCGTGGCGAGGAGCTGACCGCCGAGGAACTGACCGCGCTCTTCGCCGAGCAGCGTCCCGAGGTGATCGAGGAGATGCGCGCCGCTGCCGACCAGCTGCGCGCTGAGGTGGCCGGCGAGACCGTCACATTCGTCGTGAACCGCAACATCAACGTCTCCAATATCTGCACGGTCGGCTGCGCGTTCTGCGGCTTCGGGCAGGGCAAGCGTTCGCCGGACGCGTACGAGCATTCCGAAGACGACTTCGCCCGCCGCATCGCCGACGCCATCGAGTTTGGCGCCACCGAGCTATGCATCCAGTCGGGCATCCATCCGGACTGGACGCTCGAAAGCTACGAGCACTGGCTGCGCTTCGCCAAGCAGCAAGCCCCACAGCTGCACCTGCATGCGTACTCACCGATGGAGATCGCCCACATGTGCGACATCTCCGGGCTGCCGCCCTCAGAGGTGTTCGCGCGGCTGAGGGAGGCCGGCCTTGGCTCGACCCCTGGCACCGCCGCGGAGGTCCTGCACGACGGCGTGCGCGAGCGCATCTCCCCGAACAAGCTGCCGGTTGCGCGTTGGGTCGAGATCATCGAGGCCTCGCACCGTGCGGGGCTGCGCTCAACCGCGACCGTGATGTTCGGCCACATCGAGGAGCCGTGGGAGCTCGCCGAGCACATGCGGGTCGTGCGCGCCCTGCAGGAGCGCACCGGCGGCATCACCGAGTTCGTGCCGCTGTCGTTCATCCCGTTCCAGACGCTGCTCGGGCGCACTCACGGGATCGAGGAGATCTCGCGCGAGGAGAATCTCAAGCACACCGCCGCCTTCCGCCTGGCGCTCGGTCGGACGATCACGAACGTGCAGGCCAGCTGGGTGAAGATGGGCCTCGAAGCCGCCACCGAGGCGCTGCGCTGGGGGGTCAACGACCTCGGCGGGACGCTGATGGAGGAATCGATCAGCCGCCTCGCGGGCAGCTACCACGGCGTCAAGCTCGATCCTGAAGACCTGATCGCGGCGGCCCATTCGGCCGGACGCCCAGCGGCGGAGCGAACCACCTTGTACGGAACGCGTCGGGAGTATCCCGTTGGCGCGCCGGCGCTCTCGCGTTAGAGGTCGGTTGCATCGACCGTTAATCAGTCGGATGTCCTGATCCGCCTATAGCCTTGTAACAAGACTCACGTTTTCGCTTCGCAGGGTCGATCACCGGGGCATGGCGAGGTAGGGAGAGGCTGCCCATGAGCGTTTTCGACATTGCACGCACCCCAGTTTGCATCGCGAGGACAACGCACTCGCATCTCGCGCTGCTGTCGACCCCGCGCCGTCACATCCCCTGGAGCGACGGCTTCTACCAGCCGCCATCGGCACTGGAGAAGCTCGGGCCGGGGCAGCTGATTCGCGCCGAGCCGATGCACGCCTACCTGATGCCGGGCGTGCGGGTGCGTGCTCGCGCCTGGCGGATCCTGTACCGCTCCACCGGCGCGGTCGGCGAGCCGACGGCCGTCTCGGGGACGCTGCTGCTTCCGCAGAGCCCCCGGCGCCAGCGTGCGCTGCCCTTGATCGCATACGCGATCGGCACCCATGGCATCGGCGACGAAGCCGCGCCGTCGCGGTTGCTATCGACCGGGCGCGATTGGGAGGCCGGGCTGATGGCGCTCGTGCTCGCCCGCGGCTACGCGGTCGTCGTCACGGACTACCAGGGCCTCGGCACGCCGGGTGACCACGTCTATATGGTCGGCCGGCCGCTCGGCTGCAACGTGCTCGACGGGATGCGCGCAGCGCGCGACCTTGTGCCCGATGAGCTGTTGCAGGACGGCCCGGCAGCGATCATGGGCTACTCGGAGGGCGGCACCGCAGCCGCCTGGGCCGCGCAGCTGCAGCCCACCTACGCGCCTGAGCTGACGCTTGCCGGCGTCGCTGCCGGCGCCGCCGCGGCCGATGTCGAGCTTGCCGGTCCGACGCTCGACGGCAGCTTCTTCTCGTTCTTCCTGGCCTACGGCGCGATCGGTTTCGCCGCCGCGTATCCGGAGCTCGAGCTCGAGCCTTATCTGACGCCGGCGTCGAGCAAGACGATCGAGGCGCTGCGCCACACCAACGTCCTGCAGGCCGCGGTCCGCGGCCCCCGCTTCGCCCACGTCGGCGATCTCTCGAGCCCCAACGTGCTTGAGCTGCCGCCGTGGCGCAAACGGCTGCGCGAGAACCGGCTGGGCGCAATCGCGCCGCAGGCGCCGATGCTGCTGCACCATGCTCGGAACGATCAGATCGTGGCCTTCGAGCAGAGCGAGCAGCTGCTCGAGGACTGGCTCGAACTGGGTGTCGACGCGAGCCTGCACATCACGCGCGGCGGCGTCGATCACCTCAGCGGCGCCGTTGCCGGTGCCCCGTTCGCGCTCGAATGGATCTCACAGCGTCTGGCGGGCGGGACGCTGCCTGGTGCGGCCGCGAACGTCGTGCCGCTCCGCGTATCCCGCGCGGCCTGATGCAGTCGCCCCCCGACCGGGGGGCGACCCACCGGTCACGCGTACCCAGATCCGCCGGGATGCGTAGGGTAAGGGGACATGTCCACTGCACTTCTCTTCCCTGGACAGGGCAGCCAGACTGCTGATATGCGCGACCAGGTGGCGCGCGTGCGCCCTGACCTGCTCAAGCTCGCAATCGACGTCGTCGGCGAGGACCCGTTCCTGCGTGTCGATGACGGAACCGCCTATGCACAGCCCGCGATCTTCTGCGCGAGCATCGCCGGCTGGTGCGCGCTCGGCCGTCCGACACACGAGTTCACCGCTGGCCACTCGCTGGGCGAGTTCGGTGCGCTGGTCGCCGCCGGCGTCTTGAGCGAGCGGGCCGGGCTCGAACTGGTCGCGCTGCGTGGACGGCTGATGCAGGATGCCGGGGAGACCAATGGCGACGGCGGGATGATCGCGCTGCTGGGCGCCCAGGCTGCCGAGCGCGCCGACGAGGTCGCCGCCCCTCACCGGCTCTCGGTCGCGAACGACAACTCGCCGCAGCAGGTGGTGCTGTCTGGGCCGCGCGCGGCGCTGGCCGCCGCCGAGCAGACGGCACGCGACCTGGGGCTGCGGGCGATTATCCTGCCCGTGACCGGCGCCTTCCACTCGCCGATGATGGCCTCTGCGGTACCCGAGTTTGAGCAGGCACTCGCGGGCGTGGAGCTCCACCCTGCGAACTGCACCGTGATCTCGGCCGTGACCGCTGAGCCGTTCGACGACGTGCGCGCTCGGCTCGTGCAGGCGCTGACCGGCCCTGTGCGCTGGCGCGAGCTGCTGGTCGCGCTCCACGGCCGCGGTGTCACGACGTTCGTCGAGGTCGGTCCAGGCAAGGTGCTGACGGGGCTGGCCAAGCGCACGCTCAAGGATGTGGAGCTCGTGAGTGCCTGACCCGGATGCGGCCGCGCCCGAGGCGTGGCCGCCGGCGGGCTGCGCGCTCGTGACCGGCGGCTCACGCGGGATCGGTGCGGCGATCGCAAAGGGCCTGGCGGCCGACGGCTGGGCCGTCGGTGTCAACTACAACTCCGGCGCTGACGCGGCGGCGCGGGTGGTCGCGGCGATCGAGGCCGACGGCGGCCGCGCGTATGCGGTTCAGGGCGATGTCGCCGATCCCGCGGCGCCCGATCGGGTCTTCGAGGTGGTCGAGCAGCACTTCGGTGTGCCCGTGCTCGCGCTGGTGAACAACGCCGGGATCACGCGGGACAACCTCTCGCCGTCGCTCACAGACGAGGAGTGGCAGGCCGTTATCGACACCAACCTGACCGCTGCGTTCCGCTTCACGCGGCGGGCGCTGAAGAAAATGATGCGGGCGCGCGTAGGGCGGATCGTGAATCTCGCCTCCGTCTCAGGCCTGCGCGCCAACCCCGGGCAGAGCAACTACGCCGCCGCCAAGGCTGGACTGATCCAGTTCACGCGCACGGCGGCCGTGGAGGTCGCACGCCGTGGGGTCACGATTAACGCGGTCGCTCCCGGCCTGATCGAGACCGATATGACTGCGGAGCTAGACACGGCTCTGCGAGAGATGATTCCGGCGCGACGGGTCGGCACTCCCGAAGAAGTCGCCGCTTGCGTACGCTTCCTCGTGTCGCAGCAGGCGGGCTACGTGACCGGCGCCGTGCTTACAGTCGACGGCGGGTTAGCGGCATGAGGGGCGCATAGCGACCCTGCCACCAGCGTGAACCACGAAGAAAGAGGACGTACCAATGAGTGCAGTGACCAAGGAGCAGGTGCAGGAGCGCGTCGTCGAGGCGCTCGCCAGCTTCGGCCCGGATGCCAGCGAGATCACGTCGGACGCGACCTTCGAGGACCTGGACATCGACTCCCTGGACCTCGTTGAGCTCGCCCAGATCGTCGAAGACGAGTACGGCGTCGTGCTCAAGGGCGAGGACATGAAGGAACTGAAGACCGTCGGCGACGCTGTCGACCTGATCACCGAGCGCGCAGCGTAGGCGCCGCGCGGACTGGAGGCGCCATGCCTGACAAGCGTCGAGTCGTAATCACGGGGATCGGTGCGATCACTCCGCTCGGGGTGGGCGCACGGCCGCTGCATGAACAGTGGGTGCAGGGGATCAGCGGGATCACGGAGCACGACGGTCAGGCTGGCGGCTACTGCGACGCGTTCAATCCAGCCGATCACCTGTCAGTGAAGGAAGCACGGCGGCTCGATCGCTTCGCCCAGCTGGCGGTCGTCGCCGCCGATGAGGCGATCGCCGACGCCGGCTGGTCGGACGGGCTGCCGTGCGACCCGATGCGGATCGGCCTGATCATGGCGACTGGTATCGGCGGCTTCAACACCGTTGAGGTCAATCTCGACCTCATGCGTGAGAAGGGCCCGACCCGGATCTCGCCGTTGGGCATTCCGATGTACATGCCCAACGCTGCTGCTGCCGCCATCTCGATGCGCCACGGCATCCAGGGTCAGGCCTTCGCCGTGGCCTCGGCCTGCGCTTCGAGCGGGCATTCGGTAGGTCTGGGGGCTCGCATGATCCAGTACGGCGACGCGGATGCGGTCGTCACCGGAGGCACTGAGGCGACGCTGACGGAGTTCGGCTTCGGCTCGTTCAACACGATGCAGGCACTGTCGAAGATCGGCGTCTCGTGCCCCTTCGACGCCCGCCGCGACGGCTTCGTGATGGGTGAGGGAGCCGGCGTGCTGGTGCTCGAGGAGTACGAGCTCGCGAAGGCCCGCGGGGCGACGATCCTCGGCGAGGTTGCGGGCTTCGGCTCGACTTCCGATGCGCACCACCTGACGGCGCCGGAGCCGACCGGCCGGCCCGCCGCCCAGGCGATCACGCTCGCTCTGAAGGATGCCGGACTGACGCCGTCGGACATCAGCTACGTGAACGCCCACGGGACCTCGACCGAGCTGAATGACGCCGCCGAGACCCAGGCACTGAAGCTCGCTCTCGGCGAGCACGCCTACAAGATCCCGGTGTCCTCGACCAAGTCTGCGATCGGCCACCTGCTCGGTGCCGCGGGCGCGGTCGAGGCTGTGGCGACCGTGCAGGCGCTGAACGACCGGCTTGCCCCGCCGACGCTCAACTACGAGGTGCCCGATCCAGAGCTCGACCTCGACTACGTGGCCGGCGGCGCCCGCGAGCTGGTGCTCGCCAACGGCGGTGCCCCGGCAGCGATCTCGAACTCGTTTGCGTTCGGTGGCCACAACGTCGCGCTGGTGATCAAGGGCCGGGGATGAGTCCGGCGATGGGCCCGGCGTCGCGAGGCGCGCGCTGATGGCTGGCCTGCTGGCCGGCAAGCGTGTGCTGATCACCGGCGTCATCACCAAGGACTCAATGGCGTTCCACGTCGCGCAGCGCGCGCAGGCCGAGGGCGCCGAGGTTCTGCTCTCGAGCTTCGGGCGGGTGCGGCGGATGACGGAGCGCGCGGCGCAGCGGCTCGAGACACCGGTCGACGTGCTCGAGCTCGACGTCAACAAACCGGAGGATCTGGAAAGCCTTGCCGCCGAGCTGAAGTCGCGCTGGGGTGCGGTCGATGGCGTCCTACACGCGATCGCATTCGCACCCGAGGATGCGCTCGGCGGGAAGTTCCTGACCGCTCCCGCGGAGAGTGCAGCGATCGCCTTTCAAACCAGTGCTTTCTCGTTGAAGGCGCTCGCGGCGGCGCTGGCGCCGCTGATGCCCGCCGGCGCGAGCATCGTCGGCCTCGACTTCGACGCCAGCGTAGCCTGGCCGATCTACGACTGGATGGGTGTAGCCAAGGCGGCACTCGAGTCGGTCTCGCGTTACCTCGCTCGTGACCTCGGCGGCCAGGGCATACGCGTGAACCTGATCAGCGCCGGTCCGCTCGGCACCGTGGCCGCGCGCGGCATCCCCGGCTTCGAGAAGCTGGCCGCGCTCTGGCAGCAGCAGGCCCCGCTCGGCTGGGACATCGAGGATCCGGGCGTCATCGCCGGGCCTGTCTGCTTCCTCTTCTCAGACCTCTCACGCGGCATCTCCGGTGAGATCGTGCACGTCGACGGCGGCTTCCACGCCATCGGCGCCCCGGCTGTCTGAGCCGTCGCGAGCACAGCGCCGGCACGCGCGGCGAGAGCCCCCGAGGCGCCCGCCCGCCGCCGCCCAGCGCCCGCCCGCCGCCGATCGGGCCCATCAAACAGTGCTGTTTGCCTTATAACAGCGGCGTTATAACGCAAAAACGTGTTTTGAGAGGTGCGAGCCGCGCCGCCGCCCGATCGGCCGCGCGGCTCGGCGTGGCTACTGGCAGGCCTCACACTCATCGCCGTTGAGGATCGAGCAGGCGATCGCCTCCGGCGAGGGGGCGGGCAGAGCTACCGCCGCGAGTTCCGCGACAGCCGCGGAGGGCACGGTGACGGCTTCGAGGATCGGGTCTGCCATCACGGCCGCGGCGCTCACCGTCGACTTCTCGATCGTTGAGGCTCCGAGCGTGCGCAGGTAATAGGTCGTCTTCAGCCCGGCGCGCCAAGCGGCGCGGTACATATGGCTCATCGCCTTCATGTCCGGCCCCGGCAGGAACAGGTTCAGGGACTGTGACTGGTCGATCCACTTCTGTCGCCGTGCGGCCGCGTCGATCAGGTACGAGCTGTCGATCTGGAAGGCCGTGCGATAGCGGTCGCGAATCTCGGCTGGAATCGCCGTGATCTCGCTGATGTCGCCGTCCCGGCGCTTGATCTCCTCGGCGAGGTCCGTGCTCCACAGCCCGGCCGCCTTCAGATCACGGACCATGAAGCGGTTCAACACCACGAAGTCGCCCGAGATGTTCGACTTGGCGAAGAGGTTCTTGTAGAGCGGCTCGATGCAGGGTGAGGTGCCCACGATGTTGGAGATCGTCGCCGTCGGCGCGATCGCCAGCACGTTGGAGTTGCGCATGCCCTGGGCGGCGATCTTCTCCCGCAGCGGCGTCCAGTCGAGCTTTCCGCCGCGCGGCACCTCGATGTCCAGGCCGCGTTCGCTGGCCAGCATGTCGACCGTGTCGGGCGGCAGCAGCCCCCGATCCCATTTCGACCCTTCGTACGACGAGTAGGTTCCGCGCTCCGCTGCGAGGTCACTGGAGGCCTCATAGGCGTAGTACGCGATCGCCTCCATCATCTCGTCGCTGAACGCGGCCGCCTCCTCGGAGCCGAACGCCAGTCCCTTCTCGTACAGCGCGTATTGCAGGCCCATCACGCCTAGGCCGATCGGCCGATGGCGGGAGTTGGCCATGCGCGTCGGCTCGGTCGGATAGAAGGTCACGTCGATCACGCAGTCGAGTGCCCGTACAGCGACGCGAACCGTGTCACGCAGCTTGGCGTGATCGATTTCGCCCTCAGACGTCAGGTGCCGATCGATCACGATCGAGCCGAGGTTGCAAACCGCGCTCTCGTCATGGCTCGTATTGAGGGTGATCTCCGTACACAGGTTCGACGAGTGGACGACGCCGGCGTGATCCTGCGGGCTGCGGACGTTGCACGGATCCTTGAACGTGATCCACGGATGGCCGGTCTCGAACAGCATCCGCAGCATCTGCTTCCACAGCTCGATCGCCGGGATCGTCTCGCTCCAGAGCTCGCCCGCCTGTGCTTTTGCCTCGTACTCGACGTACCGCGTCTCGAAGGCCGCCCCGAACGTCTCGTGCAGGTCCGGCACATCGGAGCTGCGGAACAGCGTCCAATCCTCACGCGCCTCCATCCGCTTCATGAACAGGTCCGGCACCCAGCAGGCCGTGTTCATGTCATGCGTGCGCCGGCGCTCGTCGCCGGTGTTGCGGCGCAGCTCCAGGAATTCGCGAATGTCGTTGTGCCAGACCTCGAGGTAGGCGCAGCCTGCACCGGCGCGCTTGCCGCCCTGGTTGACGGCCACGAGCTGGTCGTTGTGCATCTTGAGGAACGGCACGACGCCCTGGCTCTCGCCGTTGGTCGACTGGATGTGTGCGCCGGTGCCGCGCACCGCCGTCCACGAGCCGCCGAGGCCGCCGGCCCACTTCGAGCACATCGCGTTCTCGGCGATGCCGCGGCCGACAATCGATGTCAGCGTGTCCTCGATGTAGTAGAGGAAGCACGACGACAGTTGCGAGTGCTGCGTACCGGAGTTGAACAGGGTCGGGGTAGACGAGCAGAAGCGACGCTCCCTGTAGGCACGGTAGAGCTCGAGGACGTGCGCCTCGCGGCCTTCGCGCTCCTCCCCGAAGCAGACGCCCATCGCGACGCGCATCCAGAAGATCTGCGGCGCCTCGATCCGGATCGGTGACTCACCGGTCTTGTCGGTGATCAGGTAGCGGTCATACAGCGTCTGGATTCCGAGGATGTCGAACTCCAGGTCAGAGCTCGGGTCGAGCTGTGAGGCCAGTACCTCGACGTCGTAGCCGAGCAGCGCGGCGTCCATGCGGTCGATAGCCACGCCGCGCTCGATCGAGGTGCGCAGCGCCCGGCGGTGCGCCTCGGCCAGCCCGGGAACGCCATCCCGCAGGATCTGCCAGTCGAGCGTCTCCTCGTAGATGTAGGTCAGCAGGATCCGTCCGGCGAACAGGGCGAAATCACTGTCGCGCTCAACCAGCGACTTCGCGTTCATCACGATCACACGCTGCAGGTCTGAGCGCAGCACGCCGGGACGGATCGAGCGGCGCAGCTCGCGCTCGATCGCCTCAGTTTCGAGCACCAGCTCGAGTCCCACCTGCGCAAACTCGATCCGGGCGCGCAGATCGGCGCCGTTCCACAGCCCCTCGCTGCCGTCGTCATTGACGACCGGGATCGAGGGGAGCGCTTCCGCGGCCGGTGCCTGCGAGCGCTGCTGCGCACGCAGCAGCGCTCGCTCGGCCCGGTAGACGATGTACCGCTCGGTCACGCGCATGTGGCCGGCGAGTACTAGCTCCTCCTGGACGATGTCCTGCACCGTCTCGATCGAGACGTACATCGATCCTAGTGAGCGGGCGCGCTCGGCGACCCGGCTGGCCAGCGGGCCGGCCGGCGTCGGATCAACCTGCAGCGAGATGAACGCCTTGCGGATCGCGGTCTCGATCTTGGCCGTGTTCCACGGCATGACCTCGCCGCTGCGACGGATCAGGCGCAACGAGTCAGCGGGTGCGGTAGCGGCGGCGCCGGGCAGTGCGCGGGCGACGACGAGCGCCTTGGCGATGTCGTAGTGGCCGGCGTCGATCAGCGCTGCCTCGACCAGCGCCGAGAGGTCGGCGCCGGTGATCACGGTCGCGTCCAGCTCGGCCAGGCGTGCAATCACCGCAGCGGTCGCGGCGCGCACGATCTGGCGGCCGGCGGCGGTGTCGGCGTTGACCTCGCCGCTGGCGGCGGCAAGCGTGCTCAAGGCGTCGCCGACGAGCATGGCCGCGAGTGCCGGCTCGAAGCGCTGCTCGGAGCCGTCCTCGTCGCGCACGCGCAGATCCAGTCCGTTCGCGGTGACGCTGGTGCCGAGCGCTGCCGCGACGTCGATCGCGGGCCGTTCATTCCGCTCGAGCGCGGCGGCGCGCTTGAGCTCGAGGTCGTGAAGGATCTCTTCGAATTCGATCAACATCGCTACAGCTCCTCGTCTGCGACAGCGGCCAGCGCCGATGTCTTGGAGTACTCGGTCACACGTCCCTCGAAGAAGTTCTGTTCCTTACGGACGTCCATCAGTTCGGCAAGCCACGGCAGCGGGTTCTCCGGCGACGTGTGCGGATCAGTGAGTGGGGCCAGACCGACACCCTCGAGGCGGCGGTCGGCGATGAAATCGATGTAGCGCGCGAACTCCTCGCGAGAGAGGCCGACTGCTTCAACCGGCAGGCAGTCGGCGATGAACGCCTGTTCCAGGCGCACGGCCTCACGCATCAGCTCACGCAGCTCCTCGCGGAAGCTTTGAGTCCAGATCTCCGGGTTTTCGTCGACGAGCTCGCGCAGCAGCCGACGGAACAGCTCGATGTGATTGGACTCGTCCCGCAGCGTGTAGCGGAACATCGTGCCGATGCCCGGGAGCTTGCCCTGCCGATACAGCGACAGGATCATCCCGAACAGGCCGTAGAACTGGGTGCCTTCCATGCATTGGCCGAACACGAACATGTTTTTGGCCAGCAACGCCGCAGAGGCCGGGTCCTGCATGTCCAGGTCGCGACGCATGCCGCGCGAGACGCCGGTGACGAACGCGTTCTTCTCGACGATCGTCGGGATGTCCTCGAACATTGCCTCGCACTCGTGCGGGTCGATGCCGAGCGACGCGATCATGTACAGGAGCGAGTCGGCGTGGATGTTCTCCTCGTGGGCGTGGCGCCCCAGCACGAGCTTCAGCTCTGAGGCGGTGACCAGCTCGCGAACGACGTGGATCACGTTGTCACCGACGATCCCCTCGGCTGCCGAGAAGTAGCCGACGCCCATCCGCACGATCCAGCGCTCGCTGTCGGAGAGCGCCGTGGCCGAGCGCCACTGCTCGATGTCCTTGGCCATCTGGACATCCTCTGGCTCCCAGTGGTTGGCCTTCATCGTGCGGTAGAGCTGATAGGCCCACCCGTAGCGCAGCGGCAGCAGGTTGAAGGTCATCGTCTCGCGGCCACCGACGACGCGCTTAGCGGCAAGCGCAGCTTCGGCTTTGTCCTGGTCGAGGACGAAGGTCCGGTCTCCGAGCGTGTAGGTCTTCTGCATCTTCTTCCTCTTTTTGCCGAGCGGAAGAAGAGCCCAGGGTCGCCGGATCGGCGCGGCCGATTGGGTTGCCCTTCTACCGAGGACTTGCCAACGACGAGAGGCAGGCGACCGGGCTCGTCCCCTCACGCACGCTCGAGTGGTGCGCGCGTGGGGCCTTACCGTTGCGAGACAGCGCCGGAATCTCACCGGACTTCGCTGACCTTCCGTCCCTCCGGTATTCCGGGGGACGGCAAAGCTACGCCTGTCATCGGACAGACCGTTAGGGCCCCTCGTCATCTAGGCTCGAACACCGTGCATCGCTCGCTCGAGACCGAACGCGCCGCTCGCATACGTGCGGTGCTCGGCGCCTTCACGATGTCGAGCACGGCGCCTACGGCAGCGACCCGCGCGCCGGTGCCGCCTACGGGGTCGGCGCCGGGCTCACGTACGTGGGCGCGTTGCTGTTCCTGCGCCGCGGCGGTGTCGACCTTCGCCGCCCCGCCGGCCCACTGTTCGACATGACCTTCACGGCGGCAGTCGCCGCGAGCATCGCCGGTGTGATCATCGGCGACGCGCGGTTCGATCCCGTCTGGCCGAGAGGCATCGTGAAGAAGTACGGCGAGCACTCGCCCTCGCCGTCGCAGATCGCGCACGCGATCTGCCGCTAGCGGAACAGGTCCTGCGATCGTGCTCTGAGCAGTGGCGCGACTCCCGGCCCGTCCTCGACCGTTACGTGACGCTCGGCGCCGCGGATCAGCACGACCGGCTGTGCGCCGTCCTTGCGTCGGGCCAGGTCGGCGGTGCCGGCCATCAGGTCGGCGACCGCGATCACGGTCGCATGCATCTCACGGCCGTTGACATCCTCGCGTCCGCGCCAGTCATCGAGCGCTGCGACGCCGGCGAGCCCGATCGCGATGTCGCCCTGGCCTGTGCGCCAGGCACGCCCGAACGAGTCGGCGATCACGATCCCCGGCGCGACACCCGTGAGCTCGCGCAGCCGCGACCGGATCCGGCGCGCTGACGCGTCAGGGTCACGTGGCAGCATCAGCACGGTGTCATCGCCCGGCACGTTGGACTGATCGACGCCGGCGTTGGCACAGATGAATCCGTGGTGGGTCTCGGAAACGATCACCCCGGCCGCCGCGCGTACTATCTCGCGCGTCTCGTCCAGCACGGCCTGGACCAACCGCGGATCCTTACCGCCGGCCGTCGCCAGCTCGACGGCTCGTTCGCCCGGGACCACGTCTGCGAGCGAGCGCACACGCCCCTCGGCCTTGGAGACGATCTTGTGGGCGACCACGAGGATGTCACCTTGCCGGAGCTGTTCCGGCAAGACGCCTGAGATCTCCCGACCGAGGTCGGCTGCGGCCGCGATTTCGGGCAGGCCCTCGAGCGGGACCGCCGTGATCATCCCGCTTGGCTGCGTATCAACTGGCTGAGCATGCCGCGCGTGTTGGCTGCCCGGCCACGTGTGGACGCAAACTGAGCGACCAGCTGCTCGAGGTCATCCGATGTGTCGATGTCGAGCGCGAGCGACGGGACTTCGACGACCTCAGGTGTCAGGCCCTGTGCGATCGCCAGATCGGTGTGACGCTGGCGGCTGCCTTCCCCGAACGCCGGCGTCATCGCGTCGGGCGGGGTCAGCAGCAACGCGTTGGTGCCCTCGCCATGACGATCCGGCACGATCACGACTGATCGCTCGGCAACGCGACGTGCGAGCAGCTCCTCCAGCTCGGCCGGGTCAAGCAGCGGGCAGTCCCCGGGGACCAGCAGCGCGCGAGTGGCGCCGATCGCGAGGGCATGCGCGATCCCGAGCCCAACTGCATCGCTGTGGCTGTGTGCGGTGTCGTCGATCACGGCTGCGCCGTAACCGCCGGCGATCTGCGCTGCTGTGTGGTCGGATGTAACGACGAAGATCTCATCGATCGACCCGACTCGGCGGAGCGCGATCAGTGCGTCGGAGAACATCGACTCAACCAGCGCGCGGCGATAACCGAGCTGGATTGCAGGCGACAGCCGCTGCTTCGCTTTTTCGAAGCTCTTTGCCGGGAGGATTGCGACGGTGGTCATTTTCCGCGGGAAAGCTACTGGGTCAGGAGGGTTGGGTGAGCGAGAGTGCAAAGTCGAGCGTCTCGCGGGCGAGTCGGCGGCGGCCGCCGGGGCCGTCCATCAGCAGGTTCGTCTGCAGGGTGGGGAGGGGGCTACGAGCGCTTGGACCATCGATGGGCTCATCCACGACAAGCCCATCCACCAAGTCCTCGTACAGCTCCGCCAAACCATACGCGGACACCTCGACACCGCGGTAGCGCATGAACGCCGCGGTCGGGCCCTTGAGTACCTCGCCGCCGACGATCGGGCTCACCGCGACGACCGGCGCGGGGCTCGAGGTCACGGCGGTGCGGAGCTCGTCGATAGCGAGGATCGGCCCAATCGAGATGACCGGATTCGATGGCCCGATCACGATCGCTCTCGCACCTGCGAGCGCGGCGAGCGCCTCCGCCGTCGTGCCGGCCTCGTGCGCACCGCGATACTGCACATCCTCGACCTCGCCCTGTCCGCGCGCACGGATCAGGAACTCCTGCACCGATGACCAGCCACCGCCGGAGAGCACGCGCGTGCGCACCGGCCGGTCGCTCATCGGCAGCACCGCTGCGTGTACGCCGAGGTGCCCGTTCAGTGCCCGGTGCGCGTCGGTCAGGCGCTGACCTGCCGCGAGTGCGTGCGCGCGCTGGATAGCGATCGCGAGGTCATGGTCCCCGAGGTTGAACCAGACGTCCTCGCCGAGTAAGCGCAGCGCCTCCATCACGTGAAAGGTGTCGCCGTCGAGTCCCCAACCGCGCGCGGCGATCCGGTCGGCCAGCCAGAAGGTCACGAGGTCGGGGTCGGGCGAGACGTGGCCGCCGTAGACCTCGATGTCATCGCCCGTGTTGGCGATCACGGTCAGGTGCTCAGCGCCGACGGCGTCCAGCATCCCTCGTGCCAGCTTCGCGCCCCCGGTTCCCCCCGCGAGAACGACCACTGATCCTGTTTCGGACAACCAGGGCAGTCTACGGGTGGGTTGACTTCAGAAATGCACTATGCGGCCGCAGCAGGCGCGCGGCCGCAAACAGGGCAGTCACGTGAGCTGACTGCCGCCAGCCGGGTTGACTGGCAGTAGCCTGCGACGCAATGACGACCGTGAATGATCCGACTGCTCTGGAGGCGGAGCTGCTGAACGTGGCAGTCGAGGCGGCCCGTGCGGCCGGAGCCGAGCTGCTCGCCCGCTGGCGCCGCCCGCTGAAGATCGGCACTAAGAGCACGCCGACGGACCCGGTCACGGAGGCCGACGTCAACGCCGAGCGTGCGATCCGCGACGTGCTCGGCCGCCGCCGGCCCTCCGACTCGATCCTCGGCGAAGAGGGGGGCGAGACGGCGGGCGCCCCCGCACCCACCCCTACCTCTCTGAAAGATAATGAGAATGATTCTCATTCTCATGACACCGAAAATGGGAGCCCCCGCCTGCGCTGGGTCGTCGACCCGCTCGACGGCACCGTCAACTACCTGTATGGGCTGCCGACCTTCGCGGTCAGCGTCGCCGTCGAGGACAGCGAAGGCGCGCTCGCCGGGGTGGTCCTCGATCCCGTGCGCGACGAGCTGTTCTCGGCGACGCGATCAGGCGTGCCGGTTTGCAGCGGCGAGCCGATCACCGCCTCAACCTGTGACACGCTGGCGCAGGCCCTGGTCGGCACCGGCTTTGCCTACGAGCCGGCGGTCCGCGCGATTCAGGGAAACGTTGTGACCCGCGTGCTCCCGCTCACGCGCGACATCCGTCGCGCCGGTGCCGCCGCACTCGACATGTGCTCCTGTGCGTCCGGACGGCTCGACGCCTACTACGAGCGCGACGTCAAAGCCTGGGACATCGGCGCCGGGACCCTGATCTGCGAACGTGCCGGCCTGGTCGTTCGCACACTCGAAGCGACCGACACGCTCCCCTCCGGCGTCGTGGTCGCAACGCCACAGCTGATTAACGAGCTCGAAGCGCTCGTCGTCGGCGCTTGAACGATCACGCGCATAGACTTGGCCATACCTCGCCGCGGTGATGGAACGGTAGACATGGCGGACTCAAAATCCGCTGCTCGCAAGGGCGTGGGGGTTCGAATCCCCCCCGCGGTATCTGAGAACTCCCTGCTAAATGGAGATAGCCTGTCCGAGGGGGACACGCTGGGGACTCACGCAGTTCTGAGAGCCTCGGTGGGTGAGAGTCGCGCGGCGCGAATTGCGGGCAGAAGTCCGGCGATCGCGCCGATCGCGATGCCGGCGGCACCGCCAGCGATCGCAAGCAGGATTGCTTCGGAGAGGGAGTGTGCACGAATTTGGGGGCGCGTGGCGCCGAGTGCTCGTCTGAGCCCGATTTCGGATCGGCGTTCGAGTACGGAATGATCATGATGTTCGCGACGCCGATGGCGCCAACCAGTAGTGCTACGGCGCCGAGGCACCGCGTCGACCGCGCCAGTCCCGGTGCGCAGGTAGACGGTGGTCGGCGGCCCTATCGTGAGGTTGCCATCGGCGCCAGTGGCGCTGTAGTCGAGGTAACGCTTGGCGGCCGGGTAGCCGATGAGGACGCTACTGTCGATCTCCGGCGCCAACAGTGTGTCGTTTTGCCGGAGCCGGAGGGGCCTACGATTCCGACTAGCTCGCCGGCGCTGACCGTCAGGCTGACCCCCCGCAACGCCATCACCGGCGACTGCGACCCGTGGGTCTTGCTCACCTCGTACAGCTCGAGCGCCTCTGGGCACGCTCCGTCTGCGCACAACCTGTGGTCGGCTGGCAGCAATCTGTTGTTGAGCTGGGCGGGTGTTGCGCCGCCGGTCGGGTAGGCGGTCATACGTCGGGTACCACGACCCGTTCACCGGGACGCAGGCTACCCGAGCGCGACGAGATTCTCGTTGAGCTGCTCCACATCGGGTCCCGCGTCACCCTCCAAGAGCGAGCGGTATACCGGTGTGGTCCCGTAGAGCAGAATCACCGGACGGTCGGAAACCAACGTTCCGGATTCCTGGTTCACGATGGTGTACGCAGCGCGGTATGCCTGCGTGGAGTACGTGAGCGAGCCGCTGGCGGGTCAGTTGAGAGGACAGCGAGCCTCGAGTCACGGTTGCCAGAGAAGTGGCAGAGGCGTTGTCACCCCGCTGTCTCTTTCGAGCGTCGCGCCCATCGAGATTGCTTAGCCCGACGGCGACCGCGGCGAGGAGAAGGAGGCCAGCGATCGTGCCGCTGAGCCAGCGGCCACGCGGTGTTGCGTACGGTCAGCCAATTGGGACCCCGCCAAGTGCGCTGGGCAGCAACTTCTGGCATTCGCGCTCCGCGTTTGTGATCCGTTGCGAGTGAGGTTCTTGTCGGCTTATTCCGCTAGCGCTCAACTGGAACAATGGCTGACCATCGGAATTGGTGCTGGGGTCCGGCCAGTTCGGTGCCCCGTGGTGCCGCATGCATTTGCTGAACCGCAGCATGCCTGCGAGCAACACCTGCATCTCCGCGGCGGGAAACTGATCGTCGGTCCCAGGCGGAAGCAGGTGTGCGCACTTCTCTTCGGCTGCGGTGAGCACGGATTCGCCAACCCCGAGCTGTTGCGCGCTCGGGAATTTAGTGTTCCTGGCGCTGGCCTGGGGGTCGGGGAAGTTCGGCACTCCGTGCCGGCGTACGCAGCGTGAGAAGACGAGCAGCTTTGAGCTTGTGGAGTCTGTCGCGGCCGATGCGCGGGTCGCACCGGTGGACGATCGGCCAGCGCGGTGAGGCGGGCTCGCCCCGCATGCCGCCGCTGGAAGAGCAACTAATACCGACGCGACCACGGTGGCGACGATTCGGAGCGCGGTACGCGCTCGCCGGGGTCGGCGTGCCTTGCTGGAGCTTGAGATTAGCTTCATGCGCGCAGTCGCAGTTGTACGCCCAGGCTGGTGACATCACCGCTACCTGCGATGTTGCACCGATGTCATGTTGGTTGGCGCACAATTGACGTCATGCGGGTGCTGGTGGTCGAAGATCATGTGACGCTGGCCGGCCGGATCGCCCAAGGGCTGCGGCAGGCGGGGATGGCTGTGGATGCCGTGTGCGACGGTGCGGCGGCGCTAACGGCTGCCGCACAAACGGCCTACGACGTGATCGTGCTCGACCGCGACCTGCCAACCGTGCATGGCGACCGGGTATGCCGGGATCTGGCCGGGTCGGGCCCGCGGATACTGATGCTCACGGCCGCCACCGCGGTCGATGACCGGGTGGATGGGCTGGAGCTGGGCGCCGACGACTACCTCGGTAAGCCGTTCGTTTTCGCTGAGCTCGTGGCTCGCGTTCGAGCGTTGTCTCGCCGAGCGCGATCCGCGCCGCCGGTCCTACAGCGAGGAGATCTCATCGTCGACCGCGCTCGGCACCGCGCCAGCCGCGGCCTCCAGGCGCTCTCCCTCACGCGCAAGGAGTTCGGAGTGCTGGAGATGTTGATTGCTGCCGACGGCGGACTGATCAGCGCCGAGGAGCTACTGGAGCATGTGTGGGACGCCAACGTTGACCCGTTCAGCAACATCGTCTCGGTGACCATGACCCGGCTGCGGCGCAAGCTTGGTCATCCGCCGCTGATCGAAACGGTGGTCGGCAAGGGCTACCGGATGTGAGACGCCGCCCGCGGCTCACCGTGCGGGTACGGCTTACGCTGCTGTACATCGGCCTGTTCGCCGTGTGCGGGGCGGTCGTCGTGGCGGTCAGCTACATCCTCGTCGCCCAACTCGGGGCGCCCGGTCTAGGCCAACGGCCACCGTCTCGCAGCGGCATCCCGGCGAGTATCGGAGCGCAATGCCGGTCCGAGCAGCACGCGACGCACCCCAATAAGCTCCTCATCGCCCAGTGCATCTTCCAGCTGCTGGGAGCACAACAGCAGCGAAGCCTCACCCTCTCACACCTTCTGCAGTACTCGCTGATCACGGTCGCCGCGGTCATGATCCTCGCGGCCGTCCTGGGATGGATCTTCTCTGGCCGGGCACTGCGGCCGGTGCAGCTGATAACCGCCGCCGCCCGGGCAGCATCAGAGCATGACCTCTCAGCGCGGGTTGCGCTGCGCGGTCCCCACGACGAACTCCGGGAACTGGCCGACACGTTCGACAGGATGCTCACCCGTCTCGAGGCTACGTTTGAGAGTCAGCAGCGGTTCATCGCCAACGCATCACATGAGCTGCGGACTCCACTCGCCGTCATGCGCGCGACGGTGGACGTCGTCGCGGGCAGTCCAGAGCTCACCTCCGATGAGGTCCACCGAATGGCAGCAGACATCCGCGAAGCGGTCGATCACGCCGAGAATCTGATCGGCGCGCTGCTCATCCTCGCGCGGAACGAGCGTGGGCTCACGGTCCATGAGCAGGTCGATCTGGCCACGGTGATCGAGGACGTGCTCGACGCCGTCAACATGGGCGACCGCCACGTCCATGCTGACCTGGATCCCGCTCCGATATCCGGGGATCCGGTGCTGGCAGAGCGGCTTGTCGCGAACCTCATCGACAATGCCATCCGATACAACAGCCCCGCCGGTGACGTTTGGATCCGTACCCGCCTCATCGCGGGAAGCAGCCAACTCGTCGTGGTCAACACCGGGCGTGTGATCAACCAGGCGGATGCCGACGCCATCTTCCAGCCGTTCCAACGGCTCGACGCCCGAACGTCGCACGACGGCTACGGACTCGGCCTGGCCATCGTCAGGTCCATCGCCACCGTCCACAATGGCAGCGCCACCGCCGAGCCGCGCAGTGACGGTGGCCTGACTATTACCGTCACAATCCCACCGAGCCGCGGTTCACCAACTACCACCGACACTCAGGCGACCGAACAGCCAGCCGCCGGCAACCAGAGCTGAGACGGCTCGTTCGTCCGAAGAGGACATCGCCGACGACCCAGGCCCAGGACGGCCGAACCGGACCCCGAGCCTCTTCGTCTCGACCGCGACGATCGTACGTCAAAGACGATCGCGGCCATCACGCTGCCGACCGGCGCCTCGATTGTCAATGCAGGTACCGCGTCCCTGCACATCTTCGCGATCGCCACAACCTCAGATCGTCACTCCGGCTGACTAGCTACGGCCTCACGAACGTGTCTGGATCGGAGCCGGTGCGCTCTCCTACGTCGAGCGCCTCGATCGCTGTCATTTCAGCGGCGGTCAGAGAGAAGTCGAAGACATCGAAGTTCTCGAGGATCCGCTCCTGCGTGACTGACTTCGGGATGACGACGTTGCCGATCTGGAGATGCCAGCGGATCACGACTTGGGCCGACGTCTTCCCGTGTGCCTGGGCGATCTCGGTGATCGTCGGATCCTGGAGTACCCGACCCTGGGCGAGGGGGCTCCACGCCTCGGTCACGATCCCGAGGTCGGCGTGCTCGTGCCGTAGCCCCACCTGTTGGAAGCGTGGATGGAGCTCAACCTGATTCACGGTCGGTTTCACCCCGGTCTCACGGATTATCCGTTCCAGGTGGGCGGGCTGAAAATTGGACACTCCGATCGAGCGGACGAGTCCTTCGCTCTGAAGCTCGATGAACGCCTCCCACGTCTCGACGTACTTGTCGCTCGACGGGACCGGCCAGTGGATCAGGTAGAGGTCGACGAACTCCATCTCGAGCTTTTCGAGACTCGTCTTGAGCGCGCGCTTGGCCTGGTCGCGGCCGTGATCGTCGTTGGCGCACTTGGTCGTGACGAACACATCGTCGCGCTCCAGGCCTGCTGCGTGGACCGCCTGTCCGACTTCCGCCTCGTTGCCATAGGCCGCGGCGGTGTCGATGTGTCGGTAACCGGCGAGCAGCGCTCGCGTTACCACGTCAGTCGTATCCTGCGGCGGAACCTGGAACACGCCGAAGCCGAGCTGCGGGATCGCCTCGCCGTCGGAGAGCCCGACAGTGGGGACGTTGTTAGTCGGTGTAGTCATTGCCTCTTCTGCTTCCCGGATCGACTGGCCTCACACATCAGCAGGGAGACTATGGCTGCCTGGCATAGTCTCCCTGCGTGAGACCTTTCCCGCTCGCGCTGCTCGCATCCGTGACGGCGCTGCTGGCCATCACCGCGTCGGCTGTGGCGGCGACATCCGGGATCGACGCTCACGGCAGCGCCGAGCAGGTCTACGTGACCGGATTGAAGCCGCATGCCAGTGCCGCGCTCAAGGATGAGCAGGGGCATGTGGTCGCGAGGCAGAAGGCAGACGCCCAGGGCGGGGTGCTGTTCCGCAACGTCAAGCCCGGCTCTGGCTACCGCGTCCGCCTCGCGGGCAGCGGCAAACAGTCGGCACCCGTCGCCGTCCACTCCGACGCGGACGCGCCCTGGGATCCGAGTATCTACAAGCAGCACATCGCCGATACCGGCTACCAGTATCTGACGACCCGCGACGGCACCAAGCTCGCGATCTACGTACACCCGCCGTCACACCCGGCGGGGATCTCGTCGCTACCGGACGGCCTCTCGCTGCCGGACAGCTACGAGCATCCGCCGTATCCCACGGTGATCGAGTATTCGGGCTACGGCTACGCCGACCCGGCCGGTCCTGACAGCGGGATCGCCGTGCTCGCGAACCTGATGGGCTTCGCGGTGGTCGACGTGAACATGCGCGGCACGGGCTGCTCAGGCGGCGCCTTCAACTACTTCGAGGCGCTGCAGAACCTCGACGGCTACGACGTGATCGAGACGATCGCCCACCAGCCGTGGGTGCTCGGTCACAAGGTAGGGATGATCGGCGTCTCCTACGGGGCCATCAGTCAGCTCTTCACGGCCCAGACCGATCCGCCGGCGCTCGAGGCGATCTCGCCGCTCTCGACGATCGACTCGACGATGACGACGCTCTATCCCGGCGGCATCCTCAACACCGGGTTCGCCGTGTCATGGGGCGACGAGCGCCAGCACGACGCCGAGCCGGCGGGACCTAATGCCGGTCAGCCGTGGGCCTACACGCGCATCGAGAACGGCGACCAGACCTGCAAGCACAACCAAGCTCTGCATGGTGAGGCGCCAAGCCTGCTCAAGACGATCCGCAGCAACGACCACTACGTGCCGTCGGTAGCGGATCCCCTCGACCCGATCACGTTCGTCCACAAGATCAAGGCGGCGGTGTTCATGGCCTGCCAGTGGGAGGACGAGCAGACCGGCGGCCACTGTCCGGACCTCGCCGAGAACCTCACGGACACCCGCCGCAAGTGGGTGACGTTCACCAACGGCGCCCACATCGACTCGCTCGATCCCGCCACCTTCAACCGCTGGTATGACTTCCTCTCCCTGTTCGTCGCGCACCGGGCGCCATCGACCAACACGGGCCTGGTGCAGATCGCCGCACCGCTCTTCTATGGCGAGGGGATGGGCATCCAGAACGTCACGCTGCCTCCCGATCCGATCCAGCAGATCCCGAGCTACAAGGCGGCCCTTGCCGCCTACGAGAAGCTGCCAGAGGTGCGGGTGCTGTTCGACAACGGTGCCGGCGCCGCGCCGAACGGCACCGTGACGCCGGGCGATCCCTACCCCGGATTCGAGCAGTCGTTCGCACGGTTCCCGATCCCGGGCACGATCGCCCAAACGTGGTACTTCGGGGCCGGCGGCTTGCTTGCCGCCAGCCCCGCCGCAGCGCCGGAGATCGACGACTTCACGTGGAATCCGAAGGCGCTGCCCGCGACCGACTACGCCTCGGCCAACACCTCGGTCGGAGGCCTCTGGGGTAACGCGAACGACTGGGATTGGGACTGGCAGCAGAACCCGCCCGGGACCGCCATCTCATACGTGAGCGCACCACTGACGCAGAACACGACAGTGATCGGTGCCGGTGCAGTCCATGTGTGGCTGAAAGCCTCGACACCGAGCGTCGACCTGCAGGCGACGATCAGTGAGGTGCGCCCCGACGGAATGGAGACGTTCGTTCAGGACGGCTGGGTCCGCGCTGACGAGCGCGCGCTCGACAAACGCGCCAGCACGCCGCTGGCTCCGGTGCTGAGCCTGCGCAAAAGCGCGGTACAACCGCTGCCGCGGGGGCGGTTCGTCGAGGTCACGATCCCGCTCTACTACGAGGGTCACGCTTACCGTGCAGGCTCGAGGATCAGGGTCATAATCTCCGCGCCGGGCGGAACGCAGCCGCTGTGGGCCTTCGCGCAGCCAAACCCGGCGGGCACCGCGAGCGCCTCGATCGAGCTATCGGCGGCAGCCCCGTCGAGTCTTGTGCTGCCGGTGGTGTCGGGTGTGAGCGTGCCGACAGCGCTGCCGCCGTGCCCCAGCCTGCGCAACGAGCCGTGCCGCCCATACGTGCCGCTCGTCAACCAGACGAGCGGCAGCTGAAACGTCGTATAGGGTCTCGCCGGTGCTGACGACATTCGACGCCGGCGACGGCCGGACGCTCTCCTACACGCGCCGCGGCACCGGCCCGCTGGTCGTGTGCATCCCCGGTGGGCCGGGCATGGATCCGGAGGCGTACTTCTCGGACATGGATCTGCCGGGCTACGAGACCTTGATCTTCGCGCCGCGCGGCACCGGGGCATCGAGCCGGCCGGGTCCGCCCGATGCCTACCGGATCGCGGACCACGTCGCCGACGTGGAGGAGTTGCGGCAGCATCTGGACCTCGAGCAGCTGACGATCTACGGCAACAGCCATGGCGGCTGCGTAGCACTCGCTTATGCGTCGACGTATCCGGAGCGGGTCGCCCGGCTGATCGTCATCAACGCGCCCCACAGCATGGGCGACGGCTATCTCGCGGCCGCGACGGACGCCCGGGAGCGATTCAAGGCCGCGCTCATCGACGGTGAGGCGCGACTACAGGCATCTGACGACGCCTGGCTCGCGATCGCAAAGGCCAGGGACGAGACCGAGCGACAGCGTCTGTTTCGCATCTTCATGGAGCGCTACGTAGCGCGACTCGAAGCGGCTGAGACCGGGTATCTAGATCGACTCTGCTCGGCCCCGATGAACTTCGAATCCGTGGACGTCATGTCGAGCGAATTCCAGTCCGGGCTCGAGCTGCTCGACGGAGCCGGTGCGGTCGAAGCTCCGACGTTGGTGACCGGCTCCGAGTACGACGTGACCGTGCCGGCGCCGATGATGCGGGCGCTGGCTGCGGCGCTGCCGTACGGGCAGTACGTGGAGTTCGCCGACATCGGACACTTTCCCGAAGTCGAAGCCGGCCCGGCGTTCACCAACGTTATGCTGGAATTCCTCCGATCATGAACAAGCTTCGTTTCGGATATGCCCTCAGCCCGTTCGGCGCCGCCGAGGACGCGGTCGACCTCGCCGTACGCGCTGAGCTCGCCGGCTTCGACGCCGTCACGATCGCGGACCTGCCGCGCGGGCTCTCGCCGCTGCTCACGCTGACGGCGGTCGCGCAGCACACCAGCACGATCACGCTGTCGCCGTTCGTGATCAACACCGGGCTCTGGAACCCGGCAACGATCGGGCGCGACCTGGCCACGCTGCATCGCATCAGCGGCGGGCGGCTGGACGTCGCGCTCGGCAGTGGTATCCCACAGCCGCTGGTCGCGGAGCTGGTCCCACCGACGCGCGACCTGCGCTTCGAACGCCTGGTCGAGACCGTGCGGGCCGTCAAGGCGACCTTCGAGGATGCCGGGATCACGCCCGGTTACGGCGACACCGTTCCGCGGATGCTGGTCGCCGGCGCCAGCGAGCGCGTCCTGCGGCTTGCCGCCGAGGAGACAGGCGGCTTCATCATCGCGGCCGTACCGCCGGTGCCGAAGGTGTCGCTTCCACCCGGTCACATGGTGCTGCCCGAGCGCGATGCGACCGCCGCCTACCTCGACCGTCTGCGCGGGTACGCCGGTGACGGCGCGGACGACTTCGAAATCGGGGTTGGGGCTCCCGTCACGCTCACGCATGACCTCGAGGCCAAGGCCAAGGAACTGGCTGAGATCCACTCGTACCTGGAGCCCAGGCAGGTGCTGGCCTCACCGAAGCTGCTGGTCGGCGACATCGACAGCCTCGCCGCGCAGATCGTCGAGCGTCGCGACAGTCTCGGCATCACGTACACCGTCATGCGCGGGCCGACGCCGGAGGAACTTGCTCCGGTGCTTGCTGCGGCGCGCGCGCAGCGATAGGTTGCGTGCATGGCATTCCCCGACGAGAAGTACATGCTGCTCACGACGTTCAAGCGCGACGGCACCGCGGTCGCGACGCCTGTGTGGTGTGTCGAGTTGCAGCCGAACAGCTTCGGCTTCTGGACCAGTTCGGCGTCCGGCAAGGCCAAGCGCCTGGCCCACACGGAGCGGGTGACGGTCCAGCCATGCAACGGGCGCGGCGTGGTGACGCCGGGAACCGCGGTCTCGCAGGCGACGGCTCGCGTCGTGAGCGGACCGGAGCTGGAGACGATCCGTCAGAAGGTCATCGCCAAGTACGGCTTCATGACCAAGTTCACGAAGTTCTTCGCGCAGTTGAGCGGAATCATCAAGCGCAAGCCGTTCCCGTACGCCGACCGCGGCGTGATCGTCACGCTCTGACGAGCGCGGGGGCGTCGGAGGCCGGGACCTCGTACTCGATGTTCCAGGCCTGACCGAATCCGCGCATGGCGACGACGATCAGTAGCGCCTGTGAGACCGCGATCGCGATCGTCAGCGCGCTCAGCGTGCCGGAACTCAAGCCGCCGCCGCCGAACAGCGTGTGCGCCGGCGCATAGCCAGGAGCACTGCGATCAGTCCAGGTGACGCCCGCCAGCGATGTCACCGCGACCAGCGTGAACACGAGCATCAGCGCGCCGAGCGCCGCCGCGATCGGCAGTAGCCCGCGCGTCCAGCGCATCACGTAGTACGCGATCGCCAGGTACGCGGCGCACCAGATCAGGTTGACGGGCAGCAGACCATCGAGCTTGCTCCAGCCGCCGACGGTGGCGACCAGCATCAGCAGCACCGAGATCAGCAGCACGACAATCACGGTCATCTTCATGACCGTGCTCGAGGGCTTCTCCCGGTTCGGGTACGTCACCACGTAGCCGGGTTTGACAGAACGGACCGGACTCACAGCGCTGACCATACAATCTGCCCCGACCGCAACCTGGTCATTCGCCGCGGGCGTGGCGAAATTGGTAGACGCGCCGGCTTTAGGTGCCGGTGGGCTTTGCTCTTGGGGGTTCGAGTCCCTCCGCCCGCACTCACGTCCCGCTGCAGATGCAGATTTAGAACGGGATATCGTCGTCCGCCGCTGCTGCGCCCACGGAGGCTGGGACAAAGTCGGCCGTATCTACCGGAATGTCTTTGGACACGGATGCGGACCGTTGGGCTTGCAATGCGCTCGGCTCGGAGGTTGCTCCGGTAATCGTGAAGGCGCGCACGCCTTCACCGCTCTCAATGGCCTGGACGCGCGCTTGCTGCGTATCGAGATACTGGATGAGAGCCTGCTCCAGTCCCTTGCCCTCGGCGAACAAGTCGCACATCTCCGACACGGTGACGTCGTCCTCGTTGAGCCTGGTGGCGATCTCCTGGAGGCGTTCATAGCCGCGCTCGAAGGTCACGGATGCGGTTTCAGTTGGTGTATCGCTCATGGGGTATTGCTCCCGTGGTTGTCAGGATGGACTTGTTCGACGGCAGCCTCGGCACGGCCGTCTTGCAGTTGAAGCTCGAGCCGGTCGCCACGCCGAAGGTCCGTGACCGAACGAACCGGCTGGCCAGACTTGGTCGCGAGCAGCCAGCCGTGATGGCGAAAATCGCGGGCGGTGATGACCTCCGCGAGGTGCGTGAGCTCGCGGCCGGCACGGTCAAGGCAGTCGTGTGCTCGTACTCGAAGCAGCTCGCCTGCACGCACAATGAGCTCGCGCTGGCGCCTGTCACGTCGTTCGAGGCCGGCGCGCGCTTCGATCATGAGCCGCATGGCCGCGCGCGCGTAGTTGTACCTGTGATCGGTGAGCTGCCGGTTGATGCCGCCGGTGATGCGGCCAGCGATGTCACTCGTCTGAGTGGCCAGACTGGATAGCCGGTAGCTCGTGCGCTCGAGCGTTGCTCTGGCAGCGGTAAGGGTTGCGTGTTCGTTCGCAAATTCGAGGGCGGCTCGCTTCGGAGCCGTGGCTAGAACTGTCCGGGCGTTGCCGAGCCCGGCCGCGTGCACCGTGAAGAACTCGCGGAGCGCTCCCATGACCCTTGATGAGATCACGGTGACTTCGCGTTCTCGTGCTGCCAGGACTGTCCTCGCATCCAGCCGACTTGCTGCCACCCGCAGACTCTCCTCTGTGAGCTGCAGCTTGCCGGGCGCCGAATCGACGAATTCTCGTGCGTGACCCATGGTCTGTCGGACCTCTACGATTGACGGGACGACCATTTCCGCGGAACGCGACGGGGTGTGGGCGGACCATGTGACGTGGTTGGAGACGGGATTGTTGTCCGTGTGCCCGATGGCGCACACGACCGGGATTTCGCAGGCGAACAACGCACGGCAGAGATCTTCGTCGTCGAAGCACGCGAGGTCCTGGACGGACCCGCCACCGCGCGCCATGATGATGACGTCGGCAGCTCTGTGCTCCTGAAAGGTCGCAAGAGCGTTGATCAGCGAGCGAGGGGCGGTCTTGCCCTGGACAATGCTCGGGCAAGTAACGATCTGCGCCGGCGGCCAGCGGTCGGTGAGCGCCCTGATCACGTCGCTCATGCCCTCAGAGCCCGCGCCAGCAATCACGCCCACTGTGCGCGGGAAGCGCGGCAGCGGACGCCAGCGCGCCGAGTCGCAGAAGCCTTCCCGTGTGAGCCGGGCGATGAGCTCCTGGCGGCGCCGCAAAAGCTCGCCCTCGCCCGCGAGCGCGACCTGGCTGACCACGAGACTGAGCGAACCTCGAGCGGCGTACAGATCCGGACGGTCAACCTGAACGCAGACAAGGTCACCGCTGCGCGGATGGTGCTCCAGTCGGCCGACCTCTCGCGGGAACACCTTGCAAGACAAGGTGGCTTCGCCGTCCGTAAGGTCGAAGTACAGCATTCCCCGCTGGGTCACGCTGGCCTTCTGAACCTCGCCCTCCAGAGCCGCCGGCCCGACCTGACGCAAGGCTTGGCCCAACCGTGACGAATACTCCGAGACGGTCAACACGTCCGACTTCACGAACTCACGTATCAAAGGACCGACGACCTTATGACGGCCTGCGGATGGAGCGACACGAGCGCAATCCGCCTCCTGCGCCGTCAACACGGCGGGGGCGCTAATGGACTGTGGGCCGGCGCAAGGCGCCGGCCCACAGTCAGCGAGCAGATGGATCCGCGAGCTATGCGGAGATCGGAGTCGGCGTGTCCGCCTGGCGGCGCGCCTCCTCGTGATGGGTCACGCGTAGCTCGTGCACGACCCGTTCCGTGCTCCACTCGTGGATGACCAGGCCGATCGCGCTCAAGCCGGCAATCGCGGCTGCGGAGCCGAATGACCACCACTTGATGTCGCCCTGGCTGAGGGCGAGCACCTCGACGATCATCCACGCGCCGACGAGGGCAGTCAGGAAATCGAGGCCGCGCTGTTCGAGCGAATCGGGCATCGAGTCAGCGGCGGCGGCGACGATCGCGAGTGCGCCTCCGACGATGAACATCCACTTGAGGGTGTTGCCAGCCCAGACGGCTTCTTGTGTCGCGACGACCAAGAAGCTTCCGGTGATCAACAGGGCCAGCCGGGAGATGAAGTGCAGGCGCATGGTGCGCTCCTTTCACCATTTCGGCGGGCTTGCGGCGGGATTATCCCGGGGCAGTCCGCTACTTGTTGAGTGTGCAACTAAAGCTTAGCGCAACCGCTCAACGGGTTGCCCAGGGCCTCGCCGAGATCGGGCTGAACCTGTATGAGGCGGGGATCGGGCTAGACCTGCTTGAGGGAGAGGGTGGCCTTTGCCATCTCGTCCTCCGGGTCTACCTCGACATACGAGCTCGACCACGCCTGCGGCACTGGGTGGCAGCGCTCGCGCAGGATCCGGCGCTCCTCGTCGACCAATGCCTCCCGCAGAATCTGCGCGCGCTTGCCAGGGACGTCGGTGAAGCGCACACCCGACTCACCGTTGCGTATCCAGACGACTTCAGCGGTGAACGGGACGTCGCCGACACCGGGCACCTCCAGCGCGAAGCCGATCGGTATGCCCGGGGTGCACGGCAGCTCGCCGACGAAGCGGGCGCCGCTCAGCGAGATGTCGATGACCTGCGTGGCGACCTCCCAGGGGATGTTGATGCGAACCCACCAATCGGTTTGCACTCGGAAGTTCTCGCGGAGCTTGGCGGCTTCAAGCTCCGCCTCGGTTGCAGTACTGGTCATGCCATTTAATCTCGGAACCGTCGCCGGAGATGCGTGATGTTGCAAGAAAGATTGCGGACGATTGTCCGATGCCCCTCTCTGGCAATCCGCCGCTTTGCGGACGATCGTCCGATCTCGCGTCCAGCTCGCTTGCGGCATCCGGCACTGTGTACCACCGTCGTTCTAGGTCGCCGCGACCGAGACCCTGCCTGCCCGCGGCAGGTAGCCGTGGTCGTCCCCGGCCAGATACTCGGCGAGGCGGCTGGCCAGCGCCATGATCGTGAGCGACGGGTTCACCGAGAGCGTGCGCGGCACCACGGAGCTGTCGCCGACGAATAGCCGCCTGACGTCGTGGGACTCAGCATGGGCGTTCACGACAGAGCGCTCCGGGTCCGAGCCCATTCGGCAGCTGCCCTGCAGGTGGGTGCTCAGCATCCCCGTCTGGAAGATCCGCCTGGCGCCGGCGCGCCGCATCACGTCCTTGGCGAACTCGAGCGAGGCGTCGATCCGTGCCTGCTCACGGTCGTTGAAGGCGATCGCGTAGCGGTCGCGCCCGGCTTCATCAAGCCAGGCGGTACCCGTGTTTTCGTCGTTGACCATCGTCAGCAGGCCGGTGAAATAGCGGTAGCGGCGCATCAGCTCGACCAGCTCCTGTCCCCACACCGGGACGCCCCGATCGTCGCAGAGGGCGGCAGCAAACCCGATCGGATCCTGGACCGTCGCCGCCTCGATGATGAAGCCACCGTCGGCGTCACGCTGGAACTTCATGCAGTGCGACGTGATGGGGTACACGGCGTGCGCGTCCTGGATCTCGTCGAACAATCCCTCGACCAGCCGGGCGACGTGGAAACCGAGGTTGCGCCCGATCAGGCTGCTGCTCGGCGAATGGCCGCTCAGCTCGCGGATGCCGGAGCGAAGCAGGATGCCGGGTGTGCCCAGGGCGCCCGCGGCGACCACGACGACGTCGCCGTGAGCCGTCTGCCCGATCCCGTCGGCGTCCAGGTACTGCACACCGGTGGCGATGGGGCCATCGCCGTCGTCCTCGATCAGCACGCGCTGGACATCGGCGCCGGCGCGCAGCTCCAGGCCGCTGTTGACCAGCGCCGGCTGGATGTAAACGTTGAGCGTGTTCTTGCCTGCGTTGGTCGGACAGCCTTGGAGGCAGGAGCCGCAGCGCATGCAGTTCTCGTCGGTGTAGGAGACGACCGGTGCGAGCTCGGCACCGAGCTCGCGGAACGCGGGAGCGACCGTGCGTACGCACTGCTGCCAGTCGTCGCGCACGCGTACCCCAAGCCGCTTCTCGACACGCTCGAGATGGGGTAGTAGATCCGTCTCGCTGAACGGCGCATCGAGCGCGCCCAGCAGCCCGGCTGCCTCGTGCCACTTGCGGTAGTCCTCCGCCGACGGCCGCAGCGCGACCTTGGTGTTGATCGATGTGGTCCCGCCCACCAGCCGTCCACGGAAAAGCGGCATCGGCGGTCCGGCGGCTGATTCGGCCCAGGCGATCGGCCACCACATCTCGTGGTTGGCGCGGGCCTCCCAGCGCATGTAGTCGGCGGCCGTCTTGTACGGGCCGGCCTCGAGCAGCAGCACGCGGCGGCCCGCGTCGGCGAGCTCGCCGGCGATCAGGCCGCCGCCGGCTCCCGAGCCGACGACGATCACGTCGTAACGCTCACTCACGGAGTCACCCCCAGATAGGACCAATCCTTCTTGATCCGCGCCGCCAGCGGGATCGTGAAGTCGATCTCCTCGTACGCGCCCGGCCCGGGTGCCCCCGGAGCGACGAAGTCGCTGTAAAAGGCGTCGCACGCCAACGCACGCACGAGCATGAACTCGGGCGTCAGCGCCCGCTCAGTGAGCGACTCGGCGCTGTCCGCCACGGAGGCGAGGGCGACGAACGCGCCGACCGTCGCGGCGCGCTCGTCCTCGGGCATACGCGCGAGCAGCGCGTCGATATAGATCTCGGGTCCGACCCGGGCGCTGCCGGGCACCATCAGATCGCACAGCGACCGGACAAGTACGGCTGTCGGATCATCGAGCATCTGCATCTCTCCCTCCTCGTGTTAGACGCTCAAGCCGCCGTCGACCGTCAACGTGTGGCCCGTCATGAACGCGCTCTCGTCGCTCGCCAGGAACACGACCGTCGCTGCGACCTCGCCAGTGGTGGCGTGCCGTCCGAGCGGGATCATCGAGTCGAAGATCCTGGTCGCCTCCTCGACGGCGGCTCCGGTCTCCTGCATCTCGATCCGGTGCTGGAACTCGTTGTCGGTCGGTCCCGGATGTACCGAGTTCACCCGGATGCCGTTCGGCGCCATCTCCTTTGCGGCAGTGCGCATCAGCCCAACCAGAGCGTGTTTGGAGGTCGCGTAGCCCGCGATCCCCGGCGCCGAAGTGAGCCCGACGACGCTCGAGTTGATGATCAGGCTCGCGCCGCGCTGCATGACTCGCATCGCGTGCTTGCAGACCAGCATGCTGCCGACGACGTTGACCGCGAGCACCCGCTCGAAGGCCTCGGTCGGATAATCGACGAGCGGCGAGGCGACGCCGAAGATCCCAGCGTTGGCGAACACGACATCGAGCTGGCCGAAGCGCTCGACAGCTTCACCGACGGCCGCTTCCACGTCCGCCTCGACGGTCACGTCGGCAACACGCCACCCGACCGCGTCCGAGCCGATTGCCCCGGCGGCGGCCGCCAGCGCATCGCGGTCGAGATCCGTGATCAGCACACGCGCGCCCTCCGCGACGAACGCCGTGGCAGTGGCGACGCCGATGCTTCCGGCCCCGCCTGTGATCAACGCCGCCTTTCCCTCCAGCCTCCCCGGCATCTCTCTCAGCCTGTCCTAGAACGGGAACGGCGTGGCCGCGTCGCGCGCGGTGACCCACTGCCACTCGGTCCACAGCTCGATGTTCGCCACCCCGCCGAAGTGGCCGCCGTTGCTCGAGGCGCCGAAGCCGCCAAATGGCGCCGGCGGCTCCTCGTTCACGGTCTGGTCGTTGATGTGAACCATGCCGGCGTGCAGGCGATCGGCGACGCCGGCTGCGCGTGTCGGCGAGCCCGACTGCACGGCCGCCGCAAGGCCGTACTCGGTCTGGTTGGCGAGCGTTATCGCCTCGTCGTCGCTGGAGAAGGTGATCACGGGTGCGACCGGCCCGAAGATCTCCTCGCGGAAGGCGGCCATCTCGGGCGTCACGCCGGCGAGCACAGTCGGCTTGTAGAAGAGGCCGTCGTGGCTGCCACCGACGGTCACACGGGCGCCGGCGGCGACCGTCTCATCGACGATCCGCTGCACCCGGTTGACCTGCTTCTCGTTGATGATCGGCCCGAGCGCGACCTCCTCGGTGTCCGGGTTTCCGACCGGAAGGTGAGAAGCGCGCGCGGTCAGCGCCTCCAGATAGGCGTCGGCGATGCGCTCGTGCACGATGTGGCGGCTGACCGCGAGGCAGATCTGTCCCTGGTGCAGGAACGATCCCCACGCGCCGGCTGACGACGCCGCTTCGATATCGGCGTCGTCGAGCACGACCAGCGGGCTGTTACCGCCGAGCTCGAGCACGATCCGCTTCAAGGTGCGCCCGGCGGTCGCCCCGACCATCCGACCGGTTGCGGTCGAGCCGGTGAACGAGATCATCCGGATGTGCGCGTCATCGCACATCGCCTGCCCGACCTCGGCGCCGCCCGGGATCACGTGCAGCAGGCCCTCCGGAAGCCCCGCCTCCTCGAAGATCCGGGCGATCACGACGCCACCGGAGACCGGTGTGTTCAGGTCCGGCTTCAGCACGATCGCGTTGCCGAGCGCGAGCGCCGGACCGACCGAGCGCAGCGCCAGCACATACGGGAAGTTCCATGGTGTGATCACCCCGACCACGCCGACCGGAACTCGCCGCGCCGAGCTGCTCCGCCCCGGCGTCAGCGACGGCAGGTCATACCCGATCGGCTGAGCGATCAGTGCCGTTGCCATCACCAGCTGGCCGATCGACGCCGTGACCTCCTGCGCGGCCTTGCCGGGGATCGACCCCGACTCACGAATCAGCCAGCGCTCGAGCTCGGCGCGATGCTGCTCGACCAGGTCGGCGGCGCGCCGGATGATCGCCACGCGGTCGGTTATCGGCGTCGCCGCCCAAGCCGGCTGGGCCGCGGCTGCCGTGGCGGCCGCGTGGCTGATCGCGTCAGCGTCACCGACACCGGCCACGCCGAGCACCCGCCCGGTGGCAGGCTCGACCGTCTCGATCGTGCTGGGAGCGTCGATCCACCCACCGGAGTGGATCCGGCCTGTCCAGTCGTGCTCGTTCAGGAGCGTCGGCGTCGTGCTGGCGCTCGAATCGACCGTGGTGGATGCGGTGCTGCTCATGAAGATTCCTCCTGGCTCTGTGGCGGTCCGGCTTCAGGCGACGCCGGCAACTGCTTGGCTCTTGCTCTTCGCCCTGATCAGATCCACGGCACGCTCGGCGATCATGATCGTCGGGGCGTTCGTGTTACCGCGCGTGATCGTCGGCATCACCGATGCGTCGACCACGCGCAACGCTTCGAATCCGTACACCAGCAGCTCCGGATCGACGACAGCGCCGATCGCGCAGGTCGAGGTCGGGTGATAGACCGGGTGCGCCACGGCTCGCACCCAGGCCTCGATATCAGCATCGGAGTCAGAGACCGGGACGCTGTAAGCGCCCGCGTCGATCTCACGCAGAGGTTTCCGCTCGGCGATCTGGAGTCCCATCTTCACGCCGGCGACCATGCTGCGGACATCGTCCCCGTGCGTGAGCATGTTGCTCAACACGCGTGGCTTGGCGTCCGGCACCGGCGCGCGCAGAATGACCCGCCCGCGGCTCGCGGGCTTGACCGCCACTGGGCCGAAGCAGTAGCCGTGTCCGGCCGGTGGACCCAGGCCCTCGTCGGCCAGCAGTGACGGGGCGAAGTGAAACTGGACGTCCGGTGCCTCGAGTCCAGCGCGCGTGCGAAAAAACCCGGCGGCCTCCGGGATGTTCGAGCTCAGCGGGCCGGTTCCGTCGGACTCGAACTGCGCGAAGTTCTCAGCAGCGATGGCGTCGAACAGCGAACCGCCGACAGAGCGCCAGTTGAGCTGGGCCATCGGGTGGTCCTGAAGGTTCTCGCCGACCGGCAGCGCCTCACGGATCTCGATGCCCCAGATGTCGAGCTGGTGCTCGGGCCCGATCCCCGACCGCATCAGCAGCACCGGCGACTGGTAGGCGCCGCCGGACACGATCACCTCACGGTCGGCGTTGATCGCCCCGATCTGGCCGTTGCGGACGATCTCGATACCGGTGGCGCGCTTGCCGTCGAACAGGATGCGGCTGGCCATCGCGCCTGTGATCACGGTCAGATTCGGCCGTGAGCGCGCGGGCCGCAGATAGGCGTCTGCGGTGCTGTCGCGCCAGCCGTCGCGCTGCGTCAGCTGGAAGTAACCGATGCCCTCCTGTCTGGCGCCGTTGAAGTCGGGGTTGACCTCGTGACCTGCGGCGCGCGCAGCTTCGAGCATCACGTCGACCAGCTCGTTGCGCGAACGCCCGTCTGAAACCTTGAGCGGGCCGCCCGCTCCGTGGAATTCGTTCTCGCCGCGCTCGTTGTCCTCGGCTCGGCGGAAGTAGGGGAGCACCTCCTCGTAGCTCCACCCGGTCGCGCCGCCCGCCGCCCAGCCGTCGTAGTCGGCGCGATTGCCGCGGATGTAGATCATCGCGTTGATCGAGCTGCAGCCGCCGAGCATCTTCCCGCGCGGCAGGTAGAGGCGCCGGTCGTTCAGTCCGGGCTCGCGCTCGCTGAGCAGATCCCAGTCGTATCCGGACTTCAGCAGCAGCGGCCAGAGCATGGGGATGTGCGCCTCGTCGCGATCGTCAGGGCCGCCGGCCTCGAGCAGCGCCACGCGCACGTCGGACTCCTCGCTCAGCCGCGCCGCGAGCACGCAGCCTGCCGAGCCGGCGCCGACGATCACGTAGTCGTACGTGTTCCCGTCACTCACTCAGGATCACCACCTTCAGCACCTCGGTCGGGTTCTCGATCGCGAACCTGAGTGCCTCCGGAAAGCGCGCCAGCGGAAACTCATGGCTGACCATGCGCGCGAGTGCAGGCGCGTTGCGCTCTGCGATCTCCACCGCCTCGGCGAAGCCGTCGCTGTCGCAGCAGCTGACCCCGAGCATGTCGAGCTCCTTCTCCGTGAGCAGCCCCACCCGCAGCGAGACCTCCTGATTGGACATTCCGACCTGAACGGCGCGGCCGGCCGAGGACACCATCTCGAGCATCGCGTGCACCGCCGTGGCCGCGCCGGTCGCGTCGAATACCACGGGTGGCCCGTCGGAGCCGGCCCACTGGCGCGCCGTTGAGATCGTCGCTTCAGCACCGGTCCAGACGAGCGTCTCGGCGCCAAGCGCGGCGGCGGGCACGAGGCGGCTCGGCTCGATGTCCACGGCCAGCACGCGAGCGCCGCGGTCGCGTGCGACAAGCGTGATGCACTGGCCGATCGGTCCGGCCCCAAGTACGACTGCGGCTTCATCCGCTTCGAGCCCGGCGCGATTGACCGCCTGCACGGCGATCGAGAGTGGCTCGACGAGTGCCGCGATCGTGGCGTTACCGACCGCGATCGGGAACACCTGGTCCTGCCTGACTACCAGCTGCTGCTGTAGCCCGCCGTCAAGGTGGATCCCGATCAGCTTGAAGTTGTCGCACGTGTTCGGCCGGCCCACGCGGCAGGGGTAGCACCGCCCGCACGCGATCAGCGGCCAGAGCGCGATCAGTTGGCCGACCGCCAGCTCATCGCGGCAGTCGGGGCCGAGCGCCGCGATCCGCGCGCCGACCTCATGACCCAGCACCCGCGGGAACTGCGAGCCACCCGCTTCATCGGACAGCTCGCCCAGGAAGAAGTGGTAGTCCGATCCGCAGATGCCCACAGCCGCGGGCGTCAGCAGTACCTCGCCAGGTCCCGGCGCCGGCGGTTCCTCGCGCTCGACCACGGCAACCGCGCCGATCGCCTCAGTCACCGCTGCGCGCACGTGAGCCTCACCGCCTCATTTGACGTTGATCTCGACCCGTACGCCGTTCGGGTCGTCGACGAACAGTTGGCGCGGTCCTCCGGGCACGGCATTCCGGACCGGCGTGACGCCGCAGTCTTGGATCCGGGCGAGCACCGCCTCATAGTCGCTCTCGGCAAAAGCGATGTGATCGAGTGCTCCGCCACTGGCTTGCAGGCCAGCGGCGTCGGTGTCGGTCTCGGCGTCGGTCGCTTCCAGGCCGAGCATCGCCGCGTGCTCCAGGTACGGGCCGCGTTCAGCGACGTGCAGACACGCGCTCGGTCCGTCGGCGTAGAGCCAATAGCCGGGGAACCGGAGCGGGGGCCGGGGGCCGACCCGCAGTCCGACGACGTCACGGTAGAAGTCGCAGGTCGCATCGATGTCGTCGCTGAGGACCAGTACATGCGCGAGTCCGCTCACGCTCATTCGGCGGCGCGCAGGACGGGTACTTGTTGCGCCTCCGTGCGGCCCCGCAGCAGGTACGCGGACTGCAGCATCTCCGGATGCTCGCGCAGCTCCGTGGCCGTGCCGGAGTACTGCAGACGTCCACCCTCCATCACGTAGGCGCGGTTTGCTAGGCCGAGCGCGATCGTCGCGAACTGCTCGATCAGCAGGACGCCCGCACCGCTGCTCGCGATCTCACGGATCACCGGGATCAGCCGCTGCACCACGACCGGCGCAAGCCCGAGTGAGAGCTCGTCGATGCAGATGAAGCGTGGTGCGCTGACGAGTGCCTGCGCGAGCACCAGCATCTGCTGTTCGCCGCCTGAGAGCGCGCGTGCCTGGGCCGGGAGCAGCCGCTCGAGCTCGGGGAACAGTTCGAGTGCGTGCTTACGTCCCGCGGCGGCTTGGTCACGCGGGAGCGCGTAGGTCGCGACCCGCAGGTTGTCCTCGACCGTCAGGTCGCTGAGCAGGCGGCGACCTTCGGGCACGACCGCGATCCCCGCGTGCCGGATTTTCTCAGGACGGCGCCCTGTGATCTCGACGCCGTCGAGCAGCACCGATCCGCCGGAGGGCTTGATCACGCCGGCGACGGCCAGCACCAGGCTCGACTTGCCGGCTCCGTTCGGACCAAGCAGCGTCGTCACCTCGCCGGCCTGGATCTCGAGCGTCACGCCGCGGACGACGTTGCGGCCGCCGCGGGGGACGGATAGCTCGCGAAGCTCGAGGAAGCCAGTCGACGCGCTCATGCCGGCATCACCTCCGGCTGTACAGCCTCGGTGCCGAGGTAGGCCCGGATCACCTGCTCATTGCGCAGCACCTCGGCGGTGGGCCCCGTGGCGATCAGCTTTCCGAAATCGAGCACCGCCGTGACTCCGCAGCACGCTGAGACGAGCCCCATGTCGTGGTCTACGAGGATCACGAGCGCGCCCGTCTTCTCCGGGATTTGGCGGATCACGCTGCCCATGTGCGATGTCTCCGCGTCCGGCAGGCCGGCGGCCGGCTCGTCGAGCAGTACCAGGCGGGGCTGCCCGACGACCGCACGCGCGACCTCCACCAGCCGCCGCTCGGCTGCTCCGAGCGTCCCCACCTTGCGCTCCGGGTCGACGTCGAGGCCGACGAACGTGATCGCGCTCAGCACCGAGTCACGGCGGGAGCCTCGGCTCAGCGCCGAGTGTTCGTGGATCATCGCCACGTTGTCGAACACCGACAGCTCCTCGATCGCCTGCTCGGTCTGGAACGTACGCCTCACGCCCCAGCGTGCGCGCTTGAAGTGAGACATCGCCAGCAGGTTCTCGCCGAAGGCGGTGACCGTCCCCGACGCGGGCTTGACGAAGCCGCTCAGGACATTGAAGAACGTCGACTTGCCGGCACCGTTGGGCCCGATCAGGCCGCAGGTGCCCGACTCGAACGTGAGCGTCATACCGTCGATCGGCGTGACGCCACCGAAGCGGACGGTCAGACCGGAGACGTCGATCACTCTGTGCCCCCGGTCGGGTCCGGTGCGCGCGGAGCACCTCCAACACGGCGCGCTATGAAGCGCCCCAATCGCGCTAGGTCTTTCGGCAACTGGTCGACGATGCCCGCGGGTGCTGTGGTCAGGACCTGCAGCGCGCCCACGCCGAACAGCACCGTCAGCCAATACTGGGAGACGCCCCAGCTGTTCAGGAGTTGCGGCAGCAACTGCATGAACAGTGCCGCGATCACGGCACCCCAGATGTTGTAGACCCCGCCCATCAGCACGACCGCGAGCAGCACGATCGAGTCCTGGGTCTGGAAGTCGATCGAGTAGAGGAATTTGTCGGCGCCGGCCAGGAGGCCGCCGCCGATTCCCGCCAGGAACGAAGCGAGCGCGAACGCCCATAGCTTGTAGCGAACCACGTTGATGCCGGCCGCGAGCGCCGAGGCCTCGCTTTGGCGGATCGCGGCCCAGGCGCGTCCGGGCCGCGATCGCAGATGCCAGACGACCAGCAGGAACATCAGGATCGCGACCACGATTGCGTACCGCAGGAAGGCGGGATCGGTGCTTGCGATCGACGGCCGCCGGATCGGCGGCGTGTGCACCACGTTCGAGTTGTAGCCGAGGAACCCGCTGCCGCCGTTCGGGAAGTTGGTGGTCGCGAGCACGACCGTGATCGCGCCGGCGAGCATCAGCGTGATCAGTGCCAGGTACAGCCCGCGCATGCGCAACGCCGGCAGGCCGACCATCGTTCCCAGCACCATCGTCACCAACCCGGTGATCAGCAGGACGAGCGGGTACGGGAGCGAGGTCGCGAACAGGATCCGGCCTGCCACCCAGGCACCGAGCGCGAGCACGGCGGCCTGCCCGAGCGAGACCATGCCGACCCGGCCGACGAGCAGGCCGAGCCCGAGCGCGACGATCGCGTAGACCGTCACCTGCGTCATCGCGTCGACGTAGTAGAGGCTGAGGATCGAGGGGAGCGCGATCAGGCAGAAGGCCAGCAGCAGCACCACGATGGCCGCACGGGTCCAGTCGCGCCGGTCCATCCGGTTCAGATAGAGCGCCAGCGCCCCTCTAGCGCCGGCGCTCGAGGATTCTGGCGTCGGAAGTCGAGTCGTGGTCATGCTGCGCATCCGATGGGCATCAGATGCCTCCCCGCTCGAGCGAGATCGTCGAACGTCCGGAGAGCACGATCAGTGCGGCGACTGCGAGCACGAACGGGGTCATGTCGCGATAGTTCGTGAGTGACTGGATCGGGGTCAGCATCGAGTCGACGGTGCCGATCACCATCGCCGCGACGAACGTGACGGTGATCGATCGCAACCTGGCGATCAGCGCCGCGGCCAGCGAGGAGATGACGAGGAACGTGAGTGTCGTCGCGTCGAGCGCGACGAGGTCTGCGAGCAGGAGGCCCGCAATCCCCGCCAACACACCGCAGCCGAACCACGCGGCGGCCAGCACGCGCGTGACCGGAACTCCGAGCATCGCTGTGATCTCGCGATCGTTGGCCATCGCGCGCATCGCCGTGCCAAGCTTGGTGAAACGCAGGAAGGCGGCGGTGCCGATGGTGATCGCGACACCGATGGCGACGCCGATCACCTGTGTCCACGTGATCTGGATGCTCGAGATCGTGAAGCCGCTGTTGTCGGTCGGCAGTGTCAGCGAGCGGGAGGCGCCGCCACTGGTCGTCCACAGCAGGTCCATTGCGCCGAGCAGGATCAACGCGAAGCCGAGGGAGGCGGTCGCTTTGACCAGCGGATCTCGCTTGGCCAAGGCGGTGCCGAATACGAGGCCGTACGCGGTCGTTATCACTGCCGCGAACAGCACGCAGATCAGCCAGGCGATCCCCTGTGGCAGATGCCAGCTGTTGATCGCCTGCCACGCGATCAGGGCACCGATGGCTCCGACGGCGCCGAATGACAGGTTCAGTACGCCCGTGGCCCGGAACAGGACCAGCATTCCCACGCCTGACAGCGCGTACACGCCGCCCAGCGCCAGGCCCGTGACCAGAAACGGCTGAAAGTCCTGCCAGCTCGGCATATCGCTCCCTGATGCCCTGATCGCTTGTGACTGTGTCTAGTGGTGATCAGCCTCCGCTATCGGCCGATCGCCTTGTAGTAGGCCTCCATCAGCGGGTCGGCCGAGGAGATCTTCGTGCAGCCCTGCTTGATCACCATCTTCCCGTTGTTCGGAGTGACCGTGTAATCCGTGTGGTTTGCGATATGCAACTTGTACGGGCCGTACGTCCACGGCTCGCAAAGCATTCCCGTGTTGAAGTTCCTAACGTTCTCGATCGCCTTGTTGACGGCAGCCTTCGTGTAGGAGCCCTTCACGGTGCTCAGTGCATGGACGAGGATCTCGCCATCGACGAACCCCATCTGGCTGAAGCTGCCGATGCCGCCGGAGACGTCCTTGCCGTACTGCTTGAGAATCCCCTCGTAGAGGTTCATCGTCGGTGTGTGCGTGGGATCGGGTGGTGTCAGCTCGGCGTTGACGAAGAAGTGGCCGTTCCACTTCGCTCCGAGCGACGACGATAGGAAGTCCGTGTCGCACGGGGTCGAGCAGGCCCACGCTTTAACTCGGTCCTCGAGTCCCAGCTTCTGTGCCGCCTGGAGGATCACAAGCGCCTCAGGTGGCGTGAAGTTGAGGACGACGGCGCCGTTCGGGCCGGCGTCGTCGACTTCCTTGAGCGCGACGGCGTCTGCGTCGTTGATCGGCACGTCCTCAGTCAGTGCAACAACCGGCAGGTGCTTGAGCTTCGCGACCGGCGGGATTCCGCCCTCGTTGTAGCCCGTGCCCGGGACGTTGGATTGATCGAAGACGATCTTGTTCACCCCGGGGAGGTTCTCGACGTACTGCGCTGCACCGTCCGAGCTGAACCGCGGCCCCATGTTGGCGTCCGCATAGTTCGGCGTCGAGTAGCACTCCGGCGCGATCCCGTCGGCGATCACCTTGTAGCCCTCGGTCTGCCAATACTTGTAGTCGACCGAGCACTCAATGACGCTGGAGCTGCCAGAAACCGCGACCACATGGTCGGTCTGGACGAGCTTCTTCGCATCGGCGGAGACCGTCGCCGCCTGTAGGTTCTCCGTCAAGGCGAACAGCTTGATCGGATGGCCCTTGACACCGCCGTTCGCGTTGACGCACGCGAAATACGCGCCTTCCATGTTTTCGATGTCACTGAAGTCCGTACCCGGCACCTTGGTGTCGATCGCACCGACTGGAATTGGGCTACCGGTCGCCTTCACGCCGGCCTTGGACCCGCATGACGACGTGGAACTGGCGGCGCGGGCGCTGACCTTGTGTGCGCTGGCAACACCCCCACCAACGCTGCATACGGCCGCCACTACCGCACCGATAGTGACTGCCAGAACAACGGTTAAGCGCCCCCGCAGGGGAATGTGCTTGCTCATTGTCACCTCTCTCCTGTCCTTCGAACACGAAGGTGCGGCTCCGCCCCTCAAACAACGGAGCTTTGTGATGTTAGGCACGAAGTTCGGACCTATGCAAGATCCTCACAAACCCACTAACCGGACTGCAAGGAGGGGAGTACAAGAGTGCTAACAGGCCCTCCATTGCATGCAGCCGGGGGGCAATGCGGGCAGCCGGACGGCTCACGCGTTTCCGGTCGGGTCAGGCTGGTCCCATTCGATCGCGAATCGCGCGGCGGCGTAGACCTGTTCGGCCCCAGGCCGGTAGGCGTCCTCGAGTGGGGGGCTCAGGGGGACCGGTGTGAAAGGCGCCCCGACCCGCTGGATCGGCGCGAGCAGGAAGTCGAAGGCGAGCTCCTGGATCTGGGCGCCCAGCTCGGCGCCAAAGCCGCCGATCCGCACGGCCTCCTGGGCGACGACTGCCCTCCCGGTGCGGCGGACCGATTCGGCGAGCGTGGCCGTGTCGAGCGGCAGCAGGCTGCGCAGGTCGATCACATCGGCGCTGATGCCCTCAGCTGCGAGCCGCTCGGCGGCCGCCAGCGATTCGCCGACCATCCGTGAGGTCGCGACGATCGTGAGGTCGTCGCCTGTGCGCAGCGTGCGTGCCTGCCCGATCGGCACCGGTATCGGCTCCGCCGGCACGATCTCCTTCTGGAAGTAGAGCGATTTGTTCTCGACGAACACGACCGGGTTCGGATCCGCGATCGCGCTCAGCAGCAGGCCGGCCGCATCAACGGCGTTGCTCGGCATCACCACCGTGAGGCCGGGGATATGGGTGAGCCAGGCCTCGAGGCTCTGGGAGTGCTGCGCGGCGCCGCGCCCGCTGGCACCACCCTGAGTGCGCAGCACCATCGGCACCGTGAGCTGGCCGCCCGACATGTAGTGCGCCTTCGCCGCCTGGTTGACGATCTGGTCGAGCGCCAGCGTGATGAAGTCGATGTACATAATCTCCACGACCGGGCGCAGTCCCGCCTGGGCGGCGCCGATCGCGGCCCCGCAGACAGTGCCTTCGCTGATCGGCGTGTTGCGGACCCGCGCGCGGCCGAACTCCTCGCTGAGGCCCGCTGTCGCGGTGTACGGACCGCCTTCGGCCACGTCCTCGCCGAGCACGATCACGCGCTCGTCGGCGCGCATCGCGCGCGCAAGCGTTGTCGCGATCGCCCTTACGAATGTCGTCTCTGTGCCCGCGGCCATCAGCTCGGGGCCGGCGCATACACGAGTTCGGCCGCGCGCTCGGTTGTGGGAAACGGGCTCGCGCGGGCGAACTCGACCGCCGCATCGACGGCTGCCTCTGCCGCAGCTGCGAGCGCGGCCGTGCCGTCCTGCCCAATCCAACCGGCCGCCAGGGCGGTGCTTTGGAAGCGCATGAGTGGATCACGCAGCTCCCACTCGCACTCGGCATCTGGATCCCGATATTCCTGCGCGTCGCCTTCGTAGTGGCCACGCCGTCTGTGGGTCAGGCACTCGAGCAGAAACGGCCCTGAGCCCGTGCGGGCCTCGCGCAGGAACTTCCCGAACGCCGTCCACACCGCCTCGGTGTCACTGCCGTCGACTGTGGCGGTGTCGAACCCGTAGGGCGCGACGACATCGCTCACGCGCTCGACAGGACTGTGCTCGGCTCGGGTCGTGAACTCGGCAAAGCCGTTGTTCTCGCACACGAAGATCAGCGGCAGCTGCCACAGCGCCGCGAGGTTCACCGACTCGTGGAAGTGACCGGCCTGGACGGCTCCGTCGCCGAAGAAGACGACCGTGACCCGGTCCGACTCCGACAGGGAAGCGGCGAGGGCGTCGCCGGCGGCTAGAGGTATGTTGCCGCCGACGACGCCGGTTGCCCCGCAGAGGCCGTGCTCGCGATCGACCAGATGCATCGACCCACCGAGGCCGCGGCAGAGGCCGTCGTGTCGGCCCATGAGCTCGGCCATGATTGGCCCGAGCGGGACACCTTTGGCGATCGCGTGTCCGTGCGCGCGGTGGCCGCTGTAAAGGGCGTCGTCGTCGCGCAACTGGCCACAGACCGCAGCCGCCACGGCCTCACCACCGATGCTCAGGTGGATCAGTCCGTGAACCTGGAGCGAGCGCTTCAGCCGTGCGACGCGCTCCTCGAAGACGCGGATCCGCCACATCACCGAGAGCAGCTCGCGCGCTTGCTCGCGATCCAGGCCTGGCTCCTTTGCAGCCGCGCGTGCCACGTCGGCCGATACGCCTCAGGCGGTGACCGGTTTGGCACCCAGCACCTGATGCACGGCCGCTGCCACTTTGGCCTCATCTGGGAGCAGGAACGCCTCCATCGTCTCGCTGTAGGGGATCGTCGCGTCCAATGCCGTGACCTGTGTGATCGGTGCCTTCAGCGACGAGAAGCCGTGCTCGGCAACGTCGGCTGCGATCCGCGACGAGAACGAACCGTGCCGTGTCGCCTGGTCGACGAGCACCAACCTGCCGGTCTTCTCGACCGATCTCAGGATCGTCTCCAGGTCGAGCGGCGCCAGCGTGCGCGGGTCGATCACCTCGGACTGAATCCCTTCGCCTGCGAGCGTCTCGGCGGCGCGCAGCGCACAGCCGACCTCCCAACCGATCGCCACGATCGTGACGTCGCCGCCCTTGCGCCTGACATCCGCCTGGCCAAATGGCACCAGGTACTCGCCGTCCGGCACCTCGCCATGCTCGAGCGTGAGCAGGTAGTGGTGGAAGTAACAGACCGGGTTGTCGTCGCGGATCGCGGTCGCCATCAGCCCCTTCGCATCGGCGGCGGTCGACGGTACGGCGACCTTCAAACCGGGGATGCCGGTGAACATGCCGTAGATCGTGCCGGTGTGCTGACCGGACCAGCCGGCGGTGAAGCCGTAGCCGGCCTTCAGTACCAGTGGCACGTTGACGCGCCCGCCGCTCATGTAGCGCAGGCGTGGGGCCTCGTTGACCACCTGGTTCATCGCCACGAGCATGAACTCGGCCATCAGCAGCTCGACCACAGGCCGCATGCCCGCAAGTGCCGCGCCGACGGCCATGCCGATCTCAGCCGTCTCGGAGATGGGGGAGACACGGATGCGATCGCGCCCGAACGCCTTGACCAGATCGTGGTCGTCGTTCGGTGCCACGTCCTGCCCGTAGTACAGGACACTCTCGTCGCGAGCCATCTCGAGGCCGATCGCCTCCATAATCGCGCCGATATAGGGGACCTCGTGTGACATCTGAAGGAGTTCCTTTCAGCGAATCGTGCGTTCAGGCGAAGACGAAGTCGAGCGCACGCTCGGGGTCTGGCTGTGGACTGGCGAGCGCAAAGTCAACGGCCGCCTGCATCTCGGCCTTGACCTCACCGGCGATGCGGTCGGCTTCCTCCGGGCTGAGCGTGCCATCCTCGATCAGACGCATGCGGAAGCGCGGGACGGGGTCGCCGCGCAGTGCGGCGTCGTATTCCTCACGGTTGCCGAAGACCGTGATCGCCTCGTGCTCCTGGTAGTGCAACGGCACGCCCGGAGGGGCGATCAGGTTGCCGTGAGCGCTCAGGCGGTAGACCTTGGACTCGATCAGTGTCGGACCGTCGCCGGCCCGAGCACGGCCGACCGCCGCCTTGACGGCCTCATAGACGGCGATCGGGTCGGTGCCGTCGATCGTCACCCCCGGCATCGAGAACGCCTTTGCCTTGACCGACAGCGGCTCGCCCGCCGCGGCGTTGGCGTCCTCCTGCTCGCTGCGAGTCGCAACGTTGTAGCTGTTGTTCTCCATGATGTAGACGATCGGGAGCTTCCACAGCGATGCGAGGTTGAGCGACTCGAAGAATGCGCCTTGCTTGCTGGCGCCGTCGCCGAAGAAGTCAAGGACGACACGCGGCGGGTGACTTCGGTTGTGGATCTGCGCTGCGTAAGCGGCACCCGTCGCCTGCGGAATCGCCTGGCCGACGATCCCTGATGCGCCGAGGAAGCCAACGTCCGGATCGACGAGGTGCATCGAGCCGCCATACCCGCCGCACAGGCCGTCGCGACGGCCGTATATCTCCGCCATGATCGTGCGCGTGTCGGTGCCGAGTGCGATCGGGTACCCGTGGCAGCGGTAGGTGGCCATCAGCTGATCGCCGGGCTCGATCGCGGCCAGCGAGCCGACGATCGAGGCCTCGGCACCGTCGGCGAGGTGGGTGTGCCCGCGGATCACGCCCGGGTGCTCCTCGAACGTGTGCTTGACGCGTTCCTCGAACTCGCGGATCCGCAGCATCTGCGTGTAGATCCAGATCAACCTGTCCCTGTCGAGCTCCGTCATCGTCCGCTACTCCTCACGCGACGCTGGTCTTGAACTGCGCGCTGGCCGTTTCGAACGCGCGGTCGAACGCCTCTTCGATCGGCAGCTCCCGCAGCCGCTCGGAAAGAACCTCCACGCCCCACGGGCCGGGATATCCGGCGTCCTGGAGCGCCTCGATGTAGGCAGGGATCGGAAATTCGCCTTCGCCGGGCAGTCGCCGGTCGCACGTGACCTCGTAGACGAAGTCGTCGAGGTTGTGGAAATGTCCGTCCGATAGCTCGACCCAGGCGAGCTGATCTCGCGTGAGCGCGCGCAGCCGGTCGGGCGCGATGTCGAGCTTCGCCATGTGCCAGGTGTCGATCGCGAGGCCCAGGTTGCCTGGACGGCCGGTCTGCCGGAGCAGCTCGATCCCTGCCTGGAGCGTGTTCACCTGGGGATCGGACGGGATGATCTCGTAGGCGATCTTCGCGTCCGTGTGCTGAGCGGCTTCGGCGCAAAGCTCGGCCAGCGCCTCGGCAAGCTGGTCGAATTCGCAGGTTGCCGCGGGGATGTTCCCGGCCTTGATGTGGTGCGCATCGAACGCCGCCGCGGCCTCGAACAGCAGCTTCTTGAGGCGGTCCGACTCCGCCTTCTCGGGCGAGCCTGCAGGCCTGAAGAAGTCCTGCAGGAACTCGATCTCGATGTGCTTGAGCCCGGCGTCGCGGAAGATCTTCGCCATCTCGGCGAGCGTGCGCGTCTCGAGCTGGTGGATCGTGTCGGCGTGCCAGAGCCCGATGCCGGTGAAGCCGACGCGGGCCGCCTGGTCGCAGCGATCGAGCCAGTCGAAGGTGCTCCACTCGCGGCCGTAATGAATCTCCACCGGTCCCGCGACGGTCCAGTAGCAGGCGACCAGATCAGGCATGCCTCGCACGCTAAAGCCGGCCTCAAGCGCATGCCAGCCATCGCGCGCTGGCGTTCTTGCCGATCAGCGCGCTGTCAGCGGGGCAGCCGCGCCAGCAGGTCGAGCGCGCTGACGAGCTCCGCCGCCCGCGACAGATACGGCGCATGGTCGGTATCGAGCTCGATCACAGGGTCACAACCGGCCCGCTCGAACATGAAGCGCTGCATCGCCGGCGGGATCGAGCGGTCACGTAGACAGGTGATGTAGCTGCGCGGCAGCGCGGCGAACGCCTCCGCCCAGGCCTCGTCGGGCTGGAACGGGTTCGTGAACGGCACCACCGGCTGCGGCAGCCGGCGCGGGAGCGCCCAGCTCACCTCCTCCTCCGTGCAGTTGCCGTAGATCGCCATCCGCGCAGCCTCGTTGGACAGCACCGCGACCGGGGGGTCACCGCTGACGACGATGTTGGCCTGGATCTGATCGTCAGCCGCCTCCGGCCGAGCCGTCAGCGACAGCAGGCTCTCCCCGTCGGCCGGAACGAACGCCGACACGTACACGAGCGCCGCCACCTGCTCAGGCAGGCGCGCTGCGGCCTGGGTGACGACCATCCCGCCCATGCTGTGTCCGACGAGCACCGCCGGCGGTCCTGCGAGCAGCAGCTTGCAGACGCCATGCGCGTAGGCGTCGAGCGTGACCTCGGCAATCGGGGTCTGGTCGTCTCCGGCCCCCGGCAGATCGAGCGTGTCGACGCTGTGCCCGGCCTGCTCGAGGCCGGGAATCACCGGTTCCCAGCACCAAGCTCCGCCGAACGCGCCATGCACCAGCACCAGTCGGGCCATCAGCTCCCCCTCGGAGTCACTTCGTCGGCGAGCGATCGTATTCCCGCGCCGCCGTCGCACTGCGAGGGCTGCCGATGATCGCGCGTCTGCGCGCAAGGCCCGCTGCGCGGATCGGCAAGCGCGTTGATTAGCCGCGGACGCCGGCGTATAAGCGCGATGCGGGGCCGCGTACGGTGGTCGCCGGTCGAGGGAGAGAGGAGAACTCGATGTCCACCACGACCAAGGCGCGCAGCGCCTTTCCAAGCCCGTTCTCGATCGAGACCCCGAAAGGCTGCGAGGGGTGGCAGGACATGTACCCGTACTACTCCGTGTTCGACGAGCAGCGGCGCGAGACGGACGAGAACCGCTTCTGGTTCTGGAATTCGATGCACTTCCCGTTCCCGATGCCGGCGTTCGACGTGATCTGCGTCGACTCGCCCTATCAGGCAGTCGGCTCTTGGCAGAATCGGGTGTTCGCGGTGCCGCCGGCGATGGGCATCGACTACCGGATCGTCAACGGCTACGTCTACATCTCCGGCAACCCGGTCACCGACCCGGAGAAGATCGCCGAGCGCGCAACCTTCTTCCAGGCACGGGCCGGTTACTACTACGCGAACTGGACCGAGCTGTACGCCCAGTGGCAGCTCAAGATGCAGGCGCTGATCGCCGAATTGCAGGCGCTCGTGGTTCCCGCATTACCCGAGTACGAGAGCGACGAGGTCGCCTTTGGGGAGGACCGCAACACCGCCTTCTACGAGGTGCTGGATTCCTACAGTCGTGCACTGCGACTCGGCGACCTGATGTGGCAGCACCACTTCGAGTTCCTGTTGCTCGGCTATGGCGCCTACGCGACCTTCGCCGATTTCTGCAAGACGCACCTGCCCGACATTCCCGACCAGCACATCGCGCAGATGGTCGCCGGCATCGACGTGCTGATCTTCAGGCCGGACGGGGAGCTGCGACGGCTCGCGCAGCTCGCCCTGGACATGGGTGTGGACGCGGCGTTCGCCAGCGGGCGAACGCCGGCGGAGATCGACGCCGAGCTCGAGCAGACCGACGCCGGGCGCGAATGGCTCGCGGAGCTGGAGAAGGTGAAGGATCCGTGGTTCAACATGGCCACCGGCGACGGTCTCTACCACTACTACCGCAGCTGGCTCGACGACCCGCGGATCCCGTACACGTCAATGACGGGTCACATCGAGGCGCTGCGCGCCGGCGCCACGCTCGAGCGGCCGACGGACGAGATCGCCCGCGAGCGGGAACGTCTTGCGCAGGAGTACAGCGGGTTGCTCGGGGAGGCGGCACGCCAGCCGTTCGAGGAGCTGCTCGCGCTTGCCCGCACGGTGTTCCCGTACGTCGAGGAGCATAAGTTCTACTGCGACTACTGGTTCCTGACGAGCTGGTGGAACAAGATCCGCGAGTTCGGCGCGCTGCTCGCGCGCCACGACTTCATCGAGGACGGCGAGGATGTCTTCCAGCTGACCCGCCACGAGGTCGCGACCGCGCTCGACGAGCTCGTGCTCACCTGGGCGACAGGCGGGGTGGCGCTCGGACCCAAGCACTGGCCGCCGATCGTGGCGCTGCGCAAGGGGCAGCTCGAGCACATGGCGGCGTGGACGCCGCCGCCGGCGATCGGCGCCACGCCGGAAGTCGTGACAGACCCGATGACGATCATGCTCTGGGGAGTCACGACCGAGCGCGTCCACGAGTGGGCGAGCCAGGCGGTCGGCGGTGTGGTGCTGACTGGCGCGCCGGCCTCGCCCGGTGTCGTCGAAGGGTTGGCACGGGTGATCACCTCGGCCGAGGAGATCACGGACGTGCAGGAGGGCGAGATTCTCGTCTGCGGCAGCACCTCGCCCGCGTGGGCCCCGATCTTCCCGAAGATCAGCGCGACCGTGACCGACGTCGGCGGCGTGATGTCGCACGCGGCGATTGTGTGCCGTGAGTACAAGCTGCCGGCCGTCGTCGGGACGGGTCGCGCGACAGCGCTGATCAAGACTGGGCAGCGGGTCCGCGTAGATGGAACCGCGGGCGTGATCACCGTCCTGGAGCAGTGAGCATCGCGGCCGGCGCGAACCTGGGCCGTGACCTGTCCGAGCTGGACAGCGGCGACGAGCCGTTGTTCGGCGGCAAGAGCGCCGCCCTGGGTGAGCTGCTGACCGCCGGTATCGGCGTGCCACCGGGCTTCGCGCTCTCCACCGAGGCGTATGCGTTGGCGCAAGCGAACGGTGGGATGCCGGCCGCCGTCAGGGACGAGTGCGAGCGTCGCTACGCGGCCCTCGCTGGGGTCGCGGGTGTCGCCGATCCTCCCGTCGCCGTACGCTCGAGCGCGGTCGGCGAGGACAGCGCCACTGCCACCTTCGCCGGACAGCAGGAGACGGTCCTCTGGGTGCGTGGGGTCGAGGAGATCTGCGCCGCCGTGCTGCGCTGCTGGGCCAGCCTGCAGAGCGAGCTGGCCGTGAGCTATCGCGCCCACCTCGGCGATCAGCGGGAGCCGGCGATGGGGGTGGCAGTCCAGCTCATGGTCGATGCGGTGGTCTCCGGCGTGCTGTTCACCTGCAACCCACTCAGCGGTGACACGAGCATGGTTGCGATCAACGCCAGCTGGGGGCTCGGGCTGGCGGTGGTCGGCGGCGAGGTGACGCCCGACGACTACCTCATCAGCAAGGTCACGCATGAGGTGGTGCGCGAAGAGGTTGGCTTCAAGGCGGTCGAGTACGTCCCGGATCCGGAGGCTCACGGGGTCGCGCTGCGCGAGGTCCCGGCGGAGCGCGCGCACGCGCCATGTCTCGATGCGCAGGCGCTGCAGGTGTTGATCGACACGGCGCGCGCCGCCGAGCGGCACTTCGGAGCTCCTCAGGACGTCGAGTGGGCGATCGCACGGACCGGGACGCTGCCCGGGAACCTGTTCGTCCTCCAGTCGCGGGCCGTGACGGCCGTCGGCTCGCGACCTGAGGTGCCGGGCGAACAGCCCGCCTCGGCGATCGCACTCGTGATGCAGCAGTTCGGCGCCGTGCGGGGAGGTCCGGATGCCACTGAGCGATGACGACGTCCGCGAGATCATGCGGATCGTCGACACCGCGGGCGCGCGCGAGATCCGCGTGCAGACGCGTGGCTTCTCGCTGCACATGATCCGCGACGGCGCCGGTGAGGCCGTGTCGCCGTCAGAGCAGGCGTCCCCGTCAGAGCAGGCGTCCCCGTCAGCGCCGACGTCCGCGCATCTGCTGCTGGTCGAGTCGCCGATGATCGGCACCTTCTACCGCGCCGAGGCGCCCGGCGAGCCGCCGTTCGTTGAGGTGGGCAGCGCCGTCCAGCCCGACACGATCGTCTGCATCGTCGAGGTGATGAAGATGATGAACTCAGTGCCCGCTGGGGTGGCCGGGACGATCGTCGAGATCTGCCAGGAGAACGCGCGGCTGGTCGAGTACGGGACACCGCTGTTTAGGGTGGAGCCGGCGTGAAGCGCGTGTTCATCGCCAACCGGGGCGAGATCGCCGTGCGGATCGTGCGCGCGTGCCGCGCGCTCGGGCTCGAATGCGTGGTCGGGGTGTCGGACATCGACCGCGGGTCGATGGCGGCGCGGCTGGCCGATCGCAGCGTCTGCATCGGCGCGGCTTCCGCCGGCGAGAGCTATCTGCGTGACGACTTCGTTGTGCAGGCCGCGCTCGGGACGGGCTGCGACGCGGTCCATCCGGGTTACGGCTTCCTGGCGGAAAGCGCGCGGCTCGCAGGCCGTGCGCTCGCCAACGGGCTGATCTTCGTCGGGCCGCCGCCAGAGGTGATCGAGTTGACCGGTGACAAGCTCCGTGCCCGTGAGCAGGCACGGCTTGCCGGCCTGCCGGTGCTGGCTGGGCACGCCGTCGATTCGGGCAGTGACGCGGCGGCGCTCGCGGCCGAGGTCGGCTATCCGGTACTGCTCAAGGCCGTCGGGGGAGGCGGCGGGCGTGGCATAAAGCTCGTCCACGACGATGCGGAGCTGCCCGTGCTGTTCGTCCTGGCGCGGGCCGAGGCACAGGCGGCGTTCGACGACGACCGCATATACGTCGAGCGTTTCATAGCGTGTGCCCGGCACGTCGAAGTCCAGATCGCGGCCGACGCGCATGGTCACGTCGTGCATCTGGGGGAGCGCGACTGCTCGATCCAGCGCCGCTACCAGAAGCTCGTCGAGGAGGCGCCCGCGCCGGTGATGGCCGAGGAGCTGCGCACCGCGATCTGTCAGGCCGCGGTCAGGCTGGGGGAGGAGCTGGGCTACCGCAACCTCGGCACCGTCGAGTTCGTGCTCGACGGTGCCAGCGGTGAGTTCTTCTTCCTCGAGGTCAACTGCCGTATCCAGGTCGAGCACCCCGTGACCGAGGAGCTGACGGGGAGGGACCTCGTCGCGCTGCAGTTGCGGCTCGCCGACGGTGAGCCGCTCGGATTCGGGCAGGGCGACGTCCAGTTTGGCGGGCACGCGCTCGAGTGCCGGTTGTGCGCTGAGGACCCGGCGCACGACTTCCGCCCGTCACCGGGGAGGCTGACCGCATTCTCGGTGCCGGTGATCGAAGGGCTGCGCGTCGACACGCACTGCGAGCCTGGGACGCTGATCCCGCCGTACTACGACTCGCTGATGGCGAAGCTGATCGCACACGCCGGCGACCGCGACGGGGCGCGCAGCCTGATGCTCGAGGCGCTCGATCAGCTCGAGGTGGAGGGGGTGGCGTGCAACCGGACGGCGCTGATCGAGGTGCTCCGCCATCCTGACTTCGCGGCCGGCGGCCTTCCGACCGATTGGCTGGCGAGGGCGGTCGCATGACCACTGCGCGCGTGATCGAGCACGTCGATACGACGATCCGCGACGGCAACCAGAGCCTATGGAGCGCGACCGGGCTGACGACACCCGACGTGCTCGGGATCGCGCCGACGCTCGACCGCGTTGGCTACCACGCGCTCGACTTCACCTCCAGCACGCACATGGCGGTATCGGTGCGCTTCCACAAGGAGGATCCGTGGGAGCGCCTGCGGCTGGTGAGCGCGGCGATGCCGAACACGCCGCTGGGGATGATCGGCACCGGCATGCGTTTCATCTCCTGGGTCCCCGCCGCCGAGGATCTGATGGCGCTCTCCTTCCGGGTCGCCGCACGCAATGGACTGCGGCGCTTCCAGATCGCCGATCCCTCCAACGATCCCGCTCGGATCGGCAAGGTCGCGGCGATGGCGCGGCGCGAGGGGATCGAGCAGGTCGTGGTCGGCCTGACGTACTCGATCAGCCCGGTCCACACGCACGACTACTACGCGCAGCGGACGGCCGCGCTGGCCGACTGCGGCGACATCGACCGCTTCTACCTCAAGGACCCCGGCGGGTTGCTCACGCCCGACGCGGTGCGCGAGCTCGCGCCCCACTTCCTGGCCGCCGCCGGTGAGCGGACCGTCGAGCTTCACAGTCACTGCACGATCGGGCTCGCGCCGCTCGTCTACGTGGAGGGCGTGCGCGCCGGCTTTCAGGTCGTGCACACGGCCATCGCCCCGCTGTCACGCGGGACCTCGCAGCCGGACGTGTTGAACACGGTGACGAACCTCGAGGCGGCTGGGTTCGCACACGTGCTTGACCTCGAGGCGCAGGCGCTGGTCAGCGTGCACTTCCAGGTAGTCGCGGTGGAGAAGGCGCTACCGCCTGGGACCCCGCAGGAGTTCGACGGCGCCTACTACCGCCACCAGTTGCCGGGCGGGATGGTCACCACGACGCAGCGGATGCTCGCGCAGATCCGGCGTCCCGAGCTCTACGAGCAGGTGCTCGAGGAGGTCACGCGGGTGCGAGCGGAGATGGGCTATCCGATCATCGTCACGCCGGTCTCGCAGTTCATCGCCAGCCAGGCAGCGCGCAACGTGATGGACGGTGAGCGTTGGAAGTCGGTCTCAGACGAGACGATCCGCTACTTCTGGGGGCATTACGGAGAGTCGCCGGCGCCCGTCGATCCGGAGGTGGCCGAGCGGGTCCTGTCACTGCCACAGGCGGCGAAACTGCGAGACCTCGAGCCGATCAGCCTCGACGGCGCCCGCGCGCGCTTCGGTAAGCGGATCTCCGACGAGGAGCTGCTGCTGCGGCTGACGATGCCGGCCGAGCAGGTCGACGCGATGGTCGCGGCCAAGGCGCCCAGTGTGGCCGCTCCGAGCCCGTCCGGTGGGGCCGCTGGGGGACTTTTGCCGACCCAGGCGGCAAAAGTCCCCCAGCCCGCCGCCCAGCCCGCCGCCCAGCGCGCCGCCGAGCCCGCCGCCGAGCCCGCCGGCTCCACCCCGGTCGTCACGCTCCTGCGCGAGCTCGCCGCGCGCCCCGACATCCGCGAGTTCACGCTGACCGGCGACGACGAAAGCGTGGTCTGGCGGCGTGGCTAGGTTCGCGGTCGAGCTTCATGCCGGCGTGCGCGGTTTCATGTTCGACATCGACGGCACGCTTGCGCACCGTGGTCTCGACGGCCGCGCGCACGCTCAGCCCGGCGCGATCGACGTGCTCGAGAGGATCCGCGCCTCGGGTCGGCCGCTGGTGCTGTTCACCAACGCGAGCCACGTCAGCTCGGCGACTGTCGCCGCGGGGCTGCGAGCCGATGGCTTGCCGGTCTCAGACGACGAGCTGCTGACGCCGGTGGACAGCGCCACCAGCTACCTGCTGCTCCGCCATGGCGATCAGCCGGTCCAGCTGTTTGCAAGCGACGCAGTGCGTGAGCACATGACCGCGGCCGGCGTCAACGTGACCGGCGGCGACGATGCCGAGGTCGTGTTCGTCGCCCACCAGCCGCAGGTGGACCTCGACGAGGTCGAGCGCGCGGCACGCGCAATCGAGCGCGGCGCGTCGCTGCTGACGAGCAGCTACGTGCGCGGTTACGCGGGCGCCAACGGAATGATCCTCAGCCGTGGCGCGATGATCACGGCGGCGGTCGCGAAAGCCGGTGGCAGGCGCGCGCGCGTTGTGGGCAAGCCGTCGCGCGCGGCGGTCGACGCGCTGCGGCGCCGGCTCGGCGTGCCGACCAAGGACATTGTGGTGATCGGTGACGACGCGCGGATGGACATCGCCCTCGGCAAGCTCGGCGGCTCGCAAACGATCCTGGTCCGCAGTGGGATCAGCGCCGACGTCCAGCTCGAGCAGCTGCCGCCGGGTCAGCGGCCTGACGTCGCGATCACTGCGATCGCCGAGCTGCTCCCGTATCTGTAGCCACAGGCCGCGGGAGCCCCTGCTCCAGGACGGTCATCACGTCCTGCTTCACCGCTTCCGCAGTTGCGCGCGCGTGACTCGCCCTTGCTGGCCCGATGCCAGAGCCGCGCCACCTGCTCTTTGTGCCTCCGCGTGTCCATATGACACATAGCGGGCCACAGAGCCCGCAATCAACTCCCTTGACGTAGCGACCTGGGCCAAATTCCTTGTTTTCCAGGAGCCAGGATGCCGCCGGGGTCGACGGCGTCCTTGATCGTCTCGCAGAAGCGGATGTAGGCGCCGTCGCCGAACGAGTACTGCTCCGCTGCGAGGTCCATGAAGTCCAAATGCGCCCGGTACTCCCCGTAGCCGAGCTTCGCGGCGTCGCGGACCAACCGCCTGGCGACGTCGTAGGCGGAGCGTGCCTGCGCCTCGTCCTTGGTGTCGAAGATGATCAGCGTCACGTTCGCGAAGCAGCGCGCGTTGGGTGGGATCAGGACCGACATGTAGTCGAGCCCGGCCTGCTCGATCATTCCGCGCAGCAGATCACGCACGGCCAGAGCGTCGCGGCCCGTCAAAGGGGCGATCGGGGAGAAGCCGATGTGGCCGCCCTGCTCGCCGCCGTACCAGGCAGCCATCGCGTTCAGCTCGAGCCCGGGAACGCCGCCCTGGACCCGCTCGGCGGGATTCGGCAGCGCCGCAACATCCGAAGGGGCGCACTTCGAACCCCACACCTCGCAACCCTCGATCGGCCCGAATGCGTCCTTGATCTTCGCGAAGCGGTGGTCGACCACAGCCTCGTCGCCGAACAGCCCGCAGCGCATCAGCCAGCGGCCGATCTCGAGCTCCCGCGCCATCTTGTCCAGAACGCCATCGGGGATCGGACCCTCGCCCTGCCACCACAACCGACGGTCGGTAACCACTGACGCGTACAGCGCTGTGTTCAACACCTGCGGCACGCAGCGGATCGTGTCGTCGAGCGAGAGGCGCCGGAGCGTGTCGACTAACGGCGCGAGGTCGTCGTCGCGCCAGACCCGCGCCCACATCGGCATGTACACCTCCGGCTCCGGCATCAGCCAGACGCCCATCTTGGTGACGATTCCGAAGTTGGACTGCATGAACAGCTGGTCGAGGGTGGGGCCGAGGCCGCGCTTGTATAGGTGCCAGGATCTATTCTCGGGCATCGCCCCCATGCCGGTGCGCAACAGCGATCCGTCGGCGAGCACGACCTCGAGCCCGCAAGCCATGTTCATGTCGACCCCGTAGGGCAGGTAGGTCATTCCGTGGTCCAGCGTGTTGCCGATGACGCTGCCCCAGCCAATATCCGGCACCGACAGCATCAGCCGGTGGCCGCCGGCCTTGATCGCGTCGTAGAGGTCGAACCAGCGCACGCCGGGCTCGACCTCCGCGTAGCTGAGCTCCTCGTTGATCTCGAGCACCCGGTTCATGCGCTTCAGAGAGACGATCACCGAGCCCTTGACCCGAGGTGCCGGCCCGCCGTAGCCGTTGTTGCGTCCCTGCGAGTTCGTCCACAGCGGCAGCTCGTGGCGGTTGGCGATGCGGACCACCGCCTGGACCTCCTCGGCCGTGTGCGGGATCACGACGGCCCCGGCAACATATTCGTTCCAGGACGCGTGCTGAAACGGGTCGCGCCAGGCGTTCAGGTCATCGTCGGGGCTGAGCACGTACTCGGCGCCGATCGCGCTGCGCAGCTCGCGCAGCGCGTCCTCAGATACGGCTGGTGGCAGGGTCACGGCCACGGTATGGCGACCCTAGCCCGGCCCGGGCGCGTAGTGCCAGCCACTCAGCGCAAAGGGGCTTGCCAGTTTGTGCCGGGATGCGTGTCCGGCGGCTTGGGGCACGCCGGCCACGGCCGGTAGCGGTCAGTCGCGATGCGCCGAAACCCAGGCGACCGAACCGGCGTCGACCGGCAGCGCCACGCCGGTCACGAACGACGCGTCGTCGCTGCACAACCAGACGACCGCGGCGGCGACCTCGGCCGGGTCACCCGGCCGCTTCATTGCCTGCGGCGCGAGGATCTCCGCGGCGCGCTCGGGCGGCAGGTCGGTCATCAGCGGCGTCATGATCGCGCCTGGGCAAACCGCGTTCACGCGGATCCTCTCGTTCGCGTATTCGACGGCGGCGTTCTTTGTCAGGCCGAGGATCCCGTGCTTGCTGGCCCCGTAGGCGCTGAGCCCGATCACCGCCATCAGCCCGGCATTGGAGGAGGTGTTGACAATCGCGCCACCGATCTCCTGGGTCAGCATCTGCCTGATCTGGTGCTTGAGGCCGAGGAATGTGCCGCGCAGGTTGACGGCGATGACGCGGTCAAAGCTCTCGTCGCTTGTCTCGTGCAGCAGGTGATGGACGCCGATCCCGGCGTTGTTGTGGGCGAAGTCAAGACTGCCGTAGCGCCTGACGACGTGCTGGACGAGCGCTTCGTTATCGCCGCTGCCCGACACGTCGCAGGGGAAGAAGGTCGCAACGCCACCGGCCTCCACGATCGTGCGCACGGTCTCCTCGCCACCGGCGCGGGCAGCTTCGAGATCCGAGACGACGACGGCCGCTCCCTCCTGAGCGAAGCGGATTGCGCACGCGCGTCCGATGCCGCTGGCCGCCCCGGTGACGAGGCCGGCCTTTCCCTCCATCGACCTCGGTGTCACCTCAGGCCGACTCTCGATCGGTGAGTTCCATCGGAGTGCCGGTCACCGCCGCGTGGCGAACCTCGCTGGGCGTCGCCCCGTAGCGGCGCTTGAACACGCGCGAGAAGTGGGCCGCGTCACAGAAGCCCCAGCGGAACGCGATCTCCGTGATCGATCCGCCGTTGCGCTGTTGCAGGTCCTCCAGGCAACGCTGCAGACGCTCGTTGCGAACGAGCACCGCAACCGACTCGGCGCCGTCCTCGAACAGCGCGTGCAGGGCCCGGATCGACATCGCGAACTCGCGCGCGATCGATGTCGGGCTGAGCTCGGGATCGCGTAGGTGCGTGCGCACGTAGCGACGGATGTCCGCGCGCAGGGCCGTACGCTCGGCGGCGCGACCGGCCGGCAGTTCCGGCTCGACGACGGTTCGCAGCAGCTCGAGTGCCACGTTGGCGGCGGCGATCACTGCGCTCGGGGCGAGCGTCGGCAGCTCGGCCGCGAGCGCGTTCATGTACCTGACCAGCAGCCGTGCCGGGCCACTGTCGTTCAGCGACGGCAGACCGTCGAGCTCGGCGAGCCGCGGGCAGACCGCCAGCACCCGGCTGCGCGGGAACAGCAGCGTGCGCTTGTAGAACGGCTGCACGATCTCGATGTCGGTCGGTTGTAGCCCGTCCCACATGACGACGTGCCCAGCGGTGACCATGATCTCGCGGCCGCTCTCGCGCACGCTCTCGACGCCCTTGTGGACGAACTGGAAACCGAGCACGTCCTCTTTCGGCGAGGGACCGTTGGCCCCGATCATGGCCTTGTCACGATGTCCGCGGAACGGCGCCGCGGCGCAGTCCACCAGCATCAGGTCGCCGATCGGACGGCGCACCACACCGCCCACGAACGGGGCGGGCGTCCGGTGCGTCGCACTGATCTCGAAGGACAGATGGGTAGAGGCCAAGATCTCTGACCACGAATCCAGCTGTCCGGATACGTCGTTGCCTCGCGCAGACCAGCGTTCGGCGTTGTCGTCACGCGGTGCCTGGGCCCCGTCGGTGACGAGCGTGGTGCTCACGAGACCACCTCCTTCTCCTGTCCCTCCCACCGGGGCAACAGCTCCGGCAGCTCTCCCACGCGGATCATATGCCCTGTTGCGTGTCCTGCCGACGGAATTCGTGCGCGTATTCGATGAACGCATCAAGTGCTGCCGGGTCGAGTAGCGAGCTACGGCTCGCGACGTTCTCCGCGGGCTCGCCCCGTAGCAGGCGCTTGACCGCGGATTCGAGCTTCTTGCCCGTCAGCGTTGTGGGGATCCCGGCGACGCTCACGATCCGGTCGGGCACGTGACGGGGTGAGAGCTCACTGCGCAGAGCGGCCGCGATGCGCTGGTTCGTCTCCGCGGTGATCTCCACGTCGGGCCCGGGAACCACGAACAGCAGCAGCTCGCCGGCGCCGCCTGAGGCGTCCTCGAGATGGACGACCAGCGAGTCGACGATCTCGGGCAGGTCGTCGATGACCGCGTAGAACTCGCCCGTGCCGAGGCGCACGCCACCGCGGTTCAGCGTCGCGTCCGAGCGTCCGGTCACGACGCAGCTGCCGTACTCGGTGAACCTGATCCAGTCTCCCTGGCGCCACACGCCGGGGTAGAGATCGAAGTAGACACTGCGGTAGCGGCTGCCGTCGGCGTCGCCCCAGAGCGCCACGGGCATCGACGGCATCGGCGAGGTCAGCACCATCTCCCCGAGCTCGCCGATGATCTCGTTGCCCTCCGTGTCGAAGGCCTTGGCGTCGACGCCGAGGTTGGAGGCCGAGATCTCGCCCTCGTAGACCGGCAGCGCGAAGCAGCCTTCGACGTAGCCGGTGCAGACGTCGGTGCCGCCGGATCCGTTGCTGAGCAGCGTCCGCGGCGCCAGGTGCTCATAGACCCACGTGTAACCCTCGGCCGGCAGCGGCGAGCCGGCCGTGTGCAGCACGCGGAGCGAGCTGAGATCGAGCCCCCGGCCGGGCAGCAGCCCGGCCCTGCGGCAGGCCATCAGGTAGGCCGGGCTGATCCCCATGTTGGTCGGCCGCACGCCCTCCGCAAGCCGCCATTGCTCCAGCAGATCTGGCCAGGCCGGGTCCCCGTCGAGCATCACGATCGAGGCGCGCACCAGCAGCGCTGAGACGAGGGCGTTCCAGATCATCCACGCGGTCGTCGCAAACCACATCAACCGCGAGCTCGGCTTGAGGTCCCAGATCAGCCCCTGGTGCTTGTAGTGCTCGACCAGCTGGCCGCCGTGGCCGTGCACGATCGCCTTCGGCAGGCCGGTTGTGCCTGAGGAGAAGAGGACATACAGCGGGTGATCGAACGGAACCGGCGTGAATTCGAGCGGCTCTGATCCCGATAGCAGCTCGTCCCAGCTGACGACATCGTCGGGGAGGCGGCCGGCGCCGTAGGGAACGCCGATCACGTGCTCGACCGTCGGCAAGCCGGCGCGGATCGCGGCGATCTGCTCGCCGCGATCGATGTAGCGGTCGCGATACCCGTAACCGGGCACCACCAGCAGGACTGTCGGCTCGATCTGGGAGAAGCGGTCGATCACGCTACGCGGCCCGAACTCGGCCGCGCACGTCGCCCAGGTGGCGCCAAGGCTCGCGGTTGCGATGAACGCGACGAGCGCCTCCGGAATGTTCGGCATGTAGGCGACCACGCGGTCGCCCTCGCGCACGCCGAGGCGTTTGAGCCCGGCCCGCGCCCGCGTCACCTGGTCGCGGAGATCGCCGAACGTCAAATCTACCGGAGGACGAGTCTGCGACCGCGCAATCACGGCCGGCCGGTCCGCGTCCTCGGGCAGCCCCAGCATGTGCTCGACATAGTTCAGGCGCGCGCCGGTGAACCACTTGGTGCCGGGCATCGTGCGATCAGGGAGCACGCGCTCATAGGGCGAGTGAAAGTGGACCCCGTAGAACTCGACGACGGCTGACCAGAAGCCCTCGAGGTCGTCGATCGACCACCGCCAAAGCTCGTGGTAGTCGCCGAAGGTGCGCTCGCGCTCGGTCTCCAGCCAGTCCATGAAACGGCCGATCTCGGTCGTCTCCCGCAGATCGTCGGGCGGGTCCCAGAGGACGTCTCCAATCATCTGTGACCCGCCTTCACGGCTCCGTCGGGGGCTTCTCCAGCTTGAGCAGTCGCGCGGCGTTCTCCTTGAGCACGAGTGGGCGAACCTCGTCCCTGATCGGAAGTTCCGCGAACTCCTGCAGCCAGCGGTCCGGATTGAGCAGCGGATAGTCGGACCCGAACAGCATCTTGTGTCTGAGCAGCGTGTTGGTGTAGCGGATCAGGATTTCCGGGAAGTACTTCGGCGCCCAACCGCTCAGGTCGATATAGACGTTGGGCTTGTGTACGGCGATCGCCAGCGCCTCGTCCTGCCACGGGAATGACGGATGGGCGAGGATGATGTCGAGCGCGGGAAAGTCGGCGGCGACGTCGTCGACCGCCATCGGGTTCGAGTATTTGAGGCGCACGCCGCCCCCGCCTGGCATGCCGGCGCCGATCCCGGTCGTGCCGGAATGGAACAGAGCGATCAAACCTGCTTCGGCGATGACCTCATACAGCGGGTAGAACTCGTGGTCGTTGGGCCAGAAGCGCTGAATGTTGGGGTGGAACTTGAAGCCGCGCACACCCTGAGCGATCAGCTCGCGTGCCTCCCTGACGCCGAGCTTGCCCTTGTGCGGGTCGACGCTCGCGAACGGGATCAGCACGTCGGGGTTGGCCCGAGCGACCTCCAGGACTTCCTGGTTACCGAGCCGGCGCCGGCCCATGCCGGCCTCGTCGTCGACGTTGAAGATAACCGCGAGCATGTGGCGCTCGCGGTAGTAATCGGCGACCTCCTGTGCGGTCGGCTGCGGCGGGTGCCCGCCGAAGTAGCGCGCAGCAGCGGCCAGGATCTCGCCCGTCACGGGATCCTGCTCCTCTCCCTGATTGCGCTCAGCGTGCACGTGCACATCGATCGCGGTGATGCTCGTGAGGTCCATCAGTCCTGCCTCGGTGCGGATCGGCACAAGCCCATTCGATCACAACCGGGGGAGGAAGCCGCTAACGGGCTGCGCTGACGGTCAAAGGTCCGCGCTCTGATGAGCATGCGGCCAGCGGGCCGCATGCTCAAGATGACGCTATGGGAGCGTCAGGGATCGCCCGCCCCGCAGAGGGGCTGTTCGCAGTGCCGCGCCCGGTCGAGACGGTCGCGGACCTATTCGCGAACATCTGGCAGCTCGGCTACGTCACGACCGACCTCGATCGCGCGCTCGACGAGCTCTCCGAGCGGCTCGGGCTGGAACATCACTTCCGGGTGCCAAGCGGAGGCGCCACGTTCATGGCCGGCGACGAGGTCGTTCCCTGGGAGGCGCGCTTCGCGATGGCTGCGCGCGGCGGTCTGATCGTCGAGCTGATCGAGCCTGTGTCCGGCGAGGTTGGCTTCTACCGCGACTCGTTGCCCGCCGATGGCTCGTTCGCGATCTGCCTACACCACCTCGCCGCGTTCATGGAGACCGGCGACGCCGCGTGGGAGCGTGCCGGCCGGATGCTCGAAGACGCGGGGCTGCGTTTCGACTACACGATGCTGATCCCGGGACGCGTGCGCGCCGGATATATAGACGCTCGCGCGCAGCTCGGTCACTTCCTCGAGCTCTGCCAGCTCGATACCGGGGACCTCGAGTTCTTCGAGGCACTCGTTGCCGAGAGCGCCTAGCCTCCGCGAGACCAGCGAGATAGGAGACAAGATGGCCGATTGGAAGCGGTGGAGCTGTGTCGATGTCGACATCGACGACGGTGTCGCCTGGGTGACCCTCAATCGGCCGGAGAAGCGCAACGCGATGAACCCGACACTCAACACCGAGATGCTCGAGGTGCTGACGGCGATCGACGCGGAACCCGAGGCAGCGGTGCTGGTGCTGACCGTTGCCGGCGATGCCTTCTCGGCAGGCATGGACCTCAAGGAGTACTTTCGCGAGGTCGACGAGCAGCCCGATTGGGTCCAGCGTCAGGTACGACGTGAATCGATGGGCTGGCAGTGGCGCATGTTGCGCAACTATCCGAAACCCACGATCGCGATGGTCAACGGCTGGTGCTTCGGCGGCGCCTTCACGCCGATGATCGCCTGCGACCTCGCGATCGCCGCCGAGGAGGCGATGTTCGGCCTCTCGGAGATCAACTGGGGGATTCCTCCCGGAGGCAACGTCTCGCGCGCGCTGGCGGAGACCGTTGGCACTCGCGACGCGCTGCTCTACATCATGACCGGCCGCACGTTCGACGGCCGCAAGGCAGCGCAGATGGGTCTGGTGAACGAGTCTGTGCCGCGCTCAGAACTGCACGCCGCCGTCGTCGGACTCGCGGATGAGCTCAAAGCCAAGAATCCCGTCGTCCTGCGGGCAGCCAAGCTCGGCTTCCGTCACTGTCTCGAGATGAGCTGGGACGCGGCCGAGGACTATCTCTATGCCAAGATCGAGCAATCCCAGTTCCTCGACGCCGAGCACGGCCGCGACGCCGGGCTGCAGCAGTTCCTCGACGATAAGACGATCAGGCCGGGCCTGCAGACCTACAAGCGCTCGGCGGCGGGCTGACGCCTCGAGGCAGGTGCTCAGGCGGCGCTTGATCCGGGTCCGGATCCGCCGCCGCGGCTGCGGAGCCAGTCGGCCACCTGGTCGGCGACGCCGCCGACCTGGGTGCCGAGGTTCGTGACGTTCTCGCCGATGTCACGGAATGCTCCGCGGAAGCGCTCGCCGTAGAACTCCATCGCGTCGCTGGCCTCGGCGCGTACGTCCGTCTCTTGGTCGCGGGTTCGATAGTCGCCGCGGAGGATGCGGTCGTAGTCGCCGCTCTGTACCCAGCGCATGACCTCCGATACCCGCTTGACCGCGTACGGGTGGGTTACGCTGATCTCCCAGAAGAACCGGCGGACCCTGTCGGACGGGTCGTCCCAGTTTTCGTACTCCATCGCCTGGGCCATGAACGCGTCCAGGTTCAGTTGGTCAGCCGGTAGGCCCGAGGCGGTGACCATCAGCATCCGGCAGACGATCTGCGGGTCACGGACGATCAGCGTCGCGGCCCGGTCGGAGCTGAGCTCGGCGGCGCGGTACCACTCGAGCAGCACGGTCTTGACCGCACGGAACGGAAGCCCCAGCAGGGTCGGCAAGGAGCCGCCGGCTGCCAGCAAGATGTTGAGCGCCGTGATGTAGAGCACGTGGTCGGACAGGATGTGGCCGAGTTCGTGCCCGACGAGGACGCGCTGCTCGCCCGGTCCAAGCCGCTGGAGCACCATCGAGTCGGCCACGATCATCGGCTTCTTCGAACCGATCGTCGCCGCGATTCCGAGCACCGGTGTCGTCAGGTACAGGTCGTAGACCTCGGGTAGGTCCAGGATCCGGCACGCGGCCAGGTGCGATGCCCAGAGCTCCGGGCACTGCTGTTCAGAGACCTTCAGCGACGTGCCGAGGTAGAACTGGCGCAGCGCCCGCTCGTAGCGCCACTCGATCAGCCGGCGCACGAGCGTGTCGAGCATCGGGATCGCCTTCAGAGCGGCGGTCGCCGCGCGATCCGCCGGATGCTCGTAGGCTTTCGACGAGATGTTGTGGTAAGGCTCGACGCTGTCGAGAGAGACGCCGGTCACGGTGTGGCAAGCCTATAGCTGCCGTCAAACCTGGTGATGACAGACAGACAGCTTTTGCGGCGAGCTCTCATTCAGGAAGGTCTTGGCGGACTCGTCGAACGCTGTCGCGTCATCGACCACCTGCGTGCCGTTCACATCGCTGGTGGGCGCTTGGCCGCGGCTGATCTTGGTGAGCAGCGCTGCGTCAGCAGCCAGATGCTTTGCGGTGAACGCGAAATTCTCCTCATGCCTGAGATCGGCCGGGGTGTCCACCAGCGTTGCCAGGCAAGTTCCGCCAAATCCGCGCACAAGTGCCTGCTTCCGGGACGCAGCGTCTGCCGGGTACATCGTGGTTGCCGCACGACTGAGCGCCTCGTACTCCGGGTCCAAGCAGACCACCACTTGCAGGTCAGCGCTGCTGAGCCCACCCGTGGTGGTGGTACCAGTCGTCGTAGCTCCGGTGGTGGACGTCCCCGTGGTCGTCGTGCCGGTCGTGGTCGTACCCGTGCTCGTGGCGGCGGCAGCTTCGCACTTCGGTTGATCTACGACGAAGTTCACCAGCGCCTTGATTGTGGCGAGATCATCGAGACAGCTCTTGCGCTGGCTCTTCAGCAGGGGGCTGGTGGTGCCGGCCCTCCGGCATGCGGTATCGGCTACGCCCCAGTTGACGTTCTTGCCGGCAAGGGCTCGCTTGACGGCGGCGAACTGCTGGGACAGCTCCTTGTACTCGGTGCCGGTCAGCGTGCCACGTGGCGGCGCAGCGATGGCGGCTGTAGATCCGAAGGCGGCGAGCGCTCCCCAGATCGAGGCGATGCCGATCGCGGCTGCCAGAGCGCGGCGCATCTCCTAAGAGTAGGCCGCGGAGATGCCACGCGTGTCAATAAGCGGTACCGCGCCAAACGCGGTGCCGCGCCAAAAGCTGAATAATCGACGGATGGTAGATACGCACGATGCGGCTGTGCTGCGCGGCGGCATTGACCTCGGTGGCACGAAGATCGAGGCGATCGTCGTGGACGATGGCAACACGGTTCTCGGTTCGGCGCGTCACCCGACGCCCACCAGCGGTACCCCGGCCGATGTTGCCAGCCACATGGTGAAAGCGATGCAGGAGGCCGCTCAGGCGGCCGAAACCACGACTGCCGCGCTGGCTGGTGTCGGTGTCGGCTCGCCGGGATCGATCGACCCCGCGGCGGGCACGGTTTCCAGTGCGCGCAACCTCCCCGGTTGGGACGGAAGCTTCGCGCTCGGTCCCGAGCTGAGTAAGGCCTTGGGAACGCGCGTCGCGATCGGTAACGACGTTCAGGTCGCAACCGCCGCCGAGTTCGAGCTCGGGGTCGGCAAGCCCTATTCCTCGCTGCTCGGTGTGTTCTGGGGAACGGGCGTCGGCGGCGGTCTGGTGCTGGACAAGAAGCCGTGGCATGGTCGCGGCGGCGCGGGCGAGATCGGTCACATGGTCATAAAGCTCGGTGGCCGTAAGTGCCCGTGTGGCAACCAAGGGTGCATGGAGGCGTACGCCGGGCGCGCGGCGATGGAGGCGCACGCCCGTCACGAGATCGACGATGGACGCAAGTCCGACCTGCTGAAGATCATGGAGCACAAGCAGCGGGACCGCTTCACCAGCGCCGTCTGGGCGGAGGCGATCGAACACGGCGATGACCTTGCCGGCGAGCTGATCGACGGGGCTGTGGAGGCCCTGGGTGCCGGCACTGCCTCAGCGGTCAACCTTCTGGACGTCGAGGCGGTCGTGATCGGTGGCGGCCTCGGCGTGCGCTTCGGCGAGCCCTACGTGGAGCGCATCCGCAAGCAGATGACCAAGCACCTGTTCCCGGGGCGCAGCATGCCGGACGTGCACCTCGTCGGCCTCGGCGACCTCGGCGGCGCACTCGGCGCCGCCCTGCTTGCCAGCTAGCTCGAGCGGGTCAGCTGAATAAGCCGGCGCCGTTGGCTCCGTCGATCAGGAGCAGGGCGCCTGAGACGAAGGCTGCGTCGGAGCTGGCAAGGTAGGCGACAGCGGCGGCCACGTCGGCCCCGGTGCCGATCCGGCCCAGCGGCGCGGGCGCCCACTCGCTCGAGTCGTCTCCCCGGTCGGGATCGTCGGCCGGTCCGATGTGAAGCATGCCCGGCTCGGTCGCGCCGGGGCACACGCAGTTCGAGCGCACACCGTGAGCTGCGCCGTCGAGGGCCAGCACCTGCGACATCATCGTGACCGCCGCCTTGCTCACGCAGTAGGCACCGATCGGCTGCTCGGCGCGCAAGCCTGCGTCAGAGCCGATGTGGACCATCGAGCCGTGGCTCTGCGTGAGTGCGGGGAAGCATCCCCTCGCGTATAGGTAAGGGCCCTTGACGTTCGCGGCGATCAGCGCATCGAATGCATCCACCGGCGTATCGACCAAGCGTTCGGCGAGCGCGATGCCGGCATTGTTGACGAGTGTGTCGATCCGGCCGAAGCGCTCGAGCGTGTCGGCGATCGACCGCTCGACCTGCTCGGGGTCGGCCGCATCCGCTCTCACGAACAGTGCGTCTTCGCCGAGCTGCGCCTGCGCGGCGCTGCCGCGCTCGCCGTCGCGACCGGTGATTGCCACCCGCGCGCCCTCGGCCAGGAATCGGCTGGCGATGGCCAAGCCGATTCCTGAGGTGCCTCCCGTGACTAGCGCGACGGTTCCGTGCAGCCGGCGCGATGCGATTCCATCAGTCAGGGGGAAGCTCCTTGTAGACGAGGTCGAGGTCGATGCCCTGCGAGCGCCTGACCGCCTTGGCTATGTAGTAGATCAGCAACCCGACCACGACGATGCCGGCCATGAACGCGGGGATCTGCCAACGGTTACCGGTGTTGCCGCTCAACGCCAGGGCCGGGTAGTGCCAGGCCTCCCAGGTCAGGAAGGCGACCACGGCGATCGACAGCGGCGCCACGATCTGCAGCACGTGGATCCCCATGAACTTGATGTTGGCCGGGGAGCTGTTGTAGACGTCCGGGCGGCGGATCGGGAAGGCGAAAGCGGCCACCCCGACAATCACCACGCAGACCACACCTGCGAGCACTCCGAGCGCGAGTAGCGTCTGGAAGGTGGTAGCGGTGACGCTCCAGGCCAGCATCGCGGTCACCAGCGCCATCACCAGCAGGATCGCCGGCACCGGCGAATGGAAGCGCTCGTTGACGTTTGAGAACCGCTCCGGCAGCACCCGGTCGAACGACCACGCGAAGACGCTGCGGATCGGCATGAACGTATTACCGACCATCGCCGGCAGACTCCAGAACAGGAACGAGGCGACGATGATCGTCGTCAGGACGTTGCTGCTGACAGCCAGGCCCGCGAAGAAGTGGTAGAAGGGCCCGGTTGGCAGCGCATACGCGACGTTCCCCGCGGTGTTTGCGCCGACGATGAACTGGTAGCCGGTCACCTTGTAGAGCAGCAGCACGCCGACCACGAGGCCGACGACGTTCCAGCTGAGCGCGCCGAACATGATCGACATCTGGCGGTTTCGGTTGGAAGCGCTCTTCAGCTCGCCGGAGAGGTAGACGCTCCACCAGTTCCAGATCATGAACGTCATGATCACGAAGATCGCCGGAGTCGTTGCGCCCCCGAACGCGTGCGGGTGGATGTTCTGCGCGTGGGCGTCGGTGATCACCTTCTGGTAGGCGTTGCCCTTGACGCCGAACGTGTGAGAGATCGTGTTGAAATGGTGCTCGAAGCCCGACTTCGACGCGAACAGCAGAACCACGAAGGCGATCAGGGTGCCGGCGCTGGCGATGAACCAGAAGACGTTCTGCCAGCGGAAGGTGGTCTTCGTGCCGGCGATCAGGATCGCCGTCATCCATAGGATCATCACGAAGCCGCCCAGGAAGATCCAGCCCTTGTCGGCTTCGATGTGCTGCCCGGCTGTGATCAGACCGTGGCTGTTGAAGATGGTCCCGAGCGTGACGAGGACGGGGCCGAGTCCGAACACTGGGAAGTAGCGCGCCCAGAAGGTCGCCCCGATGATCGCTGAGAAAGCTGCCCCGAAGTTCGAGACCAACGCGGCCGGCGGGCTGAGAATGCGGCTCACCCAGACGTAGTCCCCGCCGGTCTTCGGCATCGAGGAGGCCAGCAGGGACATCATGATCAGGATCGGGATGTTCAGGACGAACGACCAGAGGACCGCGGCCACCAGGTCCGCCCCGGGGAACGCGGTCAGCGCGAAGAAGACACCCCACGCGAGCGTCGCTCCCACTGGTGCGGAGAAGACCGCGTTGAAGATCGTGGCGTCCAGCGCGGAGGCCTCGCGAACCAAGCCGGTGCTCCGGCGCACAAACAGCTGACTGGACTGGCGGCTGGGCGCGTCTGTGCCCTCCTGCTGCAGGTCTGCCATCGATCTCTCTCCCTCGGGACGTCGGCTAATGGCAGGACTTATAACAAGATCGCACACGTTCGGCAACCATCTTTAGGGATGCTGGCGGCTGATGGACGTGCGATGTTGCGAGGCGATCCCGCACTCTGCCAAGATGTGTGCGTGCTAGCCGTCGATCGCCGACACCGCATCTTGGAACAGGTGGCCGAGCACCAGACCATCCATATCGCCGAGCTCGCAGCCGAGCTCGGCGTCTCGGAGATGACGATCCGCCGAGACATCGGCCGCCTCGAGCGGGACGGCTTTCTGCGCCGCACTTATGGCGGAGCGACCGCTCACATCACTCGGTCGATGGAGCTGCTGTTCAACGCCCGCGCCTTGGAGAACGCTCCGGCCAAACGGGTGATCGGGATGCGCGCAGCCGAGATCCTCGCGCCGGAACGGACGATGTTCATCGGGATCGGCAGCACCACCGAGCAATTCGCGATGTTCCTGCCTCCGCGAGAGGACTTGATAGTGGTCACGGGATCGCTCCCGGTCGCCAGTCTCCTTGGTACGCGCAAGGGGCGGGTAGTGGTCTTGGGCGGCTCGGTGCTAACCGACGAACTTGCCTGCGTAGGCCCGGTGGCGGCCGCCACCGTACGGCGCTATCGCGCCGATCTGGCGGTGCTCGGGGCAGCCGGCCTCTCAGCCCGCGCCGGTATCACCGAGCTCAGCGACGAGGCCGCGGAGATCCAGCGACTGATGATCGAACAGAGTGAGCGACTGGTCGTGCTCGCCGACGGTTCGAAGCTCGCCGAGACGACGATGGCATCTGTTGCCCCGGCCAGCTCGATCTCGCTTCTGGTCACCGATACAGCTGCTCCCGAGCAGGAACTCGTGGAGCTCGAAGCCTTGGGTGTGGAGATCATCGTCCTCGATCGCCCCGGCGCGCGCAGCGCCGAGACCAGCGTCCCAGACGGCGGCTCGCCCGCCGAGGGCTCCGCGCCCCGGATTCCCAGCCCCGATAGCCAACAGCCCCGATAGCCAACCAAGGAGAACCCCCAGATGAAGACCCTGAACGATTACTTCGGCGTCGAGAAGCCGCTGATCGCGATGTGCCACCTGGAGGGGCTGCCGGGCCGCCCGCGGTACGACGCCGCCGGCGGCCTCGAGGCGATTGTCAGTTCGGCTGCGCGCGAGGTCAGGGCACTCCAGGAGGGCGGGGTCGACGCCATCCTGTTCTGCAACGAGAACGACATCCCCTATTCCACGTCGGTGGGCACCGAGGTGGCGGCCACGATGGCGCACGTCATCGGGCGGCTGCGCTCGGAGCTGCGTGTGCCCTACGGCACCAATCTGCTGTGGGACCCGTACGCGAGCCTCGCGGCGGCGGTCGCCAGCGGCGGCTCGTTCATCCGGGAGGTTCTCACCGGTGTCTATGACAGCGACATGGGTCTCCTGAGCCCTGACTTCGGCGCTATAGCCGCGTATCGGCGGAACATCGGTGCGAGCGACGTCGCGATGTTCGCGAACATCACCCCGGAGTTCAGCAAGTCCGTCGGCGGCCGGACGGTCGCCGACCGCGCCGCCAGCGCCTCCTATCTCGGCGCCGACGCCCTGCTGATCTCAGGGCCCGCGGCGGGCTTGGACGCCAGCATGTCGGATCTGCGGGAGGCGAAGGACGCAGCCGACATCCCGGTCCTCGCCAACACCGGTGTCAAGCACGAGACCGTGCAGGACGTGCTCACCGTGGCGGACGGCGCGATCGTCGGCACCAGCCTCAAGGTCGACGGCTACACCTGGAATCCAGTTGATCCGGAACGTGTCAACGAGATGATGAGACTGGTCCGCGAGGTGCGCGGCTCGCTCGTGGCCAGCTGAAGCGCATGGCCAAGAAGACGAAGCTGTTCTTCGCCACGGATGTACACGGCTCGGAGATGTGCTTCCGGAAGTTCCTCAACGCCGGCGCCGCCTATGGCCCGGACGTGATGGTGCTGGGGGGCGACATCGCCGGCAAGGCTGTGCAGGCGATCGAGGACCTCGGGGGCGGGCGCTACACGACCACCTTCCGCGGACACCGCTACGAGATCGAGGATCCCGATGAGCTCGCGCGGGTGGAGCGGATCATCTCCGACGTCGGCTACTACCCGTGGCGCGCGCAGCCGGGCGAACTCGACCAGCGCATCACCGACGGGACCGTCGACGACCTCCTGCTGAAGCTGATGCATCAACGGCTCGAGCGGTGGATGGAGATGGCCGACGAACGGCTGCGACCGCTGGGTAAGCCGGCGTTCTGGATGCTTGGCAACGACGACCCACCCTCGCTGGCCGAGCCGCTGCAGGAGGCGAGTTGGGGCGAGTACGCCGAGGGCAGAGTGCTGCCGCTTGACGACGAGCACACGCTGATCTCGTGGGGCTGGTCGAACCCGACTCCGTGGGACAGCTTCCGCGAGATGAGCGAGGACGAGCTCACCCGCCACTTCGACGAGATGTTCGCCCAGGCTCCCGACGAGCACCTGGTCGTGTTCAACGCCCACGTGCCGCCGTACGAGAGCGGGCTCGACGAGGCTCCTGTGCTCGACGCGAACCTCACCGTCACCCAGCAGGCCGGTCAGGTGAAGCTCGGGCCTGTGGGCAGCACAGCGGTCCGTGATGCGATCGAGCGCCACCAACCGGTCGCCAGCCTCCACGGCCACGTCCATGAGTCGGCCGGCTTTCGCCGGATCGGCCGCACGATGTCCTTCAACCCAGGTAGTGACTACGGCACCGGATCGCTCAACGGCGCCCTCATCACCGTGTCCGGCGACAAGCTCAAGTCCCACCAGTTGGTACGTGGATGAGTGACGATGAGTTGTTCGTCGCCGTCGATGTCGGCACGACTGGCGCACGCGCCTCGGCGGTCAGCCTCGACGGCACGCTCCGGCGGGAGACCCGGCAGCCCTACCAGACGGTGACTCCCCGCCCCGGTTGGGCTGAGCAGGATCCACGAGACTGGCGACGCGCCGGCTTGGGAGCGTTGGTCGAGCTGACGAGCTCGGAGGGCATCGATCCAGGTGCGGTGCGGGCGATCGGGCTGACCGGCCAGTGCCCAACCGTGGCTCCCTTCGGACGCGATCGCGAGCCGGTCGGGCCAGGGTTGCTGTACCGCGACAACCGGGCGGTCGCGCAGGCCGGGCAGATGCGCCGGCGCTGGGGGGAGGAGGCGATGCACGCGCGTACCGGCCACGTCGCGTCGGCGTTTCACGTCGGCCCGAAGGTGCTGTGGTGGCGGGAATGCGAACCCTCGGTGTTTGCGGCCGGCGACTGCTTCATGCAGCCGCGCGACGTGGTGCTGCAAGCTCTCACCGGCCGGACTGCCACCGACCAGACCCACGCTAACTCCACCCTCTTCTACGACCTGCGCGCCAGGGATTGGGCGCTGGACCTGCTCGACGATTTCGGCCTTGGCGCAGACCTCTTCCCGCCAGTGCTGGCGCCCTGGGAGGTGGCCGGCGATCTGTCGGCCGAGGTCTGCTCGGCAACCGGGATCGGGCGCGGATGCCCGGTCGTGATCGGCGCCGCCGACAGTCAGTGCGCGGCGTACGGCAGCGACGTGGTCGGCCCCGGCACGATCAGCGAGATGGCGGGCGCTTCCTCGTGCCTGAACTCGGTCGTGACCGAGCCCGCCGGCGACGTCCGGATCACGCACTACAGCTACGTCTTGCCGGACGTCTACTGCACCGAGCTCGGGGTCAACACGACCGGTGCCGCGCTCAGCTGGGCGCTGACCCAATGGCACTTCCCGGGCTTTACGGAGCTCGAGCAGGCGGCCACGCGAGTTCGCGCACGGCTGGGCTCGGGCTCGTACGGTGATCCGCGGCTGGCGGCTCCGATCTTCCTGCCCTACCTGGGCGACGGCGACCGCGATGATCCAACGCTGCGAGCCGCTCTGATCGGCCTTTCAGATCGGCACGCGCGTGACGAGGTTGCCTACGCGGTGCTCGAGGGGGTGGCCTTTGCGGTTGCCGAAACCGTGTCGCTGCTGGTTGCGTCGGGCTCGCCGCTGGGGGAGCTGCGAGTGGGGGGAGGCGGTGCTCGAATCGCCCTGCTTGGCCAGCTTAAGGCCGACGTACTCGGCGCGCCGGTCCTACATTTGCGTCACGACTCCGCTCCGGTCGGGGCGGCCCTGCTGGCCGCCGCCAGGTGCGGCTTCGCCGATCAGGCGCAGGCCGGTCTGACCGCCGCCCTCGACAGAGCTCAGCGGTTCGAGCCCGATGCGGCTTGCGCCGGCCTCGTGAACGAGCGCTACCGCTGGTTCTTGGAGCTCCGTGACTCGGCCGCGGTGAGGTTGGCGTCGTGAGGTTCGAGCTTGGGATCAACAACTGCTTTGCCGTCAAACGCTGGCCTGAGCCCGACGAGTGGGCGGCAGTCGTGGCCGAGGAGTTCGAGCTCGCGCTGATCCAGCACAGCCTCGATCTGTCGCTCGCGCAGGAGAGCTGGGAGTCTGAGGCGGAGCGGATCCGCCAGGCGTGCGGAGAGGCGGGAATTCGGGTCGACTCGGTATTCACCGGCCTCGGCGCCTACTCGAGCAACCTGATGCTTGGCCCGTCAAGCCCTGGCCGCGAACAGGGCTTTCGCTTCTGGGAGGAGGGCATCCGGTTTGCCTCGAGGATCGGCGCCAGCTCGTTCGGGGGGCACGTCGGCAGCCTGTCCCGGCCTGACGCCGACGACGACGAGCGCCGGCAGGATCGCTGGGCTGAGTTGTGGGAGCATCTGCAGCGGCTGGCCCGCTTGGCCAGCCGCCACCAGCTCGAGGCGCTCCTGGTCGAGAACATGGCGTGCGATCGGGAGCCGTGGCAAATGGCACAGGTGAGTTCGTTGCTCAGTCCGGCCGGTCCCGATCAGGCGCCGGTCAGCTTGTGCCTCGACGTTGGCCACCAATGCGCCCCGGGCGTCGTGGGGGAGGAGGCCGATCCCTATGCCTGGCTCAGATTGATGGGGCCGCGCACGCGGGTCGTGCACCTGCAGCAGTCTGACGCCGGTGGAGATCACCACTGGCCTTTCACTGCCGCGTTTAATGCTCAGGGGCGGATCCGTGCCGACCGCGTGATCGAGTCGCTGATTGAATCCGGAGCTGAAGAGATGACTTTGATCCTTGAGGTGATTCCGTCGTTCGAGGCGGCCGATGCGCAGGTCCTGCAGGACCTGCGCGAGAGCGTGGCTTACTGGAAGCAGGCCCTGGCTGACTTTGCGACGGGCGGAACGGAACCCCGATGAGCGATCCAGCTGGTTCTGCGATTCTTGACGACGTGGCCGAGGAAGGTCGGCGGCTGGCCGTCGCCGCGGTCGACGCGGAGCTGCCGCTGCGGCTGCTGGGCGGCGTCGCCGTGTGGGTCCAGTGCCAGAGTGCTCGTACGCCGCCGCTGGCTCGCGCGTACGGAGACGCCGACTTCCTCGCGCGCGGAAATGACCGCAAGCGCATCACAGCGTTCATGGAGAAGCAGGGCTATGAGGCCGACCGGATGTTCAATGCACTGCACGGAGCCACCCGGCTGAACTTCCACGATCCCGTCCGGGACAGGCCGCTCGACATCCTGCTCGACAAGTTCGTGATGGCACACGAGCTCGACCTCCGCAACAGCAGCGCCGCTGACGGTCTCACGATCGCGCTCGCGGATCTGCTGATGACGAAGCTGCAGGTCGTGAGCATCAATGAGAAGGACGTCCGTGACCTCGCCGCCCTGATGGTTGACCACGGCTTCAGCCATGACGAGATCGAGCTGGAGAGGGTCCTTGCCGTCACCCACAACGACTGGGGCCTCGAGCACACCATCCACGGTACCCTCGCAACGCTCGTCGAGCTGGTCGGCAACTTGGGCGTGTCGCCCTACCAGGCGGAGCTCGTGAGCACTCGTGCGAGGGAGCTCGAAGAGGCTCTGAACGCTGCGCCCAAGGGCACCAAGTGGAAGATGCGCGCGCGAATCGGCGAGCGGGTGAAGTGGTACGAGGAGCCCGAGGAGGCTCGCGGATAGAGCTTCTGTAGCCGCCTTGGGATCTCACCGGACCCGGGAAGCCGATCGCCAGCGTGTTCTCCATTTGAATCCGGAGGCTGCCTCCGTTATAGTTCCGGAGGCAGCCTCCGCATACGCGCCGAGGCTGGGCCCCCGGACCAAGGAGACCCCCATGGCTGCCTTCACGACAGATTTCCCCACAACGCGAGTCCCCCGCTCAAGGGCTGACCGCTACACCGACGGCATCGTCGCCGGATACATCAAGGCTCTCGCGGGAGCTTCGGCAGAACTCCCGCGCCCGAACGTGACCAGCAGTGCCTCGCCGGCAGAACGATCCAGTCCTGCGGCGTCGGCGTCAGCGCAGGCGGACGTCGCCGACGCTCCGAGGGATTCGAACCTATCGCGCGGCCGCAACGGCGACGGCCTGGCCAAGAGGAGCCCATGCTGGAATCGCCGCGGACGTATCGGCTCCGCGTTCCGGGTGCCGTGTATGTCCGAAGCTTGTTAGCACCGCTCCCGATCAAGCAGGATCGAAGAAACGCCCATCGGCGTCATCCGTAGCCTGTCGCGTGCGGCACCATCCGGCAGCGACGGGAGGACTTCGATGAAGACGATGACGTGTCAGCAGCTCGGCGGGCCGTGTGACTTCGAGCTCCGCGGAACAACCGCTGACGAGGTGATCAAGGCGCAGGACCGGCACCTGAAGGGCGTGGTGGCAGGCGGTGACATCGCGCACGAGCAAGCCTTGAACGACATGAAAGGTCGCTGGAAGCGTCCGATCTCCGGCATGGGGTGGTATCGGCAGGTGAAGCGTGACTTCGCCGCGCTTCCGGAGGCTGACTGATCTGCTCGCGGTTTGTGCTTCATTTGCGGCGCTTCGAAGCGCGGAACGGTGAGCGTCTTTCGCTCACACGGTGTCCATGAGTGACAGCGAGCTGTAGCCCAAGGCGGGAAGGATTTGCGGCCCAAAGGCGTCTTTAGATGACATGGACCGCGACGGGCTGCTGGTTGGCTACAGGTATGTGAGGGACTTCAGTTTCCCGCGGCGCTTTCCGGTCATTCAGTTTCCCAATGCTCCTTTGATCATCGCGTTCGCCGGCGGGCAACTCGCCGCGCTGCTGCACGGCGTGAGCAGCGACGACGCTCGCGCGATCTCCTATCTCGCCATGACGGTCTGGGCCTACGAGGAGCTCGCGCACGGAGTCAACTGGTTCCGCCATCTGCTGGGTCTCGCGTACGTGGTCTCGACTGCGTTTCATCTCTCACGAGCGCTCAGCCACTGACTGCGAGACAGACTTAGCCGGCGTCCTTGCATGCAAGGAACGCATCGTCGCGAACACCACTGTGTTGCTGAGGTAGTGACCCGTGCCCGGGTCGAATGTACCGCCGCAGGTGATCAGACGCAGTGCTGGGTACCTCGTCTTGCCGTAGACGAGCCGTGTGGGGAACTCCGTCTTCAGGAAGCTGCGCACTCCGAGCACGGAGAACACCACGGTCTGGCGATCCAGCAGCGTCACGTCGATCTGCTCGCCTGGGCGCAGCGCGCCGAGCCGATAGAAGTCCGCCGGTCCCTGGGCCGCCGAGTCCACATGGCCGAGAATTACTGACGACCCGATCTGCCCACGAGCCGGAGCCGGCTTCGGCTGAGTGGCTTGCCGCGGTGCCGCCTGTCGGGATCGTCAAGGGCGGTGTCGAAAGCACTCGATCTGACTTGGTGTGCGTGCCAGCGGCGTGCTTGCGACCCGGATCGCTCTCAGGCCTGAGTGTTTGATCGCCTGCCGGTGCGAACGGTTCGGATACTGGAAACAGTGGCGGTCTGCCCAGCCGCGTCGGAGACAGGCGCCACGGTGCTCGGGACCGCTGCCACAACATTTGAGGCGGGCACGACGGGCGCGGAGGCTGACGCGACCGTGTCGGAGACCGAGGCCAGAAGGCCTGCGCTGGCGGCTGAAGCCAGCGCCGTGCTGGGGACAGTTACGCCCAGCACACCCATCGCGCACGCCACCGCAAGCCGCTTGCCTCTACGAACCGTCAATCCGCCGCCGCTCGATCCGCACCCTCGAGGCGCAGGAAGGCGAACGCGAAGCGGGCTGCGCAAGGCAGCATCGGAGTGGACAGGTGTTCGGGTTAACACAATCGAACCGTTAGTTACCCCGTTTAGTGGACGGCTACCGCGACCTACGACATTCGTTTAGTTCGAGCGCGTCACCGTTGCCGAAGCCGGCATCGGCAAAGCACCATCACGTTCGGAGGGTCGCTTCGACACGACGACCGCGAGCGTGATAGGACGGAGGGGAGCGGAGAGCTATCGAGAGGATTGCAATGCAACCCAGCAGCGTTCACTTCAACGGCTCGGTAAACCTGCCGGATGCGGAGACGGTGATGCGGGAGATCAGCTCACGCATCCCCAACGGCGTGCGCAGGATGACCGATGGGGAGACCGGAGATCGCAACTACTGGATCAGCTTCCAGACCCGGAAATTCCAGCAAATGTCCGAGTTCGAGACCGTCGCAGTCGGCCAGGCGTACGAGACAGCGCCTGACGCTCCGGAAATGCCGCAGCTGCGTCTCGCCGCCGGCGTCTCGGCCGAGATGATCAATTGGCCGAACCTCGGCTACGCCGATGAGTACACCGGGTCGTTTGCGACCTTCACGCGGCTGCAGAACGAAGGCAGGATCCCGGCTGACGTACGCCTACAGGTGCAGTACCCGACGCCACTCGCGTCGGTGGCGGGAACGTTCGTGCCCGACGCACTGCCCACGGTCGCGCCCTCCTACGAGCAGGCGCTGTTCGCCGATCTCGACACGCTGCTCGATCGGCTCCCCCACGAGCAGGTCGCGATTCAGTGGGACGTCGCGGTCGAGTTCGGGGCGCTCGAGGGGGCGATGGGGCCGAAGACGAGAATGGACCAGATCACGCCCGCGTTGGTGCGATGCCTTGAGCGGGTGCCAGCCGACGTCCCGGTCGGTATGCACCTCTGTTATGGCGACTATGGCCACCAGCACTTCAAGCAGCCCGAGTCGCTCCAGATGCAGGTCGATCTCGTCAATGCTGTCAGCTCGTCTGCGCAGCGCCCGGTCGACTTCGTGTCATTCACTGTGCCGCAAGGCCGTAACGACAGCGCCTACTTCGAACCGCTCGGACAGCTGCGGACGGGCTCTGACACCGAGCTGTACTTCGCATTGGTCCCGTATCACCCTGACGATCAGGCACCAGGCACCACGGCTGAGCAGATCGAGCACATCGACGCCGCGCTGCTCAGCTCTCCAGAGGGTGCGCGCCACTGGGGAATCTGCACGGAATGCGGGATGGGACGCGTCGACGCCAAAGATGTGCCGAGGCTGCTCGACCTACACAGCCAGATCCTCGCCTCTTGACCAGCCCGGGGCTGGGTCAGGCCACACTCTCAGGCAACGGCTGGGCTGTGCGTTGTGGCACGCCGGCGGCGGCGTAGGCGTCGGCCGCATCGAGCGTCTCGGCGGCCAGGAGCGACTTGGCGAGGCTGTCGAGTTGGGAGCGATGATCGCTGAGAAGCCGGGTCACCGTGGCGTGGGCCTCCTCGATCAGATGCTGCACCTCCTGGTCGACCAGCCATTGCGTCTGGGGGGAAGTCTCGGAGGCGCCAGGCAGCAGCGGCCCCTGCCCTTCGGAAGGCAGGAGGGTGACCGGTCCGAGCTTGTCGCTCATGCCCCAGCGGCCGACCATCTGGCGGGCGATGTTGGTCAGCTGCTGGATGTCGGACTCAGCCCCGGTGGTGATCTCGCCGTAGATGACCTCCTCGGCCACCCGGCCGCCGAGCGCCACCTGGACCTTGGCTTCCAGATCCTCGCGTGAGTAGGACACCCGGTCGGCATCGGGAGTCGACAAGGTGACGCCCAGCGCCTGGCCGCGCGGGATGATCGAGATCTTGCGCACCGGATCGGCGCCGGGGGTCAGCATCCCCACCAGCGCGTGCCCGGCCTCGTGGTAGGCCGTCCGCTGGCGATCCTCGGGGGAGAGGACGATCCCGCGCTCGGCACCGAGCAGGATCTTCTCCAGCGCGTCGGTGAAATCGGCCATGTGGACCGCGTCGTGGTCGCGGCGGGTCGCGAGTAACGCAGCCTCGTTGCAGAGGTTGGCCAGATCTGCACCCACCATGCCCGGCGTGGTCGACGCCAGCGCATCCAGGTCGACATCCTTGTCGAGCGGCATCGATCGCGTGTGCACCTCCAGGATCTTGCGCCGTCCCACCTTGTCGGGAGCCTGGACGGCGACCCGGCGGTCGAATCGGCCTGGCCGCAGCAGCGCTGGATCGAGGATCTCCGGACGGTTCGTCGCTCCGAGGACGACCACCGCCTGGTTCGAGTCGAACCCGTCCATCTCGGTCAGGATCTGATCGAGCGTCTGCTCGCGCTCGTCGTTGGCGCCGGTGATTCCGGCCGAGCCCTGACGCGAGCGGCCGATCGCATCAAGCTCGTCGATGAAGATGATCGCCGGCGCCGCTTCCTTGGCCTTGGTGAACAGGTCGCGTACACGAGCAGCGCCGACGCCGACTATCGCCTCGATGAACTCCGACGCCGCGATCGAGAAGAACGCCGCGTGTGCCTCTCCGGCGACGGCGCGAGCCAGCAGCGTCTTGCCCGTCCCCGGCTGACCGTACAGGAGCACTCCGTGTGGCATGCGGCCGCCCAGTCTTTGGTAACGCTCCGGCCTCTTCAGGAAGTCGACGATTTCGGTCAGCTCCGCTTTGGCCTCATCGATCCCGGCCACGTCGTCGAAGGTGACGCGGATCTTCTGCGGATCCACCCGTCGCGCCTGACTACGACCGAACTGTCCCAAGCCACCGAGCCCGCCTGCGCCGGCCTGTGCGCGCCGCGCGAAAAGCACGAACAGCCCAACCAGGAGCAGCGTCGGGCCGAACCCGAGCAGCAGTTCGGCCAGCAGCGACGTTCCTGAGTTCGGGTTCTTCGCGTTGACCTGCACGTTCTTGGACTCGAGTTCGCGGGTCAACGCGGAGGTGTTCCAGAACGACGGAACCTGGGTCGAGAAAAGTTTCGTCGCCGTCGCCTTCTTGTCGTTCGTCGGGTACTTGAGATTGACGGTCCAAGTGCCCTGAATCGTGCCGCTCGTGGAAGTGATCGACTTGACGTGATCGGCGTCGAGTTGCTTCAAGAAGTACGGGCTGAATGGCACCTCGATCCGGGGCTGGCTGCTCGGTTGCGCCACCAGGACCGACAACCAGTTCACCGCCAGCAGAAAGATCAGGAAGATCCAGAGCCCTCGCCACCGGTGCGGCGGCGTGGGTTTGTGCTCGTCGGGCGTCCCGCGACCGTCAGGAGCTGGCGCAACGTGCCAGCCCTTCTTGTCCCGCGCCATCGGCGCCGGAGGTACCGCCTTATTAGCGTCGTCTTGTGTGCTCATGTCAGCGCGGGCGCGGTGCGCGCATCCTAATCCTCTCAGCCATGCCGTGTTGCCGGGCATCCCGTGCCGCCAGCGCCTGACCGCGATTTTTGTCGGGTGCGGAATGCCTTGGAGGGAAACGGATTTCGACGGGTGGAACGCGGGACTGTCCTGACCACGTATCTTCGTTCACGATTCCGGCGATGACAGCTGGCGGCTGCCGAAACACAGTGCTCGTAGCGCCCGACTCGTTCAAGGGAACGTTTGCGGCCAGTGAGGTCGCTGCGTCGGTCGCGGACGGGCTCCAGAGATGCGGGCTGCGCGCCGATTTGTGCCCGATCGCCGACGGCGGCGAAGGGACGCTCGCTGCTCTGCTCATGGATGGCTCGCGACACTCCGCGACAGTCAGTGATCCGCTGCGCCGTCCGGTTACGGCCGAGTTTGGGATCAGGGGCGACGTGGGCATCATCGAGACCGCCGCGGCCAGCGGCCTCGGGCTCGTGGACGCGCACCAGCGGGATGCCGTCGCTGCAACCAGCTTTGGTACCGGGGAGTTGATAGCCGCGGCCGTCGCGGCGGGAGTGAAGACCGTCTACCTGGGCGTCGGTGGTAGTGCGACCACGGATGGTGGCGCCGGTGCGGTTGAGGCGCTGATCGGTAGTGGCGGGCTCCGGGGCGTCCGGCTGGTGGTGCTTTGTGATGTATGGACGCCCTTCGAGAAAGCTGCCGAGATATTTGCGGCTCAAAAGGGCGCCGACCGACGGCAAATCGACCAACTGACGACTCGCCTCGACACGCTGGCTCGCGGTTACCCGAAGGATCCGCGCGGCGTTCCCGGCACAGGCGCTGCTGGCGGACTCGCGGGTGGCCTGTGGGCGACCTGCGGTGCGGAACTGGTGGGCGGCGCGGGCTTCGTTCTCGATGCGGTCGAGTTCGATCGTCGATGCGCGGCTGCCGTCGCAGTCGTGACTGGCGAGGGGAAGCTCGATGAGCAGAGTCGCGAAGGCAAGGCGGTTTCGCAGGTGTCTGAGCGCTCCGCCCGGCTAGGCCGACGTTGCTATGCGATCGTCGGCACCAGGGCGCTTGATGATCAGGCCATGGATCAGATAGGGCTTGACGCGGTGCTCACCGGGCGCACACTCGATGAGATCGAGGAGGCTGCGGCAGCGATCGGACGGTCGCTCGTCCCTGGACCAGCTCCCTCGTGAGCGAGGTTCTGGCTCAGGCGGCGCGCACTCCCAGCTCAGGCGTGAGCGCTTGACTCAGCCTGGAACCGGCGATCCTCACGTACTGCGCGTGACTCTGCATGACCCGATCATCGGGCTCCCCGACGACCGCAAGCGCTGCCTCCAGCCGCCCGTCCAGGTAGATCGGCGCCGCGATGCCAGATGTGCCCAGCGTCCACTCCTCAAAGGACAAAGCGACACCGGCGGCACGAATCCGGGTGATCTGTTCGGCAATGAGGTTCCCGCGGACGATTGTGTTCTGGGTGTACGGTCGCAGCGCGGTGTGCTCGAGGAAGGCGTCAAGTGCGTCATCACTGAACCCGGACAGGAGCGCCTTGCCGATCGCAGTGGCATGAAGCGGCAGGCGCGCACCGATCATCCGTGGCATGCTGCGTGAAGTACGTCCGTATACCTCATCGACTACGAGCGCGCGCCCGTCGGCCAGGATCGCGAGATTGGTCGCCCAGCCGGTGCGTGCGGTCAGCTCGTGAAGCCAGGGCATCGCGACAGCACGCAAGCGGCGAAGGTTGGGGCTCATGCTCCCGAGCGCAAACAGCTTGGGGCTCACCTCGAACCCGTCGTCGCGGTGCGACAGCATCCCTCGCTCGACCAGCTTCCAGCAGACTCGGTGAACGGTTGTCTTTGGCAAGCCTGTGCGCTTGCTCAGATCCACAAGTGTTAGTGGGCGTCCGCTCGTTGCGCACGACTCAAGCACGCAGAACACGCGGTCAATGACCGACGGACGCCCCTCTCCTCCAGAGGTGCTCATAGCCCGGCAGCATTGCAATGCGAGCGTAAGCAAGGGCGAAAACACCCCGACTGGCCGGTTGGCCTCGGGTCAAAAGCCCAGCAACGCCGGACGTTGCGCTACGCCGCGGCAGCCTGACGCATCAGCGGCATGATCTGCTCTTCCACGTCGCGGACCACAGAGCGTGTGAGATGTGGCGGGACCCAGAAGGTCATGTTGCTCAGTCCGGCTGCTTCCAGCCTGCGCAGCTGGTCCGCGATCTCCGTGGCGGTCCCGGTGAGCGAGGTCATGCGAACAATGTCCTCGGTCAGGACCTCGGCCTCTCCCTCGAGCATGTGGGCTAGGTGCCCTGCGTGCACCTCTTGGTAGCGCGTCTCCCGCGGAAAACGCGACAGCACGTTGCGCTCGTAGATCTCGATCCGGTCACGGATCGGCGGGGGAAGGAAGTCGGAGATCTCTGGATGGCAGGCGTAGGAGTGGAAGGCCATCATGCAAGCGGCGCCGATGTGGTCCAGCGCCCGTGGCGAAACGGCAGACTCACCGGGCTCGAGCACGCAGATCGCTGACGACCACATCACGTAGCCGTTTTCGAAACTGCGGCCCGCCTCATCGGCGATCGTCGAAACCTGGGCGATCGCGCCTTGTAGGACCTCGGGCGCGTTGCCCATGGCGTCGGCGTTCTTGAGCGTGACGATCAATCCATCGCCGGCCTCACCCGCCGCGCGCAATGCCTTTGGCCCGTCGCCCGCGATGTAGATTGGGACGGGGTGCTCAGTGTCCACGCACCCGTTCCGAACCTCGTGTCGGAAGCGGATCGCACGGGTGGCCTTGCCGATTGTGTGCTCAACCTCCTCGCCTGCGAGCAGCCCGCGGATCGTCAGAGCCGTATCGCGCACACGTTCGGCGGCGACTGGCCCGAGGCCGAAGGTGTCACGTGCCGTGTAGCCGGTGCCGGCGGCAAGGAACACCCGTCCCGGAGCCAGGCGATTCACCGTCGCGATCCCTCCGGCAAGGGTCGTGGCGTCCCGCAGGCCCGGAATCGACAGGAACGTTCCCAGCCGGACGTGGGACGTCGCCTGGGCCGCCAGGCCAAGGCACACAAATGGGTCACCGGCCAACAACGGGCTCTCCACGAACCCTGCCGTCTGGAAGCCGTGCTGCTCCGCGAACGCCACGTCGTCCCAGCACCCGTAGTAGTTCAACAATCCAAGTCCGTAATCCATGTTCCCTCTGTCCTGTTGGTCGTTCGCGTTATCGGGTTCGCTGCCTATCGAACCGCTAGGGGACGGCTAAGCGCAACATCGAGCGCCTGCCGCAGCGCCGATAGGGGATCGGGGGGCAGGCGGTCAGATCGGTAGCCGACGTGCGCATCGGGGCGGACCAGTACCGCGCCATCATCCCTGTGTCCGCGCAGCGCCGTCCAGGCACCGTCACGGTCCCGGAGCTCGGCGCGCCCACCGATGCAGTGCCCGGCGATGCGAATTCCGGTCTGCCGCTCGATTTCCTCTGCAGCGTGGAGCCACTGTTCACCCTCTGATCCTGCCAGCAGCAGGAAGGCCCCGGTCTCGATCAGGTCGTGTGTGGACACGGGCCGGCCGTAGCGGTCGAACCAGGCGTGTGGCAGACGGCTGCCCGGACGTGCGGTCTGCACGTAGACGTGTCCGTAAGGGTCGTGCGGTGGCGGTTCGCTTCCGTCTGGGACGACCGCCGGGCTGGATCCGTACTCGTAGCCGAGCTCCACGTCCGCGGCGCCGTACTCGAGGCGCAAAGTGCCGAACATGTCGTGCAGGCGGACGCGCCGGCGCCGGCCGTCCTCCGTATCGGCGAATAGGACCTCGAGTGCACGGCGGTTGTGCTCGGCTGGAGCACCAGGCAGCACACCGAACGCACCCGACACAGCAAGGTGCCCGAAGAACGCGGTCGTAGCGAAGTCGACGTTCCGGCGCCCGACCGGGCGGCGCTCCGCCTCATATGAGTCGAGCAGCGAGTCATCAGCGTGGCCGTGTACGACGGCCGCCAGCTTCCATGTGAGGTTGTGAGCGTCCTGGATACCCGTGTTCAGGCCAAGCCCGCCGAACGGCGAGTGGCGGTGCGCCGCGTCGCCCGCGATGAAGACTCGGCCATCGCGATAGCGGTTGGCGAGCCGCGCCTCGATCTGCCAGCGCGTGAAGCGCAAGATCCCCAACTCGAGGCCGGGGATCCCGAGCCGCTCGCGCACCCCCGCGGCGGCAGCCTCAGCGTCATAGTCCAAGCCGTCTTGGCCCGGGGGCAGCGTGATACTGGCGACCCACTCCTCGGAGTGGCGGTCGAAGCGCGTGGGTCCCATCGCCAGGCAGCCGGTTCTGAGCCACGTGCCGTCCAGTTCCGGGCGGACGATCGTGTGGATGACGGCATCGTCGCTGTCCATCCAAGGGGAGAGGTCCGCAGCGAAGTGGACGCTGATCGTGCTGACGAACGGCTCCGGGCCTTCGAGCCTGATCCCGAGGCTCGGACCGACGGTTCGGCCTCCGTCAGCGGCCAGGATGTACAGGGCGTCGACGCCGAACTCGCTTCCGTCCTCGGTGTTGCGGACGGTCGCATGGACACCATCGGCGTCCTGCGAGAAGGTGACGAGCTCGTGGTTGAAGCGGACGCTCTCCGGGTTGCGCGCCTCTGCGTTACGGCGCAGCAGCGGCTCGAGTTCCTTCTGGGGCAGGTTCCCATGCCGGCACGCGGTCAGCGGCCGGTAATGCGCCGTCAGGGCGCCGCCCGACCAGGCATCCTCGCGGTGTAGGGGCTGACGGTGCCAGGGTTCGGTGCCGCCCAGGCTCGTGTAGAAGCGCACGGCGCAGTTGTGCTCGAACGGGGCGCCCAGCCGGTAGACATCTTCGGCAACGCCGTGCTGGGTCAGGATCTCCATGGTCCGCGGATTGATCTGATGCGCCTTGGGCATCAGCGAGGTCCCCGGGTGACGCTCCACCAGCAAGTGGCGGACACCGAGGTCGGACAGCATGATCGAGCTGGCGAGTCCACACCCGCCGCCCCCAATGATCAGAACGTCGACTTCCATATTGATTCCTGCGGGCTCCTGCGCTTCGACGCGACCTGTCCAACCTAGCCTCTACGCTCGCCGGTGGCTATCGCGCTGTTCCACCGGCCGGTACAGCGCGCGGATCTGCTCGCGGGCCCAGTCTTAGGCGTAGTCTCCGGACGATGGCGTCGAGGGAGCGCCCTCAACAGACTCTGGTGGAAGCAAAGACCGTCGTGCCCAGCGTGACGGATCGTCTCGTTAGGCGTCAGCGCCTGGACCAGACGTTGGCGGCGCTGCTCGAGGAGCACCGCATCGTCGGCGTCTGGGCGACGGCGGGTGCCGGCAAGACCACCGCGGTCCGACAGGGCGTGCTCGCGCTCGACTGGCCGTTGGCGTGGCTGACGCTCGACGCCTCGGATGCGGCTCCTGGCCGCTTCTTGGAGTACCTCCGGGCGGCGGCGGCACGCGTATCCACGCAGGCACCGACAGGTGGTCTGGTCCTCGGATCTCAGATCACGCACTTCGAGGCCGCCGCGCTGCTGGCCGAGACGCTGCCGGCCGAGCGGCTGGTCATCGTGCTCGACGAGCTCGAGCGCATAGCCGACTCACCGACGGCGCTCGAGGTTCTGTCCGGGTTCTTGCGCTACCTCCACCCAGAGCACCGCGTGGTCCTGATCGGCCGCCGCGAAGTCGCGTCCGAGGCCATCAACCGGCTTGGGTTTGGTGCCGTGGGCCGGCTGGGGGAGGATCAGCTCGCGTTCAGCCCGGACGAGGCCGCGACGGCCCTCGAGCTGCGTGGGATCGAGCACGTCGATCCGGGCCGCGTAGTCGAGGCGACAGGCGGCTGGGTCACCGGAGTGCTGTTCGAGGCTTGGAAGTCACGCGAGCATGTGGGTGGCTCCGGCGGTGAGGCCGACCCGCTTGCCGGATACCTGGGAGCGGAGATCCTCGACGGCCTCGACGCCGACGAGCGCGAGTTCCTGATCCGCACCTCGCTGTTCGACGAGGTCACCGACGCTCGCGCAGAGGCTTTGAACGAATTGGACGCCCGCCGGCTGATGCGCCGATTGCAGGCTCGGCACCTGCCGATCATCTGGCGTCGCGAGGGGGAAGTCATGCGCTGCCACCCGCGCTTCCGGGAGTACCTGCGGTCGTTGCTGGATGGTCGCGATCCTGCCCTGAGCCGCGAACTGCACTATGCGTTCGGCCTGATGCTCGAGCACGAGGGACATCACGAGGGCGCGTTGGAAGCGCTGCTCGCCCTCGGCCGCACAGCAGATGCGCTCGGCCCAGCCAGCCACGCACTCCCGGCGGCGATCGCGAGACTCGACCTCGACCTGGCGCAGTCATGGCTCGATCAATTTGCCGCGGTGGGCTTCAACCACGAGGCCTTCCTGATGCGCGCGCAGCTCGCCATCTCCGTCGCCCGCGAGAATTTTCGAGAGGCGGTGGAGATGGCCGACGCGCTGCGCAGCATGGGCGCGCTGGACCCCGCGGAGCCGGAGAATTGCGTGTTCGCCGCCTGGGTGTACTGGCACGTCGGCCGTCTGGACGATGCGCGTGCGATCCTCGCAGAAATGCCGGCCGGAGACGGCAGGGACGTAATCCGGCACGTGCTGTCACTCACTGGAGAGGACGCTCCGGAATCGATACCGCAGCTCAGCGATGGCCCACTTGACGCGTTCACCCTGCGGATCTCGTTCGCCCGGGGTCGCCTCGACGACGTTCTCAATGCGCCGGTGTCCCGCTGGACACCGGCCTCGAGTGAGCGCGCCAGCGCACTCCGTGCTCGCGGCGACCTTGAAGCGACACGCACGATGCTCTCTGAGGCTCCGGGGGCACTGGCGAATCTCCGCTTTGAAGGAACTGTCGCGGTCGAACTGATGATCGATCTGCGCCAGGAGCAGGCGGCCCGTGAGGCTTTGGTCCGAGCCCGTAAGCGCATCCATCAATCGGGTTCGCTCGTGCTCGAGACCGTGGGGCGGATTCTGGCGGCGAAGCTAGAGCTGCGCCTACGGCGCGACCCAGAGACGGCACTGGCGATCCTGCGGGGAATCGAGACAGGTACTCCGTTCCGCGCGTATCGCTACCTGCAGGACGCGATCGACACGTGGGCGGGCTATGCGCTCCTGCTCCAGGAGCACAACGATGAGGCGCTTGCACGCCTTCGCCGCGCGACCGCTTCGATGGTGCGCGCAGATCGGGTGCTCGAACTGTCAACGGCAGCCGTTTACCTCGCCGAGGCCGAGGCGCTAAACGGGAGTGATGAGCTCGCGGAGCAGGCCGCAAAGCTTGCGCTCGCCACCGCCTCGCGTCAGGGGTCACGCTATGCGCTGCTTCAGGGACTCGACGACTTTCCGTCCGTGCTGGCACGTCAGATCGAGTCCGAGGTGGACCATGACGGTCCGTGGCGTGAGATCGGCCGCTCGATGGCGACGCGCGGGCAGGTCCGGGTCCTTTCCCCGGCGCCGATCGCTCATCTCAGGGACCTGGGCATTCCAGCGCTCGTCTGCGCGGGCGAGGAGCGGCGTGCTCGGATAACCAAGAGTTACGCGCTGCTCGCCTACCTGCTTGAGCACGAGGGCCGCGCGTCGCGGACGGAACTGCTCGCCGCCCTGTTCGACTTCCGTCAGGATGACTCGACCCGCGCCTATCTGCGTCAGGCGGCCCAGACTCTGCGCGCGATCCTCCCCGAGGAGATCGTCCTGTTGCGAGAGGCGGATTCCTTCCTGCTGGACGGTGCCTCCAAGATCGAGACGGACACCATGCGGCTGCGGGCGCGCCTCTCCAGCGCGTTGACCCTGATCGGTGACAGTCGTCTGCGGGCCGCACAGACCGTGCTCGACGAGCACCGCTCCGCCGTTTACCTCCAGGGGGTCAACTGTCCGTGGGTTGAGGCTCGCCGCGAGGAGATCGACACGATGCTGATGACGGCTCGAATCGATACCGCGGTCGTGGCTATCCAGTCCCACAGATATGCCATCGCCCAGGGGCTCCTTGCAGATGTGGTGAGCGTCGATCCGCTCCGCGAGCAGGCATGGCGGTTGCTGATGCGGGTTAGCGCCGCCCAGGGGTTCGATGACCTCGTTATCGACACATACCGGCGTTGCGAGGGGGCGCTCGCATCCGTGGGCCTCGCCCCGTCAGCTTCGACGAGGCTGCTCGTCGAAGGCCTCCGGCGCTGACCACCACGCGACTATTCCGGCTGGGGGAATGACCAGGTTGCATCGGTCAGCGACTTACGGTGAGAATTGCAGGATCATTAAATCGGAGGAGGGCTGATGCCAAGCGTTAGGACGGAAGCGACGGGGGCGGTGGCAGCAGTTCTTGGTGCACTCGCGGATCTGACCGTGTACGACGTGTCACCGGCAATCGATTCAGAGACGCCGTTGTGGTTCATGCACGAATCGCCGGTGATCGCGCCGATCACGACCCACGACAAAGAGGGAGTGGCGGCCAATCAGGTCACGATGAGCGAGCACACCGGCTCGCACGTCGACGCGCCGTTTCATTTCAGCGCGACCGGATCGACCATCGCCCAGGTTCCCGTTGACGCGTTACTGCTGCGTCCCTACTGCAAATACGACCTCGCCGCCGACGATCACCAGCCTGGGGACCTGATCGGACTCGAGCACCTCAAGGCGGCAGAGGCGCGCGCAGGATTCGCGCTTCAACCTGGTGATGTCGCGATCATTGAGACCGGATGGGACAGGAACCGGCCGGACGGATCTGCAGGTCGCGAGCCGGGCTGGTGGGGTCGCAATGAGCCTGGCCTCAGCGTCGAGGCGTGCGACTACCTGGCCGAGGCGGGCGTCTGCGCCGTGGCCTGTGACACAGCCGCCTGCGATATCGCGGTCAACGACGGTGAAATTTCTGGCGCCCATGGTCACGTGCACGCGTTCCTGCCGCACAACATCCTGATCGTCGAGGGTCTGACCGGTTTGAAGGCCGCTCCGGCGACGGGCCTGTTCCTGGCGCTACCGCTCAAGATCGTCGGCGGGTCGGGTTCACCGGCCCAGGTCGTGCTGCTCGCCGACTGACGCGAGGGGGTGTCCAGCGGGACACCCCCAGGCTCATCCGACCGGCGGTTAGCTCAGCTCGAGTTCGACCTGCCCGAGTGGGCCGAACTCGGCCACGACGCGTCCTACGCCGGGGTCGCGTGTGGCGGCCGCGGCGCCGGTGATGACGTACTCGCCGGCGTTCAGGCCGTAGCCATGCGCGGCGAGCTCGTTGGCGAGCCAGCGCACCGCCTCCACCGGGTCCCCTAGTACCTTCGCGCCCGTGCCCTCGACGGTCCCGTTGGGCGTGTGCAGGGTTACGCGGTGTTCGGGCAGCGAGCTGGGGTCGAAAGTGGAGCGGGCTTCGCCGAGTACGAAGAGCCCGGCGCAAGCCGCGTCGGACGTCAGCGCCACCGCACCGACACTGCGGTGGTCGAGGTAGCGAGTGTTCGGGATCTCTATCGCAGGCAGGAAAGCGGCGATTGCGTCACGAATCGTTTCGTGGTCGTAGGGCGCGCCTGTCGGCGGTAGGTTGCGGCCGAGCTGCAGACCGAACTCAGCCTCGATCGTTCTCATCCTGATCGGAGCGAAGTCGACGCTGCCGCCCTTCGAAACCTGAAAGCGCTCGTACAACGGTCCCGCGAGCGGCTGCTCAACACCGAGCGCCGTTCGGCCGCCGGCGCCCGTCGCGGCCAGCTTCCATCCCACGCGGGCGCCGGCGAAGCGGTCCATCGCGAACTGGACACGGTAGGCGTCGGCCAGATTCGCTGGTTCTGGGGTGGCGGGGAGGTTCTCGAGCAGGCCGCCTCCGGCCCAGGCGTCCCACAGGAGTTGCGCGTTGGCCTCGATGGCCACGTCTGTGACGTCACTCATTGTCTTCTCCGATCGTGTGGTCGGCGAGCCGCTCGAGGTGGGTGAGGATCCCCGAGTGGTCCAATCCGCTGCCGCCGTATTGGCGGACGCTCGCGAACATCTGGTCGACCATCGCGGTTCCCGGTAGACAGACGCCGCTCGCGCGGGCCTCGCTCAGCGCGATCCCCAGATCCTTGTGGTGAAGTGCGATCGCGAACCCAGGGTCGAACCTGTGCTCGAGCATGTTCGGACCGCGGAGCTCGAGCACGCGGCTGTTGGCAAGACCTCCGGCCAGCACCTGCGTGACCACCGCCGGGTCGACCCCGCACTTCGAAGCCAGGACCAGAGCCTCCGCCAACGCCTCGAGCGTGAGCGCGACGACGACCTGATTGCAGGCCTTCACGACCTGGCCGCTGCCATGCTCGCCGACGTGGACGATCGTGGTCCCGAGGATCTCGAACACGGGCTTGGCGCGCGCGAAGGCGTCGGCGGGGCCGCCCACCATGATTGAGAGCGTGCCCGCCTTGGCGCCCGCGTCGCCGCCGCTGACAGGGGCATCGAGGAAATCGGCGCCACGCTCGGCTGCAGCCGCCGCGATCCTCCGGTCAAGGGCTGGCGAGACGGTGCTCATGTCGATGACCAGGGCTCCGCCGCCCACGCCGGCTAGGACACCGTCGGGTCCGAAGACCACGGCGTCGACGGCACGGTCGTCGGCGAGCATCAGGACCGTGATGTCGCTACTTGCCGCCACCGCTGACGGTGACTCAGCGGCAGCGGCGCCCTCAGCCACGAGTTCCTCCACAGCAGCCTTGGACCGGTTGTAGACGGTCACCTCCAGGCCCGCTGCAAGCAGGTTGCGAACCATCGGGCGTCCCATCACCCCGAGGCCGATGAAGCCGACGCGCTCACTCATGCCGGCGCGCCCGCGCGCTCTGCCTTCGCGACGACGCTGTCAGGCTGCGCAACCACGCGGTTCTCGATCGCGCCGATTCCGTCGAAATCGGTCCGCACCACGTCACCGACCTTCAGCCAGGCAGGCGGCTTGTGGAACGCGCCAACCCCTGAGCACGTCCCTGTGGCGATTGCATCTCCCGGCTCCAGCGTGCACGCTGTCGATATCTCTGCGATCAGCTTCCAGCAGTTGTGGATCAGGTTGCTGGTGTTCGATTGCTGACGGATCTCACCGTTGACCGTGAGCCGAAAGGCGATGTTGTGAGGGTCGGCCAGCTCGTCGGCGGTGACGATCCACGGACCCAGCGGCCCGTGCGTGTCAAACGACTTGCCGAGCGTCCACTGCTGCGTCCTGCGCTGCCAATCGCGGATGGTGAAGTCGTTGGTGACCGTGTAACCACCGACGACGCTCGGCGCATCCTCGATCGAGATGTTCCGGCAGCGCTTGCCGATCACGATCGCGAGCTCGGCCTCGTAGTCAAGTTGCTCCGAGACGAACGGCATCTCGACGTCTCCGAACGGAGCGTTGATCGAGTTGGCCATCTTTGCGAACACGGTGGGGAACTCGGTCGGCTCGCGGTTGGCCTCCTGAGCATGGTCCATGTAATTGAGGCCGATGCCGTAGAACTTGAGCGGACGCACAGGCGGGCCGAGCGTGACGTCTGCCAGCGGCCGGCGTCCGTCACCTGAGTCGATCGCGCTTTGCGCGGCGGTCAGCCCTGTGGCGCCCAGTGCCAGGATTCCACTCACCGTGGGCGGTAGCTGTCCGGCAGATGAGAGGTCGACGATCTCGTCGTCGACAACCACGGCCGGACGTTCGATTCCGTCGCTGAGATAAGTCGCTAGTCGCATTAATTCCTCGCTGCAGCTTGATCTTCGGGGGTTGCGGTCAGGATCGGAACGCCGTATTCGCGCCATTCCTGCGGGGGCATCGGGCCCCAGAGGTTCAGGGCGGACTCGCCAAGGTAGGTCCAGTCCATCGCCTCGTAACTGCCCTCGTCCCATACCTCCAAGAGGTCCGCGTAGCCCTCGACGATCGTGTTGTCGGGATCTGGGATGTAGGTGAACAGATTGCGCCCGGGGCCGTGCCGTCCCGGACCCCAGACAACGCGCCGACCCTGGAAGGCCAGACCGTCGGCGTAGCGCTGGATCGCCCCCCAATTCTCGAGCTGAAACGCGTAGTGGTGCAGCGTTGTGGTGGGCGCGGCATGGTTGACGAGCGCAATGCCGTGGTGTTCCTGGTCGCAACGCAGCCAGTGCACGCGGCCGCCGAGGCTGTCGGTGAGACGGAAGTCGAGAACGTCTTCGAGAAACGTCTTCATCTCCGAGCAGTCAGGAGCGGAGAACGAGACGTGGCCCAGGCGCCGCGCGAGCGGCGGCATGTAGTGCTCGACGCTCAGCGGCTCGCGCTCCATTCCCGCGTACAGCTCGAACACGAGTCCGAGTGGCCCGAGGAAGCGAATTGCCTGACCCAGCCCAGGTTCCAACGGACGATCGCTCAGGATGGGGATGCCGAGCCCGGTCAGGCGATCATGGATCTTCTCCAGGTCGGACTCGTCTTCCAACTCGAGGCCGAGGTGGTCGACACCGGCCTCGGGCCCGGCGAGCAGCTGAATTTCGTGATGCTTCTCGTTGCACGAGAGCAGGATTTGGTCGTCCGTGTCGACTGTGCGTCGCAGCCCGAGAATGTCGGTCAGGAACGATGCCGACGCTTCCGGGTCGGTCGCGCGCAGCGCGAGATGACCGATGTGCATTCTGATCATGCGGCAGTTTCGATCCATCGGATCGGCTTTTGCGAGTTCTGCGTCCCGGTCAGTGGTACACGAGCCGGTGAGGCGCGGCTCTGTCGCAGCGGCGTGATTCCGTCGAGTGGAACCGGACGCTCCGTCCTTGCAGCGGCGCCCGCCTAAGGTCGCGCACGGCGAACGTGCGGGAGTCGCGCACGGCGAACTAGCGCGGAGCGAAGGTGCTCCGAGAGGAGAGAGAGGATGACCAGCACCAATGGGACGCCAACTACGCTCCAGCAGCGCATCGACGTGGCCGGTGGCCCAGTGGAGCTCCTGCGTGGCCCAGGGCAGTTCGGCCCGTACGTCTTCCCGGGGATCCCTCCGGAATTTACGAACTGGCGCGATGAACAGCGGGCGTGGAAGGACGAAGTGGCGCTGCTCGAGCAGTCCTACCACATGTGCGAGCTACACCTACGCGGCTCACAGACGATCCCGTTCCTGGCGGAGTTTGCGATCAACAAGCTCGACCCATTCCCCGTCCGCAAGGCGAAGCAGCTGGTGGCAGCCAGTCCTGACGGTTACCTCGTCGGCGACGGTATTGCGTTCCACGAGGACGATGACTTCTTACGCATCGTCGGCGCTCCCTTTTTGCTCGACTGGCTGATTTACCACTCAGAGGGCAGCAACCTGGATGTGAGCGCCGAGCTACACCACAACTGGTCCGTTGTCGAGGCGCCACGTGATGTCTTTCGCTTCCAGATCCAGGGCAGGCACGCGCTCGACCTGGTGCGCGAAGTCGTCGACGGCGAGGTTCCCGACGTCCCCTTCTTCTCGATTGCTGACATCTCGATCGCAGGCAAACCGATCAGAGCGTTACGGCACGGCATGGCGGGCACGCCCGGATTCGAGATCTATGGGCCATGGGATAGTCAAGCGCCCGTGCGAGCGGCGTTCGACGAGGCCGGCAGGAAATACGGTCTGAGGAAGATCGGGTCGTTCGCCTACTCGACCGGCGCGCAGGAGTCGGGATGGCTTCCCCTGCCGCTGCCGGCCATCTACCACGGCGACACATTGCGGCCGTACCGCGAATGGACGAGCGCGTTCTCGCTCGAATCGCTGGGGTCGCTCGGGGGGAGCCTCGTCTCGGACCGGATCGAGGACTATTACGTCGACCCGATCGAGGCCGGCTATAAGGGACTCATCGACTGGGATCGCGAGTTTCTCGGGCGCGACGCGCTCGCCGAGCGCGCAGCAAACCAGCGGCGACAGAAGGTCACTCTCGTCTGGAACGACGACGATGTGGCGGCAGCCACCTATTCGGCGCTGTTCGACGCAGAGCATGCGGCGCAGTTCGTCGCGCTGCCGTCTCCGATGTACGCCACCTGGGCGGCGGATGCGGTGCAGAGCGCGGGTGAGACGGTCGGGTTCTCGCAGTACATGTCGTACTCGGCGAATGCCGGACACATCCTCTCCCACGGCATCATCGCCACAGAGCTCGCCGAGGCGGGGGCCGAGCTGACGCTGCTCTGGGGCGAACCAGGCAGCCGACGTGACAACGTCGGGCGCAACGAGCTGCGGGAGATCCGTGTGACCGTCGCTCCAACGCCTTACTTCGCGAAGGTCATCAAGGCCGCCAACGGCCAGCTCTGATGTCAGCTAACGCTGGAGCGGGACCGGCCGGAGGGGTTGACGAGGCGTGGGGTGCTCGTGCGGACGTCGTCGGGTCGCTACTGCGCCCTCCTGCACTGCTCGACGCACGTGCGCGGTGGCTCGGCGGCGATCTCGACACGCACAGCTACAAGCAGGTCGAGGACCGGGCGGTAGACGAGGCGCTGGCGCTCCAGGAGTCATGTGGCCTCGATGTGGTCACCGACGGCGAGATGCGCCGGATGTTCTTCAGCGGAGTGATCACCGACGCGGTCGAGGGCATCGAATTGACGCCTGGTCAGACCACTGTCTGGCAGAGCGGCGCGGCCGAAGCTGAGGCGCTCGAGATCCAGCTGCCGGCCGCCGTCACCGGTCGCGTTCGCTTCCGTCGCTCCCTCGCCACAGAGGAATTCTCGTACGCGCGGGGCAGAACCGATCGCCTGATCAAGGTGACGCTCCCCAGCCCGACCATGTTCGGCTACTTCTGGTCGCCCGAGAAGTCGACCGCCGCCTACCGCGAGCCATTCGAGCTGTTTCGCGACGCGACCCAGATCATCCGCCAGGAGGTCCGGGAGTTGGCGAGGCTGGGCTGCCGCTACATCCAGATCGACGCGCCTGAGCTGGTCACGCTCGTCGACCCCACCCACGCCGACTACTTCGCGCACCTTGGCATCGACCCGGAGCGGCTGCTCGACGAGGGCGTCGAACTGGTGAACGCTTGCGCCGATCACCCGGACATCCATTTCGTGATGCATCTCTGCCGCGGCAACAATCACGGACGCTGGCTAGCGGAGGGTGGATACGACGCGATTTCGCGCAAGGTCTTCGGCCGGGCGACGAACTTCAACGGGTTCGCGCTCGAATACGACAGTCCCCGCGCCGGCGGTTTTGAGGCGCTCGCAGAGATGCCTGACGACAAGCGGGTGATCCTCGGTCTGATCTCGACAAAGGTGGGCACGAGTCCGCCGCTCGAGGAGCTTCGAGGCCGGATAGACCAAGCCGCTCGGCACTTCCCGCGTGAGCAGCTGGCGATCTCGACCCAATGCGGGTTCGCGTCGGAGCAGAGCGGCAACCCGATCACGGCTGCGGAACAGACTCAAAAGCTGCGCCTGGTCGCGGAGCTCGCGCACGAGGTGCTCTGAGCGGACGGAACCCCCGGGATCTGTGGCCCCGCCGGACGGTGAAGTGTTGGTTCTCGATTGAGGTTCCGTCACACGGAACCAGGTACTAAGTCACCTCGGGTGACCGCATATAAGGTCGAGCGCGATCGCGGATGCATCTGCCGTAGCTCTGGCGCAAGGAGCGAAATTGCGCGAGCCGGCAGCCGCGGAAGATTCCAAAGAGGAGAGTGTGATGTCGACGTTTTACAGGCGTAATGCCTGCGCGATAGTCGCGACGCTGGTCGCCCTTACGGTCGCCCTTACTGCGTGCGCTTCGAGTTCCGCGAAGTCGAGTAGCTCCGGGACAGCTGCTTCAGCAAGCACGGCTTCGGCAAGCTGCATCCCAGCCGCATCCAAGAAGCTGCCGGGAGATCCAAATCACGTTGCAGCCACCCTGACCGGCGCCGCCAAGACGGCGATCGAGGGTTACCCGGGCACCGTCTACAAGAGCCCGTGGGCGAACTTCAAGCCGAAGACCAAGGGTCCCTGGAAGGTCGGCCTGTCGATCAACCAGCCCGGCTCATATCCGCAGGGCGTTCAGCAGGGCCTGAAGGTCTGGGCCGCGCAGAACAAGGGCAAGATCTCGGGCATCACGGTGCTCCAGACCTCGACGCCCAACTCAGTCAGCGAGCAGATCCAGGACATGCGCACGCTGCTGTCAAAGCACGTGAGCGTGATCTTCGCGTTCCTCTCGTCGCCCACGGGTCTCAACGCCGTGATCGACCAGGCGGCCAAGCAGGGCGTCCCCGTGATCAGCATCGCCGGGTCCTCGACCGACAAGAACGCAATCAACCTGCAGCCCAACCCGACCCAGCTCGGCTACGACGGAGCCGCCGGCCTCGTCAATGCGATGGGTGGAAAATCGGGCAGCGTGCTGGTCGTCCACGGCATTCCTGGCATCACGTTTGACAGCCAGGTCGTGAATCCCGGCCTGGCAGTGCTGAAGGCCTGCCACGACACCATCGCCGGCTCACTGACCGGGTATTTCGTGGCTCCGAGCGCGAAGTCGGCCACGCTGCAGTACCTGAGCAGCCATCCCGCGACCGTGAACGGTGTATTCGAGGCCTCCGGGATGGCGTCGGGCGTGATCAGCGCCTTCCAGCAGTTGGGGCGCACGGTCCCGCCGGTCGCTGACGTCAACCCGGTCGCCGCATCGCTGGTGTACTGGCAGCAGCACGAGTCGAGCTACAACGGCTCAGGCGTCGCGATCGCTCCGGAGCGCACCGGTGAGTACTCGATGGCGATCGCTCTCGCGTTGCTGGAAGGACGCGGGATCAAGATCACCGACGTCCCGTTCGCACCGCCGATCATCACCAAGGCGAACCTCTCCCAGTGGGTTCAGAAGGGCTGGACCGCATCGACGACCGTTGAGGCCAACGGTCCGACGACCGCGCTCCCGATCGACCAGCTGGTGAACGAGTACGCGACCAAGTAGTGATTGCTGGGTCCTAGACAGCATGGTCGTGTCGGATGAAGATCCCAATGCGGCGGGCCGGCGGGTGCTGAGAGCACCCGCCGTGCCCGCTGGCACGGCGGGTGAGCGGGGCGCTAGTCCGGTGCTCCACGCCGAGGGCATCGAAAAGCACTTCGGAGTAACCCGCGCGGTCACCGGCTGCTCACTGGAGCTGCTGCCCGGAGAAGTTCACGTGCTCATGGGTGAGAACGGCTCGGGCAAGAGCACGATGGTGAAGATCCTGTCCGGCGTGCATCGCCCGAACGCCGGCACGATCTCGCTCGGGGACGCCGCGAACGTGGAGTTGCGCTCGCCACGCGCGGCTGGAGCCGCGGGTATCGCCACGGTGTTCCAGGAGATTCTCGTGGCGCCGCAGCGCTCGGTGCTTGAGAACACTTGGTTGGGTGAGCACGGCGTCTTCCGCTACCCGCGGTCCCAGGACGACCGACGGGCAATGGCAAGGGGCGCGATCGGGCGGCTGATCACCGTTCCCGATCTCGATCAGCCCGTCGGGGAGCTTGGCCTCAACGACCGTCAGGCAATCTGCATCGCCCGCGCATTGCTTCGCAAGCCGAAGCTGCTGATCCTCGACGAGGCGACCTCGGCACTCGACATCACCACGCGCGACAGGCTGTTCACGGTGCTCGGTGAGCTCTGTGCTCAAAGCGTCGCCGTCCTCTTCATCTCACACCGCATGGATGAGGTCGAGCGGATCGGTGACCGCGTCACCGTGATGCGCTCCGGCGCGAATGTCGCAAGCGGCGTGCGCGGGGAGTTCGATTCACGCCAGTTGGTCCAGCTGATGGTCGGTGGCGATCACGCGGTCTCCGGGGAACGGCAGGCCGCGGCGCGCGAGTCGCTCGCGGATGCCCCTGCTCGGCTGCGCGTGTCGGACCTGCGCCTGCGTCCGGCGTCCGCGCCGGTGAACATTGAGATCCGCGCCGGTGAGATCGTCGGGGTGGCCGGGCTCGAGGGCCATGGCCAGGATGAGTTCCTCAGGACGATCTACGGCGATCAGGGTGTGTCAGGGCGAGTCCTCGCCATCACCGACGCCGGCGAGGTCGAGATCGACTCCCGCGCCCGTGCGTTGAACTCCGGCGTGGCCTACGTCCCGAGAGACCGGCGGGATGAGGCGATCTTCCCGTCGCTTTCCACGCTTGAGAATTTCGGGATCGCCAGCACCGGTGAGGACCGGACTCGAGGATTCCTTCAGCGTCGCTCAACGCGGAGCCGGTTCGATGAATTCAAGGAGCAGATGCGGATCGTTGCCCCGCGGGTTCAGAACCGGATCACGACGCTCAGCGGCGGTAACCAGCAGAAGGTGATCATCGCCCGCTGGCTTGCGATCAAGCCGCGCGTGCTGGTCCTCAACGACCCCACGCGCGGTGTCGATCTCGGGGCCAAGAACGACATCTACAAGGTGCTCAGCGACATCGCCGCGACCGGGACGGCTGTGGTCATGCTTAGCACAGAGCTGATCGAGCTGATCGAGCTGATGGACAGGGTCCTCGTCTTCCGGGAAGGCGGCGTCTTCCGCGAGTTGCAGCGCGAGGAACTGACCCGTAACCGACTTGTCGCAAGCTACTTCGGGCAGGAGGCCGACTGATGCCCACATGGATCACGCAGTTGGGACGCGGACGGATGACGTTCGCCGTCGCCTTCGCCGTTGCCCTGTTCATCGCGAACGTCATCTCGACCCCGAGCTTTGTGACCGGCGGTCAGCTCGAGGTCAACGCCGGGACTCTGGCCCCGTTCGTTCTGGCAGCGATGGCGAGCACGCCGGCGTTCCTGAGCGGCGGTGGCGGCATCGATCTTTCGGTGACGCCGCTCATGGCGCTCAGCAACATCGTTCTGGTCACGGGCTTCCTCGGGACCACGCTCGGGTCGCCGCTGCTCGCGATCCCGGTCCTGCTGCTGATGGGAGCGTTCGTAGGTGCCGGGAACGGGTTCCTGATCGCCAAGCTGCGATTCCCGCCCGTAATCGCGACGCTCGGAACCTTCTTCATGTTGAGCGGCCTGGACCTGGCGCTCGTCCCGAACCCCGTTACGGCAAAGCCGGGATGGATCGACTCGCTCGCCGGCGATGTCGGCCCGATCCCAGGCGCGTTCTTCACGGTGGCGATCCCCCTACTTTGCTGGTGGCTTCTGACGCGCACGCCGCTGGCGCGCAACATCCTCGCGGTCGGCGACAACGCTGCTTCGGCGTTCTCCGCTGGAGTCAACGTGGATGCGATTCGCATATCCGCATACGCGCTCGGTGGCCTGCTGGCAGCGCTCGGCGGCATCGCGCTGTCCGGACTGATCCGCTCCGCTGACACAACAAGTTACACCGGCTACACGATCGCTGCCTTGGCCGCGGTTGCATTGGGCGGCACCAACCTCGGGGGCGGCATGGGTGGCCTTCTGGCCTCGGCGTTCGGAGCCCTGTGCATCTACCTGCTCAACAACCTGCTCGCGAGCATCGGCGTTTCCTCTGACTACATCCAGGTCGCCTACGGGGCGGTGCTGGTGATCGCGGTGATCGGTGGCAGCACCATCGCCAACAGGTCAAGGGTGGCGTTGGCATGAGCGGCGCAACAGACGCGCCGATCGCTCCTGCCGGGCCGCCGTTGCCCGCAGGTAACAGTCAGCGGTTGACATCCGTCCGGGGGCTTGCTGGCCGGATCCTGTCCGCGGACACTCCGAGCCTGCAGGTGCTGATGCTCGCCATCCTGTTCGCGGTCGCCGCGATCACGATCGACGGGTTCGTTACCAAGTCCAGCATCTACTCGGTGATCGTGCTGGCGTCGTTCCTGGGCGTCGCCGCGATCGGACAGACGATCGTGATCCTGATCGGCGGCCTGGACCTCTCGGTTGCCTCTGTCATCAGCGCCGCGAACCTGATCATGCCGGCGCTGACCGGCAAGGGCTGGAGTCCGGCGCTCGCGATCCTGTTCGTGGTCGTCGCAGGTGCGCTGGTAGGTGCCGCGAACGGTTTCATCGTGCGGCGCTGGCGCGTCTCACCGCTGATCATCACGTTGGCGACAGGCGGCATCGTCTACGGAATTGCGCTGGCGACCACCAACTCCGGGCTCGCGCCGGCGAACATCCCGAACTGGTTGAGCCAGTTCTCCTCCCCGATCGGAAAGACTTTCGGGATCGGGATTCCTCCGGTGGTGGTGCTCTGGATCATCGTCGCGGTGGTTATCGGTGTGATCCTTCGCCGCACAGCTTCGGGCCGCCGTGTGTATGCGACCGGTGCCAACGAGCGTGCAGCGGATCTCGCCGGTGTGCGAACCATGCGCGTGTGGGTGGGAGCGTTTGCTTTGAGCGGCGGGGCAGCGGCGGTAACCGGCGTATTGCTGGTCGGCTTTGTCGACAGCGCTTCGGTCGGGGCCGGGAGCCAGTATCTGTTCACAAGTCTGGCTGCGGTGGTGGTCGGCGGCACCTCGCTGGTCGGTGCTCGTGGCGATTACACCCGCTCCGTGCTGGGCGCTCTGATCCTGACTCTGATCAGCACGATCCTGATCGCGCATGGGGCGGGCAGCGCCTTGCAGGAAGCGGCTTACGGGTTCCTGATCCTCGTGTTCGTCGGGGTTTACGGGCGCGAACGCCGAGTACGCGACCAGGTGTGACCTTGAAAGCGCATATCACGAGACGTCTAGAAAGAATGAGGGCGAATAAGCATGGCAATCACAGCTGACCCCACGAAGAACCTGGAAGAGGTCATGGCCGACGCAGGCGGCCCGGTGAGCCTGCTCCGTGGCTCCGGACTCGGCCCCTACACGTTCCCGGTCATCCCGGCCGAGTTCACCAACTGGCGCGACGAGGTTCGCGCCTGGAAGAACTCCTGTGCGCTGCTCGAGCAGTCCTACCACATGACCGAGCTGCGGCTCCGCGGTCCCGAGATCATCTCGCTGCTCGCCGAGATCTCGGTCAACAAGCTCGAGACCTTTCCGGTCATGCGAGCCAAGCAACTGGTGCTGGCCAGCCACGACGGCTACCTGATTGCCGACGCAATCATGTTCCACGAGGAGTCTGACTTCGTTCGTATCGTGGGGGCACCATTCGCCAGCGACTGGGTCCAGTTCAACGCCGAGCGCGGAGGCTATGAGGTCGAGCTCGAGCGAGACGACAACTTCTCCATCCGCTCGGGCACCCGCGACGTCTTCCGGGTACAGATCCAGGGACCGGACGCGCTTGCGCTCGTCCAGGAACTCACAGACGGGCACGCGCCTGAGGTGAAATTCTTTGAGATCGGGGAGCTGGAGATCGCCGGCAAGAAGCTTCGTGCGCTCCGTCACGGCATGGCCGGCGAGCCCGGGTTCGAGATCTATGGTGCGTGGGACGATCAGCAGGCCGTCCGCGAGGCGATCCAGATCGCAGGGGAGAAGTACGGGCTGCGGACCGTTGGCGCACTCGCCTATTCGACCACCGCACAGGAGTCAGGCTGGCTGCCGATGCCGCTCCCTGCCATCTACCACAGCGATGAAATGAAGCCCTACCGCGAGTGGCTGAACGGTTACTTCCTGGAGACCATCGGCTCGCTCGGCGGAAGCCTCGTCTCGGACGACATCACCGACTACTACGTCGATCCGATCGAGGTGGGCTATGGGCGCGTGATCGACTTCGATCGCGACTTCATCGGGCGCGACGCCTTGGTCGAAAAGGCGCAAAATCAGCGGCGCAGCAAGGTGACGCTCGAGTGGAACGATGACGATGCGGCATCTCTGATCCACGACTCCCTGTTCCCGCACGACGGCAAATCGGCCAAGTACCTGAACCTCCCAATGCCGATGTACGCCACGTTCGAGTCTGATGCCGTCCTCAAGGATGGTGAGGTGGTCGGCGTGTCGCAGTGGCCGTCCTACACAGCCAACGCCAACCATTTCATCTCGCTGGGGATCATCGACATCGACGACGCCGAGCCCGGCACCGAGGTGACGCTTCTCTGGGGCGAGCCCGAATCGCAACGCCTCTCAGTCGAGGGACACGAGGTTCGTGAGGTCAGGGCCAAGGTTGCCCCGGCGCCGTACTTCGACAAGGTGATCAAATCGGGCAAGCGGTGAGCGGCGCCAGCCTACCTTCACCTTCAGACACTTTTCAGCCGCGCGCCCGAATGGCAACTTTGCGTGAGAAGTTGGACGCACCGGGTGCGTTTGTGATCGCGGTGGAGCTTGTTACGAGTCGTGGTGTGTTGGAGCAGTTCGGTGGTCAGGCGCTTGTGGAGCTTTCGCGTGGGTTGGCGGGGAATCCGCGT
>DATAUP010000044.1:0-15499 GCA_036268195.1 Solirubrobacteraceae bacterium
CCAGTATTCACAAGCGTCTCACACGCAACACGCGCAAACGGATCCTCAGCAAGCACCGCATCAAGAACACCATCCGAAATCTGATCAGCAACCTTATCCGGATGCCCCTCCGTCACCGACTCAGACGTAAACAGAAAATCCCTGCTCCCGTGGTGACTCATTGAAGTCAAACTCTCTTTCTTGTGCTGGGCGCCGCCAAAGCGGCCGTGTCAAGAAGTCGCTGCATGGGTCGGCAGCCGTGCGCACACTTTCGCGGGCTCAGATTTCGTTCGCGATGCCCGATAAGGCTGTTTTGCCTATCCAAACGGGCAGTGCGGCCGCTCGTGCGCCGGCAGATGACGAGGGCGACGGGCGCCGCCTCATGCTTTGAAGCTCTCGTCCGGTTCACGTCCGCGTCCCCTCCCATTGGTCTAGGTAATTCAGGCCAAATGGTTATCGCGCAACGCCTCGTAGCCCACCACTATGCAGACCACACCGACCTGGGCCGCTGAAGCGACCGAGGTCGTGAGGTACTGAGAGGAGCCGTTAGTGGTGATCCAGCTGAGTTGCATAGGTCGGGCTCAACCGACTGACCTGACGACGATCTTGCCGGCGTTGGCGTCGGCCGCCGAGGCAGTCGACCTTGACCACTCGCGCTTGGCTGCGGTGCTCGATTGGGTTCAGTACCGACGCAACTTCCGCGCCCCGGTGATGGTCCGACCGTTCGGCCGTGATCCGGCCAGCAATCGCGCAAGTGGCGGACTTCCGCTGGCGGAGATCGCGATCGACGTGCGGAGAGCCAAGGACATCCCCTACGAGACTCTCGTCGCAGATATCGTCGACCGCCTGGCCAAGGCGCTCGGGTTGATTCCGGACGTGCATGAGTGCGTCCACCTCGAAGAATGGGTGCGCCCCTCGAAGAGCGTGATCTGGTCTTTCAACCATGCCTATTGGCGGCATCTGAGGGCATGGGATACGACTTTCAAGAAGGACTATGCCTCCGCCTTGCCAGGCGGCGAGTCTGATGGCACGAATGTTGCGTTCTGGCGAGACCAGATTGCAACGTTCATGCAGACCCTTGATCGGCTCGATGAGTGGTCGGAGCTACCTGATCACATTCACGTGCTTGAGTTCGGTGTGGGCGACGGCCGACAAGCCGAGGTATGGCTTGAGCAGTTTGCCGCTGCGTGTGAGGAGCAGGGGCGCGACTACATGGGCCGGGTGCGTTATCTGGTGGCGGACTACTCGCCGCATGTGCTGCAGCGGGCCATGAGCCGACTGTCTCGCTTCGGAGAGTTTGTGGACGGGCTAGAGCTTGACTTCCGTAACCCGATTCACGGACTTGGCCATCTTCGCGGGAAGGTGCTGTTTGCCCATACGACGAATCTCTACGACAACTTGCCCACTGATGAAATCATGCGCGTCGGTGACCGCGCGTATGAGCCTCTGGTACGGGCCAGCATCACCCCGCAGGAGATCGCTGAGATCGCTGAGAAGCATTCAGTGCCGCAGGATCAGCTGGTTCCAACGATCCAACGCGCACTGCGACAGGGGCCTGACTCATTCGGCAAGGTTGAGGCGGGTGTTCGCTTCTGGTCCGACGTCTGGGACGCCGTCCACCTCGAGGAGATTTACGTCGAAATCGCTGCGCCGGCGTCCATGCGCGTGGCTCCGAGCATCGAATTGCACCTCGACGAGCTACTCGACGAGTTGCCTGAATGGACGCGCGTGCATGCCTCGACTGTCGCAGTCGAGAGCTTCGCGCAGACGCTCGCCCTGCTGCATCACCAAGGCGCACTTATCGCCCAGGACATCTTCGTCTCCGAGATAAGTAGCTATGCCGCGTTCCGGGGGCCCGGAAAGCTTGAGGGGTCGGTAGTCAACTGGCTCAACGGCCCCGTATTTCAGCTGGTCGGAGAGCGCGCGGGCTTCACGGTCGAGCTGACGCCGTTCACCTATCGCCAGGACTCCAATACCGTTGTCCTGCAAGCTCGCCCGCGCGACGCATACACGCGGGCAGCGGCTCCGTCGGAGCCCGTCGTTGTAGGTGTCCGGTAACAGTTCGCCCACAATCGATCGAATATGGCGACGGTGCGTGAGAAGTTGGAGGAACCTGACGCGTTTGTGATTGCTGCCGATGTGGCCACGAGCCGAGGGTTGGTTCACACATACCGGTAAGTGGTTGTATGAGATCGCCAGCGACTAGCTCGGATCACGCATCGCGGTGACGCCGCAGCATTGGAACGGATCGGCGCCGATGTCGAACGGCTCGTGCCCGCACGAGCCGTTGCCTGGCACGTGCAGCGTGGCTCACCAGCAGGGTTGTGGGGGCCCGAAAAACGGGCTGGGCGACGCAGTGGCTCGGCGATTCGCCTCTACGCCAACCTTCGCGAACTCTCATCCCTCGGCGACCGCAACCTCTTCTTGTATTGCCTCGGCCCACAGCGTGTGGAAGCTGCCTTCTCTGTCAGTCCGTCGGTAGGTGTGAGCACCGAAATTGTCCCGCAGACCCTGTATGAGCGACGCCGGCAGGTGCTTCCGGCGCAGCGCGTCGAAGTAGGCAAGCGACGAGGCGAACGCTGGTGCCGGCACACCAGACGCGGCCGCCGTGGCGGTAACGCGGCGCCATGAACCGAGGTTCTCCTTGACGACGTCGGCGAAAAACGGCGCTGCGAGCAAGGTCGGGAGCTCGGCCTGATCGTCATAGGCTTCGCGGATCCGATTCAGGAACCGCGCCCGGATGATGCATCCCCCACGCCAGATCGTTGCGACGCGCCCGAGGTCGATCGCCCAGTCGTTTTCGTCGGAGGCCGTTCTGATCTGGTCAAAGCCTTGGGCGTAGGCGACGATCTTCGAGGCGTAGAGCGCCTTGCGTACGTCCTCGATGAACTCGGCCGCGTCGACCTGCTGGGGATTGACCTCCCCACCGAACGTGTGTCGCGCGATCGATCTCTGCTCGGCATGTCCGGACAGCGAGCGGGCAAACGTCGCCTCGGCGATACCGGTGACGGGGACGCCGAGATCCAGCGCGCTCTGCACGGTCCAGCGACCTGTGCCCTTCTGCTCGGCCTGATCCTCGACGATATCGACAAATGGCTTGCCGGTCTCAGCGTCGGTGTGCGCGAGCACCTGCATGGTGAGCTCGATCAGGAACGACTCGAGATCGCCCTTGTTCCACTCGCCGAAAATGCCTGCCAGTTGTTCGGGGGAGGCTCCGGCAATCTCGCGCATCAGGTCGTACGCCTCGGCGATCAGCTGCATGTCCGCGTACTCGATGCCGTTGTGAACCATCTTCACGAAATGCCCTGCCGCGCCGGGGCCCACATGCATGCAGCACGGCACGCCGTCGACGTGAGCGGAGATGCGCTCGAAGATCGGTCCCAACTTCTCGTAGGAAGCCTCGCTCCCGCCGGGCATGATGCTCGGGCCGTGGAGTGCGCCCTCCTCACCTCCGGAGACTCCGCTGCCGACGAAGTTCAGCCCGCGCTCTCGGAGTGCCTTCTCCCGACGGGCTGTGTCGGCGAAATGGGCGTTGCCGGCGTCGACGACGATGTCGCCCTCCTCCAGGAGGGGAACGAGTTCGTCGATGACTGCGTCGGTCGGCGCTCCAGCCTTGACCAAGATGATGATCGCTCGCGGCTGCTCGAGGCTGTCGACGAACTCTTCCAGCGAGGCCGATGGAACGAAGTCTCCCTCGTGGCCAAACTCGCTCACGAGAGCGTCGACCTTAGCCTGGGTGCGGTTGTGCAGCGCCACCGTGTAGCCGTTACGCGCGAGGTTTCTGGCCAGGTTGCGTCCCATCGTCGCCAGGCCAGTCACGCCGATCGTGGCGCGGCCTCGGTCCGAGTCGCGCGTGCTCTGCGTGTTGCGGGTATCACTCATGATCAGCTCCGATCTGACAAGTAGGAGGCAACGCCGAGTTGTCGGCCGTCCTCCGGCGGCGTGATCGCGAAGAACAGTGGGCCGTCTGACGCTGGCTTCTCAAGACCTTTGAGGTACGGCGCGACACTATCGGATGGTTGCTAGATAGAGCGCCCGGCGGCTCGGGCGGACCCTCAGACCAGGGCCTCGCCCGTCTCGACCAGCGTCTTGAGTCCGCTGAGCACGAACATCCAGCCGGCACCGGAGACGCTGGCTGCCGTCTTCGGCGCATACTCGAGGCGATCGTGGATCACGGTCAGCGAGCAGACGCCTCCCTGCTGGGTCTCGATCTCCCATGTCACCCGGCTCTCGCCCTCGCTCGCCATCTCCGGGTCGTAGAGGGAGCGCCAACCGTGCACTAGGCGCCGCGGCGGATCGAACTCGCTGACGGCCGAGTCGCCCCAGGTCGAGCCGTCCGGGGCCAGCGAGTGGTGGCGCTCGGCGGTGTTGGTGATTCGGGCCTCGTAGAAGTACTGCCTGGTGAACTCCGGCTGGGTGATGGCTTCCCAAATCCGCTCGGGCGTGGACTTGATGAACACCTGGTAGACCTGGCTGGTCTGGGCGGCGGGTGCGGTTGCGGTCAGGCTGTGGCCTCCAGTCGGGGCCTTGAGGTTCGAGACCGCCGCTGCGCGGTGCTCGGTGTACTTGTCGATCCAGCGGTCGTCGATCAAACGGATCGGCACCGGGTTGAGGTAATGCAGCTTCTCCCGGCCCTCCCGGCGGTGGACGACGAGCCCGGCGTCCTCCAGCACCTTGAGGTGCTTCATCACCCCAAAGCGGGTCATCTCGAGTTCTGACTCCAGTTCGGTCAGGGTGCGTCCGTCGCGCTCAAACAGCCGGTCCAGCAGGTGGCGTCGGCTGGAATCCGCAAGCGCCTTGAACACGAGGGCGTCGTCCATGCGACCAGAATAGGTGACCAATCAGTCACATGTCAAGGTAGCACGTCGAGCCGGCGGTAGCCCTGTCGAAACCACGTGCCGCCGCCGCGCCTCGACTGGCGAGCCGCCTCGTCGCCGCTTGCGCTAGATACTTAGGTGAGTGACATCACAAGACTCACCTCTTACCATCGAGCGATCGCAGCGCAACGTCGCGCTACTGGTCGCGGGCTGCTTCTTCATGGAGATGCTCGACGGCACGATCGTCACGACGTCCGCGCCGAAGATCGCGCACGTGCTGAGCGTCTCGGTCGGCAGCATCGCGCTCGTCATCACCGCCTACCTGGTGACCCTCGCGGTCCTGATCCCGCTCAGCGGCTGGATGGCGGCGAGGTTTGGCGGCAGGGTGACGTTCCTTGCGGCGATCGCGCTGTTCACGTTCGCGTCGGTCGGTTGCGCCGCCGCCACAAGCTTCCCCGAACTGGTGGTGCTGCGGGTCATCCAGGGCGCGGGCGGGGCGATGATGGTGCCCGTCGGCCGGCTGCTAGTGCTGTCGCGCTCGAACCCGTCCAACCTGATGCGGTTGACGACGCTGCTGGTCTGGCCGGGCTTGGTCGCACCGGTGGTCGCGCCGCTCGTGGGCGGCTTGATCACGACCTACGCAAGTTGGCACTGGCTGTTCCTGATCAATCTGCCATTGGGCGTTGTGGCGTTCCTGATCGCAATGCGGATCGTGCATCCGCCTGCGTTCCCCGAGCCGGGTCCCCCGGACGTCACCGGCCTGATCCTGACGAGCGCCGGGCTCGGCGGCCTGACCTTCACCGCCGACCTGCTCGCCGCCGCGCACACGAACTGGGCGCTGACGATCGGCATCGGTTTGTCGTCCGCGGCGCTGCTGGTGGCGGCGGTGCTGCACCTGCTGCGCGTGCGGATACCGCTGATCGACCTACGACTCACACGGATCCACACGTTCCGCTCGGCGCTCACTGGTTCGGCGTTTCATTTCACGGCGACGAACGCGATTCCTTTTCTGGCGCCGCTGCTCTTCGAGGAGGTGTTCGACTGGAGCGCGATCAAGGCCGGCTCGGTCGTGCTGTTCATCTTCCTGGGCAACGTCGGCGCCAAGTCGATGACGACCTACCTGTATTCGCGTCTCGGCTTCAGGCCCGTCCTTGTCGCCTCGACGGCCGGGCTTGGCCTGTCGCTGATTCTGCTCGGTGTCGTCGGCACCGCGACGCCGGTCGTCGTGCTCGCGCTGATCCTGCTGGCGAGCGGAGCCGGCCGCTCGATCGGGGCCACCGGGTACTCGACGGTCATCTTCAGCGACATTCCACAGTCGGAGATGCGTCACGCCAACACGCTGGTGGTGACGGTCCAGCAGCTGGGTGCCAGCTGGGGCGTCGCCGCCGGAGCGGTAGCCCTGCGCCTCGGCGGTCCGGTCGGCAGGCTGCTCGGCGGCCACGCCGGCAGCCACACGGCCTACACGGTCGCATTCGTGCTCGTGGCCTGCCTGGCGCTGCTCGCGAGCGGCGAGGCGTTGCGGATGCAGCCGGGCTCCGGCGACGCGCTGCGCGGCGACCGTGCGCCGGCGGCTGAGCCCGAGCCTGCCGCAAGCTGATCGCTTCGGGCCGGCGCAGCCGCCGGCCGCTCGCGGCTAGCATCGACCTATGGTCACGGTTTGCCTCCCGAGCCAGCAGGCGGTGCGTCTCGCGAGCCCGCTTCCCGACGATGTCGAGGTGCTCACCTGGGACGGATCGGGCGCCGCCCCGGACGGGATCGAGCGGACCGAGTTCCTCGTCGTCCGCAGCGAGCTCTCCTACGAGGCGATGATCGAAGCGATGCCGCGCCTGCGGGTCGTGCAGGCGCTCAGCGCCGGAATCGACTACCTGATCGGTCTGATTCCTGAAAGCGTGATGCTCTGCGACGGTCGCGGCATCCACGGTGGCTCGACGTCTGAATGGGTGCTGACGGCGATCCTCGCCAGCTTGCGCGAGATCCCCGGCTTCGTGCATGCCCAGGACCGGCACGAATGGACGCAGCACGTGACCGATGAGCTGGCGGGCAAGAAGGTGCTCGTGATCGGCGCGGGAGACCTGGGCGAGCACACCGCGCGCCGTCTGCGGGCGTTCGATGCGGAGCCGACGATGGTCGCCCGTCATGCTCGTGAGGGCGTGCACGGGGTGGACGAGCTGGCTGAGTTGCTGCCTGCAGCCGACGTCGTCGTGCTGGTGATCCCCATGACGGATGAGACCCGTCACCTCGTCGACCGCGAGTTCCTGGCGAAGATGCATGACGGCGCGCTACTTGTCAACGCGTCCCGCGGGCCGGTTGTGGTCACCGAAGATCTGCTGGCCGAGCTCGAATCAAGGCGCGTCTATGCCGCCCTCGATGTGACCGATCCCGAGCCGCTGCCGGCCGACAACCCGCTATGGAGAGCCCCGAACCTGCTGCTCACTCCGCACGTCGGCGGCAACGTGCGCGGCTTCCCGGCTCGCGCGTATGCGCTGGTGCACGACCAGATCACGCGCTACGCGGCCGGCGAGCCGCTGATCAACGTTGTCGACAGCGCCTACTGAGGCTGAACGGCTGTCTGCAGCGCCTGTAGCGCCGCAAGCTCCTGCTCGCTGAGCGGCCGTGAGCCGCGGCGCACGGCGTCCCAGGCGACGAGCACCGAGCGGCCGTCGGCGGCGAGTTCGCCGTCGGAACGGTAGATCTGTTGCGCGACCGTGATGCTGGCGCGGCCCACGGTCTCGATGTGGAGGGTGACGTCGACGAACCGGTGGTAGAGCGGGATCTCGCGACGGTAGTCGAGCTCGACCCGCGCCATCACGAAGGAATGCTTCTCGTGGCTGGGTAGGCGCGAGATCATCGCTGTGCGCGCCTCCTCCAGAAGCTCGTGATACACGGCCTGGTTGACATGGCCGAGTGCGTCGATGTCGCCCCAGCGCAGGGCAACGCGATAACGCCCCGGCGCGACCTCGATGTTTTCGATGGCTGACACCTTGCGGGATTATCGCCGACCACCCGCGTCTTGCCGTCAGACGACTAGATTCCAGTCCCGGTGGAACCTGTCACGCAACAGCACCAGCCCGACTCGATGGTCGACGCGCCGCCGAAGGGTCGCATCTTCAGCATCCAGCGCCGGGCGCTGCTCGGTGACTGCGCGCCCTCCGGCCGGGTGCGACTCGACGCGCTCGCCCGCTGGTTGCAGGACGTCGCCTTCTCCGATGTGGAGGACGCCGGCGTCGAGGGCGTCGCCAGTTGGGTGCTGCGCCGTACGAGGATCCGCGTCACGCGCTTTCCGCGGTTCGGCGAGCACTGCCAGGTCCGCACGTTCTGCAGCGGCCTGGGGCGCATGTGGGCCGAGCGGCGTACGACGGTCGTCCCCGCCGGTGGCGGCGAGCCGCTGGTCGAGGCGGTCGCGCTGTGGGTTCACCTCGACCCAGTGCGCTGGCTTCCGAGCCCACTGACCGATGCGGAGCTCGCGATCTTCAGCGAGTCCGCAGGTGACCGCCGCGTGCTCGCACGGCTGCGCCACCCGCGCCCTGACCAGGTCGAGTCTGAGTGGTCCTGGCACTTTCGCCGTACGGACGCGGACGTTGCCGACCACGTCAACAACGCCGCCTACTGGGAGGTGCTCGAGGACGAGCTGCTCGGCGCGGATGCCGAGCTCGCCGAGCTGGACGCCGAGGTCGAGTTCCGCACGCCGGCGCAGCCAGGGCCGGTGCGGATCCTCATGAACGGCTCGCGACGCTGGATCGCCGAGCCTGACGGCGAGGAGCTCTACGCCTCGATTGTCTTTATGAACGCGCGCACGACGCCGGGGTCGAACTGAGACGAAGAACCGCGCGCCAGCTCGTGCAGAGCTTCGACACGGCTCAGTGCCCTGCGGTACGGGCGGTCATAGCGCATTGCGTGCCAGGCGTCGCAGACGGCGACGATCCGGGCCTCGATCGGGATCGCGGTCCCAGCCAGCTTGTCGGGATAGCCGGCGCCGTCCCAGCGCTCGTGCACGGCGCGCACCAGCGGCGCGACCTGCTCCAGCAGCGGGATCCGCGCCAGCAGCGTCGAGCCGATGTTCGAATGCTCTTGGACCTCGAGGTACTCCTCGGGCGTCAGCCCGGACGGCTTGGTCAGTAGCTCGCTGCGGACGCCGATCTTGCCGATGTCGTGCAGCAGCGCGCAGTAGCGGAGACTGCGCTGCTGTGACGCCGGCAGCCCGAGCTGCTCGGCGGTCGCACTGGCGAGCGTGGCGACCTCCTCGGCGTGGTCGGCCGTGTAGGCATCCTTGCTCTCGAGTGCGTCGCAGAGCACACCGAGCGTCGTCGAGAACGAGCGCTCCATCTCGTCCACGAGTAGGCAGCGGTGGAGCGCGGCCCCCGTCTGCGCCACCACCGCCTCGGCGAGCATCACGTCGTACTCGTCGAAGCTGTGCGTCGCCATCTGCTCGAGGTTGAGCACGCCCCAGACGCGGCCCCCAACGTGCACCGGCAGCGAAAGCTCGGACCCGGGATCGAGCGACGGCCCGCTACCCACGTAGTCAGGATCCAGGCGCGTGTCGTCCACCAGCGAGCGCTCACCGGTGCGGGCGACGCGTCCGTTGACACCAGCGGCGAGTGGCTGCTCCCAGGCCAGCCATTGGACTCCGTCCTCGGTCAGGCGGCCGGCGGCGGCGACGATGCGCAGCACCTCGTCGTGATCGAGGCGATGGATCGCCGCGAGGTAGTAACCGAACGCGGAGTGCAGCTCGTTGACGACGGTCTCCGCGATCTCGCGAGGGTCGTGCAGCCTGGTCAGGCGCATCGCCAGGCCGCTCACGACCTCCAGGCGGCTGTGCGCGTCGCGTCGCAGCAGCGACGTCGCCTCGCTTCTGTGGCCCTTGCGCTCGTACATGCTCGCGTCGGCAACGGCCACCAGCCCCTCGCGGGTGTTTGCGTCCGTCGGGATCGTTGCGACGCCCCAGGAGGCGCCGACCGAGCCGTCGAGCCGTCCAATCGCCTCGGCCGCGCGGTTCGCGATCGCGGCCGCGTCATCGGCGGCGCAGCCCGGCAGCAGCAGTGCGAACTCATCGCCGCCGATCCGGAAGGCCGCGTCGCTCGAGCGGCAGACAGCGGTGAGCGCGGCAGCGGTGGCGCGCAGCAGGCGGTCGCCGGCGCTGTGTCCTCCGATGTCGTTGACGTCCTTGAAGTGGTCGAGATCGAAGACCGCGAGACTAAGCAGCTCCTCGGGGTGGCTCGTGACATGCGCGATTGACGTCGCCAGCATGTCGTGGAACTCGCCACGGTTGAGCAGCCCGGTGAGCGGATCGCGGCGCGCGCGCCGCTCGTGGTCCTCGAGCATCCGCGCGTTGTCGAGCGCGAGCGCCGCGTGGTCGGTGAAGACCTCGAGCTCGCGCCGCATCGCTTCGTCGAGCCCGACCGTGTGCGTGAGCTCGACATGACCGAGCCTTCGGCCGCGCGCCATCAGCGCAAAGCGCGACTCATCCGCCGCGCCGTGGCCTGCGGTGTCCGGATCCGCGTATAGCGCGCGCGGCTCGAGCACGAGCGTTGGGCCAAGCTCGCCATACAGGCGCTCGAGGTGGCCCTCGATCCGCACGACGCAATCGGGTCGCGTCGTCGCAGACACGAGGTCACGCAGGCTTCCTATGAGGTCGTCCGGGCTAGTCGCACTCATCTGTGGCGTACATATCGGCCGAATAAACCAATTTCCTTTAATCCATAGGTGCGGAATGGATGCTCCATGCGGACAGTGATCCGGTTTGGGCTGGCTACCCTTGGTGAAGAGGTACAAGCCGAGGTGTAGAACTCTGGCCAGCTGGCTAAAGGCATCTGCCGAGGTGCCCGAGAAGATGTTCCACAAACCTCGAGACCCTGAGGAGGCAGGATGAGTCCAGAACGTACACAGGCCTACCGCCGCGTGCTTCATACACTCGCCGAGCTGGGCCCGACGAAGCTGCAGGCAGGCGAACAGGAACGCATCCGTTACGCGGCCGACAGTCTCATCTTCTGCGGCGACCTGCTCGAGGACGACGCGACCCGCGATTCGCTCGAGGACACCGAGCTGCTCTGCGAGGTGCTGGTCGAGAGCGGACGCTGGGAGCGGACGACCGCTGATCGTCTGATCGCGGACCTCCGTGGCTGCGGGCCCGAACTGCCAATCGAACTCCAGCAAGCTGCCTAAAGGCGGTGGCGCGGGGCGGGCGGGATCCCCTCCCGCGCCCCCACCTGCCTCCTTAGGCGAGCAGCGCCCTGAGCGCCGCAAGGTCCCCGGCGCTGGGCTTCCAGTTCGCAGCAGACGCGTTGCTCGCGAGCTGCTCAGGCTTGGTTGCGCCGGCGATCACGCTGGCGACGGCAGGCTGGGCCAGAAGTGCGCCGATCGCGACATCGGTCAGCGGCACCCCGCGCTCCTCGGCGTAGGCGCCGAGCGCTTCGACCAGATCCCACTGCTCATCGGTCGCGATCTGGTCGCGCTTGGAGAGGCGCGCTCCCTCAGGGGGCGCCGCGTCACGCTGGTACTTGCCGGTCAGCAGGCCTGAGGCGAGCGGGTAGTAGGGGACGAATGCGATCTCCAGCTGTTCGCAGAGCGGCAGCACGTCGGCCTCGGCGTCTCGGTGCAGCAGGCTGTACTCGTTCTGGATCGCGGTGAAGCGGGTGAGTCCGCGCTCGCGGGCGATCGCGTCGGCTTCGGCGATCTGGTCCGCGCCGAAGTTGGAGGCGCCGATCGCCCGTACGGTGCCCGCCTTGACGAGTGCGTCGAGCCCCTCCAGTGTGTCCGCAATTGGCGTCAGCCCGTCCGGGCGGTGGTACCAGTAGACGTCGATCACGTTGGTCTGCAGGCGCCTGAGCGAACCCTCGACGGCATGTTGGATGTAATCGGGGGCGCCGCGGGGCCCGGTCCAGCCGTCGCCGAGGTCCATCCCGAACTTGGTCGCGAGCACGACCTCGTCGCGCCGGCCCTTGAGGGCGTCGCCGATGAACTCCTCACTCTTGGTGTTGCCGTAACGGTCGGCGGTGTCGAGGAACGTGATGCCGTTCGAGATGGCGCTGTCGATGACTGCGCGCGTGCCTTCGAGGTCGAGCCGGCCGCCGAACTGATTGCAGCCGAGGCCGACGACTGAGACTTGAATGCCGCTGTGCCCGAGCGGGCGAGTGTCGATGTTGGTCATGGGATGGATCCTTGCACGTGTCGTGTGTGGCACGGGCCGGACGTGCGCTTGACACGGGACCGTACGGTTTGCCTATAATTTCAACTAACATTGTGGAGATAGCGCCCGATGTGTCCCCCAGGCTCAAAGCCAGCGGGATCGCCGCGTACGTCTTGTGGCCACCGGTGCGGCGAGCGTGGGCTGTGCGATGGAAGGGTTGGTGGCCCTCTCCTGGGGTCGGTGCTTTGCAGGCGCCGGCCCCAGGAAACTTCACGCCGTGGGCAATCGACCGCCCGCTCCGGTTGCTACCACAGCAGCGGACCGCCGTTGCGGGGCATCGGCTCCTTCAACGCGATCAGGTTCGCGGTGACGTAGGGGATGTCGTGTACGCGGTGCCATTCGGACGGATGCCGGGTGACCACGCGTGAGACCTGGAAGCGAGCTCTGATCTCGGGCACGCGACGCTGGTAGTCGGCTTCGGTGAAATACCAGAAGGAGTTCTGGTTGTAGAAGGTGACGTTGGCCGGATCCTGGAATGCACCACGGCCATCAGTGCTCGGGGTCTGGCTGAGCAGCAGCCCGCCGGGGGCGAGCAGCCGGTAGAGCTCGTTGAAGAGCGCGACCTTGTCAGTCACGCGCTGGAGGAAGTCGACTGCGCGGATCACGCCGACCGAGCCGTCTGCGAGTGGCAGCTGCGTCGGCGGTGCGGCGACGATGCCGACCCTCTCTGCCGGTTGTCCGCCGATTCCGAGGTAGCCCGGAGGACGGCCATCGGCAGCTCCCAGATCGAGCGCGAGCAGCTCGTTGCGCCGTGCCCAGGCGAGCGCGCTCGGCTCGATGTACCGCTCGTACAGAGCGATGGTCTCGGCTTGGATGAGGGCGTTTGTCTCCTCTCCCCGCTGAGTGCTCTCGGCGTGGACGCGCTGCAGGTAGAGGCAGTCGTCGATCCGGTGGAAGTAGCCGACCTGATAGAGCCGAGACATGAGGTCCTGGTCGTCGAGGACCTGGCGCGCCGGGTCGTAGCCGCCGGCCCGGTCATACGCATCCCGGGTAAAGGCTCTCACATGGTTGGGCGCGAACCAGATGTAGGAGAGGTTGTGCGGCGTCGGCTCGAACGCCACCGCGTATTGAAGATCGCGTCCGTCCACTGTCGCCTCGCGGTACTCCCATCCATAGTCGCGATTGAACGTCGAGTAGTCGCGGCTACCGTCCTCGAGAGTCTGTGTGCAGTGGCTGTAAACCAGGCCCGCGTCAGGTCGCTCGACAAATGCCTCATGGATGGACTGCAGCGCGTTGCTGGCGAGCATGTCGTCGTGGTCAAGCTCGACGAGGATCTCGCCGCGTGCGGCCTCGCATGCACGCCGCTTCACGGCACCGACACCTTTGAGCTCGTCGTCGACGACGATGCGCACACGCGGGTCCGGGTGCCGCGGCCCCCATCGTGCTCCCCCGTTGAGCATCACGACCCACTCCCACTCACCGAATGTCTGCGCCTGCAGGCTCGCGAGGCACTCGTCCAGGAAAACCGGGTTGTGGCTCGGAGTGAAGACGCTCAGCATCCAGCCCGAGGCTACAATCGCGGTGGTTTTCGGTCGGCCAGTTCGGGCGTGGCCGGACGACCCCTCGTGACTCTGTGATCCCGACTCGCTACCAGCCCTCGATGGACATGCTCGCGGACTTCATCCGTAAGCATCCTTGGTGGCAGTGGCTGACGCGCACGCCGTTCTCGGCGAAGATGACGAAGTACGCGCTGAGCTCTGTGATCGCCTTCCTGCTGTCGGACGTGGCGTTCGCGTTCTGCTATTGGCTCTTCGGAGGCCGCACCACCCCGAGCTCCGTTGTCGCCTTCTTCGCCGCGGCCATCCCGAACTGGATCATGAACCGCCGCTGGGCCTGGCAGCAGACCGGTCGCGCGCCCGCCAAGCAGATTGTGTCCTACGCGGCGGTGTCAGCGATCGTGCTCCTGGTCACCTCATTCGCGACGGGCCGGACGAACCACTGGGTCAAGCACAGCGGCCACATCGCCAATCACCACGGCCTGCGCCTGATCATCGTCACAGGCTCGTTCGTCGTGGTGACCGTGATCCTGTTCTTCGCGAAGTTCGCGATCTACGAGTTCCTGATCTTCCGGAATCGCCGGGCCGACAAGGGGGCCACCGATCAGGATGGCGGCCCCGATCAGGACGATGAGTTTCCTGGCGCTCCCGCCGCTCCCGTGCGCAGCCGCTTCCGCTTGAACTCGCGCAGGAACGTCAACAAGATCGCCCGCGCGAACCGCATCCCGTAGAGCAGGTTCGGACCCTTCTTCGTAAGGGTCGCGCCCTCCGGGCGGTCCCGCATCGTGGTCGCGACCTCCACAATCCGGAAGCCGTTCATCGCGGTGGCGATCAGCAGCTCAGAAGTCTGGTACTGGGTCTGCTCGAGCTTGACCGTGCGTGTCACGATCGTGCGGAAGGCACGGATCCCTGACGCCGGGTCGGTGATGCTCTGGCGCACCAGCACGGTCACGAGCGTCCCGAAGAAGATCACGCCGGCATGGCGGACCGGGTCGGTCGTGAGCTCCGTGCCGAGCCGGCGCGAGCCGTTGACGAAGTCGGCGCGACCGGAGAGGATCGGCTCGAGTACGCGGTCGAACTCGGTCTCGTCGTACTGGCCGTCGGCGTCGGTCGTGGCGATGAACTCGGCGCCACGCTTGTACGCCAGCCAGTAGCCGAGCATGAAGATCAGGCCCTGGCCGCGGTTGATCGGCACGTCGCAGACAAGCGCGCCGGCCGAGCGTGCCTCATCAGCGGTGCGGTCGTCGGAACCGTCGACGACGACGATCACCTCTACGGCCTTGCCGCCGATCTCACGAGGGATGCCGCGCACGACGGCGGCGACGGTGGGCTCCTCGTTGTAGGCGGGGATCACGATGGCGATCGGAGCGCCCTCGCCGGGAGGGTTCTCAGCGAAGAATCTGCGGGTCGGCTCACGCTCCTCGACCGGACGAGCGAGGATCTCCTGCTCGAGTGTGAGCGCGCCTTCAGCCGCGGCCGTCACCGAGCGCCCCCTGGCATGGCATCCATATGCTTACGGTCCATCTAGGTCTCCTTTGTCGGCCGAGCCGATACTCGCGGTCTCTGCCGCCGACTGGTGTGGCTGGCCCTGCCCGCGCCTTCTAACGATGCTTGATGCGCTCTTCGCCGGAGCATCGCCACGGGGACGCGTGCTACCGGGCGCTGCCTGCCAGCGCAGAGCGCCGATGGTAGCGGCAGAGGGCGTAAGGCGTGCGTCAGGGAGTGCCCGCCCAGCGGGGCGGGCACCCGCAAGTGGATGGTGGATGTAAGCTGCGCGGACTAAAGCGCTTTAGTGCCTGCATGCAGGCTTGTGCGTCGGCATGCATCTAGCCGCAAAGAATGTAAGCTGACGTAGCGAGAGGCGATCTAGGAGAGACACTGGCATGGCAACTTTGCGTGAGAAGTTGGACGCACCGGGTGCGTTTGTGATCGCGGTGGAGCTTGTTACGAGTCGTGGTGTGTTGGAGCAGTTCGGTGGTCAGGCGCTTGTGGAGCTTTCGCGTGGGTTGGCGGGGAATCCGCGT
>DATAUP010000045.1:0-1514 GCA_036268195.1 Solirubrobacteraceae bacterium
GATCGCGAGGAACAGGTCCTCGTCCTCATGGCCGAGGGTCGGTCCAACCGTTCCATCGCCGCCCGCCTCCAGGTGGAGCTCACGACGGTGGAACGTCACATCACCAGCATCTTCGGCAAGCTCGATCTGCGCAGCAACGGCACCGACCATCGACGGGTGATCGCGGTGCTCCGCTACCTCAGCCGCTGATCGGCGCCCGCTCAACCCCGCAGGACGACCACCTGCTCCTCGAAGATCGACGGGTTGGCGGTCAGTCCGGGCAGACACTCTTCGGCCGGCGATCATCCGCGCTCACCTACCTGGGCTCGCGCTCGCTTCACCGCTGCCCTGCCGCTCTGCGCGACCCGCTCCGGCGTGATGCCAAAGTGCCTGTACAGCGCTGACGCAGGCGCGGAGGCGCCGAAGCTGTGCATCCCGATCGCTTCTCCCAGATCGCCGACCCACTGGTGCCACCCGTGCGTGCTGGCCGCCTCCAGCGACACCCTCGCGCGGCACGCGGGCGGCAGAACCCTGCCGCGGTAGCCCAGATCCTGGGCGGCGAAGTTTTCGACGCACGGCATGCTCACGACCCGGGTCGGGATGCCCTCTGCCTCGAGGAGGTCGGCGGCCCGGCCGCATAGATGGACCTCGCTACCGGTTGCGATCAGGATCAGCTCCGGCGGGTCGGGCTCGTTGCATGAGTCCCTCAGCACGTAGCCGCCCCGCTCAATCGCGTCGCCTGGGACGGCCGCCGGGTTCCAGGTCGGAACTCCCTGGCGCGTGAGGATCAGCGCGCTCGGATGCTCGGTCGCCGCGATCGCGTAGCGCCAGGCGAGTGCCGTCTCGTTCGCGTCTGATGGCCTGATCACCGCAAGCCCTGGCATCGCCCGCAGCCCCGCGAGCTGCTCGATCGGCTGATGCGTGGGGCCATCCTCGCCGAGTCCGATCGAGTCGTGCGTGAAGACGAAGATCGACGGCACCCCCATCAGCGCCGCCAGCCGGATCGAGCCGCGCATATAGTCGCTGAAGACGAGGAACGTCGACCCGTAGGCACGCACGTAGTGGAGCGTCAGCCCGTTCACGACCGCGGCCATCGCGTGCTCTCGCACGCCGAAGTGGAGGTTCCGCCCACCGTAGGAGCCCGCCTCGACGCTATCCGCACCTTCGATCGTGGTCAGCGTCGACGGGGCGAGGTCGGCCGACCCGCCGACTAGCTCCGGGACCCGCTCGGCAGCCCACTGAAGCACCGTGTGCGACGACTTGCGGGTGGCGATCATCGTCCCGGGAGCATCGACGCGGGGAAGCTCCTGATACCAGCCCGCCGGGAGTTCGCGTCGGACCTGCCGCTCGAGCTCGTCGACCAGCTCCGGCCGCTCGCGCCGGCACGCGCGCAGCCGGTCGTGCCATTCGGCGCGCAATTCGCCGCCGCGCTCGAGACAGCCGCGGCAGTGCGCGAGGGCCTCGCGTGGGACGTGGAAGAGCTCGTCCTCAGGCCATCCGTACACCTGCTTCGTCAGTCTGACCTCCTGTTCGCC
>DATAUP010000046.1:0-12857 GCA_036268195.1 Solirubrobacteraceae bacterium
CGGCAGCAACAGACGGACAGATCGGGACAAGAGCACCCACGCCGAGCGCAGGGCCAGTGCATATGGGGGTCACGTCCATCGCCACCGGGGCCAGCCTGAACACCAGGCCCGACGCTCCCCAGCCGGGGAACGTCGACTAGATGTCCTGCCCACGGACCTGGTGAACACCTGAAGGGCTGTCCGGCCCCCAACGGAAGGTGCGGTCACCACAACTGCACTCCCAAGGAGGCCGGACATGGAAGACCGTAGGTGCAAGCTCGGACTGGCCGGGCGTCTTGAGCTGGTCAGGCTCGTCGAAGAGGGCGCATCGTTGAGGGCCGCTGCCGAGGCCCTCGGCGTCGCCCCGGCGACCGCGCACCGCTGGTGGCATCGCTGGCGAGAGGCCTCCGAGGCCCAGCGAACCTCGCGGGCCTGTCTTCAAACGCGTCGACCGGTGCCTCAGAGCTGTCCCTGGGCGCTCTCTGAAGAGCAGGAGCAGGCGATCCTCTCGGCGCGTGAGAAGACCAACTGGGGACCGATGCGCCTGACCTACCTGACCGGACGCCGCCGCTCGACGATCTGGAAGGTGCTCCATCGCCACGGATGCTCACAGCGGCGGCGCTCTGCCCGGCGAGAGAGCAGCCGTCGTTATGAGTGGTCAGAGGCCGGAGCGCTGCTGCACATCGACGCCTTTCAGGTGCCGAAGTTCGAGGCTCCCGGGCATTGGGCGACAGGCAGGCGCAAACAGCGAAGCCGTCGCGTGGGCAAGACCGTCGTGATCGGCGTGATCGACGACCACACCCGCTTGGCCTACTGCGAGCTGCACTCGGCGGAGAACGCGCTCAACGTCTCGGCGACGCTCGCACGCTCGGCTCGCTGGTTTGAAGAGCAGGGCTGCGGGCCGGTGCAGGCCGTCATGTCAGACAACGCCAAGTGCTACGCGACGAGCGTCGCCTTCAGAGAGGCGCTCGCACGCCTCGGCGCCCGCCACATCCAGATCCCGCCCTACACGCCGCGCTGGAACGGGAAGATAGAGCGCTTCTTCGGCACCCTCGACAACGAGTGGGCACACGGGCGTATCTGGAGCAGCAGCACAGAGCGCGATCGCTCCCTGTCATCCTTCGTGCGCTTCTACAACCGCAGGCGACCACATTCAGCCGCCGGCGGTCGAGCGCCCATCAGCCGTGTTCAGCAGGTGTGTGGGCAGGACAACTAGAACGCAGTCGCTGAACGCACCTTCACGAGACAGCGATTGCTGTACGCACACTCACAGTGCATCTAGTCTGTACGGAATCGCCGAGCGAAGCGAACGCATGGCCATGGGAAGTGAGCGTAAGCTGGCGCCGATCCCTTTCGGAGTTGGACCGCGACCAGCCTGACTGATCGAGGTGGCTCATGGTGTTCGTCGGCGGGCCAACCTGCGGCCCGCAGTTCGACGAGCTGAGGAGACGCAGCATCCGGGAGGTGCTGGCCGCCTGAACGGCGTCGGGGACGTGACGTACATTTCGTCAGATGCTCGACGAGATGCCCATCCAGGAGGTGATGGGCCGCCATAGGCTCGTGAATGACCGGTTGGACGCAAGCGGAGGTCCGCGAACGCTCGTCGAGCGCACCCGAGACCGCTCGTACTCGCCACGCACACTGGACCTCTTCTGCGGAGCTGGGGGGCTTTCGTGCGGACTTTCGGCCGCCAACTTCACGGTGCTCGAGCATCTGGACAACTGGAAGCCTGCCGTGGACACGCTGAACGCGAACTTCGACGAGCAGCGACAGCCGACCGACATCGCCGACCTCGAGGCTTCAGAGCTCCGTAGCATGGGATGGGGCGAGCTGGACGTCATGGCCGGTGGTCCCCCCTGCCAAAGCTTTACTTCTGCAGGAAGGCGCAGCGAGAACGATCACAGAGGAACGCTTGTCGGTGTGTACGCGCGCCTTGTCGCGGAGGTTCGTCCTCCAGTGGTCGTCTTCGAGAACGTCGAGGGTTTCGTGACCGCTGGGGGCGGCCGATACGTCTTCGACTTGCTGGACCCGCTGATCGAAGCGGGCTATCGCATAGTCGTCCGCAAGGTCAACCTTGCAAACTATGGCGTGCCGCAGCACCGAAAGCGCGTCATCGCCATCGGGAGCCTGATCGGCGAACCGTTGCTCCCTCCGCCGACACACAGCGCGTGGGGCGCTCCCGGCGCCGAACGGGTCGGCGGGTGCCCGCCTACGCCTACCGTCGAGATGGCGCTGGCGGGTCTACCTACCCCCCACAGCAGCTCTGCGCCGCAGGGGCACGTCGCGAGCGATGTGGGCGACACCGAACGGTCGCGCATCTCCGCGCTGAAGGAGGGTCAGACGATGCGGGACTTGCCGGAACACCTGTGGCACGAGAGCTACCGGCGGCGGGCGAACCGTCGCGTAATGGACGGCACGCCCACCCAGCGACGCGGCGGCGCGCCCGCCGGACTACGTCGTTTGCGCCGGGACGAGCCGTCCAAGGCCATCACGTCGGCCGCGATACGTGAGTTCGTCCACCCGACGTCAGACCGCCCGCTCACCCTCCGCGAGGCCGCTAGGCTGCAAACGTTCGACGACTCCTTCAGATTTTGCGGCACCGCGACCGAGCAGGCGACGCTCGTTGGAAATGCAATTCCGCCGCGATTCGCTACCGCGCTCGGCGCCACCATCCGCGACCATCTTGTCGCCAACGCGGACGCGGACCCGCGCAGACCGGGTGACGGCACGCTCGTTGAGTTCAACGTCACGAACGCCGACGCGATGAGTCCTGCGCTTGCGAGTGTTGTCGCACAGGTTCGCGACCGTTACGTTCAGGAGAGCCTGTTCGCGTCCCCAGATCGGTGACGATGTCTAGCATGGACTCCGAGACGCAGGTCGCCCTTCAGAAGGCCCGCCGTTTGACGTCTGGCTCGTTGCAGGTCGACGTCTCATGGGAGGCCATCGCAGGACTCGCGCTGCGGGTTGCTGTCGACCGCGGCTACGACGTAAGTGCCGAGTTCGGTGCGATCTCAGTCCCGGACTTCTTCTCCGTCAGCGACGCAGCGGCGTGGGAAGCGGGCGCTGTCGATCCCCAACGGGCTGTCGCCTGGCTAGAAGCGCAGGACCGGCACAACGTCGTCTACCTCGAGCTGCTCGTACGCTTGTTCACGCGGCGACTGAAGTACCGGCGCATCCTGTCGACGCAAGCGTTCGCCACATCCGATCAGATCGGCCCGCGGACACTCTTGGAGCACGGGCTACTTGACGAGCATGCGCTGAGCTCGCTTGTCGTCTGGCGAAAGTGGATGATGGATATCGACAACCGCTCGGGTCAGGAGACGGGATACCTCTACGATGCCATCGTCGCCCGTGCGCTCGGCGGAACCGCTTACGGCTCACGAAATAGCCCTATACATCGCAAGCCGCCTGACGCCCGAACCGAGCCCCTCGGCCGGCGTCAAGTTGATTGCGTCGTCGAGAACGGACGCGGCTTCTACGCCTACGAGGTAAAGATCAGGATCACCGATGCCGCGTCGCGTCAGGGCCGGCTCAACGAGGAGTTGAGCTTCCCAGCAGACTGTAAGTACAGTAACCACGTTCCACGGCTACTCGTGTTCGACCCTACTCCTTGCACGACGCTCGACACGGTCGTCGCAGCCTTCGAGCGCGAGGGCGGCGAGGTGTTCCTCGGTCAGGCGGCCTACGACCACATCGGGGCGACGGCCGGTCCAGCGCACGCGGAGTTCCTCCGGCGGTACGTGGCTGAGCCGCTGAAGAAGTACGAGGACACGATCCCGGACTTTGGCGCCGGTCGGGCGCTCGCAGACCTACGGCTCTCAGCGGCGCCAGAGGCCATCCGCCTCGAAATCGCCGGATTCGATCCCTACATCATCGAGCGGGACGTCGAACCGGGGACTGTCGTCGACGAGCTCGACCTCGTCGACGAGAAGGAGTAACCGTCGCTCGCCGACTCCCGCCAGCCCCTCCGACGACACTCGACGTGCGTAGTCGGATGCAGAAAGTGTAGCGCCGCAACACCAAGCCGGAGCTTGCCCTCCGTCATGAGCTGCACAAGCGAGGACTGCGCTACAGAACGAGCGTACGGCCCCTCGTGGGCCTTCGTTGTCAGGCCGACCTGGTCTTTGCGAAAGCACGGGTCGCCTGCTTCGTGGACGGATGTCAGTGGCACGGCTGTGAGGAACACTTCAGCCTTCCGAAGACGAACACCGAGTGGTGGGCAGAAAAGCTCGCTTGGACGAAGGAGCGCGATGGGCGAAACAACCGCACATTGTCGGAGGCAGGTTGGACGGTCGTCCGCGTGTGGGAGCACGAGGACCCAGTGACCGCAGCGGCCCGCATCCAACAGGTGCTATGTGCCACGGGAGGGACCGTCGACGGTCGGCGATGTTAATTTCACACCATCGGGGTCGGTACGCGACTGGCCGAATCGGGCTGGCGGTGCGCACAGCCCACGCGGCGCCCTCTCGGACGTCAGTCCTGCGGCGTCTTACAGTTCACATTTCCCATGCTCGGCACAAGGCGTTGGCGAGAACCATCTGCCGTGGCGTGCGGCAGAATACTCGCACCAAGTCGGGGCTCGCGACGATGATCGCGACTGCGCGCGGGCGTGATGTCGCCACGTTGAGCCGGTGGAGGTCGAAGAGGAACTCCATCCCGTGTGGCGCATCCTCCGCAGACGACGTCGCCATCGAGTAGATCACTGCCGGTGCCTCGCGACCCTGAAACTTGTCGACGGTCCCTACGCGCACGTTTCTGATTCCTGCTTGGGCCAGTGCGCGCTCGATCTCACGAATCTGCGCGTTGTACGGAGTGACCACGAGCACATCGTCGGCCGTCATCGGCCGCACGTGCTCTTCCTTATCGATCCACTCGCAAGACAGCAGGCCCCGCAAGAGCCGGACCACCTCCCTGGCCTCCTCGGGCGACGCGTTTGTGCTTCCCTCGTGGGGAACTGCGACGACGTGCAAACCGGAGGTCGGGAAGGGCGCCCGCTCACCGCGCACCGCTTGACGCTCTAGGCCCGCAACCCCGCGCAGTCGACCGTCGTAAAAGACCTCTGACGAGAAGTCGCGCAACGCCGGATGCATACGGTGTGTCTCATCGAGAAGCAGGCCCGCGTCGTCGGGCATCGTGGCATTCAAGCCCAGCAGATGGCCCAATGCGGACGCCCCGGAGTCGGGAGGATGCGCTGCCTGACTCGGTTGTGCGAGCTGCTGCGGGTCGCCGACCAGGAGCACGTTGCGCGCGGCTCCGCACACGGCAAGAACATTGGCCAAAGACAGCTGTCCCGCCTCGTCGACGATCAACGTGTCGATGCTGTCCGCGAACTCTTCGCGTGCCCACATCCAGGCCGTCCCGGCGGCCACGTCGATGTCGTGTTGTTGTAAAGCCAGCACGAGCTTCGGGTACGGCATCGAGGCCGCTCTGTCGTGCAAGAACGGATTGTCGCTGTCGGCTCGCTGACCGATTCGCAGAGACCGGCCCGCATCGTCAGCGTGCTTCACGGCCTCACACAGAACATTGTGGATCACTGCGTGCGACGGCGCTGTGATTCCGACTGTACGTCCCGCCGCGGTCAGCGCCAGGATGGCCTGCGCTGCCGTGTAGGTCTTCCCGGTCCCCGGTGGTCCCTGAATCGGAAGGTACGAACAGTCCAACCCGGCGATCAGTCGCAGCGCGGCGTCGTCCGCATCCTCTCCCTCGCGGCGGAGCGGTCCGTCCACATGACCGTCACCTGCCGGTCGGCGGCGCAGGAGCAACGCCGTTGCCGGGTCTGTGCCGCCCAGGCCGTCACGAACCACGCGCTCGCCGAGATCACGCAGGCGAGCGGCGAGCGCATCCATATTGATCGGACCGCATTCCATCACGGCACACGGGATCGGGTCGGCGTTCGCGCTCCCGATCTTCAGCTCTATCGTGCCGCTCTCCTCGTCGAGTGCCCACACCGACCAGGTTTTCCCGGTCGCCGGGTCGCAAACAGCATTGCCTACGCCGAAGCCGTGCTCCTGCGGCGGAAAGGAGAACCGCCGCACGACCGACTTCTTGACTTGCTCCACAACCTCTCCGCCCTCGAGTTCACCGATGGCGTCGCGCTCCCGGACCAGATCCTCGCTCGTGAGCACTTTGAGCTGGAAGTAACGCCACCAGGCTGGCTTGGCCTCACGCCGGTGCCACTCGAGCAGGTCGACAAGGAGCGTCCTCCCACGCTCTTCGACTGAACGCTGCGAGCTGTCGTCGGGAACGCCCGCGAGCAGTTCCCGCTTGAGCACCGCGATCCCCGTGTCTTCGATCGCGTGGGCGTCCTCCTCGACGACCGGCCGCGGAAGCGGTGATCCGACGGTTCTCTCAAGCTCATTGCGTCGCCCCTCGAGCCAGTCGCGTAGCACGAGTGTGGAACGGCAATCGTCCTCGTTGTATCCGGCCACGACACGACTATTCTCGCGCTCGGTTGCAGCGCGCCCATCGTCCAGCGACGCCTCAAACGCGATCAAATGGGTCGTCGCATCGCGCAGATCGACAGCGCGCTCGTATCCGATGAGCGGCTCCAGTCGCTTGATGGAGTAGCTCTCCACTCCAGCGCGCAGTCCCTGACGCACGACGCGGTAAAGGTCGACGAACACGCCAAGCCGGAAGAGATCATCGACCTCGTCCTCATGCGTCGCAAAGCGTCCCATCAAACGACCCACCGCCTCCTCGCGCGTCTCGTGCAGCGCCGAGAGCTGGTCGATCGATGTCGGCTCGTAATGGTTGTAGTGGTACACGTGCAACCCAGGGTTCCTTGATCGTCGGGTCGTGATGAAGTCGATCAGCTCCTCGAATGCACGCTTCTCGCCCTGTCGGTCAAACGCCCAGATCTGCGTGTAGCGCGGCGTGCCGTGCTCGTCGAACTCGGCGGTATCCACGATGCCGAATAGGTACTGCAGGCCGAACTCGCGACCGTCCTCCGAGTAGTAGCGGGCACCCTCGATGTCGAAGAACAGGTCGCCAACACACGGCGCGGGAAGCGCGAGCAGCCCGCGGTTCGGGACCATCTCGCCATCTTCGTCGCGCTCGGGCTCAAGGAGGCGGTACTCGATGCGACCCGCATTCTCGCTCGCAACCTGCAGTCTCGCCTGCAGTTGAGCGCGTTCGAGCGAGCTCGGATTGCCGTTGAGCTCGGGCAGTGGGTCGAGTACCGCAAAGCCTCTGCGCGTGCTGATCCCCAACGCCTTCAGCGCAAGACGCTGATTGGTGGGCATACCGGCGACCAGTGAGAGGTCATCGTCCTTACGCCTCCGCGCCGCGCAGTTCGCGCTCCATCGGCAGATCGCGCAATGCTCGACCGGCTCTGGATACGGCGCGCCGGGAGGAATCTCACCGAGGTCCTCGGCGACAAACAATTCGAGGAGCCGACGGATCTGCCTCTCATACGCGGCGACGTCTGCTACGCGAAACGTCGAGACCTCGCAGTCTCCGAGCGCAAGATGCATCCGCTGCGGATCTCTGCCCTGCAGGTCGCCGAGCAGTTTGCTGTAGAAGGCGGTCTGGAGCACGGCGCGGGCCTTTGCGCTGCGTGCAAGCTTCGCGTCGACTACCTCGTATCCGCTGAGCGCGGGGCTCGGGCCCAGCTCCAGATTGCGCAGCAGGTCGGCCCGAACGAGGAAGTCTGGCCGTCCGAGCAGCGCCGCGTCGTCGTCGCCTGCAGCCGCCTGCAGCACGCCCTGATAGACGACCTGCGCACCGTCCCGGAGGGCATCGCGCGTCGCCGCTGCCGCATCGTCATCGCCTGACCTGGGGATCTCGACGACGTCCAGCCCGTCCGCACGGAATCGAGCAAGGACTGCGGCCTCGTGCTCTTCGCCGCGCTCCACGAGCATCTCGAAGCCGATGTCGAAGGGCACATCTGGCTGCAACCGTCCATGGGCCGCCAGTGTGTCGAGGCGGATCAGATGTCGGCACGCGAGGAAGTTCGAGAGATCACTCGCCGTGAACCGTGTGCGCCCGTCGACGATCCTCATGGTCGCGGGACGATACTGCCGCGCGGCGAATCTCCGCATCCAATCCCGAACGGCCGAATCTCGGAGCAGCAGAATTTGAGCTGGCTTGGCATCCTGAGCGCGTGACGCCACCGACAGCACCGATCGTGACCGACGACGCTCAGCTTGGGCGAGCGGCGGCTGAGCACCTGGTCAACAGCTGGCCTGAGACAGACGATCTGACTGAGCTCACGACGACGGAGTTCGCAGCAGCGGCCGTGCAGCGGCTGGCCGAGCTGATCGAAGAGCAGCCCAAGTTGTTCCAGGCGAGCCGGCGAGGGTCCGAGCGTGGTGCCGAGAGCCTGAGCGCCCGGCCCTTCCAAGGCATCGTCGAGTCGATCCAGAATGGAGACGATCTCGGGGCCCGCGAGCTGCGGGTTGCAGTGCGCAAGCAAGGGCGGCGCCGTGAGCTTCTCATCGTCCACAACGGCGCGCCGATTTCGCTTCTCCATGTCGGCGCCATGGTCTTGCCCTGGGTCAGCACCAAGGCAGACGATCCCTATGCGTCGGGCCGATTCGGAAGCGGCCAGAAGACCCTTCGTGCACTTGGCGGCCCGATCGCCGCGCACTGCAGTCCGTACCACTTCAAGATGGGAGAGGTCCCGACGGTCTGTCCTCCAGAGGCTGAGATCGCAGGCTTCTACGACCCGTCGGCGCGCAACACGCTCCTCGTCGTTCCGCTCGACGCCGACGTGGACACCGCTGCGCTCAGTCAGTTCATGGTCGACCTCGGCACTCGCTCTCTCGTCTTCTTGCGCAGCATTCGTCGCGTCGCCCTGATCGATCCGAAGACAGGAGCAGCAACGGTCGACCACCAACTTCATGACCGCCGCCGTCACACCGTGACGCTCGAGGTTCACGGGCACGTACTCGAGGGCGAGGTGATCGAGCTCACCGATCGTGACCGTCGTCAGACCTACGTGCGCTATCTCGTCGAGACGCCCCTGAAAGCAGATGAGCGCCGGCACAACAAGGCAACGGGGCCCACGACAACGCTCGGTGTCTGCGTCCCGCGCGACCCCGAAGAGGGCTTGCTGTACGACCGACTACCGCTGCCAGTCCCTTCACGACTCCCAGTTGGGCTCAATGCCCAATTCGACCCGGACACCTCGCGATCGACGCTCACCGAGCGAGCCTGGAATGCGCGGCGCTTCGCCGAGCTGGGCGACCTCGCCGCTGCCGTCGCGCTCGACCTTTTCGCGCGCGATCCGCGGCGCGGCTGGGGCGCCGTCGCGCTCCTGGACGACGTTCCCGACGGGACCGGAGAATGGTTGCGCGAGCGGTTCGTCCTCGACGTGATTGGGCGCTGCCATTCGCGTCTGGGCGACGCGCTGCGCCTTGGGCCACAAGACGAGCAGCGACCGATCGACGAGATCGTGTTCGAGGACGCTGTCCTTCAGGAAGTCTTGACCGAGCACGACCAGGAGCGCCTTGCTGAGGGCTGTTCGGCAGTCCCGTCCGGACACCGCGATCGCTTCGGCCGCTGGCGCGACGTCCTCCAGGAGCTCGGACGCTCCCGGCTCCTGGACGTCGAAGACGCACTCGACCTTCTCGAGCTCGATGACGGGGATCTCGGCGACCGCGAGCCCACCTGGTACCTGGCGTTCGCAGCGGCTGCGATCGAAGCCGAGATCTTTGCCGACTTCTGTGGACAGCGTGGCGTTCTGCTTGCCGATGGCAGTCGCGTCGCGCCTCCGGGCTCCGACGAGCCCCGATCGCTTGTGGTACGTGACGAGCCCCAAAGCCTTGCGTCGCGTCTCGCCCTGACGCTGCCCATCCACCCCGCCTACACCGGGAAGGACAAGACCGCTAAACGCGTCACAGGCGAGCTGAAGGACGCGAAGCTCCTTGTCGACGCTTACGAGTCCGACGCTGAAGCGCTCGCACTGCTCGCGAAAGGAGAACGCGAGCCCGTCCAGCTCGACGACGACGCGCTGCTCTCCCTCCGCGATGCGCTCGAGCAGCTCACCGACGAGCGGCGGCGTGACCTCGGCCCGAAGATCGGACGCGCGATCGAGCTTCGCGGATTCTCGTACGACGACCACGGCAAGGCGGAGGACCGATGGGTTTCTCCACGCACGTCGTACGTTCCGAAACAGATCGACCGCGAGACCGACAGTTTCGGCCGTGCGGCAGCGAAGACACCGGGGCTCGAATGGCTCTCGCCCGAATACGCGCGTGTGCTCAAACGTCCGGGAGGCCGACGCGAACTGGGCGCGCAAAGTGTGCTCGTGCGTCTCGGCGCGCAGACATTCCCGCGCCTCGTGCCACCACCAAACGAGATCCAGCGGTACAGCCGAGATCCTCGTCCTGCGAGCCCGATTGAGCACGCCACATTGCCGCCTGTTCAAGCAACCGAAGTACGCGCGCTCTCGCAGCGGGCCACCTACCTGATTGAAGACCGGTGGTCGCCCGACCTTGACTCCGTGATCGCCGATATTCAGAGCGATCGAGCAGGTCCGGGCCGCAAGCGCCGCGCCGCCGCCCTCATGGGCTTGCTAGCACGAGGATGGGAGCGGCACTACGCTGATCACGCCACCGCGCAGGCGGTCTGGGACTACGACGGGTACCTGAATCCCCGCGGCGAGGTCATCGCAACCTGGCTCGCCCGAGCCGCGAGCGAGCCGTGGCTCCCGAGCCAAACCGGTGCGCTCAAGGCGCCACTCGATCTCCATCTTCCCAGCGAGGCGAACCGCCTGACCGTTGGCGACAAACGCAGCCTGTACCTGATGCCGCTCGACGACCTAGTCCTGCGAAGCCCGGTCATAGCGGCATTGCGCATCAGACGCGGACCATCTGCCACGAGCATCGTCAGTACGCTCGAGGAGCTGCGCGAGGGGGAAAAGAGCGGAGCGTCGATCGAAGCGAAAGCGCGCACCGCTTATCGGATTCTCGCACTCGCGTGTCCACCCGACGGTCGCGGCCAGCGGCCGGTCGACGATATGACCGTCGCCGCGCTTCGCCAGCGCTTCGCCGGCGGGCGCGGACAACGGAGCGGACGCGGGTTGCTTCTTCTTGACGGGCACTGGCACACCCCGGCGCAGGTTTTTCGAGGGCCGCCGATCTTCGGTCAGCGCCGTCCGTTCGTGCCGAACTCCTCACATCTCGAAGCGCTGTGGCGGACGCTCATGATCGAACCCCCGGAGGTCCGCGACTGCGTGGCCGTCCTGCGCGAGATTGCACGGACGCCGCTTGCCGACACGGATAGGCCGGTCCTGATCGAGACTATGCAGCTGCTCGCGCGCGAGGTGGATGGACTGACCCCGCAGCTCCGCACCACACTCAAAACGTTGCCGGTCTGGAGCGGCGAGGAGTGGGCGAATATGCGGCCGGTGTACGCAATCGGCGACGAGGCTGTCGCCGCCGCCGTCGCAGGGCAGGCACGCGTCTGGCAACCGGGATTCGCGATCGACGGGATGGACACTCTGATCGAGGCGCTCGGACTCACGCTGATACCTCCCAAGCAGTTCACGCCGGTGGCGAACGCCGGGTATGGCGCTGCTGTCGGCGACGAGTTCAGACCGAGGTTCGTACTTGCTGTCCAACATCTAAAAGCAGAGCTCGCCCGGCGTGATCAGCAACTGTACGCAACGCTGACGATCTCATGGGATGAGCTCGCCTCGGCACGACCTGTGCTCGACCGTGACCTCGAGGTTGTCGCGAGCGTGCCTGGTGGCCGCCGGCTCACTTCCCCTGCAACAGCGCATCTCGTGCGCGAGCCGTTGACCTTGTTCGCACGTTCGGTGGAGGATCTGGGTTCCGCAGAAGGAGGCGGTCGCGCGATCGCCGACCTTTTCGGCGGCGACCGGCAGAAGGTGGCCTGGGCGTGGGTCGCCATGTGGCAGAAGGCCGACGACGGAACGGGCGCTCAGAGGATCGCCCTGTCGAGCGACGCTGCCGGAGTCGACGAGGCCGACCGGCTCGCCCGCCTACAGACCCAGGCCAATGAGCGGCGTAGCCGGACACGCACGACCGGGAAGAAGGCAGTTGGCGCGACCGCAGGCAAAGTCACAACCATCCAAGTGCGCAAACTGAAGGAGATCGACAAGTTCGAGCCGTCTAAGGGCTCGATCATCAACTCCGGCGCGCCGCGCGGTGGAATCATCATTCCGGAGCGCCGACCGAAACCGGCCGTCGCGGACGGTCGATCGCCCTCGAACAAGGCTGCGCCTGACGCCGGATCAGGCGGGAAGAGCTCGACGAACCGCTCGGCCGCTAAGGCGACGGTGCTCCCGCCGATGAGCGCGCGAGAGCAGCTCGCATACGACGCCGTGAGAGCCGCACTCGCGTTCGGTGATGGTGAGGTTGCCGACCTCAGGCACCGCCGCGGAGTAGGTGCCGACGCCGTCGATGAGCTACGTCAGAGCTTCGAGATCAAGATGTCATCGGGGAAAGACATCCCCAACGAGATCACCCTGACGCCTAACGAGGTCGAGCGTGCGCGAACGGACTCCGACTTTTTCCTCGCTGTGGTCGCCGGGCTCGAGGAGGGAGCGGGAGATCTGCGGGTCCGCCTGATCTTCGACCCGCTCGGTCGACTGCCGCTTCATCTGCGAAGCGACCTCACCTTCGGCGGGGTTCGTGAGGCCGAAGCGCTGGAATACGTGTTTCCCACCCCACCTATCGACTCCCCTGCCGATGAGAGCTGACCTCACCCGGTTGCCCGATGTCTTGAGCTCAACCGCGCGGTCGCGCAAGAGCCTCCCAGGTGGACTCCAACCTAAGGGCCTATCCCCGTAGGAGGGGTTCGGGGTGTCTTGGCGAACTCTGAGTTCGATCTGTTGATCGGACATAGGGGGTGCGTGATGGGTTTGGTCGACCGTGACGATGGCTGGCGTATGCCGGACTGGTTGTGGGAGC
>DATAUP010000047.1:0-118097 GCA_036268195.1 Solirubrobacteraceae bacterium
ACGGCGACGGGCGACAAAGCAAACCGAAGTCAGACCCCACGGTCGACAGCGACAAAGCGAGTCAGCCCGCCGTCGCCCGAGACCCAACTCCACCGGTCGGACGTCACCGGCCAAGAACTCAGACAATCACTGAGGCGACGACTGACAGTCGGGTAGGGGGTTGAGTTGTTGGCGGGCTGGAGTGGTTCGCTTAGCGTGATGGGGTTGTCAGGCTTCGGTCAGCACCCAGATGTCGTTCGTGATGATTGGGGTGGCGTGGCCTGTGCTGTCGAGTCCGTCGACGGCGACGGCGGGGCCGCCGATCATTACGTCTTGGTGGATGGTTGAGAGGTTGAAGCCGCGAGCGGTGCGTTCGTCGGCATCGTCCGGGAGGTCGGGAACGGTGACCGGGTAGGCGTTGCCGAAGGCGATGTGACAGGTGGCGTTCTCATCGAGCAGGGTGTCGTTGAAGACGAGGCCGCTGCGACCAACCGGGGAGCTCCCGTCGACGAGTGCAACCTCACCGAGCCTGAGCGCGCCGTCGTCCTTGGCGAGCACCGCGCGGACCGTGTCCGCGCCGCTGTCGGCATCGACGTCGACGACCCGCCCGCCCTCGAAGCGCACGCGCAGACCTTCGACGTTGGTGCTGCCGCTCAGCTGGAAGGTGCGTGTTGCCGCCACAACTCCGTCGACCCGGTGCCGGTCCGGGGTGGTGAAGACCTCCTCGGTTGGCATGTTGACGACCATTTGGCGGCCCCAGTTCGTTTCGAACGCCGGCGCGAGCCAGCCCGCGCCCTTCATCAGCCCGACGGTCAGGTCGCTGCCGCCGCCGTGGAAGCGGACCGCGGTGAACCCGTGCGCCTGGAGTGCTGAAGCGCGTGTCTTGAGACGTTCGATGTGAACCCTCCAGGCCTCGGCGGGATCATCGACGTCGAGTCTGAGGATCGGTGCCAGCACCGCCCAGAGCGCGTTCACATCAGGGGTTCCGAGGATCCGCTGCGCAGCGCCGCTGGACGGCGCCGGAATGAACGACCAGTTGACCTCACCGCCGGCGACCATCGCGAACAACGGTCCCGTGAGCGGCATCGTGTCCTGACCCGCCCGCGCCGGGTCGATATCAGCGAGCAGGTCAACACGCGGATCGCCCCACAGAATGATGTATGCGCTCCGCTTCTCGATCGCCTCCTCGATATGGCGATCCCACCAGGCCGGCGCGTAGGAGAGCGAATCGCCGGTTGCGTGCTCAAGCCGCGAACGCTTAACGAACTGATCCCAGTAAATGACGCTCACGTAATGGGCGCCGGCGCGGTACGCGGCGTCGGCAACTTCCCTTGCCAGGGCCGCATGCTCGATGTCGTAAGCGAGCACGACAAGATCCTGTCCCTCGGCGAGATTAACACCCGTCCGAACGACCAGCCGCGCAAGCTTACGTCGCATATCCGGTAACCCGCCCATAACCCCGAACGCAGACTAATCAGCCACTCAGCGCGCGTCAACGCCGACACCACCAAGTCAGCTAACGAGCGACGGACGCCTACGAGTGGTCGGGGTCGCGCGGCGATCCTGACCTCGGGAACAGCCCACCAAGGTGACCGTGATTACTTTCGCTCGAGCGCCTCGTCCGACCCCACGATTGCAACGGCGACGAGGTGCCAGGGCAGCTCGGGTCTTGGCTAAGGCGTGACTGGCCCCGACGGGCCGGTTGCAGACGGCGCGGCTAGCGCTGGTGGATGAAGCAGTGCTGCGGTCGATGGATCAAGGAAGTCGACGATCGTTTTTGCGTTCGCGTCACGCTTGGTGAGAGCGGGCAGGTTCCACTTCGCCTGGATAGTCGCGAGGACAGACGTGTGGTCGTGTTCGACGTCGGCCACCCTGCCCGGTACCGAGTAGGGGGAGACGATGATCGCCGGTACACGAGGGCCGTACTGCGTGTATCCGACGTTTCGGATGGCTCCCTGTAGATCTGGTGGTACGGCGTCGGGTGCGATCGCTGGCGGGGGGGGCGACGTGGTCGTAATAGCCGCCGTGCTCGTCATAGATGTAGATAAGGCAGGTGCCAGCCCACTGCGGTGAATCGATCACCGCTTGGACCACTGAGTAAGCCCATAGCTCGCCGTAATACATGTCCTGCGGGTCCTCTTCAGTCTCCGCTGGGTCGCTGTGGATGAGATCCGCGTCGATCGATTCAAGCCATTCTCGGAACGGCGACGGGAGGTCGGCGATCGGCTTGCCGATCTTGGAGGCAAGGCCGATCTTGGGGTCGACGAAGCTGACCTGCGGGAGGTTTCCGGCCTTGCAGTCGGCAAAGAACTTGTCGATTTTGTGGTGGTGATCACCATGGAGCAGGATGTCCCGGCCGATCACCATGCTCATCGGAACCTCGGAGAAGTAGACCGACCAATCGATGTCGTTGTCCGACATCAGGCCAAAGATCGTCCCGCTGGCGGGAGACGCGGAGGACAACGGATCACCCGCGGTCACCGTCGTGCCGTACGCAGTCCCGGCGAGCAGGAAACGTCGATTGGGGTATGTGGGACCCGGCAGAGAAGAGAACCATCGGTTGCCGACAGTGAAGGTCGACGCGAGCGAGTACGCAAATGGCAGAACGTCAGAGGTGTAGTACCCCATCGGCTGCGTGGACTTCGCAGTCCTTACAAACCCGTCCATTGACCCGCCGTTGATCTGCTCGTGGCTGTCCTGCCAGGTTTGGTAGACGTCGGAACCTTGCGCCGTGTTCTTCAAAGCGAACGAGGTGACCTTCGAGGGCATCCCCCCAACGCCTGGATTCCAGTCCGTAACAACGCCGTCTTGAAACGTAAGACCGTCAACCTGTGGGCGATCGCGCGCAAGAGCGCCTGTCAGATTGTCGAAAGAGTGGTTCTCCATCATCACGACAACGAGACGCTCGAACCGTAGGTCGTGGTTGACCGTGCCTACCGGCAGGTCGGGGAAGGTCGGCTTCCAGGCAGACGACCAGCTGTAAGCGGTTCCGTCGATTGCGCACCTCAGGTTCAGCTCGATGCCCGGCTGCAAGGTATTCCCCCACGTACGGCGAGTCAACCCAACTCGCGTGTTGACGCCGAGGTCGATACGGCGCACGCGTCACCCGGCAGGCCCCAACTCGAGCTATCCCTTTCGTCATCGGACAACCCAGCGGGCGACGAGTCCTTTGGCGACTAGGTGGTGGTTGTGCCCGACTTTCGGCGGGCGGGGTACTGGGCTAACCCAACCGGTGTTGCGTGGCCAGATGGTTTGGCTATAGGGTGCTGCCATGGCCAGTGGCGTTGACGCCAAGTTGGGGGGCGCGCCGGAGGGATGGGCGCATGCGCGGCTGATTCCGACGGTCGGGATTCGTAGTCAGCAGGAGCAGGAGAAGCGAGCTACGTCGTGTTTGCTGGCGGTGATGCACGGGGTGCCGGAGTTCGGGTACGCGTTATTGAAAGAGCTCGACGCTCCGAAGGCTCCCGTTATCGAGACGTTCGCCGAGGTTCGGTTCAAAGCTGCGAACGGCAAAACCGTAATCCCTGATGGGGCGATCCGCTGCCGGCGTGGCGGGAAGGACTGGACGTGTTTAGTTGAAGTCAAGACCGGATCTGCGCAGCTGCGAGAGGAGCAGGTCTCGGCATATCTCGACGTCGCTAAGGCGAACGGGTTTGACGGTGTCCTGACGATCTCGACTCAGATCACGGCGAACTCATCGGAGTCGCCAGTGACGGTCGACAAACGCCGGCTGCGTGGAGGATTGAACCTGTGGCACTTCTCGTGGTGGCGGGTGCTCACTGAAGCCATCGTTCAGCAGCGATACCGAGGGATCTCCGATCCGGACCAGGAATGGATCCTTCGAGAGCTGATCCATTACCTCAGCAGCGAGGCCTCGGGCGCGATCGGATTTCAGGACATGGGTGAGAACTGGGTGCAGGTCCGTAACTCTGCCCGAGACGGATCACTGCGCAAGGTCGACGCTGCCGCTTGCGACGTGGCGGAGCGATGGGAGCAGTTCACCAACTACATCTGCTTGAGCCTCTCCCAGGAGCTCGGCGCGACGGTCATTTCGGTACGTCCTCGAAATCAGACAACGCCAGACCGCCTGGATGAGCTAGTCCGTGGACTCGAGGCGTCGGGAGGGCTTCGATCGATGGTACGGATTCCTGATGCGATCGGCCCGATCGCGATTCGCGCTGACCTTCGCTCCCGGCAGACGTTCCTCAGCGTTGCAATTGATGCACCGAGAGAGGGACGCACAAGGGCGCGGTTCAACTGGCTGATCCGTCAGCTCAAGCAAGCCCCCGACGATCTGATGATCGAAACAACCTTCCCCAATGCTCGCACTAGCACGGTGGTGAAGCTCTCAGACGTTCGCGAAGACCCGTCGACAGCGTTCTATCCGGCCGACCCGAAGCGCGAGCCGAAAGGTTTCACGCTCATCCAGACCAATGCCATGGGACAGAAGCGCGGCCGCGCCGAGGGATCGTTCGTACGAGAAACCGCATCACAGACAGTCACCTTCTACCGCGACGTCGTCCAAGACCTAAAGACCTGGCAGGCAGCCGCACCCAAACTGCGCACTGAACCCGAAACACTGGAGCAGAATGAGCCGGTTCAAAGCGCGCTCCCACCCGTCTGGGGTGAGCAGACCCTCGAGAGCACCGGCGCGCTCTAGCCACGGCGACCGCTTTTGCACCGCCGCCCGGACCTGGCGCGCTATTGCGTGTGGGCCGGCTTGTCGCGGTGTCATTTGACCGAGACGTCACATTGACGGCATCTGCGCGAGATGTTAGGTTACGCCTCGTTCAATGACAACGTTGTCAATCGTGCGGAACAAGAGGTGAGAGAGCGAGTTATGGAGCAATCAGCGAGCAAGCATCCCGGCATTAGGCGGCGACAGTTCCTCGTCGGAGCGGCAGCAGGCGCCGGCGGACTGTTGGTCGATCAGATACTTCCTTCGAGTGCTGCTGCCGCGCCTCTCAAGAGTCATGTCGACGCCGGCTTAGACGCCTACCCCTCGAACATCGATGATCTTGCGGTCAGCGTGGTGGGAGGATCAAGCGTCACTCTGAGCTGGACGGCTCCGGCTGGCGCCACGTTCTACCAGGTGCGAACGGACACCCGGTTGATCAACACGGCCACGTGGGCGGCGGCGAAGGTCGTCGGTGCCGCTCGGAAGCCGCATGCGGGCGGCGGGCGCCAGCGCCAGTACATGACGGTCCGGGGCCTGAAGCCTGGGGATCGGCACTGGTTCGCTGTATCCACCTTCAATGGTCGGGAGTGGTCAGCCCCATCGAACTCTGCCGCTACTCCGATCACCAGCCTTGACCAGGTGGACGTATGGCTCTTCTTCCAGAACTCGTACGACGCTTTCAACCGCCGGCTCACACGCGTCATCCAGCCTGACTTCATCCATCGGGCCGGCTACGAGTGGGTCGGGACCGAGTTCTCCGATCGCGGCTGGCCGGGCGCCCGTGAGAGCCTGGGCCGCCTCCTCCAGGATGGCGCTATCGTCGCGGCGGGCGTCTCCGCGAACTGGTGGGAGCCGGGCATCGAGACCCTGGCGCCCGGTGTCGACGCGGCCGAGGCCACCGGCGCGAATGAAGGAGGGGGCTCACCTGTCTACCACCTGAACAACACCACGCCCAGTGCCGTTCTTCAGCTCGAGTTTAAGTCCAAGCTGCAGCTAGCCGCCGGGTTCTCGGGCATCGAGTTCGACGAGTACTACCCGACCGACCCGTCCGACACCGAGGTCATCGCCGAGGTCATGAACAACATCAAGGCTTGGGCAGCTGACACGTATAACCGCAGCGTGTACATGTCCACCAACGCCACCTACGGAGGCGAGGACTTCCCGGGTCTCGCAGGACCCGGATTCTACGAGATCGACGGCAGTGAGGCAGTTGACTACTACCTCCGCAACTATCCGTTCGAACTTGTTGGGGTAACCGCGCTGGGCGAGACGATACCGCCAAGCGATACCAGCAAGGCAGCTTTCGACGGGACCTTCGACCTGATCCCCCAACTGTCCGAGGCGATCCAGACGGTCGCTCCCAAGCCGTTCGTCTTCTTCGTCGACTACGCCACCCCAACGATTTTCTGGGGGCCGCACAACTTCGCCAACTGGCCGGCTTTCCTGCGCATCTCGTCAGCCCAGATCGTCGCCTCCGGGGGATTCCCGGCAGAGGGCCGGAGCCTGTACAACGCCCTGGACGGCTATGAGATCGGAGTATTCACCATCCAGTCGAACCTCGCCACGTTCCTCCGCGACAATCGCGAGCTGTGGCACGGGCTCACGTGGATCACTCCGGAGACTCTGGACATCAGCGTCCCCGAGGTCAGTGCGTCCGCTTTCTCCCAGCCGGGACGCGTCATCGTCCATCTCGTGAACAGGAACTACGACAACACCACGGGCGTCATGCAGACCCAGCAGAACCTGACGGCGACCGTTTCCCTCCTGCATCGGCCGACCAGCGTGCTCTTGCTCACGCCGGACGCCACAGGTGCTGCCCGGCAGAAAGAACTCACCTGGCAGTACTCAAGCGGACTGGTCACGATCACGGTGCCTGAGCTGGACTACCACGACGTACTCGTCATCAGCCAGGATCAACCCTACGAGCCGCCGGTAACGCCGTTGCGCGTGGTATTCCCCTTCCCCAACCCGAGGACGCTACCGGTCGGCAACGCGGTCCAGCTCGTGGCCGTACCCACCCAGGGAACGACCCAGGTGCTGCAGTGGTCGGTGGACGGCGTACGGGGTGGAGACCAGCAGCTGGGCACGATCGACTCGGGCGGCACCTACCTCGCCCCGAGCGCGGTCCCGTCGCGTGGTGTGGTGACGATCACGGCCACGAGCGAGACCATCCCAGCGGTGTCGGAGAGTGTCGTCCTGCGCATCACCTCCCCCGTCGCCCTTCCCTGGCAGGGATCCTCGTCCGGCGGCCGCTCCACACTGGTTCCCACTGACATGGACAACGCCATCCCGCAGGGCTGGCAAATTGTCACCGGGCGCGGCGACTGGAACTTCACGGATTCGGCGGGCCAGGCCGTGATCTCCAACGTCAACGTGGCCGAAGGAGAGAGTCAGGCCAACACAATCGGATATACAGCCATGATCGTGGGCGGAGACCAGGCATGGACCGACTACCGCTACTCAGTCACTGCAACCCAGTCGGTAGAGCCGTTGGTCTGGTACGGAATGCCCGAGTACGCGTCGGACACGTCGTTGGGTGTGGTCGCGCGATTCGCCGATTACCAGAACTACTACGAGTACCGACTTTGCGCGGACAACATGGCACGTCTGTACGCGACGGTCGCGGGAGTCTTGAAGGAGGTGGGGAGCGCAGCGCCGTTGACTTTCCCGGAACCAGGTAGCGCGATCGGCATCGCGGTTGAGGCTCGGGGGAGCAGCTTGGAGCTCTTTGTAGACGGGACGTCCATCCGTCAGGACCAAGGCATCACCGCGATGTCGGGCGCGGTGGGCCTCACGTCAAGCCTCACCCAGAATGATTTCAGCGCCATCAGCGTGTCAGCGCTTTCGTCGTCCTAGAACGCCACGACCGTTACAACGCCGGCGATCAAAGTGACCAATCACGGCTCGAATCTGGCAGGCATGGTGGTGGACCCAGAATCAGAAGCCGGGTGATCCCAACGGTGCCTGGGGGGAGATCGTCGCTACCCGGACGGCACGGTCGTCGCTCGGCACTGGCCAGGCCGTCGCAGTGGCCAGCGTCAGCGACCCGGGCGTGTCCGTGGCCCCGGGAGCGAGCACTACCGTCGCGGTTGTCGTGCGGAGGGACAGCAGCCCCCGCCCAAAGCCTCACCGTCTCCTCCCGACCGACGACAGATCCCGCGGCCGGCGCCGTTAGCCTGACCCCATCGGCGAATCATCCCACGGCCGCTGTTGTGTCGACCAGTACTGCCTGGCGGGGCTTGTGACTGCCGCACCGCACCGCGGCTGCGAGAAGTAGCGGGGACTCATGTCGCAGGTTCGCGAGAACCTTTGGTATTGAGGCGAGACGGTCACGGTCGCGAGCTGGCGAGACCCGAGAGCTTCAACGACGCCTGCTATCGATCACCCGCGGGTATCTGAGACACATCGCCCCGGCCATGCTTCGCGCACAGAAAGCGGGCGGGTGGCTGCGATCCCTTTCCGAGCACACCAGCGATGTGGGTGTCGAGATCGACGCTCTCATCCGCCAGGTGAACGCGGTCGCCGAGGCCAGTGAGCGTGACCGGATAGACATCATGCCCGAGGGCATGCAACTGGTCGGCGACGTCTCGCCATGCCCAGCCTCCCAGGCACGCGCCCGGAACCAGTACCAATTGACGGGGACTCATCGACTAACAGCATTCCAGACTCCCACCGTTCCGACACGCCAACGCCGAGTAATAGGTCGGATCGCTTCGTGGCACCCGATTCGCGCGACCCGGCTGGCATCCCCAGTCCGGGCGAAGACCCCGTATCGGCTGCGACCGCGACCCGGTCGCATTGACCACCGGCGAGCGTCGGACCAGACGATCCCTCCGGCGACTATCCGGTCATCGCTGTCGGTCCCCCCCGGTCCGACGTAGTCGCCGACGGGACCGGTGTCCCGCCGACGATCGCCTCAAGCGCCTCGAACCCGGTATACCGACGATTGCACTGGCGGTAACAGACTCCTTGGAGCCTCGCCTTACAGACCGGGCACGTTACGCGTACTGGACGTAATCCTCGTGGGCTAGCCGCGGCAGCCGGTCGAACCATGAGTCTGGCCCAGGCTTGCCGATGTTGACCACCAGTATCGTCTTCCACGGTCGGTCGGCGAAGAACTCGCGATCGATGCCGGCACCGTCGAACCCGAGCATCGGTCCGGCCGCCAAACCGGCAGCGCGAACCGCGAGGATGAAGTAGCCCGCCTGCAGCGCGCCGTTGAAGATCGCCAGGCGCTCGCGGTTGTCCGTGTCTTCCACGAAGTTCTCGCGTAGCTCGGGGCGAAAGGGCAAGAGCTCAGGAATCTTTTCGTGAAAGTCGGTGTCGACCGCCAGCACAGCGACAGCTGGGGCAGTGATCGTCTTGGCGCGATTGCCCTCGCTCATCAGCGGCCCCAGCCGTTCCTTGCCCTCGGCGCTGCGAACGAACATGATCCGCAAGGGGTTCGTATTGGCCATCGTCGGCGGCCACTTTGCGAGCTCGGTGATCGCCTGCAGCTGCTCGTCTGAAACCGGTTCCTCGGTGAACGTGTTCGCCGTCCGGCCCGCCGTGAAAAGCAATTCCTGCGCGGCAGGTTCGAGGGCGAGCAGATTGTCGAACGACTGGGTGTTGCTGGATGAGGCCATGGCACCTTGCGAGAGATAGTTGAGCGGTAAACTATACTCTATGCTTGTGGGTTTGGCGACGACCGAGCTGCAGACAGGAGTGGCAGGAAACAGGGCGATAGTTTCCGGTGTGGTCCGTTCATAGCCCACCGCCAGCCAGAGGAGAGTTCATGGCCGCCTACTTCATTTACGCGCGCCAGGAGATCACGAACGAGGAGATCTCCAAGCAGTACAGCCAGCAGGCGGTACCTCAGATACGTGAATTCGGGGGAGAGGTACTCGCGGCGCGAGGAGCGGTGCAGGCGCTCGAGGGCGACTGGCTCCCTCAGTCGGTCACGATCCTGAGATTCGAGGACCGCGCGGCGCTCATGCGTTGGTATGAATCTCCCGAGTACGCACCGCTGAAGCAGATGCGTCTCGACAGCAACGTTGGCGACATCATTGTCGTGGATGCCGGGTGACCCGCGAGCGCGCCGCAGGTGGGATCGCTCTTGTCGCTGCGAAGCTGCTTGCGCCGCTCGCGCTCGGCGACGCAAGCATCGCACCAGTTAGATGTTTCCTCCGCGGTTGTCCTTGGGAAAATCCAGATCCTGCACGCGTGGGCAAAGTAAACGGGCGGTAGCAGTGCCGCTATTGCGGGCAGTTAAAGGAATGATGCTCGTCCGCGCGACCCGAGCGTTCTTGATCGCGGCGCCCGTCCTCGGTGGGATCCTGGTGCTGATCTTCGGAACCGCCGGGAGTATCTCGACCACATTTGGAATTGTGCTGATCGGTATCGGGCCGATTGTCTGGATGTGGAACTGGCTAATACGCATGTCGTTTGACGACAAGGACCGAGCGAGCGAACCGCGTGCACCTGAGCAGCGAGACCAGGAGCCGCACTCCCCGCAGCGACCTCATCGCCAGCCGGCTCCTGGTCATCCTCAAGGGAGGCCGACCCGGGCGCGGCGTAGACGCTCTTGACGGGAATCGCGAGCTCGATTGCTTTCCCCGTCAGGGGACGCAGCGTCTGGCGACGCGACGGCGACCGCCCAGATTGTCGGATTGGCCCATCGCGGGTAGTGATCGTCCCACGAGACCCCTAAGGAGGCTCAGTCGCCAATGGCAAAAGCCAAACATGACAAGGATTTGATCGATCGACTGCATGCGAGTGGCGTCAGGTCACGGACGGCAGAACTGATCGCTAGGGCCACGGACGGGCGCCGCAAGCCTGCCAAACAGGTCCGCGCGATCACCAAGGAGATGCACAAGGTCCTCGCCGAGGTCGAAGACCGCGCTAGTGGCGGACCGTCGAAGCGAAAGGTCGCGGCCAAGAAAGCAGCGCAGACGCGCAAGAAGAATGCCGCGAAACGCCGCGCCAGCGCGAAGAAGGGCGCGCGTACCAAGGCGAAATCTGGCGCATAACTTGGTGCTGAGCGGCGGCGCCATTCCAGAGACGACCCGCCTGATCGTTGGAGCTGCGGTTAGGCCCATTGGGGCTTCAGCGTTTGAATTCAGTTGCGACGATGCGTTGGTCGTGGACTCCATGAGCCTGCGGAGAGCAGAGCCACACGATCGGTGGACCCACGATGCTGGGGTCCAGGAGCCCGGCTTTGGGGTCGGGTGTGACGTGATCAGGGATCATGCCGGTCGCGGTGGCGCCTCCGGGCAGCAAGATGTTGACGGTCACCGGGGATCCATCCAGGTCAGCAGCCATTACACGGGCGAGGGCCTCCACGCCAGCTCCCGACGGACCGTAGGGCACGAACCCTCGACGAGTCATCGTTTGCTCGTTCATCGAGATCACCACGATCCGGCCAGAGCCGGCAGCGAGCATCCGCGGCGCGACCGCACGAGCAACAAGAAACGAGCCCGTCATCTTCGTCTCAAGTACGTCACGGAAGCCCTCGGGCGTTACCTCCCAGAACGGAAGCGGCTCGGTCATAAAGCGCGGGTTGACCGTACGCATCCCAATGCCCGCATTGTTGACCAGCACCTCGAGTCCGCCGAGTGTCTCGTACACCCTCTCAACACCGGCATACACCGAGCGGGCGTCACGAACGTCCATCTCGATAGCAACCGCGTCGATCTCAGCAGCAGCCGTCTCTGCGCGCGTCCGATCGCGGCTTGTGATCGCCACCCGCGCTCCGGCCTTCGCGAGAGCGACGGCCATCGCCTTACCCAGACCGCTCGTACCACCGGTGACGAGCACACGGACGGACTCCAACTCATTGCGCTTCACATCATCAGTCATGTCAGTCGACACTCACCGACCGCCGATGCTAACGAGCGCTCTGACGCCCGGTTCGCGTCACGGCGGAGTCGAGCTCAACGCTCGGCTGGCGTCAGAGGACATCGGTCAGGTTATTTCCGGCCGAACTTCTCCCGGCGCACGGTGGCCTTACGACCTTTGAGCTTGGTTTTTCTGAGCCCCTGGATGACCTCGTCGGCGCGGTCGACGGGGACTTCCACGAGGCTGAAGCGATCGGCGATCTCGATTGCCCCGATCTCTCGACCCTGGAGCTTCGTCTCGCCTGTGATCGCACCGACGAGGTCCTGGGGGCGAACGTGCGCGGCGCGGCCCAGGCCGATGAAGATCCGCGCCGTCTCGCCAGCGCCGTTGCGGCGCGGGCGACGGGCGGCGTTGTCCTTCTTGTTGCCGTCCAGGGTCATCGGCGGAATGTCCGGCTCGGCGTCCTCGTCGCCGCCGACGGATGTCGCCTCGTGGGCCAGCTTGATCGCGGCCAATGCGACGTTCAACGGGTCGAACTCGTCCGAGAGCGTGTCGAAGACGACGCGAAACGGCTCGAGATTGTCCTCCAGCAGCGACTCGTGCAGCGCGGCGCGAGTGAGCTCCAGCCGGCGAGCCTTGAGATCGGCGACCGTGGGGATGGTCTCGATCGCGATCGGCTGCTTGGTCAGCCGCTCGATCGTCTTCAGCATCCGGTGCTCGCGCGGCTGGGCCAGCGTGATGGCTGTGCCCTCACGGCCGGCACGACCGACTCGTCCGATCCGGTGGACGTACGACTCGGGCGCGGACGGCACGTCGAAGTTGACGACGTGGGTGAGCGTCTCGATGTCGAGGCCGCGGGCGGCAACATCGGTGGCGATGAGCAGGTCGGCGGTCTCCGACCGTAACCGGCCGAGCACCTTGGTGCGCTGCTCCTGGCTGAGTCCGCCGTGCAACGCCTCGGCACGGTAGCCACGGCCGTTGAGCGTCTCGGTGAGCTGGTCAACGTCCGCACGGGTCCGACAGAAAACAAGGGTCTGCGCAGGCTGTTCGATGTCGAGGATGCGCCCCAGCGCCGCGGATTTGTGGGCGCGGTTGACGACGTAGGCAGTCTGCCGAATCTTCGGCCCCACGCCGGGCTCGGCTCGCCCGAGGCCGACGCTGATGGTTGTCGGCTCGGTCAGGTGCCTGCCGACCATGTGTTTGATACGCGGCGGCATCGTCGCGCTGAACAGCACGGTCTGGCGTGTCGCGGGCGTCTGGTCAAGAATCGTCTCGATGTCTTCGGCAAATCCCATGTCCAGCATCTCATCCGCCTCGTCGAGAACGACGACCTCAAGGTCCTGGAGATTGAGCGTCTTCCGCGTGAGGTGGTCAATCGCTCGCCCGGGCGTAGCGACGACGACGTCGGCACCGCGCTCCAGCGACTTCATCTGCCGGACGATCGGGGCGCCACCATAGATCGGCAGGACGCGGGCGCCGAGGTGGCGTCCGTACTTGTGGATGGCCTCAGAGACCTGGGTCGCCAGTTCACGGGTGGGGACGAGCACCAGCGCGCGCGGACGGGGTCCGCCGAGCTTGATGCGCTGCAGCAGCGGCAGCGCGAACGCCGCGGTCTTGCCAGTGCCGGTCGCGGCTTGCCCGAGTAGGTCAGCGCCCAGGACAAGTGGCGGGATCGCCTCGGCCTGGATCGGCGTGGGCTCTTCGTAACCGAGCTCCGTCAGTGACTGCAGCAATTCGGCGCGGAGCGCGAGGTCGGAAAACGTCGTCATTTGACCTCCACGTTACGACGCCGACCTTGTATGGGTATCGACGCCAACGCGCAGAGCGCGATCAGCGTCTATCGCTACACATCGGCCGCAGCTGCGCGGAGCTGCGGCCGCGACCTCGTCCGCCGCGTCCGAGTCAACGCGCCTAGAGGCATACGCGTGGATGGCGCCGTAATGCCGCTCATACCTGTCGGGCCTCCTCGGCGTCTTGATGGTGTTTCAAACGCTCGCGTGGATAGCCGCGCTGGCACTGAAGCCATGGCGCTCAAGCCTCTTCCGCCGGAACAGATCCAGCCGCCGCCGCCTTCGATCGGTATCAGCGAGGGTCAGGTCGTGGCGACTCTTCTCCGAACCCCGCCCCACGGCCCGGTTCGGGAAACCAGCCCTCGCGCACTCACTCGCGAAGGAGCACGTCGAGGCACCAACAGTGGGCCAGCAAGTCTGGACGCGACGCCTGCGTGCTGGCGCCGCTGCTGTGGCCAAGCAGTCGTGTGCCGGCATCGGGTTCATGACTGCTTCGTGGCGAGGATCAAACACGGCTTCTCTGCGCGCGGACGTGCGACCAAGCTTCATGTCGTCAAGTGCTGGCCGAGGAACAGAAGTGATGCGTGGCGTTGACTGGCGAAGAACGCGCCGTCGTGACAGCCGCCGGTGATCTCGGTGATCGCGCGCGCTGGTAGCCGGTCGATGAGGGTCACCACACCCGGGTGGAAGGGGTCGTCGCTGCCGGACACGACCCGCAGGGGCGTTTGAGCGAGAGAGCTTGTGTGGGTGACCGCGTCATATTCGGCGAACTCCTGGGCGTTGGTGTAGGCGCCAGGGTTCGCTGCGTGGGCTTGGGTGTAGGTCGTCCAGATCGCGGGGCTGATCGCTGCGCACGCGCGGATGATGTGGACGAATTTCTCAGCGAACAGGGTGGCGCCGTAGCCACCCATCGAGATGCCGATCGTTCCGATCTGGTCGTCGCCAGTACCGAGGCCGAGTCGTTGGCACATCGGAATAACCTCGTTGATCATCATTGCCATCGGGTCATCGTGGGGGTGCGGGTGCCAGTAGAGATTGCCACCGTCAGCTGCGACGAGCGCGATCGCCGGCAGACCCGTTCCGGAAAGCGCCCTGGCTAGGGGAAGTCCTCCAAGCGGGCTGGTGTGGCTGCCGCCCTGTGCGTGCAGGTACAGACCGAGCGGTAGCCGGCTGCCTCTCGAGTGTCCAGGCGGGTAGGCGATCGTGTACCCGACATCACGCATGCGTGCCCGGGAGTAGAAGCGGCCGGTGATCGTCTCACCGGGCCGGCGAAACGTCTCGGGTGGCGTCGGGACTTTGCAGGCACCGTCAACGGCGTCGAGGAGGTGTTTGCCTGGGAGCACACCGTGATCGACGAGCTCAAGCCCGCCGGCGACGATCGCCGCGGCTCCGCCCACCCCTGCTGCCAAGACCCGCCGGCGGGTCCAGCCACTCCCGCTCGGACTTGTCATCTGATCAGTGACCGGCCGGGCCCAGGGCGGTGGCTGCCACTTGCCTCAAGAGATGTGTCGTCGCGATCAAGCCGGCCGCGAGGATCGCGACGATCGCGAAATCGATCGCGCCGGCAGCGAACAGGCTCCGGGGTCCGCTGTTGTCTGAGGACACCCAGAGGACCGCGCCGGCGAGAACGACGACCATTGCGGTGACCGCGATAGCGCAGAGCAGAACGGCGAGTTGCTGTAGTTTCGGCGTCAGCTCTACCCGACGGGCGCTCACCGCACCGGACACGATGAGCGCGAGCCAAGCGGCCGGACTGATCATCATCCAGGCGAGCTCACCGGCAGGGAATGAACCCAGCGCGACCGGGTGCACCCAATACGAGCTGATCCACAATGTCCCGGCCCAGCTCAGTCGGGCCAACCACCCAGGCACGAGACCTCTTCCCGACCCAGCGTGCCCGCCCGTCCCCGGCCAGTGAGGCCCGAAGTGACGACATCCGAGATACAGAACGGCGCCGGCAGCCAGCGACACCAGCACAGGCCCCCAACGATCGACGCCGCCCCTCGGTGCGACACCAAGCAACAGCACGGCCAACAGCGCAATGACCATAACTACTACGGCGCTCAAACCCAACAATCCAGCGGACATCAACCACATCGCCGCCGTGGTCCCGGCGCTCAACGGTGCTGACCACTGCCAGCCGATCGTCAGCTGCGCCCAAACACCAACAGCGAGCATCACGAATACCGCCGATACAACCAACAATGCCGCCCACATCGACCGCGTGCGCCTCTGAGAGTCCAAGACCGAACCAGCCAGCCCCGCGTAGGTCAGCCTCGTCCAGGCCCCATGAGCCAAGACATCAAGCTTGCGGGCCACCGACATCTCACCCTCAGTCAGCTCGTCGATCAGCAGCTGCGTGAACTCATCCCCGTATCGGGCCCGCCACCCTCTCGGATAGCAGCGCACGAGCCACTGCGCTTCGCGCTCAAGAGCCCGCAGGTCGCTCACGCCATCCCTTCCGTGTTCGCCAACCGCCGCAGGCCGACCTCGGCCACCCGTAGCTGGTCAGTCAAGTGAGAGCCAAGCACCCGTGCCCCAAGGGCCGTCAACCGGTACGGACGACGGCGGTCGGTCGACGGGACCGCCTCAATCAGACCCTGTCCCTCTAACCGTGCCAGCGCCTCATACAACGTGCCGGGCGCCACCTTGACGCCAGCGAACGCCTGTATGTCCTTGGTCAGGGCATACCCATGCTTCTCACCATCAGCCAAGCTCGACAAGATCAAAGTCGCCGACCCGGCATACCGGCCAAGAGCCGCCAGCACTTCCCTGTCTTGACCGCCGAGGTCCGACATGCCCCCAGACTATATCGGTCACCGGTATATGGTCAAGCGGCGACGACGCGCGCGACAGCCGGTGTGGCTTGACCAGGCAATCGTCGATATCACCTCGTAGACCGTCGTCGGCGCGACTAGTAACCTGCCTTGGCACTGGTGATTACGTCTGTGCCTGGTCACCGAGAAATGTGCGGATCATCTCAGTCACGAACGCGTGGTCCTCGGATTGGGGAAGTCCGGAAACCGTGACGGTTCCGATCACGCCGGTGTCGGCGATTCGGATTGGGAAGGCGCCGCCGTGGGCGGCGAACCGTGTAGGTTCGACGCCGAGTGCCTCATCGAGCGCGGTCCCGCTGGCAGCGAGCCGGCGACCGACCAGGTAGGAGGAGGCGCCGAAGCGGTTGACGACGTTTACCTTGCGTTCGATCCAGCCGTCGTTGTCCGCCGTCGTGCCCGCTAGCGCCACGTGAAAGAGTTGGTGTCCATGTCGCCGGACGTCGATCGTCACTGGCAGTGAGCGCTCGATTGCTGCCGCGACCATCGCGCTTCCGAGATTCCATGCGTCTGTGTTGTCGAAGCGGCTGAACACGAGCTCTTGTTCCTGTGTCTCGAGCTGAGCGATCAGTGTCTGTTGATCGTCGGTCATGAGCGAGCTGCGGATTGGGCTAGCACGGTGTCGATGGTCTCCATGATCGAGATCGTCTCGTCGAGACTCATCATCGGACTCTCGAGGTCTTTTGCTGCGAGGCGGAGCGCCACCTCGTCGGCCTGATGGCGCAGGCCGCGTCCGTCATGCTCGGAGGTGACAAGCGTCGGCTCGCCCACTCTGGGGATGAGCTTTACCGACGTCGGGGTGTAGAAGTCGCCGTCGATCTCGATCCGCGCGTCGGTCCCCACGATCGATGCGGTCGTCGGGCTGTTGGCGCGAAGGGTGCAGGTGAGCACCGCCTGAGCGCCGCTCTCGTATCCGAACAGCATCGATGTTTGTGCATCAACGCCCGTGAATGCCAGGTCGCTGATCGAGACGATCCGGTTCGGTGTGCCCAGCACCATCGACGCGAACGACACCGGATAGATCCCGAGGTCAAGTAACGCACCACCGCCGAGCTCCGGAGCGAACAGGCGAAACTCGGGATCCTCGGCGAACCACTGGCCGTGGTCAGCACTCACCGACACGATCTCACCGAGGGCGCCCTGCGACAGCCAGTCCTTGATCACTGCGACGTGCGGCAGGAATCGCGTCCACATCGCCTCCATCGCGAACAGTCGCCGCTCGCGTGCAACCGCGACGATGTCGCGAGCCTCGGCGGAACTCATCGTGAACGGCTTCTCCACGAGCACGGGTTTGCCCGCCTCCAGCGCGAGGATCGCGTTGTCGCGATGCATCGGATGTGGGGTGGCGACGTATACGACGTCAATCTCCGGATCGGCAACGAGCGATTCATAGCTCGAATGTGCACGGTCGATCCCGAGCTTCTGGGCGAAGCGGTTCGCCGATTCCTGGCTGCGCGATCCAACGGCGGCGACAATGCCGGAGTCGGTCAGCTTCAGATCGGTCGCGAACGCCTCTGCGATCAAGCCTGTCCCGAGGATCCCCCACCGCAGCGGGCCGTCAGCCATGCTCTCCATCCTTTCGTCTGCTGGCCCCGATGCGTGCGCCCAGCCCCTGAACGATCGCGCCGTCTCCGTGAGCCCAGGATAAGTGCCCCGATGGTCGAGAGAACTGCTGACTCGCGGGCAGCACTGTGACGGTCGAGCAGCAGGTAGCCTCGACGCGATGTTTGACCATGTGGGACTAGCCGTGTCCGACCTCTCGGCGTCCGAGCGCTTCTACCGCACCGTGCTCTCCGTGCTGGGCGCTGAGCCGAGCTACGCAGGCACCGACATGGTCGGGTGGGAGGACTGGTGGATTGGCCAGGCCGACGATGAGCATCCTATGGCGCGCGGCCTGCACGTCGGCTTTCGCGCGCCGTCCCGAGAGGCCGTCGACGCTTTTTGGCAGGCGGGGATCGACGCGGGGTATCGCGATGACGGTGCACCGGGTCCGCGCACGATCTACCGCCCGGACTACTACGGCGCCTTCCTGCTGGACCCTGACGGCAACAGCGCAGAAGCGGTGCGCAAGGACCGCGAGAATCCCGTGCCCGACGGCAGCGTCGACCACCTCTGGATCCGTGTCCGCAACCCCGCCGCGTCCAAGCGGTTCTACATGACGATCGCCCCGCACGCTGGACTGCGGATCGGCGTGGACGAGCCGGACCACGTTGAGATGGTCGGCGAGAACTTCAGCTTCTCGCTGATCAACGACGAGCGGCCGCTCACCGAGCCGGTCCACTTCGCGTTCTCGGCGCACGCCGACGCGACCGTCAGGGCGTTCCACGCCGCCGCGCTCGCCGCGGGCTACGAGGATCACGGCGGTCCCGGCGAGCGCGCCGTCTACCACCCGGGCTACTACGGCGCTTTCGTCCTGGACCCCGATGGGCACAACATCGAGGTCGTCAACCACAACCAGTGAGCCGTGCGACAGTCAACCGCTCAGCTCGCGCAGGCGCCCGGCTTGCCGTGCGTGCGCGCCCAGATGGCACGCGTGGCGGCGATAACAGGAGGCTTAACGCTCCCCGACAGCTGGTCGCCGACGAGCAACAAGCACCGCCCCTCGGTGAATAGGACATTGGCATCGGCGCCCGGGAACGCCCACCCCTCGGCGCTAGCAACGCCGAGAACGCTGAAGCGCGTCGCCTTCGTCGGTGCGTCCGGCCCGTAGGCGAACTCCTTTAGCTCCGCCGCCTGCTCGCGAGCGACAGCTGACGCCGAAGCCAGCTCCATCGCCCACGAGACACCCTGAGCGCTGCTCGCCCCAGTCTGGACGCTGATTACCTCGCGGAAGCCCTCTTGGCGTAGCCGTTTGTCCTCCGCTGCGGCGTTGGGTGTGCCGTTGGCGGTCCACTGCGCAGGCGTCCGGTCGGCCACAGCCTTGCCTGTCGGGTGCATCCCGGTCTCCTCATGCCCCTGCACCAAATAGGCGCCCAGGGACAACTTCGAGGTGGAGCCCTGCGCCGCGCTTCCCGAGGCGGCACACACCACCGCTGCACTCACCAGCGCTCCCCAAACCCAGCGTGTACCCATGCTGAAGTCTCCTCGTGCGTACCGGCCAGTCTCCACTGTACCCCTGCGCTGGCAAACGACAAGCCAAATCAACCCCGCGGTTCCGCGACGGGGACGAGCCGGCTCCCGCTCCATGCATGAGAGCAGAGCAGCCGGTTCGGGCTTACTGGGCCAGTGCTGCCCTCATACTCGGCCGTCCAGCTTGTCGGCGAACTCAGCTTTGTCGGCGAACTCAGCTCCATTTACGGCTGCTGGGCAATCCAGTGAAGGATCGGCCCTGAATGCTTGTGGACCGTTCCGTCCGGGAGCTTCAGCGTTGGCAGCTTCCTGTCCCCTGCGGCCGCGGCGAGCTCGTCACGAGAGCCCTTCCGCAGGAACGGGAACGGGCTGCCGTGCCCGGCGATCACCTCGTCGTACTCGATCCCCTTTGCATGCATCGCCTGCTGAACGCGCCTGCACGGATGAAACGGAGGACCACCCCCGTCGCCATGGCACACGTACAACGTCGGTCGATCGGCCATCTCGCTCCTCTCGTCGTGGATGAGCGGAGCCTATCCACCGACGATCGTCAGGCTGACGATCGCTCGCTACCGAAGTTCCGGCACGACGCGTCGGGCCGTTCGTGGCCGTCACTACCGCGGGAGTCACTAGGGTCACCTCCGCGCCGGGTAGCAGAGACAGACCCCTGTTAGAGCTCGCCGACGCGCAGCTCGTAACCCCGAGAGTCTTCAACGCGATCAAGCGACGACTGGGCTGTCGTCGTGGCCCTGCCCGATGGGGCGTGTGGTTGCGCTGGCGCGCGCTCGTTTATCTGAGTCCCGCGCCGGATGCGAGCTCGGAGGTCGCGGCGTCGCCGGTCCAGCTGCGCACGATGTCCCGCATCGAGAGGATTCCCACTACATCCGCGCTGTCTACGACGATGATGTGCCGGAAGCCGCCGCGGATCATCTCGCTCGCTGCCTGCTCGAGCGACCAGTCGGGTGCGGCGAGGATCACGTCGGTGGTTAGGTGTTCACAGACCCGTTCCTCGTCTGGCGCCTCGTCGCCACCGATCGAGCGCAGGATGTCCCTTTCGGTGATGATGCCTGGCCCGGCCTGTTGCTCGTCAATCACGACGGCGGCACCGACGCCGTGTGCGGTCATCCGTCGAGCGGCCTCCCGCAGGGTGTGGTCGGGTCCGGCCATGACGACAACACTGGTCATCGCGTCGCGCACGTACATGGCGCCTCCTTTGTCGATTCGTGACAAATGATACAAGCCATCTGTGCTTGTGGGTCGAACCGAGCGGGACACGCCCTGGCCAATAGGTGCAGGATCGATGACGATATCGGCGGCGGCGCGGCGGCCGAAGGCTTCCCGCCTCCGGCCACCGCTTCCACTGGTCCTGTTGTCTACCTGCTTCGGTGCGTCGACTGATGACGCTGACCGGAGGGCGAGTGGCCGTGCGTCGTCGGCCAAGATGGCTCGGCGGACTGTGGCCACTGGAACCGATAAGCGCGATGTGTGTTCACGCCGACCGGGAATTCAGCGTTGAACAACAGGCTGCCCGATGGACTGAACTCCGAGAAGTAGGTCAACGCGCCCCACCCGGCGACCAGGTCGCCATCTGCAGTCGTCTGACCGTTGCCCGGTGATGTCGCGACTAGGCCCTCAGGCTGATTGACCGACTTGATCAGGGTGGCTGTGTGATTTCACTGATTCAGCTTGACCGTCATCACGCGTGAGACGCCGAACTCCGCCGTTGAGCCGACGCCGGTAGGTTTCGAGTACCTCCCGGCACGACCCATGCCTGCTCCGCCACGGCCAGCGATCACGCCGACTCCAGTTCGGCGCGTGTATACCCGTTGTGGCGGGCGAGTCGTACTAGTTCGACGACCTTGCGACGTACCTCGCTTTGCACGGGGGTACCGACGATCTTGATCCCACGGCGCGGAGCCATTTCGACCAGACCTTCGCCGCGTAGCGCTCGCAGCGCAGCGACACCGTGTTGGTGTTGACGCCCATCACCGCGGCGAGGTGACGGGCGGGTGGGAGTCGGTCCCCTGGCTTGGCGTCACCTTCAGCTATCGATCGACGTATCTCTGCGGCGACCTGCTCGTGTAGTGGAGAAGCATCCTCGCGGTCGATATTGACATCAAGCAATGTGCCACCTAACGTAGCACATTGATATGGCGATCCAGACCCCAACGGGGCCCTCCACCGAACATCACGACATCGACGACGACGTCATCGAGGATGCTCGTCGACGACAGCGACGCCACCGCAATCTCGGCGTATTGCTCTTGGCCGCGGTGATCGCCGCAGGGGCCGCCGTCTACCTCGTTGCGTCCGGAGCTCCCGGCGCGTCGCGCCGCGCGGCACCGCCACATGGCTCGGGCGCCCCAAGCTCTCCGGCGTCCGCGCATGCGTCCACGCCGACCCGCTCGCCAGATCTCATCCAGCCAACCACGCTCGCGACTCTTCCGGACGGCAACCTGCTCATCCTCGAGAGTTCTCGGGATCAGATCCTCGAGCTGAAACCAGACGGCGCTCTGTCAGTGTTCGCCGGGAATGGTCGCGTGGGGTTCGCGGGCGATGGCGGACCGGCGCAAGACGCGGAGCTCGACTTCACCTACTTCTCGTCGCCTGGAATGACGGTCACGCCGAATGGGAACGTCGATGTCCTAGACGACGGCAACTGTCGCATTCGGCAGATCAACCCGGACGGCGTCATCCAGACCATCCTCCGCGTCCCGCTCGTCAAGGTGTACCCGCATGGCGCCGCATGCCGGATCACGAGCGTCGCGGTCTCTCCTGCTGGAAGCGTGTACATCGCGACCGACTCCGAGATCGAGCGTCTCTCGGCGAATGGTCATCTCGTCCGGGTGGCAGGACGCACCGGCTCGGAGGCTCATGAGCCCGCCCACCTCACCCCGTCGGACGTCGTCTTCTCGCCAGTGTCCATCGCGCTCAACCACGCTGGCGATCTCTACATCGCGAGCTTCTCCCCGAAGGCCGTCTACCAGCTCACCCCTGCCGGGAAGCTCACCGTTCTCGGAGGAAGCTATCCCACCGAGCTGACCCCTGACCCGGACGGCAGCGTCCTCGTGGGCACACACTTTGGCGTGATCCAAGAAGCGACGTCCAGCGGCATCCGCCCCTACTACAGCGTGAATCCAAAGCACGTCACGGGCATCGACTGGGGTAGCGACGGCGGATTCCAGGAGAACGGCATCGCCGTCACAAGAGCCGCGACGATCTACGTCGACAACGCCCAAGGAAATGGCTACGGCGCGGGCACTGTGCTGGTTCGAATCAGCCCAGACAAACATGCCGCTCTCGTTCCGATCCGCACCTCGCTAGCCGCGACGATGCCGCGTGTCGGCGCGCCTGGATTTCCGGTCTGGCTGTATCCGGCCGCGCGACCATCGCGCGGAGCCAAGCTTGCGTCATGCCCAAGCGATGAGGGCCTCGAGCGCTTCACCCCGCGCGCCACCGCGCAAGCAAGAAGGATCGCGCGGACCTACCTCAGTAGCCAGTTCGCGTCAGACATAGCTGTCACCGATCGGTCGTGGTGGATAGGCGACTTCAACGACTACACAGGCGGCGATGACCTCGGCAGGCACACCGTCACCGGCGAAGCACCTACGTCGAAAAGCCCCATCGCCACCAGCCTCACGCGAGCATGCGGCCTCGAGCTGGTCGAGGACTCCATCACTGTCACAGTGGGCAAGTCTGGCTACTCGGACTTCGCCGGCACCCTCTACGTGCTCGACCGGGACGGTCATCCGCTCGTCTACGACGTGCGCTGATCTCTCCGAGCTCTAATCGGAACCTGGCACTTTCGTTATGACGATCCAGACGCCCCAAGCCTCGCACGAACGCGAGCGTGACATCGATGCCGGGGTAATTGAGGACGCTCGAGCACGACAGCGCAGGCATCGAATGATCGGTCTGTCAGCGATCGTCACCGCGGCCACGATCGGACTGATCCTTGGCTTCTCCGGTGGTGGTTCCGGAGGCAATGACCACACCGGCACGGGCGGCTCAAATGCAAGGACACCAGGCCACGGAAGCGCTGCGCTGCACCAGCCTGACGCAGAGTTCGTAGACACACCCAAATCGCAGAACGATCTGGACGGGGTTTCCAGTGACCAATGCCCTCTCGAGTCAGCCAATCGATATCTACCGGCGCGGTCCGGCTGTGTGACCGCAATGCGCGCAGACATCGCGGGCGGTGGACGGAGCGATCTGGTTCTGGTGTACTCACACCTCGACCACAGTAGTGCGGCCTACCCGGGTGGTCCTTCGGTATGGAAGACGTACTTCGGCGCCAGCGACGCCACCCTGGCAGTCGTCCTCGCGGACGGGCACAGGGTCTCAACACCAATCTCGACCGGTGCCAACGGCCGGAACCACCGCGTCAGAGTGGCTGCGCTCATAGCGGTGAAGCATGTGGACGACGATCCCGGCGATGAGATCTTCCTCGAGGTGTCCCATATCTCCAGCGGATCGAACGCAGTTGCCTACGGCCTCAAGGACGGCCGATTGGTACCCGCAGGCGTTCTTCTCTCGTACGGCGGAGACTCAGGATCACAGGGAGGGTTCGACTGCCAGGCTGCTGCCGAGCCTCCGGAACTCGTGCAACGCGTCTTCCTCTTCGGTAGTCCGGGCGTCCGTGCACGGTGGAAGGAGACCGAGCTCACTTACGCGTGGCACGGGCCGAAACTGCTCAAAATCGCCAGTCGTACTTTCGGGGAGAACGGCAACCCATCAGGCCGCGAGATCGCAATAGGCGCCGGCTGCGGGCCCGTTGGGTCAGCGAATCCTCACGCAAACCCCTAACGAGAGCATCTGGGCAATGGCGCGGAGGCCGACTCGTTCTTCCTATCCGGCCAACACACACTGGGCCTAATGGCTTGGGGGGCGTTGGCGGGGTGACTGTGACTCGGCTCTTACCGAGCGGTCGGCGAGGCGGCTCTCGAAGAACCGCTGATCGCGAGTTGTCTGCTGGCGCCGGATGCGGTCAATCGCGCGGTTGCGAGCAATGCCGATCAGCCAACCGATCGGGCTTCCCGGAGACCGCCGCGAGGGGTGCTCTTGCTGCCCACACGACGAACGCGTACGCGTCCGTTCCTGAGGCGGTAGTCGCCGATTCGACGGCGCGTATCCGGTGATCTGGTCGCGTTTGTACCCTTCGGAAGGTCGTGGAACACCCGAATCTCATTCACTCCGTGGATCACGAGACTACGGAGGCGGAAGCCCAAGCCGCGCTGGATCGCAAGACGCGCGAGCGAATCGCGATGAGCGCCCGAGAGTTCGTCTCCGAGCGAGATGCGCTCGAAGACGCGTGGGCTGGCTCAGGGGAGCACAGCGCTCGCGACGAGGGCTGGTAGCGACCCACGCCGTGGCCGACCTCAATGTTCTGGGTGGAGAGCTCGCCCCCTGCGGCACCGATCCGATGACCGGCTTCTTTCGTGACGGGTGCTGCCACACCAGTCCCGAGGACCTAGGGAGCCACACGGTGTGTGCGGTGGTCACTGCCGAGTTTCTCGAACACCAACAACGGATCGGCAACGACCTGATCACGCCGATGCCTCAGTATCGATTCCCTGGGCTCGTGCCCGGCGATCGGTGGTGTGTGACCGCAGCCAACTGGTTACAGGCGGACGCGGACGGCGCAGCAGCCTACGTAGTCCTTGCATCCACGCATCAGCGAGCTCTCGAGATCATCCCGCTCGACGCTCTCCGGGAACACGCGGTCGACGTTCCCCCGGATCCTGGGTCCCTTCAAGCCTGAGCTGAGCGTCGCCCGACCCATTGGTTCGTCGCCGACTTGTTCGGCTAAACGGTGGACCGGTACCGGACGTTGGTGAACGGCCACTCTGTCGCGAGCCAGCCCGCCACGGCGTCATGCAGAACGAGGTCTAGGCCCGTGCAACTTGCGCTGACCCAGGATTGAACTTTCGTGACGCGGGGTTCCGACCACGATGGGTATATGTAGACGCAGCCGATGACGCGGTCTCCGTCACCGAGGACGGTGTACGTGAAGCCCAAGCGTCGTTTGAAGTCCTCGGCGTGGCGTTGCAGGTCCCGGAGGTTCTCGGCGAGTGACATGCCGTCGACGGGCGGCCATCGACCGTCCGGAAACCCTGGCGTGGTGCGGATGTGTTCGATGCTCGATGTCCAGGCACTGTGGTCGGCCTCGTTGTGCTCAGGCCCGAGCGGCTCTAAGCGGAAGCCTGGGCCTGTGAGGCTCCGCGGAACGACAAAGTCATCGGGGACGAACGGTTGAGCCATACCGCGAGGGTACGCTCAGCGCGCGCCAATCCGAGTGCCTGAGCCAGCCGGTGCCTCTGATTGAGGCACCTCAACTCGCGCCGACTCTCGCTCGTGGGACCATCACCGTGCACTGGCCGATAACTACGAGGGGGTCGCCATGCGAGCAAGGGAATCAACGAGGGGTGTGCATGATTGAGGCGGTCAACATCTTCGACGCGGTCATCGAGGGCCGGGTAGATGTGGCAGGCGCTGCCGGGTCGACCGGGGCCCGGATGTACCTATATGACATTGCCCCGGGCGAGAGCTCCTGTCCCTACCACTACGAGTACGTGGATGAATGGCTGCTGGTCGTTGCGGGTTCGGTCGTCGTCCGAACGCCTGACGGCGAGCGCGATCTGCAGGCCGGAGCACTGCTGCGTTTTCCGGCGGGCCCTGCGGGGGCCCACAAGATCATGAATCGAGCCGACTCTCCTGCGCGAACACTGCTGTTCTCCGTCGACCACGGCCCCGCTGTCTCGGTCTATCCAGACAGCAACAAGATCGGGGTTTGGCCTGGAGAGTTCGATGAGAACGGGCTCATCTTCGTTCGCGACTCCGCGGTTCCATGGTCACACGGAGAGGATGGGTGGAACAAAGCGGAGTGAGACTCGCGAGCTGTCCGTCCGATGCGACGGTGGCCGCTATGTCGAATGGGCGGCAGCCTGCCGTCCGTCACGGCGCTCTGGCTCTCTCGAATCCTTGCCAGACGCGCGGGGTCGTTCTTCTTCGTACGATGCAGGTCGTGGCAGCGCTACTACCAATGGGACCGACAAGTTGGCCTAGGCGGGTAACGCCCGGCGACCGGTCACCCGCGCGGGTGTAATGGGCGACCACCTCATCGTCCTTCACTCTGCGGTGCGGGCTTGCGCGGGCTACAGCCGCCACGACGCTCCCTCAATTCTGTTGGACGGCTCATCGATGGCGCGCGACACGGAGCATGGTCGCGCGATCACCGCGCAGCTGACGCGGCGCCACGGAACGCTCGAGGAGGCGATCGATGCGGCGATCTTTGCGCTCAGCGCCGCAGGGTTGTCCAAGAGCATCAATCGCCAGGCGCGCGCGGCGTCTGAGGACTACTTCTACGGCCGGCTCGGCCTGGCGCCGAGCGACAAGTTGGGCGGACCGGGAGAGCTCGTCGAGACGCTCGAGCTGATGCCCGAGCCGATGTATCGGGCACTTGAGGACATCGTCGGCTTCGTCGTGGACGGTGAGTACGAGGATCTCCACGCCGCGTCTGGCGACCGGCTCGGAGTCGAGGACCTGCGCCGTCGCGTCGAGGACGACTGCCCGGAAGCGCTGGTGCTGCCGCCGCGCGAGATGTACCAGGTCGAGGCGATCACCAAGTCCGACGATCCTGACCTGCCAGGCTGGGCCTACTTCTTCGACCTGTGGACCGAAAACGGCCCGGCGCGCCTGCACATCGAGGGCGAACTCGAGGAGTCGGGCGAGCAGTTCAAGGCAACACTGAACGACATCCTGCCCTGACGCGTCCGCCCCACCGCGGGCCGCTAAACGCGGAAAGCCCACCCGTAAGTGGACTTTCGGCCATCAGAAGATCAGGCGGCTCTCGCGGGAAGGGGACTTTCAGATGAAGGTCTCGCCCTCTTGTTGCCCTCGCTATCTGACGATGTCAGCGTAGCGCACCCGCCTCCCATCACCGCCCAGGCGCCAACGCAACGTGGCCGCGTGACTGCTCGCGCACCAGCGCTTGCCGCCAAAGAGCTCACCAGCTCATAGGACTCGGGAGTCCGGCGACGCAAGATCCCATCTTCTGGATCTTCGTTCCGGCCCTGCGAGGCGCTGATAGCGGACCCCAATAAGCCATATGCGCATCTCTTCACCGACGGCGAGCGTGGCGCCGCACGTGCCCGACTTGAGCATCACCTTCTGCGGCCATCGAGAACCGAAACACGGCCCGGACGCAACGGATAGAAAAGCGGCGCGCCGAGCTACCAGATGACATTGGTTGCCTACGTCAGCTCGCCACGCCGGCGGATGATCCGGACGAGATGATCGCCATCAACTCGGCGATCCTCGAGCAGTTCCCCGACGACGTCGTTGCCCATAATCGGCTGGGGCGCGCCTACGAAGCACTCGTGGCGATGAGTCTCAGGCTCCTGTACTACATCCCCAACACAGTCGAGTCTGGACATCGCGGCGATGACGTAGTGGAGGAATGGGGCACGCTCGACTACTCGACGGAGCCGGCGCGTCTGGGCGAGGCTCACGGCACTGGCCGCTTGGATTCGGCCTGCGCATCACCGCCCTGATTCGAGACACGACGGATGAGGCGTGGCGCGATGCTGAGGAGAAGGTTGCCGCGATGGCGAACGGTGGCGGCGGTCCGCGGATCGGCGGTGACCGGCTCGGCGCCATCGGACAGCAGCGACCAATTGACCTCGCCACCCGGGGCGAAGTGCTGGACAGCTGCCTCTATACGACTCCGGGCAAATACGGCGGTGGAGGAGCGGCGACCACGTGGCTGGTCGGCTCGGCCGACGATGTCGCGCAGTCGCTAGCCAAGTACTACGACCTGGGCATCACCCACTTCATCCTTTCGGACACTCCATATCGCACTGAGATCGCCCGCCATGGCGAGCAACTGCTTCCGCGCCTGCGGGAACTGTGCGCGGGGTCCAGGGCGCTGACCTAGGCCACCATCTCCAAGAGTGCTCGCATCGCGCGGCGGATGTATCCGCTTGCGGTTAGTGAGATGCTTTGACTGGTGTTCGAACGATTTACGGAGAGGGCTCGCCGAGTTGTCGTCCTCGCTCAAGAGGAGGCGCGGGAGCTCAAGCACGACTACATCGGAACCGAGCACATCCTGCTTGGTCTGATCCGCGAGGAAGAAGGAGTGGCGGCGCACGCACTTGCGTCACTGGGAATTTCTCTTGAGAGTGCACTTGCGCAGGTAGCTCGGATCGTCGCTCCCGGTCAGGAGACCACGGCTGGTCATATGCCGTTCACCCCCCGCGCGAAGAAGGTTCTCTATCTCTCGCTTCGAGAGGCGCTGGATCTCAATCACAATTACATCGGCACCGAGCACATCCTGCTCGGCCTGGTGCGCGAAAACGAGGGCATCGCTATGCGTGTCCTGCTGGACTTCGACGCTGACTCCGAAAAGATCCGCAACGCGGTGATCCGAGCTATGAGTAGCCCAGAGAGCCGTAGCGATAGCGCTCGCGCAAAGGGGCGCGGCATCGGATCGGATCCGGGAATGCGTCAAATCGATCCGACGTGGGTCGATTGGATAGCCGGGGCCCTCGACGAGTTGGCAACGGAGATCCGACAGCAGCACGGCCGCAACCCGGACTCCGGGGACTTGCTCATCGTCCTCGCGACTGCATCTGACACGGTCGCAAGCGAGATGGTGCGCGAGCTCGGTTTCGATTCAGATCGTCTCGCCGACATCGTGCCAGCCGCTAGGCGCGCACGCGCCGCGAGTGACCCATATGCCCAGATCGAGAAGATCCGGCAAAACACTCAAGAGGCGCTGGAATCCGAGAATCTCGGCGTAGCCGCCCGATTCCGCGATGAAGAGCGAAGCTTCACCCTGAAGCTCACGAGCGAGCGTGCCGCAGCTCTTGAAGAGATCCGCGTTCGACTCGGCCTAGCTGAGCGCAAAGCCGGCGACTGACCCGGCAACCGGTGGAAACCGCCAGGTCCTCGTACTCGATCGATTCGCCACGCTTAGCCGAGCGTAAAGAGGGTATAAAGCGATCTAGGGCCGGGACGGGGACAACGGTTTTGCCCTTCGGTGACGTGCGGGCACGCCGACCAGCGAGATGTGGCAACGACGCGTCCGGGTCCACGCATACATCAACGCAGTACAGGACCGGGAGGCACAGATGAAAGTGCACAAGTTCGCGATGGCGGTCCCCGTGGCTGCCTCTTTGCTCGGAACGTGCGCCCCTGTGGCGAGCGCATCGCCAAAGGGCGGCAAGGTTCGTGTCTTTGTCACCAATCAGACAGAGACGAAGGCCAAGATCCTTTTCACCGGAGCCATCGGTGACTACGGCAAAGCAATTTCTCAGGACGCCAACGGCAAGGTCGATCCCAACGGGTCGTTCGAAAGGGTGACGCTCAAGCAGGGCGGCTTCCTGATTAATGCCACCGCTCTGACTAAGAAGATCGACAGCACAAAGTCGAGGATCAACGAAACCAACTGCTCGATTGCGGTCACAGCGACGGGCTCCGGCACCCTGGGGGAAGGTACCGGCGCCTACACGGGCATCGCCGGCAAGATCCTGATCAGCGTCACCTTCGCCGGGATCGCGCCGAAGACCGCGAAGGGCTGCGACCTATCCAACAACGCGCCCACGTATGGGCTGTATCAATCGATCACCGCCACCGGAACCGTGAGATTCGTGACGCCATGAGGCTTCGAGTGGATGCGCCGGTAACGGCCTCGAGCCGCGGCTCGAGGCTCAGACCTCGATCGACGATCCCATCGCTACCGTGCGGTCGCTGGGCAGGTCGAAGGCCTCAATTGGACTTGCGGCGTTGCGCGCGATCGCCACGAACAGCTTCTTCTGCCAGGCGTGCAGCTCGGTCGGCTCGTCGGTGGCCACGAGCGTGATCCGGGAGACGAAGTAGGAGGCGCCCTCGAGGTTGAGGTCGCGCTCGAGCAGGAGCTCTCGCCGGGCCAGCCGCAGCATCGCCGGCACGTTTGTCTCCTCTTGGTAGCCCATGCGGATGTTCACGTGCCGGATGCCGAGCTCGGCGTCTCCGAGGCGCTCGATCACGAAGCGATCCTTATCGTCGACGTAGGGCACGCTGACAGCCTCTACGGAGACGATCAAAACCTTCTCGTGCAGCGCGTGAGTGTGCTCGATCTCGGCCCGGAACGCGAGGGGCGTGGTGTCCTGGTTGGGATTCAGGTAAATCGCGACGCCCGGCACCCGACGGACGGGCTCCTTTAGCTCGTCGAGCCCGGCAATGAAATCCCGCAGCGTCCCCTCCCGAGATGCGCGCACGCGAGTGACGTAAGCGCGGCCCTTGTTCCAGGTCATCATCACCGTCATCACGGTGAGGCCGGCAACGATCGGCAGCCACGCTCCCTGAAAGATCTTCGCTAGATTGGCGGCGAAAAACGCGGCCTCGACGGTGAGGAACAGCGTCCCGAGCGCGACCAGTCGCCAGCGTGGCGTCTTCCATAGCGCCTTCGCGACGGCGAGGAACAGCACGGTGTTCAGCACGAAGGTGCCGGTGACGGCGACTCCGTAGGCGTTCGCCAGGCGATTGGAGTTTTGGAACGCGAGGACCAGCGCGATCACCCCGATCATCAGCGCCCAGTTGACTACCGGGACGTAGATCTGCCCTTCCATCTTCGACGTATGGACGATCCGCAGTCGCGGCAGGTACCCGAGCTGCATCGCCTGCCTGGCCACTGAATAGGAACCAGAAATCACCGCCTGAGATGCGATCACGGTCGCCGCACAGGCAAAGATCACCATCGGAACCTGGCCCCAGCGCGGGATCAACAGGAAGAAAGGATTTCGCTTGTCGGCTGGATGGCCCAGGATCAGTGCCGCCTGCCCAAGGTATGAGAGCAGCACGCCGGGGAAGGCGACACTGAACCACGCCAAGCGGATCGGCCCCTGACCGAAATGGCCGCGGTCGGCGTACAGCGCCTCCGCGCCGGTGACTGCGAGCACAACTCCGCCGAGCGCGAGGAATGCGTACACGCCGTGGTCGGCGAAGAAGCGCACCCCCCACATCGGCGAGAGTGCCTGGAGCACCGCAGGGTGCGCGATCACCTCACGCAGCCCGAGCACCCCGATCACCGTGAACCACAGCAACATGATCGGTCCGAACAGCGCCCCTACGGTGCCGGTCCCCTTGCGCTGGAACGCGAATAGGAAAATGAGGATCAGTACCGATATCAGTACGACGAACTTCGCCAGACCGGGTGCGGGGATCTCCAGCCCGGACACGGCAGAGAGGACGGAAATCGCCGGCGTGATCACGCCGTCGCCGAAGAACAGACAGGCGCCGAAGATCCCCAGCGTGACAAGCGCAAGCGCGTGAGGGACCTTGCAGCGGCGGCAGAGCGCGGCGAGCGCCATGATCCCGCCTTCGCCGCGGTTGTGGACGCGCATGATGACGCCGGCGTACTTCACCGAAACCACGATGATGAGCGACCAGAAGACCAGCGAGATCAGGCCGTAGACGGTGGCATCGTTGACCTGTCTGGCGGCGTGATAGGTGAACAGCACTTGGACGGTGTAGAGGGGACTGGTGCCGATGTCACCGAACACGACCCCGAGCGCGCCGAGCGCCAGCACCATCCGCCCGGCATTGGCGATGAGGTCGGGCTCTTTCCCCGGCTCGATCGGCTCGATGGCCGCATGCGGGCGCGGCTCGGCGGCGAGTTCCCACGGACGCTTCGTAACGGGGACGCCGCGGGACGGTCGTGGATCGCTCAAGATGCGTCCGAGTGAAGCAGCCGGTCGGCACACGGGCTCTTCAAGGTTCTCCGCATGCCCGTGATGCCGTGCTCAAAAGCCTCTTGCTGGACTCGCGCGCGCGGTCGAGTGGCCTGTCACCGCGCCGTCTGTGAGCTGATGAGCGCGAGCTTCTCTGACCGCGATAGGCGTTTGATGCGGGCCTCCTCGCGGCGGGCGGACGTTCGGTCGGGCATCGGGATCGTGAGCGCGAGCTCGACCGGCAGCCGGCTGGCTGTGTAGCGGCTGGCGACGCCAGATTGATGGCGTGCAAGCCTCCGCCCCACGTCGACCGTCCAGCCGGTGTAGAGCGAGTCGTCGCTGCAGCGCAGCAGATACACCCAGGCATCGGTCACGTTCTAGGAAGTTCGCCGCGGCAGGGTCACGCCCTGCGAGCTCCGAGACGGACGCCGCCACGTGCCTGGCGAACGCCGCCCGGACGCAAGCTTGATTGGTGTTCTGTTTCGGTTGCCGCGGGCCTTTGTGCTTCGCAGCCGCTGCGACTATGCTCGCGAGAGGGAGCACCAGCCTGGCGCGGACGCCTAGCGAGTGACACGGCAATCTGATTCTCCGGGACCGCTGACAGGGCTGAGGTCCGTTGTCGCTCAAATTCAAGCCGGGGGCAAGAGCCCGCGCAACAGCTGTTGAGTCGTGTCTGACGCCCCGCCGAAAGGTGTTGCTGAGCTTGCTCGGTGCGCTCGCGGTGACTTGCATCTTGGGGCTTGTTCTCAGCGGTCGGCGCCGAGAGTTTGTTGCAGCGCTCGACAGCGCTCCGCTCTCGATGGTGGGCCTCGCGGCCGGGCTCCAGATCGTCGCGCTACTCGCCCGTACCGAGGCGTGGCTGGTGTCCGTTCGTGCCGCGGGCGGATTTGTCAGTCGCCGTCTCCTGTTTCGGGCAGCCGGTGTGGGCTACCTCGCGAGCGTCGTGAACGGATCCGTCGGGATGGCTGCCCGGATCGCTTCACTTCGCCGGGTAGCTCCGCTGAGTTCGCCGCGAGTGCCCGCTCTGCTCGCAGCCGAGGTCCCGATCATCACGGTCGAAGTCGCACTTGCGGCGCTCTTCTCCTTCACGCTGGTCTCGCCGCTAGGCGTTCCATGGTGGATACCCGCGATTGCCGTCGGACTGATGACAGCAGCTGTGATCGGCCTGCGCCGACTCTCGGAGCACCACAGGAAGGGGCTGTGGGCGGGGCTGGCGGTGTTGCGAAAGAAGGCGCGCTGGCGGCTGATTGCATTCACGCTCACGGCGGTCTGCGCACAAGTCGCGCGAAACTGGCTGATGCTCCATGCGATCGGCGAGGACGTCTCAATTTTCGATGCGATGGCGTTGCTGATCGCGATGTTCACGCTCGGGCAGCTCCCGATCGGGCCGAGCATCGGGCCGGCGGCCGCTGTGCTGATCCTTGGCTCGCATGGGGTTGCGACGAGCGCCGCGGCCGGGGTTCTACTTGCCGTCAGCGGAACGATCGGCTCGATGATCTATGCCGCGTGGGCGCTCGCCGATCGAGTCGTCGCGGGTCGGCTCGCTCCGAGCCCAGCGATCCTCGCGGCGACGGCTGCCGCACCCCAACCCGCGAGCTGAACGGGCCCGCCAAGCAGCTGGGCGTGCCACCGTACGGGCGCGCCGGTTTGGCGTACAGGGACCAAGCGTTCAACATTCACGTAGTGCGACGAGCGGTGCAGGTGCCGGAACGAACAAACGGTGAGCGCCTCCCAAGGCTGAGGCGCTCAGATCCTTCTGCTCCGGGGCTGCGGCGCGCGGGCGAACGGGGCAGATTCGTCTACCTCGGCTTGGACGGCGCGCCCCTATGCGATCCGGGCGAACTCAACCGCATCAACTCGCTCGGGATCCCGCCGGCGTGGCAGCGAGTATGGATCGCCTCAGACCCGCTCGGGCATCTTCAGGCGACTGGCGTCGACAACGCTGGACGCACTCAGTACATCTACCACGAACTCTGGAAGCGCCAACGGGACCGGGCAAAGTACGCCCACATGGAAGCGTTCGCGCGTGCTCTGCCGAGCATGCGCCGCGAAGTGGTCGCGACGCTCCGGACCGGTACGGAGCTTGACCGGGAGACGGTCCTGGCGTGCGCGCTCAGGCTGCTCGACGTCGGGCTGTTCCGGATCGGCAGTGAGGTGTATGAGAAAGAGGATGGTCACCTGGGCCTCGCGACCCTCAAGAAAGAGAACGTCACCGTCGGCGCCGGCGAGGTGGTGTTCGCCTACGTAGGCAAGAGCGGCGTACGTCATGTTCAGCCGGTGAGCGACCCTCCAGCCGTCACGATCGTCAGCGCCCTGGCTCGGCGACATGACGGGGGCGAGCATCTGCTCGCGTATCGAGCTGCAGACGCGTGGCACCAGGTGCATGCCGAGCAGATCAATGGCCGGCTGAAGCGACTGGTCGGCGATCAGTTCAGTGCGAAGAACTTCCGCACGTGGAACGGCACCGTCGTGGCGGCCGCCGCCCTCGCGGGGCGGGGCCGCCACGCAACCACGCAGGCGGCCCGCCTGCGAGCGATCAGCGCCGCGGCCCTGACCGTCTCGCAGGTCCTCGGCAACACCCCTGCCGTCGCACGCCGCTCTTATATCGACCCCCGGGTATTTGACCGCTATCTCTCAGGCTGGACGGTCGCCCCCGATTGCGAACCGACCGTGGTGCATAGCGGAGCGGACGACCCCCAGCGTGAACACCTCGAGAGTGCAGTCTTGGATCTGCTGCACGACAACCGCCGGTCTGTCGCGATCGAACACTTTCCCGAACTGCGGGCGCCTTGATCGATGGTCCAGTCCTTAGCTCTAAATGATCATGAGAATATGGCGGTGACCTTGCCCTCAGTCACCGACACTCAGGAGAGAAAATGCCCGATGACATCGCTGCTCGGCTGATGGGCCTTGAGCACGCGCGCTGTGCCGCCGTTTCGAATAGCGATGCCGCTGCGGTGGGGCGACTGAACGGCGACGATCTCACGTACACGCACAACACCGGAATGACAGAGGACCTGAAAGCCCATCTCGCCAGCCTCTCGGCGTATGAACGTCGCCTAAGCCGAGCCGATGACCTGGCCGTGCGGGTATATGGCGACGTGGCCGTGATGACGGGGACTGTGCATGCGGGGTACCCCACAGCGGGACCTGGAGGCACACCTGTCGAGTTCGACGCCCACGCGCTGCAGGTCTGGGTCAAGGAGGGCCAGAGCTGGAAGCAGGTCGCGTTCGCCTCGTCCGGGCAGCTTCCAGACGCGCTGCGACGGTGAGGTCTGGCAGCGACGCCCCGATTGCAAGTTTGAGAGCCCTTCCGATGGGCTAATAACCCCGTAGGTGGCCGGTCGGGGCCACGTCGTCTCCACCTTCAAGTAGGCGGGCCAGGATGGAAGTTGCCGGCGCTGCTCCAGCGGGTCGGAAGGTCGGCGCGGTTGCCGCTGAGAAGCGCCGCGACCTGCAGGGTGTGCGCGCCTTGGCAGTGCTGCTCGTGGCTCTCAACCACGCGAACGTTCCGTTTCTGCGGGGTGGCTACATCGGCGTGGACGTGTTCTTCGTGCTGTCGGGCTACTTCATCACGGGGCTGCTTCTGCGCGAAGCGCTCGGCGGTGAACACGGTCGCGAGGACGAACCAGCGTCAGGCCGGATCTCGATACCGAAGTTCTATGCGCGCCGTGCGCGACGGATCCTGCCGGCGGCCACGCTGACGCTGGCGGTCACGAGCATCGCCGTCTACGTCGTCTACGACCTGATGCGCGCCGACTACCTCGGCACCAAGTCGACGCTGCAGGACTCGCTCGCCGCCGCACTCTTCTACGCGAACTTCCACTTCGCCGCGACGGCCACCAACTACTTCGCGCAGGCCTCCGTCACGATGCCCTCGCCGGTCCAGCACTTCTGGTCCCTCTCCGTTGAGGAGCAGTTCTACCTCGTGTGGCCGTCACTGCTCGCGGGTGCCTTCCTGATCTGCCGCCGGCGCCGAACCGGCTTCGACCGCCGCCGCGCGGTGCGGGTCCTCGGTGCGGTGATCGCGATCGTCTGCGCGGGGTCGCTCTGGTGGTCCATCCGTGACACCTCCGTGAGTCCACAGAGCGCCTACTTCTCGACCTTCGCTCGCGCCTGGGAGCTGGGGTGCGGTGCCGGCATGGCGTTACTCGCACCCAGGGCGATGCGCCTGCCGAAGCTCCTGCGCATCACCCTCGGCTGGACGGGCTTGGGGATGGTCCTGGCGGCTGCCGTCTTGTACTCGAGCAAGACGAACTTCCCCGGTGACGCGGCGCTGCTGCCCGTGGTGGGCACCGCGATGATGATCCTTGCCGGTCTGCGGTCCACGCGCATGGGGGTCGACCGGCTGCTGGGGCTCCGCCCGCTCGCCTACATCGGTGACCGCTCCTACACCTTCTATCTATGGCACTACCCGACGCTCGTGCTCGTCTGGCAGGCGGCGGGCCATCCGCTCTCGGTCGGCGCGAACCTCGGATTGCTGACGTGCGCGTTTGCGCTCTCGGCACTGACCTATCACTTCTACGAGAACCCGCTGCGCCACGCCCGTTTCCTCCACGGCTGGCGCACGGCCGCGATGGTGCCGGTTTCGATCGGCGCCGCGGTCGCGGCGATCATGGTCCCGATCGTCGCCTTCGAGGCCTCGCTCGCCGCCGATGCCTCGGCCGCGACCGGAGCCCACGTGAAGCCGATCGTTGCGGCCAGGGGGCAGCCCGACCCGACCAACCTCTGGGACGCGACCCCTGTTCCGCAGGTCCTCGCCGCGGCAAAGGCGGTCAAGCAGAACGCACCGCTACCGAAGGCGATCGTGCCATCGATGACGACCCTCGAGCAGGAGAACACCGACATCACGTACGACATCCCGCCGAACTGCCAGCCGGTGTTCGGCTCAGGAGCGACGAGCAACATCTGCCGGCTGGGCGACCTCTCTTCGCGGCGGGTCGTCGTCGTGTTCGGTGATTCCCACGCGCAGATGTGGACGCCCGCGCTGATCGCGGCCGGCAAGAAACAGGGCTTTGCCATAGTGCCGATCGTCAAGCCGGGCTGCTATGTCAACCGCCTGAACAACGCCATCGCCGGATGGCCCTGCGGCAGCTGGTACCGGTGGGCACTCCAGCATGTCAAGGCGCTGCGGCCGATTGCGACGATCGTCTCCTTCAAGCTGGGCACGGCGCTGCGAGAGCATCCGATCTCCACGGTGGCCGACGTTCGCAGGGTTCTCAAGAGAGTGCCAAACGCCGTCTACCTTGCCGACCCGCCAGGTCAAAGCGAGCAGCCGGCGGAGTGCATCGCGAAGGCCAATGCGACGATGCGCAGCTGCTCATCGGATGAGCCACTGCTCTATCCGAAGCTGATGCAGGACCTTGCGAAGATGACCCAGCAGCTCCGCGATCCGGCGATCCCCACGATTCAGTGGTTCTGCGCCGAGGAGGTCTGCCCGACGGTCGTCGACCACACCCTCACAACGCACGACGGCGATCACCTGACGATGGAGTACAGCGCCGAACTCGGGCCCCTGCTGAGCAAGGAGCTGCGTCCGATCCTCGCCCATAGATGACATCGCGCGTGCATGGCTGTGGCGAGCCTGGTACTGGCTGTTTCTGGCGCAGTGAGGCGTAGCAGCGGCCGGCCCCGCTGGGCCGGCCGCTAGCCTATTCCGTCGAGGAATGTCACTTGGCGATCCCGTGTCGGGCCGTGAGCTGGCTGCCTTCGTGGCAGCCGTGGAGAGCGGCACGATCCAAGGGTCGGCCGATGCGCTCGCGCTGACGCAGTCGGCAGCGACCAAGCGCGTCCAGGCGCTTGAGCGCAGGTTCGGGCAACCCCTGCTGACGCGGACGGCGGCGGGCGTGCGTCCGACCGAGCTCGGCAGCCTGCTTTACCCGCTCGCGCGCGAGGCGCTGGACGCGCTTGGGCGCGCGGAGTCCGTGCTCGAGGCTCCACAGGCGCTGCCGCTGCTGCGGATTCAGGCGAGCCGCACGGTCGGCGAGCTGCTACTGCCGGAGTGGCTCGGCCGGTTCCGCGCGACCACCTCCGCGCACCGCGTCTCCGCCGATATCACCAACACAGAGCACGTGCTGCACGCCGTCCGTGACGGGGAAGCCGAAATCGGCTTCGTCGAGGGTCTTGCCGATGACATGCACGGACTGCGTGAGATCCTGCTCGCCGAAGACGAACTCCGCGCCGTCGTTGCCGTCGATCACCCTTGGGCGCGCCGCCATTCGATCCCGGCCAGGGCCCTGGTCGAGGAGCCGTTCCTTGCGCGCGAGCCCGGTTCGGGCACGCGCGCTGTCGCGACCCGAAGGCTGGCCGCCGCGGGCGTGCACCTCACGCCCGCACTCGAGGTCTCAAGTGCCGAGGGCCTCAAGCGGGCGGTGCTCGGCGGCGGGTTTGCGCTGCTGTCCGCGCGTACCGTCGCCGCCGAACTGGACACCGGCACCCTCGCCGTAGTGCCGGTGTCAGGTGTCGACATGACGCGCACGTTCAGAGCGGTCAGGCGGTCGCGCCCGGCACTGCAGGGGCCGGCACGGAGCTTCTGGCGATGGCTCGAGCAGACCCGAGCAGCCGGCCGTTGAGCACACCGCGGGCGGTGTTGGCTGCTGCGGCGAACCAAGCGACCAGGAGCAGCGCGTAGAGCGCTACGGCCGCACCGGTGAACACATCTGCATGCGTGTGGAGCGCGAGCTCCGACGTGCCGGTGACAACGGTCCCGACAGGGAAGGTGAAGCTCCACCAGGTCATGGTGAATGGCAGGGACCGACGCGCAGTGAGGGTCGTGATCGTTGCCGCGATAACGAGCCACAGCATCGCGAAGCCCCAGATCGGCACGCCATAGAGGACGCCCATCGCTCGCATCGCTGTCGCGTACGGTGCGCCGATCGCGTGTGGTGCCTGGGCGCCGAGCAGGTTGGCGGCGGTGATCGACTGGCCCAGCGGCCCGAGGACGATCCAGAATGTCGGGACCGTCGCGGCGGGGCCAGGCCCGTCGTAGGCGAGCCGTGCCCAGACCAGGCTGATGATTACCAACGACGCGACGAGGCTGAGCCCGAACATCGAGTAGCAGAGCAGCAGCAGCGTCAGGCTCGCTTGCCCGGCTGGCAGGTGTGCGACCAGTGCGGCGCCGTTTGCGGCGGAGACCATCGGCGGCACGATCGGCATCAGCCAGGTCGGGAGCGTCATTTCCCGAGCGATCCGTTGGCGCGTGAACAGCAGGAGGGGGATCGCGGCGCTTGTGGCGAGGCCGATGATTGTGCCGAGGGACCACAACACGCCATCTGTGATCAGCGCCGCATGCGCCCCGATCAGGCTCTTGCCGATCAGCAGCGCGCCCGCTCCAACCGTCATCAGGGCCATTGCTGGAGCGCCGTAGAACTGCGCCATCGCCGGATCGCTGACCGTTCCCCGTGCCGCATCGGCGTGAGCGGTCCATTGCACCAACGTCGCTACCGCCAGGGCAACTAGCAGAACTGCGGCCAGCACCCAGATCGCGACCGCAAAAGCGTGCAAGCCGGGAATGGTCACCGGAAGGAGTGCTACGGCATTCGCGACGATTCCGGTGCCCATGACCGCCGCGAACCAGTTCGGTCCAAGCTTGGTGGTTCTCATGAGCCCAGCATCCACCGTTGACGGGTCCGCGACCAGTCAAGTTTGGCTTTGGCGATTCCGCTTTGGAATGGGATGCGGGAGCCGGCCCCCCTGGGCCGGCCGCTAGACCGACTCAGCCCACCGCGGTTGCCAGCCAGCTCTCGTCGGTATCGGGGGCTGAGACCCCCGCCTCGGCCGGCACTGACCGGCGGGCCAGGAGGAAGTAGATGCCGCTGCCGAACAGCGCGCCCATGAAAACGCTGAAATCAGCGCCGCCGGTATGGGTCGACAGCGGCGCGATCCACGCCGGGTAGGCGTTCAGCCACGATGCGGCGGCGACCATGCCTATGAGCTGCGCGATGACCCCCGGCCAATGCACACCGCCGTTGCGGAAGTACAGGCCCTTGGCGGTCTGCATCAGCGCTCCCGAGTCATAGCGACCGCGGCGCAGGAAATAGTCGATCAGGTAGATCGCGACCCACGGTGCGATCCAGATCAGCATGAACAGCACGAAGTCCGTCAGGAACGAGTAGAAGCTGGAGGAGAAGACGGTGACGCCGGTGAGGATGCCCGCGATTGTCGTATCGAGCAGCACGCACTGCCACCGCTTGATCCCGGGGATGATCGCCTGCAGCGTCAGCCCCGACGAGTACAGATCGATCGAGTTGATTGCGAACAGCTGCACGATCACGAACACGAGATATGGCCAGATGAACCAGGACGAGAACGCGTGCGGCAGGCCAGAGATCGGATCCGACGCGCTGGGGACCGCGGTCGCCACCGCTGCCCCGAGCAGCAGCAGCAGAGTTGTCGGAACGAAGCCGCCAATCGCGACCGACCAGACGATCTTGCGCGGGCTCGAGTCCGGCGGCAGGTAGCGCGAGAAGTCGTTGGCGTTCATCGGCCAGCCGTAGCCGCCGGATGACAGGATGAACGCGAGCGCCGCGAACATGCTCGCCCAGTTCGCGTTGTGCCCGGCACCGAGGTGCGCCTTCGGTAGCGCCTGGATCGCGAGCAGGATGAACAGCACGACGAATGGCGGCACCAGCATCCGCAACGTGCGCAGCATCATCCGATGCCCGAACAGCGGCAACGTCAGCTGCGCGCAGGCGGCGACGACGATCAGCGCCCACTTGAGGCCGTCCGACGTGCCGACGCCGGCCTTGTTCAGCAGCGCCAAGCCGGCTGAGACAACCAGGTAAAGCCCGAGTACCTCGTAGCCGACCTGTGTCATCCAGTTGAAGACGGCGATCAGCTTGGCGCCGTTGGGGCCGAACGGCGCGCGGTTGATCGTGAAGGCGGCGGTACCGGCGCGTGGGCCCTGCAACGAGCCGAGTCCATTGACGACGTAGGAGAGGTTGCCGACGATCACGACGACCAGCGCTTGCCAGAAGCGCAAGCCGAAGGCGACGATCAGCAGCGCCCCGTAGACGACAAACTCCACGTTGAACAGCGCGCCCGCCCACATCCACGCCAGGTCCAATGGCGATCCGCGCCGCTCGGAGAGCGGTATGTAATCGATTCCTTTGGACTCGAACAGCGGCTCATCGGTGACGGCGCCACCGGCCAGATATCCCTCTTCAACGGCGAGCACCGCGCTCACATCCGACCTCCCAATCTGGTCACACCGGACGAGGCCAAATTTTCCTGCCCAACCCGGTCGTGGCCAATGTCCGTTTGGCCAAAGTCTCTCGGATTAGATGCGCTGCTTGAAACTGTTGCGCTAGGCCGCCAGCCGGCGGCCGCCGCGGGCGACCCAAGCATCGATGAGCATGCGTGCGATCGAGACTTCGCCGGGGAGGAGGAGGTCGCCGGTGCCCTTCTGGGCAGTGGCGACCTCGTCCAGCGAGAACCACTGCACCTCGACCATTTCGCCCGGCTGCGGCAGCGGATCGCCGCCGTCGGAGCCGGCCTCGAAGCCCAGCATCAGCGACGAGGGAAATGGCCACGGCTGCGAGGCGATGTAGCGCGGGGAGTGCGCGACGATCCCGGACTCCTCTTGGACTTCGCGCAGGACAGCTTCCTCGGGCGTCTCGCCCGGCGACACGTAGCCGGCGAGAATCGAGAAGCGGCCCTCGGCCCAGCCGATCCGGCGTCCCAGCAGCAGCTGGCCGCCGTGCTCGACGAGCATGATCACGACCGGGTCGATGCGCGGGAAGTGTGAGGCGCGGCACGTCGGGCAGCGGCGCGAGAGGCCCGCGTCCATGACGCGCGTGCGTGCGCCACAGACCGAGCAGAACTTGTGCTTGCGGTGCCAGTTGAGCAAAGCGACGAGGTAGGCGGCGAGACCGCCCTCCGACTGCGGCAGCAGCAGTCCGGCGTCGCGCAGCGACACCAGCCGGCCGATGCCCGTCTCGGTGAGCTGGCCCTCGGCCTCGGGATCGTCGAGATCGGCTCCGAACAGCGGCCGTGAATCCTCCATCCCGAGCAGGATCGGCTGGTACGGATTCACGCGCCCCTCGAGCGGACGCCGCAACAGCTGCGGCTGCGGTTGGTCCGCGATCAGGACGCTGTCGGCGCTCGCTCCGAGCACTGCCGCCCGCGGGTGCTTGAGCAGCCGCTCGACCTCGCGGCGGTCGCTGCGCAGGTCGGCGACGCGATCAAGCGTCGTGCCGGTGAACGCCGGGGTCAGTGAGGCTGATCGTGTGGTGCTTGGCGTCGACATCAGGGCTCCCGTGGACTGTAGCCGCGGGCATCTGGCGCCCGTTGAGATATCGCGCGGGGTCTGCTTGGAACATCTGCCTGCACTCAGAGCAGCAGAAGTAGAAGGTATGGCTGCCGTGCGTCACCCGCTCGGCCCGGGCGCGATCCACCGTCATCCCGCAGACGGGGTCCACGGCTCCGCGCCGTGCGGTCAGCGCGAACAGACCGGCGAACAGCAGCAGGCCGATCGTGTTCAGCACGAGCTTGTAGTCGACGTGGACGCCGTTGAAGATGTCGCTGTGGCTCGGCCGCACGCCGCTGGGGATCAGGCCGACGCTGCTGAATAGGGCCTGTACTACCAGCGCCGCCAGCACCATCGCCACCAATAGCAGCGCGACGAGACGCGCGGTGAACGGACGCCCGTAGTACTTGCGGTAGATCGCGATGATCGGGAGGATCACGAGGTCGGCGAAGATGAACGACATCACGCCGGCGAAGCTGATCCCGCCGCTCCAGAGCACCGCTGCGAGCGGGATGTTGCCGACCGAGCAGACGAACGTGAGCATTGCGATCACTGGTCCGATCAACGCGGCCCACAGAGTCCGCACGAGCGCCGGCGAGCCGCTCAGGAACACGATGTGGAAGGCGTGCTGGTCGATCTGGGCGACGAACCCGGAGATCAGCAGCCCGATCCCGATCTCCCGGTAGAGCATCTGCCAGTCGCCCCGGAAGTTGTGGGCGACGTCGGACCAGGCGGCGACGCTCGTCAGCCGCTCACGCAGCGGCAGTGCCTGACTCGCCATGTGGTGCTGGTGGCCTGTGTCGGCGGCACCTGCGTGCTCACGAGCCTGCCGCTCGAGCGCCGGTGAGATGAACCGGCGAAGCAGCAGCGCCATCAGGGCGATCATCACTAGCCCGCCGACGTATTCGGCGAGCGTGAACTGCCAGCCGATCAGCACCCACAGCACGAACCCGAGCTCCCACACGAGGTTTGTCGAGGCGAGCTGGAAGGCCAGTGCCGCCGTGGCCGAGGCGCCCTTCTGGAAGAGGCTTTTGGCGATCGCCACTGCCGCGTACGAGCAGGACGACGAGGCGACGCCGAGGCCGGTGGCCTTGGCCAGCGGGCCAAGGCCACCGCCACCAAGACTCGACTCGATCTTCTCGCGCGGGATCCACGCCTGCACCACCGCCGAGACGAAGAAGCCAAACGCCAATGCCCACCACACCTGCCAGCCCATCAGCAGCGAGTCGCGGATGCCGTGCCAGAGGACGTGACCGATGCTTGCCATCGCTAAAGGGAAAGTCTGACAGGGTCGATCAGCTCATGAAGTTGCGTAGTTTCGTCTAATTGTTGCGGCTGACAGTCGCATTCGGTACGGTGCGCCTAGTGTCCGACAGCAGGCTCCTGGTCGAGGCTCGGGGCCTCTCGAAGATCTATCCCGCACGCAATGGCACGCCGCCGTTCCGCGCTGTCGACGGGATCGATTTCGCGTTCGGGCGTGGCGTAGCGTTCGGCTTCCTGGGCCCGAACGGCGCCGGCAAGTCTTCGACGATGCGGATGCTCAGTGCGACCTCTCCGGTCAGCGCCGGCACGCTCCGGGTGCTCGAGATGGACCCCGAGCAGGACGGGCCGCAGATCCGGGCGCGCATCGGCGTCGTCCCGCAGGACGACTGCCTCGACCGTGAGCTGACGGTCAGCGAGAACATCTTCGTCTACGGCCGCTATTTCGGCCTCAAGAAGGACGTGATCCGTGAACGGCTCGCCGGTCTGCTCGCGTTCGCGCAGCTCGAGGAGAAGGCCGACGCCCAGGTCGAGATGCTCTCCGGCGGCATGCGCCGCCGGCTCACGATCGCGCGCTCACTGATCAACGAGCCGGAGATCCTGCTGCTCGACGAGCCCACGACAGGCCTCGATCCCCAGGCCCGACACGTCCTCTGGGATCGGCTCTACCGCCTGAAGGCGGACGGCGTGACGCTGATCATCACCACCCACTACATGGATGAGGCCGAGCAGCTGTGTGACCGGCTCGCGGTGATGGACGCCGGCAAGATCGTGGCCGAGGGCTCGCCGCGTGATCTGATCGAGGCGCACATCACGCGGGAGGTCCTCGAGCTGCGCTTTGCGCCCGGCGCCCAGGTGGAGGTCGCGGAGCGTCTCCGCGCGGTCAAGCTCGGGGAGCGGATCGAGGTGCTCCCGGACCGTGTTGTGGTCTACGCCGACGATGGCGAGGCGGCGCTCATCGAGGTACACGCGATGGGGCTCGAGCCGATCACCGCACTCGTGCGGCGCGCGACGCTCGAGGACGTCTTCCTGAAGCTGACCGGCCGCTCACTGATCGACTGACATGGCGCGGGCTCTGCACGCCTTCCGCTACTGGCTGAAGCTCTACAGCCGGACCTGGCGAGGCACGATTGTGATCAGCATCGCGAATCCGCTGCTGTTCCTGCTCGGGATCGGTGTCGGCCTCGGCCACCTCGTCAACCAGGGTCACTCGACAGCCCTGGGGGGAGTCTCCTATTCGGACTTCTTCGCGCCCGGCCTGCTCGCCGCAGCCGCGATGCAGACGGCCTTTGTCGAGAGCGGCGGCCGCGTGACCATCGCGGCCGGCGCGTCCGGCTCCTACAGTGCGGCGGCGACGACACCGCTCGAGCCCGAGGAAATCCTGGCCGGGCACATGCTCTTCGTTGTTTTCCGGCTGGTCACGTCGACCGCCGCCTTCATCGTGGTTATGGAGGTGTTCGGCGTGATCGCGGGCTGGTGGGGGTTCGCCGTGTGGCCGGCCGCGCTGCTCACCGGTCTGGCGTTCGCCGCCCCGATCGCCGCCTGGACGGTCACGCTGCGCACCTACACCAAGGTCAACACGGTCTTCCGGTTCGTGCTGATGCCGATGTACATGTTCTCCGGAACCTTCTTCGCGCTCGATGAGCTGCCGCATGGGATCCAGCTGGTCGCGTCGGTGCTGCCGCTCGCGCAGGGGGTGGCGCTATGCCGCTCGCTGAGTCTCGGGACCGCTTCGTTGCCCGCGGTGGCGGGACACGCCGCCTACCTGCTCGTCTTCGTCGTCGCCGGCATCGCGGCCGCCCGAATCACGTACCGACGGAGGCTGCACGCGTGAGCGCCGCCGGCTGGACAGTGAAGCGCTCCGGCAGCCTGGTCGAGCGCAACGCGCTGATCTATCGCCGGTCGCTGACGCCGGTGCTGTCGAGCATCGTCGAACCGGTGCTCTATCTGCTCACGATCGGCTTTGGCGTCGGAACGCTCGTCGGCAAGGTGCACGGGGTGGACGTGCGCTACGCGGCCTTCGTGGCGCCCGGGATCCTGGCGACGACCGCGATGAATGCAGCGTTCAACCAGACGAGCTTCCCCATCTTCATGCGGATGAAGACAGAACGGATCTACGACGCGATCGTGCCGACGCCGCTCTCGGTCGCGGACATCGCTATCGGTGAGGTCGCGAGCGCCGTGCTCAGCGGCGTGTTCGCCTCCGTCGGGTTCGTGGTCGTGATGCTCGTCCTCGGCCTGGTCGTCTCGCCTGACATCGTCCTCGCGATCCCGGGGGCGCTGCTGGTCGGCTATGCGTTCGCCGCCGCGGGTCTGGCGGTTACTACATACGTGCGCGACTTCCCGGACTTCCAGCTGGTCCAGCTCGTGATGCTGCCGATGTTCCTGTTCGCGACGACCTTCTATCCGCTGTCGGTCTATCCGGGCTGGGTACGACCGCTGATCGAGATCCTGCCGCTGTACCAGAGCATCGAGTTACTCAGGGAGCCGGCGCTGGGAATCTTCCACTGGGACATCCTGGTCGCGGCTTTGTACCTGATTGCGTTCGGCTCGCTGGCACTTGCGCTCGCGACGCGGCGGCTCAGCCGGAAGCTCTTGCCGTAAATCACGCAAGCGGTTTGCAAGAATTGTCATAGAATTGCGTCATGGCTCGCAAACTTGCTGACGTCGCGAAACAGGCAGGCGTCAGCGAGGCGACGGTAAGCCGCGTCCTGAACGGCCGTCCCGGCATCTCCGAGGGGACGCGCGCGGCGGTCCTGACTGCGCTTGACGTGATCGGCTACGAGCGCCCGACGCATTTGCGCGTCCGGCGCGCCCGCATGGTCGGGCTGATCGTGCCGGAGCTCCAGAACCCCGTGTTCCCGGCGCTCGCCGAAGTGGTGTCGGGCGCACTCGCCCAGCGCGGCTTCAACGCTGTGCTCTGCACGCGCACGGGGAGCATGTCGGAGGCCGAGTACGTCGAGATGCTGCTTGAGCGCCAGGTCTCAGGAATGATCTTCGCCGGCGGCCAGTACGCCGAGGCCGACGCGCCGCATGAGCACTATGAGCGTCTGTTGCAGCTGCGCCTGCCTGTGGTGCTCGTGAACGCGGCCGCCGAGCACCTCGACTTCCCGCGCGTCTCAACCGACGACGCCGTGGCCATGGAGCAGGCGTATGCGCATCTGGCTTACCTCGGCCACGAGCGGATCGGCCTGATTCTCGGTCCGCCTGACCACGTACCCTGCGCGCGCAAGCTCGCGGCCTTCGAGCAAGTCGCGAACGCGCCGTCGGAGTTCGTCGAGCGGACGCGCTTCTCGCTCGAGGGAGGGCACGCGGCGGGCAGGCGTCTGATCGACCGCGGCGTCACGGCGATCATCTGCGCCAGCGATCCGCTCGCCCTCGGCGCGATCCGCGCCGCTCGCCGATCGGGCCTCTCGGTCCCCACCGACCTGTCGGTGATCGGTTACGACGACTCGCTGCTGATGAGCTGCACCGATCCGCCACTCACGACCGTGCGGCAGCCACTCGAAGCGATCGGCCGCGCCGCCGTAGAGATGCTCGCTGGGCAGATCGAAGGTTCGCCCGTATCCACGGAGGAACTCTTTTTCGAACCGGAGGTGGTGGCGCGCGGCTCGACCGCGAATGCGCCTGGCCCCTGAAAGTCTGTAAGGCTTGCGCTTAGCAGTACGAAAAATGCAAAAGTAAGTCTGACTCTTGCATTCGTTTGTCGGTTGTGTCATTCTCGCCGCCATGAGGGAGACGGACACGACGGTTGCGGCTGCGCCGCTGCCTGAGCCGACGGGCTCGATCAAGCGTCCCTGGTGGCGCGAGGCGGTCGTTTATCAGGTCTACATTCGGAGCTTCGCCGACGCCAACGGCGACGGGATCGGCGACATCGCCGGGGTGCGGGCGCACCTTCCCTATCTGGCCACACTCGGCGTCGACGCGATCTGGTTCAACCCGTGGTACCCGTCGCCGCTCGCCGACGCGGGCTACGACATCAAGGATTACCGCTCGATCGATCCCGCGTTCGGGACGCTCTGGGAGGCCGAGCAGCTGATCGCCGAGGCGCAGGAGCTCGGCATCCGCACGATCGTCGACATAGTCCCGAACCACATCTCGAACGAGCACCCCTGGTTCCGCGAGGCGCTCGCGGCGGCACCGGGATCTCCGGCACGTGAGCGGTTCTGGTTCCGCCCGGGGACTGGAGAACGCGGCGACCAGCCGCCGAACGGCTGGCAGTCGATCTTTGGCGGTTCGGCCTGGACTCGCGTCGCCGACGGCGAGTGGTACCTCCACCTGTTCGCGCCCGAGCAGCCTGACCTCAACTGGGAGCAGTCGGAGGTGTGGCTCGAGCACGAGGACATCCTGCGTTTCTGGTTCGAGCGCGGGGTCGCCGGTGTACGCATCGACTCGGCCGCCCTCCTCGTCAAGGATCCCGAGCTCTCAGAGGAGCTTCCGGAGAGTCTCCCCGGCGAGCATCCGTTCACCGACCGGGATCAGCTGCATGAGATCTATCGCCGCTGGCGCGTGATCGCCGACGGCTACGACGAGCCCCGGCTGCTCGTCGGTGAGGTGTGGCTGCCCGACGCAGAGCGCTTTGCGCGGTACCTGCGCCCCGACGAGCTCCACACCGCGTTCAACTTCGACTTCCTGGCGTGTCCATGGGAGCCCGGTCCGATGCGGAGCTCGATCCAGTCGGCGCTTGCGGCGCACGCCCCCGTGGACGCGCCGGCGACCTGGGTCCTGTCCAACCACGACGTCACCCGTCCGGTTACGCGCTATGGCCGCGCCGACACCCGGTTCGCGTTCGAGACGAAGCGCGAGGGGACGCCCACCGATCTTGTCCGCGGCAGGCGGCGCGCACGCGCCGCCGCGCTGCTGGCGATGGCGCTACCGGGCTCGATGTACGTCTACCAAGGCGACGAGCTCGGGCTGCCCGAGGCGGAGAACATCCCGCCCGACCGGCGCCAGGACCCGATGTGGCTGCGCTCCGGGGGCGTCGATCCCGGCCGTGACGGCTGTCGCGTCCCGCTCCCGTGGTCTGGTGTGAAGCCGCCGTACGGCTTCAGCCCCAACGCGGAGGCAGAACTTTGGCTCGACCAACCCGGCGATTGGGCGCCGCTCTCGGTCGAGGCGGAGGCCGAAGATCCGGCATCGATGCTCAGCCTGTACCGCACCGGACTGAGTATCCGGCGGGAGGCGCCGTGGGGCGCTGATCCCGATCTACGTTGGCTCGATTACGGCGATGAGGTCATCGCGTTTGCGCGCGGTGAGCGGTTCGTTTGCATTGTGAATTTCGGCCCTCAACCGGTTGAACTTCCCAGCGGGACGGACATCCTCGTCGCGAGTGCGGAGCTCATCGACAACGCAGTGCCGCAGGACACGTCGGTCTGGCTGGTTCGGGCCGCAAATGAAGGTTTGCCAGAAGCGGAGCCGACAGCTCCGGTAGGGGTGGAAACGACGTAACACCGGCCCATCTTGGGTCAAGGAGGAGAGGAAATGAAGTTCAACATCAAGGCGAGGTCGATCCGCATGGGTGCGACCGTCGCCGCGGTGAGCCTGCTCGCAGTGAGCGTGGGCTCAGTCGCAAATGCGGCGGCCAAGAAGTCGTCCGTGGTCCACATCAGCGTCGTATCGCTGATTCCCGGCAGCACCCAGGCTGCCTTCAACGAGTTCGACAACAAGGTGGCGCAGTTCGAAGCCGCCAATCCGGGCATCTCGGTCAGGGCCGTGCAGTACCAGTGGCTCCCCGCGACGTTCGCCGCGAAGCTCGCCAGCGGAACCTTGCCGACGGTGTTCACGGTGCCATTCACCGACGGCCGCTCGCTTGGAGACAACGGTCAGCTCGCGAACCTCACCAAGTACGCCCAGGCGGAGCCGTATTACAAGGAGTTCAACCCGTCGGTCATCGCCGAGGGAGTCGACTCAAAGAAGCAGGTCATCGCGATCCCGGAGGCCGCCTACGCACAGGCGCTGTCGTACAACCGCCAGCTGTTCTCGCAGGCCGGACTCAACCCCAACAAACCCCCGACAACGTGGGCACAGCTCGAGGCTGACGCCAAGCAGATCTCGCAGAGGACCGGCAAGGCCGGTTATGCCGAGATGGGTGCCAGCGACAACACCGCTGGCTGGATCCTGACCACGGTCACCGACGCGCTCGGCGGGCGCATGGAGACGGGCATCGGTGCCAAGGCGAAGGCGACGTTCGACACTCCGCAGGCCGTTCAGGCGCTGAACATGCTCAAGCAGATGCGCTGGGGCGACAACTCGATGGGTGCCAACTTCGGCCTCAGCTGGGGCACCATTAACCAGGCATTCGCCGCCGGCCAGATCGGCATGTTCATCAGCGGCTCCGACGTGTACACGAACATGGTGCAGGCCGACAACATCAACCCGTCGATCTACGGCCTTGCCCCGGTCCCGCTCGCCAAGAGCAAGACCGCGGGCGTCATGGGTGGCGGCACCCTCGCCGCAGTGAGCCCGAAGTCCACCCCAGCGCAGATCTCCGCTGCCATGAAGTGGATCAGCTTCTACTACATGGACAAGCTCATCAATCGCAAGGCGGCGATCCAAGACGCCAAGACCCTGATCAAGGACAAGCAGCCGGTCGGCGTGCCAGAGTTGCCGGTCTTCGACCAGAAGCTCTATGAGGCCTCGCAGCGTTGGATCAAGCCGTACGTCAACGTTCCGGAGAGCCAGTTCGCGCCGTTCAACAACGGCATCTTCAGCGAGAACGTGATCCCGGAGCCGGAGTCGGCCACACAGGCCATATACGGTGACCTCGACTCGGTTGTGCAGTCGGTCTTCACCAACCAGGGCGCGGACCCGGGCAGCCTCCTCTCGGCGGCGAACGGCACGGGCCAGTCCTCGATCGCATCGGGCGCAGGCTCGTAAGTAGCACCCTCCCCTAGCCGACGGCGGGTGATCGTGGTACCGATTATGCGATCACCCGCCTTAGGCGAAGGATGCCTGAAGACGTGACGTCGACCACTGACCAAATGACCCAAGGGCTCGAACAGGCGCAGACGCCAGCAACGGTCGCGACCGCCGAACTCGCAACCCCAGCTCGGGCGCGCCAAAGGCGCACCCCTTTGACCTGGGTTCAACGGGGCGGGCCCTCAAGGCTAGTCTTCATGCTGCCGCTGCTTCTGATCTTCGGTGCCTTCTCGTGGTACCCGATCGTGAAGCTGGTGCTGATGTCGCTTCAGCACACGAACGAGCTAACCACGACGTGGGTCGGGTTTCAGAACTTCAGCGAGGTTTGGCACGACCCGCTCTTCCCGATCGCCGTCAGGAACACCGCGGAGTTCGCCGGCCTCGCGCTGATTTTCGGCTACCCGATCCCGCTGGTGGTCGCGGTGCTGATGAGCGAGGTGCGCAAGCGGCGCGGGCTGTACGCAGCGCTCGCCTACCTGCCGGTCGTGATTCCACCGGTGGTCTCGGTGCTGCTGTGGAAGACCTTCTACGACGGCGGATCGACCGGCGTCTTCAACACGATCCTCGGCTGGTTCGGCATCCCCCCACAGCAGTGGATCCAGTCGATGAGCCAGGCAATGCCGTCGCTTGTGCTGGAGTCGACGTGGGCGAACGCGGGCGCCACGGTGATCATCTACCTCGCCGCGCTCACCACCGTGAACCCGGAGCTCTACGAGGCTGCGGCCGTCGACGGCGCCGGACTCTGGAAGAAGATCTGGCACGTCACCTTGCCGCAGATGCGCACGGTGCTGCTCGTGACGATGATCCTCCAGATCATCGGGACCGCGCAGGTCTTCCTGGAGCCCTACCTGTTCACATCGGGGGGGCCCGCGAACGCAACGTTGACGGTGCTACTGCTCATCTACAACTACGCTTTCGGTAACTCGCTCGGGGCTGCCTATGGTGAGGCCGCCGCGCTCAGCCTGATGCTGGTCGGCTTCCTCGCGGCGTTCTCACTGATCTATCTGTGGGCAACCCGATCGTGGAGCAGCGAATGAGCGTCCTTCAGTTCCGCGGCAGGCGCAGATCTCAGGCGGCGGATAGTCACCAGGGTCTCGTCCAGCAGTCTGACTGGCACCGCCCGAGCGTCAGATGGGGACTCGGCACGGCTCACACGGTCTTGCTGGTGCTGCTCGTGATCGTCGGGCTCGGGCCGATCCTGTGGCTCGCGAAGTCCGCCATCACCCCCACGCAGGACACGCTCTCGAACCCGATGGCGATCTTCCCGCACGGGGCCGCCTGGAGCAACATCTCCGATGCCTGGTCGCAGGTCGACATCGGCCTCTACATCTGGAACACGGTCGTGATCGCGTTCGGCTCCTGGTTCTGTCAGATCCTCGTGGCGGCGACGGGCGCTTTCGCACTCTCGGTGCTGAAGCCGAAATCGGGCCGGATCATCACGGCCATGCTGTTGACGACCCTGTTCGTCCCGCCGGTGGTGCTGCTCGTCCCCCTCTACATCGAGATCGTTCACCCGCCGGTGATCAGCCACTCGTTTGTGAACAGTTACTGGGCGATCTGGCTCCCCGCCGGCGCGAGCGCGTTCAACGTGATCATCATGAAGCGCTTCTTCGACAACATCCCGCGCGAGATCTTCGAGGCGGCTCGAATCGACGGCGCCGGTCCAGCCCGGCTGTTCGTCTCGATCGTTCTGCCGATGTCGAAGCCGATCCTCGGTGTCGTTTCGGTCTTCGCCGTGCTCGCATCGTGGAAGGACTTCCTCTGGCCGCTGCTCGTGCTCACCTCCCCGAACAAGCAGCCCGTTTCGGTCCGCCTGCCGACGATCGAGGGGCAGACCGATCTCGGCGTGTTTCTGGCCGCGATGTTCATCGCGTGCCTCGTCCCGATCGTAGGATTCCTGATCTTCCAGCGCTCCTTCCTACGCGGGACCGGTCTCAGCGGAGCGCTGAAGGGATGATGTGCTGATGGCGGCAATCCAATTCGACGGTGTGTCGAAGGTCTACGGAGACGGCACCTGCGCCGTCGACGCCCTCGATCTCGAGATCCAGGAGGGTGAGTTCATGGTCTTCGTCGGTCCGTCCGGCTGCGGCAAGACGACCGCGCTGCGGATGGTCGCCGGTCTCGAGGACATCAGCGCCGGCCAGGTGGTGATCGGCGGCAAGGCGGTGAACGACGTCTCGCCAAAGGATCGCGACATCGCGATGGTCTTCCAGAACTATGCGCTCTACCCACACATGACCGTCGCCCAGAACCTCGCCTTCGGATTGAAGCTGCGAAAGATCACCAGCGCCGAGGTCGAGCGCCGGGTCCGCGACGCGGCTGTGGCGCTCGACCTCGAGGACTACCTCGAGCGCAAGCCCAAGGCGCTCTCCGGCGGTCAGCGCCAGCGCGTCGCGCTCGGGCGGGCGATCGTCCGCGAGCCGGCCGCGTTCCTGATGGACGAGCCACTCTCCAACCTCGACGCGGCCCTGCGGGTCCAGACCCGCGCGGAGATCCTGAAGCTCCAGAAGCGGCTCGGCACGACGACCATCTACGTCACGCACGACCAGGTCGAGGCGATGACAATGGGTGACCGCATCGCCGTCATGCGGAAGGGCATCCTCCAGCAGATCGGCACGCCCGAGGAGCTCTACACGCGGCCCGCCAACACATTCGTCGCGACCTTCATCGGCTCGCCGGCCATGAACGTCGTTCCCGCCCCCGTGCTTGGCCTCGGCAGCGACACGCTGCTCGCAGGCTTCCGGCCGGAGCACATCAGCGTCGGTCAGCCGCAGCCGGGCCACTTCGGCTTCGAGGCGGTGGTCGAGGTCGTCGAGTACCTCGGCGACGAGCGGCTCGCACACGTCCGGCTTGGCGAGCGAGCGCTGGTCGGAAAGATCCCCGCCGACGAGCATCTCACGCTCGGTACGACCGTGGCGTTCGCGGTGCCGCGCGAGGCGCTGATCTTCTTCGACGCCGAGACCGGCCTCGCCAGCGACCGTCCCTCCTGACAGGCCTAACGTGGCCCGGGGCTTCAGCGGCTCTCGGATAGCGCTTGCACGGCCTCGATCACGGCTGCTCGACGCCGAGCAAGCGTCGAGGTGTCGTCGTCCTCGTCTAGCACCAGGCGCCGCAGTTGCGGGACCGCGAAGTTCCAGGCGACGAGGCCCAGAACCGTGAACAACCAGTCCTCGGCCTTCTGGGTTCGCTCGGGCTCGTCGAGCCCGGCGCCGACGCCCGCGTCGACCAGGTCTCGCGCCTGTCCGCGGTAGACATCTCGACGCTCCGCCTCCCCTGGGACCGTCACCTCTTCGCTCTCCAGCGCCTCCCACAGAAGCAGTCTGATCAACTCTGGATGTTCTTGGTACCAGTCGAACAGCTGGCCCACTGACTCGCCCATGGCTCCAGGGTCGAGCGCGTCGGCGTGGCAGACCTCGTCGAGCTTTGCCTTGACGACGGCGCCGAACAGGTTTTGCTTGTTCCCGAAATAGAGATAGATCGCCTGTTTGTTGGCTTGCGCAGTCGCGGCGATGCGGTCGACTCTTGCTCCGGCGAGCCCGTTGGCGGCGAACTCGGCGGTAGCAGCGGTGAAGATGCGTCTGCGCGTGTCGTCAGCGTCATAGGGCATAACGGGATTCAACCACTCGGTTGAATTCAGGGCGAGATGTGGGATACTAAACCATCCAGATAGTTTAGTTGAAAGGAATCCCAAGTGTCCACTTCTACTGCGGCTCCCATTCCCGTTCGTTCGCCCCTGCCATCAGGTCTCGCGGGATCCACGGTTGTAGTGGTCGGGGGCAGCTCGGGCATCGGACTCGCCGCCGGCGTGCTGCTCCACGGTGTCGGCGCTCGGGTCGTGCTCGCGGGCCGTGACGAGGCCAAGTTGGCCGCGGCGGTCGACCTGGTGAGCGGTGGCGGACCGTCGGTGTGCGGATTCCCGGCCGACTGCGCCGACGAACAAGCGCTGATCCAGGTCTTCGACCGCGTCGAGTCCGTGGACCACGTCCTCGTCACGGCTGGTGGCTTGGGTGGGGCAGGACCGATTGATGCGCTGACGCTCGATGCGGTTCGCTCGACAATGGATGCCCGTGTCTGGGGCGCCCTCGTCGCTGCACGTGTTGCTGCGCCCCGGCTGCCTGCCGGTGGCTCCATCACCTTGACCTCTGGCATCTACACCATGCGGCCGATCGCCGATATGACAGGTCCCATCGCTGCCATCGGGGCCGTCGAGGCGCTGACAGGGGCGCTCGCCGTCGAGTTAGCTCCACGGCGCCTACGTGTCAACGCTGTCCGTTACGGCGGTGTCGACACGCCGCTCATGCGTGCCGCGACAGGAATCAGCACCGACGCCGCCATGGCTGACGCTGGCGCGGGCACGCTCCTCGGTCGCTTCGCCACGCCCGAGGAAGCCGCCGCGTCCACCCTGTTCGTGATGGCCAATAACTACATCAACGGCCAAGTCATCACTGTGGACGGCGGTCAGACCCTCGTCTAAGGACCGCATAGCGAATGAATGACCGCGCGGATTCGTGTGTGGACGAGGCGCCGGCGCCAGGCGCCTCTAGAATCGGCTTCCCTGCCCCCATGGTCTAGCGGTTAGGACGCCTGCCTTTCACGCAGGAGATCGCGGGTTCGAGTCCCGCTGGGGGTACTACTACTAGTACTAGTAGGAACGGGCTGCGGTTGTGGCTGTTCGACTGGCGCCCAATGGCGCGGCGACGATCGCCGCCGCGCCTTCCGTTTGCCCGTCAGCCGAGGAATGAGTGAACGCGCCCAGCGCCTCGGGTAGATGCGGCGTGAGCGGGTTGAACCGGTAGGGCTTGGTGGTGTCAAACCCCGCCTTGCCAGCGGCTGTCACATCGGCGAACGGAGTCAGCGCCGTGCCCGCCTGGCTGATGTTCGTCCACCGCAGTGTCCGTTCGTAGCCGCTGCCGTTCGGCGGCGCAGCCGGTTCGGCAGCGCCCTGAACGCCTGTGATCTTGGTGATCGGGCCCGCCCATCCTCGGCCGCCACGTCCGGTCCGAGGACGCGCGCGAGTGCGCGGTGGTCGCTCTCGATCCATGATCCGGGCCGCAAGGACACGCAGATCAGGCGTGCCGAAGTCGCGGACGCCGACGAGATACGCCGCGATGAATGCCTCCTCCAACATGAACCCATCTCCTAGAGAGTTTGGCTACAGATACCGCTCTCTGTACGCAGACCCGGCTAAGACGGATCACTGCGGATTCAGTCGACCCGAGGCTGCGGCTCGATGCCCATGGTGGCGTGCGCATCGCTGGTGTGAATCAGCGTCAAAGCGCCGACGGCACCGACGGCGACTATGACGGCCCCGGCCAGGTAAGCGGAGTGGAACGCTGTGACGCTGCCCGCGGCCGAGCCCGCCACGATCGTCGTGAAGACGGCGACGTTGAGCGCGATGGAGGACTGCCTCTGAGTGTTGTAGATCGCCGCCGCGTGACCGAGGTCCGGACTGGAGATCGTGGTGAACATCGCGGTCTGCACGGCAAGGAACGCGCCGCTGTTCGCAAACCCGCCGAACAGCATTGCGCCGCGCACCAGCCACAGGCTTGTGTTTGGCTCGACAAGCAGGAACACGCTCAGGTAGACCACGAGCCCGGTTGATCCGAGCGTCGCAAGTGTGCGTGGGCCGAGCCGCGGATACAGCCGCCCGAGGGTCTGGGCTCCGATTCCGACGCCGATCGCTTCGAGGAAGGTCGTCGTACCCGACGAGAGCGGGGACTGGTGCAGTGCCTCCTGGAGGAAGATCGGGGTCAGGTAGAGGCTGCCGAGGAACGGCCCGGTGGTCAGTGCGAAGACGATGTTGGTGGCGCGGAACAGCCGGTCGCTCAACAGGCGCAGGCGAAGGATCGGGGCGCTGTCGCGGAGCGAGTGCCGCGCGAATGCGATCAGCAGCAGGATTCCGCCGACCCCCGTGCTCATGACCCGCGTCGAGCCCCATCCGAGAGCCGAACCCTCGCTGACCGCGTACAGCAGCGTGCTGAGCCCTAAGCCTGAGAGCAGCATCCCGACGACGTCGAGGCGGTCGCTGCTGGTGGACGGCGTACGCGGGAGGAAGCGCCAGGCGAACGGGACCATCGCCAGGCCGAACGGCACGTTGATCAGGAACACCCAGCGCCAGGAGATCCACTCGGTGAGCGCGCCGCCGAGGATTGGCGCCGCTCCGGGTCCGATCAGGATGGGAACGATGATGGTTCGCGCCACTCGCGCTCGTTGCTCTGGCGGGTAGGTGCGGTAGAGCATCGCGGTCCCGGACGGAGTCATGAGCCCGCCGGCCGCCCCCTGGATTGCACGGGCTGCGATCAACTCGCCGAGGGAGTCGACCATGCCGCAAACGGCCGACGCCACCGTGAACAGCGCAAGCGCGAACACGAACGTTTGCTTGACGCCGACGCGGTCTCCGATCCAGCCCGATGCGGGGATCAGAACCGCGAGCGCGAGCAGGTATGAGATCGCGGTCCACTGCACATCGGACAGTGGTGCGGAGAACCGGTGACTGAGCGTCGGGAGCGCCACGTTGACGATCTGCATGTCCGTGCCGGTCATGAACATCGCGGTGACGTACGCGACCGCGACCGCGACCGTCGGAGAGGGGCGTAGCCGCGCGCTCAGGCTTCGAGACGTTGGCGCCGACGTCAGCTGGCTCACTGCGCGCGCTCGATCGATCGGGCGTCTGCGATCAGGGACGCGCGTGAGCCTCCGAAGATTTGGCGCGCGCTATCCACTCCTTCCAGGCTAGCCGCACATTCACGCAACCGAGTATCTCTCAGACGTCGCCGAGGCTACCGGCGCTTCGGTACCGTGGGGATGTGCGTGTTGACCTGCGGGCTGCCCGGCACAACTGGGCCGGGATGAGACCGCATGGCGTCGTGCTGTGGGGCGTGTCACTGGCCATCGTCCTGCGCTGGCGGGGCAACGGTCACCGGGCTGGCCAGAGGACGGCACGCTGCCGCGCCAGGCCCGGCTGCAGCTGCTGGGCCGGCCGGTTCGCGACGCCGGGTCGCGGGGAGGGCGACGGTGAAGCTCACCGAGCTATTGCCACCGAACGACCTGCCGGATGCCGGCGCACGGATCCCCGCCTTCGCGGCGGGGAAGGGGTCAGCGAAGCACTGGGTCTCGTGCGCTACGAGGCCTACGGTGGTCGTCACCATCAATTGCGGTGTTCACCGTTGCCTCCGATGCTGGTGGATTAGCTGCTCCGACAGTGTTCATGGTGACGCTCACGTGGCGTCGTCGCCCCAAGTTGGTCGTGCGACAATTCGGCTGTCCTAGGAACCGGAGGCTCTCCGCTGGACCAGCAACGTCTCACCGGGCGGCAGGAACGGAATCTGGTCGTCGCCGCCGAATGCGGCGACGCCGACGCGTGCCGCCGGCTGGTCGAGGCTTTTCTCCCTGCGATCGGAAGCCTCGCTCGCAGTTATCGCGGCAGCAGAGTCGAGCGCTTGGAACTGCTCCAGGAAGGCGTAGCCGGATTGCTGCTGGCCGCGCGGCGTTACGACGCGCAACGGGGCACGCCGTTCTGGGCGTATGCGTCGTTCTGGGTGCGCAAGGCGATGCAGGAACTCGTCGCCGAGCTCACGCGGCCGGTCGCGCTCTCCGACCGCGCTGTCAGAGAGCTCGCGCGCGTGCGAGCGGCACGGAACGAGTATCTGCAGCGACATGGCGTCGAGCTGACGAATGAACAACTGGGAGCAGCGACCGGCCTGACGCCGGCGCACATCGAACGACTGCACGCCGCCGCCCGCGCGGCCCGGAGCACCGACGAGCGGCTGATCGAGGATGAGGCGGCCAGCGCGACGCTCGGGGAGACGATCGTCGACCCACGTGCGGAACAGGCGTACGAGGATGTGCTCGACCAGCTCGAGATCCGTCACGTGCTCGACCTGACAGACGCGCTGGCTCAACGCGAGCGCTCGGTGATCCGCAGTCATTACGGGCTTGGCCAGGAAGCACGGACGCTGAGCCAGATCGGCGGCGAGCTCGGCCTGACCGCCGAGCGCGCACGCCAGATCGAAGCGGCGGCTCTACGCAAGCTCCGCGAGCGGCTCGCCAACGCCGCAACCATCGCGGCCACCCCGACTTGATTTGCCGAGACGGCGGCTTATTACGATCCCGATCAGCCGCTAGGAGAGCCACGAGCGCCAGAACTCGCGCCAAACCGTGTCAACCTGATTGCGCCGGGGTTTGTCGACACCGGCTCCTCGGCCGCAATCCTCGGCGACCCGCTCGAGGCGCGGCGCGATCAGCTGCGCGCGAGGCTTCCGATCGGACGCGTGGTCGAGGCTGACGACATTGCCCGGCTTGCCGTTCACATCATGGTCAACACCGCACTCACCGGCGCCACGTTCGACATCGACGGTGGCCAGCAGTTGGTGGAGGAAGCAGTCAGTAAGCGCTGACTGCTGGAGGTCACAGAAGGTCGAGCCGGCGCCGCTCGGCAATCTGCTTGCGGTCGCGCTCAGCTCGACGCTTGCGCGCCACCTGGTAGGCGGCCTCGTTGCGTCGTGCGACCTCCTTACACAGATCGTCGAAAGCCGCCGTTGCGGTCGATCGTCCCGGTCCGGGTTCCTGAGTCTGCTTCGGCATGGCGTTGCACTCCTCGTCGCTCCGCTGGAAGGCTGGCCACAGGAAGGATGCGAGAGCGGCGCATCCAGCGGGTGGAACTTGTCCCTCCAACTCTACTCGGCCGCACCAGGTCGCTGAGAAAACCCACGCCCATTGGGCTCGTCGCCGTCCTGGAGTTTGTCCCGGTCACTTACGATCGCTCAGTTAGTTCAACAGGGCAACCCTCATAAGAGGAAGGACAGGCAATGCGTTCTGCACGTAGCCGGCTTACGGTTGGGGTCCTGTCGGCAGCTGTGGTCACACTCGCGGCGGCGGTTCCGTCTGCATTGGCATCAACAGATCCTGTGACGGGAGGCGGCACGCTCGAACTCGGTCCGCCGACGCTGATCTGGGAACACAGTCTCGGTAGCAGCCTCATCACCGACGAGTACGGGTCGCTGTCATTTGCCGGCACGATCGCGGGCGCGGGCACCATCAATGTCCTTGCGCTCGTGAGCCCTGCCGGCACGGAGAAGTTCGTTGCACAGTGGTCGGCGGTGGCGACGGTCGACGGCAGAACCGGCGTGCTCGACATGAGCCTCGACGGCACCGACAACGGCACCTATAGCGGCAACCTGGTTGCGTACGGGACAGGGCAACTTGCAGGCATCGTCGGTCAGGGGCAGTTCACCGGCCAGGACGCAACCGGAGCTGGGACCTACACGCTGAAATACGTGGACAGGTAGAAGCGCGCTTCGACCAGGTTCAGGCGGCGGCGAGTGACTCGGCCGCGATACCGGCCAGGACCTCCTGGCTGTAATGCTCTGCTGATTGGGCATACGCACACCGGTGTTCGGCGTCGGCGCCGAAGCGGTGCTTCTCGAGCGGCGCACCCATGCCGAGTAGGACGCGATCGGATTGGTGCGCACGCGCGCGCAGGAGCGCTTGTCGCAAAGCCTGGCGATAGCTGTGATCGGAGCGGACGTGCTCGTAGTCGAGGCCGATGATCATCGGCGCGTAATGGTGGGCGCCGATGAAGTGCGCCCCGAACGCCACCGGCGCATGAGCGACGTCGTCACGGAGTCGCATCACCATCAACTCCCAGCAGTCGTGAGAGAGCATCTCTCGCAACAGCGTTCGCGGCAATTCGAACGAGTTGATCTCGAGGCTCTGCTCGCGAACGTTGCGGTAGAGGCGGTGGAGCTGAGCGAGCTCATCGTCGTCAGGCTCTCGACCGCCATGGCGCAGGATCTCGACATCGAAGACGTCGTCCCAAGGGAGAACCTCACGGCGCTGGTGCATGCGTGACCGGGATGACAGACCTTCGAGCCATTCGTCGTCGTCGGGCGCGACCGCGTTCAAGACCAGCGAGTCAGGCATCGAGAGCTTGACGTAACCGCTGTCGCGCAATGCTTCGCCGAGTTCCTGGTCATCGTTTGCCAGGTCCCGCAGCACGATCGTCCCGGCGTTCGCCTGTTCGGCATCCTCACCAATCGCCCGCAGCAATATTCCGAGTGCGCCGCGCCAGTCGCCATCGCGGTCGAGGTAGAGGTGGTCGCCCTCGCTGAGCAGCGAACCCATTGCGAACGTCTGCGCTGTCAGGTAGTACGGGTCTTCGGCGCGGCGTGCCTCGACAAGTCGTGAGACCGCCGTACTCGAAAGCATGTCCTCCTTCCACAGTCCGGCCGTGAAGAAGGTCGCGAGGACCGGCTTGGCGTTCTCATCTCTGACGATGTAGTAGTGAAACTTCCAGCGGTCCTCGGGGCGCCCGTCGGCGAAAGCGCGCTCGAGGAAGTCCAAGCCGGCGGCTGAGAACGACCCGCGGGCTGCGAGCAGCGAATCCCATTCGCGTGAGTCGATGGCGTGGATTGAGCCGAACTGCTCCATGGAGAGTCGGGCGGGCGGTTCGGTGAGCGGCGTCGCGACCGGTGCGACAGGCGCTCGGCCGCAGCGAGATTCATCTGACGCTGCGGGCGCGTCGTTCGATGCCAGCACGTCAGGAATGTGCTGCGCGAGCGCCTCCACGAGCGCCCGGATGTCAGCCGGCTCGTGGTGCAGGCTCAGGGTGAAGCGCACCCCCGCCTGCTTCATCGGAACGGCCGGGAAGATCGCGAGGTTGACATAGAAGCCATCGTCGATCAGTCGAGCGGTGACGTCGGCGGCCACTCGCGGCAGGCCGAGCGTCAAGTAGCGGATCGGCGTGGGCTCGGCGCACGCGAGCGGTAGGCAGAACTCACGCAGCAGATCGGTGCAGAGCGAGATCCGATCCCGCAACGCCGCCTGGCGCTGTTCGAGTTCCGGCGAGAGGTGGATCCGGGCCGAAGCCAGTGCCGCGCCGAGCATCGGTGGCTGGATCGGGCCCGAGAAGATCATCGGACCCCCGAGGGTCTGCACCCGACGCTTCAGCTCGGCGGTCGGGAAGATCAGCGCGGCCCCGGCGGCCGCGAACGACTTGTTCAGGGACGCCGCGATGACCACTCGCTCGTGCTGGCCGATCGCCTGCAGCGTCGGGCCGCGACCGTGGATGCCACTCCACCCGACGCCGTGGGAGTCGTCCATGTAGAGGTGCAGTTGCTCGTAACGTCCAAGTAGCTCGACGAGTCCGGCGTACGGCGCGTGGTCCGCGAACATGCTGTAGACGCCATCGGCGAGATACCAGATCTGCCGGTGCCGGGGAGCAAGTCGCGCAATCGTCTCCTCCAGTTGAACCAGGTCGCTGTGCCGGATCAACTCGACCGTCGTGCCCTGGGGCCGGAGCTGGTTGACCGCCGACTGCACGCTGTGGTGGACCTGCTGGTCAAGCACGACCGCATCGTCGGAGCCGATCAGCACCGGAAGCGCCGCGATATGCCCCAACGACGTCGACGGCACGACGAGCACGTGACCACCGAACATCAGTCCGAGGCTCTCCTCGAGCTGGGGGTACAGCGGCGCCGACATATACGTGCGCGAAGAGGAGAACTGCGTTCCGTACCGCATCACTGCCTCGCAGACGGCCTCTCGCATGCGCGGGTCGAGCTCGAGACCGAGGTAACTGCATGATCCGAAGTTCAGCGTGGAGCGTCCATCCAGCGTCAGCGTTCGGCCATCCAGCGGCCCAACGTCGGGCGTCCGTAGGAGCAGACCACGTCCGGCAGCCTCGGTGAGCATCTCGTCCAGGACTGTCAGGCGCTCAGCTGCGGTACGCACGATATTCGGCTCCTCGGCCTCGGGAATCTTCTATTGGACCTATCGGCGCGAACCGTCATTCCCGTGAGCGACGTTGAACGACGTTACTCAGGTAAACCGAACATCGGCGTATCACGTGGCTTTCGCCTCAACCCGGATCGCCTGGTCGCCGATAAGGTGATTGACACCTTCTGCGTTTGTAGCTGTTTTCTTGCCCTATCTGCGCCGGCTAGACCGGCTTCCGGGATTACCAGCGCCCACCGTGGCGCGCGTCCAGCTGCTGTTCCTGGTTCTCGCCGCCGGTGCGGCACTCGTCACGATCCCGTCGATCGTGGGCGGACATGCGGCGGCCGGCTGGCGGCTCGGCGCCACGGCGGCTGCGGCCGCACTGCCCGCCTACTGGGTTGTCGGCTATCGCCGAGGCGAGTTCTCGCTGGCGCTCGAGCCCCTGGAGGCTGCCGCGGTATTTCTGGTCCTACGCGCGGCGCCCGGCAACCCGGTTCTACCGTTGTTCGGGCTGCTGTTCAGGTCGCTCTACGGCGGCTTTCCGCTCGCGATGGCACGTTACGGAATGTGGATATCGGCGCTGCTGGGGGCACACGATTCACGCGGCCACGTCGAGCTGCACGCGGACATCTCACGAGCACTGGGGACGGGAGTAGCGCCGCCGGTGATGCAGGCGCTGCGCGCCGCCTGCCAGCGCTCTGAGCACAGCGAACGGCGGCTCGCGTCCCTGATTCAGAACTCGACGGACATCGTCACCGTCGTCGCCGACGATCTGATGATTCGCTGGCAGGCCGATTCGATCCGCAACGTGCTCGGTCACGATCCACGGCAGCTGCTCGGAACCCCGATTCTCGATCTCGCGCACGAGCAGGATCGTCCTGTCCTCAGTCACTACTTCGCGGAAGCGCGCGGTGACCCCGGAATTTCACGAACGCTGACGGCGCGGCTACGTCACGCCAACGGCAGCTACAGGCATTTCGACGTCGTCGCGGCGAACCGTCTGCACGATCCCAGCGTCACCGGATTCGTCCTCAACATGCGTGACATGAGCGACGCCTGGCAACTGGAGCGCGAGCTCCGCGAGCTTGCGGCGAAGCGCGAGCACGAAGCGATGCACGACCCGTTGACCGGCCTCGCCAACCGGCGGCTGCTATCCGTCCGGCTGGACCGCGCACTGGCTGTGGCGCAAGCGCAGGGGGGCGACCTGACGGTGATGCTGATCGATCTGAACCGATTCAAGGAACTCAACGACACGCTTGGGCACGCAGCCGGCGACCAACTGCTGCGCGAGATCCGCCCGCGCCTGATCGAGGTCAGCTCGGGCGCCGAGCTCGTCGCCCGCATCGGCGGCGACGAGTTCGCCGTCATTCTCTCGCCGGGCGCCGGGGCCGCCGACGCGGAGCGGATCGCCGAACGGCTCCGCATCGCGCTGGAGGAGCCTTTCGACGTCCAGGGCCTGACACTCCGCGTCGGAGCGAGCGTCGGTATCGCCGTCTACCCAGAGCAGGCGGACAGCGCGGACACCCTCCTCCAGCGCGCCGACATTGCGATGTACTCAGCCAAGAAGCACGGGGTCGGGCACGAGCTCTACGACGCGGCTTACGACGGCAACTCGCGCCAACGGCTCGCCCTGATCGGCGAGCTCCCATCGGCGATTGCCTCCGGACAGCTCGTGGTCCACTACCAGCCCAAGTGCGACCTGCGGGACGGAGCGATCGTTGGCGTGGAGGCATTGGTGCGGTGGCAACACCCGGTACACGGGCTACTCGGACCAGACAAGTTCGTCGCGCTTGCAGAGAATGCCGGAGTCATGCGGCCCCTCACCCACGCTGTACTCGACGCAGCTCTCGGCCAGTGCGCGCGCTGGCGCGCGCAGGGCCTCGACCTGTGCGTCGCCGTCAACCTGAGCGCTCCGAACCTGCTCGACGCCGGCTTCCCGCTTGAGGTGAAGGGTCTGCTCGACAAATGGAAGCTCCCGGTCTCGTCTCTGCAACTGGAGATCACCGAGACGATCGTCTCCAACGACCGCGCGAGCATGATCGCCGTCCTGCGGCAGCTGCGCGCACTCGGCGTGACGATGTCACTCGACGACTTCGGCGTCGGCTCCTCGTCACTCAGCTTCCTGCGGTACCTCCCAGTTCAAGAACTGAAAATCGATCGCTCATTCATCGTGGATCTCGACTCAGACGACCACAGCGCCGCCGTGGTCCGAACGATCATCGACCTTGCCCACAACCTCGACATGCGCGTGGTCGCCGAAGGCATCGAAACCGATGCGATCCGCGACCGTCTCGCGAGCTACGGCTGCGACGAGGGACAGGGGTTTCTGCTCGGGCAACCGTTGCCGGCCGCACAGCTGACAGAACTCATTCGAGATCCCGCAGCTAAAGAGGCGGCGGCGTTGATATCGGCGACCCGGAGGTCGCTCAAAGACGGGTTGCCGGTCTGAACGGCGTCCACTCCGCCGCATCGTCATGATTGAGCGGTCAACACCCGCTTTCCCCGACGGAGGACGTACTGATGCCTGATCCCGTGAACCTCACTGGCGAGATTGCCGACGCGATCAACGGCGCCGCGCTACGAGGCCACCCGCTTGCGGTGGCGGTCGTCAAAGATGACGGCAGCCCCTCAGTCTCCTTCCGCGGCGGCACTTACGTCCACAGCTCCACTCAGCTCGCGATCTGGGTGCGCAAGCGCGACAGCGGCTTGGCCGCAGCGATTGCCGAACGACCCCGCATCTCGCTCGTGTTCTTCGAGCTGGAGGGACCAGGCGCACGCTATCTGGCGATCGAAGGCCGCGCCCGAACTGCACCAGCGCTCGATCAAGAGGTGTATGACGCGATCGTTGAGCCCGAGCGCCAGCAGGATCCCGAACGCAAGGGCGTCGCGGTCATCGTCGACGTCGACACCGTCGCGGGCGCCGGCGGGAACGGTTTCTTCCAACAGGCCCGCGGGTGATCCGACCACTCGCGGTTTGAGGAGTCGGGGGCGGCAACAGCACCCGCGGGCGTATTGGACGAAAACCCAGGAACTTAGCTGGTGCGGCGGTAGCCTCGAAAGCAAATGGCAGTCGAGTACAAGGACTACTACGAGGTTCTCGGCGTTCCCCGCGACGCAGACCAGGACGAGATCCGCCGGGCGTATCGAAAGCTGGCCCGCGAGTACCACCCGGACCTCAATTCAGAGCCTGATGCGGAGGAGCAGTTCAAGGAGCTGGGCGAGGCCTACGAGGTGCTCTCCGATCCGGAGAAGCGCGACCGTTACGACCGCCTCGGCGCGCAGTGGCAGGCACAGGAGAACGGACAGGGCGCGGGTGACTTCGAGGACTTCTTCGCCGGCCAGGGCTTCGGCGGCGGGGCGGGCGCGGACTTCGGCGACAGCGCAGTCTTCTCGGACTTCTTCGAGCGGCTCTTCGGTGACGGCGCCGCTGCGCGACCGGCCGGGCCGCTGCGCGGTCGCGACGTGGAGGCGATCGTCGAGCTCTCGCTCGAGGAGGCACTCGCGGGCGCGAGGCGGCGGCTGTCCCTCGGTGATGGCCCCAGCGTCACGGTCAACATTCCCGCGGATGTCAGAGAGGGCCAGCGCATCCGCGTGGCCGGCAAGGGGAACCGCGGTCGCGATGGTGGACCGGCCGGCGACCTCTACCTGGTGGTGCGGCTCAAGCCCCACCCGCGCTTTCGTCGTCAAGGCGACGACCTGCAGGTCGACGTCTCCGTCGCGCCATGGGAGGCAGCGCTCGGGACTACGGTCCCTGTGCCGACCCTCACCGGACCGGCCCAGGTGCGGGTCCCGGCCGGATCCTCGAGCGGCCGACGGCTGCGGCTTCGCGGACGCGGCTTGCCGGCAGGTTCCGGCAAGCACGGCAACCTCTATGCCACCGTTCAGATCGTCGTGTCGAAGGATCTATCGGAGGCGGAGCGCGAGCTGTTCGAGAAGCTCGCCGAGGTTTCGGACTTCAATCCGCGTGAGGACGGGCGATGAGTGGCGGCGGCCCCGCAGCGCAACGGCAGCCTGACGGGAGCGATCACCTCGAGCGGCCGATAGAGCTCACCGTGGTCGCTCGCCAGGCCGGGCTCAGAGTGTCCGTCGTCCGCCGCTATCTGATGCTTGGCCTGTTCGAGCCCTCAGGGGGGACGAACCGCGCGCCCCTGTTTGCGCCGAGCGCAGCCGCCCGAGTCGCCAAGGCCGACCGCTTGCGGCGTGACCTCGAGCTGAACCTGGCCGGAGCCGTCCTGGCCTGCGAGTTGCTCGACCGCATCCGCGAACTGGAGACCCGCGATCCGAGCAATCGCGGTACCACGGGCTAACTCACGCCGAGCGCTCGGAGATCGGCCTCTAGCAGTCCGGCGATGTGGTGGTAGCCCAGATCGTTCGGATGGCCGACTGCGTAATTGATCATCGTCGCGTCATCCCCGCTTTTGTCTGCCAACGCTCCGGTGAACCACTTTTGAGCGATCGGGTCGACCCAAAGGCTGTCCGGGATCTTGCGCTGGGCGGCGTGGATCAACCGTCGGACCGCGAGTACCTTCGCACCGGGGTGCGCGTTCAGCCAGATCGGCCCAAGCACGATGATGGTCGTGTTCGGAAGGCCCGCCCGCAACTCTCGGAGGTCCTTCAGGGCGTTGCGTCGGGTTTCGTTGAGGCTGATGCCGGCGAGGGCGTCGTTGTGGCCGGATTCGACGATCAGCACTTGCGGTTGCGCAGCTATGACGGCAGGGATCCCGGCGGCGATGTCCTTGTCGTCCTTGGTGGCAATGCGGGTGTAGCCGCTGCCGGGGAGTCCGACGACGCGTGCGGTCCAGCCCTCAGCCCTCGCGACGAGGTAGGCGTAGCCGTCACTTCGATTGCTGGCGCCCACCCCGTAGGTGTAGGAATCGCCGAGGAAGGCGATGTGGACGGGAGCCACGACATCGCTTGCGCTGCCGACACCTGCACCGAAGCCGAGGACGAGGCCGACGCCCGTGCCGAGCAGCACTGCACGTCTGAAGAGCACCTTCCCCGTTATCGGCGGCGCCGCCGAGTGGCTTGAGCTCCGCGGCGCCTGGACAATCAATCCTTAATGCGACGAGCCTCCTGCTCCCGACTCTCCGTGGCCCTGCTGGCGATGGTGCTCCTGCTGCTTGCTGACGCGTCGACCCCGGCCGGCGCTGCGTCCACTGTCCATCCCCGCACGGTCACGTTCGTGAACAAGACCGAGGAGACGATCTGGCTCGCCGCCACCCCCGGTGCGCTGTCGGGGGCGACCGGGTGGAAGTTGCCGGCCGGGGCGTCGCTCAGCATCCGTGTCTCAGACCACTACAACGCGCGGATCTGGGGCAGGACTGGCTGCCACTTCGGTCCCGGCGGTCGGGGCCACTGCCAGACGGGCGACTGCAACGGGCGCTTCGAGTGCACCGGATGGGGACAGATTCCGGCGACGCTGGCCGAGTTCGACATGGATTCGTATGACCACCTCGACTTCTATGACGTCTCGATGGTCGATGGCTCGAACCTGCCGATGTACATCAACACGATCGGCGGGACGACGAAGGACAAGATCAGCTCGCGAGGCTGCGAGGTCGGGCGCGGCTGCACCACGACTGTGAAGTGTCCCGGGCCGCTCCAGGTCCGCTCAGGCGACAAGCTCGTCGCCTGCATCTCCCCGTGCGCCCGCTTCGGGACCAACCGCTATTGCTGCCGCGGTCAGTTCGCGAAGAGCTGCAGTCCCGCCGGCACCTGGCCGGTCGACTACGCGAAGGTGTTCAAGCGCGCCGAGCCCTATGCCTACTCGTGGTCGGGGGACGACGCCACCAGCGTGTTCACGTGCTCAGGCGGTTGCAGCTACCGGATCGTGTTCGGTGTGACGCCTCCGGCCGTCGGCGGGCCGCCGGGCTGAGGCAGCGCGCCGATCAGACAGAAGGCGACTACACAGGGAACGTCGCCATTGTTGATCCAGTCGTGGGCGGTCGCGCGCTGGACCAGGGTGTCCCCGGCTTGGAGGTGAACCGTCTGATCGTCCAGCACGAGGTCGATCTCGCCGGCGACAACGACGGCGTAGTCGACCGAGTCGGTCTGGTGGCGCGCGGGCGTGACGCCGGGTCGATACTCGACGATACGGAAGACCGTGCCCTCGGCCAGGCTGCGGTCCGTGGTCGTCAAGCCCGACGCGCTTTCGGCGCCGTCGTGCTCGACCGGGACCTTGTCGGTGGTCCAGAGCACGAAGCTGCGGTGGCCGGGCCGGCGCACGACGCCGTTGTCGACGACGTCGTCACTGCTGACGGTCGCGCGCCCCTGATCGTCGTGGCCGGTCACGACGCGACGTGGTGGGAAGCTCATGGCCTGCCATCCTGGCAGCCCGCCTCAGATTCTGATGCAAACTTTGGATGAGCCACAGTGAACAAGCTTGCAGGCGGCGCCCGGCTGAGATGATGTGATTCAGATGCGTATCGGCCTTCTCTATCCGGGCGAGATGGGCGCGGCCTTCGGGGCCGCTCTGAGGGCGCGCGGTCACGAGGTGTTCTGGGTTTCCTCCGGCCGCGGCAGCGCAACCCACGAACGCGCGCGTCGCGCCGGCCTCGCGGAGCTCGGAACCTTTGCCGAGCTCGCCGCTATCCAGGCGGACGTGGTCCTGTCGATCTGTCCACCACACGCAGCGCTCGAAGTGGCCCGCAGCCAGGCCGACTTTCCCGGCATCTACGTGGACGCCAACGCAGTCGCCCCGGCCACGGTGCTGACGATCGCGGACATCGTGCCACGCTGCGTCGACGGATCGATCATCGGCTCGCCGCCGATCGACGGTCCATCCGCGCGGCTCTACCTGTCAGGCTCCGAGGCCGACACGGTCGCCGAGCTGTTCACGGCCACGAACGTTGAGGCGCGCGTGGTCTCCGCAGAGATCGGCGCGGCATCGGCGCTGAAGATGGTCTACGCCGCCTGGACCAAGGGCAGCGCGGCGCTGTTGCTCGCCGTCCGTGACGCCGCTCTCGCGGCCGGAGTAGAGACGGATCTGCGCGACGAGTGGCAGCGGTCATCGCCGCAGCTGCTCGACCGCATGGCCGCCGCGAACCGGTCGGCTATCGAGAAGGGCTGGCGCTGGGTCGGCGAGATGGAGGAGATCGCCGCGTTCTTCGCGGACGTCGGAGTTCCCGACGGCTTTCACCTTGCGGCTGCCGAGATCTACCGGCAGTTTCCGCGCGGATAGTCTCACGGCGATGCTGACCGGAGTCAGGGAGCTGGATGGCGAGCCGGCAGTATCCGTGGCCGGCGCCGCGCTCTCGTACGGCGAGCTGCGCGAGGCAGCCGCGGCGGTCGCACTTCAGCTCCGGGGCGCGGAGCGCGTCGCGGTCTGGGCCGAGCCGACGCTCGACTTCTGTGTGGCCGCCGTCGCTGCGATCAGCGCCGGCATTCCGCTGGTCCCGATCAACCCGAAGCTCGGGCGCACGGAACTGGAGCACGTCTTCTCGGACAGCCGGCCAGACGTCCTGGTCGGCGCTCCCGACGACGCGATTCCAACGCTTGAGCAACCGCCGCTCCGTCTGGCCGTCGACGTCAGCGCTCGCGGGGGCGAGCTGCCGGACCCAGTGAGCGGCGACGAGGATCCGGCGCTGATCATCTACACCTCCGGCACAACGGGGCGGCCCAAGGGCGCCGTGCTCCCGCGCCGTGCGCTCGCATCTAACCTGGACGCGCTCGCCGACGCCTGGGCCTGGACGGGCGATGACACCGTCGTCCACGCGCTGCCGCTGTTCCATGTCCACGGTCTCGTGGTCGGCCTGTTCGGTCCTCTGCGCCGAGGTGGCGCGCTTCGCCACCTCGGCCGCTTCGACGCCGGCGAGGCCGCGGCGGCACTGCGCGACGGCGGGACGGTGATGTTCGGCGTACCGACGATGTACCACCGCCTCGGGCAGGAAGCAGAGGGCGATCCTGCGATCGCCGACAGTCTGCGCCGGGCGCGCGTGCTCGTGTCCGGTTCGGCGGCGCTGCCCGCGGCCGAGTTCGAGCGGATCCGGCGTCTGACCGGCCAGGAGATAGTCGAGCGCTACGGCATGACCGAGACGTTGATGAATCTGGCGGTACGGGTCGACGGTGCGCGGCGTCCCGGTTGCGTCGGCATCCCGGTGCCCGGCGTCGACGTGCGGCTGATCGACGACGACGGCGAGGAGCTCGATGCCTGCGACGGCGAGACGATGGGCGAGATCATCGTCCGTGGTCCGAACCTGTTCACCGAGTATCTGAAACGTCCGGGCGCGACGACAGAGGCGATGCGCGACGGCTGGTTCCACACAGGCGACATCGCGACGCGCGACCCCGATGGCTACTGGCGGATCGTGGGGCGGCGCTGGACCGACCTGATCAAGACCGGCGGCTACAAGGTCGGCGCCGGAGAGGTCGAGGTCACGTTGCTCGAGCATCCGAGCGTCCAGGAGGTGGCCGTCACAGGCGAGCCGGACCCCGACCTCGGCGAGCGGATCATCGCCTGGGTCGTGGCCGATGCCGACCACGCGACGCTCGAGCGTGAGCTGATCGATCACGTCGCGGCCGAGCTCGCGCCCCACAAGCGCCCGCGCGAGGTTCGCTTCCTGGCCGAGCTGCCGCGCAATGCGCTCGGCAAGGTCGTCAAGCAGCAGTTGGTGGGATGAACCGGCGATGCCACGCATAGACCTGCATGCGCACGTGCTCACGCCGGCGTACGAGCAGACGCTCCCGGCACGGCGCCGGCCGCCGCAGTCGCCGGCGGCACTCGAGCGGTTCATGGAGCACTACGAGATCGACGCCGCCGTCGTGTCGATGGGTGGCGCGTTGGAGTCACGAACCGCCGCAACCGCCCGCACCGGCAACGAGGAACTCGCGGAGCTCGTCCGTGCGCAGCCGCGCCGCTTCGGCGCGCTCGCGATCGTCCCGTTCGACGCCGCTTATCCCGAGATGGCCGCGGCCGAGGCGACCTACGCCCTCGACACGCTCGGGCTAGACGGCGTGGCGCTGTTCTCCAACCACCACGGCACCTATCTCGGCGATCCGCTGTGGGAGGAGCTGCTCGCGGAGCTTGATCGCCGCGGCGCATACGTGTTCGTGCATCCGGCGACACCGCCTAACGGGGTCGTCTTTCCCAGCTATCCAGACTGGCTGTTCGAGTACCCGTTCGACACGACCCGCGCGATCACCAATTTGATCTTCACGGGCGCGCTCGATCGTCACGCGAACGTCAGGCTCCAGTTCGCGCACCTCGGCGGCGCAGCGATGTTCCTCGCGCACCGGCTGAATTCGCTGATCGCGCGCGAACCGGAGAAGGCGGCCGAAGCGACCACGACCGTCATGGCGTACCTCGCACAGCAGTACTTCGACACGGGTCTGTCCAACAACATGGTCGCCCTCGCCTCGACGCGCACGGTCGCACCCCTGGCGCACATCGTGTACGGCTCGGATTGGCCCTACCTTGCACAGCCGGCGGGCGTCGACCCGAGCGAGGATTTCGACCAACTTCCGCCTGAGGACCGCGCGAAGATCGACCACCACAACGCCGCCGCACTGGTCCCGCGGCTGGCGGCCGCTGTCAGCGGCGTGACATAGGAGCAACGCGTGACTTTCAACGACGCAGGTTCAACCCGAGTCGGATGGATCGGCACGGGTGTGATGGGCATCTCGATTTGTGGCCACCTGATCGACGCCGGCTACCAGACGACCGTCTACTCGCGCACGCGCAGCCGGTCGCAACCGCTGCTCGACAAGGGCGCCAGTTGGGCGCAGACACCGGCGGAGGTGGCGGCCAACTCCGACGTGACGTTCACGATGGTCGGCTACCCCGCCGATCTGCGCGAGGTCGTGCTTGGTGAGCAGGGCGTGCTGGCCAGTGCCAGGCCGGGGTCGGTGGTCGTCGACATGACCACCAGCGAGCCGTCGCTGGCTCAGGAGATTTTCACGGCAGCGGCTGAGAAGGGCGTCGCCAGTGTCGACGCGCCCGTCTCCGGTGGCGATATCGGCGCCCGCAACGCGACCCTCTCGATCATGGTCGGCGGCGAGACCGCGACGGTCGAGGCGCTGCGGCCGCTCTTCGAGCTCCTCGGCAAGACGATCATCCACCAGGGCCCGGCGGGCGCCGGCCAGCACACGAAGATGGTCAACCAGACGCTGATCGCGAGCGGCATGGTGGGGGTCTGCGAGGCGCTGCTGTACGCGTACCGCGCGGGGCTGGATCTCGAGACCGTGCTCGAGTCGGTCAGTGGCGGCGCGGCCGGCTCGTGGTCCCTGAGCAACCTCGCGCCGCGGATGCTGAAGGGGGACTACGCCCCCGGCTTCATGGTCGAGCACTTCATCAAGGACATGGAGATCACGCTCGCCGAGGCGCGGCGAATGAACCTGGCGTTGCCCGGTCTGGCGCTCGCCCACGAGCTCTATCTGGCACTGCGCGCGCAGGGCGGCGGCCGTGACGGAACCCAGGCCCTGATCCGGGCGCTCGCACGGGTGAGCGCGGTTGATTGGGCGTGATCACAGGTACGGTACGGCCCCGCTGGGCCGTACCGCCTCACAAGATCCTTCACCCTTGATGAACCCGGGTGCACGCCAATCGATCTAAGGTCAGCTTTGCATGAGCTATGGAATCGGAACCTTTGCGCGCTTGGACGGCGAGTCCTTCCCCGGGATCGTCGTAGATGGCCGGATCACGGACCTGCGCGGCAGCTTCGGGGAGCGCGCGAGCGTGCTCTCGATCCTCGGCGACTGGGAGCGGTCGCTGCCACGGCTGGACGAGCTTGCCGGCCAGCGGGCCGGCGAGCTGGAGCTGGCGCATCTGACGGTGCTGCCGCCGATCAACCCGCCCGGCGCATTCATGTGCGCGGCGGTGAACTACCGCATGCACATCATCGAGATGAGGACCGCCAACGCGATCGCGCAGGGGCTTGACGGCGAGGTCGCGAAGGCCGAGGCCACGGCCGCGATGGACGAGCGCGCGGCAAACGGGATCCCGTTCATGTTCGCCGGCTGGCCGGGTGCCGTGATCGGCGCGTGCGACGACGTGATCATCCCGGACGACTCCGGCCAGAAGCATGACTGGGAGCTCGAGCTGGCGATCGTGATCGGCCGGCATGCTCGCTGCGTTTCGCAGGATGAGGCATTGGATTACGTCGCCGGCTACACGATCCTCAACGATCTCTCGACGCGGGACCGGATGCACAGGACAGATCTGCGCTTGACCGACTTCATGGCGACGAAGATGCGGCCGACGTTCAAGCCGATCGGGCCGTGGATCACACCGAAGCAGTTCGTCGAGGACCCGCAGGATCTCCGGATCACGCTGACGCTGAACGGTGAGTCGATGCAGGACGACACGACCGCGGACATGATCTTCAAGGTCCCGCGACTGGTCGAGTACGCGTCGGCGATCGCGGACCTGCGGCCCGGCGACATGATCGCCACCGGCTCGCCGTCCGGCAACGCCCAGCACCACGGCGGCCGGTTCCTGCGCCCCGGCGATGTGATCGAAGCGGAGATCGAGGGGCTCGGCGTGCAGCGCAACGTCTGCGTCGCAGCGAGCGTCTCGCCGCAAGGGCCTGACTTCGGCTCGGCCTTCCAGCCGCGCGACCTGCAGAAGACCTAGGGGGAAGACCGTGGCGTACGTCGTGACCGCTTACTGGACGGCGAAAGAGGGCGAGGACGAGGCCGTGGCGGCTGCGCTCGGCGAGCTGATCGAGCCGAGCCGCGCCGAACCCGGGATCCTCGAGTACCAGATCCACCGCGATCCGGAGAACCCGCGCGCGTTCTTCCTCTACGAGAAGTACGTTGACGAGGATGCGTACGCGGCGCACGCGCAGTCGCCGCACTTTCAGAAGCACGGCGTGGAGGAGGGGATTCCGCACCTGGAGAGCCGGGAGCGCGCCTTCTACGTGACCTGGGAAGGTGCTTCCTAGTGGCCCCGTGAGGGGCCACTGACAGAGGAGGGGTTGTTTATGGGAATTGAACGGATCGAAGAGCTGGTGTATGGGGTCGACGACCTCGCGGCCTGTGCGCGCTTCTACGAGGACTACGGGCTCGAGCCGATCGAAGTGAGTGAAGATCACGTCACCCTCCGGACGCTCGTCAATCAGCGGATCAAGCTGCGCCGGGCCGACGACCCGACGCTGCCCGTGGCGCCGCAGCCGGCGGCTGGGAACGGCGCCGCGTTCCGCGAGGTCGTGTGGGGAGTGGACACGCGGGAGGCGCTCGAGGCGCTCGCCGGCAACCTCTCGGCGGACCGTGAGGTGCGGGAGGACGACTACGGCACGATCCATACCGTCGACGAGAGCGGGTACACGATCGGGCTCGCGGTCTCGGACAAGGTGGACGTGGCGTTCGAGGCGAAGTCGATCAACGTCACCGGCGATGTCGGCCGCTGGAACAAGGAGCTCTCGGGTTACGGCCGCGCCCACCCGATCCGCGCCTGCCACGTCGCGCTCGACATTCGCAAGGTCGACAAGGAGCGCGCCGAGGCGTTCTACATCGAACGCCTGAACTTCCGGGCGGTGGACATCGTCAAGCCGCTTGGGGTCTTCCTGCAGGCAGAGGGTGACTGGGACCAGCACAACTTCCTGCTGATGCATCGCAGCGACGCTTACGGCATCAACCACGTCGCGTACGAGTGCCGCGACTTCGATGAGGTGATCGAAGGCGGCAACTACATGCTCGCCAAGGGTTGGGAGGAGGCCCGCTACCTCGGCCGGCATGCCGTCGGCTCGAACATCTACCGGTTCTTCTACACGCCGTCGGGCGGCCGCTGCGAGTACGTCTGCGACATGACGCGCGTCGACGAGTCCTACGAGACGCCACGTGTCTGGGAGGAGGCGCCGCCGCATCACATCTGGCTGCTCAAGCCTCCGAAGAACGACAACCAGCCGAAGATGGACGACGTGCCGCAGGGCGCGAAGCTGACGCCGTAGTGGCGAACTGATGGAGCGGCCGAAACGTCCGCCGCGGCGCCCGGTCAGGGTCGTCGGCGTGACCATGCCCACGCCTCGCACCGTGCGAGTCGTCGTCCAGGGGGAGCTCGCCGATTGGCCCGAGCCCGGGCCGGCGGCGCACATCAAGGTATTCCTGCCCGACACGCCTGTCGGCCCGGTCATGCGGACCTACACGGTCCGCGACTGGGATCGTGAGCGCGGCGCGGTCACGATCGACATGGCGCTCAACGACGGCCACGGGCCGGCCACCCAGTGGGCCTCGCGTGTCGTGCCCGGGATGTGGATGGAGATCTCGGGTCGCTCGCGCTCGACCTTCACGCCGGCCGTTGAAGGAGGCCACTACCTGTTTGCCGGCGACGAGACCGCACTGCCCGCGATCGCCACCTGCGTGGCGTCGCTGCCCAGGAGCGCACACGCGACAGCGATCCTCGAGGTGACCGGCGCCGACGAGGAACAGCCGCTCGCGTCGTTCGCGCAGGTGGACGCGCGCTGGTTGCACGGCACGCTCGGCGATGCTGACCTCGCCGCTTCCGTGCTAGCGGCTGTGGGGAGCCTTGAACCCTCGGACGTGTGGGTTGCGTGTGAAGCAGGAGTGATGCGCGGTATCCGGCGGGCGCTGCTCGACCGGGGCTTCCCGGTGGGGCACTTGACGACCCGCGGCTACTGGAGACGTGGCGAGTCAGACCACCCGGATCATGACACTGGCGAGGACGCGTAACGCAGCGTGCGGCGATAGAAGCAACAGCGTGGATCGCTTCGTCGTAATGAACAGCTACGTGGCCGTTTGCAAGGCCAGGAGCTTCACGGGCGCGGCGAAGCAGCTGGGCGTCTCCGGTTCACTGATGTCGCGTCACATCGCCTGGCTCGAGGGTCACCTCGGTGTCAGGCTGATCAACCGCACGGCCCGCTCGATCAGCCTGACCGAGCACGGCAAGAGCTACCTCCAGTTCTGCGAGCGCGTGCTCAAGGAGATCGAGCAGGAGGAGGCATCCGTGCGCTCGGCGCGCCGCCGTCCTGAGGGGACGCTCTCGATCCTCTCGCCAAAGTGGATCGGCAGCCTTGATGTCGCCGACGCAGTCGCCGAGTTCTCGCTCGCGCATCCCCGCATCGAGGTCAGCTTCGATATCGGTATGGACACCGACAGGCCCTACGACTTCGTCGATCAGGGCTACGACGCGGCCTTCCAGACTCGCAACCTGCGCGACTCGCTCGTCCGGGTCCGGCGCGTCGCGACGCTGCCGTTCGTGCTCTGCGCCGCGCCCAAGTACCTGCAGCGCACGGGCAGCCCGACGCGCGTGTCGGAGCTGGCCCACCACCAGTGCCTGATCCACAAGGCCGATCCCACCTGGCAGCTTGAGTTCGAGGGCGCACCTATGCACTACAAGATCAACCAGCCGGGGTTCACCTCCAACACGTATCTGGTGCTGCAGAAGGCCTCGCTCCGTGGCCTCGGCATCGCGATGCTGCCGTTGCGGCCGATCTATGAGGACCTGCAGTCCGGGCGTCTAGAGCGTGTGCTCGAGGACTACTCGGTGCCCACGCGACCGCTGTACATCGCTTACCCGCCGGGACTCCAGTCGCTGGAGCGGTTGCGGCTGTTTGTCGACTTCGTCGGGGATTGGTTCAAGCGCTTCCCGATCGGCGAGTCCGATCAGGCTGAGATGAAGGTGCCTGTGAGCTCGAGCCCCGGCGCCTCTCGCTGAGGCTGCTCCGCGACCACGGGCTGAGGTGGCGGTAGCTCCTGCCAGCCGCGCAGGCGTCGGCTCGGGGCGGTCACGAAGCAGTACTCGAGGATCCGATGGCGGGCCGTGCTGTCGGCCTCGATGATGCGGGCGCCGACGACCGAGCCGCGCTCAGTCGGCCGGCAGGAGACGACCTCGATCTCGAGTGGGACGCGGCCCTGATCCGCGTCGGTTGACGGCAGCGTCAGCAGCACGCGTCCCGAGGTTCCGGGCTCGACCTGCTCCGGGAGCTCGAGGCTCATGCCGCCTGGGGTGATGTCGCGTCCGTGGCCGATCATCGGCTCGGAGACCCCGCCGCTGATCGTGAACGCCAACGGCGCGTCGAGCGGGACCCGGTAGCCGGCACGGAGCTGGCGTCGCGTGCCCACCATCACCAGCGTGCGCAGCAGCCGGCGGAGTTCGCAGAGGGCGATGACCGGAATCACCCAGATCGCGATGCCGTGCAGCCGTGGCAGGAAGCCGAACGCGACACCCGTATCGTCGAGTATGCGCACGACCAGTCCGATCGCCATCACGGCTGTGAGCACACAGACGACGCGCAGACGGGTGATCGCCTCCCAGCCACCGAGGTCGACGCCGTGCTTGGGTGTCACCTTGAAGCGGGTGCGTCCCGGTCGCACTACGCAGCGCAGCGCGCGCCCGAAGATCTCCGCGGTGCTCAGCTCGAAGTGGGTCGTGTCGGCCGCGCTCTGGAAACCGCGACAGAGTGCCGCACCGGCCGTGATCGACAGGAGCATCGCCGGCGCCCACAGCAGGCCGAGCGTCAGCGGTGTCGCTACGAGTGGGAGCTTGCCCGTCCATAGCACGACCGCCAGTGTCGCCAGCATCACCAGTCGCATCGGCCCGGAGAGGTACGCCGAGAGGCTTGCGAAGTAGCTCAGTCGCTGAGCTGCGCTCAACTTGCTCGCCCGCAGCGGCGACTCCGGTGTCGTGAACACCGCCAGGTTGCCGCGCGCCCAGCGGTCGCGCTGGAGCAGGTAGCCGCTGAGGTCGTGCGGCGCCAGGCCCTGGATCAGCACCTCGTCGTGGTACCGCGTCTTCCAACCTGCGGCGTGCAGCTTGATCGTCGTGTGGAAGTCCTCCGCGATCGTCTGGGTGGCGACGCCGCCGACGCCGAGCAGCGCGTCACGCCGGATCACCGCACCCGAGCCGCACCAGAAGACGGCACCGTGCCGGTCCTTGCCGGGCATGATCACCGAGTAGAAGACCGACTGCTCGTGACGGCCGATCTCGTAATGCTGGACTGAGTCGTGGTTGTAGAAGTCGTGCGGGGTCTGGACGAGCGCCACCTGCTCGTCCTCGAAGTAACCGACGAGCGCGTCCAGCGCGTCCGGGAGCGGTACGTGATCGGCATCGAGCACCAGCACCAGCTCGCCGGCCGTTCGCGGTAGCGCGGCATTGATGTTGCCCGCCTTGGCGTGGGAGTTATCAGAACGGGTCAGGTACACGGCGCCGAACTCGTGGGCGAGTACGGCGATCTCAGGCCGCCGGCCGTCATCGAGCAGGTAGGTCGCGTGCGGGTATCTGAGACCGAGGCAGCCGGTCAGCGTTGCGCGGAGCACGGCTGCGGGCTCGTCATATGTGCAGACATAGACGTCGATCGCACGCTCGGCCCCCGGCTGCGGGCGTACGCTCGGGCGCACGCCCCAGGAGAACCAGGTCAGCATCGTCAGTGTCCAGATGCCGTACAGCTCCGCGATTATCAGCGGCACCGCCAACCAGATGCTGGCGCCGCGCCAGCTCCAGCCGATGCGCCAGACGAGATAGGCGGTGACCCAGCCCAGCGCGATCAGCGCGAGCCCGCGCAGCAGCACGGGATGCCGATCCCACCAGCCGCCAAAGCACGTCTGGGTGCGGCCGATGGCCGTTTCGTAGTTCTGCCGGCGTGCGGGTACCCCTAACAGCGACCTCAGCAGTTTCACGCGCTACTCATCGGCGACAGCAGCAGACAGCTTGAGCGGCGCTGACTAAACGACCGGGACTGGCCGGGCCCCGTCGCTGATCAGATGCGTCAGGATCTTCCCCAGCGAGCGCCAGCGGAGCCGCGTCAAGCGAGCTTGACCTCGTAGTAGTCGTCGGTAGCGACCTGGCTGAAGCCCACCGACGTATAGAGCCCGAGTGCGCGATCGTTCGCCGTCTCAACCTCGAGGTCCACATGGGCGGCGCCGGCATCGAACAGCTCGTCAGCGACCCGTCGCAGTGCATCGCGTCCGATCCCACGCCCGCGCCACTCGGAGGCGACAACGAACCCGTACACCGCGCCGCGGCCGCCCTCCCGCACGTCGCATACGGTTCCGACCGTCTCGCCGTCGCGCTCGATCATCAAGGTGCGTGAGCGGTCGTCGACGAGCGGCTTGCCGTTGTCCACCCGCGCGCTTCCGAAGCCATCCGCGAACAGGCGTGACAGGTCCGCGATGTCGTCCGGCGTCGCCTCACGCAGCCTGAGGGTCGGGTCTGTGGATCCCTCAGCGGGCCGCGCCCGCAATGTCATGGCGTGCTCCGAGTGCTCGTATGCCAAGCCCCGGCTCGCCGCAAACTCCCGCCCTGCGAGTGAGGCGCGCGGGACTACCAGCAGCAGCCGCTCTGCGCCATTGGCACGGCAGATAGTCAGCGCCGCGTCGAACAACTTCCGGCCGATACCTCGACGCCGAGCCCCCGGATCGACCATGCCGGCGAGCTCTAGCGCCGGCCAGCCGTGACTGTAGATGCCGAGGAATCCGAGCAGGCGCCCGTCCTCCCACCAGAGCAGGTCTCTCACCCCGTCTACCGGACGGGTACGCAACGCGCCCCATTCGAGCTTCAGGCGGCCGCCGTCGTTGGTGACCACCCGGCGCTCGAGGCCTTCGATCGCCTCGAGCGCCGTGATGGTCAGTCCGTGCGCACGCTCAAGCATCACGCCGACCGTACAGGTGGCGATTCACGCAGCGCGCGCGCGTCGCGTCGACGCGGTCCTGCACCTGCAGCGAGCGGGTGCGGCTGGCCCTCAGGCGCCGGACCAGCAGGCGCAGGTTGAGCGCCGTCAGCAGCGACCGCCGCCTGGCTGTGGGAAGCGCGCTCGTCAACAGCGAGCGAGTCAACATGTCCTGTTCCTCTCTTTTCCGCGGTGTAATTACGGCAGCAGTGAGTTACTCGTGCGGGCACGTCGAAGTGCACGTCAATGCGGTCCCACCGCACCTGCATGATGCGACGATCGAACGTCGCGTTTGAGGACCTCCAGCGCGCTAGATCACGCCGACGTCACTCAGATCAGCGGTCGGTGCCGCTGACTGGCTGCTTGGTGATGTTCATGTGCTCTGCTCCTCTCGCTCGCATGTCAGCTCGTGATTAGGCATGAAAAAAGGGCGGCCCCTGTTGGGGTCCGCCCTCGCTGAATCGGTTATCTGCGCTGAGGAGAACTCAGCGTATGAACCTCACAGCGAGGGGTCTGGCGTCGGCACCGGTGGCCACGGAGGTGAGCGGACTGGCAGCACGACGCATTCCGCACGCAGTTGCGGCGGTCATGGTCATCTTCGTGATGTGGAACATGCTGGTCATCGCATTAAAACCTCTCGCGGTATGACTACGTCAACGCACGGTAACCGACGGATCAGTCCATTGCAAGGGTTATCAGTGACTTTGTCGTCACTCGCGACCGTAGGGGTCACTCAACGACAGGTTGCTGCACGATCACGCCGTACCAGCCAAGACCCTCATAGGTCTCATACCCGGGCGTGACCGCGTAGCCAACGACCTCGCCGCTCGGACGGATATAGAAGCCGTTTTGGTGACCGCTGGCTCCGGATAGATCGATGTGCTCGCTGAGCAGGCCGCGCTCATCCGAGGACGCGAGCACCCGGTGGTCTGAGTCGACCAGCATCACGCGAGTGCGGTCACGATCGGCGTCCGAGATCCGGATGCCCTTGACGATCGCCTCCGCCTGGGGCGCAAAGTCGAAGAAGATTCCCAGCGTGCCGATCACCTCTCCGCGCTCCTCGCCGCCGCGACGCACCGCGGTCGCATAGGTCGCGACCGTGGCACCACCGAGGGTGGGATTGGGGGCGACATCGCGGGCCACATAATCGCTTCCGTCGCGGGTCGCGATCGCGCGTCTGAACCAGTCCTCGCCGGCCGCGCTCGTTCCGATCGCGGATCCGAACTCGTCGGGGCGGCCGTTGGCGATGACGTTGCCCTGAGCGTCGGTGACCCAGAGATCGAGGTACACGGTGTAGGAAGAGAGGATGACGCCCAGCCGCTTGCACACAAACGCTCTGTGCTCGGAGGTCGGGTCCTCGCAGGCCTCGACGACAGCGCTGTCAGTCGCCCACCAGCGCACGTCGCACGAGCGCTCGTAGAGATTGCGGTCGATCAGTTCGATCGCGTTCAGCGCAAGGTCGGCGAGGCGTCCGCCGCGCACGCTGCGCACAAGCACTTCACCGAGCTCGGTGAGCTCCTGGACCAGCGGGGCGAGCTCCTTGTTGAGCTCGTCCGAAAGCTCGCGCACGGTTTCTGCCACGGATCCGACCTCGCGCGCGACGATCGCGAAGCCGGCGCCGTCGCTGCCCGCGCGGGCAGCCTCCACGGAGGCGTTGATCGCAAGGATCTTCGTTGAGGTCGCGACGTTGGCGACGGACTCGAGCTTGCTCTTCGTGAGTGCAGAGACCTCGTTGGCGATGCGCGTGACGCGTTCCGGCATCCTGCGGTCCTCCTCCGGACACGGGTCCGGCGACGAATAGGCTGGCGATGGTTGTCCCCCTCCTCAGCGTTAACGGCAGCTCGGCTCAGACCGTTAGCCGGGTTCCGACCGCACGCTTTCCCGTATCGTCCGGGCCGCCATGCGCGCCCTGACGATCGTTCACGAAAAAGACGCCGGACCAGGCATCTTCAACGACGTCCTCGCCGCGAGTGCAGCCGACGCTGACACATGGCTGGTTGCCGAGGAGCCGGAGCCGCCCGCGCCCGCGCGGGAATACGACGCGATCTTCAGCTTCGGCGGCTCGGTGCATCCTGACCAGGAGCAGAGTCACCCGTGGCTCAAAACGGAGAAGCGCTTCCTGTCTGAAGCTCTGCGGGGAGGGGTGCCGCTGCTGGGGGTGTGTCTCGGCGCCGAGCTGATCGCCGAGGTCGAGGGAACCGTAACCCGCCGCATGTCGCGGCCGGAGATCGGCTGGTATGGCGTCAAGCTCACGTCCGCCGGCGCCGCCGATCCGGTCATCGGTCCGATCGGACAGCCGTTCCCGGCGCTCGAGTGGCACAGCTACGAGGTTGCACTGCCGTCGCGTGCGGCCGCGCTCGCGCGCAGCGCCAACTGCCTGCAGGCCTTCCGTATCGGTGACGTTGCCTGGGGCATCCAGTTCCACGCTGAGGTGACCGCCGACGATTTCCAGCATTGGCTCGACGACTACGCCAGCGACGAGGATTTCGTTGAGGAGGGCATCGAGCCGGATGCGATTGCCGTGGAGACTGAGCACCGGATCGCGCCGTGGCACGACCTCGGGCGAGGGATCTGCGAGCGCTTCCTCGAAGTCGCCTCGAGCCGGTGAGAGCCGTGTACCGGAAGCTCTTCGATCTAGTTCTCACTCGACTGCCGCCGGAGCGCGCGCACGCACTCGCCTTGGCTGCGCTCGACAGGCTGACGTCGCGGCCGCGTCCGCGCGCGTTGCTGCGGTCGCACGCGCACATCGACGACGAGCTGATCCGCGTGCGGGCGCTCGGGCTGACGTTCGCCTCGCCGCTCGGTGTGGCTGCCGGCCTGGACAAGAACGCGGAACACTTCGAGGGCCTCGGCGCGCTCGGGTTCGGCTTTGTCGAGGTCGGCACCGTCACGCCCAGGGCGCAGGAGGCGAACCCGGCGCCGATCCTCGCTCGCGTCACGGGCGATCGTGCCCTGCTGAACCGGATGGGGTTCCCAAACGCAGGCGCCGAGGCAGCTGCGAGGCGGCTCGCTCGTCGCCGCTCACCGACGGTCGTGGGCGTCAACATCGGAAAGAATCGCGAGACCGCGCTCGATACGGCTGCGGCGGACTATCGCGAGGCGGCGCGGATCGCCGCGCCGTACGCGGATTACCTCGTCCTCAACGTCAGCTCACCGAACACGCCAGGACTGCGCGACCTAGAGTCGGTTTCCCGGCTGCGGCCGCTGGCAGAGGCTGTCAGCGCCGACGCGGCCGGCAAGCCGGTGCTCGTCAAGATCAGCCCCGATCTCAGCGACGAGGACATCGATGCGGTCGCAGACCTGGCGCTCGAGCTCGGGTTGGCTGGGATCGTCGCGACCAACACGACCGTCAGCCGGTCTGGGTTGCACACACCGCCCGCGCAGCTCGCGGCTGTCGCCTGGCCGGAAGGTGGCGGTGTGTCCGGAGCGCCGCTGAAGGCGCGCTCGCTCGAGGTGCTGCAGCGGCTGCACGCGCGCGCCGGCAACAGGCTTGTGCTGATCTCGGTCGGCGGCGTCGAGTCGGCAGACGATGTGTGGGACCGCGTACTGGCCGGCGCGACACTGGTGCAGTCCTATACAGGGTTCGTCTACGGAGGCCCCGGGTGGCCGCGCGCGGTGAACCTTGAGCTGGCGCGGCGAGTGTGGGACGCCGGTGCTGGCTCGATTCAGGACCTGGTGGGCAAACACGCTCGCCACCCTGGTTCCGCCAAACCCTCCTAAGGCCTAAGCTGGCCTTCGCTCGAACCACGAACCTGAATCAGGAGGCCTTGGTCATGCAATTGGGAATGGTTGGGCTCGGCCGCATGGGCGCGAACATGGTGCGCCGGCTGGTGCGCGACGGCCACGAACTGGTCGTCTACGACGTCGCGGCCGATGCTGTGACCGCGCTGGCAGAGGAGACCGGCGCGACCGGCGCAAGCTCGCTCGCCGACCTGGTCTCAAAAATGACGCCGCCCCGTGCGGTCTGGGCGATGGTGCCCGCCGCCTTCACCGACGACACGATCAACCAGCTGGCCGAGCTCGTCAGCGCCGGTGACGTGCTGATCGACGGCGGCAACAGCTTCTACCGCGACGATCTCAGCCGGGCCGAACGGCTCGAGCCGCGCGGGATTCACTATGTGGACGTCGGTACCAGTGGCGGCGTGTTCGGTCTCGAGCGCGGGTACTGCCTGATGATCGGCGGCACCGATGAGGCGGTCGCCCTGCTCGACCCGATCTTCAAGTCTCTCGCTCCGGGGGTCGGCACCATCGAACGCACCGAGGGGCGCACCGGCGAGCCGATCACCGCCGAATACGGCTACCTGCACACCGGTCCTGCCGGCGCCGGCCATTTCGTCAAGATGGTCCACAACGGCATCGAGTACGCGCTCATGGCGGCCTACTCCGAAGGTCTGAACATCCTGCACAACGCTAACTTCGGCAAACAGCAGCAGATCCACGATGCCGAGACCGCCCCGGTGCCGGACGCCGAGCGCAACTACGCCTACGACCTCAACATCGCCGAGATCACCGAGGTCTGGCGGCGCGGCAGCGTCGTCGCCTCATGGCTGCTCGATCTGACCGCGAACGCGCTGGTCGAGTCGCCCCAACTGTCCGAATTCCACGGCCGCGTGTCCGACTCGGGCGAGGGCCGCTGGACGGTCGCGGCCTCGATCGACGAGGCGGTTCCGGCCTACACGCTGAGCGCCGCGCTCTTCAGCCGCTTCAGCTCGCGCGGCCAGGACGAGTACGCCGACAAGCTGCTGTCGGCGATGCGCAAACAGTTCGGCGGTCACGCCGAAAAACCAATGGATTAGCGCGGCGATTTAGGCTTTGCGGATCGACTCCGCGAACACCTTGTTGAACGCCGATTTGGCCGTCGCGGTGCCGTCGCCGTGGATCTCGACGTGCTCGTCGTCCGGGATCGCCTCCTCCTCGGCGGTGAGGTTCACGAACTTGCTGACCGGCTCGTAGCCGCCCCCCTGCTTGGGCATCTTCTGCTTGCGCGGGAACTTGCCGACTGCGGCGCCGCTGTCGGCGTCGGTTATCTGATTGGCGACCGCGCAGTGGCCGCCCTGCGGCATCAGCACTGATGTCTTCGGCAGTGACGGCACGCTGGCGTCCGGCGACTTGCGCATCAGCGTCTGGCTGAGGTCGCCGACGGTCTTGCGCCGCCACTTGGAGATCGTCGGGATGTGCACGCCGAAGCGCTTCTCGATCAGCTGCAGCTGTGAGGTGTGGTCGTAGACGTTGCTGACCACATGCCCGCCCTTGCTGAACGGTGAGATCATCAACCCCGGAACGCGCATGCCCAGGCCAATCGGCCCCTTGATCTCCTTGTGCTGGAAGTTCTCGATGTCCGTGAACACGTTGTTGTCGGTGTACTGCGACGGCAGCTTGCCGGTCAGGTACTCGCCCGGTGTGCCCTTTGGCGCCGTCGGCGGGGCGACATGGTCGAACCAGCCGTCGTTCTCGTCGTACATCAAGAAGAGCGCCGTCTTCGACCAGGCCTCGGGGTTCGACACGAGCGCGTCCAGCACCAGCGACGTGAACCACTCGCCATTGCGAGATGAGGCCGCCGGGTGCTCGTCGAAGCCGAGCGGCGGCACGATCCAGGAGACGCTCGGCAGCTGGCCATTGGCGATGTCCGTCGCGAACTGGCCGGGGAACGTCTGGCTGAACGCGAGGTCGTACAGCGGCGAACTCTGGTCACGGAAGGCCGTGAAGTACGGGAGGATGTTGTCGGTCATCGGCAGCACATCCGCGTTCTCAGGCGTATAGGTGCCGGGGTCCCAGGTGCCGTAGTTCTCAAGCCCGAGCGACGCGTACTGAGGCATGTTCGCCACGTCGCTGTTGTTCGGCGTGTAGACCTTCCACGAGACCCCGGCGTTCTGGAGGATCTGCGGCATCGGCTGCCAAGAGAGGTTCCAGTCGGTCGGCGTGTTGCCGCCGGGCTGGGTGACTGACAAGGTCTGCACGACCGGGCCGCCCATTGTTCCGGCCGGGTCAATCGTGCCGCCCATCTGCATCAGGCGGTTCGGATGCGTCGGCCCCATGATCGAGCAGTGGTAGCCGTCGAGCAGCGTGAAGTGGTCCGCCAGCGCCCAGTAGAACGGGATGTCGGCGCCGGTGTAGTAACCCATCGTCGTCGTGCCGCGCTCGCCCTCGACCCGAGTGTGGACCTCGACCCACGAGTCCATCTTGCCGCCGTTCCAGCAGTCGTGCATCGGGCCCCAGTCGTGGGTGAGGTCGTCCGTGCACTCGAAGCCGGCGTTGCTGTCGAGGTGGAACGGAAGCAGCGTGTGCTTGGGCACGAGGTTGCTGCCGCCGGGGTAATCCTGAGCGAACACGCCAAGCGACTTCTTCGGATGGTCGTTGAAGCCGCGCCCCTTGCGGTAGGCGCCGAAGTAGTGGTCGTAGGAGCGGTTCTCCATCATCAGGAAGACGAAGTGCTCGACGTCCTGCATGCTCGATCCGGCGGCGTCAACGGCGACGGCCTTCTCGATCAGCCGAGCCCAGGACGGCCCTGCCTGCCAGGCGAGCATCGCCTCGCCGACGAGCGCCCCGGTGCCGAGCAGTCCGGCACGGCGTAGGATCTCGCGCCGCGTGATGTTCGTCTCCTTGCACGCTTCGCGCAGTTCGTCAGGGAATGTCATGGTGGGATGGTGGCTGAGTCCTGTTGATGGCTTGTGGCGGACTTGTGAAGGTCGCCTGTGCCAGCGAGCGTATTCGAGCCGGCAGGGGACGTGGCACACTAGCCGGCGCAGCTTCTTGGGCGGTTAGCTCAGTTGGTAGAGCGCCTGCTTTACACGCAGGATGTCGGGGGTTCGAGTCCCTCACCGCCCATTCGAGGAAGTACCTGCAGACCCGTCGGATTCACAGATCTCTTACCCGATCCCGTCGTCGAGACCCTGATCATGGGCGACGTCGGCGACCAGCATCAGGTGCTCCCGCATGGCGGCCGCCGCGCCCTGCTCGTCGCGCGCTTCGATCGCGGCCACGATGCGCAGGTGACCGGCGAGTGAACGGGGAGCACGCCCAGGCCGCGCCAGCGATGCCGCGCGTGTGCGGGCGATCGGCTCGGCCATCTGGCGCATCAGATCCTCGAGCAACGGATTGTCGGCGGCCTTGGCGATTCCGGCGTGGAACCGCTCGTCAGCATGGGAGGCGTCGCCCTCGCCGTTGATCGCTGCCGCCAGCTCCTCGCAGGCGGCTCTGATCACGTCGAGGTCGTCGCTCGAGCGGCGTCGTGCCGCGAGCCGGGCGACATGGGTCTCGAGCGCCTCTCTCACCTCCATGATCGCGGGCAACTGCCGTTGGCTCTCGAACAGCGTTACGGTCAGCTCAGGGCTCAGGTCGGTGAGGTCGCGGCGGAGATACACGCCGTCACCTCGACGCGGCTCGACAATTCCGGCGGTGCGCAGCACGACGAGCGCTTCGCGGATCGACGTCCGGCTGACCCCGAGCCGATGCGCGAGGTCCCGCTCCGCCGGCAGGCGGTCGCCGGGAACGAGGCCGTCCTCCTCGATCACGCTGCGGAGGCGACGCGCGACCTCTGCGTACTTCGGGGTTCCCATCGCGCCGATCCTAAGCGATCGGTGCCGACGACCGTTTTTATCGAGCGTTGAGTTTCTCGATTCGATCGAACGTTCAGAACGGGAGTGCTCTGGTCTGGTCGACGTGGCGAATCTCGGCCACGATCGCAGGCTCGACGATTGCCCGTGCGATGCCGAGGTTAACCAGGGTTTCGCAATCGACTCTGAGCAGGTCGGCCGCCTCAGAGGCCCTGCCGGGGTCCCGGTAAAGGATCGCGGCTGCGCCCTCAGGCGAGAGCACCGAGAAGTAGCTGCCGGGGACCGCCCACGTTCGACCCGGGGCGGCGAGCGCGATCGCGCCGCCGGAACTGCCCTGGCCGATCAGCAGCGACGTGATCGGCACGGTTGCGCGCGTCACGGATAGCAACATCTCGGCGATCGCGGTGCCGACACCGGCCTGTTCGGCTGCTGCTGAGGCGTCTGCGCCGAAAGTGTCGATCAGAGTCAACAGCGGGATCCGAAGTGCCTCCGCGAGCTCGACCAGCCGGCGCGCGGTCCTGAAACCTGCGGGCGTATTCGCACCTCCGGTCTGCGCGACGTACGCGATCGCCCGAGCACCTCTGAGGCCGATTCCGCACAGCATCGTCGCGTCCGCGCCAGACACTCGGTCGCCGGAGATTGGCGCGAGGTCGTCGAAGTAGGCATCCAGGTACGCGCTTGCGCGCGGGCGCTCCGGATCCCTGGCCGCCTTTACCGCCGACCATCCCTTGGCGCCAGGCCGGCCACCCGGGAGAGCATCGGGAACCGGGCACGGATCCGGGGGGCTCGCGATCGCACTCGCGAGCGCGCGCACGTAATGCCGCAGGACCGCCGGCAGTTCCGCGCGCGGGACCACAGAGTCGATCGCGCCAGCCGCGAGCTTGCCCTCCGAGGTGAACTCGATCGTGTCGGTCTCGGCTCCTCGCACGCGTGAACCGGTGAACGAAACCGCGGCCTCAGTCTCGGCCAGGATTACGTCCGCGGTGGAGACGAGCGACGCCCATACGCCGCCGGTCGTGGGTTGCCGGGCGACCGCCAGGTGCGGAAGGCCGGCCGCCCGGAGACGGTTCAGAGCGGCGGCGATCGCCGGCATCTGGATGAGCGAGAGCATGCCCTCCTGCATCCGGGCACCGCCAGAGGCGGCGATTGTCACGAGTGTCAGCCGGCGACTAATCGCCTGCCTGATCGCCTCGACGATGCGGCGACCTGTCGCCTCTCCCAGCGAACCGCCCATGAACCGGAAGTCGAAGACGATTGCGACAACCTCGAAGTGCCCGCATGCTGCGATGCCGCAGACGACGCTCTCCGATTCGTTCGTGCGGCTCGACGCCTCGTCAAGTTTGGCGCGGTACCCGGGAAAGCCAAGTGGATCACGTGACGTTGGCGCCTGCGGGAAAGGCGTCAGCCGTTCAAGCAAACGGACGTCGCCAGCTCTAGTCATCGAGTGATCCCGGGACGCCGCTCGGCCAGGATCGCTTCAGTGTGCTGCCCGAGCGTCGGCGGGGCCGTCGGCTCCGGGACCGGCGAGCGGCTGAAGTGCAACGGATTGCCGGGGAGTTCGATCGTGCCGAGGGTCGGATGGTCGACTCTCATCACGAGACCCTGGTCGCGGACCTGCTCCCATTCGTAGACCCGATCGAGGGTCCGGACCTCGCCGGCGGGGACGCTGGCCAACGCGAGAGTTGCCAGCCAGTCCTCGGCTGGGCGGCGCGAGAAGACGTCCGTGATCAGCGACTCGAGCTCATGTCGGTGCTCGACCCTGTCCGGGTTCGTGGCGAAGCGGGCTTCGTCCGGATTGATCTCGATGAGCGGCGCGAAACGGCACCAGATGGCGTCGTTGCCGACGGCGATCACGACCGGGGCGGTAGCGGTCTGGAACGTGCCATATGGACAGACGGTCGGATGTTGGTTGCCCGCAGGCCCGGGAACCTCACCAGCCACAAGCCAGCGCGTTCCCTGGAAGCAGTGAATACCGATTTGGCCCGCCAGCAGCGAGGTCGAGACGACCTGTCCCAGGCCGTCCTCGTCGCGAGCCCGAAGCGCCGCGAGTACGCCCAGCGTTCCGTAGGTCCCGGCCATGAGGTCGGCGATCGGCACCCCGACCTTCACCGGCGACTGGTCCAGGCCGGTCACGCTCATCAGGCCGCCCTCCGCTTGGACAATCTGGTCATATCCGACGCGATCTGCGTCCGGGCCGCTTGATCCGAACCCGGTTATCGAGAGAATTACGAGCCGCGGATTGCTCTCCAAGAGCCGCTCGTGGCCGATTCCGAGACGGTCCATCACGCCGTGGCGGAAGTTCTCGACCAGTACGTCCGCCTCGGCGATCAGCGCCCGCAACACCTCGAGATCCCCGGGGTCCTTGAAATCGCAGATGAGGCTCCGCTTGCTGCGGTTGATCGACAGGAAATACGTGCTCTCCTGCTCGTCTGAGGTCCCGACGAAGGGTGGCCCCCACGACCGCGTGTCATCTCCGCCGCCCGGCCGCTCGATCTTGATCACATCGGCACCGAGGTCGGCAAGCAGCATCGTTGCATATGGGCCAGCGAGCACGCGCGAGAGGTCGATGACCGTAATTCCGTGTAGCGCCGGCTTGTCGTTGATCTCGTCTGGCATGGGGTCCTTCCAGGAAATTGGACAGGCCAATACCGGCGGTATGTATATTGGTCGGGCCAATTCTTGTCAACTCAAAGCTTCGGCTGAATCGAGCGTTGACTTCGTTGGTGAGGGATGCAGATGACGCTGCGCCTGGGAGCGGCGCTGCGAGTCGCGCGGCTGGCCGATCACAGTGGATTTCGGCGTCGGTCACGGCGCGAGTGCCAGATTTGCCGACGAGGAGGAGGTCGTTCGTGCGGACCATCCCGTGTAGCCAACGCGGTGTCGGCGGAGGTTTGCTGGGTGCCGACTCAACAGGGACGGCCACGACGACCCAAGTCCACGAGGAGAGATATGAGTATCCGCCCCTACTGCCTGCATCACGTCAACTTCCCGACCAGCGATATGGACCGCTCGCAGGCCTGGTACGAGCAGGTCTTCGGGATGGCGCGCGTCGACGTCAGTCGGGTGAGCGACACGCCGGTGCTCCTCATGACGTTCGGAAACTTCGACCTTCACTTCACGCCGCACCCGAACCCGCCGGACATGAAGCCGCACCACTTCTGCGTCGAGGTGCAGGACTGGGACGCGATGCACACGGGCCTCGACGAACTCGGGATTCGGCCGACGAAGCCGGTGTACCGACTGCAGAACGATTCACGCGCTTGCTACATCCACGACCCCGACGGGAATCTGGTCGAACTGATCCACCACTCCGCCTGGGATCACAGCGTCGAGCCGTCGGGACGCGCAAAGGCCACCTACAAGACGAAGGTTTGACGGCAACATGTCAGCGAAGACCCTCCAGGACCTGGTCGACGGCGTCCCGAACATCGTCGATCACCTGCGTAACTCACAGATCGGCGCGTTCACCTATCCGATCGTGCCCCCGGAATATTCGAATTGGCGGCGCGAGCAGCGTGCGTGGCGTGAGCGCACGGTGCTCTTCGACCAGACGCACCACATGACCAGCCTGACGCTGCGCGGTCCCGGGGCCATCTCGCTGATCTCCGACACCGCGGTCAACAGCGTCGCGAACTTTCCGGTCGACATGGCGAAGCAGTACGTCGCGACCTCCACCGCGGGGCAGGTGATCGGCGATGGGATCCTGTTTCGCCAGGACGACGAGGAGTACATATACGTCGGGCGTGCTCCATGTGCCAACTGGCTGGCTTTCCAAGCGCAAGCGGGGGGCTACGACGTGGAGACGGAGCGCGACGATCGGTCGCCGTCGCATCCCCTCGGCCGGCAGGTGTCCCGCAAGTACTGGCGCTTCCAGATCCAGGGTCCCAATGCTTGGCCGTTGATCGAGAAGCTGAACGGAGGTGCGCTTGAGGACCTGGCCTTCTTCCGCATGTCGACCATGCAGCTCGGCGGAAAGACGGTTCGCACACTGCGTCACGGTATGGCCGGCACCCCGGGCCTAGAGCTGTGGGGCACATACGACGACTATCTCCAGATGCGCGATGTCGTCCTGACCGTCGGTCAGGAGTTCGGCATCGAGCCGGTGGGCTCGCGTGCCTACTCGTCCAACACGCTCGAGTCAGGTTGGATTCCATCTCCATTGGCAGCCGTCTATACAGGCGAGTCGCTACGTGGATACCGCCAGTGGCTGCCCGCCACCGGCTTCGAGGCGACCAATTCGATCGCCGGCAGCTTCGTCTCGGACGACATCGAGGACTACTACCTGAACCCGTATGAGTTGGGCTACGGGACGTTCGTGAAGTTCGATCACGACTTCCACGGGCGCGAGGCGCTTGAGCAGCTCGATCCGCAGACGCAGCGAAAGAAGGTCACGTTCGCTTGGAACCAGGAGGATCTCGCCGATCTGCTCGGCAGCGCGGCAGACCGCGATGGCAATGGCTACATGCCGTTTGAGGCTCCGACGGCGAACTATGGGTCTTCCGGCTTCGACGCCGTCGCCGACGCCGGCGGGGGTGTCGTCGGTCTGTCGATGTTCTCTGGCTACAGCGCCAACGAAGACTCGGCGCTGTCGCTCGGGGTCGTCGACGCGAACGTTCCCCTCGGCGCCGAGCTCACGCTTCATTGGGGTGAGCCCGATAGTGGTACCCGCAAGACGACAGTGGTCCCGCACGAGCTCAAGGAAGTCCGGGTGGTCGTCAGCCCAGTCCCGTACGCGCGCACCGTCAGGCTCGAATACGCGGGCGGCTGGAGAACGGGCCAGGACTGAGGGATCACAGTGGCATCTCACCTGATGACAGACAGTGCGTTGCTTGCGCAGCGACCCACGGCAGCTGAACGGGAAGCGCGTGTCTCCGAGCTCCAACGCCAGATGTTCATCGACTTGGACATGTTCGGCCTCGTCTGGAGCTCTCACTACTACGTGGCACCCGCACCCGATCTCACCGAGCGAATCGATCGACTCAGTCTGGAGGAGCTCGCGGAGCTCAGGAGTCTCGACGCCACCTCAGCCGAATACGTCCACTGGGACGACATCCGCTTCATGGAGCCCCGCGGAGGGCTCGGCGTCGAGGAGTGGTGGATGCAGATTCGCGAGGCGCGGACGACTCTGCGGAGGCCGCTCCCGCTCATCGGCTTGAACGGCGCCCAACTCTCATACGCCCAGCCGGAGGAGGTGCTGGTGGGATTGGATGCGATCGACATCTACCAGGCTGCGTATGCCCGTCAGGCGGTTGGTGATGCCCTACTCGACGAAGCCATCGGCTCGAGCGCGCTCGCAGGTGCCGCGGTGACATCGGACACCGCCGAGCGTCTGGTTGGCGAGCGGCGTGAGCCCCAGGATGACGGCGAGGCGTTCCTGCTTCGCGGCGTCCGAGCGCTGGAGCTCGTGCGTCGGAAGCTGGAGGCTGGCTTGACACCGGACTCGGTGCTGGCCGTCCAGAAGATCCTCAGTGGAGACGAGCAGGAAGACGTATCCGGCGCGGTGATCGAGCGCCTGCACGCGATGTGCGACTTCGCCAACGCTGAAAGCTGGGTCGCCGGAGCCGAGATGCATCCAGTGCTCCGCGCGATCCTCCTGCACTTCTGGCTGCTGTACGAACATCCGTTCGCCACGGCCAACGGACGTACGGCGCGCGCGATTTTCTACTGGGCTGTCTGGCGGGCCGGGTACAGCATGTTCGATTGGCTCTCGATCTCGCCCGAGCTGCGCCTGACGCCGTCGCAGTACTGCCGATCGTTCGTAGAAGCGGACACTGACGGCGGCGATGTCACGTACTTCGCCATCGAGCAATTGCACGTGATCCAGCGCGCGATGACCAGAGCGGAGGCGCTGGAACGGTGAGCGAGTCACGGCAGACGCTGTTCCCGCCTCGCCGGGTCGTCACAGGTCTCGACGCCGACGGGCGTCCCACTGTTGTCAGCGACGACGTGGTCACCAACGTCACGAGACGTCGCCCCGGTCATTCCAGCTACGTGCTGTGGGCGACCGATGAGGTGCCGGTCCGCGACGACGGCTGCCCCTCTGACGAGCGCGACCTAACCCACGAGGTCACGAGCCGGAGCATCTCGAATGGCACGGTGTTCCGGATCGCAGAATATGCCCCAGGGGTTGCTTCCGCCCTCCATCAAACCGATTCGGTGGACTACGCGGTCGTTCTCTCCGGCGAGATCGAGCTCGTGCTCGACGGCAGGGCGGTACGCCTTCGGGCCGGGGACACCGTCGTGCAGCGGGGCACGGCCCATGACTGGCGCAATCCAGGCGAGGTGCCGTGCGTGATCGCGTTCTGCCTCGTCGGCGCTGTTCCGCACCCAGCCGCCGGAAGCGTGGATGACGCATGAGCGCCACAACGGACAGGTCGAAGGATCCGATCGTCACGACTCCGCCCGCACGGATCGCGATGTTCATCGACGGCGTCTGGACCGGAGGCACATCGGGACGGACCGAGCCGATCATCGATCCGGCAACCGGCCAGAGCCTGGGAGAGGTTCCAATCGCGGCGCGCGAGGACCTCGATCGCGCCGTCGAAGCGGCGTCGCGGAGCTTCCCGGCGTGGCGCGATACACCCGTCGACGAGCGCGGCGCAATCCTGCACCGGGCGGCTGACCTGATTCGCGAACGGCTGTCCCGAATCGCGTGGATCATGACCACCGAGGAGGGGAAGCTGCTCTCGCAGTCGACGGCGGAGGTGATCCGCGTCGCGAAGGGCATCGACTGGGATGCCGAGGACGCACGTCGTCTTTACGGCCGGATCATCCCGGTTGACCACGACACGGAGATGAGCGTCATCCACCAGCCGGTGGGTCCGGTCGCGGCCTTCACCCCCTGGAACTTCCCTGCAGCATCGCCAATGCGCAAGCTTGGTGGAGCCTTGAGTGCCGGCTGCACGATCGTGCTGAAGGCATCCGAGGAGACCCCAGGAACCGCATGCGCGCTCGTCCAGTGCTTCGAGGAGGCAGGTGTTCCGGCCGGCGTGATCAATCTGGTTTTCGGCGTTCCCGCCGAGGTCTCACAGCACCTGATTACTTCGCCGGCGATCCGGATGGTCGCGTTCACCGGTTCGATCCCCGTCGGTAAGCGCCTGGCGCAACTCGCCGGGGAGCACATGAAGCCGTCGATCATGGAACTGGGCGGCCACGCTCCCGTGGTCATCTGCCGCGACGCCGATCCGGAACGCGCAGGGAAGGCGGTCGCGGCGGCTAAGTACGTCAACGCCGGTCAGGTATGCACCTCGCCGAGCCGCATCTATGCCCACGCGGACATCTATGACGCGTTCCTGGACTCATATTCCGGAGAGTCCCGCTCGCTGCGCGTGGGCAACGGGCTTGACGAGAGCAGCCAGATGGGGCCGATGGCCAATACGCGCCGACTCGCTGCGATGGATGAGCTGCTCGAGGACGCGCAGGAACGCGGCACCAGCGTCATCTGCGGCGGGTCGCGAATCGATCAGCCGGGCTTCTTCTATGAACCGACCGTCCTGACCGAAGTCCCGACGGAAGCACGGATCATGCGGGAGGAGCCGTTCGGACCAGTCAGCGCCGTTTTGCGCTTCGATGACCTCAACGACGCGCTGGCCGCGGCGAATTCACTCCCCTACGGGCTTGCCGCGTACGGATTCACCGGCTCTGCGGACACCGCGGACGTGCTGAAGCGGGGTCTCGAGGCGGGGATCATCTCCATTAACCACTGCGGCGGTTCCGTTCCGGAAGCTCCATCCGGCGGTGTCAAGGACAGCGGCTGGGGCCGAGAAGGCGGTTCGGAGGGGCTCGACGGCTACCTCATAACCAAGCGGATCTCTCACAAGCTCCGATGATCTGGTGTCGCGTCGAAGTTGAAGGAAGGGAGCGGTTCGGGCTCATCGAGGACGATCAGGTCGTCGGCGTGGAGGGATCCCCGTTTGGTGATCACGAGCGAACTGACGAACGGTGGCGTGTAGATGAGGTCACCATGCTCCCGCCGACTGAGCCACGCACGTTCTTCTGCGTCGGGATGAACTATGCCTCGCACATCGAGCACGCACGCTCGCGCGGCAATACGAGTGCCCGGCTGCCCGATAAGCCTGAGGTCGGCTACCGAGCCAGTAACGCGCTGATCGGCCACGGCTCGGAGATAGTGCTTCCCAGCGATCTCACCGGGCTGATCGAGGCAGAGCCGGAGCTCGTCGCCGTGATCGGCAGGCAGGTGCGGCGGGCCTCGCCCGACGAGGCCCGAGACGCGATCTTTGGCTGGACCATCGGCAACGACGTGAGCGCCCGTGAATGGCAATACGCCGACCGAACGTTCTGGCGCGCCAAGAACAGCGACACCTTCAAGCCGATGGGACCGTGGATCGTCACCGACGTCGATCCGGCACGGTTCGTGACGACGCTGCGCGTGAACGACGAGGAGGTCACCTCGTTCACGACCGGCGAGATGATCTTCGACGCAGTCGACTACATCGTCGCGATCACGCGCTACATCACGATGTATCCCGGCGACGTGCTCTGGCTCGGTGCTGACGGAAGCGGAGCGCTCGCGGACGGCGACGACATCGAGATCGAGATCAGCGGGATTGGATCGCTCTGTAACACGGTCGTTGCCGAGGAGGCGCAGGCGAGCTGATGGCCTCCGCGGACGGCAGCACACTCACAACGAGCGCCCGGTCGCCGGACGATCGTCCGTCACGTGGACGGCTCGACGGCGGCGGAGGGATGCTCGAGGCCTTCAGGGCTCTCGGCGTCGATTACGTGTTCTCGTCGCCCGGCTCTGAATGGGCTCCAGTTTGGGAGGCGTTCGCGCGCCAGCGTCAGGAAGGCGAGCCCGGTCCCCGCTACCTCGACTTGACCCACGAGTCGCTCGCCGTTGGGATGGCGACCGGATATGCCCTGATCACCCAGCGCGGGCAGGTTGTACTGCTACACGCCGGTGCGGGACTCCTACAGGGCGCAAACGCCATCCACGGCGCGCTGTTGAGCGGTGCTCCGATGGTGGTGAGCTCATCGGAGTCGATCACCTACGGCGAGGGCGAAGGCCCCGACCCGGGAAGTCAGTGGTACCGGAACCTGTCGGTCGTCGGCGGGCCACACACACTCGCCTCCGGTTTCGTGAAATGGGCAAACCAGGCGCCGACGCCTGAGGTTCTCTACGAGATGGTGCTCCGAGCGGGCGAGATCGCCGGCCGCCAGCCGACCGGTCCCGTCTATCTGAATGTCCCGCTGGAAACCCTCTTGGCCGACTGGTCGCCCCCGGCGGTGCACCGCCCGGTCGCGGCGCCTGGACGACGCGTGAGCGCACCCGAGGACGTCGAGCGGGTCGCCGATGCGCTGCTGAGCGCCCGCTGGCCGCTCGTGATCACTGAGACCGCGGGGCGCGACGAGCGGACTTTCGCCGCACTGAAGGGGTTCGCCGAGTCGCTGGGGATCGGAGTCGTCGAGCCGCGGTCTGCCGTCTGCGCGAACTTCGATCGCACGTCGCCTCTACATCTCGGGGAGCGGCCGCCGGCCGGGGTCGACGTCGATCTGCTGCTGCTCGTCAACGCGCGAGCGCCGTGGTATCCGCCCAGCGCGAACCCCTACCCGAACGCTCGAGTGGTGGTGATCGACGAGGTCCCGCAGCGGCCGCACATCGTCTACCAGGTTCTCCACGCCACCGATTACCTCGAGGGCGAGGTCGCCGCGACGCTCGACGCGCTCCGTGTCGCCGTGTCCGCCCGGCTGGACGGCTTCGATGTCGAGCGGCGCTCCGCCGAGTTCAGCAGGCTGCACGAGGCACACGAGCAGGCGATAACCAGCGCGGAGCTGAGCGGCCGAGAGGCCGGCGACGCGATATCCACGGCGCTACTCGTGAGCACGCTGAGGGAGCTGCTGCCACAGGACGCGATCGTCGTCGATGAGACGATCACCCACAGCGGTGAGCTTCAGCGGTACCTACGGGCGAGTGAGTTCGGGCGCTGGCTGTACGTGCAGGGAGGACTGGGACAGGGCTCAGGCGTAGCCCTGGGGGTCAAGCTCGCCGTTGGCGAGCGGATGGTTGTTCTCGCCATCGGTGACGGGACCTTCTTGTACAACCCGATGTTTCAGGGACTGATGGCTTCTCGGGATCTCGGTCTGCCGGTCCTGATCGTCGTGTTCAACAACCGGCAGTACCTCTCGATGAAGATGAACCATCTCCGGTTCTACCCGGATGGTGTCGCGGTCAGAAATGACGACCACGACGGGGTCAAGTTGTCGGGGCAGCCTCCGCTCTCGGAGCTGGCGACGCCGTTCGGATTCCTTGGCTGCGAGGTTCACCACGCGTCCGAGCTCGCTGACGCTCTGGCGGCGGGCATCGCTGCGGTCGCCGATGGCAGGGCGGCGGTAATAAATGTGCACCTGGGGGACGGGAATGGCCGATAGCCAGGCGCAGGCAGGTGCGGCCTCCGTCGGGAGCGTCATCGATGCACCGTTGCTCGAGGCTCAGACGATTTACAAACAGTTTGGTGCTGTCCGCGCCCTGCGCGGCGCGTCGCTGGCCGTCTCGCGTCCTGGAGTGGTCCATGCATTGCTGGGAGCGAACGGATCGGGCAAGTCGACGATGCTGGGCATCCTCAGCGGACAGCAACGTCCGGATCGAGGCGTCCTCAACTGTCAGGGCAGGCTGGTTTCGTTCGCTGAGCCTGCGGACGCCGTTCGTGCCGGGATAGCGATGGTCTCGCAGGAGACGTCCCTCGCAATGGATCTGACGGTCGCGGAGAATGTACTGCTCGGTCGGTTGGCCCGCACAGCTGTCGGAATTGATTGGAAGGCATCGCGTACCCGAGCGGCCAGTGTGCTGGAGCCACTAGGTGTTGACTACGACCTCGACGCGCCCGTGCGGTCACTGCTGCCGCACGAGCGCCAGATGGTCGAGATCGCGCGGGCGTTGTCGATCGATGCAAGGCTGCTGATCCTTGACGAGCCGACCAGTTCGCTGGTTGCCACCGAGGTGGACGCGCTCTTGAACACGGTACGGAGGCTCAGCGAGACGGGCGTCTCCGTGATCTTCGTGTCGCATCGTCTGAGTGAGGTGATGGCGGTTGCGGACGAGGTGACCGTCCTGCGCGATGGTCAGACCGCGGCTACCGGAGCGATCTCGGAGTTCGACGCAGGTGGCCTGATCGCCGCGATGCTCGGCAATGCCGCCCCCGAGGCGACGGCCGGACGTCGGATCGCTCCCAGCGCCAGCCAGCAGAAGCCAGCCCTGGCGCTGTCCAACGTCGCCATCGCAGGCCTCGTGAACGGGGTCAGCCTCACCGTGGATCAGGGTGAGATCGTCGGGCTGGCCGGACTCGAGGGTGCCGGACGGTCGGAGCTGCTCGAGGCGATCTTCGGCGCGCGGTCCGACTGGACCGGCGAGGTTCAGATTGGCGAGAAGGCGCTCCGGCAGCACAGTCCGAGGACCGCGATCGCGCAGGGCATCGCATTCGTGCCACCTGATCGTGGAACGCAGGGACTGGTGACGACGATGAGCGTCGGGGAAAACCTCAGGATGGTCGCGACGCGCAATGGCGGCGCACTCATGCCCCCGGGTACGGATGACCCGGATGGAGAGATCGCCGAAATGGTTCGGCGCCTGAGGATCAGGACACCGTCGTTGGACGCCCCAGTCGGGACGCTCAGCGGCGGCAATCAGCAGAAGGTGGCACTCGCGAAGTGGCTGCGATCTCAGCCACGGGTGCTGCTGCTGGACGAGCCGACGCGTGGCGTTGACGTGGGCGCCCGTGGGGAGATCCACGACACCCTGCGAGAAGCGGTCGGGCGGAGCGGGCTGGCGATCCTCGTCAGCTCGTCCGAGAACGACGAGCTCCTCGAGCTGTGTGACCGAATCATCGTGATGTTCGCTGGACGGATCGTCGATTCGATCAACGCGCATGAGGCGACGGAGGTTCTAATCGCCCACCGCGCGAGCGGCTTCTGAGAGGGAAGGCAACAAATCACGGCCCGCCACGGTGGGCTGAACGCTAAGAGGGAGAGAGAAGTGCCTACTAAGAGACAACTAATCGGGGGGTTGCGAAGCGGCAAGCTTCGCAACGTACCGGCATTTACGGCGGTGGCGGCAGCGGCGATCGCCGCCGCGGCCTGCGCTACAAGCTCGGCAGCAACACGGACGGCTCAGGCCAGGATCGGTTCGGCCGCCGCGGCGGCATGGCAGCCGAACTCCAGCCAGGTTGACAAGAGCTACAACGGGGTGGATAAGAGGTACATGACGAAGCCGCTCCCGGCTCCGAAGCTCAAGCACGGCGTCAAGTTCAAGGTCGGCTTTCTGCAGATCAACGGGACGGTGAAGGCGCTCGCCGCGCAGGAGCAGGCAGCAGCAGCGGAGGTCAAGGCACTGGGGGGATCTCTCGTCGAACTGGATGCGATTGATAATCCACAGCAGCAGGTCAACCAGATGAAGGAGATGCTCGACGAGGGAGTTACGGCACTGATCGCCGATCCGCTGGTTCCCCAGGCTTTGAGCGCGGACTTCAAACAGGCACAGTCAAAGGGAATCCCTGTTATAACGGTGCTCGCCGACCCGCAGTCCTCGCCGACTCTGACGCCGGGTGTCACCACCGACATCGACAATGCCAGTGATTACTCGGTATACGTGACGATGAAGCAGCTGGCAGCGAGTCTCCCGAAGGGTGCCAGTTTTGGAATCGTCGGATTCGCGGCGCCGGTGCCCTCGCTTATCTATGCTGCCCAGCGGCAGGAGTACTGGGGTAAGCACTTTGGCATGAAGTTCGTCGGGCAGGTCAACGCAACGGTCGCGACAGGCCAGGCGGAGGCGACCGCCGCGACGACGTTCTTCACACAACACCCGAGCGTTCGGGCGCTGATCACCTTCAACGACGCGACCGCTCAGGCAGCCGTGACGTCGGCGAAGGTAGCTCACGTGAAGAACGTCGCGATCGTCACGCCCAACGGCGGGGAGCCTGAGAGCGTGCCGCTCCTCAAGAACGGCAGCGAGAAGATGGTCTATCGCGCGCCGTGGGAGCAGGAGGGAGCCCAGGCCGTGATCGCTGCGTACGACGCCCAGACCAAGCAGCACCTGCCACTGCCGAAGATCCTTCAGCTTCCGGGTGTGGTTGCGACAAAGAGCAATCTGTCGAGCATTCCTTTTGTGAGTTAGGGGTGCGCAGAGCAATGAGTGAGGATCAGGTAGGTGAGACGGTGGTGACAGTCACTGATGGCGATGAGGGCGAGCATCGCGAGACTGGCGTTGAGCGTGGCCGAACGTTCTCGGGCTTGCTGCTCGTGGCGTACGGGCGGACGCGCCGCTTCCGGCCGATCCTGATCCTCCTCATTGTTTTGCTCGTGGTGTTCGGCGCCACACAGGGACGATTCCTCACGAAGATCAACATCGAGAACTCGCTCGAGTCGATCTCGGCGCTGTGGGTCGTCTCGATCGGGATGACGCTGGTACTGATCAGCGGAGGGTTCGACCTGTCCGTGGGCGCAACCGCATCGCTCGTCGCGTATTTCATGGCGAAGGTCGTCGGCACCGGCATGCCCGGGGGCGTCGGCCTCGTCTTGGCACTCGCGCTCGGCGCCGTGATCGGTGGCGGAGTCAACGGAGTGTTGGTTGGGGCCCTCGGCCTGAACGTCTTCGTCGTGACGCTTGCGTCGATGACGGCCCTGTCTGGGGTCCTCAGCCTCTGGTCAAACGCAAACTCGATCTATCTGACCGCACCGTTGACCAATGCTCTGGCGACCGGCTCGTTTCTGGGCATCCCGCTGCCGATCTGGATCATGGCGCTAGTCCTGATCGTCGGGCTCTACTTACAGTCACGAACGTACTTCGGACGGGACGTCTATGCCATCGGCGGAAACACAACGGCCGCACGTCTCTCTGGAATCAGAACCAAGCGCAGGCTGATCGCGGTCTACGCAATTGTCGGGGCGTGCGCGGCGCTGGCCGGTGTCCTTGAAGCGAGCCAGGCTGGGGCCGCCACCCCCGACGTGGATCCAACGCTCGCGCTGCAGTCAATCGCGGCGGTGCTGCTCGGCGGTACCGCGCTCACGGGTGGCATAGGCGGCGTGGGCGGGACCGTGATCGGGGCCCTCTTTCTGGGGCTACTTGCCAACGGGTTGGATATCTCGGGTGTCTCGTCCTACTGGCAGGAGGTCGCGACGGGCTTCGTTCTGGTAGGAGCCGTGCTCGGGAACCGTGGGGATGTGATCGCGTACTTAAGCCGCCGCTTCGGAGGCGTCAGAGACAAGGGCGGCTCGCACCCGCCAGATTCGATTGTCGCCCAGGAATGAGGAACGAGGAATGTCGAACGAGACTGCAAGTACCCGCGTTACGAGCGACCTGTTGCTGGTCGGCAGCCTGCCGCTCGAGGACACCGAGTCTGCTCTGAGAATCGCAGCCGAGTACTTCGGAGACTATATCTGCGCGTTGCCTGACGGGGAGACCAACTCCCTTCGCAAGAACTGGGTCAGCTACGAGCGCGAGGGGATCGTTCGCGAGAACCCCGACATCTTGCTCGTGGAGGAGACCACTTCGCCGACGGGCTTCCCGCGACACGCGTACGAGTTGCCGATATTCGCCGTGCGCGAAGAGGTCGACGTGGTCCGTTGGGACCGCTGGCCGCGCATCGATGATGCCATCGAGTCTTATGGGATCTTCACCCGGCTGCGTGAAGAGGGCGTGATCCGGCCAGGGCTGCGCTTTCAGGTCGACCTGCCGCTCCCGGCGAGCGCCCTGAACGCGATCAAGGCAGACTACGGTCGCGACTATCCCAAGGCGGCACGCGGATTCGAGGAGCTCGTGAGCCGCGAGCTCAGCCGGCTCTTCGACGCCATCCCGGCCGAAGACCTCGCGATCCAATGGGATGCCGCCTACGAGACGCAGGACATCGAGGGCGTGCTGGCATGGACGGCCGGTGATGCGTGGGAGCGCTGGGAGGGGCCCATCACCCGCCTGAGCCCTCAGATCCCCGAGGAGGTCCTACTCGGCTATCACATCTGTTACGGGACGTTCCCGGAGTGGCCGATGTACGAGCCGGCGGACATGTCAGTGCCCGTGCGAATGGCGAATGCCGCGGTCGACGGCTCCGGCCGGTTGGTGGACTGGCTCCACATCGCCGGGCCGCGTTATCTGCGTAGCGAGGACGACCGCTTCTACCGGCCGCTGGCAGATCTGAGAGCTCGGGACACTCGCGTCTTCCTCGGCATCATCCAACCCCTGGACGGGATCCTCGGAGCGAAACGCCGAGCCGCTACTGCTTCCCGCTACCTGGACGACTTCGGATTCGCGATGTATTGCGGAATGGGGCGACAGCGTGACCAGGAGCCCGAGACGACCATCCGCGAACACCGCGACACAGTCAGGGCATTGATCGATGGCCGCTAAGCATCGGAGGATGTGTCCGCTTGCGGCAGGCTCACGGACACCGACTTGATCGCATCGACGATGGCCTGATATCCCGTACACCGGCAGAGATTGCCGCTGATGGCCGAGCGGATCTCCGCCTCGCTGGGGCTCTGGTCGCGGTTGAGCAGGTCCTCAGCGGCGAACAGCATCCCAGATAGGCAATAGCCGCACTGGAATGAGAGGTTGTCCCAGAACGCCTGCTGCAAGGCCGAAAGTTGACCGTCCTCGGCGAGACCCTCGAGGGTGCGAATGTCGGCGCCGTCGACCGATACCGCCAGCCTCATACACGACTTCACGATCTGCCCGTTGAGCGAGATCGTGCACGCGCCGCAGTCGCCACTCAGGCAGCCGATCTTCGGGCCGGTGACCCCCAAAACGTCGCGGAGCGCGTCGACTAGCAGCATCCGCACGTCGACTTCCGCTGTGCGCTCGGCGCCATTAATCGTCATGGTCAGGCGCATTCAGGCTCCTTTCGTCTCATTGACGCACGCCAGCGTCAGAGCCCGCCGCGCAGCCGGCGCTGCGATCGCGGCGCGGTAGGCGCCTGGGGCCAGGGCATCCTCCCATGGCTCCGTCACCGCGTCGGCAGCTGCTTGCGCGGCGCCATCGATCGTCTCCGGCGTGACGTGCTCACCGACGAACACCGCCGTGACGTCGACGACGATCGGCCGAGCCGCGGCGCCGCCCAAAACGAGGCGCGCCGCCACGCAAACGCCGTCGCGAATCGTGACCCCGGCCGACGCGGTCACGATCGGCCAACTGCTCGCGTAGCGCTTGAGCTTGACGTATCCGGCGCCAGATGACCATCGCGGCAGCTCGAATGCTGTGACAAGCTCGCCGGACTGGAGGCTCGTCCGCATCGCGCCTGCGATTAACCGGGCGACGGGTGTGCGGCGGACACCGGTGGGACCCTGGATGACGGCGCTGGCATCGCAGGCGACGAGTGCAGCGGGGATGTCCGATTGCGGCCGCGCTGCCGCGGCGGAGCCGCCGATCGTCCCCTGATTGCGAAGCGACCAGCCGCCCGTGATCTCGCCGGCGACCATCCGCAGCAACGGCGCCGTCGCGGCCACCTCGTCGGAGCTCAGAAGATCGGCATAGGTGGTCATGGCGCCGATGCGCAGCCCGTTGTCGGTCTGCTCAATGCCGCCCAGTCCAGCGTGGGCGAGATCCACGACGACGCGCGGCCTAGTCTCACCGCGCGACAGCTCCGGGATCACCCAGGTGCCGCCACCGAGCACACGTGTGCCGCCTGGATCCTCGGCGAGCAGCTGCGCCGCCGCGGCAGCGTCCTCCGGAGCGTGATAGTCGAAGCGGGTTGGGATCATGACGCTGCCCGCATGATCGCCGCCAGCACGTTCGGTGGGCTGACGGGCGTCCGCTCGATACGCGCTCCGAGCGGTCGCAGCGCGTCGTTCACGGCGCTCAGCAGTGCCGACTGAGAGCCGGAAAAGCCCGCCTCACCGACGCCCTTGGCGCCTGAGATCGTGACGGGACTCGGCGTCACCTGGTGCTCCAGTTCGATCCTCGGCAGGTCGGCAGCGCGCGCCAGCAGGTACGACTTGAACCCTGTTGACAGCGGTAGCCCGTCGCCGCCGTAGACGAACTCTTCGCCCAGTCCGGCGCTCAGTCCCATGACGGTTCCGCCGACGAGCTGGCCGTCGACCATAAGCGGGTTGATGACCGTCCCGCAATCGTGGGTCACCACATGCCGGACGAGTCTCAGCATGCCCGTTTCCGGGTCCAACTCGACAACCGACGCGTGCACCGCGAACGGGTAGGTCGAGTAGGTGTTGAAGCGTCCCAGCTCGTCCGGGGTCTGACGGATGTTCTTGGGGCGGAAAGTGCGTGTCGACTCCAGGTTCGGCTCGATGTCGAGGGCGAGGATGTACGCGAGCGAGTAGACGGCATCGGCGACTGCGGCGATCGGCAACGCTGCATCGGGTGTGTCGTCTACCGTGGCCGTTCCGTCGACCAAGCGGATCTCCTCGGGCGTCCGGTGCAGCATCGCTGCCGCCACGACGCGGAGCTTCGCAGCGATGTCGCGAGCGGCGAGAACCGCAGAACTGCCACCGGTGACGATGCTGCGACTCGAGAAGTTGCCATAGCCGAACGGACATGTGTCTGTATCTCCCTGGACTACCGAAATCTGCGACATCGGGACCCCGAGCTCCTGTGCGACGAGCTGGATGATGCCCGTATCGCTGCCCGTGCCCGGCGAGGTCACTCCGGTGAGCACCGTCACCTCGCCGGTGGGACCCATGCGCACGGTCGACGTGTCGAAAGCGGCCACAAGCGCGCCGGGAACGTCGGCGTTCTCCGGCATCAACTCGAAGCCGATGCCGATGCCGATGTGGCGCCCTTGCTCGAGTGCTCGCGTCTGCTCGGCACGCGCCTCTGCGTAGCCCAGACGTTTCAGGGTCAAGTCGAGCGCGCCTTCGTAGTTTCCGCTATCAAGTTCCAGGCCGGAGGTGTGGGTATGGGGAAACGCGTCTGGCTTGATGAAATTGCGGCGTCGCACCTCGGTTGGATCGAGCCCGGTGGCCTCTGCAATCAGGTCGAGCACTCGCTCGACCACCAATGTCGCAGTGTTCTTGCCGAACGGCTTCGTGCCCTGCCAGGGGGCCTTGTTCGTGGCAACCACCTCGTAGGTGACGCGGCAGTGATCGAGCGCGTAGCCGGTGCCGACAGTCATCGCGCCGACGAGCGCCATCCCCCAACCGTGGCCGTTGTTGCCGGCGCCGTGGTTGTTGACGATATGAACCTCCAATGCGCGCAGGCGACCGTCGTCGTCGAACGCCGCCCGGTAGCGCATCACCGAGTCACTGGTTCCCGGCAGCAGCGCTGAAGCTCGATCCTCGAACCATCGCACTGGCCGCTTCACCAGCCGCGTCAGCACGGACATGAGGATGTGCTCGCGGTTGCCGGACATCTTCAGGCCGAACGAGCCGCCGATCCGGGGAGAGATCACCTGGATGTCGCGCTCCGGGATCTGAAGCGCCGCAGTCAGCGTGGCTCGCTCTGTGTGAGGGCTCTGCACGGTCGCGTAAAGGGTGAGCCGGCGACGGCGCTCGTCCCAGTCGGCCAGACAGGCTCGAGGCTCCATCGGGGCCGCATTGCCGCGGTGGCTGGCGACCTCTCCCTGTATGACGTGATCGGCCGTGGTGGCGACCTCGTCGAAGTCATCGATCCCGAACTCGCCTCCGATGATCAGGTTGGTTCCCCAGTCCTCGTTCAGCAGCGGCGCGCCCTCGCGGAGTGCTTCGTCGGCATCCAGGACGTGTGGCAGCAGCTCGTAGACCACGTTGATCTGGGATGCCCCCTCCATGGCGCCAGCTGCGGTGTCGGCCACCACGGCGGCCACCGGCTCACCGGCGAACATGACCTTCCCGACGGCCAGCACGCGGCTTTCGGCGTGGTGCCCGCCGAGGCCGGCTGCGTCGAGGCCATGCGGAACTTCGTCCACGAGCGGGACCGTCTCCTCGCCGGTCAGCACAAGGTGAACTTCTGGGTGTGCGCGAGCGGTCTGGGCGTCGATCGAGGCGATGCGTGCGTGCGGGTGCGGGCTGCGCAGGATGGCTGCGTGCAGCATCCCCGGGAGCGTCAGGTCGCCCGTGTATTGCGCTCGCCCGGTAAGGAACTCGTCGCCGTCGTGCTTGCGGATCCGCCTTCCGACGGGCCCGTGATCGACGCCGGTCACCTCAAGCTCTCCCATCCCGGCACAATGTACAGATTGGCTGGACCAAAAGCCTCATAGCGAGGTAAAAGCCGCGATTGGCCAGACCAAAATGCCGCTACGCTTGACGCCGAGAGCCCGGAACCTACCGGAGTCGTCGACGCAGCTCGACGGTAAGATCGGGCGCGGGAAGGAAGGGGAGGTCATGCCCGTCGCGTTGATCAGGTCGAAACTGCTTGTGCCTCGGCTGCCGGAGCCAATGGTTTCGCGGCCTCGGATAGCAAGCCGTCTCGAGGATCTGATTGAGCGGGCCCCGGTCACTTTCATCTGCGCGACGGCTGGAGCCGGTAAGACGACGGCGGTGCTCGAGGTGGCGCTTCGCAGCAGGCGGCCCGTGGCCTGGCTCAGCGTCGATGACACCGATCAGGCACCGGGACGCCTGCTGACGTATCTGCAGTCGGCGCTCTCGCAGGTTGCGGCCGGTGTCGGAACCGTAGGGACCGACGTCCTGTCAGAGGGTGCGGGGCACGTCGAGGCTGCCGGTCTGATTGCGGATGCGGTCGGGGACGAGCCTGTACTGCTCGTTCTGGACGAACTCGACCGCATCGCCGTGGCTCCCCAGGCGCTGGCTGTCGTAAACGCGGTGCTCCGCTACGCGCGGCCCACCATGCGTGTCGTCTGCGTGAGCCGAACCGAGATCGAGCTTGATCCCGGTTCCACCGACCGCCTGACCCGGATCGCGGCCTTGGGTGAGGAGGATCTCGCCTTCACGATCGACGAGGCGACCATCGCCCTGCGGGACGTGTGTGAGAGTGATGTCGATCCAGTCGCGGCGGTCGCGGCTACGGGCGGTTGGGTGACCGGCGTCCTGTTCGAGGCGTGGCGGTCAGAGGAGCACCGGTATGGCGCCGGCGGGGACGCGGATCCCCTTCACGGATACCTCGGCTCGCAGATCCTCGCCCGCCTGTCCGACGCCGAGCGTGATCTGCTCGTGACCACTTCCGTGCTCGACGAGATTTCCGCTGCCGACGCCATGAAGCTCGGCGTCGACAACGCCCGTGACGTTCTCTACGGATTGCGCAAGCAGCGTCTGCCTGGGTGGTGGAGCCAGGATGGTTCGCGGTTCCGTCCGCACACGCGTCTGCGCGAGTTTCTGCGAGCGTGTCTCGGGCGTCGTAGTGAGGCCGAGGTGCGAAGGATCGGCGTGGCGCACGGCGAGCTGCTCGCAGAGGCCCAACGCTACGAGGAAGCCACCGAGGCGTTCATCAACGCTGGCGAGTTGGCACGAGCCGCGACCGTCGCGGAGCGGGCGATCTTCGGAGTCATCGAGCGCGGGGACCTGCTGATTGGCGAGCGTTGGATCGGTACGTTCGATGAAGCCACGATGAGCGGCTCCCGGGCGCTGATGGAAGCCGAGCTGATGCTCCACAACGCACGCGACGACTTCAACTGCGCACAGGTCGCCGCCGACCGCCTCGTAGGTACCTATCGCCGCTCCGGAGAGCAGATTCCCGGTCGTACGTTCGGTCTCGTCGCCTGGTGTTACTTCATGGCCGGGCGCGTCGAGGACGCGTCGGTGGTCCGGGCTCTGGCCGCGCCTAGCCCTGAGGCGTCGCTGGTCGCCTGCGCATGCGATCTTGCGGTCGGGGCTCCAGGGATCAGGATCGCTGACATACCGGACAATTTCGGCTGCGGTCTGGACGACGTCACGCTGCGGCGTGCGCAGCTTGCCCACGGGCGCCTGCAGCAGGCGCTGGCACGCGTACGTGCACCGTGGTGGCGGCTCGTCAACGCGCCGTATTACATAGAGGCTCTGCTCGCGGCTGGCCGGATCAGCGAGGCCCTGTCGGTATACGGGGAGCTGAAGTCACGCGGTGTCGAGGGCGCCTACCTGGGCGGATGTGTTGCTCCGAGTCTGTTGGCCGCGGCTGGCCGCAACGAGGAGGCGATGGAGGCGCTGGCAGAAGCTCGGGAGCGAGTGATCGCCTCGGGTTCAGTCGTCTACCACATTCGGCATCTGTTGACCGAGAGCCAACTCGCGCTACGCATCAACCGTGACACAAGTCGGGCCCAGCTCGCGCTCGCGCGCGTGAGCCAGCTCCGTGGCGCCGACCAACTGCTGTCAGCCCGAGTGGGTGTGCCGCTCTGGGACGGCATGCGGATGCTGATCGACGGGCTTGACGCGGCGGCCTACCAGTCGCTGCGCGCAGCGGTGGATCTTGCTCGCGCTCATGATCAGTTGTTGGACCTTGTGGCGGCAGCTGTCTATCTATCGGAGGCAGCCTGGCGCTGTGGCGAGGAGTCCGACGCAGATGCGGCCGCTGATCTCGCGCTCTCGACGTCCAAGTCAATGGGTAGCAATCAACTGCTGATGCTCGCGCTTCGCGACTTCCCGGCTGTTGCGGCACGCCGGCTTGACGCCGAGCGCGGGGCCGACACCGAATGGCACGCGATCGCGCGGGCGCTGTCCGGGGGGCAGGGCCCGCGCGGCACCGACGAAGCGTTGGTGACCGTCGATGATTTGGGTGAGCTTCGTGTGGAGATCGCCGGCGAGGTCGTCACCGCGCGTCTGCGCAAGAGCTTGGAACTGTTGGCGTTCCTCGCTTCCCGACCTGATGGTCGCGCCAATCGAGAGGAACTTCTGGAGGCTCTGTTCGACGGTAGGGCCGACGATTCGGCTGGTGCGTACCTCAGGCAGGCACTGACTCGCCTTCGAGGCGTCCTACCGGACGCCGTCCTCTCCCGAGACCTCGACGGGACGCTTCAGCTCGCGCCGGGAGCTGTTCTCAGCCGCGCACGTGGGCTTGAGATGCGCATCGCTGACGCATCTGGGTTGGCTGGAGCAGACCGCCGCGAGGCGCTCAGCGATGCCGTGGGTGGCATCGGCAACGAGAGCTATCTGATGGATGTCGATGCACCTTGGGCGCAGGACCGCCGCGAACAGATTGACGCGACAATCCTGCGTGCCCGTATGGACATAGCTCAGCTGGCGTTCGAAGCCGGGGACCTGACCGAGGCCGAGGAGCGGGCCGCCACGGTGGTCGCGATCGATCCCTACCGCGAGTCGGCCTGGCGTCTACTGATGCGAGTCCGCTCGATGCTGGGTGACGACGACGGGGTGATCGCGACGTTCCGTGCCTGCGCACGGTCACTTGAAGGGGTAGGCATCGGCCCGGCGGACTCGACACGGGATCTCCTGGTCGCACTCCGTCGCTGAGGACGTAGCTCCGTAGCTGCGTTTCGGTTGCGGTCACGCACGGTCTGCGAGCTTCCTCGGCGGAGAGGGAGCGAGATGGTGTCGAGCGGAGATTACGAGGCGCAGGGTGGCGGTGTGTCAAGCCAGGGCTGGCTCGGCAGGTCAGCGATCACGATCCGCGGTCGCCGGTCGTGAGGCTGTTCGGCGGGGAGTTCCCGCCCGGCGGTTACGATCGTGAGCCGACTCATCGCCACATGGTCACAGAACTCGACGTGCGCGTTCCGATGCGCGACGGGGTTGAGCTCTCCGTGGACATCTTCCGGCCCGAGACGAGCGAGCCGGTGCCCGTCCTGCTCGCGTTCGCGATCTACAACAAGGACATCCAGAGCCCGGCGGCAACACGGTCACTTCCTCCGCAGCCTGCCTGGTCGCCACTTTGGACCGGCCCGCAGGAGGCGGGGGACACTCGATTCTTGGTCTCGCGTGGGTATGCGCATGTGATCGGCATGCCGCGGAGCGTCGGGAAGTCCGGCGGAGGTGGCGATCGCACCTGGGATTCCTACGACCTGATCGAATGGCTTGCTGAACAGCCGTGGAGCGACGGGAAGGTCGGCATGGTCGGGATCTCTGGCTTCGGGGCCGAGCAGATGCATGTGGCCCGCCAGTCACCGCCGTCGCTGAAGGCGATCTTCCCGTATGACCCGCGCGGCGCATACGGCACGCTGGGCGGGTTCCGCGAGGAGTATCCCGGTGGTGTGATCCATCTCTTCCGATACCTGGTGGGCCACTTCGGCGTCTTCCATCAGGAGCGCGGAGCTCCGGCTGAGCTTCCGCCAGACCAGGAGGAGCTATGGGATCAGGCGATGGAGAACGCCGACTACCGGATGTATCCGCATCTCCTGAACGTCCTTTCGATGAAGGGGCAGCACTTCCCCGCCTACTTCAACGTGCTCATCAACCCTTACGAGCCGGAGGGCGAGCTCGAGCGCAGCGAGGAAGAGTTCAAGCGGATCCACGTTCCCGTGTATACGGGCGCGGGCTGGTATGGCTACACCTACAAGACGCACCTGCAGGGCGCGCAGACCTACTGGCGACACCTGAGTGGTCCCAAGAAACTGCTCTTCACCGGTCCCGCCCACCTCGAGCGTCCGTTCCACACCCTCCACGGCGAGATCCTTCGCTGGCACGATCACTGGCTGAAGGGGATCGACACAGGCGTCATGGATGAGCCGCCCGTGCGCTATTGGGTCCAGGGCGCCAATGAATGGCGTACCGCTGAGGACTGGCCGCTGCCTGAGATCGAGTGGACGAAGCTTTTCCTCTCCGGCTGGGAACGGCTCCGACCGGAGCCATTCGCGCCAAGCTCGGCAGACGACGTTATTCCGCCAGACTCGTTCGTGCAGATGCCGCTCTCGCAGACTCGCGAGGTCAGCCGGTTGCGCTACCTGACCGAGCCGCTGGCAGAGGATCTGCTGATCGCCGGGCCGTCGGTCCTGAACCTGTTCGCGGCGATCGACCAATCGGACACGAACTGGATCGCCATCCTCAAGGACGTCGGCCCAGATCCGTCGGTCAGAACAGCACGGGAGGGGGAGTGGGACCTACCCCAGGGACTGGCCGAGCGTGAGCTCACGAGGGGGTGGCTGAAGGCCTCCTACAGGGCGCTCGATCCTGAGCGCTCGACGCAGTGGAAGCCGTTTCACCGACTGACGCGCGCCGCGAAAGCGGCGGTGCCAGTCGGAGAGGTGGTCGAGTACGCAATAGAGATCCTGGCCACGGCGAATCTTTTTCGCGCGGGTCATCGAATCTGTTTGGAGATAACAAGCATGGACAGACCGACTGGCGTCGCCGGTGCGACGAATGTTGAGTACGTGCCCTACCACGTGGGCGCAGCTCGTACGACCCTTCACCACGTGTATCACGACACGGCGCACCCTTCTCACCTGCTTCTTCCGGTGATCCCGGCATGAGCACGCCGCGAACCAGGCCCCCGTTTCGGGCAGACCACGTTGGTTCCCTGCTGCGCCCGGAGGCGCTGCTGAAGGCGCGCGCCGAGCATGCCGCCGGGCGCATCGATAACGATGAACTGCGCGCAGCGGAGGATGCGGCGATCCTTGACGCGATCCGGCTTCAGAAGGATGTCGGACTGCCCACCGTGACCGACGGTGAGATGCGCCGCGCATCGTGGCACATGGACTTCATCCTGAGTTTGCAGGGCATCGAACTCGGCACCGACCACCTGAACGTCGAGTTTCACTCCGATGAGGGTGACATCGCGTTCCAGCCGACTGCGCCGAAGGTGACCGGGAAGCTGGGGCTGGCCCACGCGGTCTTCGAGGATGCGTTCAAGTTCCTCCGCGATCACGCATCCGAGGGCCAGACCCCGAAGCTCACGATTCCATCTCCGTCAATGGTCCACTACTCCTCGGGACGGCAGCGGATCTCGCAGGAGGTCTATCCCGACATGGAGCCCTTCTGGTCCGACCTGAGTGCCGCCTACGGCGCGCAGATTGCCTGGCTCGAGGACCTCGGGTGCTCATACATCCAGCTCGATGACACATCACTGGCATACATGAACGACCCTTCCCAGCGCGAATACATCGCGTCGTTCGGAGGCGATCCCGAACACCAGCACGAGACCTATATCGAGACCTTCAACCGGGCCATCTCCGGGCGCCGAGAGGGCACGACGATCACAACGCATCTCTGTCGCGGAAATTACAAATCGGCATGGCGAGCGACCGGAAGCTACGAATTCGTGGCCGAGGCGCTGTTCGGCGGTCTCGACGTGGACGGCTTCTTCCTCGAGTACGACGACGAGCGCTCAGGCGGTTTCGAGCCGCTGCGCTTCGTCCCACCAGGCAAGATGGTCGTGCTCGGCATGATCACCACCAAGCGTCCGGAGCTCGAATCCAAGGACGAGCTGAAGCGGCGCGTGGAGGAGGCGTCAAAGTACGTGGACGGCGATCAGCTCTGTCTCTCTCCGCAGTGCGGCTTCTCGTCGACGGTCGACGGCAACGCGCTGACCGTCGACCAAGAACTGGCCAAGCTTCAGCTGGTGGTGGAGACCGCCGCCGAGATCTGGGGATGAGGCTCGGTGCTGGCTGGTCGAGACACCATGACTGATCAAGCGCCGGTCGTCAGTCTCTGCGGCGGCCGTTTCCGGCTCGTGGATCTGAGCATCGCGATCAGCAACGCGACTGCCGGCTTCGAACCGAACCCGCACCGGATCACCTACTACGACCACGCGCACGGCGCGCAGACGATGAACCGCCTGCTCGGGGAAGGGGCCACCTTCCCCGGGCCGCTGGCCGCCGCCGACGAAGAGGTCACCCTGCCGACCCACTGTGGAACGCACGTCGACGCGCCCTACCACTATGGGCCCGAGTCGGCCGGAGCCCCGGCGGCAACCGTCGACGAACTGCCTCTCGACTGGTTCTTCGGCGACGGATTCGTGATCGACATGACACACAAGCGGCCCGGCGACTCGATCGAGGATCACGATGTCGAAGGGGCTATCGCGTCGATTGGTCACGAGGTGCGCGCAGGAGAGATCGCGCTCGTCCGGACCGACGTCTCCGAGCATTTCCACGAGCCGGGGTACCACAGGCTGCATCCCGGCCTTCGCAGCTCGGCCGTGGCGTGGTTGGTCGAACGCGGGGTCAGGATGATCGGTATCGATGCATGGGGCATCGATCGACCGTTCCCGGTGATGGCCGAGGAGCTTCGCGCCGGGAATCCCGACCAACTGTGGGAGGCGCATCTCTACGGGCGCGAGCGCCCCTACTGCCAGATCGAGAAGCTGACGAACCTGCGAGCGCTTCCGTCAACCGGGTTCACAATCGCGGCATTTCCGGTCAAGATCGAACGCGCCGGCGGGGCCTGGGCGCGCGTCGTCGCGCTTGTGCCTGAGTAGGTGAGCGCTCCGACACCCAACCGAAGAAATCAATCTACAGAGGATCAGCATGACAACGCTCACCACCACACCGCTTGATCAGCTGCTGGACCGTCTGTTCACCGAGGCGGAAGCATCGGCTTCATCGGAGCTAATCCCCCCTTGGCGCAGCTCTCTCCCCGAGAGCGCGCCTCACTACGCGCAAGCACTGATGCGGCGGACTATCGTAGGTTCTACGCGCTCGCCAAGGACGCCTATTTGGCCGTCTCCCGCGATACCGCACAGCTGCTCTACATGCTCGTGCGCTCCACGGGGGCGCGCTCGATCGTCGAGTTCGGCACCTCCTTCGGCGTCTCCACCCTGCATCTGGCAGCCGGCCTCCGCGACAACGGAGGTGGACGGGTGATCACAACCGAGTTCGAACCATCGAAGGCCGCGCAGGCGCGTGAAAACTTCCTCGTCGGTGGACTGGCCGATCTGATCGAACTCCGCGAGGGTGACGCCCTACAGACGCTCGCGCACGATCTGCCCGACCAGATCGACCTCGTGCTGCTCGACGGTGCCAAAGGTCTCTACCCAGCCGTCCTGAAACTGCTCGAGGAACACCTGCAACCCAGCACATTGATCGCTGCCGACAACGCGGACCGAAGCCCGGAATATCTACGACGTGTCCGGTCGTCCACCCACGGGTACATGTCAGTGTCATTCGCCGCCGACGTTGAGCTATCGATGCGCACCGACCACTCATAACCGCTGAACTGGGAACGACCTACAAACGCATGGATCCGTCCCTAGAGCCCTGGCCGCCCGTGGAGGACAGCAATTCAGGATTAAGGGGCGTACGGACCCCGGAGAGGACGAGTTCGTGAGCGTCGTCAGGGATGCTGGTCGATACGCACGGATCGAGTCACTGATACGGAGCGGCCGCTGTGTGCTGCTCGACGGTGCCACTGGTTCGGAGTTGATAGAGGTAGTTGGCCACCGCCCTGAGGTGGAGGACCATTTGTGGGGAACTGCGGCGATCATCGAGTCGCCGGAGAAGGTCAGACAGCTTCACCGGCAGTATGTAGACGTTGGCTGCGATGTGATCAGCACCGACACGTGGGCGATACCTACAGCCCTGCGCGCTGAAGCTTCACAAGCCTGGGATCCGACTGGATCGGTGCACTGGTTGGACGTCGCACGGGCTGGCGTCCGTCTGGCGCGCGAAGCTGCGGACGACTCTGGACGCGAAAATGAGGTCGCCGTGGCGTTCAGCATCAATGGGGATGTCGACGCGTCGGACGGGCGCGACACGATTCGTTTGCTGGCCCGAGTTTTCGAGGAGGAGCCGCCCGACCTGATCCTGATCGAGACGCTATCGCTGATTCGCAGCACCACATATGCGACGGTAGAAGCGCTGCTCGCGACTGGACTGCCAGTTTGGATGAGCTTTCGCCGCTGCCGTCATGGCGTCTGCGGTGTCTACGGTGAGCACTGGGGAGGACCTGAAGGTGACTCTTTCGGGCGTGCCGCCCGTCGATTGGAGGAACTCGGCGTCAGCGCGCTGGCGATCAACTGTATTCCTCCCGATCACGTCACGGGGATGATCGCGTGGTTGCGCGACTTCACCGACATACCGCTCGGGGTTTATCCGAATCTCGGGTATCTCTCTTCGCGGGGCTGGCGCAACGACCAACGGATCCGAGGAGAGGACTACGCCGAGCTCGCGCTTGCGTGGCGGGACGAGGGCGCGCAAATCATCGGCGGCTGCTGCGGCGTCGGACCGGAACACCTCGACGCCGCCCGAACGGCGCTCGAGGGCAAACCACTCGGTCATGCGCGTCCGGGGACGTTCACCGTGGCAAGCATCCGCGGACGTGTGGGCAACGACGATCCCCCCGCGGCTTGGACCGACAACCGTCAACGCAGGCTGTTCCCGCTCGACTTTCCCGACCTTGTAATCGAAGACGGCGTCTCAGCGCCTACGCAGGCTAGTTTCATGCTCTGGAAGTACCTGTACCGCGAAGGCATAGGCTCAAGGAAGCGCTGCATCGACATAGGGTCGGGTACAGGATTGCTCGCTGTCCAGCTTGCGCGGAACGGCGCCACCCATGTGCACGCGATCGATGTCGAGGAGTCCGCGACGCGCAACACGTTGACAAACGCGTTCCGGAACGGCGTTGCGGATCGGGTCAGCGCCGCTCAGGAAGACCTCTACCCGTGGGTGCCAGAGGAGCGCTACGACGTCATCATCGCGGCTCTCCCACAGATGCCGAGCGATCCATTTGCGACGGTGGTGAGCCACCGTCCGCGCGACTTCTGGGGTCGCAACCTCGTTGACCACTTGATCGGGTTGCTGCCGATGGCGCTGGCCGAGGACGGCGTCGCCTATGTCGCGGCGCTATCGGTCGTCGGTCAACAGCAGACCATCGACCTGCTCAAGCGCGCGGGCTTTTCAAGCCGCGTGGTCGACTTCGCGCTACTCGACCTGGAGGAGGGACACCAGGAGATCGAGCAAGTCCTTCGCGTCGAGGCGCGCTCAGATGCCTACCACCTCAAGATCGGCGACCGTGACGCGACCGTTGCCTACCTGCTCGAGGTCAGCCGTCAGCGACTGGAAGAGGAAAGCTGGTAGCCGTCGGCGGACTTCGGCAGCTGCAGGCAGAGCTCCAGCTTCGGGAGCGCGAGATTACCGAGCGCGGTTACGTACGCCGCTCCGATGGCTTCGAATCAGTGGGCGATGCGATCAGACGCCTGGGCGAGCTTGGGTCGCCGGCGGGGATAGTCGCGCGGGCCGTGCAGGAACTCGGGATCAACTCGCAGTTCGACCGGCTCCTTCTGAGCGAGATCACGGACGACTACCTCGCCCCGCTAGCGCTGTGGGAGCGTGAGAGTGAGCGGTCAGCTCCACCGGAATTAACTGTTGCGTTGCACTATCCGCTGGTCGAGCACGAGCTAGTAAAGAGTCGTGCCGTGACCGCCTTGCTCGTCACTGACACCACATCGCGGACCGACAGACGGCTGCAGGAACGGTTCGCCTGGGACAGTTACGTGGCGGGCACTGTCGTCGTCGAGGGTAAGGTGATCGGTCTCGTGCACGCTGACGCTGCCGTCAGCGGGCGCGCGCTCGACGAAGTCGACCGTGAGATCATCCTGCTCGCGTGCAGCGGACTGAGTGAGGTCTTCGAACGCGCATCGCTGCGAGAGACGCTCGAGCGCCACCGCGCGGAGATGCAGACCGCTGCCAACTGGTTGAGCGGACGGTTACGGACGACAACGGTCGATGCCAGGGCGGCGGCCGTCGTAGGATCCGTGGGTGTCGATCATGTGGCGGTTGATACCCTCACGCCCCGCGAGCGGGAGGTCCTGGCACTCATGGCGCGTGGCAAGACAAACCCGCAGATCGCCCTGTCACTGGCAATCCAGCAGGGCACGGTCAAGTACCACGTCAAGAACTTGCTGCGCAAGCTCGGAGCCCGCAGTCGCGCCGACGCGGTCGCCAGGTTCGCACGGGTAACGGGAGCGACACCGCGATGAGCACAATCCATGACCGCGACGAGCTTGAAATCGTCCGCATGCGTCTGGCCGTGGTCGATGGGAAGCTGGCCGAACTCGGCCACACCCGTGAGGCACGCGAGCACCGCGAGGCGATCGAGCAGTTGCGTCAGGGCTACGAGCGACGCTCCACGTCATTGGCGAGGGCGCACGATGCTGCGGCTGCATTGCGGCGGTTCAGCTCACCCGCCGAGCTTTTGCGGCACGCTCCGCGAGCGCTCGCAGAGGGCACGCCCTTCAGACGCGTGTTGCTCAGCACGATTAGAGACGGCTCGCTGCTTGCAGTTGCGGCACATTTCGCGACCAGTGCCGATTCGCAGGCGGAGGTGGATCCGGAGACCGATGCCGACCGCGCGCGCGACGTGGTGACTCAGCTACGAAAATCACCGCCACAGCTCACGCACAACCTGGTCGAATCCGATGTCATGCGTCGGCGACGCGCAAAGTTGGTCTCGGTCGTCGATGGTAACGACCGTGTTGACCCACGCCTGACGGAGACGATCGGCTGGAGTGCTTACGTGGCCGCCCCGCTCACGTCAGGAGCAGCGGTGATCGGGATGATCCACGCCGACCTCGGCGCCGGCATGCCTGTGGACGTCCTCGCCCGAGACATGCTCGGCCAGTTTGCCTCGGTGCTCTCGCAGGTTCATGAGAGCGCGGAACTACGGCGCACACTCTTGCGGGAACGTGACGCAGTCCGCCGCTTCCTCGAACGCTTGAACGCACTGTCCATTTCCCTTGCCGATACGCCGATGACGCTTGGCGGCCGCCCTGACCCAGGCACGGCGGTTATGACACTTATGCCAACGGTGGTGAGTATCGCTTTCAGCGACGCCACCAAGGACGACCGGCTCGTGTTCTCAGGACTGCTCACCAGGCGCGAGCTCGATGTTCTGCGACTCCTCGCGGACGGCCACACTAATAGGACGATCGCCGACACCCTGGTTCTCGCGGATACGACCGTCAAATTCCACGTCAACAGCATCCTCCGCAAGCTGCACGTTGCCAACCGGGCCGAGGCAGTCGCGCGCTACCTCTCGCTCCTTGGGACATCCTCGCTGCCGTAGGTCCGCAGGCGCGCCCTCCCGCAGGCGCGCCCTCCCGCGGGACGCTACGGCCGGGCGCCGGACCAGCGGGTTCAGGCGCCCGGTAAGGGAGTGTCCGGTCTTCTGTGTAGGCATTGATCTCGAAAGGAGAGATCGATGTCCAGCACAATCACAACCAGGTTGGATGAGGACCAGGATCCGGAGAGCGCCGGCGTGGCGCGGAGCGAGCCCGTAGGGCGAGCGCAGCG
>DATAUP010000048.1:0-122038 GCA_036268195.1 Solirubrobacteraceae bacterium
GTCGATCTTTGGTCTCCACCCACGGGTGGAGACCAAAGATCGACCCGCACGCCGATGACAGCCACACCGCCCGGCCGTACCTTGGCGGCATGTTCACTAACTCACTCGATGCCGCTCTCACAGTCGCCGACGGCGGCGCCCAACTGTGCGCCGAGCCGGTGATCCGCGTCAGCGGCCTGCGTAGGCACTACGGCGACCACGAGGCGGTCAGCGGCATCGACCTCGAGGTCCACAGCGGCGAGATCTTCGCGTTCCTCGGACCGAACGGCGCCGGCAAGACCACGACCGTCGAGATCCTCGAGGGCTTCCGTCGCGCTAGCGGCGGCAGCGTGGAGGTACTTGGACACGATCCGTGGAAGGCGCCGGGCAGCTGGCGCGCGCGGATCGGCATAGTGCTGCAGGAGACGGGTGCTGAGCCCGGCCTGACGGTACGCGAGTGCGTCGCGCTCTACGCGGGCTACTACCCGGCGCCGCGCAGCATCGATGAGACGATCGCGCTCGTCGGACTCTCGCCGCAGGCGCACGAGCGCGCCGCGTCGCTTTCGGGCGGCCAACGCCGGCGCCTCGACGTTGCGTTGGCGCTGATCGGCGACCCGGAGCTGATCTTCCTCGACGAACCGACGACCGGGTTCGACCCGTCCGCGCGCCGCGCCGCATGGGAGGTCATCGGCGGGTTGCGCCAGCTCGGCAAGACGATCTTCCTCACCACGCACTACATGGAGGAGGCCGAGCGGCTCGCAGATCGGATCGCCGTGATCGCGGCCGGTCAGATCGTGGCGGAGGGAACCCCGCAGACTCTCGGCGGCCGCCAGCTCGAGGCGGCGCAGATCACCTTCACGCTTCCGGCTACAGCGCACGCCGGGCTGCCATCGGCGCTCGCCGAGCGTGTCCAGGGCGAAGCCGACGGTGCACTGCGCCTGCCCAGCACGAGCGTCACCGCCGACTTGAACCTGCTGTCCGGTTGGGCACTCGATCGCGGGCTCGAGCTCGATGACCTCGAGGTCACGCGCCCGACGCTCGAAGACGTCTACCTACAGCTGACCAACGACAAGTAGGAAGCGACCGACATGTTTCTGCTGATCAAGTATCTGATGCGTGCCTGGCGACAGCGTCAGGCCCAGCGCGCCGTTGCCACCGTCCCCGGCGCGCGGGCCACGGCCACGTCCGCCGGCGTGGGCGTGGGCGTGGGCGCGGGCACGGCTACGGCGCCCATTGAGGCCGCGCGGGCAGATGGGCCTTCAGCCGCGTCACGTAGTCCACTTGCGCTGCTCGGACACCAGGCGGCCTACGACTTGCGCATCAGCGTCCGTAACCCGCGGGCGCGCTTCATGGGATTCCTGTTCCCGATCATCCTGCTGGTCGTCTTCAACGGCGTGTTCGGGAACGGGCACACGCGCGTCGACGGCGTGCGAGTGACGCTGGAGGTCTTCTACGTGCCTGGCATCCTGGCGATGTCGATCGTCGTCAACGCTTACGCAGGCCTGGTGATCTCGATCTCGACGCTACGCGAATCGGGTGTGCTCAAGCGTCGCCGGGCGGCGCCGGTACCTGCCGCGATCCTGGTCGGCGGGCAGGCGATCGCGACCGTCGCGGCATGCGCGATGACCGCCACGATCCTGCTCGTGATCGCGAAGCTTTTGTATGGCTTCGGCATGTCAGGTCCCGCGATCGCCGCGGTCGCTTGCACAGCGCTGATCGGGACGCTCGCCTTCGCCTGCATCGGCTACGCCGTCTCGGGCATGATCGGCTCGCCGGACGCCGCGCAGCCGGTTGTCCAGATGACGATGCTGCCGCTGTGGTTCATCTCTGGCGTGTTCATCCCGGTCGCGAGCCTTAGCCGCGGGCTCAAGGACGTGGCGGAGGTGTTCCCGGTGCAGCACCTGGCCAACAGCCTGCACCTCGCGTCGGTCCACTCGAGCTTCGCCGGAGCGCTATCGGGCACGGATCTGATCGTGCTGGCGGCCTGGGGCCTGGGCGCGGCAGCGTTCGCGGCTTGGCGCTTCAGCTGGCTGCCTTCCGCCGCCTCGGCGTGACTGAGATGTGAACCATGCTCGCCTCCGGTTGAACAGCCGGAGGCGAGCGTGCGACAACGAATCCGATGCATCGTTCGGATGGGCCTGGCACGACGCGTCCCTGGACACGGAACCTCCGCGGTCCGGCGGGCGGACCGCCGGCAAAGCCGCTTGATCTACAGGAACACCCTTGGCGCCGACTTTCTGGCGCCGATCGTCGCGGGCAAGCGGATCAGCTTCCACACCGTCGGCGATTATGGGCACGCGCACATCTACCAGCGCTTCCCGCGCAACGCCGACGGCCGGCAGATCCCGTACATCGTCACCGGAAGCGGCGGCCACGACGCCCGAGTGCCGCCGGGCGAGAAGACGGGGGAGGCACCCCGTAGCTGGAACGACTACACGCTGCTCGTCGGACCGACGGCGCCTACGGCTCCAGGGGTGTCTTCGGCGGCAGACCGGGTAACAGTCCAATTGAGCCGATGGCAGATCACGTCCCACTTGCCGGCAGTGAGCGGCCGCGCCAGCGCGACTCCGAGCGCGGGGCAGTGCTCGATCCGGGCACACCGATCGAGGTGACGGTCACGCTCGCCGGCCCGGCAGTGCCCGAGCCTGCGCCTGGCGGGCCACTGACGCGCGAGGCACTCTCGAATCAATACGGCGCAGAGGCCGACACGATCGCGAAGGTCACCGACGTGCTCGGACGCTTCGGGCTCACCGTCGAGGAAGCCTCGGCGCCCACTCGCAGCCTCAGGGTCAGCGGCACCGCCGCGCAGATAGAGGCGGCGTTCAAGCCTGGGCTCGCGACGTACAGCAACCCCGAACAGGGTGAGTTCCGCGGTCGCGAAGGTCAGCTCCAGATACCAGTCGAGCTCGACGGCCTGATCACTGGCGTCTTCGGGCTAGACCAGCGGCGCGTCGCCCGCCGCCGGTCAGCCACGACCGGCGCCACGACCCAACCGCTCTCACCCGCCAAGCTGGCCAGCCACTACGACTTCCCGCCCGGTGACGGAGCCGCCCAGACGGTGGCGATCGCCGAGTTCGGCGGCGGCTACTTCGCAGACGACCTGACGGCGTTCTGCGCGAAGCAGGGGACGCCAGTACCAAAGGTGACGCCGGTCGGGGTCAACGGCACCCAGGTGCTCACGCTTGCGCAGATCGAGCAGCTGCCCCAGCAACAGCGCCAGCAGCAGCTCGACGACAGCGTCGAGGTCAACATGGATGTGCAGATCGTCGCGGGACTCGTCCCAGGCGCTGAGCAGATCGTCTACTTCTCGAGCTTCGATCAGAAGGGCTGGATCGACCTGATCAACGAGGTCGTCGAAGGTCAGCCGGCAAGCGCCGTGGCGCTGTCGGTCAGCTGGGGCCTGGCCGAGGATGACCCGGACTGGTCCAAAGCCGCGTTGCAGGCGATCGACGAGCGCCTGCAGGCGGCCGCTGCGATCGGCGTCACGGTCTGCGTCGCCGCCGGCGACGACGGCTCCGCCGATCAGGAGAGCGACGGCCGCGCACACGTCGACTTCCCTGCCTCGAGCGCGCACGTCCTCGCTGTGGGCGGCACGATGCTCAACAACGGTGTCGACGTCGTCTGGTGGGAGTCGCCAGGCGAGCGCACCAGCAGCGGCGGCGGCGCGACCGGTGGCGGCGTCAGCGTCGAGTTCCCGCGCCCGAGCTGGCAGGACGTGAGCATCACCTCCCTCAATGCGGGCAGCATCGACGGACGCGTGATCCCGGATATCGCCGCACTTGCCGGGCCGCCGCTGTACGACCTGATCTTCATGGGGCAGGACTCCCCCAACGGCGGCACGAGCGCCGCAACGCCCACCTGGGCGTCGCTGGTCGCGCTGCTGGCGGGCGCTGCCGACCACCCGTGGAAGCCCCAGTTCCTGTCGCCGCTGCTGTACGCCAACGGACCGGGAGGCAAGCCGGTCGGCGAGCTCGGTTGCACCGACGTCACCAGCGGCAACAACACCTCTTCGACACTCGGCAAGGGCTACTCCGCAGGTCCGGGGTTCGACGCCGTCAGCGGCTGGGGCGTGCCCGACGGCGTTGCGCTGCTGCAGGCGCTGACCGCCAGCTCCTAAGGGCTGCCGGCGATTCTCAAGCTAAAGCGAGCGAGCGGCCCCCTTCAAATTGCCTATTTCGGAGCGATACCGGCTGCGACATCGTGGCGATATCGCCGCGAAATTGCACTTTTCGACCACCGCCTGAGCTCCCTTTAGGAAGCGCGGGCCCGCGACGCCCAGCATGAGCCACCGCCTTAACTCAGCGGGCGAACAGCATCCGCCGGCCGAGGTCGAGCCCCAGGCTTGCGTAGCCGCGGAAGAGGCCCGATTCGGTCTCGGCAAGCACCGTCTCGAGCGCGCTTGCGAAGCGGTGCAGTTCGGCCTCTGAGATTGTCAGCGGCGGCAACGCTTTGATCACGTTCATGTGGTGGCCGGCGACCTGGGTCAGGATCCGGTGCTCGCGGAACAGCGGGACCGTGACCAGCTGGGCGAACAGTCCTGGCTGGCGGCGCTCGATCGCCTCCCAGACGCGCCTGGCCGCACGGCCAGAGGGCGGGGCCAGCTCGATGCCCCACATGAGTCCGAGGCCGCGCACCTCGCGGACGATCTCGAAGCGGTCGACGAGCGGGCGGGTGAGCTCGAGCAGCAGATCGCCCAGCACTCGCGCGCGCTCGACCAGACCCTCCTGCTCGATCACAGTGAGGCTGGCGATCCCTGCACCGGCGGCGAGGTCGCCGCCTCCGAAGGTCGAGCCGTGCACGACGCTGCGCTCCATCGAGTCGAAGGTCGCGTCGAACACGGCCCGGCTTGCGAGCAGCGCGCCGACCGGCACGTAGCCGCCCGACAGCGCCTTGGAGAGGGTGACCATGTCGGGCTGGACGCCCCAATGGTCCACCGCGAGGAACTTGCCGGTGCGGCCGAGGCCGGTCTGGACCTCGTCGACGATCAGCAGCGCGCCGGCACCTCGACACAGTTCCTGCGCGCCGGGCAGGTAGCCGTCAGGGGCGACGTAGACGCCCTTGCCCTGGATCGGCTCGACGATGAAGCCGGCCACGTCGCCGCGGTCGAGTTCGCGCCGGAGCGCCTCGAGATCTCCGAACGGCACCGGGTCGCAGCCGGGCAGCAGCGGTCCGAAGCGCTCGCGGAACTCGGCGTTGCCGTTGACCGACAGCGAACCTAAGGAGAGACCGTGAAAGCCGCGCTCGCAGTAAAGGATCCGCGTGCGCCCGGTGGCGGCGCGCGCGAGCTTCAGCGCGGCCTCGACCGATTCCGTGCCGGAGCTCGTCAGCACCACGGCGTCAAGCGACGCGGGCGCGTTCTGAACCAGCCGCTGCGCCAGCAGCCCGGCCAGCATTGAGGTTCCGAGCTGCGGCAGGCTCGGCGAATCGGACGCGAGCAACGCCTGAAGCTGCCGCTTGACATACGGATGGTTGCGTCCGAGTGCGAACACTCCGTACCCGGCGTAGAGGTCGAGATACTCGTCGCCCTCGCTGTCGATCAGGTACGACCCGGCGCCGCGCACCCACTCGCGATCGAAGCCGAGCGTTTGCAGCACGCGGCCGAGCTGTCGATTGAGGTGGCGCTGGTTGAGGTCCATCGCTTCACCTGCGTGCTGCGCAAGCAGACGTACGAGGTCGTTAACCTCCCCGTTACCGTTGTTGCTGTCGTCGTAGATCGGAAAGGCCATTTTCGGGTCGGACCGCGGATTGGAAGCCAAGATTATGGATGCCCTCAGCAGTCCGCGCGATGAGCTATCGACGCCGGTCATCTCTGCCGTCACAACTGCGCCCGCGGAACCGGGCGCGGCGCTCGAACGGGCCGTCGAGCATTTGCTTTCCCTACAGGATGCCGATGGTTGGTGGAAAGGGGAGCTCGAGACCAATGTGACCATGGATGCCGAGGACATGCTCCTGCGCGAGTTCCTCGGTATTCGCGAGCCTGAGGCCACAGCCCGGTCTGCGCGTTGGATTCGCTCCCAGCAGCGCGACGACGGCACCTGGAGCAACTTCTACGGCGGTCCGGCCAACCTCTCCACGACGATCGAGTCCTATGTGGCGCTCCGGCTCGCAGGCGATTCGCCGACGGCTCGGCACATGCGCGCTGCCGCCGAGTACATCCGCGGCGCCGGTGGCCTGCAGCGCGCGCGGGTGTTCACCCACATCTGGCTGGCGCTGTTCGGTGCCTGGCCGTGGACGCAGGTGCCGGCGCTGCCGACCGAAGTGATCCTGCTCCCGTCCTGGCTGCCGCTCAACGTCTACGACTTCGCCTGCTGGGCGCGGCAGACGGTTGTCGCGCTGTCGGTCGTGTTGGCGCGCCGTCCGGTGCGACCGCTGCCGTTCACGCTCGAGGAGCTCGACGGACCCGAGCCGTTCTCACCGCCGACTGGATCCTCCTGGTTTGGTCGTGGGCTGGTAGCACTGGACCGGCTGCTGCAGGCCTATGAGCGGCGCCCCCTGGCGCCGCTGCGCCGGTTCGCGCTCAACCGCGCCGAGCGCTGGATCGTCGACCGCCAGGAGGCTGACGGCGGCTGGGGCGGGATTCAGCCGCCGTGGGTGTACTCGCTGATCGCGCTGCACCTGGTCGGCTACGAGCTCGACCATCCGGTGATGGTGCGCGGCCTGGCGGGGATGCAGAGCTTCACGATCGACGATGACCTACGTCGCGTCGAGGCCTGTCAGTCGCCGATCTGGGATACCTGCCTGTCGCTGATCGCGCTTCGCGACGGGGGCCTCGCCGGTGACCACGAGGCCGTGATCCGCGGCGCCGACTGGTTGCTCGATCAGCAGATCCTCCAACGCGGTGACTGGGCTGTGCGCCGCCCTGAGATCAAGCCAGGCGGCTGGGCCTTTGAGTTTGCCAACGCCAACTACCCCGACGTCGATGACACCGCCGAGGTCGTGCTCGCGCTGAATACGGTTCTGCATCCCGACCCGGAGCGCGTGCAGACCGCGATCGACCTAGGCGTCCGCTGGCTCGAGGGCATGCGCAGCTCCGACGACGGTTGGGGCGCGTTCGACGTCGACAACTGCCGGTCGCTGCTCCGCGACCTTCCGTTCTGTGACTTCGGCGAGGTGATCGACCCGCCGAGCGCCGACGTCACCGCCCATGTGGTCGAGATGCTCGGCGCGCTCGGCCGCACCGACGATCAACTCACCACCGGCGGCGTCCGCTGGCTGCTGGACAACCAGGAGCAGGACGGCTCCTGGTTCGGGCGTTGGGGCGTCAACCATGTCTACGGCACAGGGGCCGTCCTGCCGGCGCTGATCGCTGCTGGAGTCTCGCCGTCCGGTTCGCCGATCCGGCGCGCGGTCAGGTGGCTCGAGCAGCACCAGAACGACGACGGCGGCTGGGGCGAGGACTGCCGCTCGTACGACGACCCGACCTGGATCGGCCGCGGCGAGAGCACACCGTCGCAGACCGCCTGGGCGCTGCTCGCGCTCGACGCCGCCGACCAGCGTGACTCCCCTGCCACGCGGCGTGGCGTCGACTGGCTGGTCGTCAACCAGCGCGCGGATGGTGGCTGGGACGAGGATTTCCACACCGGTACCGGGTTTCCCGGCGACTTCTACATCAAGTACCACCTCTATAGGCTGGTCTTCCCCATCATGGCGCTGGGCCGGTGTGCGCGATGACCGCCGTTACGCAGCGGGGCGTCGCCGCACTGCCGGCCGCCGAGCAGGTTCTGCCGCAGGCCGGCCGGGAGAATTTCACCGTCGCCAGCGCCATCCTCGGCCCTCGCCGTGCCCGCCATCTGATGGCGATCTATGGCTTCGCGAGGCTGGTCGACGACGTCGGTGACGAGGCCGAGGGTGATCGCAACGCGTTGCTCGACGTCGTTGGTCACGAGCTGGAGCGGGTGTTCGCGGCAGCCTCCAGCGATGAGCCGCCGCAGCACCCGCTGATGCGCGAGCTCGCGACGACCGTGCACGCGTGCGCGCTTCCGGTCGGGCCGTTCCAGCGTCTGATCGAGGCCAACCGCGTCGACCAGGTCGTAACCCGCTATGAGACCTTCGGGCAGCTGCTCGACTACTGCCAGCTCTCAGCCGCGCCCGTCGGCGAGCTGGTGCTCGGCGTATTCGGTGCCGCGTCGCCGGCGCGGGTGGCGCTGTCAGATCGCGTATGCGCCGGCCTCCAGGTCGTCGAGCACCTGCAGGACATCGCCGAGGACCACTCCCGTGGCCGTGTGTACATGCCGCGTGAGGACCTCGTGCACTTCGGCTGTGACGAGGACGACCTCGACGCGGAAGCGCCGTCGGCGAGGCTGCGCGCGCTGATTGAGTTCGAGGCCAACCGGGCCAGAGCGCTGCTTGGCAGCGGCGCGCCGCTTGCGCGTACGCTGGCGCCCGCACCGCGAATCGCGATCGCTGGGTTCACGGCCGGCGGCCTGAGTGCAATCGAGGCGCTCGAACAGGGGCGGCGCAGCCGCCTCGGTTACGCCTGGAAGCTGCTGAGAACGGCGGCCGGACGATGACGGTCGCGGCTATCGAGGTCGATTACGCCTACCGCGAATGCGAGCAGATCACTCGTCGCAGCGCAGCCAACTTCTACTACGGGATCCGTCTGCTCCCGCGCTTCAAGCGCCAGGCGATGTGTGCCGTCTACGCGTTCGCGCGGCGCATCGATGACATCGGTGATGACGGCGACCTCGACCACGCCGCACAGCTCGAGGAGCTGGCACGCGAGCGCGGGCGACTTGCGTCGCTCGCAGCGGGCGAGGTCGACACCTCCGACCCTCTGAACACGGCGCTCGCGCACGCCTGCGAGCACTACGGCCTGCCGATCGACGCGCTCGAGCTGCTGATCGAGGGGGTGGAGCTCGACGTGAGCGGTGCCGAGTACGAGACATTCGACGATCTGGTCCGTTACTGCCGCTGCGTCGCCGGCTCGATCGGTCGCCTCTGCGCTGCGATCTTCACCGATGGCGGCGCCGCCGAGATCTATTCGATGGCCGACGACCTCGGCGTCGCGATGCAGATCACGAACATCCTTCGCGACATCGTCGAGGACAGCGAGCTCGGCCGCACCTACATCCCGGCTGAGGATCGTCGCCGCTTCAATTGCCTGGACCTGCGCAACGCGGGTGAGCGCGAGGTGGCAGATCTGGTCCGGTTCGAGGCGCAGCGCGCGGTCGAGTGGTTCGACCGCGGACTGCAGATGGTCGAGCTGCTCGACGGTCGCAGCGCGGCCTGTCTGCAGGCGATGACCGGGATCTACCGGCGGATCCTCGACCGCATCCTCGAGGATCCCGCCCAGGTGCTGCGTGGCCGGATCTCACTCTCGCCTTTCGAGAAGTCGTGGGTTGCGGCACGCAGCCTCGTCGCTGCCGGCGGATCGGAGCGTCGGCGATGAGTGGCGGCACGATGAGCGGCGGCAAGGTAGTGGTGATCGGTGGCGGCCTGGCCGGAATCACCGCAGCGCTCGACTGCGCGCGCGACGGCGCCGACGTGACGCTGCTGGAGGCGCGCGGCCGGCTCGGAGGCGCTGCCTACTCGTTCACGCGTGGGGAGCTGGTGGCCGACAATGGCCAGCACGTGTTCCTACGCTGTTGTACTGCCTACCGGGAGCTGCTCGAGCAGCTCTACGCAACTGATTTGGTCATGCTGCAGCCGCGGCTCGAAGTCGCTGTGCTGGCACCCGGCGGACGCCTTGGCTGGCTGCGCCGGTCGCAGCTGCCGGCCCCGCTGCATCTGGCAGGTTCGCTGCTCCGCTACCCGCATCTCGGCCTGCGGGAGCGGCTGTCCGTCGCCTGGACGATGCGGCGCCTGGGCGCGATCGACGTCGAGGACCCCAGCAACGATGCGCGCTCGTTCGGCGCCTGGCTGCGCCAGCATCGGCAGACAGATCGGGCTATCGAAGCGATCTGGGAGTTGATCGCGCGGCCGACCGTGAACCTGACTGCCGACGACGCGTCGCTGGCGCAGGCCGCGCAGGTGTTCCAGCTGGGATTGCTCCAAGACCCGGCGGCCGGTGACATCGGCTGGGCCGTCGCACCGCTCTCCGAGATCCACGACGGCGCCGGGCGGCGTGCGCTCGATCGCGCCGGGGTGGAGGTCCGCACGCGCAGCTCCGCGAAGGCGATCACGCCCGAGGTCGCACCTGGCAGCGGCGGTCATGCCGTGCTCCACGTCGATGCCAGCGATGGTTACAGCGCCCGCGCCGACGCCGTCGTCCTGGCCGTGCCGCCTGCGCGTGCAGAGCAGTTGCTGCCGCCGGACGCGGGGCTCGAGCCCGGGTTCGCCTCGCGCCTTGGCAGCTCGCCGATCGTGAACCTGCACATCGTTTATGACCGTCGCGTAATGGAGCACCCGTTCGCCGCCGGCGTCAGCACGCCCGTCCAGTGGGTGTTCGACCGCACCGCCGGCTCCGGGCTCGCCGACGGTCAGTACCTCGCGGTGTCGCTATCGGCAGCGGACGACGAGCTTGCGGACACCGCCGAGGATCTGCGCGAGCGCTACCTGCCGGCGCTGGCCGACCTGCTGCCGGGGGCGCAAACGGCGACGGTGTTGGAGTTCTTCGTGACGCGCGAGCATTCGGCGACCTTCCGGGCCGGTCCGGGCGCGCGCGCCTCTCGTCCCGCCGCGCGCACTCAGCTTCCCGGGTTGGTATTGGCCGGCGCCTGGACAGACACCGGCTGGCCCGCCACCATGGAGGGCGCGGTCCGCAGCGGTCACGCAGCGGCGTGCGAAGCTATGCAAGCAATCGCACAAGGCAGCCACGCGCCCGAGCGCGCGGCGGTGGGGGCCTAAGCGACGGATGCATGGGGTGATGCGTTGAGCACAGCACTGGCGCCGATTGAGCAGCCGGAGGACTACGACGGACAATCTGAGAGCGACCACATCGTCGTACTGGCGCCTCTGTCATTGGAGGCGAGGGCGGTTCGCGCCGGTGCGCCCTGGGCCGAGGTGCGCCGGATCGGGATGGGGCCACGGCGCGCCGCCCGTTCGGCACAGCTCTCGATCGCCAGCGGCAGCCGCCCGATCCTGATCGCGGGCTTCTGTGGTGCGCTCGATCCCGACTTGGAACCAGGCGACATCGTGCTCGCGAGCGAGTTGCGCGGCCCGACCGGCACGATCCCATGCGACGACCCGACGATCCTCGCGGGTGTACTGCGGCGCGGGGGCCTGAACGTGCGGATCGCCCCGATTGCGTCGAGTCAGCGGCTGGTGATGGGCGAGCGCCGCCGGACACTGTTCCGCAGCGGCGCCGTCGCCGTCGACATGGAGTCCGCTTGGTTGGCGCCGGCGGCCCGCCGGCGGCCGCTGGTGACGCTGCGGGTCGTGGTCGACACGAGCAACCGCGAGCTGCACCATCCGCTGCGCACTGTGACCGGAGCGGCGATCGCCTACCGAGCGCTGCAGCGCGCCTGCTCGCTCGTGGAGGAGTGGGCCAACTCAATCGGATCACGGGAGGTCGTGCTCGGCTCGCCCCGCGCTTCGTGCGCCGGGGTCGATCGTGCGGTCGAGATCGTCGAGCGCGCCCTGGCCGACCGTGGCGCACCGATCTACGTCCGCAAGCAGATCGTTCACAACGCTCATGTGGTGCGCTCGCTGGAGGAGCGCGGAGCCGTGTTCGTGGACGAGCTCGAAGCGGTACCGGACGGTGCGACAGTGATCTTCTCGGCCCACGGTGTGTCGCCGGCAGTGCGCAAGGAGGCCGAACAACGCGGGCTACAGGTGATAGACGCCACGTGCCCCCTGGTCTCGAAGGTTCACGCCGAGGCGCGACGGTTCGCGTCAGCCGGCTTCGACATCGTGCTCGTCGGCCATGAGGGACACGAGGAGGTCGACGGCACCTACGGCGAGGCACCGGAGAGCATCCAGGTGGTTGCCGGCACTGACGAGATCGCGGGGCTCACCGTCCGCGACCCCGCGCGTGTCGCCTACCTGAGCCAGACGACGCTGGCGGTGGACGAGACCGCGGAGGTCGTCGGCGCGCTCAAGCAGCGCTTCCCGGATGCCGTCGGGCCGGCGTCCAGCGACATCTGTTACGCGACGCAGAACCGTCAGGACGCGGTCCGCGCGCTCGCGCAGGACTGCGATCTGATCCTGGTCGTCGGATCCGGGAACTCGTCAAACTCGCGACGGCTGGTCGAGGTAGCTGAGCGCGCGGGCTGTAGAGCAATGCTTGTTGAGAACGCCGCTGACGTCCCGCCGGAGGTTCTGCGGGGCGCGCGAAGAGTTGGGGTGACGGCCGGCGCATCCGCGCCTGAGTCACTCGTCGAGACACTGATCCGGGCGCTTGGGGGCCTCGGCGAGATCACCGTCAGTGAACGCAGCGTCGCCACTGAGGAAATGCATTTCAAGCTGCCGCCCGAGGTGGCCGCCAAAGGAGGCAAATGATGGCCGTATCGGTTAGACAGGCAGCGCACATGGGTGCGTACCTGATGAAGCAGAAGCTCACTCATACCGAGAAGTTCCCGCTGATCGTGGAGCTGGAGCCGCTGTTCCAGTGCAACCTCGCGTGTGAGGGCTGCGGCAAGATCCAGCACCCGGAGCACGAGCTGCGCCGGCGGATGCCGGTCGAGCAGGCGATTGCGGCGATCGAGGAGTCCGGCGCGCCGATGGTCTCGATCGCCGGTGGTGAGCCGCTGATCCACCCGGAGATCGACGAGATCGTGCGCCAGTTGATCAAGCGCAGGAAGTTCGTCTACCTCTGCACCAATGCGCTGCTGATGGAGAAGAAGCTCGACAAGTTCAAGCCATCTCCGTACTTCTCCTGGGCCGTGCACATCGACGGTCTGGCCGAGCGACACGACCAGTCGGTCTCGCGTGAAGGCGTGTTCGACAAGGCAGTGGCCGCGATCAAGGCCGCGAAGGCAAAGGGCTTCCGGGTCACCACCAACACGACGTTCTTCACTCAGGACTCGCCGGAGACGGTGCGCTCGGTGCTGGACTTCCTCAACGACGAGCTCGAGGTCGATCAGATGATGATCTCCCCGGCCTACGCGTACGAGAAGGCCCCAGACCAGGACCATTTCCTCGGCGTCACCCAGACGCGCCAGCTGTTCAAGGAGGCGTTCGCCGACGGGCGCCGGAAGAAGTGGCGGCTGAACCACTCCCCGCTGTTCCTCGACTTCCTCGAAGGCAAGGTCGACTACCAGTGCACCCCGTGGGGGATCCCCAGCTACTCGTTGTTCGGCTGGCAGCGTCCCTGCTACCTGATGGCGGACGGCTACGCCGAGACCTACAAGGAGCTGTTGGAGACGACCGACTGGGACAAGTACGGCCGCGGCAACGACCCTCGCTGCGACAATTGCATGGCGCACTGTGGCTACGAGCCGACGGCCGTGATGGCGTCGACGAAGTCGATCAAGCAGTCGCTGCGGGCTCTGGTTCAGTCCTAAAGCGGGGGCTAAGGCGAGGCTACAGCTCGACGGCCGGGGTATGGTCGGTGCGTGCGCAGATTGTTGCGTGAGCAGACCCTGGTAGCGACCACTCTGGCCACCGCGATCGCCGCGATCGCGGTGATCGTGATCGCGCACGTCACGGGCGCGGACGCGATCGGCCGGGCGTTCGACGACGTCCAACCCGGCTGGATCGCGGTCGTCGCCGTGGCCGAGCTGATCACCTACCCCGCGTACATCGTGGCCTACCGCGCGGTGGCGGCGATCCACGGTCACGCGCCGATCTCGCTACCGATCGTCAGCAGGATCGTGGTGGCGGGCTTCGGCCCGTTTGCACTCGACGGCGGCTTTAGCGTCGACAAGCGGATGCTCGAGGCGATCGACGAGGATGAGCGCAGCGCCCGCGTGCGGGTCATGGCGCTGGGGACATTCGAATGGGCGATCCTTGCACCGACCGCCTGCATCACCGCGATCGTCCTGCTGGCGCAGGGAGCGAACATCATGCCGTCGTTGCTGTGGCCATGGGCGCTTGCGGTTCCGCCGTGCACAGTGCTCGCGCTCTGGGCGAGCAAGCCCAGCCGCACCGAGCGGCTCGCACGCGCCGGCGGGCGCCGCATCGAGTTCCTCATCCAGATGCTCGAGGGGATCGACGGTGTGCGCTGCATGGTCACCAAGGATCCGCTGCGCAAGGTCGGGGCGTGGCTCGGGATCACCGTCTACTGGGCCGCCGACATGTGCGCGCTATGGGCCAGCCTGCGCATCTTCGGCATCCACCTCGACCTCGGCAGGCTGATCATCGCCTACTCGACCGGCTACGCGGCCACACGTCGCTCGCTGCCGCTCGGCGGGGCGGGCGCGACCGAGGTTCTGATGACCTACGCGCTCTACTGGGTGCGCCAGCCGCTGGCGCCGGCACTGGCCGCCGTGATTCTCTATCGCGCGTTCAACTTCGGTCTGATCGCCGTTCCGGCGGTAATCGCAAACCGGCAGCTGCCGAGGCTGATAGCAGCCGGTGCGAATCCTAAGCCGACACCGCCGGCACCATAGGGCCGCTCACTGCAGCCCCTCGAAGCAGAGGTACTTCAACTCGAGGTGGTCGTCGAGTCCGTGGCGCGAACCTTCGCGTCCCGAGGCCAGCCGCTCGACGAAGGCGTCGTGCATCCCGGCTTGGACGACGATGCGGTTCGCACAGACGGCTCAGGCGACGGCGCGCCGGTAGAGCGTTGCGTTGCGGTCCCAGCGGGTGCCGCTGAAGTGCATCGGCCGTCCACCCTGGGAATCGAGGTAGGAGAGCTCACGGGAGATGGGCCCGAGCCGGCCGTTGTCGACGTGGTCGAGCATCCAGGTTTGGAGCGCGACGCCGCCGCCTTCGGCGGCGTACAACCGCAGCGCGCGGCACTGCTGGGGGAAATCGATCAGGGAGCACGTGGTGATCAGCCAGTAGCCGCCGGCCGGCGTCTCACGCGGGACGATGCTGTTGCGGTGTGTGTGTCCGGCCAGCGCCGCGATCACGCGCGGGCTGCCGTCGAGCACCGCGAGCACTCGGTCGCCGCCGGACGAGCGCGCCAGAGGCTGGTGTGAGACGACGATCACCCAACGATCGCCTGCCTCATCGAGCTGCTGCTGCAGCCACGCCGGCTGTTCCGGCGAAATGCTGCCTCCGGAGCCGCCGTAGCGCCGCACGATGTCGAGCACGATCACGCGCAGCGACTCCCCGACGTCGCGCACGTAGTCGAGGCGCTCGCCGGCGCTCGCGGTGGCGCTGGCGCTGGTGTTCGGCTGCGCGCCGGCACGTGAGGCCGTCCAAAGCCGCTCGATCACCTGGGTGAGCTCGAGCTCGTAGCGGTCGCGGTCGGCCGGCACGTGTACGGTCGGCCCGGCCAGCGCCTGTCTGATGAACGAGGCGACGAAGTGGGGGTCCGGCGGTCCGTCCGGCGAGCTGGTGCGGCTCAGCTCCAGACCCGCCGGCAGTCGCAGGTTCGGCGGCATGTTCCACATCGCTTGGTGGCCGACGGCCAATGACTGCGTCAGCGCCGTTGGTACGAGCTCGCCGGCCACGAGCGCGTCGTGATCGCCGAGCACCGGCACCCACGCCGCGCCGAGGCCGCGGCTGGCGAAGGGATCCACCGCCTCCTTGAGCATGCCCGGGTGCCGTGGCGCGTCAATGTCTGGCCGGTAGTAGAACGGATCGGGATCGAACGACGACTGCACGCCGTAGTACCCGTCGGGGCCGCTGCCCGGGTGCACGCGCCCGCCGTCAAGCAGCGTAAGCGCGCATTCGAGCTCGTTGTGCTGGTCGTTGTCGATCAGGTCGCCGCCCTGGATCACGATCGCGGGCCCCAGCGTCCGGACGGCGTTGATGGCTCCGTGCAGGACCTGTGCGGTGAGTGCCTCCTGCGGCCGGAAGGTCGATTGCACCGGCGGACCGAGACGCGCCAGGAACGGGACCCGCGCCGGCGATGACGCGTCCATCACGTGGGCGTCGGTGACGTGTGCGAGCAGCGCCAGCTCGCCCGCGAGCCGCTCCGGCTTACCGAGCGCGATGCGGTCGATCAGTGGCTCGCCCGGCCCGATCTGCAGCTGGCCGGTGCCGTGCGGATCAACCCAGGTCGCGTGCAGCGTCGAGCCGTCGGATCCGTGGGTCTGCTCCTCCGCGCTGCCACAGGCCGCGAGCGCCACGGCCGCGGCGCCTGCAAGCGCGCCGCCGAGCAGCTCGCGTCGCGTGCTTCTCATCCGGCCAGCCCCGTCACGACCGACTCGCGCGTCGCCGAGCGCGCCACCCAGAGGATCGCGGCCCCGCTCGCCAGCGCGAGGCCGATCACCGTCGCCAGCACCTCGGTGGGGGTGGCCCTGAGGTCGAGCGTGGCGTAGCTGGCCGCCAGGTGCGCGAGCAGCGGGCCGAACACGAACAGCTCGAGCACGACCCCGGCCACCGCCGCCGGCAGCACCAGCGCGAGCACAGCCCCGAGCAGGAGCCGCTGGACTGCGCCGCCGCCTGCTCCGCAGGCCCTCAGTACGGCGACAGTGCGGCGACGCTCCTGGATCGTCAGTGTGCACGCCTGCACCAGCGCGTAGATGCACACCAGACCGTCGACGATCGCGACCGCCCGCAGGATCGTCTTGAGCACGTCCACCAGCGGCGCTCCGCGTGCCGTCGCCCCCTCAGTCGCCTCCGGGTTCGCGCCCAGGCGTTTGAGCGCCCGAAAGACGGCTGGCTGGCTCGCGCCTGGTCTCAACAGCACTGCGACCCGCGACTGCGCGTCTGGCTCTGCCGCGAGCAGCGCGCTCGCGGGGACGTAGGCGACGAGGCCCTCGTCGTCGAGCGAACTGACCGTGCCAGCGACGCGCAACTGCAGCTGGTTACCGGACGGGAGCTCGAGCAACAATTGCGAGCCCGGAGCGAGTCCGAGCGCGTCGGCCAGCCCGACGCCGACCTCGGCCTCGTCGTTGCCGTGCAACCGCCGTCCAGAGGCCAGCGGCGGCGCCTCGAACTGAGTGTGGTCGCGCGGATAGGCGATCACATCGACGATCTCGCCGAGCGAGTAGGCGTCGACAGCGTGCACCTCGTACCGCGGCTCGGCGGCCTCGACGCCGGGGACGCGCGCGATGCTCTGAGCCTGCGACGGCGGGGCGTCGGCGGTCAGCTGGTAGTGCTTGCCGAGCTCCTGCGGGTCGGTCTCCAGCGAACTGAGCGCTCCAGCGAGCGCGATCATCAGCAGCACGAACGCCGTCGAGCAGGTGAGCATCGTGACAGTCGCTGCCAGCCGTGCCGGCCGCGCCGCGACGAGCCGCGCGCCGAGCCCGGTCAGGCCGCCGCGCGGGCGAAGACGCCGCCCCGCTCGACGCGAGTGGCGCGATCTGGTCACGTCGGCGCCGCTCAGCAGCGAGATCACAGCACGCCCGGCTGCGGTCCAGGCCGGCCAGGCGCCGCCGGCGACCGGGATCGCGACGCTGGCGGCCCAGCCGACCAGTAACGGGAGCGCCAGCGCCACGCCGGGCCCCGGCTCGTTGAGCAACGCCAGCAGCCGGTTGCCGGGGGAATAGGTCACAAGCCAGCCCGCGAGCGTGCCGATCGTGGCTGCCGGGATCGCGATGAGCACCGTCTCCAGCGCCTGTGTGAGCGCGACGTAACCGCGACTGGCGCCGACTGCCCGCCGGATTCCGATCGAGCGCAGTCGCCGCTGCACCTCCGCGCGCGACGAGGCGGCGAGCAGTACGGCCGCGGTGGCCAGGGCGATCGCGGAGAGGGCAACGAGCAGGTCGATCACGATTCCGGCGGCCTGGTTAATCAGCACCTGCACGCCGTCGCGCGTGGCGAACTGCAGGTCCCGGAGGCCGAAGCTCTCGGCGCGGGCCTGCACGAGCACCTCGTCAACGTAGCGCGGGTCTCGCAGCCAGATCTCAGCGAAGTTCACGAACGGGTTGCTGCGGCCGCCGGGGCCTGTGGCGAGCGCGGCCCGCCTGATGTAGAAGCGGGCGGCTGCGAGTGGGTAGCCGACGTCGTCAGGTCCCTCCGCAAAGCCGACAACCCGCTCGTATCCGAGTCCGTCGACGTACAGCTGGGCGCCGAGCCGGATGTGCCAGGCAGACGCCAGCCCCGGCTCGATCAGGATCTCGGGGGCGCTGCCCTCGATGTTGTGCCCGGCGACGACCGCGTAGCCCTGGCGACGCTGGGAGCTCAGAACCTCACCGACGGCGCCCGTGGTCTGATGGCCGCGGTACAAGATCGTGGCGCTGGTGACCTCGGTGCGCAGTGCGAATCCGGCCAGGTCCGGGAGGGCTGAGATGCGACGCGCCGCCTGCTTGGCGGACTCGGGGTCGAAGCGGACGATCAGCTCGCCCATGTGCGCGGCCCGGACAGCGCGGCCGAAGCCGTTGCCGAGTCCCTCGGCGATGACGATCGCGGCTGAGAGCATCGCCGCTGCCAGCGCGATTCCCATCGCACCGAGCAGGATCCGCCGCCGGCGCGTCCGCAGCGACAGCCGCGCGTCGGCGAATGCCGCCCACAGCTGTCGCGCGGTCGCGATCATCGCGGAACGTCCGCCGCGCTCCGTCGCATCGCTCGTCGCTCCACTGCCGCCGCGCGACGCTGGGCCTGGCTTGCGTCGCGCGGGCGCTCACGCAGCACGCCGTCGTCCAGCGACAGCATCCGGTCGGCGATCGCGGCCGCATCAGGCTCGTGGGTGACCAGCACGACCGCCCGGCCAGGCAGGTTCGCCAGCAGCTCGAGCACGATCGCGCCACTGGTCGCATCGAGGCTGCCGGTCGGCTCGTCAGCCAGGATCAGCTCGGGCCCGTTGACCAGCGCACGCGCGATCGCGAAGCGCTGCTGCTCGCCGCCGGAGAGCTCGTGCGGGCGGTGATCGGCGACCCGGCTGAGGCCGAGTTCCGCGATCAGCTCCGCGGCGCGGCTGGCGCCGCCCGGCGGCGCGCCGGGGAGCCGTGTCGGGACGAGCACGTTCTCAAAGCCGCTGAGCTCGTCGATCAGTTGAAACTGCTGGAAGACAAAGCCGATGTGGCGCAGGCGAAGGTGTGACAGCGCGCGTGAGCTGCGGTTGGTCAGGCGCTCGCCGGCGACGACGATCTTGCCGGCATCGGGCGCATCGAGCCCGCCCAACAGGTGCAGAAGCGTAGACTTGCCGGTACCGGAGCTGCCCAGGACCGCAACGACCTCGTCGGTCTCCACGGTCAGGCTGGCGCCATCGAGTACCCGACGCGCGGCGCGCCCTTCCCCGACGGTCTTGGCCAGTCCCTCAGCAGCCACCACCAGCACGCTTTCCACCGTAGCGGGCGCTGATCGATTCTCAGCCTGGATCGTGGATCTGCGGACGCTCGCCGGCTACTGCGCCTAGGACCGCTCTTCCAGCCGCGCGCGCCGGTGACGGCGCACTTCGCGTCGCAGCTGCAGGATCCGCGTGCTACCGGCCAGCAGGGCCACAACCGCACCCACTACGGCCGCGATCAGCATCGCCAGGCCTACTGCGATGTGACCGTTGATGCCCAAGAACGAGATCCTCACGCTGCGCGAGTTCTCGGCGATGAAGATGATCAGCAGGATCAGCAGAATCGTCGCGACTGCGACCGCGATCCAGACCCGACCGGCATTGGTCGCCCTCGGGGCAGGGACGGCCGCCGGGACCGGCTCTGGCTCCGCCGCGGCAGACTGCTCAGGGATTTCCTCGGCCACGCTGCTGAGCTACCCGCGTTGGGGCTGAGCCGAACTGCTTTGTACCCCAAGTAAAAGAACAGCCGCACTCGGCTCGACGAACTCGAGCACGCAGTGGATCAGCTCGGGGTCCTGAGCGTCGGCGACGATGACCGTCTGTATGTGGGGCGCTAGTTCATGTACCGCCTCGACCATCCTCAGCGGATATTCCTGAATCTCTCCGACGCCGAACAGCACGAGGTCCGGGCCGATGATCGCGATCGCGGCAGCGTTGGAGTCTGCAGGCGCGAGGCCGGTGACGCTGAATCGGCCGCTTGCTCGAAGCAGAGCGACGAATGCGTCCACGATCAAACGGCGATCATCTACGAGGATGACACTCCGTGGAAGGTGGCGCGCCGGACCCGTACCAGCGACTCGCCAGGTTGTACGCCGTTGTCTTCCGGCCCGGCGATCGATGCCGGTGCCGCCGGTTGACTGGGGCGCTCGTTCGATGCTGGCGACGAACATTGACGCCCAACTCCATTCCTCTTGATCTCATCCGTCACATCCCGGTCCTGCTGCAACGTGCGCGTCCATGCGCGGGGAAGATCCTTGAGGGGGCAAGGCAAACTTTATACCGGGCGTATGCGCCGCCGGCCAAATATTCTCGATCTGCCAACGCTTCCGGCCGCTGACGCCGCCGTTGCGCGCTCAAATTCTGGAAATCCAAATCTCAACTGACGCTAAAGTGCTCGGAGTGCGGGGGCGCATCACCGGCGTTAGCGAACAGCTGTCAGAGGGGGAACGGCGATCCTGGGCGGAGCTCGCAGCCAGGGCGGTTGAGCCAAACCCTTTTCACGAGCCGCATTGCGTGATCGCCGCCGCGCGAAACCTGCCCGACGTCGAGGACGTGCGGTTGGCGGTGGTTGAAGACGATGGTCGCTTTGTCGCCTGCCTGCCGTTCCATCACATCCAGTCGGGTCTGCGCTCGGTGTCGCCGATCTCATACAAGACCGCCACCAGCCGAATCCGGCGGATGAACTACCTCGGAACTCCGTTGATCGATCCGGCGGGTGGCCTCGAGGCCACCACGAAACTGATTGAGACCGTCGCCGCGGAGTGCCGGTCCGAGGGCTCCTACGCCGCCGAGCTTTGGGATGTCGCCGCAGGTGGTCCGGTAGACGGGTACCTGCGGGAGGCTGCGGCGAGCCTTGGGCTCCCGTTGGTGGTGACCGAGACGTTCGATCGGGGGTTTCTGCACCAGGGCGACGCCGAAGCACTGCCGGCAGGCAGCGCCGAGACGATCCAGAACCTTCGCGACAAACGACGCAGCCTCGGTCGCGCTCTCGGCGACGAGGTTGTTCTGGTCGACCGCACCGACGACGAGGCGATTGACGACTACGTCCGTCTGGAGGCCTCGGGATATAAGTCTGAATTCGGTGTCTCGATGACAACATTCCCGGGCGAGCGCGAGTTCTTCAGCGAGATGTGCCGGTCGTTCGTAGCCGACGGACGGATGCACTTCCTCTCGCTTATGGCTGGCGATACGACGATGGCCATGGTTGTCTGGATCGATGCGGGAGACTCGGTCTTCCAGTTCAAGTGGAGCTACGACCACAGCTTCGCCGAGTACTCGCCCGGCTTGCAGGTCCTCTTGGCCGGCATCGAGCACTTCCGTGAGAAGACGGACTTCGCGATGCTCGACACGTGCACGGGGGATGGCATCGATTTCGTCTTGGCGATGTATCCGGCCCGTCGGACGCTCAACCTCTACCGCCTGGTGGTCCAGGATCGTTTGCGCGACCGCATGCGGGTCAAGTTCGTCGACGAAAGCCGGGACCTCCGAGACAGGGTGCGTAAGTTGACCCCTCGGTCCGAGTAGAGGCAGTACCGGCCCTTTGCGCGCGCGGGCCGCTCAGAGCATGAGCTGGATTGGGGCCTCGAGCTTGCTGCCGATCTCCGAGAGCAGTTGCGACCCCTCCGCTCCGTGCAAGATCCTGTGATCGCAGCTCAGCGTCAATGTCATCAGTTGGCGCTCGACGATCTCGCCGTCGACCCGTGCGAGCACGGAGCGAGTGGCGCCGACACCGAGGATCGCGACCTGCGGGGGGTTGATCAGCGGCGTGATCGCCGACATCCCGTACATCCCGAGGTTCGAGACCGTGAAGGTCCCTCCGCTCAGCTCAGGTGGGGTGATCCTCTGGTCGCGTACGCGTTCAGCGAGCCGACGGCTCTCCTCTGCGATCGCGCCAAGCGACTTCTGGTCCGCATCGAAGATTGTCGGCACGACCAGCGCGTCCTCTGCAGCCACTGCAATCCCGACGTTGATGCGCGAGTACAGCTCGAACTGGCCATCGCGGAACGACGCGTTCGCGCGCGGGTGAGAGCGCAGCGCGACAGCCGTCGCCTTGACGATGAGGTCGTTGAATGACGGCGGCTTGACGCCGCTCGCAGCGATTCCAGCGCGCAGCGCGATCGCCGCGTCCACCACTACCTCCACCTGTACTTGGAAATCGGGGATGGTCGCCCGGCTCTCGGCCATGCGGCTCGCGATCACGGTCTGCAGCCGGCTTGGCTCGACGATCGTCACCTCGCCCTTCAAACCGTCAGGCGTCGGCTCGGATTCGCCCTCAGCAGGCCGGCGCACGGGCAGCGACACAGCAGGTTCGGGGTTGATCCCCGCGTGGCGCAGCACGTCCGGCCGCGTGACCCGCCCGCGTGGGCCGGTGCCCGCCACCTCGGCCAACTTCACCCCGTGCAGCTCGGCGGCACGGCGCGCGAGCGGCGTGGCCTTCGCGGCACCGTCACGGCGGTGGCCGTTGATGCCGGCGGTCGCGACCGCAAGCGCTGCCAGGGCCGGCACGGGCTCGTTCGCGGGGTCCTGCGGCTGTCCCGCCGCTGCTGGGACAGCCGCAGCTGCAGGTCCCGGTGGCTCGGTAGCGTCGGCCAGCGATCCGATCACGGCGCCGACGGGCAGCGTCTCGCCCTCGGCGGCGACGATCGTGAGCAGGCCGCTCGCTTCCGCCTCGTAGGTCATCGTCGCCTTGTCGGTCTCGATCTCGACGAGCTCATCGCCTGGCTCGACGCGCTCACCCGACGCCTTCAGCCAGGTCAGGATCGTGCCCTGCTGCATCGAGTCCGACAACCGCGGCATGGTCAGTGCGTTCATTGCGAGCAGCCCTCGAGCAGGTCGATCGCGGAACCGATGATCGTCTCGGTGTCGATCCCGAAGTACCGGTACAGATCGTCGATGTCTCCCGACTGGCCGAAGTCCGAGACACCCAGCGAGGCGACCGGCGTGCCGTGGATCGCGGCGAGGAAGCTCAGCGTGTGGGGGTGACCATCGATGACCGTCACGAGTGGTGTGCGGCGCGCCTGCGGGAACAGCTGCAACAGGATCTCTGCGTCGCCCGGCCCGAGTCCCTGCCGAGCCTGCAGCGCCCGGAAGATCAGGTCGGCGGAGGTCAGGCAGACCACGTCGCAGCTGATGCCGTCCCCGATCAGGGCATCGGCTGCGGCGAGCACCTCCGGCATCACCGCGCCGACGCCCACAAGCGTGACCACCGGTGCGTCGCCTGCCTTACGCACGCGGTAACCCCCGGCGAGCGCCTGCAGACGCCTCTGCTCGAGTAATTGCGGATCAGACGGCAGCGCCGCCAACTTCTGGTCGATCGGACGGGTCGTGAGCCGGAAATATGCTGATGTCCCGTCTGGCCGGCCCAGCCGGGACAGCGCATGGAGCAGCGTCCATTCCAGATCCTGCCCGAACGCCGGCTCCCAGGCGACACAACCGGGCTGCTCGATCCCGATCGACGGCGTGATGATCGACTGGTGGGCGCCGCCCTCGGGGGCAAGCGTCACGCCGGATGGGGTGCCGACCAGAATCGACTGACCGCCCGCGTACATGCCAAACGACCACGGCTCGAGCGCACGGTTGACGAACGGGTCATACAGCGTTCCCACCGGCAGCAGCGACAGGCCATCCCTGGACCAGGTGGCGCCGAGCTCGCCGAGCAGTCCGACCAGGTTGCCCTCGGCGATGCCCAACTCGATGTGCTGGCCGAGCGTGCTCTCACGCCAGTGCACGAGCGTGTCGCTGTCATCTGCAAACCAGTCGGTTCGCTCGCCGAGGTGCCAGATCCCCACATGGTTGATCCAGCCGCCGAGGTTTGTCGACGAGGCGACGTCGGGGCTGACGGTGACCACGCGTTTGGCCGTCTCGGGCGCGCTGCGCGAGAGATCCACGAAGAAGCGTCCGAACGCCTGCTGCGTTGACGCCGACCCGGTGTGCGACCTGCCGAGTTGCTCCGGCGGCGCCGGCGCCGGGACGAGCTCGCGCGGCTCGCGGGCGATTCGTGTGGCGACCGCGCGGCACAGTTTGGCGGCGTTGGAGTCCTCATCGAATCGCGCCCACGGGTCGTCCGGGTTCGCGCCCGTGGTTGCTGCCAGTTCCCGCCACTGGCTGTCGCTGAGCAGTGCCGAGTGATTCCCAGGATGGCCCTGGGTTGCAAGCCCCCAGGCCTTGATCGTGTAAGCGAACACGACCGACGGGCGGTCGGTCGCGGCATCGGCCTGCGCGATCGCGTCCCGGAGGTCCGCCAGGTCGTGCCCGCCCAGATCCCGTATCGCCAGCTGCAACTCCTCGTCGGTGAGGTCGGTGACGAGCTTGCCAATGTCGCGGCTGCCCCGGCCGCTGCCGGGCAGCCGCTCGCGCAGCGTCGCGGCGTCGGAGCGCAACAGACGCTGGTACTCCTCGTTGGGCATCTCATCGATCCGGCGACGCAGCGATCCACCGCCCGTTCGCTCGAACAGCTCGCGCAACCGCCGGCCGTACTTGACCGTGATCGTCTGCCAGCCGGCTGCTTCGAACATCCGGCCGATGCGGCCGGCGGCGATGTCCGGCACGACCCGGTCGAGCGACTGGCGGTTGAGATCGACGATCCAGAGAACCTCGCCCAGCTGCGACACGGTCGGATCGACGATCGTCTCCCAGATCGCACCCTCGTCGAGTTCCGCGTCGCCGACCAGCGCCACCGCACGGCCGCCGGCGGGAACGTCGAAGTGGCCCGCCGCGTAGCGGTGCGCGAGCGCACTCCAGACGGGGGCGGTGGCACCGATCCCGACAGAACCGGTCGAGAAGTCCGCTGGGACCGGGTCCTTCAGACGGCTGGGGTAACTCTGCAGGCCGCCGAAGTCGCGCAGGGTCGTGAGCCAGCGTTCCTCGATCTGACCGAGCAGGTATTCGATTGCGTGGAGCACGGGGGAGGCGTGAGGTTTGACCGAGACGCGATCGGCGGTACTCAGAAACTCGAACCACAGCACAGTCATGATCGAAACCATCGACGCTGACGACGCCTGATGTCCGCCAACCTTGAGGCCGGACCGGCTCTCTCGCACCGTGTTGGCGTGATGCACGATCGACGTTGCGAGCCAGAGCACGCGATCTTGGACCTCCTCGAGCGTCTCGAGCGCGATCTTCTGTTCGCCGACTGCGGTCATGCAGCGAATCCTTCCGCCTAGGGGGTGGCTTAGTCCAGGGCTTCGCCGCAATTCGCGAAGAACACGCAAATTTTTTGCGTGTCTAGCCATCTGGACGATAAGATCGTGCCGCCCATGAAGTCGGTCCTCGATGAGACGGACACCAACATCCTCAGCTTGCTCGTCGAGGACGGGAGGCGCTCCGCAAGCGAGATCGGCCGGCGGGTTGGTCTCTCACCGGCGGCCGCGAAGCGTCGCGTCGACCGGCTCGAGCAGCTCGGCTACATCCGCGGCTACACCGCCGTGCTCGACCACGAGCGGCTCGGTAGTCATCTCGAGGCCTTTTGTGAGCTGCGGTTCGCGCCTGAGACACAGGTGGGCGACATCGACGCGGCCGTCGCCTGGCTGCCCGAGTTGGTCGAGTCGTTCACGCTGGCAGGTGATCCGGATGCGCTCGTTCGCTTGCGCGTGACCGATGTGCAGCACCTGCGGAGCGTCATCGACAGGATCCGCCGTGGCCGCCGCGGGGGCGCCAAGATCGTCGGTACCAAGACGCTCATCGTCCTCGCCAGGAGCGAGGGCCCCGGCTTTCGCTGAGGGACGGCTGCAGCCTCAGATCCAGTGAACTCGCGGGTGTCTGATCGCTGCCTGCGCGGCGGCGATGCGGGCGATCGGGATTCGATATGGGGAGCAGGAGACGTAATCGAGCCAGGCTTCGTGGAAGAACTGGATCGAGCTGGGGTCGCCGCCGTGCTCACCGCAGATTCCAAGCTTCAACCCAGGGTTGGCCTCGCGGCCGACCCAAGCTGCGAGCCTCACGAGCCAGCCGACGCCGGGAGTGTCGATCGTTTCGAAGGGGCTGCGGTCGATGATCTTGCGCTCGATGTAGGTCGGTACGAAGGCTGATTCGACATCGTCTCGAGAGAACCCGAGCGCTGTTTGGGTGAGGTCATTGGTGCCGAAGCTGAAGAAGTCGGCGTGACGGGCGATCCGGTCAGCGACGAAGCACGCGCGGGGCAGTTCGATCATCGTCCCGACCGTGTAATCGGTCCCGATCGCGAGGCCCTCTTGGTCTCCGATCCGGTTGACAAGCTCACGCATCAGCTCGATCTCAGTCTCGTAATCGACGAGCGGGATCATGATCTCGGGGTGGGGAGGTGCAGCTATGGCCTTTGCGGCGCGGAGGATCGCCTGGACCTGCATCTCATAGATCTCCGGATAGAGAATCCCGAGGCGACATCCGCGTGTGCCCAGCATCGGGTTCTCCTCGGAGATGTCCTCGACCCGGGCCAGCGTGCGCTCGAGGTCAGCGAGCTCGGGGCTGTGCTCGATCTTTGCGCGTTCGACCTGCGCGGACAGATCGGCGAGGTTGGGGAGGAACTCGTGCAGTGGGGGATCGAGTAGCCGGATCGTGACCGGTAGGCCCGCCATCGCGTTGAACAGTCCTCCGAAGTCCTGCTGTTGCAGGGGGAGCAACTCGGCGAGTGCTTCGCGTCTAGAGGATTCGTCGTTGGCCATGATCATCGCGCGCATCTTCGGCTGGCGGTCCTCGGCCATGAACATGTGCTCGGTGCGGCATAGCCCGATGCCTTCGGCCCCCAGCTCGCGAGCCTTGCGTGCATCCTCTGGCGTATCGGCGTTCGCGCGGACGCCGAGGTCACGAATCTCATCGGCCCACTCGAGCACCTGCCGGAAGTCCTCGTTGACCGCCGGCGGGACCAGTGGCACGTCGTCTGCTGTGACCACGCCGGTACTGCCGTCGATCGCGATCACGTCACCCTCAGCAAGTGTCATCCCGCTGGCGCTGACCGTCCGTTGCTTCAGATCGATCACGAGCCCCTGAGCACCGACGACCGCCGGCCGTCCCATCCCTCGCGCAACGAGCGCGGCGTGTGAGGCCTTGCCGCCCTCACTGGTCAGGATCCCACGGGCGGCGTGGAAGCCGGACACGTCCTCGGCATCGGTGAACGGCCTGACCAGGATCACGTCGCGGCTGTCACGTGCTGCGGCGACGGCATCCTGGGCGCTGAAGACGATCTCACCCTTCGCCGCGCCCGGCGACGCGCTCACACCACGAGCGAGTACCTCGAACTCGGCGGAGCCGTCAAACGAAGGGTGGAGCAGCGCATCGAGCGTCGAGGTATCGATCGTCGCGATCGCCTGGCGCCTCGTGAGCAACCCTTCACGGACCGCGTCGACTGCGAATCGGACAGCCGCCTGGGCCGGCCGCTTCGCATTGCGGGTCTGCAGCATGAACAACCGGCCCTCTTCGACCGTGAACTCTGTGTCCTGCATGTCCTTGTAGTGCTGCTCGAGCGTGCCCACGATCGCAAGCAGCTGCGCATAGGCGTCCGGCAGCCACTCCCGCATCTCTCCAATGTCCCGCGGGGTCCGCACGCCAGAGACGACATCTTCGCCCTGGGCGTTGGGTAGGAAGTCCCCGCTCGGCTCCGGCCCGCCGGTGATCTCATCGCGCGAGAAGGCCACGCCGGATCCCGACGTCGGACCCTTGTTGCCGAACACCATCCGCTGCACGTTGACCGCCGTGCCCCATTCGTCGGGAATCTGATTCAGGCGCCGGTAGGCGACGGCGCGGTCCCCGAGCCACGAGTCGAACACCGCATGGATCGCCTGGCTGAGTTGCTCACGTGCATCCTGGGGAAACTCATCGCCTGTGTGCTCAGCGAAGATCCGCTTGAAGGTCGCGGTCAGTTCGCGCAGCGCGTCGCTGTCGAGCTCTGTGTCGTCGCTGACGCCGCGCGCAGACTTCGCCGCCGCGATAGCCGCCTCGAACCGCTCGCCGGGAATCCCGCGAGACACGTTCCCGAGCATCTGCACGAACCGCCGATACGAATCCCAGGCGAACCGCTCATTCCCAGTCACGCGCGCCAGACCAAGCACCGACTCGTCGTTCAAACCCAGATTCAGGACGGTGTCGAGCATCCCCGGCATCGACTCCCGTGCGCCCGAGCGAACAGACACGAGCAACGGATCAGCAGCATCACCCAAAACCAGGCCGGCGCTCCGCTCGAGTCGCGCAAGTGCGTGAGCAACCTCATCGACGAGTCCGTCCGGGTCACTCCGCTGACGACGCATGTACTCAACACACGCCTCCGTGGTGATCGTGAAACCAGCCGGAACCAGATCCGCGCCCAACACGCGGGTCATCTCCGCGACATTCGCGCCCTTGCCACCGAGCAGTTCACGCATTTCACGTGAGCCCTCAGAAAAGTCATACACCCACTTGGTCAAGACCGCTCTCCTCCTTGCGGCGAGTGTCGATTCTGGTGGACGGCCGCGGGAACAGTATCCGGGCTGCCGACGCCGCCATGTAGGTTGCCGCACTCAGTCGACGAGGGGCGGGGCGTCGCTGACGAGTGCATCGCTACAGGCCCTGCTGATCACGCCGTGCTCACCGTGCAGCGCGACGTGGAGGAGGTCGTGGAACTGGGCACGCTGCTCGGGGGTCAACGCCGCCAGCACCTCGTCTTCGATCTCGACCATCCCGCGCTGGCTCTGCTCCAGTGACATCCGCCCCTCCTCGGTCAGCTCGACCAGGTGGCGGCGACGATCGGAGGGGTCGCGCTGGCGGATGACCAGGCCGGCCGCCTCCATCTCATTGAGCATCAGCACGGTGTTGTTCGGGTCGATGCAGAGCAGTTCGCCGAGGTACTTCTGGGGGACCGGGCCGAGCTCGCGAAGATGGCTGAGCACGACGAAGTGCTTGACGTTCGGTGTCGCGCCGGAGTCGCTGATCCGGCGGTAGACCGAGCGCGAGAGCTGGGTCAGCATCGCGAGTGTGTTCTGCTCGGTACCGGTCATCCTTGTCGCGAAAACGTAGCACCACCAAGGGACCATCATCGGGCCAGTGATGGTCCCTGGTAGGATGACGGACATGTCCGCGACCGTGCCTGCTCCCACGCCGTCGAGAGCCGATCGTCGTCAGTGGTTGGCGCTGGTCGTTGTCTGTCTCGCGCAGCTGATGAACGTGCTGGACTCGACGATCGTCAACGTCGCGCTTCCGAAGATCCAGCACGACCTTCACTTCACTCAGTCCAATCTCGCGTGGGTGCTCGATGCCTACCTGATCTCGTTCGGTAGTTTTCTCCTGCTCGCCGGCCGCCTCGGTGACCTGGTTGGGCGCAAGAAGGTCTTCCTCACGGGCGTGGTGATCTTCACAGCCGCCTCGGCTGTGTGCGGTATCGCTGAGAGCCAAGCCGTGTTGATCGTTGCCCGTTTCATCCAGGGCTTCGGCGGTGCGCTCTGCTCGAGCGTCGTCCTGGCGATCATCACCACCGAGTTCAGGCACCCGGCCGACAGGGCCAAGGCCATGAGCTCCTACATCTTGGTGATCGTGAGCGGCGGCTCGCTGGGTCTGATTGCCGGCGGGGTGATCACCCAGCTGCTCAACTGGCACTGGAACTTCTACATCAACGTGCCGATCGGCATCGCAGCGTTCGTGCTCGGTTGGAGGCTGATCGAGGAGAACGAGGGCATCGGCCTCCGTCAGGGCGTCGACGTGCTGGGCGCGTTCCTGGTCACCGCCGGCGTGATGGTCGGGGTGTACGCGATCGTCACCTCGCCGCAGTACGGCTGGGGATCGCTCCACACGCTCGGGCTGCTGGGCGTCGCGCTCGTCACATTGGCGGCGTTCTTCGCGCTTGAGTCGCGGATCGAGAACCCGATGGTGCCGTTGCGAATCCTCCGGATTCGCACGCTGATCGGATCGAGCGTCGTCCGCGGGTTCCTGATCACCGGGATGTTTGCGAGCTTCTTCCTGGGCGCTCTCTATCTGCAGCGCGTCAGGGACTACACGGCACTTGAGACCGGCCTTGCGTTCCTGCCGATGACGGCCGTCACGGCGACGATGTCCCGCGGGCTGACCTCCCGGCTGACGGCGCGCCTCGGCGAGCTGCGGATGGTGCTCGGCGGGCTCGCGCTGATCGCGATCTCGATGGTGTTGATGGCGTTCGCCGACGCGACGACTCCGTACGCGCCGCTGCTGCTGATCGCCTACATCACGCTCGGTGTCGGCGCCGGCGGTGCGATGGCGCCCCTGCTGACGATGGCGCTGGCCGACGTGCCGTCGCAGGACGCCGGCCTGGGCTCGGGAATCGTCAACGTCTCACTCCAGCTTGCCGCCGCGCTCGGCGTCGCCGTGCTCGGCACGATCGCGACCGAGCGGACCAAGTCTGTGCTGGCCGGCGGTCACACGGCGGTCAACGCGGCGCTTGTCGACGGCTACCGGCTGGCCTTCGCGGCCGGCGGCGTGGCCGTCGTCGTTGGGATCGTGATCGCAGCGGCGATCCTGCGCCGGCCGCGGGCGGCGGAACCGGCGGTCGCGCTCGAGAGGGAGCCGGCCTGAGCCTCCGCGAGAACCCGATCCGCGGGCGCCGTCGAGGCCGGCGGCGCCGCTCTACGCGAGCTTGAGTGGGATTTCTCCGAAGGGATCGATGCGGTAGACGAGTGAGACGCGGTGAAACCCGTCAGCGATGTCGGCACGCGTCTCATCTCTGATCACAAGCACAGGACTGAGACGCGTGCGCTCGACGATTTTGATGAGATCCCTCATCACTCCCGGATCGTCGAGCGGTGCGGCCGTCAACCCGGCGGCTCGGAGGATGTCGTTGGCTCGCCGTGTGGTGATCGACGCCTTTCGCAGCCGGTCGACCATTTTCGCGACGGTCGCTTTGTCGAACTTGATCGATAGATAGGCCTTCGCCGCGGCGTAGTCATGCTCGGCGACGTCGTCCAGCCACTCGATCTTGCCGACCGGTCCGGCTTCGGCTGGCTGCCCTTTGCCCTTGCTCATCGGCCGATCATGTCAGACGTTCCTTGGGGTCGAGCTCCGCTCGGTCGAGCATCCCGCGCGCGGCGGCGAGGCCGCCGATGTCTCCTCCTCGGCCACGCAGAATCCACGCAACTGCAACGGCGATCACGGCGCCCGCAAACGGTCCGACGAGGTAAATCCAGAAGTGGGCGAAGTCGCCGGTCACGAGATCCGGGCCGAACGACCGTGCCGGATTCATCGACGCACCGCTGATCGGACTCGACCACAAGCCGGCGAGGATTATGTAGCCGCCGACACCAAGCGCAGACAGCGAACCGATGTTCTGTGCCTTCGAGGCAGTCCCGAGGATCGTGCTCACGAGTCCGCCGGTCAGCACGAGCTCGATCAGCATCGCCTGCCAGTCGCGAATGTGGGGGCCCGGCTCGGTCGCTCCCAGCATGCCCACCTTGCCGAATACGGCGCGTAGGAATAGGCAGGCGAGGGCGGCGCCCAGCAGCTGGACGAACACATAGCCCGGAGCCCGACGCCACGGAAAGTCTCGCCTCAACGTGAACGCGATCGTCACAACCGGGTTCAGATGCGCACCCGAGACCGCGCCCATGAAGAGGATGATCGCGATCACCATCAGGCCTGGCCCAGTGACCGCTGCCGCGCGGCTGATCATCCCGTGGCTGACAGCGTTGACGACACCGCCGCCCGCGCCGACCATCACCAGTAGGAAGGTCCCAAGTAGCTCCGAGAACAAGCGCCGCCACTCGAGCGTCGGATCCTCGAACTCGAGCATGTCCGGAAACTCGAGCGCCAACGCCGCTCGACGGCGGCTTGCAGCGCGGGCCCGAACGGTTTGTGCCTGCCCGGCCGGTTGCATCACGCGCTAGCAGCGAGATGAGAAACGGCGGCCATAAGCCAATCCTCGCTCCAGCTTCGGACGTGTAGCCGGCATCGGATACGGGTATTTGCGCAAGCGAGGCTTGGCTTCGGCTCAACCGAGGAAGGGACGCGATGCAGGCGCTGCTCGTGGTGTTTCTGGTTATCGCATTCATCATGTTGGTTGTTTTCCGCTGCTGGACGCAGGCCGGGGGCTTCCTAGACTGGCGCCACAAGCACGGTTGGCGATAGACCCCCGGGCGGGCAGCTCACGGCACAAGGCGAACATACGTTCCGTCCGAGTCGAACGCCACCATGCCCGTTCCCATGACCCCGGACGGCTCTACGTTCCCATGACCTCGGACGGCTCTAAGTACGGCGCAGCGAACAACCGGCTCCGGCGGGCGCTCGCCGAAGGTGATCTCGGCCGGGCGGTGACGGCGACCAAGGAGCTTCCGCGCGTCGGCCTACAGGACGCCGCAAAGCTCCTGTTCCTGATGGCCCGCAACCACGACCGCCGCTACCCGAAGGCCGCCGCCAGGTGGCTGAGTCGATTCGCCGTCGAGATCAAGGATGTGACGCCCGACCAGCTTTCCCGTGTCGCCGACGCGCTCGCCGACCTCGAGCACGCCGACCCGAACGCGGCCGAGGTGCTGCTGGCCGAGGTGAACGGCGCGCGCTGAGCTCGGCCGGGCGGGGCCACCTCCCGGCCCCGTGGTCGTTGCCGTCGGGGCGGCGCGTGCGGCCCGTGCTGTTACCGAGCCGGCACCGTTCACTCGGCCTCTGCGCCGGGCGTACTCGACGGCCAGTGAGCGGGAGTCCAATCTCCGTCTGTGTCGGTGGTTTGGCCCACCTCGATCAGATGACCATCGGGATCGCGGATGTAGCAACGGATCTCGTACTGGTGCTGCTTCGGCGGCGTGAGGAACTGAGCGCCGCGCGCGCCCCAATCGGCGTACACGGTCTGGATGTCCTTGACCCGAATATTGAGGAAGCTGCTGACCCTGTCGGGATCGCGTGGCGCCTCCAGGGTGACCGCGGGATTGTCGTCGGTCGGGCCGCCGCCGAGCTTCCGGTAGCAGTGTTGAAGATGCTTGTGGACCGTAGGAACCTCGATACCGAGCACGGCCGCGGCGTCGCTGTCAGAGTGACCCATCGCGACCAGGCGCAGAACGTCGGCGTGGCGCAGCGTGAGTCCCAGTGGCACGAGGTCTGAGGCAAGTATCTGGTGCCCGACTAAACATTGCGCTTGACTGCATCTGTAGCGGGCCTGTGGCGGGTGACCTCAGTGTCGTTCCTATGTAGGTTGGTCCATCCGGACCTCCTTGGAGGCTGATAGCTGCCAAACAACTCACCAAGCCGGATCGGCTGCTGGCCATGAACGGTACGTATCACGCGCACTGGCGCCACGGGTCCCGAAGGAGCCTCAGGTGAGGACGCCTGCTGCGCCCAGGCGCCGTGTAGGTGTAGTACTAGTGGCGGCTCTGGCGGTCGTGTCGGTCTGCGTCGGTGGCCGGGCGGTGCTCGCCGCGCCCGCTGCCGCGGTCCGAGTCGTCGTGACGATATCCGCGCGGCCGGAGGGGCACTCGTTGCCGCCGGCGTTCATCGGACTGGCGGTGGAGAACTGGACGCTGACGAAGGATCAGTTCCAAGGTTCGAACCTGGGCGAGTACCTACGGGCGATAGGGCCGCGCGGTCTGCTGCGTATCGGAGGCAACTCCCTGGACGAGAGCCTCTGGACCTCCCACAGGGAGCCCCGCCCGGCGTGGGCGACTCAGGGCGTCGCAACGCCGGCCTCGCTCCGCACTTTGGCGGTAGCCCTGAGGAGCGCAGGCTGGCGGGTGATTCTCGGCGTCAACCTGCGTCATTACGACCCAGGGCGTGCGGTAGATGAGGCCAGTTACGCGGCCCGGATCCTGGGTCCTGAGCTGGCGGCCATCGAGCCCGGCAATGAGCCCGATCACTACGGCATCAGCGAGGCGACCTACCTGCAGCGCTTCCGGGGTTACGCCCGAGCGCTGCACGCGGCACTTCCAGCGGTGCGGCTGGTCGGCCCGGACGCCGCCAGCGGCGACACCGCTTGGCTCAGAGCCTTCGCCCGCCAGCAGGCGGGCGATCGCCAGATCTCTCTGTTGACGTTCCACAACTACCCGGAGAGCGCCTGCCGCGGCAACCGCCCGACGATCGCGGATCTGCTCTCCCTGCGTGACTGGCGCCGCGAGAAGGAGGCCGCCGACGCCGCCGTATCGGATGGCGCCGTGGCCCGTGTCCCAGCGATCATCGACGAGACCAACTCGGCAGTCTGCTGGGGTGCTCCAGGGACGAGCAACGTCTTTGCCTCGGCGTTGTGGACGCTTGACTACACGCTGCTACTCGCGCATGAGGGGCTGGCCGAGGTCAACTTCCAGGGGCGGATCGCGGGTTGCGCCGAGTACAGCCCGCTGTGCACCGTTGGCAACGGGAGGCACCTCATGGCCCGCCCTGACTTCTACGGGTTGCTGGCGGCTCTGCAGGTAACCCCGGGGCGGTTCTTGACGCTCGCCGACCCGGACGCAGCCAGCCTCCGTGCCTACGCCGTCAGCTCGAAGGGCGGGTCCCTGTCGGTCATTCTCGACAACCTCGGCGGACCAACCACGGTGACCGTCCGCCTGCCGCGTCACAGCTATCACTCGGTGTCGGAGACGACCCTCCAGACGTCCTCACCGCTCGGCCTCACCTCGACCTCCACGAGGGGCATTACCCTCGGCGGGCGTCAGATCACGCCCAACGGCGTGCTCCAGCCACCGCGCTACCGCCGCGTCAAGCTTGACGCCGGTTCCTTCACGGTGGCCGTTAAAGCGGGCAGCGCCGCGATCGTCAAAGTCAGTTGAACCGGCGGCCCGGGCGACGAACGGAACCAAACCGCTAGCCTCGGCGCCGCTCCAGAAACTAGAAAGTCGCCGCGTTACGGCAGTCCCCTTTGCTGAATCGGGGAGACAGGACACAAAGCCCGTAGCCAAACGCAATGTGCCTGAACAAAAACGGCGGCGGCCGCAAGATGCGACCGCCGCCGGTACTTCATCCTTGTGCTGCGCGCGAGCTCAGGTGCCCGGCACGGCGAATGCGTAGACGATGGACCCGAAGCCCGTGTTGGGTGCAGTGCCCGCAGGCTGGGCCTTGGTGCCGGGAGCGGCCGAGGGGATCGGATTCTCGTGGCTCTCGCCACCGGCGATCCCCGCGACGTACTGAACGCCGTTGACCATGTAGGTGATCGGCGGAGCTGACACCTCGACATTCGGCATCGGGGGAGATTGCCACAGCTCCTGACCGGTCTTGCTGTCGACGGCCTCGAGGTATCCGTTACCGGAACCCCCGGCCCCGAGTTGACCGACGAAGGTAATCCCGGACGCTGTGTCGGCAGATCCGCTGAAGCAGATCTGTGACCAGTTCTGATGGAACTCCCACTTGTTCGTCGCCACGTTGAGCGACGAGAAGGTGCCCGTGTTGGTGCCCGGGATGTTCCCGCCGAGACTGAGCACGCCGGAGCCAATTCCGCCGTCCCGCGTCACGACCTGCGAGGCCGCCGGAATCTGCTCGTGGCCGTACTCGCGGCCAATGTCGCCGCAGGTGACGAACCCTTGCGTCTGCGGGTCGTACGAGCTGGACGGCCAATCCATGTTCTCGAACGGCGTCACGATCCACTGGCTCGTGTCGTAGGGCTGGAAGTCACAGCCGAACACGACCGGATGGCCGTCGGGCGTGTTGCCGAGCGTGGTTCCGGGGTCCGGGTTATTCCACACGTCGTTTGGCGAGATCCAGAACTTCGAGCTCGAGCAAACACGCCCGTCGCCGTTCTTCAGTAGAGAGAATCCGCCGCCGCTGCTGAAGACCAGCGTGTTCGGGGTTTGCGGAATCGGCTGAGTCGGCGAGTTGTTCACGCCCGACGCCGGATCCTGCGGCACCTTGGCCTGGTCGACCTTCGTGAGCGGCTTGCCGGTGGCTGCGTTCAGCAACCACGTCCAGCCGTACTTCGCAACGTCGCCGACGGCAGTGACCTTCTGAAGGACCTTCTTGGTGACCTTCTTGCCCTTCTTGTTCTTCACAGTCGTCGGCACCTTCATCTTCGTCGTGAAGACGATCACGTTGTTCGGCAGGTCCGAGTCCCAGAGGTCATGATGAACCGTCTGGTAGTACCACTTCAACTGGCCCGTGCGGTAGTCCAGCGCGACGAGCGAGTCCGTGTAGAGGTTCTTACCCGGGCCGCGTGTGTTCCACGGGACCGGGTTGCCGGTGCCGAAGATCACCAAATTGTCCTTCGCGTCGATCGCAGGCGTCTGCCACAGCGCGCCACCACCGTAAACATTGCTGGTGTAGGCCCCGCCGTTCGCCGTCGACCAGGTGTTTGAACCCGGCTGACCGGCCTGCGGAATGACGCCCCAGGTCCACAGGACCGCGCCGTCGATAGCCGAGTAAGCCGAGACCGTGGCGCTGATACTGCCACTGTCACCACCGCTCGTCGGCTCGATGATCATGCCGTTGTAGTAGAGCGGCGCAGCGGACAGGCGGATGCCCTTCTGCCAGGGTCCCGTGATTGTCCTCCAGACGAGCGCTCCGGTCGCCTGATCAAGCGCCACTAGGCTTCCGTCAGCCAGAGCTACGAACACCTTGCCTGCACCCAGCGTGACGCCAGGCTGGCGGCCGCCCGAGCCCAGCGAGAACCCGGGATCCCACGTCGAGTAGGGCGGAACCCAGTGCCAGACCAGCGCACCGCTGGTTGCGTTCAGCGCGAACACGCCGTCGGTGTTGGTCTGAATGTACAGCAGGCCGTTGGCCTCGACGGGCGTCGCCTCTTCAGACCCGCAGCTCGAACTGTTGGTTCCCTGAAAAGAGGACGTTACCGGGATGGTCGCCGCACAGACATTCAGGTTGTTTTGCCACGCCAGGCCCAGAGACCCGACGTTGGACTTGCTGATCTGCGTGAGCGTCGAATAACGGTCGTTCTCGACGTCGCCGCCGTTCTCGAGCCAGTTGGTGCCTGCGTAATTGACTAGCGCCTGGTCTGCCGCCGAGATCTTCGGCGCAGCCGGCTTCGAACTGCGTGCAAGGGCTGTTGTCGCGCTCAGCGCGAACACGCATACCACTGCCATGGCCCCTGAAAGTGCCCAACGAACTGGGCGTAATTCCAGCATAAACCTTCTCCTCCTAGCCGCCATTATTACGACGTTCTTCGGGAAATATAACTCTTGCCCAAGCGGATTGTGTCGGTAACCTGGCTTTTTTATTGGCTCCGGGTTTCCTCGCTGGACCCGGAGTAGAGTTTCGGTCGCGGTGATACGTGGAGAAACCCCAGCGCGCGCCGAGGTGAAGGCGGCGGTTGATTTAGCGGCGCGGATCATCGCCAACGTGGAGCGGGTGGTGGTCGGCAAGCACGATGAGATCGCGCTGGTGCTGGCAGCACTGATGTCGGGCGGTCATGTACTGCTCGAGGACGTGCCCGGCACCGCCAAGACGATCTTGGCCCGAGCGATCGCACAATCCGTTGACGGAGCGACGTTCGCGCGGATCCAGTGCACGCCGGATCTGCAACCGGCGGATATCACTGGCCTGGCGATCTTCAACCAGCGAACGCGAGATTTCGAGTTCAGGCCTGGACCGGTGTTCGCGAACATCGTGCTGGTCGACGAGGTCAACCGCGCCCTGCCGCGCACCCAGTCAGCGCTGCTCGAGGCGATGGCGGAGCGTCAGGTGACGGTCGACGGGGCCACGCGCCCGCTGCCGTCCCCGTTTCTGGTCATCGCGTCGGAGAACCCGATTGACCAGGAGGGCACCTTTCCGCTTCCCGAGGCGCAGTTGGACCGCTTTGCAATGCGCGCTCGGCTCGGTTACCCGCGTGAGGATGAGGAGGTCTCGATCGTCCTCGCCCAGCGCCACGGGCACCCAATCGAGCGCCTGGAGCCTGTTGTTAGCGCCGACGAGTTGCGGGCGCTCCAGGACGCTGCGGATAACGTATACATCGACGACCTCGTGCTGCGTTGGACGGTGCAGCTTGCGCGCGCGACGCGTGAGGTCGCAGGTGTGGCGGTCGGCGCATCCGTGCGTGGCAGCATCACGCTGGAGCGCAGCGCTCGCGCTTGGGCGCTCGTGCAGGGGCGGGACTATGTGGAGCCCGAGGACGTCGAACGGCTGTTCTTGCCGGTGCTCGGCCATCGCCTGCTGCTAACCGCCTCCTACGTCGCGGAGACGCGCGGGCTTGCTCGTGATGAGCCCCTCGAGCAGATCCGGGAGCGCTGCCTGGAGCTGGCACCGGCTCCCGCTCCTGCCTGGGAGCGGTGAGCTTGGCAGCAGGGGGTCGGCGCACGTTCCCGCTCGTGCCACGGCGACGGTTGACCGGGCTGCCGTTCGGCGAAGCACCGAGCCGACGCCGTGGTCAAGGCAGCGAGATCGTCGGGCATCGCCGCTACGAGCCGGGTGATCCGGTCGCGACGATCGATTGGTTTGCATCAGCGCGGCTGACGGCCACGAGCGGCGAGGACGCCTTTGTCGTCCGCCAGCATGCCGTCGACGAGGCGCCACGGGTAGTGATCGTCGTCGACCGGAGGCCGGAGATGGGCCTCTACCCCGCGCAGCTGCCGTGGCTCCACAAGCCCGTCGCGCTCCTCGAGGCGGTGACCGCGATCGCGGCCAGCGCAGAAGCCGCGCGAGCGGACATCGCAGCGCTCGACTTCGGCGGTGGCGAGGCTTGGTGGCTGCCCCCTGCCCGGCGCGAGCGCCGCTGGATGATCGCCCAGCGCGAGGGCGCCGACACTCCCTTCGGAGCGCCGTCCGACGTGCTCGAGCGGTCGCTCGAGTTCCTGTTAGCGCACCGCCGCGGTTTGCCTCCCGGCAGCTTTGTGTTTGTGCTCTCCGACTTCCTCGCGCCGCCTCCGACGCAGACGTGGCTGCGCGGGTTGAGCTGCGGGTGGGAGCTCGTACCGGTCGTGATCCAGGATCCTGTTTGGGAGCAGAGCTTCCCGGCCGTGGGCGGCATCGGTCTGCCGATCGCCGAGCTACGGACCGGCGTCGTTACGCTGGTGCGGCTGAGTCGTCGCCAGGCGGCCAATCAGGCCCAGGCGAACGAGCGCCGGCTCGCCCGGACGCTCGCCGACTTTCAGTCGCTTGGGCTGCAGCCCGTCGTGCTCGGGACCGGTGATACCGACCAGATCGACACGGCGTTCAGCGACTGGGCGGAGCGGCGCAGGAGCAGCGCATGGGCGCGTTGAAGCGCATCGCCGCGGCCGGCTCGGTTCGGATCCTGGCCGTCTGCTCGCTTGTGGGCTTGGGCGCGGTTGCGGGCATCCTGCTCCTCAGCCACTCCGGGTCGGCTCCTGCGATCGCGCCGACTGCGCCCGCCGAGGTCGCGGCGAGCTTCGATCCCACGTCCGTCCAGTTCGGCGACCGTATTACGGCACGCGTGGTAGTCGCGCTCGACATTCGCCGCGTCCAACCGCAGACGCTGCAGATCACCGACGATCTCGCGCCGCTCACGCAGCTCGGTCCAGCGCGCACGGTTCGCTCGACCCGGGGCAGCCTTGAGCTCGTGACTGTCGGCGTTCCCGTCGCGTGCCTGACCTCTGCGTGCGTTGCCAGTAGTGGTGAGGCACGGATCGGCCTGCCGCTCGTTCGGACATCGGTCCTGGGGCAAGGTGGACGGACCGTGCGCGCTTCCGCGCGGTGGCCCGAGCTTTCGGTGCGAGGGCGGGTGATCGCATCCGATCTCAACGCGAGTTCGCCTCCGTTCGAAGCCGATGCCGCGCCGCCCGCGCCGAGCTACCGGATCGCTCCGGCGACGCTGGCCACCCTCCTCGACGTGCTGGCCGTGCTGTTCGCGCTCTCGGCGATCGGACTCGCTGCGAAGCAGGTGCACCTGCGTGTTCGGCGTCAACGTCCGCAGCCAGACGCACTCGATCACGCGCTCGGCCTGACCCGGCAGGCCGAGCGCCGTCCCCCCGCGGATCGTCGCCGCGCGCTCGCCCTACTCAGCCGCGCACTCGGGGGTGACCGGCGCTCCGGCGCAGCCCGCAGGCTCGCCTGGTCCGAGCCGACGCCCGAACCAGACGAGCTCGAGGAGCTCGTTTCTGAGATCGAGCAGCAGAGGTCGGAGTGAGCTCGGGCATCCCGCTCGCCGACGCGCGCGCCTTTCGCGTACGGGCGATCTTCACCCGCATCGCGCTCGCCGCGCTCGCAGCAGGCGCCGTTGCGGCTGCGCTGGCCGTCCTGCTTGTCTCACGATCCCCTCAGTCGCAGACGCTCGTGCCGCTGCCCAGGAAGGCGAACGTAGTAATCGTGCTCGACCTCTCTGCCAGCATCTCGTCCGACAGCTTCTCCCGCATCGGCGGCACGCTGAGGACGCTCTCGCAAACGGGCGACCACGTCGGCCTCGTCATCTTTTCCGACGAGGCCTATGAGGCGCTCCCGCCAGGCACACCCGCAGCCGACCTCGCTCCCTTGGTTCGCTACTTCACGCTGCCGAAGCAGCGCGTGCCGGGCTTCCTGGCGTCATTCCCCACCAACCCCTGGGCGAGGACGTTCACAGGCGGCACGACGATCTCCTCGGGAATGGAGAAGGCACTTAACATCGCCGTGTCGCAGCGGCCGACGGCCGCGGTACTGCTCGTCAGTGACCTCGATGACGATCCGGGCGATCTTCCCACGCTCGACGCGGCCGGCGCACTCGCTCGGCAGGACAGGGTGCCGATCCGAATCGTCGGCCTCGATGCGTCTGCAGCGGACATCGCGTTTTTCCGCACCGTCTTCGGTCACGTCACGCCGATCGTCGAGGCACCGACCCTCGCGCAGGCTGCCGTGTCGCGTCAGACACCCTTCCCGTGGGCGCTCGTTGCGCTCGTCGTCGCGGCCGCCCTCGCACTCGCGTTGCGCGAAGCCTGGGCACCGATTCTCGCCTGGAGGCGGTCGCCTTGACGGCGCTGCGACTCGTCGGCGTCGCGGTCCTCGCGACCCTCGCGGTCCTCGCCGGCCTGCTGGCCGGCGATGTGGGGGCGTGGCCGACGGCGCTCGAGCGCGGCGACGCGGCGTATGCGATCGCGCCGAGAAGCGCCCACTGGACGCCGCCAACGCACCTGGGAGATCTCGCCGAAACGCTGCTGGGGACCGCCGACGACGTCGCCGCGCGGGCGGCACTCCAGCGCTATCGCCACGTGGCCGGCCTCCAGGAGCACCTGAACGACGCGCTCGACATCCAGACCCAACGCGCGGGAGCGATCGACGCGCTCGATGGTCCGGCAGGCTCATCTAATCCGCGGCTGGCCACTCAGGCGCTGACGCTGCTCGGGATCCTGGCCTTTACCGAGGCCGCGGAGGGCGGAGGGGTCTCGCAAACGGATGCTGCGATCGGGGACTTCACCGACGCGATCCGGGTCGACCCTGGCGACACGGCCGCGAAGTTCGATCTTGAGCTGCTGCTCCGCCTCACCGCCGCTCATGGCCATCGACGTGGGACCGGGCCGGCGAACTCCTTCGGCAAGACCGGTCATCTCGGCGCGTCGGGTGGCGCGCCGGGTAGCGGCTACTGATGAGCTTTCTGACGCCGCTCGGAGCGCTCGCCGCGCTGGCTGTGCTGCTCCCGCTCAGCGCGGCGGTGCACGGCCGCACGCGATCCGCCGCCGCGGCTCGCCGACTCGGGCTCGACCCGCCACCGCGTTGGGCGGTAGGGGTGCGAACCGCTGCGGCCGCAGCCGCGGTTGCGCTGCTCGGGCTCACGGCCGCCCAGCCCGTGCTCAGCGACGAGACCCTTGTGTCGACTCGAAATGACGTTGCGGTCCTGTTCGTGATCGACACCTCGCGGTCGATGGCGGCCTCGCTCACGCCGACCTCGCCGACGAGGCTCGCCCGAGCCGCGCAGGCGGCGGTGCGGCTGCGCGCGGCGATTCCCGAGGTGCCGGCCGGGGTCGCGACGTTCACGGACCGCGTCTTGCCTGACTTGCTGCCCGTTCCCGATGTCGCGGGGTTCGACGCGGTAGCCGTGCGCGCGGTCACGATCGAAGATCCGCCGCCCGTCACGAATGCTGCTGTCGCCACTGACTACGCGGCGCTCGACGACATCGCGACCGGCAACTACTTCGAGTCACGCGTCAGGCGCCGGGTCATCGTGCTTCTGACAGATGGCGAGAGTAATCCCTTCGACCCCGGCCAGCTGGCTCACCAGCTCGGCACCCAGGCGGGATACCGTTTCCTGGCGATCCGCTTCTGGAGTCAGAACGAGGCGGTCTTCGACCCGGATGGAAGCCCCGAGCCTGGCTACCACCCCGATCCGACCGGCCGCGTGCTGCTCGCCGGGCTCGCAGCCGCACTCGGCGGGCGCTCCTTCGAGGAGAGCCAGATCAGCGCCGCAGCGTCATATCTGCGCCAGGTCGTCGGCCACGGGTCGACCGGGCGCTCGCGGCAGGTGCTCGGGCAGCGCGCACTGGCGCCGTACTTTGCGGGACTGGCGCTTGCGCTCCTGCTGATCAGCGTGCTTCCGCGAGGCGTGATCGGCCGGTCGCGGAGCCTGATTGGCCGGTGTATGATCGCGCTCAGGAGATGGGGGAACGACCCGCCACAGGGCTGAGGAGACGCGTCGCCAGCATCATGGCGCTGGCGTGTTGCCTTGGCTTAGCAGGCCTGCATTTGGGGACGGCGATGGCCAAGTCGCCTTCGAACGTTGGCTGGGGGGGGTTCGGGAATACCCCCGACGAGAACCGTTACTCGCCGCTCACGCAGATCAACTCCGGCAACGTAGGTGGCCTGGGGCGCCTTTTTACGGTCGACTTCCAGACCATTGACCCGACTGTGCGCCACGGCGAGCAGTCCTACCCGGTCGAGTCGGATGGCACGCTGTACATGACGACCAACAACGACAACGTATGGGCGCTCAATGCCACCACCGGCGCGGTGAAGTGGCGATGGTCACCAAGCAACGTCGCTGTCTTCAGCGACTTTGGTCAAGTCGCTAACCGGGGGGTCGCCCTGTGCGACGGACACGTTTTCGTGTTGACGCTCAACATGGAGATCGTCTCGCTCGACCCGGCCACCGGCAGCCTCCAGCGCGAGGTGCCAATTTCGGACGCGGTGCCCGATGCTGAGGTCGACTACGGCTACTCGGAGACCAGCGCGCCCATCTGCTACGACCACCTCCTCGTGTTCGGAGCAGCCGGGTCCGAGTACGGCGTACGCGGCTTCGTGATGGCCTACCACACGAGCAACCTCGAGCCCGCGTGGCCCAACCCTTTCTGGACAGTTCCGCCGCAGGGAACCGAGTGGCGCCACTACGACACGTTGGCCGGTGGCGGTGTCGTCTGGACGCCAGTCACGATCGATCCGACGACCAACACGCTCTACTTCGGTACGGGCTCCGCGACCCCCCTGTACGACCCTTCCATCCGTCCCGGATCCGATCCGCGCGCCGACTCGCTGATTGCGGTCAATCTGAAGACAGGACGGATGGATTGGTGGCAGCAGCAGATGTCATACAACGAATGGTCTTACGACACCGCCCAGCCGCCGGTTGTCTACACGTCGAAGATCAATGGCAAGGCCGAGCGCGTGGTGTCCGTTGCGACCATGGAGGGGCTCTGGTTTGCGTATGACGCGAAGACGGGCCGGCCCATCTATCAGCAGGTCAAGCTGCTCGATCACACGGAGCACCCGCGACTCGTGCCCGGGAAGCCGGTCACCGTCTACCCGGGATCGATCGGCGGTTTCAACTATTCACCTGCGTCCTTCGATCCGGAGACGCAGTACGTCTATGAGGCCGCCGCCGAGACGGCGGCGGTGGAAGAGCAGGCGGTTCTGACTCCCGCTCAGAGGAAGGACAAGTTCAACCTCGGTGACGTTTTCCTCGGCCTCGGGAACGGCAACTTCGGTTCAACTCCACCCGGCTGGTCGGATTATGGGTCGATCAGCGCCGTCAGCCTCGCCACTGGTGCACAGGTTTGGAAAGACAAAACTCCGCAGCCGGAGCGTGGCGGCGTGACGACCACTGCCGGCGGCCTCGGATTCGATGGCGGCGGGGATGGCGTTCTGCGCGTGTTCAACGTCAAGACCGGCAAGATCCTGTGGACGTTCCAGACCGGACACCAGATCGCTGCCGGCGCATCGATCTACTCCGTCAACGGTAAGGAGTATGTCGCCATCACCGTTGGAGGCACACCGACGTCATCAGGTGGGGGTCTGGCAACGCAGCTGCAGGTGTTCGCACTGGGCGGCTCCTCAACGCAATCACCCGCACCCACTATCACGGCGAGCGTCCGAGTGCGGCATCCGAAGGCGTCGGTGGCCGTGCGAGCCCCGCGTGCCCAGCCCAGCCACGCCGCGAGGCAAGCTCCGCGTGCCGTGCGCAGCCACGCTTCTTCGCGCCCGGCGTCTGCTGCGTCCGCGGCATCGAGTGCCGCAAGGATCGTGACGCCGCCCGTGTCCACCGTGGTGCCGTGGCAAGCGAACTCCTCGAACGAGCAGGACGTGACCGGCCGTCTGCTGTGGCGCGGGCAGCCGGTAGTCGGCGCCGAAATCACCGTCGACAGCTACCAGCTGCCCCGAGCGACCAACAAACAGGGTGGCTTCACCTACGAAATCGACAACACGGTATCCGGGCGGCGCGCTGTGCACGTCGCGAGTCTCAGCGGCGCGTCCATCGGCGGCAAACCGGTCGACAAAGCCCAGAAACGGGCGATCTTGGCAGCGACAGGCGGCATCACGAGCGCCTTCGCGATCGGCGGAGTTCACGCCTCGGTGCAGCATAACGGTGACGTCTTCGTCACCGGCAGCGTGACCGACTCGAGCGGTGCCGCACCACCGAAGGTCCATCTGCTCAGCTACGAATTGACGGGCAGGATCACGAACGCGGACGGGACGCCGGTCGTTGGTGCGGTCGTGATCACGCGCACGCAGGATCGCGACTACTGGACGCGCTCGAACCCCTCGAACGGGAATGGCGTGTACACCTCGTTCTTCACCGCCTCCGACGAGACGTTTGACAACCCGGTGCTCATCAGCGTCGGCGTCGCTGACGGAAGCATCTCTTACGGTGGGATCACCGGAACGAACGTGAAGTTCGTACGGCGCCAGAGTTCGCAGCTGAACATCCAGCTCGGTGCCGGCGCCAGCTACACGATCAGCACGCCGCAATCGTTCTCTCGCGCGATCTACTCGGGTCTGATGGTCGGAGTGACGGTGGGCGGCACCAAGGTCGTGAGGCCGCTGTCGGAGAGTTGGCCGGACGCGAAGGGCAAGTTCTCGATGGTGCTCCCGCCCAGCGTGCGCGGCCGCACCGTGAGCTTCTTCGAGGAGCAGAGGACGCTGCTCTCGCTGCCCGCACGACCGGGCGGTCGGATCGACCTCGCATCCTGGCCGAAGTACCTCACAGCGAACTTCCCCAGAGGACTCAATGCGCTCACCGTCCCGCGCGGTTGACACGCGCTCGCGAGTGAACTCAGCCTCAGGGGTGCGGCAACTGCCCCGCTCACCCGGGGGCGTCCTCTGCTAACTTCGGATCCTGGGATCAAGGGCAGGGTACAGCAAAGGACGTCGCTAAATGCGAAGGGTACGGATAGTTCTTCTGGTGGGCTTGACGGCGCTGACGGTCACGGGCGCGATCGCATCCGCCGCTGATCTGCACGCCGCCAAAAAGGGCCCTACGGTCAAAGTAGGGACACGCAACATTCCGGGACTCGGCACTGTCCTGGTCAACGGCAGCGGTAGAACGCTCTATATGTTCGTTCCGGATAAGGAACGGAAGGTAACTTGCACCTCGAAGGCCTGCGTGACGGCTTGGCCGCCCCTCAAGCTTCCGGCTGGAGGGAAACCGGTAGCGACGGGAAGCGCGAAGCACAACCTTCTCGGCAGCGATGTCGACCGTGCTGGAGGCCGCGTGGTGACCTACAAGGGGTGGCCTCTGTACCTCTTCAAGGGTGACACCAAGAATGGCGTCGCCAACGGGCAGGACGTCGATCTGACCGGCGGCTACTGGTACGTGTTGAGCCCGTCCGGAGCGGTGATCAAGCACAAGGCGACGACGGGTACCACTACCACGACTAATACGACTACTACCACGGGTGGTACCGGGACATCGACCGTCGCTTGCCAGGACGGGGACAACGATGGTGACCAGAACGCCGGTGGTCCGGACGACGGCGACGGTTGCCTCTAGCACGGACGCCGAGCGGCTCAACGCGGGCCGGGCTCCGGTGAGCCGGCCGGGCGCATAGGCTGCGATGAAGCTGAGAGTGGGCGGGGGAAGTCATCTTTCCCCGCCCTTTGCTTTCTGTCCACTCACTTCAAGGCCCGCACGACTGCAGATGAAGAGGTCGGCCAGCGCACTCGTCGTGGCTGTGGTCGTAGCTGCGGGGCTGTGCGGCTGCGGGGCAAGTGGAACACCGTTGCATGGGGTGAACACTGCTGTCCGTAGAACCCTTGCAGTCACCTGGTTACGCTACGAGATCTCGCTCGAGCGGCCGAGCCTGTTCAAAGCGCCGCTCTCGGTGCAGGGCGGACGGGCGGCCTACGATGTCAAGACCGGGCTGGGGTATGCCTTCCTCCAGTTGAAGTTGCCGAGCGGCGGATACCAGATCCTGTTCTGCGACCTTGAGCCGACGACGTTCCTGCTGTCCCCCTCGCCGGCGCCGGCGGGCGTGCTGCCCGCGGGGAAGAGCTGGATATCCGCCCCGCTGTCGACGCCCACGGCGGATCACACGCTCGCGGCGCAGGCTGAGGGGCTCGCTCCAGCGCTATTCCTCGACGAAGTCGCGTGGGGCGCACGCCGCGCCTCATCCCTGGGCACCCAGGTGGTCGAAGCCGTACCGATGGATGAGTACCGGGTCTCGGTGGACCTGGCCACGGCGCTGTCGGCGGCGAGGAGGGCGCGGCGTGGCTCGATCGCGGCCGCGATCGAGCAGGAGCTCCACGCGAGCCCGTCGGGGCGGGTGTCGATCATTGTGTGGGTGAGCGGGCCCGGCTACATCGGGAAGATCAAGTCGGAGGTGCCCGGCTCGGGGCTCGGCACGGCGTCGTTCTTCTTCTCGAGCTTCACCAGGCCCTACACCGGGACGCCGCCGCCAGCCTCGCAGATCGTGCCGCTGGCCTCGCTCGAGCGCCCCGGTCAGTCACTTTGGGGGATCGCAACCAGCTCGTGACCCGAACCAGCGTGCCCGCACCTCATGGCTCGCCGGCCGTGGGTGGGTAGGTCGCGACAGGCCCGTCGACGATGAGCCTCACCTCGGCGCCCAACTCGGCGCCCGCAGCGTCGAATGTCCTCGCGGTGACGCGGGTCGCGGACCCGTCGGCAAGCTCCAACTGAAGGACCGTCTCGGCTCCGTAGAAGCTCTGCTGGACGACCCTCGCCGCGACGCCGCCTCCGGTGGTGGTCCGGTCGACCCGGATCTGCTCCGGCCTGATCATGACCGCTACCGGCCCCGCGAGGGCCTCGCCGCGGACGCGCAGCGCACCGAACGTGCAGATCACCGTCCCGCCGCGTGCCTCGCCGGTCACGACCACGGCGTCGCCGACAAACCGCGCGAGGTCGAGGTCGGCAGGCGTGCGGTAGAGCGTCTTGGGAGCGGCGGTCTGGACCAGCCGGCCATCGCGAAGGACGGCGACCTCGCGCCCGGTCGAGAGAGCCTCGCCCTGGTCGTGCGTGACAAGTACGGCGGTACTTCCCGTCGCGGCCAGGGCGTCGAGCACCGCTGCTCGAGTCTCCCCGCGCAGCGCCGCATCGAGCCCGGAGAACGGCTCGTCGAGCAGGACGAGTGCCGGGCGCGGCGCGAGTGCGCGGGCGAGCGCGACGCGGCGCTGTTCGCCGCCCGAGAGCTCGTGCGGCCGCGACTGGGCGTACCGGGGAGCGAGGCCGACCAGGTCGAGCGCCTCACCGATCCGGCTGCCGCGCTTGCGCTCGTCGCGCGGGAGCCCGAAGCCGATGTTCTCGGCGACGGTGAGGTGCGGGAACAGCGCCCCCTCCTGGGCGACGTAGCCGATCGCCCGCTTGTCCGGTGGGACGTGGATGCCCGCCGAGTTCGTGACGGTCGTGCCGCCGATCGAAACGACTCCGGCATCGGGGGCGATAAAACCGATCACGATGCGAAGCAGCGTCGTCTTTCCGCTCCCGGACGAGCCGAGGATCGCAGTGAGCGTGCCCTCCGCCACGGTGAGGTCGACGTCAGTGAGCACGACGCGGTCACCGTAAGCCTTGCGAAGGTCTCGACACTCCAAATCCGCCATGGTCGTTGACCTAGAGTGCTCGTACGCGGCCGAAGCGGCTTATCAGCACGTACGCGGCACCCACGGCGAGTCCTATCAGGACCGCGGCGAACGGCGCCGCCGCGGCGAACGCAACCGTCGAGCTGTTCTCGTAGAACTCGGTGCCGAGCGTGTACAGATTCACGGGCAGCAACACCTGTGTGGTCGAAAGATCGCCGAGCGTGAACGCGAACACGAGCACGAGGGCGGCGACGAGCCCAGGCCGCACCAGTGGCAGCGTCACACGCCAGAAGCTCGCGAGCGGCCCCGAGCCGAGTGACCGTGCCGACTCCTCCAGCGACGGTTCGAGCTGGCCAAAGCTTGCGCGCATCGCCACGACCGCGAACGGGGCGAACAGCACCGCCTCCGCGAAGACGAGCAGCGCGAAGCTGCCGTAGAGGAAGTGCAACCAGTGGCTCGCGAGGTACGCGAGCGCGATCGCACCGACGAGGTCGGGCAGAGCGAAGGAGAGATACATAATGCGCTCGAGAAGCGTCACCACGGGCGCTCGGTAGCGGACGGCGGCGAGCGCGACAGGAAGCGAGAACAGGAGCCCGAGCACCGCCGCCGCCACGCCGATCTCGACCGAGGTGACGGTGGCCGGCCATAGGTACGTGAGATTCCCCCCGGCGCCGGACAGGGCGGAAGAACTGCTCTCCGCGAACCAGCGCACCAGCATGCCGACCGGGATACCGACGCTGACCGCCATCACCACCGTCATCGCGACGAGCACGAGAACCGTCATGCGCCCGAGTGCGTACGGCGTCGCCAACCGCCGGGCGCCTTGACTGACCCGCGTGTAGTTCACGTGGCCACGCAGTTGCGCCTCGCCGAAGAGCAGCACCACGCACAGCGCGATCGAGACGAAGGAGAGCGCGGCCGCGCCGGCCGCGCTGAACCCGAGCTGGTATTGCGCGTACACGTCGAAGGAAAACGTCTGGAACTTGAGTCCGACAAAGGCGTCGAACTCGACCAGTGAGTCGAGCACGACCAGGAGCATCCCGCCGTATATCGCGGGCTTCAGCTGCGGCAGCACCACTCGGAAGAAGGTCCTGGGCCCGCTGAGTCCGAGCGAGCGGCCCGTCTCCTCGAGCGCAGGGTCGAGGCCGCGAAGCGCCACAGCGACGAGCAGGAACACGATCGGGTAGTAGCTGAACGAGATGATCCCCGCCGCTCCGACAAATCCCTGAAATGCGGGGCCGAAGTTCGCCCACGCGTAGCTCGTTACGAACGGCGGGATCGTCAGCGGCGCCACCAGCAGTACGGCCCACAGACGCCTGGCCGGCAGCGTCGTGCGCTCGACGAACCACGCGGCGCCAACGCCGATGACGGCGCAGATCGGCGCGGACGCGCCTGCGACTTCAAGCGAATGCAGCACCAAGGTAACCGTCGAGGTCGACCCGATGGCGTTCCCGGCGACGGAAAAGCCCCCCTGAACCGCCTGTATGATCGTGACGATAACCGGGACAGCGACCAGGAGCGCGGCGATGATGCAAGCCGCGAGCAGTCCCTTGGGAACCGGGAGCGGACTCGTCGCGGGGCGCCGCCTCATGGCGGCTCGGACGGGCCGGGTCACCGCGTGCATGCGGGTGCAGTCTACCTTTGGGTCGCGCGGCGTGTAGCGGTGCACCCCCGCGCGCTCGCGGGTGGCGAGCCCAAATTGTCGCCTGCGCTAGGACCCGAAGCCGGCGTCGGCGACCAGCTGCCTCGCGGGGACGTCGTTGCCGAGTGCGGCGACGGAGATGCTCGCGTGCGGGATGCTCGCAAACGCGGGCAGCTCGGAGTTGGGTGCAACCCCAGGACGGACAGGGTACTCGTAGTCGTCACCTGCGGAGATCAGTCGCTGGCCGGCCCGGCTGACGAAGTATGCGACAAGACGCTCGGCCTGGCTGCGGTGCTGCGACGAGGCAAGAACGGCCGCTCCGGACACATTGACGACGGAGCCTGGATCGCCGTCGGGGAAGTAGTAGAGCGCGCTATGTATCTTCCCCGCCCCGATCTCACGTCGCAGTCGATACCAGTAGTACTGATTGATGACGCCGACCGCCTCATCACCGCGGTTGACGGCCGCCACCACTGATTCATCGTCCTGGTAAACCGACGCGTTGCGCTTGATGCCGGCGAGCCAGCTCGCTGCGGCGCTCTTTCCGTGGGTCGCGATTATCGCGCCGACCACGGGGGGGAAGTCCGAGTCGAGCGGCGCGACCGCGACCTTTCCCTTCCATTTCGGCGCTGCAAGATCGAGAATCGAGGACGGGAGCTGCGCACGTGAGATAAGCGAAGGGTCGTACACGAGACAGCTCACGCGCAGAGCCACGCCGACCCATGTGCCGTTTGCCGCTCGGTCGGCTGCGGGAACCTGATCCAGGATCGACTGGGGTAGCCGCGCGAGCAGCCGGTGCTCGCTGAGGTTGACGAGCTCGGGGGAGTTCTCGGTCAGGTAGACGTCGGCAAGTGACGACCGACCCTCGCTGAGGATCTGATCGGCGAGGACGACGCCGTCGTTGGTGCGTTGGCGCACCGAGATTCCAGTCACTCGTGTGAACTCCGAGACCATCGCTCCCGTGAGCTGCGGGTGCTGGCCGTTATAGAGGACGATCGAGGGGCGGGTGCTGCCGCCACCGCAACCAGCCACGATGATCGCCGTCACCGCGAATGCGGCGCCCCGGCGCCACCTCACCGGCGGCGCCGAAGGTCAGCCGCGACCGAGGTGCCCGCACTCCAACGACAGGCGCGCCGGATGCTCGCAGCCAAGCGCGGACTCAACAATCGCCCACTCCGGTGTTTTGCTCGTAGTCGGTGCATGGACCGATCTTGAAAACACCCTGCATCCCCTTCTTGCCCTTGTCGGCGGCGAGACCCGGGAAATATCTCAGCGTGCCCCGGACATCGAGGTACAAAATCTTGATAGTCCTCTGTCCGGGCTTGAGCGTGACGGTGAAACCGGTCTGCGTGCCTGTGCCGTAGTCCTCACGGCCCAGTGAGAAGTTGTGAGGCTTGTTGCTGATGTTGTGCATCACGAATTTTGCGTCCGCCCCGCGCGGTCCGCTGTGCTTGGAGACGATGAATTTGTCGTTGGTGATCGTGACGCGCACTGTCACGAACAGGTCAGGGGCGGTTGTGTGAGGCGCCGCGTGAGCCCTTGTGGTCGGGTGCGCCTGGGTGGCCGTCGCTGAGGAGGCGATCACTGAGGATGCCGCAAGCACCGCGAGACATCCGAGGACTCCAGTCCTTCTACGACCCATGATTCCAACCTCCTCCAGCGAGCTCCGGCCCCGTAGCGACCGTACTATAGCCCGCGAGATGAGCGTATCGCGCCGGCTAGCCGGTCTCACACTTGCGGCAATCGCCTTTGCCGCGTTCGTCTGGAGCGCGCCCGCTGCAGGAGCGGCGTGGGATTTGCCGGGCGCGAACCTTTCGGGCACGCGGGCTGTCGTTGGGCCCGGCCTCTCGGCGGCCAACGTCGGGCGTCTGGAGGTGAGCTGGCGCTTCCGGCCGACCGGGTCGCTCGAGCGCTACGGCCTGTTCGCCACAACGCCACTGATCAACCACGGCACCGTGTACGTCGAGGACCTGCGCAGCAATGTCTTTGCGATCAGCCAGGCGACCGGCAAGGTTCGGTGGAGCAAGCGCTTCAACGCGATCAACGACGGGCCGAACGGGCTGGCGCTCGGCGCCGGCCGACTCTACGGCGCGACGGATAACGCCGCGTTTGCGATCTCGCCATCGAGCGGCCGCCTGCTCTGGACACGGTATCTGACGAGCGCGTCGCAGCAATTCGTTGACGTGGCCCCGGTCTACTGGCATGGGCTCGTGATCGTCAGCACGGTCGGCTTCGCCCCACTGGGGCGCGGCGTGATCTACGCGCTCGACGCTCGCACAGGCGCCGTGGTGTGGCGGTTCCAGACGGTCGAGCATCCGTGGCCGCACCCGTGGGAGGCAGGCGGCGGAGGCATCTGGTACCCCGTCTCAATCGACGCCCAGGGACGGCTTTACGCGGGCATCTCGAACCCCACGCCCTGGGGGGGAACCCCCAAACTGCCCAACGGAGCGGCGTTCCCGGGCCCGGATCTGTACACCGATTCGCTGGTCGTGCTCGACGCGCGCACGGGTCGACTCCTGTGGTACGACCAGGTCACCCCACACGACGTCCGAGACTACGACTTCGAGGCTACACCGATACTCGCCAAGCTCGACGGCGCGCCGATGGTGTTCGGCGCGGGTAAGGCAGGGCTCGTGATTGCCTGGAATCGCCGCACCCGACGCCGTGTCTGGACCACTCCGGTCGGGCTGCGACGCAACGCATCGGGCCCGCTGCCCCGGCGGCGGGTGACCGTGTGCCCCGGGATCTTCGGAGGCGTGGAGACACCGATGGCCTATGGCGGCGGTCGTCTCTTCGTGCCTGATGTGGACCTCTGTGTCCCGGGCAGCGCCACGACCAGCGAGAACGTCGACAAGGTCGATCCCGCCCGCGGCCGCGGGCGGCTGCTCGCGCTCGACGCGCACACGGGGCACATCCTCTGGGACGACCGTTTCCCGTCACCGGACTTCGGCTGCGCCACGTTGTCCAACAACGTCGTGTTCACGTCGACGTACACGGGCAACGTATATGCGCTCGCCACCGCCACCGGCCGGGTTCTCTGGAGCGCGAAGCTGCCGGCGGGGGTCAACGGCTGTCCGGCAGTGCTCGGCGACACCCTGATCGTCGCGGCGGGAGTCCCCGGACACTCAGGCGACCGGCCCGAGTTGGTGGCGTTCCAGCCCAACTGACGGTCGTCGGCGCTCCCGCTGATATGGTCCAGCGATGCCTACCTTCTTCCACTTGATAATGCGCGGTGGGTGGCTTCACAAGCGCCAAGCTCGACAGCGAAACGTCGGTCGCGGGCCGCGGGCTCTCCGCGTCCTGTGCAGCCTTGCCGCAAGTTTTGCTGTTATCGCGTTGCTCTTACCCGCAGCGGCCACAGCTACGTCGAAGTCGAAGCTGATCTCCGAAGCGAAGGTGTCAATGCGGGTCGAGACCAAGTCTTATGAGGCTAATCATCTAATCCCGTATAAGCGATCGACAACTTTCATCGTCAATTGCGGGAGCATTACCGGCAACCGCATCCTCTGCCGGGAGCACCACGGGCCCGAGCGATGTGTCAACGGTAAACCTTGGACGCAGTTGAGTGACATATTTCCGGTTATCAAAGGCCGTGTGGGCCTATCGCTCGACGGCGGGCTGACCACTTCGAGCGTTTACTGCCCTAAAGCCCACTGAGTGCGCGGCGGAAGCGCAGCGGCCGATGGTGCGTCTGGGGCCGGAGAGTAAGGGGCGCGGGACCTGACGCAGCCCTGCCGGCGTCGGCGTGGGTGTCCCCGGGAGCACGAGGAGGATGATCGCGGCGACGAGCAGCGAGATCCCCACGGCTCGTTGCAGCCTTCGCGGGGGGCGAGCCAACATCAGCGGCGGCTTCGCGTCGTGGCCAAGCGCTCGTCACAGGTCGCCTGGGTGGGACGAGTGCTTTCGATCAACCCGGAAGGCGCCAGGGCTTCCTCGGCAGGGTGCTCCATTCACGGTCTGGCAGCAGCGCCGGGGCCTGCTGCTTGGCAGCGGTCCTAATGGCGAGGGCTAGAAGAGGGTCAGCGAGCCGTATCCGACGCTGAAGCTGTCGGATTCGGCTGCGTTGTACTGGACAGCGTCGCAGTGGACGACCGTCTTCGCTGCGGAGCGGAGCGTCAATCTAGCCGTCTCACCGGCATCGAGCTGGTTCGTCACCCGCGCCAGCGGTGGCACGACGATCGAGGCCAAGAGGCTGGTAGCGGGTTCGTCGACATCGGTGACGTCGAACGTGACCGTGCCACAGGGGACCCGGGTTCGTGAGAGCATGAGCCCTCCTGCGGACTTGGTGGCCATGCGCACGTCCACGGTCGTCATGGCAGGGTGGGTGCAGGGCTCGTAGAGATAGAGCGCGCCCTTGACACCAAGTGTCGGACCTGTGGAGCGCCGCGAGTTGGCCGTGGCGACCGACGAAAACGTTCGCTCGCCTGTCCCCGGAAGGGTCACGGTCAGCGTCGCCGAGCGTCCGGCCGCGATCGCACTGGTTCGCCGAGCACCAACTCCGAAGGCGCGGGCGCCGCTCGTTCGGTTGAACACCGTGAATACGAGTGGCCCCGTTGGCACGTAGCTCGGAGCGAACACGATTCGGGAGTTCGTGATTGTGGCCCTGACCCTCGTCGGCGACGCGGCCGCGCGCGCGCCCGCAGACGCGGAAAGGCGGCCGGCTCCCGCGAGCCAGACCACCGCGACAGACACAGCCGCCAGCGCGGCAGCACGGCGTACGCTGGACCGAGATCGCGCACCACCCTCGGGCACCTTTCGCCAAACCCACACCGCGCACTACGCTATCGCACGACCGGCGCTTAAGAACACCGTCGGGACCGGCTCCATCTGACGAACCTGGACCGCGGGACTCGCGTCGCAGCGCCACCGCGGCCGGGTGCGAGCGCTCCCGCTACCGGCGCGGACGACCCGATGCCCCGGTCCGCTGCTTCCGTACTGATACCACCACGATACGACGACCTTCCAAGAGTGCCTCAACGCGCGAATGGCGGCCGTCTCCGGTGGGTTCATCAGATGGCGCAACGGGCCAAAAGCAATCCCGGTTGAATCTTGGTGCCCGCGTGGATATGGGGTGTCGCGCTGCTCGCAATCTGGCGGCGGTACCGACGGCGCGAGCACGAGGAACTGCAGCCACCCTTAGGCAGCATCGAACCAGCCCGACGAGCGGCCACTCAGTCAATTAGCTCATCACCAGTCCTCGCCAAACGATCGCGCCGTCCCGGCCAAGAACTCAGGGAATCACTGAGGCGACCAAACGTCACTCCGGCCAGAGTCTCGAGATTGGCGAATGGCACGTCTGTTGCGGCATTGGCCGGCGAGACCCGCGTCTGTGTTGGCGCGCGCAAGCGGCGGCGTTCCCACGACTCTGGGAGAGAAAGCCGGCCCCACGACGTGTTTCTCCCCCGGAGTGGTTGGCTGTCGCATCTGGCGAACAGCAGGGAAGTTGCCTCGACTTGAGGTTGGTGCTGCTTTCGTGTCGCGACGGGTATCGCGCTGGGCGACCACTGGGCGATAGCGGGCCATCGGAATCGTGGCGTTGTGATGGCGCCGGCATAGCACAGCCCGTGATCGGATTCGTGTGCTACATAGTCGCTGGCCCTGGAGTGATCCGGACCGCGCAGGCACCGCTGGCTCCGATTCGCCCGACACTCGGGCCGCTTTCGCTCAGAGCGTCCGGTGTGCGCGCATAGGCAATCTCGGCGCGGCCGACTGCGCGCTGCTACTAGGTGTCGGCGCCTCTGTCAGAGGCATCGGGGGAGTGTGCGTGGCCGGAGCGGTGCTTGGCAGGGTGACCACTACGAGTGCGCCGTTGTCGGCGCGATTTGAAGCGGTGACGGTGCCACCCAACGCTGTCGCGAGGCGATGCACGATGGTGAGGCCGAGCCCCGCGCCGCCGTTGCTGCTTCGTGCGCTGTCAGCTTGGTAGAAGGGGTCAAAGATGCGGGGGAGGGTGTCGGTTGCAAAGCCTGGCCCGTCATCGGATATTTCGAGCGCTACGTGGTCGCCTAGTTGCTGAATGCGCAGTTGGACCTGCCCGCGTGCGTGGCGGATCGCGTTGTCGAGAAGGTTGGTGAGGATGCGCGCGACGGCGGTTTCGTCGCTGTGGAGGATGATCGGCGTGTCGGGGCGGTCCATGGCGACGGTGCGCGTGTCCGCAGCTGGGAGCACGGCGACGGAATCGACGGCGTTTTGGGCGGTGTCGCGAACGTCGAACGGGCGTTGGTGCTGCGGCTCACGTGCGTATTCGAGGCGGCTGAAGGTGAACAGGTCGTTGACGAGCCGGTCGAGGTGCGATGCTTTCTGCTGTGCACGCTGCAGTGCTTGTTGGCCGCTGATGCCGAGCTCGAGTGCCTCGAGTGAGCCGCGTAGTGTGAACAGGGGCGTGCGTAGGTCGTGCGCGATCGCGGTGATCAGGAAGCGCCGCTCGCGGTCGGCGGCGCGGGCGGCTTGGAGCGCATCGGCGAGGCTGCAGGTCATGCCGTGTTGTGCGTCACCAACGACCGCGATCTCGCGGATCGGGCTAAGCACGCGGTTGATTTCGAGATCGCCGGCAGCGATCTGTTCGGCGCCGCCGGCGAGTTGAACGAGCGGGCGGGCGATCCACCGCCGTATTGCGGCGCTGGCCGCGATGATCGCGGCCAGGAGTGTCGCCAATCCGCTCGCCACGGCGACCAGCCACGCAACCGTTGGGTTCCCGCGCGGGATCAGCAGGATCGCGGCGAGATGCGGCTCGGTCACTTCGATCTGTCGATAGCGGCTCGCGTTGGTTGCGGTCGGAGCGTCCGCGGGTTTGAAGTTGCGGGTCGCGACGTCGCCGGACCCGGCGGGCTGCTGCTGGAGATTGGCTTGCTGGTCGGTGCCGGCGGCTGAGTGCTTGTTCTTGCGGGACGGCACGGAAGGCGCGCCTGTGGGCTGGTTGCCGTAGGTGGGTTCGAGGTGTGCGGATACGCCGAGTCCTTGGAGGCGTGCGACCGCGTCCGCCAGCCAGACCCGGTTGAGCGGATGTGGGTGGGCAAGAGCGTGCTTGGCGGCGCGGGCGAGTGAGCCCTGTTGGCTGTTCTGCACGTCACGGGCGATCACCCATCCGATCGCACCGGCGGTTGCCGGCGTGAGCATCAGGAGCAAGATCAGGATCGCCAGCCAGCGCGCGAACGGCATCCCGGTGCGAGCGGACCTCATGCGGGTTCGGGAGGATCGAGGCGGTACCCGATGCCCCAGACGGTCGCGAGCAGCTCGGGCGCCGCTGGATCTTGCTCGAGCTTCTCACGCAGCTTGCGGACATAGACCGAGACGGCGCTGCGGTCCCCCCAAGACCCCCAGATCCGCTCAAACAGCTGGTCGTGGGTCAGAACCTGACCCGGGTTCTCAACAAACACCATCAGCAAATCGAATTCGCGTGCGGTCAACGACACCGGCTTGCCGCGCGCGCGCACCAGTCGGGCGCGCCGGTCGATCTCGATTGGCCCGAACCGCAGCACCCGGCCCGCCTGGATCGCGCGACCACGGCGCAGCACCGCTTTGACGCGCGCCACGACCTCGGCCGGGGTCGCGGACTTGACGATGTAGTCGTCGGCGCCGAGCGCAAGCCCGCGCAGCTTGTCGGCGTCCTCGCCTCGAGCGGAGAGGAAGAGGATCGGCACGTCCGAGCACTCGCGTACCCGCCGACAGAGATCGAAACCCGAACCGCCAGGCAGCATGATGTCCAACAGCACGCAGTCGATGCCGTCGCTCGCGAGCGCCTGGTCTGCCGCCGCGCTGTCGCGCACCGCGCGTACCCGATACCCCTCGACCGCGAGAAAGTCGGACAGCATCTGGGCCGTGTCCGGATCGTCCTCGATAACCAGCACGCTCGTCTGATCCACTGCGCTGCAGTGTCGCGCACCGCACCCGCCCGTCGCTGAGACTTTCGGCGGATCTTCAGGATTGCTTCGGATCTGCGCAAAGACCTGGTGGTGCAGTGGTGCTGGTTCCCCCTTTCATCGATCCGAAGGAAGCGACCCGTGGTCAAGATCCGACAAAAGCTCCTGGTCGGGGTGATCTGCGCCGCTGCGGCCTCCGCAGCAGTCAGCGCGATCGCAATCGCCGACTCTTCAAACGCTAAGCCCCAGCCGCCCGCCACCAGCGGTTTGAGCGCCGCGCAACAGCAAAAACAGCAACAAGCCCTCGCGCCCACCGACGCCGACGGCGCAGGCACCAAGCCGCAGCCGGCAACCGATAGCAGCTTGAGCTCCGCCCAACTGCAGAAACAGCAGCAAGCTCCCGCCAGGTCCGGGCAGCGAGCCGTCAAGACCGAACGCCGACATTAGGGCCGCAAGTCTTGTGCGGCTGGAACGCCGGATCTCCACCGTAGAGATACCGCAGAACCCCGCAGCACCGGTGACCGGCACCGCTGCCTGGCAGCGCGCGATCCAGTCCGGGCACCGACGCTCGCGGGCGTGATCGTTCAACTCTGAGGAGGCACGATGGAAGACAACTTCGGCGGTGCAGGCGGCCAACCCCAGACCGACGCCGTGAAATCGTTGCGGGTCTCGCGACGCGATTTCTTCGCTCGCGCGCTCGCCGGCTCGTCGCTAGTGGTGGCCGGCGTGCCGCTTCAGGCCTGGGCCGGCGTGAGAGCCGGGACCTCCACCAGAAGCCATGCGAGCGAGAACCGCTTGCACGGACCGCTGAACGTGCAGGTCAGTCACGGCGGCATCCCCGGCCGCGGCCATTTCGAGCCGTCGTTGGCAGTCAACCCGCGCAACCCCCGGAACCTGCTCGCCGCATGCGACTTGGGGCCCGACGCGTACGTGTCTTTCGACGGCGGCCTGAGCTGGCGCAGCGGCGGCGTTCTGCGGCTCCCGCCGCAAAGCGGGGGCGGCAACATGTCCGCAGCCTTTGACAGCACCGGCCGCGGCTACGTCTGCGGATCGTTCGGCACCCCGACCGGGACCAGCGTGCTCGTCTGGCGCACCGATGACGGCGGACGCAGCTTCACGCGGGCGTCAGCGGTGGGAGCGGCCGCGAATCTAGATCGAGCCTGGCTGGCGACCGATCCCCACTCGCCAGGGGTGATTCACGTGGTGTGGTCACAGGGAAACGCCAGCGGACTAACGACCGACGTCCGCTACGCCCGCTCCACCGACGCAGGGCGAACATTCGACGCCCCGCGCACGATCGTCCACCACTCCGCGGGCCTCGGAAATCCGATCGTCGCCTGCGGCCCTGCCGGAACGGCTTACGTCCTCTACAGCGCAGGAAAGGGCGCGGTCGGGCGTGTGGCTCCCGACAGCAAGTCAACCGTAACGGCGGTCTGCTCCCACGATCGAGGTCAGACGTTCCAGCCGCCGATCACGCTCGGTCGCAGCACCGACCTCGTTGCCTTTCCCGGTCTCAGGGGCGGCACCGGCTCGGCGCTGCCCGCGATCGTCGCCGACCCGCACAGCGGACTTGTCTGCGCTGCGTTCATCGACCACAACGCGGGTGCGAGCCATGCCGATGTGTTGCTCGCGACCTCTTACGACGCGGGCCGCACCTGGTCGCGCGCCACCCCGGTCACGCCGCGAGACCAGGTCATCTACTTCCAGCCCGAGGTAGCCATCGACAACGCCGGGCGCATCGGGGTGATGGCGTTCGCGATCAACCAGGGCGTCGTCAACGTCGTACTGATGACCTCAAACCCCGGGTCGCTGCACTTCAACGCTCCCATCACCGTCAGCGACCATTCCTTCGACCCCGCCGAAATGAACTACCAGCTTGGCGACTACCAAGCCCTGGCCACCACCCCCGGCACCTTTCACCCGATCTGGAGCCAAACCCGCACCCGGCAACTGCAACTTTTCACAGCTGCGCTCCCGGCCGGAAGGTAAATCCTCAACAGAGACTGCCGCGCACCCTTCGATCCGCGTGCTACCAGCCTTCCAACCAACGACCTCAGCTGCTTCTCACCTGCCAGACAGCCTCGGCTGAATCGATCCTGCTAACGATCCGAATGCGATCACGGGCCCTGAACAACCGGGACGGCTGCGACGCCACGATCCCGATCGCTAACAAGACCGGACCTGCTTCTGGGTCGGGACGGGCCTCCGGCGCCACTGTTCGGCTGCCCTGCTACGCGCGGGATCCAGCACCGCCGCGCGGTCGGCGGATGTGTGCTATCCGCCTTGGGACTGGGCTTAGTTTCTCTTCTGTCATGCAGATTGGTTTGAAGATGCTTTGCACGCTTTGAGCCTCATCCGGACACTTATGGATGTGGAGCCTGCTACGACCAGCGAGCATGTCCGATCATCGGCTCGGAATGAGGAGCGCCTTTGGAGACGCAGCCTTGAGGGTGATGGGGCGGCCTTCGGCAGATTGTTCGATCTGCATCGCGATCGGGTGTTTCGGCATGCGTGTCGCCTTGCGGAATCGCGACAGGACGCTGAGGATCTGGTTGCCTGCACCTTCCTAGAGCTTTGGCGATGCCGGGACCGCGTCCGCGTTGCCGATGGTTCGGTGCTGCCGTGGCTGCTCGTGACGGCAACGAATTTGAGCCGCAACGCGGCGCGAGGGAGGCGACGCTATCGACAGCTGATCGAGCGGCTGTCGCGTGCGGACGACCATCCTGACGTCGCTGACCTAGCAGCGGAGAACCGTGCGCTTGGGATGGATGCGACTCTGCAAGCCGCGCTGCGGTCCCTCGGAAAGACAGACGCGCAGCTGTTTGCACTCGTGGCACTCGAGGGGTACTCCGTCGGCGACGCCGCGGAGCTTCTCAAGCTCAGCGTGCCCGCGGCGCAGACGCGACTGCATCGCACCCGCGTCACGCTCCGGACGCAACTCGGCGACCAGCACAACGAGGACTACTCACCCGATGGAGGTGCGCGATGAGTGTGCAGATGGACGAGACGTTCGCGTCTGCCCTACGTGAACTCCTGGTCGAGCAGGTCGAAGCATCTAGCGGCCGCGCGCGCCAGTCGTTCAGGGTTTCCCGGCGCTGGGCGGTGAGGGCGGGAGCGGTGCTGGCTCTCATCGCGGGAGGCGGCGGCATCGCCTACGCCACCGGCGCGTGGAGCGTGCCGGGAAGTGACGTTGTCACGCAGCTCGCGGCGCCCGTGACCGTCACCGGGACCGGTACCGAAACCGTTCAGCTGGGCGCGCAGCCGGCAGGAACGAAGGCTCTGGAGATGGACTTCACCTGTCTGACCGCTGGGAGCTTCACGTTCGCGGACGGATCTGCCGTCGACTGCGAAGGTGGCAGCAAGCAACCGCCTTACGCGATGCCGATCGCCTCAGGTACGGACACCACCACCATTACTGCAACTCCGGGCTCACGCTGGCGGCTGACCGCAACCTACTCCACGGTCGCGGTCAGCGCGTGGGGTGTGAACGCAAGCGGTCAGACATACGGCGCGGCGAACCAGAACGGCATCCCTGATCTTGTCGCCGCGCAGGCCACCAACGGCCGCAGCGGCTACGTGTACGCCTACCAGCTCTATCCGCCGGCGCCCAAGACAATCAAGCAGGCACTCGCGCAAAACAGCGCACCCCCGACGAAAATGACCGTCTACGAGTCCGACGGCAAGACCGCGATCGGGGAGTTCATCAGCGGCAACGGACCCGCGGACACCGCAACGAATGCCTCGACTGTCACGACCGCACTGCCGGTCATAAAAACGACAACCGCTGTCGCTCCGACCGCGTCGGCGACCAGCACCACCAGCGCACCGTAGCTTCAGCTACGCGCCGAGCAGCACCGACGACCCAGGACCATCTGTAGCGGTGCGACACGCGTAGCGATGTCGGGCACCGTCACCGTGGCCTGCTTCTCGCTTGGCGCGAGCATCTCGTTCCCACATGGGAGAGACGTGCTGTGCGCGGAAATCTCGCATCCCCGGACCACCGCATCCATCTGTGAGCTTCCCTGAGCACCTTGTGGCGTTGGCGACAACGGAGCGGTGTCGTGTCGCGGGCGAAGGAGCAGCTCTCGACCCAAAGAAATTGGAACAAACTTGGAACAAAACCGCCGTTCCCACCGACCTTCAGAAAGAAAAAGTCCCGGATTACCAGGACTTTCGCTCAATCGGGGAGACAGGATTTGAACCTGCGGCCGCCCGGCCCCCAGCCGGGTGCGCTACCAGACTGCGCCACTCCCCGTGGTCGGCCGATGATAGCCCGAGCTGGGCCCCGGCGAGCGCTCGCAACCACGGGCCGAACGGCGCCGGCAGCAGCAACGCCCGTCAGCACTGAAAAGATGCCTGCGTCGGGTCGATAATCGGTGTATGACGACCTGGGAGTCTGACTGCGATCACACGCACGACGCCGCGCTGTATGTGCTGGGGGAGCTGCACGGCCTCCAGCTCGAGGCTTTTGCGCGGCATCTGCGCAGTTGTGACCAGTGCACGGAGGAGGTCGAGCTGCTGCAGGGCGCCGCCGACGCGGTGCCGTTGCTCGCCGCTCGACACATCCCGGTTGAGTCGATCGCGGAGCAGGAACCGGTGCGGCGCGCGCCGGCGCTCGTGGCGTCCATTGCCCAGGCCCAGGCGGCTACCGAGCGCCAACGGGAGCATTTCGAATCCCGGAGGCCGTCTCTACGGACGATCCTCGGCGGCGTATCCGCCGCGCAGCCGCCTACTCCACCCAGCTCGAGTCGCGGTCGCCTGCGCCTCCTGCGGACGCCGATGCCAAAGCCTGCGGCCCTCGGCATCCTGCTTCTCGGGATCATCGCCGCGATCACGATCGCGCTCAGCCACCAGGCTGCGACCATCCACTACGTCACGGTCAAGGCGGGGTGGACCGACGGTGGCGCCGCGCTCCAGCTCGAGGGCACCAAGCTCGAGCTGCTGGTCGAGGGCATGCCTCAACCGGCCACCGGCAACGGCTACCAGGTTTGGGTTCTCGACAAGGGCTCCAAGCAGCTGAGACCCACGAGCGTCTGGCTGAATCTGAACGGCGCTGGGCAGGCGGGCGTGAAGGTCCCTGGTAACTATGGCAACTGGGAAGCGCTCGCCGTGTACGTCGAGCCGCTTAGCGGCCGCCACACCACGAAGAGCGGCGCCGTGGTCGTCGCCGATCTACGCAACCAGCACTGACCCGGCGGCTACGTTGTGGATGCCTTGGCCGACGCGTCGTCGGCGGCGGCACCCTCAAGTCCCACCGACTTGGCCAATCGCACCAGCGCCTCTAGCAACTCCTCCGGGCGCTCGAGCGGCACCATGTGGCCTGTCTGCGGCAGCACCAGGAACTCAGCGACGCGCGGCAGCGCCGCCACCATCCGCTGCGCGTGCACCGGCGGCGTCAGCCGGTCGACGTCTCCAACGACGACCAGCGTTGGCACGGTCAGCCGTGCGAGCGAGCCCGTCAGGTCGAGCGTCCGCATCGTCAATGCTGCGGCCGCGCGCAACTTCGGGCGCATACGCCAAACCATCCGCTCGACGAACGCGACCTGAGCCGGACTCGCATCGGGGCCGAACAGCATGTGGCGGTTCAGCGCGCGGCTGAGCGGAGTCGACACGGGCCACATCGGCTGGTCGCCGGCGAGCAACTGCGCGAGGATCTGTCGGCGTGCCTCGAACGGAATCGCCGCCGGCAGCAGCAGCAGATCGTCGACCAGGGTCGCCATCCCGGTCGCGACCAGGGCGGCCGCACGCACGTATTGCGTGACGTCGACCACTCCGGACCAGGCGACGATCGACATGCCGCCCATCGAGTGCCCGGCCACGATCACGTCGTCGCGGCCACCACAGGTGGCCTCGAGCACAGTGGTCACGTCGTCGCCGTAACGCTCGATGCTCTGGTCCAGTCCGGCCTCGCCGCCGCTGCGACCCTGGCCGCGCAGATCGAAGCCCACGACCCGAAACCCGCGGCCAAGCAGGCCGCGGGTGAGCAGATCGAAGATCTGAAGCTCCTCAGTCCAACCGGGCACGAGCACAAGGGTCGGGGCGTCCGCCGGGCCGAAGACTTCCGCGTGGAGCTCGGTTCCGTCAGCCGATACGGCCGTAACCGTTTCGCCCCGCAGCGGCGTACGCAGCAGCTCCCAGGCGGGATCGCGCGCCAGCGCGCTTCGGTGGCGCAATTCTGAGGCGACCGCAACGCCCGCGCCGGCGACGGTCAGCAGCCCTGTGGCGGCGGCCAAACGCCCCCTTATGTGCGATTCACGTACCCGTGACTTCCGCATTGCACGGACAGTTTATGCTGCGTCTTAGGTGGCATCAGCGACAAAAGAACTGCAACCAGCGAGGTAGTGGAATTGACCGCGACAGGCGACCGTCTCTCACTCGACGAGCTTTGTATCGACACGATCCGGACGCTCTCGATGGATGCCGTTCAGAAGGTCAACCAGGGCCATCCGGGCGCGCCGATGGGTCTGGCTCCGGTCGCCTACACGCTCTACACGCGACTGATGCGCCACAACCCGGCGAATCCGACCTGGCTCGACCGGGACCGCTTCATCCTTTCTGCCGGCCATGCGTCGATGTTGCTGTACGCGTCGCTGTACCTCTCCGGGTACCCGATGACCCTCGACGACATCGAGCACTTCCGGACACTGGGCTGGCCGACCGCCGGCCATCCGGAGTATTGGGACTCGCCCGGCATCGAGGCGACCACCGGCCCGCTCGGTCAGGGGATCTCGATGTCCGTCGGACTTGCGCTCGCCGAGCGCATGCTGGCGGCGCGGTTCAACGTCGACGGGCACGACATCGTCGATCACTTCACGTGGGTGATCGCATCCGACGGCGATATCCAGGAGGGCGTCGCCTCCGAGGCGTCGTCGCTGGCGGGCCACCTCGGCCTCGGCAAGCTGATCGTCTTCTACGACGACAACAAGATCCAGCTCGCGAGCCCGACCTCGCTGGTGTTCTCCGAGGATGTCGCGGCTCGCTATGAGGCCTACGGCTGGCACGTGCAAAACGTCGGCGAGGACATCTCGCCCGACAACCTCGAAGAGGTCGCCCACCGCGCACAGGACGTCGCGGACAGGCCGTCCCTGATCATCTGCCGCACGCACATCGGTTACGGCAGCCCGAACAAGCAGGACTCGACGTCGGCCCACGGCTCGGCGCTCGGTGAGGATGAGGTCCGCCTCACCAAGGAGTTCTACGGCTGGGACCCAGACAAGCACTTCTACGTCCCGGACGAGGCTCTCGAGCACTGGCGTAGCGCGGTGGCGAAGCGGGCCGAGACCGAGGCCAACTGGAACAACCGCTTCGATGGCTACCGTGCCGCGAAGCCCGAGCTGGCGGCCGAGCTCGAACGGATCGTCGGTCTCAAAGGCGTGCCCGCCGACTGGGCCACCGACCAGCCGAGCTTCGATCCGGCCGACACCGCGTCGCTGGCGACGCGCGCCGCGTCGGGCAAGACGATCCAGTGGGTTGCCGCGCGGATTCCCGAGCTTGTCGGCGGCTCAGCCGACCTGGCGAGCTCGAACAACACTGAAATCTCGTCCGCCGGTAACGCGCGCGCCGGCGACGTGGTTCCCGGGGACTACTCGGGCCGCAACATCCACTACGGGGTGCGCGAGCACGCGATGGGCGCGATCACCAACGGCCTCGCGCTGCACGGCTTCCGCTCCTACGGCGGGACCTTCCTCACATTCTCCGACTACATGCGCGGCGCCGTGAGGCTCGCTGCGCTGATGAAGCTGCCGGTGATCTGGGTCTGGACGCACGACTCGATCGGGCTCGGCACAGACGGCCCGACGCACCAGCCGATCGAGCAGGTGCCGTCACTGCGGGCGATGCCAAACCTGTCAGTGATCCGTCCCGCCGACGCAAACGAGACGGTACTCGCATGGCGCAGCGCGATCAACGCCGATCACCCGACGGCCCTGATCCTCTCGCGGCAGAACCTGCCGACGCTCGATCCGGCCAGCGTCCCTGACGACGCCGTCGACCGCGGCGCGTATGTACTTAAGGACACGCCCGCCGACGCCGGCGATCAGCAGATGATCCTGATCGCGACCGGCAGCGAGGTGCAACTCGCGCTCGCGGCTGCGGATCTGCTCAAGCAGGACAAGATCGCCGCCCGCGTGGTCAGCATGCCCTGCGAGGAGCACTTCGCCGAGCAGCCAGCCGAGTACCGCGACAAGGTGCTGCCGCCCTCGGTGAGGGCGCGCGTCTCGATCGAGGCGGCGTCGACGTTCGGCTGGTATCGCTGGATCGGGGACCTCGGAGAGGCGATCGGCATGCACAGCTTCGGCGCCTCGGGCGTCGCCGAGGATGTTTTCCCGCACTTCGGCTTTACCCCCGAGCGCGTCGCAGACACGGCACGTGAAGTCGTAAAGCGCGCACGGGCTATCTGAAAGGACTGAAACAGGATGAGCACTCTGGCCGATGTGAATCCCAATCTGAAGGCGCTCACCGAGGCAGGAGTCAGCGTCTGGCTCGACCAGCTCGGTCGCTCGCTGGTGGCGGGCGGTGAGCTCAAGCGCATGGTCGAGCAGGAGAGCCTGCGAGGGGAGACGTCCAACCCGTCGATCTTCGAGAAGTCGATCCTCGGCACGTCCGACTACGACGACGCGATCGAGGAGCTGGCACGCGCCGACAAGAGCGCCAAGGAGATCTACGACGCGCTCGCGGTCGCCGACGTTCAGGCAGCCTGCGACGTGCTCGCCTCCGTCTACGAGGAGGCCGGTGGCCGCGACGGCTTCGTCTCGCTCGAGGTGGCGCCGGACCTGGCACGCGATACGCAGGGAACGCTGAAGTCGGCGCAGACCTACTGGCACGCCGTCGACCGGCCGAATCTGATGATCAAGATCCCGGGCGCGTCGGAGGGTGTCGACGCGATCGAGCAGGCGATCTACGAGGGCATCAACGTCAATGTCACCCTGCTGTTCGCCGTCGAGGCCTACGAGGCGGTCGCCCGCGCCTACATCCGCGGCCTCGAGCGTCGCCATGCCGAGGGCAAGTCGCTCGACGTCAACTCAGTCGCGTCCTTCTTCGTATCGCGCGTCGACACACTGGTCGACAAGCAGCTCGACGAGATCGGCGGTGAGCAGGCCGCGAAACTGAAGGGCACGGCCGCCCTCGCCAACGCCCGCGCCGCCTACGCCCGCTTCATGGAGATCTTCAGCGGCGAGCAATGGGAGCAGCTCGCAGCCGCCGGCGCCGCCGTGCAGCGTCCGCTCTGGGCATCGACAGGTGTCAAGAACCCCGCCTACCCGGACACGATGTACGTCGACCAGCTGATCGCGCCGTACACGGTCAACACGATGCCGTTGGCGACACTCAACGCCGTCGCCGACCACGGCACCGTCCCGGGCGCGACCGCGCGCATCGATCCGACGGCTGAGCTGAATGCGCTGCAGGCTGTCGGCATCGACATGACCGCGGTGACGGAGAAGCTGCTCGAAGACGGCATAAAGCTGTTCGAGGACGCGATGACCTCGCTACTGGCAGGGATCGACAAGACGCGCTCGGCGATCGTCACCGGGCGTCCGCCAACGATCGACGCGAGCCTCCCGCCGGAGTTCGAGGCATCCGAGTCCACCCGCATCAAGGTCGCCGTCTCCGAGAACGTCGCCCAGCGCGTCTGGAAGCGCGACCAATCGCTGTGGGGCGGCCCCGGGGTACCGGAGATCGAGAACCGGCTCGGCTGGCTCAACGTAACCGAGACGATGCTCGAGCATCTCTCTGAGCTCACGGACCTCAAGGATCAGCTGACGGGCGAGGGCTACACGGACGCGATCCTGCTCGGCATGGGCGGTTCCTCGCTCGGTCCGGAGGTGATCCGTCTGTCCTTCGGCGATATGCCCGGCGGCCTGCGCCTGCAGGTGCTCGACTCGACTCACCCAGACGCGATCCTCGCGATCGAGGGGTCTGTCGACCTCGACAAGACCGTCTTCATCGTCTCCTCCAAGTCGGGGGGCACGATCGAGACGCTCTCGCACTACCGCTACTTCAAGGCGAAGGCACGCCCCGCGCAGTTCATCGTGGTAACCGACCCGGGCAGCCCGCTGGCTGCCCTTGCGGAACGGGACGGGTTGCGTAAGACGTTCCTGAACCCGAGCGACATCGGCGGCCGCTACTCGGTGCTCTCGTACTTCGGGTTGGTGCCGGCCGCGCTCGCCGGGGTGCCGGTCGATGAGCTGCTGAAGGGTGCCCAGACCGGTGAGCAGGCGTGCGCGCATTTCAACGCGGCCGAGGACAATTCCGGACTCTGGCTGGGCGCCACGATCGGCGAGCTCGCTCTGCGCGGGCGCGACAAGCTGACCTTCATCGTCTCCGAGCCGATCGACAGCTTCGGCCTCTGGGTCGAGCAACTCGTAGCCGAGTCGACCGGCAAGCACGGCACCGGCATCCTGCCGGTCGCGGACGAGCCGCTCGGCGATCCGAGCGTCTACGGCGATGACCGCGTGTTCGTATATCTGCGCAACGGCGCCAATCCGAGTGAGAAGCTGGACGCTGCGGTCGACGCACTCACCGACGCTGGGCAGCCAACGCTGACACTGACGACGGGCGACGGAACAGATCTCGGGCGCTTGTTCTTCATCGCCGAGTTCGCCGTCGCGGTCGCGGGCTGGGCGCTCAAGATCAACCCGTTCGATCAGCCGAACGTGCAGGAGGCCAAGGACAACACCAGCAAGCTGCTGGAGTCCGGCTCGCTGCCGACAATCGAGGCCGCGGACGACGCCGCGCTGAAGGCGCTCCTGGACGTGAAACCACCGCACTACACCGCGATCCTTGGGTATCTGCCGACGGCCGGCCCCGAAAACGCGGGGATCGACGAGGCTGTCGCCGACTTGCGCGAGACGATCCGGGCCGCCACCGGCATGGCGACGACCTGGGGCTATGGCCCGCGCTTCCAGCACTCGACAGGGCAGGAGCACAACGGCGGCGCGCCCAACGGTCGCTTCCTCCAGCTCGTCAACGTGCCAGACGGGCAGGCGGCGATCCCGGGTGAGCCCTACGACTTCACGACGCTGATCGATGCGGCATCGGCCGGGAACCTCCAGACCCTGCGGTCGCACGGACTTGCGGCCGAGCGGGTGGTGCTGGAGGGCGACCTCGGAACCGCGATCAGCTCCCTGACGACTCGGATCAAGGGCCTGCTGGGGGCCGGTTGACGATGGCAATAAGCACAGTAGACAACGAGCTCGAGGCGGCTGAGAACCCGCTGACCGAAGGGCTCGAGCGCCTGCCGGTGCGCTCGACCGCACTCGTGATCTTCGGCGCGATGGGGGACCTCGCGAGTCGCAAGCTGCTGCCCGCGATCTACAACCTCGCCCACGACGGCGCGCTGCCGGAGCGGATCGCGCTGATTGGCGTCTCACGCGCTGAGATGACCGACGACGTGTTCCGCACGCACGCACGCGAGTCGGTCGACCGCTTCTCACGGCGCCGCCCTGACCAGGATGTGCTCGAGGGCCTGCTCAGCAACATCCATTACGTATCGGGCTCGTTCGACGACGAGTCCCTGTACGCCCGCTTGCGTGACTCGCTCGACGGTCTCGACGCCGGTCTCGGCACACCGGTGAACCGTGTCTTCTACCTCTCGACCGCACCCGAGTTCTTCCCCGTGATCACGGGTCAGCTCGGCGAGGCGGGGCTGAACACGGCCGAGGATGCCGAGGTCCGAGTCGTGATCGAGAAGCCGATCGGGTACGACCTCGCCTCAGCCCGTGCTCAGAACGAGGCGGTTCTGCATTACTTCAACGAGTCGCAGGTCTTCCGCATCGACCACTACCTCGGCAAGGAAACCGTTCAGAACCTGATGGCGTTACGTTTCGCCAACGCGCTGTTCGAGCCGGTCTGGAACCGCAACTTCATCGACAACGTCCAGATCACCGCTGCTGAGGACATCGGCATCGGTACGCGCGCCGGTTACTACGAGGGCGCCGGTGCGCTCAGAGACCTGGTCCAGAACCACATGCTGCAGCTGCTGGCACTGTTGACGATGGAGCCGCCGACAGCCTTCGAGGCCAACCGTCTGCGCGACGAGAAGGTGAAGGTGCTGGAGGCGATCGCGCCGCCGGCGCTGGACGAGGTCGCCGATATGTCGGTGCGCGCTCAGTACGGGCCGGGTGTCGTCTCGGGCGCCGAGTCGGTCGGCTACCGCGATGAGCCGGGGGTTGCTCCCGACTCGCGTACCGAGACCTACGCGGCGCTGCGCCTGCACGTGAACAACTGGCGCTGGGCCGGTGTGCCGTTCTACCTGCGTACCGGCAAGCGCATGACGCGCAAGCTGACCGAGATCGCTGTGACGCTGCGCCCGGTCCCGCACATCGCCTTCCAGGGCGCGGATTCAGCCGGCGTCCAGCCGAACCAGATCATCCTCACGCTGCAGCCCGACGAGGCCGTGTCGGTTTCACTGGGCGCGAAGGTGCCGGGCACGAAGATGCAGATCCGTCCGGTGAACATGGAGTTCCACTACGGGACGTCGTTCCTGTCGGAATCGCCCGAGGCGTACGAGCGGCTGATTCTCGACGTCATGCGTGGCGACGCGACACTGTTCACCCGCAACGACGAGGTCGAGGCGCTCTGGCGCATCATCGACCCGATCCTCGCGGCCTGGGGGGAGGACACAACCTCACCGATCCCGCAGTATCCGGCGGGTTCGGCCGGGCCTGCTGAGGCGAACGAGCTGCTCGACGGACGTTCCTGGCGTCGTTTGTAAGGTGGCGACTCTGAGCGAAGCTCGCTGGGCTGAGCGCGACACCAGCCCGGAGCGAATCGAAGCGGCGCTGCGCGACCTGCTACGCGAACGTCACGCCGAGAACGAGACACTCGTTCCCGCGCGCGTGCTCAATCTGATCGTGATCGCCGATCGCGAGTGGAGGGGCGAGGTCGTCAACCGGCTCGAGCGGGTCGGCCGCTACCACCCGTCCCGCACGATTCTGTGCACTGTCGAGGACGGTCGCAAGACGATCGACGGGTACGCGACGGTCAGCGGCGAGGAGCGCGGCGACGGCGCCGTTGGCGTCCTGCGGGAGTCGGTCGAGATCGCTCTCGGTCCCTCGCATCTGAGCCGAATCGACACGATCATCGATCCGATTGTGATCTCCGAGTTGCCGACTGTGGTGTGGTCGCCGCACAGCCGCGACGAGGCCGTCGAGACGCTGCTCTCGATCGTCGACGTGATCCTGATCGACACCGACGACCCGGTGTATTTCGACGGTCCGGGAGCGGCGCTGTCGCGGGCTGCCGACCTGCTCGATTCCAACGTGGACGTCGTCGATCTCGCCTGGCTGCGCACGATCGCCTGGCGCGAGCGGCTTGCCGGCAGCTTCGCCGATCCCTCGCGCGTGGGCATGCTCGACGGGCTGAGACGCATCTATGTGCGCCACCACCGCGGCTCGATCGTCTCGGCACTACTGCTCACTGGCTGGTTGTCCTCGCGGCTCGGCTGGGTGCCGAGCACGCTCGAGCCGGCTCCCGGTGGTGCCAGCCGAGCAGCCGCCGTCCGCGCCGAGGGCGGACCATCCGTCAGCATCGAATTCGATCCGGTCGCCCAGTCGATTCGCGGCCTTGCCGGCGTCACGGTCACCGGCAGCGCCGGGTTCTCGCTCTCATTTGATCGTGCCCCGGGTGGGTTAATCGCACGCGAGCAGCGGGCAGGTTCCAAGCCACGCCAATGGCAGTTGTTCGGGGCCTCCCGGGGGGAGGGCGGGATACTCGGCGAAGGCGTGCGACAGGCGTTGATCCGGGACCAGACCTACGGTCCGGCCCTACAAGCAGCGAGGAGCTTCAGTCCATGAGCATCGATATCCAGGTCGTCGACGATCCGGCGCAAGCCTGCGCCGACGCGCTCAGCGCCGCGGTCGCGACCGGCGAGAGCGTCGTGCTGACAGGCGGCTCAACGCCCAAGCGGGCGTACGAGCTGGCGGCGGCACAGCAGCCGCAGGAGTGGCGGGGCGCCAAGCTCTGGTTCACCGACGAGCGCTGCGTCGAGCCCGACGACGAGCTCTCCAACTTCGGGATGGTCAAGCAATCACTGCTGGGGCCGCTCGAGCGCGCGGGGGTTGAAGTCGAGTTCTGCCGGCGGATCCTGGGCGAGCGCGGCTACGAGCAGGGCGCGATCGAGTACGAGCGCGAGCTCGAGCACGTCGGCGGTGGTCCCGGGGCGATCCGCTTCGAGTTGGTGCTGATCGGCGTCGGCTCCGACGGTCACATCTGTTCGATGTTCCCGGGCCAGGAATCGCTGTCCGAGCGTTCGCGGTTCGCCGTCGGCGTGCCCCACGCCGGGCTTGATCCGTTCGTGCCGCGGGTCACGCTGACGTTTGCCGCACTCAGCCATGCCAAGCGTGTGATCGTGCTCGCGACCGGTGCCAGCAAGGCCGACCCGATCGCCGCAGCCTTCGCCGAGGATGCCCCGCACACAACCGACGTTCCCGCCTCGCTGCTGTCGGAGCATGTCGAGGAGATCGTTGTGCTGCTCGACGAGGACGCTGCCGCACGCCTATGAGTCAGGTCATCGGTATCGACGTCGGTGGCACCAAGGTGGCGGCCACTCTGCTCGGCCCTGATGGGATGGGTGGGCACACGCAGCAGCCGACCCGTCTCGACAGCGGTGAGGCTCTGATCGACCAGTTGGTGAACATCGTCGGCGAGACGGCCGGCGGACAGTCCTACGACGCAGTTGGGATCGGCGTGCCGTCAATCGTGCGGTTCGAGACCGGTGAGATCGCCGCTTCGACCAACATCCCGCTCGAGGGCGTCGCGCTCCGCGAGGTGCTGGGTGAGCGGCTCGGTACGCAGGTGTTCGTCGACAACGACGCGACCGTGGCCGCGCTGGCGGAGGCGTACGACGAAGAGCTCAATATGGTCTCGCGCAATCTGGTCATCATCACCGTCGGTACGGGTATCGGCGGAGGTGTGGTGATCGATGGGCAGATCTTCCGCGGTGCCAGCGGCGGGGCCGGCGAGGTTGGGATGACGTTGATCGGTCTCGCCTGCGATCCCGACATGCAGGCCGCGACCGACCACTTCCCACAGCCGGGCTCGCTCGAGGCGCTCGCGTCGGGTCACGCGCTCGATCGTTTCGCGCAGGCGGCGGCGGCCCAGCATCCCGAATCAGCGCTCGGCCGGCTTGCGGCCGCCGGACAGAACGTGCTCGCTGCCGACGCTGTCGTCGCTGCCAGGGCCGGCGATGCGGACGCGGCAGCCGCGGTACGCCGCTGGGCGCACGCGCTTGGCGTCGGGATCGCGAACGCGGTCAACACCTTCGACCCGGACGAGGTCGTCATCGGTGGTGGCGGCGCCGCCGCAGGCGAGCTGCTGCTTGACCAGGCAGCGGAGTTCGCCGCCGGCTACGTACATCCCGGGTTGAAGGGGCGCGCGACCGTGCGGCTTGCACGCTGGGGTGCGCCCGCCGGCGTGTTGGGCGCGGCCCTGCTGGCGGCGCACGAGTTGGAGCGCGTGCCGGCGTGAGCGAACCGCGGTTGGTGGTGGTCCGTCACGGCGCCACCGAGTGGAGCGAGAACGGCCGCCACACCAGCCGGACCGATCTACCACTTCTGCCATCCGGCATCGAGCGCGCGCGGACTTTGGCGCCGGTGCTGGCTCGGTTCTCGTTTGAGCGGGTGCTGTCGAGTCCGCTGCAGCGCGCCGTCAAGACTGCGGAGCTGGCCGGCTTCGGCGATCGAATCGAGTTGACGCCTGACCTGACCGAGTGGGACTACGGCGACTACGAGGGCCTGACCAGCCCCCAGATCCACGAGACGGATCCCGATTGGAATCTGTGGCGCGATGGGTGCCCGGGCGGCGAGTCGCCCGTGGATGTGAGTCTTCGGGCTGATCGGGTGATCGCCGACGCGGTCACGGCTGACGGAGATGTGCTGATGTTCGCCCACGGACACATCCTGCGATCGCTTTCAGCTCGCTGGCTCGGATTCGAGGTGGCCGGGGGAGAGCGCCTGCTGCTGTCGCCGGCGACAATCTCGATCCTCGGTCACGAGCACGCGACCCGAGTGCTCGAGCGCTGGAACGCACCGGCCGCGGTCGCGGTCGCGGCAGACTGATCCGGCTAGATCTAGAGGCCGATCGCCGAAGGTCCGCCTAACGACGACGGGCCGCCAGAACGGCGACCCGGACCTCAAGTTCGACGATGCGGCTGAAGGGACTCGAACCCCCACGCCCTTGCGAGCACAGCGACCTGAACGCTGCGTGTCTACCAATTCCACCACAGCCGCAGTGGGGCGCTGACGTTAGCAGTTGAGGTCTGAAATCGCGGCCCGGAAACCGCTCTCCGAACCTCGTCAGCGACTGTTCGCTACCCTAGTCCACTCAGTCCGCGCCGCTATCGTCTAGGGGACTAGGACGCCGCCCTCTCACGGCGGTAACCCGGGTTCGAATCCCGGTAGCGGTACTACTCGGAAGGCCCCGTTACTTACTACGGGACTTTCTGCCTTAAGGAGTGAGAGTTGCTCGTCGCAAATTAGGGGCGGACGGAACTCTGGTGGAGCTAGCGGACCCGGGTCACGGAAGCGGCTGTGATCGCACCATCTACGCGCCGTTGCAGTCCGAGTGGATTCGCATCCCGCAGTGCGGGCGGCAACAGCTCATCGGGGACGTCCTGATAGCCGAGCGGCCGCTGGAAGCGTCGGATAGCGGTCATGCCTACCGACGTGTGAGCCGCGGCAGTCGTCGCCGGGAACGGGCCGCCGTGCACGGTCGCGTGACCGACCGTGACGCCGGTCGGGTATCCGTTGTAGACGATCCGGCCGGCTCGCGCGGATAGGGCGTGCAGGAGCGGGCCCGCCAGTGGATCGGCCGGGGAGGCGTGCAGTGTCGCGGTCAGGGTGCCAGGCAGCTTCTCAACCGAGTGCACGAGATCACTCTCGTCTTCGGCCCAGATGACCAGCGAAGCGGGGCCGAAGATCTCCTCAAGCAGCACGTCTCCGGGAGCCAATTCCTTCGTGGCAGTCGCCAAGAGTGCCGCACTCGCTTGGCCTGAAGCGGACGCCGACGGGTGTGCGACCAACGCGTCCACTCGTGGATCGTCTGCCGCTTCGATCACGGCGCTGACAAACCTGTCGCGAATGTCGCGGTAGAGCATCGTTGCCGGGGCGTTCTCAGCAATGCGACCGCTCAGCTCGGCAACTAACTGCCTGCCTGCCTCGTCATCGACCAGCAGGATCAGTCCTGGCTTGGTACACAACTGGCCGACGCTGCCGGTGATTGATGTGGCCAACCCCGCCGCAATCGCTTTGCCGTTGTTCTGCGCCGATGCCGGCGTGATTACAACAGGGTTCGTGGAGCCCATCTCGCAGAACGCGGGAATCGGCCGCGGCCGCGCGGCGGCGGCGCGAGCGATGGCGGTGCCGGCGCCGAAGCTGCCGGTGAAGGCGACTGCCTCAACGCTGTCGGCGTTCACCAGCGCCTGACCGACCTCAGGCGACGCTCCGTACACCATCGTGAACCAGGCCTTCGGCGCTCCGGCATCAGCAAGGCCTTGGGCGACCGCAGTCGCCGTCAGCACCGATGTGCGCGTGTGCGCAGCGTGGGCCTTGAGCAGCACCGGGCAACCGGCGGCCCATGCGGCCGCAGTGTCGCCCCCAGCGACACTGAAGGCAAACGGGAAGTTGCTGGCGGCGAACACCGCCACAGGCCCGATCGGTACCGCCAGCCGGCGCTGATCAGGTCTAGGCGGCTCAGCGGCGGGATCTGCCAGATCAATAATCGCGTCGCTCTCAAGGCCGCTCTCCGCCAGCTGCGCGAAGGCGACCAATTGCCTGGTTGTTCGCGTCAGCTCGCCCTGAAGCCGTGCCTCTGGAAGCGATGTCTCTTGCTGGGCGGCGGCAACGAGGTTCGCGCGCGCTCCTTCGAGCTGTGTCGCGACAGCACGAAGCAACGCCGAAGGTGAGAACGTTGGGTGGCGCTGATGCTCGGAAACGGTGTTACGTGCGGCGCTCGCGAGCGCTGGAATCTCAGCGACCGGTGTGGCGGGTGGAAGAGCTACGTTCGCGGTCATGTCTGGCGGTCCTCGATCCTGGTCAGTGCGGTCTCAGCTCGGCCCGGAGCCGATGGGCGGTTCGGCCGGCGGCAGCAGATGGATCAGGCGGGTTTCGGCGCCGGCGATGTGCGACTGCACCGCATTGGTCGCTTCGTCGAGGCGCCCGGCAGCGAGCGCGTCGACGATCTCGGCGTGTTCGACGTGAGCATTCTCGTGGTCGATCACGCCCTGGCCCGCGTAAAGACGCGAGATCTGGATGTGGAAGTGCAGGTTGTTCCAGGCGTCGGTGAGGAACGGGTTTCCTGCGAGCATCACCACCTGCCGGTGGAAGGTTTCATCCAACTGGTTGAAGTGGTGGTACATCGAGTAATCGGTTGAGGGCTCGAGCGCGTCCATCTTTGCCTGGGTCGCGCTGATCGCCAACAGGTCGCCGTCGGTGACTACGGCAGTTCCCACGGCGTTTGTCTCCAGTAGGCGGCGCATGGCAAACAGCTGGTGATACGTCGTGAACGTGAGGAGTGGCGCGACTGCGAAGCCGCGGTTGCGGGACTGGATCAGCAAGCCGTCGGCCGCGACCTGCATCAGCGCCTCACGCACGGGGGTTATCGACATGCTCAGGTCATGCGCGATCTGGTCAATCGTGACTCGCTTCCCGGCTTCAAAGTGCCTTTGGACAATCGCTTCCACGATCGCCTCATGGGCGATGTCAACGAGGCTGGGGCTCGATCGCAGCGCAACTACGGGACGACGTTCATCCATGTCAACGCATTGTACTTGACTTATGGATGATGCATGATCCATACTCGTGGGATGGACGTTACGGACTTGTCGATGACCGCGGACGCTCGCGGCACGACGACAATTGAGAGTGTCGAGACCTACGCATTACGCGTCCCGCTGCGCAAGCCGATGGCTGACGCGACCTGGGTACGGCCGACATGGACGGTGCCGGTGGTGGAGATCCGGACAAGCGACGGCCTGGTCGGGACCGGTTGCTCTGGCGTGCACGCAGGGGAGGAACTGCTCTGCCTGGCGATCATGAACTACCACGCGCCCGAAATCCTCGGTCGCGACCCCCGGGACATCCGTGCGCTGTGGCAGGACCTTTACTGGTCTGACGTGCACTGGGTCGGCCGCGGTGGAGTCGTCCACATGGCGCAGTCGATGGTTGACATCGCTCTATGGGATCTCGCCGCGCAGCGTGCCGGCTTACCGCTCTGGCGACTGCTGGGCGGTCATCACAGCGCGTTGCACTCTTACAACACCGATGGTGGGTGGCTGAACCGGACCGTCGAGGAGTTGATCGACGAAATGGGGGATCTCCGAGCGCAGGGCTGGGATCGGCTGAAGATGAAGATCGGCAAGCCTGACTGGCGTGAGGACGTCAAGCGCATGCGCGCTGTGCGGGAAGCGCTTGGGGACGACGTCACGCTGATGTGCGACGTCAACCAGGGATGGGACCTGAAGGCTGCGATGCGCATGCTCCCGTACCTCGAAGAGGTCGAGATGGACTGGATTGAAGAGCCGCTGCACCCCGACGATGTCGAGGGGCATGCGCGACTCCAGGCTGAGACCAGGATTCCGATCGCGGTCGGCGAGTCCCTGTACTCGCGGCAGTCGTTCGCGCAGTTCATCAATGCGGGCGCGCTCGGGGTTGCCCAAGTAGACGTGACGCGCGTGGCCGGCGTAACCGAGTGGCTGCAGGTCGCTGCTGACGCGGCGGCGCACGGCCTGTGGGTCATCCCGCACGCGGGCGACATGATGCAGGTCCACCAGCACCTGGTCGCTTCGACGTTCGCGAGGAAGCCGGCGACGATCGAATACATCCCGTGGACCCTCGAGGTGTACGAGGAGCCATGTCGCGTTGAGCGCGGCATCGTCCAGCTACCCGAGATCCCCGGTGCGAGCACACGCGTCCGGCCTGATGCTCGCTCACGCTGGGCGATCGAAGGTATCGGCGGGGAGGTATCGACATGAGCGTGACGGAAAGCGCGCTGGCTCGGCTCATCCCCGAGCGCCTACTCAATGCGGTGTCGCTCGTACGGAGTGGCCTGGTCTACGACCTGGGCGTTCCGCTCGACGAAGGCATCCCCCAGGGCAACCCGGGAGCGTTCACTCCGTTCTCGTTCACCTGGAGGGTGACTCCCGAGGACACCGGAACCTCTGACGGCTACCAATATGCGGCCGAGACGATCGTGGGCTGCCCCCATATATCGACCCACATCGACGCTTTGGTGCATTGCCAGGCCGAGGACCGGGTCTTTGGCGGCATGACGGTCGCCGAAGCGCGAGGTGACCGCGGGTTCCGCGTACATGGCGCCGAAACGATCCAGCCGATCATCGGGCGCGCAGTGCTATTTGATATCGCCTCGCTCCATGAGGTCGATGCGCTCGACGACGGTCACGAAGTCACCGTGGCCGAACTTGAGCAAGTTGCGGATCGCAGTGGCATCGAGGTGCGCGACGGTGACGTCGTGCTGGTGCGCACCGGCAAGATTCGCGAGTTCTTCCACGACCCGGCTGCCTTCCAGGCAGGACAGCCCGGCGTCGGAGTGGAGGCTTCCATCTGGCTCTACGAGCGCGGGATGGCGGCACTCGGTACGGATACCACGGGGACCGAGCCCTTGCCCTTCTCGGACCCTAGAAACACAACGCACAGGGCAATGTTGGTCGAGCGTGGCGTGCACCTGATTGAGAACCTCGATCTCACCGATCCCTGTCTGGAGGGGGTCACCGAGGGGCTCTTCATCTGCCTTCCGCTGAAGCTCACGGGAGCGACCGGGTCGTGGGTGCGACCCGTGCTCGTTGTCTAACCCACCCAGTCGCAAGGAGAGGGAGAGGTATGTCAGTAATTAGAAGGCGCTTCGGCGTCGTCGCAATTTTGGGGAGCGCCGCTGCGCTGGCGCTGGCGAGCGTCGGTGGCGGCGCCGCGAACGCGAAGAGCAGCTCCGCGCACGCATCGGTCTCCGGCAAGAAGGTCACGTTCATCATCTACTCAACGCCCTCAACGGCGTTCTTCCTGCCGGTCGTGAACGGAGCGAATGCAGCCGCAAAGCTGTTTGGGCTAAAGCTGAACGTCGAATACAGCAACTCCGACGTTCCCACCGAGAACAACCAAATCGAAAGCGCAGTCGCCAGTGGAACCAACGGCATCGCCGTCTCGGTCCCTGACAACAACGCCTACACCAAGGCGATCTGTGCTGCGCACTCCGATCACATCCCGATCGTGACGTTCAACGTCACGGCGACCGCTGGCAAGGTGCTGGATTGCACCATGTCGTTCGTTGGCCAGGACTTCGTGAGCGCCGGTTACCAGATCGCGGAGAAGCTGATCACCGCCGGCAAGCTGAAGCACGGAGCCCAGGTCTTCTGTCCAGTTGAGCAGGAGACGGCCGTCTACGCGGTGCAGCGTGCGCAGGGTGCCAACGAGGCGCTCAAGACGATCGGTTCCAAGTGCAACGTCGTCAGCACCGGTTTCGATCTGGGGCAGGCCCAGACGGAGATGCAGCAGTACCTGATCGGACACAGCAAAACGGCGGCCATACTTGGACTCGGGCAGGTTCCGCTTCAGGTAGGACCTGCGGCGGCAAAGGCAGCCGGGCTCAAGAACCTTCCGATCGCTGGGTTCGACATGAGTTCCCAAATCGCGACGAACATCAAGCGTGGCAAGACGATTGCCACGATTGAGCAGCAGCCGTATGAGCAGGGCTTCTACAGCGTTGAACAGCTGGCCCTGTACCTGGAGTACGGGCTGCAGCCTTCGAATGTCAATACGGGTGATGCGATCGTCGACAAGTCGAACATCTCCCAGGTCGCTGCCCTCACGGGCAAGGTCTACTAGGGGAGACGATGCCCTCAAGGAGCCTCACCAGCGTCGTGCCGGCATTGGCCGGACGCGCTCAGAACAAGGGTGAGCAGCTGCGCTCGCCGGCGGGTGGACGCCCGTCGGTGAGCGCCAGGGCTCGCCAGTCGGGCATGGACGTCCTAGCGGTGTTCATCCTCGTTCAGATCTTTTGTGTCATCGGTGGCGCGCTGTTCCCCAGCCATTTCAATTACCTATCGTCGGCGAACCTGAGTGTCATGTTGCAGGCGATTCCGGAGCTGGGGATTGCCGCGCTCGGTGTCGGCGTGTTGATGATCGCCGGTGAGTTCGATCTGTCCGTCGGTGCCAACTACACGCTGTCCGCAGTGATGATGGCCAGCCTGTTCGACAATGGCATGAATGTTTGGCTGGCCATGTTGATCGGCGTGGCCGTCGGTACCGCGGTTGGCCTGATCAACGCGCTCATCACCTTCCTGTTGAGGATCCCGTCGTTCATCACGACGCTCGGGACGAGCCTCTTCTGGGGTGCAATTACGCTGCTCTACCACGGGCCGGGTTTCATCGACTTCAGCCCGACCGGCACCTTCGAGCACGTCTTTTCGGGCTCGATCGGCTGGTTTGAGGCAGAGTTCATCTGGTTCATCGTCCTTGGTGTATTGGTGGGAATCTTCGTGCACCGCCACAGGACCGGTAACCACCTGTACGCCGCGGGTGGTGACATGTCCTCTGCTCTTGCGATCGGAATCAACGTGCGGCGGACCAAGGCCATCGCGTTTGCGCTCGCCGGGGCTGGTGCGGCCATCGCTGGGATCCTCGCCACCGGTCGTGTCAACTCAATCGTGCCCGGCTCGGCGACAGATTTGCCGCTTGATGCGATTGCCGCCTGCGTGATCGGTGGACTGGCGCTCAACGGCGGTCGCGGCACAGTGCTCGGGATCTGCGTGGGGTCGGCAATGATCTACACGATCCAGGATGTCCTGCTGCTTCTGCAGGCGCCGGGCTATTACCTCGACGGCTTCGTCGGCCTGTTGATAGTCGTCGCCGCGGGCCTGAACCAGTTGTCACGAGGGAGGCTTACATGAGCCAAGAAGACGGCCCGGTGGCGGTTTCACCGGCACCAGCCACCGCTACACCGCTGTTGGAGTTGCGCAACATTTCAAAGCGCTATGGCAACCGCTCGGCTCTGGACGGAGTCAGCTTTGCGATCAACCATGCTGAGACCGTCGGCCTGCTGGGTGACAACGGAGCCGGCAAGTCGACGGTGATCAAGGCCATGTGTGGCGTTGTGCAACCGGATGAAGGTGAGCTGCTCTGGGAGGGCGAGGCTGTTCGGTTCGGTTCACGGCAAGACTCGCAGCAACTTGGGATCGAGCCGATCTACCAGGACGGGGCGCTGTGCGACTCCATGCCGATCTGGCGCAACGTCTTCCTCGGCCGTGAGCGCACACTCAGATTCGGTCTCATTCGTAGCCGCAGCATGCGGGAGACGGCCGCAGAGGTCCTGCACTCGGTCGTTGAGATCGGCTCTCACGTCCACCCGGATCAGCTTGTCGGTGAGCTCTCAGGCGGACAACGACAGGCCGTGGCGATCGCTCGCGCCGTGCATTTCAAGCGAGCGCTGCTGCTGTTGGATGAGCCGACCAGTGCACTCGGTGTGCGAGAGACCGAAGCGTTACTGGCCTACGTGAAGCGGCTCAAGGAGGAGGGTGTGTCCTCCGCCCTCGTGACTCACAACCTGTATCACGCGTACCAGGTGTGCGATCGCTTCGTGGTCATGAGCCACGGACAGGTACGCGCCGATGTGAGCCGTGATGAGATCACGCTCGAGGAACTGACACAACACGTGATTGCGGTATGACCAGCGCAACAGCCAGTCCACCAGGAGTGCTTTTCGTCGGTGCCGGCATGGTTTCAGAGCTGCACCGAGAGGCGATTGTCAACAGCGGACATCTGCGGCTGGTGGGCGTCTTGGACGCGAACCAGGAGACCGCTTGGCGTCGCGCGGCGGACTGGAACTGCCGCGCATATGAGGACCTCAACACCGCTCTGGCCGACCCTGAGATCACCGCTGTGCTGGTCTTGTCTCCACCGGAAAGTCACGCGCAGATCGCAACCAGGTGCATTGAGGCGGGATGCCACGTGCTGGTCGAGAAGCCGGTGGCGTCGCGTGCCGACATCGATGAGCTGCAGCGCGCAGCCGGCGAACGCGGCGTCGTCTGCATGCCCGGCCATAACTATGCGTACCAGCCGGAGTTCGGCTCGCTGCTGAAGCTGGTCCGAGGCGGGACACTTGGCAGGATCAGAGCAGCTTGGATCACATATGTGATCCGGCACCCGGAATCGGTCGCCAGGTCATATGGGGGTGTCCTTGAAGAGGTGATGATTCACCACACGTACCTGGCGCTTGGGCTCTTCGGGACGCCCAGCTCTATCCACGCCGGGCGTATGGAGCCCGCCTGGGAGCAGCTTGATGTTGAGGACCAGGCATGGATGACGTGGCAGTACCCGAAGGGGCTGAGCGTCCACCACTTTGCGAGTTTCGCGGTCGACGACAACACGAGCAGCCCCTGGATGTTCATGGTCAAGGTGTTGGGTGACAATGGCAGTGCCGCCTACAACTGGCATGACGCCTTGTTTCAGCGTCCGCTTGGATCGTTGCCGTTCGCGGTGCCCGCGTACGAGGATTCGTACATCCATGAGCAGGAGGCGTTTGCCCGCGCGATCCGCGGAGATCTTGGCGCTATTCGCTCGTCTCTGGCTGATGCTGCTGAAGCCGACCGTCTGCTCGAGTTGGCGATCGCCGCAAGCGATGGAGTGATCGCCGCTGACGCGACCACTGCGGAGGCGCGGCAATGACATCGGCTGCCGCGTTTGCACGAGACCGGTTCCCTGACGGCGCACCGTGGAGAATTGAAATCCCGAGTGTCGAGGGGCCAGCTGCGCTGCGGGCTGTGATCGCAGAGGCTCATGCACGTTCGGTCCCAGTGCACCGGATCAGTCAGGGCAGTGGGATCACCATGCTTAGCGACGATGAGATCCGTGAAATGGCGGAGCTCGGTGCCGAGCATCAGATCGAGGTCTGCCTGTGGGCAGGCTTGAGGTCCGGCTGGGAGGGAAGCACCAGCACTCCGACGATGGCAGCGGTGCGTGGTGCTGCGGGTCTGGCAGCCGCTATCGAAGAGGTTCGACGCGCGGTAGCTCTCGGCATACGGTCGGTGCTGGTCTCGGATGTCGGCGTGCTCGCGGCATTAAGCCGCGCCAGGTCAGACGGAGATGTGCCGGAGAATCTGACGATCAAGGTTTCGATCATGGCCGCGCCGGTCAATCCAGCTGGCTTCGCTCTGCTCGCGGAGCATGGTGCGGACACGATCAACGTGCCGTCGGATCTCTCTGTGGCAGAGCTTGGGGAGCTACGGGCCACATCTAATGCCGTCATTGACTTCTACGTTGAGGCGCCTGACGACATTGGCGGCAATGTCCGTTACCGAGAATTGCGGGAAATCGTTGCCGCCTCAGCGCCAATCCACCTTAAGTTCGGGCTGCGCAATGCGCCGGCGCTCTATCCATCCGGCGGTCATATTGAGTCGCTTGTGATCGCCTGCTCGCGTGAGCGGGTACGACGTGCGCAGCTCGCGGTCGAGCGGCTCGCAGATGTGCCATCAGGCCCCTCACGGGGATAAGCCTGGTTCCATTCTCGCCGACGGTCGGTAAACCCCCGTCGGTAAGCCTGATGCCACAACCTGATGCGACACTCAGGACCCCTCTCACCGCGGTAACCCGGGTTCGAATCCCGGTAGCGGTACTGCCCGAACCCCGAGCCTCTATCGGGGTTTCGGTCTTTCTGAGGCACCCGTGGGAAAGGCCGTGGGAAAGTCGGACCTGACGGGGGGCGGTGCTTTGCGGTAGGTTGCCGCGAGTGTTTCGCACGGCCACGGGATTCGTCGCACTGGTGGCGCTTGCGCTCTCGGCTACAGCGTGTGGCGGCTCAAGCACGACCACGACTACCTCACGCAGCCAACCCGCCTCTCACCACAGGCCGTCAGCGCCGTCGGCGCACCACCATTCGGCCCGGCCCGGTTGGACTGGTTTCGGAGCGCCGTTGGCCGCTTTCGAGACGGCCCATCCGAAGAATCTGCAGGGCTGCCCAGCGGGCACTTGCTTCGGGATCTCGATGAACAACAGCGAGGGTGATAGGGACGAGTTTCTGACGCTCCAGACGGCTGGACCGGCCCACCGCGTCATCGGCTACCAACAGTCGTTTGCTACCGGCACCTCCGTAGCTGCGGCTAAGACGGACGTCCGGGCCTTGCTCCCAAAGGACACCAAGACCACCGCCTATCTCGTTCAGCACGACTCCACCGGCGCGACGTGCGTCTTCTGGGATGTCCGGAGTGCAACGCTCGGCAGGTGGCTCGGTTCTCCGAAGATCGGTGATTCGAAGGGCGTAATCGGAATCGAGCTAAGCACGGCAGACGCAAACGGAAATATTGTCTACACGCCCGCCGACGTCGAGGCCGCTTCCGTTGGCATAGCTGCTGTGGACCACAGCATCAACTGTTGAACGTTCCGCGATCCCGTCGCGGGGGCCGACTGCTCATGAATTGCCCCTAGCAGGGCACCAAGAGACTTGGCCGGGGGCAGGCGTCTAGGCGACGACCAGTCCGTGTCGGGCGATCTTCGGCTCTAGGTGGTAGGCGCCGCTCTTGATGACGCATTGATAGCCGTAGCGCTTGTATTGCGTGGCATACCTATGGGCGCAGTATTCACCCCGCCGCAGGCACTTGTGGACGCCCCCGATGGTGGCGCTGACGTAGCTCTTGGAGCAGGTAGCCGCTGCGGCGCTCGCTGCCGCCGAGGTTGCAGCGGGTAGCAAGCTGACGAGGCTGAGGCTTCCGGCGGCGAGAACAGCGATCAAGGCGCGGCGCATTTTCGGTTCCTCCCGGGATGGTTGGCAGCCGGGAACCTACCAAACGGTGCAGCGCCAACCCTGAGGTGATGAGGATCATCCGGCTATGTCCCAGAGGTGCGTGGACCGACGCGGCTTAGCTGAGACGGGTCGGACGCACTAACGCCAACCGCGTCGGATCAAAGCCCGGCAATACGTGACTCATCAGATCCGCGCGCGATGGACGTTCATCGGCACGCTCACGAGGCCGATAGACGCGATGATCGCCATTCGGCCACCATGCGTAAAGCGTGGCTCCGGTCAGGTCGTAGCACGAGACGAACGCGACCGGATCGCGATTCGTTGAGCGCTGAATCCCGCTGTCATATTCCCGTGTTTCGCCAGGCAAAAGGGTCGGGCGCTCTGTCACGGTATGCGTTATCTGCCCGTCAGTTGCGACCGCGAACTCCACTTGGCGTGCAGAGGCACCGTGGTTAGCAAGCTGGACCAGCACCTGCGCGGTGTCAGGCGGCAGGATCACGTCGATTGTCATGTGCGGCTTCTGCGCCTCGATCCGTTCCCGACGTGTCTGCAATACGCTGGCCCACGACGCGCCAGCCGCCACGGCGGCGAATACAGCCGCGCCTAACGCGGCAATGTCAGCGGCGCTCATGGCGGGCGACTCTAAAGCGCGTGTCGGAGGGTTCGCGTACAGGACAGATATTGACCCCTTGAATGTCCGCGCGGTCTGCCCCTAGTCTGCCGCCATCACAAAAGACGGCCCCGGCGACGCTGACACGTCCCGAGGCCCGGCACGAGAGGTAGAAGCTCCCATGCAAGAGCCAACGGTACCCAGTCGCAGCCAGATCGAAAATCGGATCGACCGGGCCAGGCGTAGGGCGCAGTTGCTGCGCGATCACGGACAGGCGACGATCAATGACCTTGAGGTTTTGTGGGCAGAGGTCGACGCCATTCGCGACGAGCTAGCCCGCCTGTAGAACGAGAAAAGCCCCCGGCCATCCGAGTCGTGAAGGGAGGAACACGACAGGGACGACCGGGGGCGGCTCACTCAGGTAGGCGTGTTCGCTAGGGCTTGAGGTCTAGCGCCCCGTTACGCCTGTCCGGGGAAGCTCTGACGGCCGACCGGGGCGGCCGTCGAGGGCGATCCGTGTTCACCCTGCGCGGATCACCGGCTGAGGGGAAAGGGTGTGACCCTCAGCAATCTTGAAGCTATCGGGCGCTGCTTTCGTGGCGAAGCACTCGCGAGAGCCTGACGCATCGACCACCACATGAGTTAGCCGACCGTCGGAAATTGCCTCATCGGGTGACGGGTTCCGGCTGATCGGGGCAACTCACAGCGAACGCGCCGAACCGGCAATCAGACAAAGATCGCGAGTGGGAGCACCTGGATCGCGGGGGGGCCAACGAACGGGTCGCTGATCTTGACATTCATCTCACTGCCCAGTGCGTCGCGGGCTCCCTGGACCATCTCCGCGACCTGCTCGGAGGGCATCATGCCGAGCGAGCTTCTCCGGGTTAGATTGATCGCCTCGTCCCCGGACCCGATCACCCGTGTGAGCTTACCCAAGACGCGTACCTCGCTCTGGTACGTGTGAGCATCAGTGAGTTCTTCTACGTGAGTAGTCTCGAGCCCAAGGACCGTCGAAAGCCCGAAGTCTGAAGTCAGCACAATGTCGCGGACTGGTGCGTTCATGATCTGCATGACCATTGTGAAGAACAACCGCAGTCCAGCCGCGCCGTCAGGGTCGACTGGCGGCGTCGGCGCGGGCGCAGCGTTCGGTTTCGGTTTCGGTGCTGGCTTCTCGTACTTGCCCGCCATCAGCGCTTCGATATCGAAGCCCGTGAAGGGAGCCATGGCGAAAAGCACCTGCGACATCTGAAGAAGTGGGTTGCCTGTGATTTGGCCAGGTACCTCGACCAGCATCCCTGTCCGTAGCCCATCTAGTGACTGCGTCGACTCCACAAGCGTCACCTCCCGATCCGCGAACAGACGCAACCTGAGCCGGTTGAAGAGCGACGCCTCCGTGTGCCGCCGGACTGCCGTGATCTGCTCATCGCTCTCGTTCCCGCTCTTGGAACTAAGCCGCCCTGACATGTCCAGGTTGAGCAGCGACCCGAGCGCTGGAAGTCCGACGCGTGCTCTCCCTTCGCGACCACGCTCGGTGCTCTGTGACGATCTCGTCGTCGCGTGACTCTCTAGGTTGACACCGTCCTCAAGCGCCGCAAGGAAGCTGATCAGCATGGGCACGTTTAGATAGAGAGGGTGTACCAGCGCGCTCTGAGGTGGAATCTCAGTCTCACTCACTCGGGCCCCTATTCGCGGAACTTCGTAGCACGATCTACCACGTTAGTCCGTAGCGGAGACGGACATGTCGCCATGCCACGCGGCGCGTGGTGCGATTTCGCGCCCCGTCTGACCTCTGCGCCAAATGCAGGTAGAGACGGCGATCTTCGCGTCGCCCCTACCGGCCGAAAGGCCGACCGTCGAGACGACGAAGCCTGACGCTCGCTCTCGCCGATCGGACTGCTCCACGTGGACTATCCCAATGCCACGACAGCGCCACTTCCTTTCTCCGTCAGTAGGTCTCCCGCGACTCGCGCGTTTCTGAGGGCAGCGCGTTAGCGTGGTACAGCCCGCGCGGCGGAAGCGGCGGCTCAGGTACAGCAGCGAGGTTCCAAGCGGGGTCGTAACCGCGAGCCGTCACGACAAGGTCTTGAGCGCGCTTGTGGAACTGCGCGTAGGCAAGCTCAATCGGGGCGAGCCTTGCCAGGCCCTCAACCAGAGCCGCGCTGACCCTCTCGGCCTCGGCTTCCATTTCGCCGGTCAGCAGTTCGGGGAGGTTCGCGCGGATGAACTGCGACCAGTCGTGGACAGCTGCCTCATGGGCAGTGCGGGCGGCTTCCTCGCGGACATGGAAGACGGCCGGGTCTTTGAGCAGTCCGGCAGTGGCTACAGCGGTAGCAAGCTCATGCTCGCGGTCCGCGTCGCGGCCCTCACGACCGCCGCGCTCAATCTCCGCGTGTAGCGCCGCCTTCGCGTCGATGAGTTCGGTCGCGGCCTCTGTTGCCGCTTCGCGCGCTTCACGGATGCGCTGCGCGGCCTCGATAGCGGCGTCATAGAGCCGCTTGGCCTCTTTGCCGAGTCGTGTCTTCGGCGCCGGGATCGGGTTAGCGGGAAACGCGACAGATGGCGCGTTCATAGCGATGAAGCCAGACGACCCGATGATGTTTCCGGTAGGCATTGCAGGTATCCCCTTTAGATGAGTGAGTGAGTGAGTGAGCGAGGCCGAACGGGGTTAGTCGTTCAGCCGGGTGAAGGTGAAAGCGGGCGGTAACGGGCGCTGAGGCTGGTACTCGGTCACGGGCGTGAAGCCGTGCAGCGGGTCGTGATTGCGCCCACCAGTGAGCGCGGCCACCGTCAGCGCCTTCTTAGCGTTGCGGCCGTTGAGCGCGGCGCGCACCGCGTCGGCGTGAGCTTCAGCGGGCGTGCGCTCGCGGAACTGGCCCGAGTCGGGATCACGCGCGGTATGCCGTGTGATGCGCGCAAGGTGCTGCTCAAGCTGATTGGCGCGGGCAGTCGCTTGGGCCGCGCGTTCGTGTTCCGCCGCAATCGCGGCAGACAGGTCCGTCATGGATGCCTTTCGGTAAGAGGGGGTTAGGCGAACAGATCGCCAACGGGGAACGCACCGACTCGGCGCCAGCCGCGTGATTCGTCAGCGGTCGGAGTGCGGCGCGGAGCGTGCGGGCCAGGCTCGGGGAGCGACAGCAGACCGGAGCAACCCGGCCGTCTTTGTCACCGGATCGTCTGAGGGCGGCGCAGGTGCGTTCTCAGAGATGGTCTTGCGGAGCTTCGCGCGCCGTACGGGATCAGGCTCAATCGCCGCGAGCGGATCACTGGCCACGTTCGCCGCGAAGGTCTCTGAGGATGCGGCCCATACGGCGTAACTCCGTGTCCTGCGCGTCAATGTGGCGAGCCTGAGACTCGATGGTCAGGTCACGGATCGCAAGAGCCTGCTCAAGCACTCGGATGCGCTCGGCAAGGTCAATAATCACGCCGTCGCCCGCTCTCGGTTGCGCTCGGCTGTGAGTTCACGACGCAGGCACCCGCACGAGTGAGACTGCCCACGCTTCAACGTGTCCGACGAGACCACTCGGCACCCGCCACAGTCGCACTGACACGCCCACCGGGCGCCACGACGGTCGGGACGCGTCTCAGACTGTCCCACGACGATCAGGCGCCCGAATCTCTGGCCCGTGAGGTCGACGGGCTTCGGGCCGCGCTTGAGCTTCGGGGGTGCCTCGCGAATCAACTCGACGTGTCCGCCTCGGGCGCGTACCTCTGCCGCGTGCCCAGTCGCCTGCTCGGCGACCGTGCGGCGTTCATCCCGCCATGCCCGATGTGACTCGCGAGCGCAACTCCGGCAGCGACCCTGCAAGCCGTCCGACGCCGCAGCCCGCTTGTGAAACGCCGCGACGGGAACGTCATGGTCACACCGGGAGCAATGCTTAGTTTCGACCATGTTCACCTTCCATTCGGTCAAATTGTGTCCGGGTTTTGTGTCAACTCTGCGGCACGCCGGTCCGAGCCTTACCGCAGTAATTCGTAAGGCCCAAAACACGGGCGTGAGCCTCAAAAAATGGTCGGAATCCCGTACAAACTAAGATCAACCCCCCCATGAGGCGTCCCGGTTGCCTTGCCTCCAAGGGATACCCCACCCCTCCCGGCCCATCCCATCGGCGCGTCCGGGGAGTTCCGTGTTCCAGCGGCGTGCTGTGCTGCTCAGCTGCTAGGCCTGCCTGTTGTATCGGCGGGAGCTATCCGCTCACAGATCTAGTCTTGCTGCATGACCCTTCAATGGCAGCAGATCGCACCGAACATGATCGGGGCCGATGACGGCCAGGGCGCAACGCTCATCATCACCGCACTGCCTGCGTATCTAGGCGGCAAGCTGCCGTGCTGGACGCTGCAAGGCGACAACTACGGCGAAGCCACCGAGCACAACTCGGATGCGGCTGCCAAGGCGGCAGCGGCGCACTGGATCGCAACGGGCGAACCCGCGTCGAGCTAGATCACGCGAAATCGCTAATAGCGCATGGTGAGTGGGGTAGGTGGATCGCCGAGAACTTCTCAGGCTCGACTCGCCGCGCCCAAGAGTACGTTCAGATCGCGTCGGCATATGCGCGGGAACCCGCGCTTTTGAGTGAGGCCGGAGGCGTCCAAGACGCACTTCAGATCGCCCGCACCGTCGACATTCCCGACGACCTTCCCGCCGAGCTACCGGGGCTGATGATGCCGTCGAAGCCGGTAGCGGAACCGGATGGTCAGTGGGTGTGATGGCCGGACCCCGTTTGTCGGTCCACTGCGGCTATGGCGCGTCGTAGATTAGGAACATGAGCACATCACCTTGTCCCGCCTGCAATGAGCTAATACCGGATGCGACGCTGTGGGTTTCGGTCGACACCGGAAGACGACCTAACGCGATGGAAGCGAAGGGTCAGTGTCAAGAATGCGGCGTGCCGTTGATCGCGCGCAGCGTCCGAACCGACCACCGCGACGCGAGTTGGCATCTTCCGGCGACTCCGGTCTAGAGGTAGAAGCCGGTCTCGGAAGAGCCGAGCGGGGCAGTGGGATTCCGGCCTGCGAAGTTGAGCCGGGATCGCGTGGCGATTGCGCCGAGGTCGCGGGCGCGGTTGCCGTCCGGCCCGAGTGTGCTGCGATCCGGGCGTGCAATGCCGCGCATGTATTCGGAAGCGCCGCTGATCCCGTTAGGGTCGGCCCGACCGCTCAAGGGTGCGGGCTGCCGGTTCGCGGACACGCCGCTGCGTAGGTGCTGCTCGATCAACTGCCTAGCGTTGAGCATGAGGCGCCTTTCGTTCCAAGTCTTGTGCACGATGCTTGTGGCGTCCGCAGAGAGCAACGCGCTCCGGATCGTCGCCTGAGCGCCAGTACAGGGACTGGCACAAGTAGCAGGAGCGGTAGGGCAGCGATCCCGGCTTGCGATCACGCGTCATATCGCACTGTCCACGGTCAAGGCCACGCCGTACTTGTCAGCATGGGCGAGAAGCGCGGCCCGGAGAATCGGAACGTAGGACGTCGCGCGCTCTGCACGCTTGATTTCCTCTGCTCGCTTCTGGCGGGCGGCAGCAGCAAGGTCAGACAAAAGTCTCCATCCGGTAGCGGTCTTGGCACGGGGCGTAGATGGCCAGGGGGTGAATAGGCACTTCACCTGACCCGGAGTGACGTGACCCGAGCTAGTCAGCGAATCGGGTCGCGAATATCTCTCTATCTCTCTGGAAATCAAAAAGCCAGAGAATCCGCGCGACCCATCAGAGCAGCCCCTTGCGGCGCATATCGCGACGAATCTCCCGCTCCATTGCACGGATGCTGTCTAGGTCATCGCCGCTTGTGGCGTCGTCCGGGTCGTCGGACTTCTGTTTCGGTGTCTTGACGCCCTTGCACCATTCCTTGATCGTGCTCGGGCTACGTCCGAGCGTGGCCGCTATGTCCTCAGTGGCGAAGCTCTCGCGCTTCAAGACTTGCGCTGTCTCGATCCGAACTCCGTCTAGTGGATCGACTTTCCCGCGAGCGGACTTCGACTTGGCCCGAAGTGTTGCGAGGGTCGTGCCGTGATCGGCGGCAATCTCATGTGCTCGGCGTTCGCTTCCGACCGGATCACGCGGAACGATGCCGCGACCGTGATAGTTCGGGTCCGTGCCGTTGACGTTGACGCCCCATGCCTTCAGGAACTGAGACCCGGCCCGCATGCGCTCGGAGTGATCGTCCGGAACCTCGGTTGCTGGCGCTGAGAAGACACGCCCACGTTCTGAGGATTGCGCGTCCATGACGTTGTAATCGGCGGAAGGTTGTTCGGCGTCGTCGCCGTCCGCCCCCACGTATGAGGGCCACCACCACGCAACCCGGCTGTCACTTACCCATTCCTCACCATCCGGGGTCTGAACCCAGCGCCCCCAGTCGCCATAGCCGTCTGGCGGCAGATGTCCAACTTCCGGAGGCAGTCCCGCTTCGCTGCGAGCGCCTTGACAACCCTGACTGCCTGACCCTCAAGGATGGCGACCGCCGCCGCACGCATACCCGCATAGCCGCGTGAGACGATCCGCTCACTACTTGGCATCGGTGCCCGCAGTCCGGCGAGTTCGCACCCGAGCGAATACAGAACCTCGACGGCCGCGCGTTGGAATAGCTCTACTTCGCGGGCAAGGCTACGCAGATGCGGGGAAGCGATCCCGGAGAAGTGTGGCGCATCCTCCACAAGGTAAGCGCCCAGCGCCTCCCGTAGCTCGGCGTCGGATAGGGCCTCGACTCCGACGCGTAGCTCTTCAATGTCGAGGTCTGGCGAGACCTTCGGGGTAGCGATCCTAAGCACGACCGACCGCGTATCAGCGCGCCACGCCCGTAGAGGGGTGGACGCGTTCTTGGGGCGCCGACGTTCTCGGCCTGCGGTCGCACTTGCGACCATGGCGCGCCACTCAGTAAGCGGAATCTGTGGAGGGATGAAAACGGTTGCCATTTGCTTTCTCTGTGTGTTGACCTTTCGAAACCCCACCCTTGGCGGCACGCACCACGGACGCGCCCGGGGCGACGGGGGAGCAAATCCCCGCCGTAACTCCCCGGAACACGCCCGCGCACGTAACACACAGAGAATGAGCTTTCGCTCGACACCGCCCGCGCGAATGGAACGGACGGTAGGAATCAGCTGGGAGTCGAACCCGATGGCCCCCGGATATGGGCGCTGATTCTGTGTTTGGTTCAGTCATCGCGCCCGAACAGTAATGCAGTGACTGGACACAATTTGACTCCGGCATGCGCTGAAGGTAGGGCAGCATCTGGACAGGATTTCGACTTCTGAAAGTTAGCGAAACGTGTAAGAGAGCGAGGTCATTTCCTGTCCGGAACCCGTTGGATTCTTCTGGCATGCAGACGACGAGCAGCGACAGAGGTACAGCAGGCGGCAGAGGGCAATCTGTGTCCGGTTGCCGTCCTACCTTGCTCGCCATGCAGATGACGGCTCCTCAACTCGCATACCAGCGTAAGGACGCCGCCGCAGCGCTCGGCCTCTCTGTCGACAGCTTCGACCGCCACGTCAGACCAACCTTGAAATGTGTCTATGTGGGCGACACGCGCCTATGGCCCGTGAAGGAACTAGAGCGCTGGCTTGCGGAGCGTGCGATGATCCCCGGCACATCGTGAAGTGCCGGGGCGACCGCTGGAACGGCCCCCCGGCGTGACCAGGAGGATGAGTCCTGATGGCTAAGCAGCCTAAACCCGAGAAGGGTGTTGAGGTCCGCTTCAACGCGGACGGAGTAGCGAGCTATCGCGGGCACGTATGGCTAGCAGCGGACAAGAAGCTGCAACGCGGCCCGTGGTTCCCGACGATCACACAGGCGCGCGACTGGCGAACCGACAACCTCGCGGCTGCCCGCAAGGGCACGCTCAGAGCGCCGACCGCGCAGACCGTCCGTAATGCTGCCGGGGCGTTCGTCACCGGCATGAAAGACGCGAGCGTTTTGGACCGCGCAGGAAAGCCTTACAAGCCGTCCACGATCCGCAACTATGAAGGGTGGCTCGACCGGTACGTCTTGCCCGAACTCGGAGACAAGAAGCTCTCGGACGTTCGACGTGCCGACGTTCAGGACTTAGTAGACAAGCTGATCGGGAGCGGCCTTGCAGGATCGACCGTCCGGAACGCCCTAGACCCGTTCCGTCGCATCATGCACCGCGCGCTACGCCGCGACGTGATCACCATAGATCCGACAGACGGCATCGACTGGCCCTCAGCGTCGAAGAACCGGGATCGTGTCGCGTCACCCACCGAGGCTGCGGCGCTGATCGCGGCCGTACCGGAGTCAGACCGCGCGTTGTGGGCGACGGCCATGTATGCCGGACTGCGAGCCGGGGAGCTTCGGGCGCTCCGCGCTGGCTGTGTCGATCTTGACGCCGGGGTGATTCATGTCGTCGCCGGGTGGGACGACCAGGAGGGCGAGATTGAAGTCAAGTCCCGCGCGGGCGTCCGCACGGTCCCAATCATCGCCGAGCTTCGACCCATCCTGATCGCGCACCTGATGGCGACCGGGCGCCGTGGCAGGCCTGATGCGCTCGTGTTCGGACGAACCGACACCGATCCTTTCCTGCGCTCTACGCCGCGCAACCGCGCACGCAAGGCGTGGACGGACGCCAAGCTGGACCCGATAACGCTCCACGAGTGCCGCCACACCTACGCGTCCACGATGGTCGCGGCTGGCGTCGACCCCGGCGAGGTCATGCGGCGCATGGTTCACTCCACCGTGGCCATGACGCTGGACCGCTACACGCACGGGATCAAGGGCAACGAGGCCGACACCGCCGAGAAGATGCAGTCGTTCATCGAGCGGTCCCGTGGGAAAGTCGTGGGAAAGTCGGACCACGCCGTGGGCGGCGCTGAGCGGTCCTGAGCGAGACGGACACAACGCGAATCCCCCATGTTTGCGGGCGTAGCGGTCCTGAGCGGTCCTGAGCGTTACGTCACTCCGGCAGTTCGAATCCCGGTAGCGGTACTGCCCGAACCCCGAGCCTTCACGGGGGTTTTGGTGCTTAAGGAGCGGATCGTCGTCTGCTTCGTCCTCGATTTGAGCGGGCTCCCGGAACTCTGGCGGGACACCAGATTCGCGCGGCGCCGCGATTTCTGACTCGGCGCTGATCGCGGTGAATCGGCTTGAGGTCCCGAACTCGTCGGCAGCGCGCGCGACGCGACTCGTGCCGCGACACGTTTGACAGGCACGTGCGGGCTTTGTCGATCGTGCCGTTAGCCTTCGGGGGATTGGGACTTCGCGCCGCCCTACGCAGCCATAGCGATGCCTGGCAATAGCCAGTCGGGCCGCGCCCGTCTTACGGGACGGGTGCGCCGATGAACGCCAGGATCACTCCAAGCACGCCGGCGGCGAGGAGTGTTTCGACGACGCCACGCTTGAACGCGAACAGTGCGAGTAACGCGGCCACGAGAACTGGGTATTGCCAGGTTTCGCGCAGCGCGGCGGTTAGGAGGATCGCGGCGCCGAGAATTGCTCCGATTGCCGCTGGGCCGGAGCCGTCGAGGAAAGCCTGGGCGGTCTGATTGGCCCGGAACCGCTCGAACCGGGAGCCGCCGAGGAGGATGAATGAGAACGACGGCGAGAACGCGACGACGGCCGCGAGCAGGCCCCCTAGTAGTCCGTGAGCTGCGTAACCGACAGCGGCAACTGTCGCGACGACGGGACCGGGGGTGACTTGCCCGAGGGCGACGGCGTTGAGGAATTGGGCGTTGGTCATCCAGTGGTAGGTATGGACGGCGTCTCCTTGCATCAGCGGGATGATCACGAACCCTCCACCGAAGGAGAGCGCACCCACCTTGAAGGCCGTCCAGGCGAGTGCCCCAATCCCGCCGACCGACACCGCACCGGGCAGGAATAGCCCCAGCGACGCAAGCGGAGGAGGGCCGCGCTTGATGATCACCTCGATCAGCCCGCACGCGAGCAGCACGAGTACGAGGTACGGGCCGAGCAACGCGGCTGCGGCCGTCCCGGCCAGAAGGTATGTCGCCCAACACGCCAGCTGTGTTCGGCTCTCTTTGACGCGTGCGAAGCTCGGGGTGATAAGTCCGCGTGCCGCGTGAACCGCGACGGCTGCCACGACTGCGCCTGCTCCTGTGCCGGCGCCGCGCACCCACAGTGGTGGCGAGTGTGAGAGGAACAGGAGTGACAGCGCGAGGATCAGGATCACGGCGGGGGCTATGAACCCGAGGCCGCCGACGATCGCGCCTACTGGTCCTGCGACACGGTAGGAGCAGAAGATCGCCATCTGTGTCGAGGCGGGGCCAGGCAACAGGCCGCAGGCGGCGTTGGCGTCCTGGAACTCGCGGGCGTCCATCCATCCCGTGCGATCGACCATCAACTCCCGAAGCAGCGCGATGTGAGCAGGCGGTCCACCAAACCCGGTCACGCCGACGCGGGTCCACTCGCGCGCGACCGTGCGCAGCGAGGCCTGAGACCCGACGGACTCGGTTTCCGCTCCGGTCAGCTGATTCGAACTCATCGCCGCGAGCGTTGTCGACCGCTTGCTGTCGCGGCCCGGATCTGTGCGGGGACAGGCGGCTCGTCGATCGAATCGATCAGGAACCGGATACGCGTCGCGAGCTCAACCACCGTGCGCTGAAACGCAGTATAAGTTTCGGCGTCTGTGTCGCCCTCGCGCGACGGGTCGGGGATGCTCCAATGGATCACACGAGGATCCCCAGGAAACCCGGGGCAGACCTCTCGAACACGATCGCAGAGAGTGATCACGTAATCGAATCGCTGTCCTGAGAACTGACTCAGTGGCTTCGACGTCCTTCCCGTCAGATCGGCCCCGTACTCGCGCATCACTCGCACGGCGTTCGGATGCAGTGGCTTCGGGTGGCTTCCTGCGCTGAGCGGGGCAATACGCCCGTCGCCGAGTTGCTCGGCCAACGCTTCGGCTATCTGCGAGCGAGCGCTGTTGCCGGTGCAGGAGAACAACACACGCACTGGCCCAGTTTCGGCGGCTAGCGGTACGGTGCCCCGCGCTCGGCTGAGCTGCAGACCGGGATGAAGTGCCGCGCCGGCCCCGGCAAGCGACTCGCCGCAGCGCTCGAGGTCCAGCAGGTAGTAAGAATCGCGACCGTCGGCCGAGCTGCGCCGGCGGGTCACCAACCGCTCGGAGCGGAGCTGACCTAGGTGGTAGGACACAAGGCTCTGGCGCAGCTGAAGTCGCGAGCACAGCTCACCGACCCGTAGATCGCTGCGCGCCAGCTCGGCGAGCAGCCGCCAGCGCACAGGATGCCCAGCGAGACGCAGAAAGCTCGGCGGCGAGCCCTTTCGATTCGCGTCAAAACGCGGCACGGTTCGGGACAATACATCAAACCCAGTTGATGTATCGCCACTTGCTCGGGTTTATGTAGCCCGGACCGAAACTCAAGTTCACGCGGTTTTCGACCCGCCCGGTTTTCGACCCGCCACTACATCGACTTCGCGGAGATGACCGATCGCGAGTCCGGTTCCTTCGGGCGCCTGCTCGTTCGGATGGACGCCGTGCTCCGCGCAACAACCGACGCCGAGCGCGTGCACCTCGTGTCCACCCGGGACCGCGTCGCGCACTTCCACGTTTGGCTATATCCGCGAGCAGCTGGCGACCCACTACGCGGAACAGACTTCCTCGCGGCGCCGCAGACCACACAAGTCGCAGACATAGAGCGGGTCTCCGACGCCGTCAGACAACGCTTGGACTAGCGCCAACGGCTGAAGATGTCGGCGACACCTTCGAGGATCTGCCTCAACTTTCGGCACGAGCCACGCCGCGCGTACTCGCTGCGGCGCGCGCGGCGCAGCCTAAGTCTCCGGTGGCCGGGTACAACCGGAGACCGAGACAGCTCATCCGAAAGTCGCATGCGCTATGGACAAAGATCAGTCTCACGGGCGTTGTGGCGTCTCCTAGTCGCCCGTACTGTCGCGCTAGGGGAGCCGCGCGGCCCGGATTGGGTGGCTGTACCGCTTGAGCGTTTCGAGAAAAAGGGCAGCACGGGATGACCACCGAAACCGTTGGTGCGCAAGAACAATCCAAGATTGATTGGCGGCGAGCAGAGTTCGTTCTAACCCTGCTCGCGTTTATCGGCTTCGTCACCGCGCTGATCAAGGTCACCATGGTCTACGACGGATTGCCGGCGCATCCCCTGATCATCCACGTGCCCGTGGTGCTGATTCCGCTCAGCATCGCGGGCGCGGTGGCGTGTGTCACACGACCGCAGTGGTTCGGCCGCTACGGCATCCTGCTGTGCCTCATCTCGATCGTGGCGATGTCCTCGATCTTCCTAGCGATGAACGCCGGCTCCGCCCTCCAGGGCGTCCTGCACCTCACAGGGGAGCCGGCGCACCTCATCAGTGAACACTCACAGGCCGCCGGGATCTTGGCCGTCATCTTCGTCGCATTCACCGCGATCCTGATCCTGACGTTCTCAGCTGAGCGAATCACGGGTCCCATGGGACCAACAGGGCTCGTGGTCGCGGACCGAATCCTCGGCACACGACGCGCCCAAATCACTTTGCGGATCGCTCTGGTGGTACTGGCGCTCGCGTCGGCCTATATGGTGTTCCGCGTCGGCGATCTCGGCGCAAAAGCGGTATGGCTGCAAAAGATCCAGGCCGCCGAACGCGCCAACCACCGCTAGCCCTAGCCAACATCGCGACGCAGGGGAGCATGCCAACCGGGACGCCTGGGCCGGAACAGGAGCGCCGCCTGTCGGCTCGAGGATAGGCACCTGCCCATCGCCCAGATCGACTAGATGTCCTTTCCGCGAGCCGCCGCCAGCGCGACCTCAGGGTCTGGGTAGTGGACCATCTCGATGACCTTCCCATCGCGAAAGGTGGTTAGGTTCGCGACGAGGGGCGGCTGCCTCCCGCCCCTTCGCGGCGGTCGCATGATCACGACGACCTTGTCACCCGCCCCGACGACATCAACGAGCTCGCCTAGACCACCGTGCTCGCGGGCTCGCCGCATGAACTCCAGAGCCTGCCCGCGATTCTGGCAGGAGCCGACGGCGGTCGGGTCCCCGCCGTGCCATTTGACGTCGGTATCAAGCAGCGCCGCGATTGCCTCGAAGTTCCCGGCAAGCGCGGCCTCAAAGCCGCGGCGGGCCGCCTCGATATTAGTCTCGGTCATGCCTCAATTCTCGCACCGCCGCAAATCAACGGACGACACTGAATACGGATCTAGCGGCCGACACGTCGTAGCCGCGCAACCCGGCGCGGATCTGACGTCTCGGTTCGTTCTCGGCGGTAATCTCGCGCTTTGGTCGACCCTCACGGGTGGCCGATCTTCGTGGGGAAGGAAGGTGCCGCGGGACATTCGGCTCGACGCGCTAGAACCGTTTGCGTTGCAGGCGTAGCGCTACCGCGGGGCATGCGGCGACCGCTCGGCGAGCGTGCTCGATGAGCTCCGGCGTGAGCTGGGCAGCCTCGATCACGGGGTAGCCCCAGTCGTCGAGCCAGATCCGCTCGGGGAACAGCTCTGCACATAGCCCGTGGCCGGTGCAGCTGATCGGGTCGACATGCAGCGAGTCGCTCATGCGGCGATCGCGGCTCATGCCGATGGCGTGGGTAGGTGCCGTTGGGTCAAGCAGGCATCGCACGGGCCGTAGCGCGCGTGATCGTCGAACGTGACCCGAAAACTGTGCAGCGCGCTCGCCACAAAGCTCGCTGCTCCGTCTGGTAGCCCGCAGGCGCCACGCTGAGTCACGAGCCCGCACCAGCGCTCTATCTGCCGGTAGGCACCGCTGCTGTCACCTTCGCTGCACAGGTTCGCGAGTGCGTCGGCGATGGCTGCGAGTCCGTGGATACACGGCCCGCACTGACCTGCGCTCTGAGTGTGCAGCCAGCCTGCCACCCCGGCAACCTCGGCGACGACACAGGCCGACTGTGGCAGCGCGAAAACGATCCCGGCTCCGAGTTTCGCGTCGTGCTCGCGGATCGTGTGCTCGTCGATCAGCAGATCGGCTTCGTCGGGACAGAGCCATGTGCCGGCGTAGCCTCCGAGCAGGATCCCCTGAAGTGGCTCGGTCAGGCCCCCGGCTGCGTTGAAGAGTTGCCGCAGCGTCGTACCGCCGGCGGCCTCGACCACGCCGGAGTCGCCGATCGCTCCGCTCACGCTGACGAGCCGGGTGCCGGGCGAGGACTCGGTTCCGAGCGCGCGGTACCACGCCGCCCCGTGGCGGGCGACGAGCCCGATCTGGGCAAAGGTCTCGGCGTTTGAGACGAGCGTCGGGCGGCCTCGGAGCCCGCGCTCGAACGGGTACGGAGGCGTGGTCGTCGGCTTCGGCGCGCCGCCGTTGAGGACGCGCAGGAGCGCCGTCTCCTGACCTGTGATGTATCCGCCAGGGAGGAAGGCGAAGCTTACGGCGGCCCTGCCGCGACGGCCAAGCTCGGGACGCTCGGCGAGCGCGAGCTTGACCGCACGCGCGGCGTCGAGGGCGCCCTCGTCGATCGCAAACACAACATGGTCGCTGCCCAGCGTCGCGCACACCGCAAGCGCACCGTCGATCACGCTGTGCGGCAGGTGGCGCATGAGCAGTTGGTCCTTTTGGCTGAGCGGTTCGCCCTCACTGGCATTGACGACCACTGCCGGGCGCTGGCCCTGGGCGGCCACGGCGTGAAGCTTGGTCGCGGTTGGGAAGCCAGCGCCGCCGTAGCCGCGCAACCCGGCGCGCTTGAGCTCGAGGATCAGCGGGTGGTTCGTGCCCGAGCGTCGGCGTGTGGGCAGCGAGAGCGGGCCATGCAGCGTCTCATGCGCACGCAGGCCGAGCGCGCCACTCGCGGGCATGCCGGCAAGGAGCCGCGGAAACTCGCTCGCCGCGAGTGTCATCGGCCGCCTCTCACCGTGGCTGAAGAGCCGGCGATCAGCTTCGTCGGTGTACCGGCACGCCTCGCCCACCCGGCGGCCAGCGGGCCGCCGGGCAGCCAGATCGCCAGGCCCACCAAAAACGCGATCGGCAGGCCGACGGCTGCAAGCCGGCCGGTCGTGGTGACGTTCTCGGTCGCCGTCAACCGCAGGGCAAGCGCGCCAATCACGGTCACGACGCAAATCGCGTCAATTGTGAGCATCCAGGTCTGCTCGACGTCGCTGCCCGTCCCGAGCCCGTGCAGAACCGCCAACGGCCAGCAGGCGTACGCCAGCCAGTGCACAGCCCGCCACGCCTGTCCGCCGATCCGCGCGCGCAGCAGACTCGTAACGATCACCGCCAGGAGAAGGTCGAAGGCCGCCGCGCCGAGCCCCAGCCAGACCGGCCGGTAGCTGCTGTGGAACGGGATCACGGCGTCAAACAGCCCGATCGGAGCATAGGTGTCGAGCACGGAGGTGACGATGTGGATCGCCAGGAACACGAGGGCCAACACGGACGCGCGACGGTGGACAGCGTCGGTCAGGAACCGCGGCCAGTAGCTGGAAGACAAGCGCGTGACGTCGGCGACCCCAAGCGCCATCACGAGCGTCAGCAGCACCAGCGCGACGACCCCCGTGGCCCGGGTCAGGTACCAGAAGGCGGTTGATGAGGAGCCGATCGCCGCCAGCCTCATCGCTCAGCTGCCGCCGGAGACGACGGGCGCACTGGCCTGAACCGGCGCGGCAACCGCGGTGCTTGGCGCCTGAGCGGGACTGGCCGGCGCCGGTGGTGACACCGGGTTCGGCATCGCACTGGCCTTCGGTGCCGGCGCGGCCTTCAGCGGACGGGGCTGAGTCGACGCGTGGGGGCCGGACGTGGAGGTGACCGCGGTGCCCGGAGCGTTCGACGCCCGCGTTGTCGCCGGTGTCGTTGAGACCGCGCCTGAGGCAGATGAGTCGCTCGTATTGTGCGCCGCGGCTGTGTGCGCGACGACATCCGTCAACACACCCGCGGCGGCCAACGCGGCGACGACCAGTGACTGAGTCACACGCCTCAATCGCCTGAGCGCGGCATCGCGAGTTGCCTGTGCATGGGTCCGCAAGATGGCCACCTAGTGGCCTTTGAAATGATGGAACTGATGCAATCCGCCGGAGGTCCAGATACCCACGTCGGGTAGGAACAGCAGTGCCAGCACGAGCCCGGCTGCGAGCGAGACGATGATCGCGAATGCGCGTCCGCGCGAACCCGGCAGGTTCGTGGTGCGGCCTTGGGCTCGGCTTACTGCTTTCAGTGACCCTGGGAGCTCGACGAGGTGTCCGAGCACGTGAACACCAACGACGGCGAGCCACAGGAAGAAGCTGAGTTTGTGCAGCTCTCGCAGCGTGCCGGGGGCGCTCGGACCATCGATCAGCAGCAGCAGGCCGGTGAAGAACACCGCGAGCGTTGACAGGATCACGAGCGGTCCAAGCGCGCGCATCAGCGGACGTGGCGGACCTTTGCACTTATACGCAGGATTCGCGGTGTAGTAGCGGGTGAAGCGATATCCAGTACTGGCGAGCTTGAGCGCGACCGGGCCGACGAGCACCACGCCGAGGAACAGGTGTAGCCACAGCAGCTGGCCGATCCGGACGATGGTGATACCGAGCACGGCGAACAGCAACAGCAGAATCGTGCCGGTGATCGCCGTCAGCTGCTCGTTTCCGTCGGTGCCGCCACCAAGCAGTCTGTATCGGCCAGCGCGGCGGTCAACGCGCTCGGAGGACGCGAAGGGTTCGGAGAGAGCCATGCGCCGAGTCTTCTGGGGGCGAGTAAAGCCGTCCTTGGCCTCGCATGAGAAAACTCTCGGGAACGCCCAGGAGGAGATCAAGTGACTGCGCAGAGGCCATCGGCGGCGCCGAGGGAGCCTATGATCGCCCGATGATCCTCGTGGTTGAAGATGAACCGGGGATCGTCGACTTCGTCCAGCGCGGGTTGCAGCAGCAGGGCTTCCAGGTCGCATCCGCCCGGGACGGCGACACCGGCCTGACACGGGCACTCGAGCCTGACGTTGATCTCGTCGTGCTGGACCTGATGCTCCCGAACCTCAGCGGCAGCGAGGTACTGCGACGCCTACGAACGCAACGGCCGTCGCTGCCGGTGATCGTGCTGACCGCCCGCGGCGAGGTCGAGGATCGCATCGCCGGGCTCGACAGCGGTGCCGTCGACTATCTCGTCAAGCCGTTCGCTGTCGGCGAGCTGGCGGCACGGATCCGTGCCCAGCTCCGCACGGCCCACGGCGGGTCGACAGTGATCCGCGCCGCCACGCTGCGGATCGACCTGGTGTCGCGCCAGGTGTTGGTCGCGGGCGAGCCAGTGCGACTCTCCACCACCGAATTCGAGCTGCTCGTGTACCTGGCGCAGAACCGCCCGCACGTGCTGTCGCGCGACGAGCTCCTGCGCGCCGTCTGGGGGTACAACCACGACCCGGGCACTAACGTCCTCGAGGTCTACATCGGCTATCTACGACGTAAGTTGCGCACCACCGAGCGTCGAGCGCCGATCGTCACTGTCAGATCGGTCGGGTACCGCTTTGACGAGGACATGGACTGAACCCGGATCGGTGTCCAGACATCTGCAGCGGCTCAGAGGTCTATCGGTAATCAGTGGCGTGCCCTTCCTCCGCAGCTTGCGGGCACGGCTTACGGCGAGCGTGGCGCTCGTGGTATTGCTCGCGGTGGCTGTGACCTTCGTGGTCGTTTACCGCTCTGCCGGCTCACAGCTCCGCAGCCAAATCGACCAGTCGATCCGTGCAAGCGCCAACCAGCTCCGGCACGCGATCACGGAGCAGCCCGGTGCCGCGCCGCGAGCGATGCTCGCAACCGCGCGACGCTACGCGTCCTCGCAGCCGTATGCCAACTCGGCGGGGCTGCTGTTCGTGATCGCGCCAGGCGTCGGTACGGCCAGCAACCACCCCGAGCTGTTCGGCGGCAGCCGGCCCGACCAGGAGGAATCGGCCGCCGAGCAGAACCGCGAGAACTCAGAGGGCAAGCGCCTGGAGGAGGCACGAGCCGGCTACAGCACCAAGCCCGCTCCGGACGCAGGCATGCTGCGCCTATTTGAGATCCGCTTCACGGTCGATGGGCTCCCCGCCTACGCGGGCGCCGGTCAGTCACTCGCGTCGGTCGACCACGCCGAGTCTGTAGTCGCTCACTCATTCGCGCTCGCAGGCGCACTGGCGGTCGCGCTCGCAATCCTGGCCGCGTACACGATCGGTTCGCGGATGACCGGACCGATCCGCCGCTCGGCGGCAGTAGCCGCGCGCGTCGACGCCGGTGACCTGACCCCTCGGATCAGCCTCCCGCGCAACGCAAGCATCGAGTTGCACGTGCTCGCAGACGCGCTGAATCACATGCTCGACAGACTCGCGTCGGCGTTCGCCACCCAACGCGAGTTCGTTGCCGACGCTTCACACGAGCTGCGCACACCACTGACGGTGCTGCGTGGGCAGCTCGACCTGCTGGCCACGGGCGACAGTCAGACCGGCTCGCTGTCACGCACGGAAGTACAACGCGTCGAGCGCGTGATGCAGGCGGAGATCGCGCGGCTCACACGTCTTGTCGACGACCTGCTGCTGCTCGCGCAATCCGAGCGCGACGACTTTCTGCACGCGACGCCCGTACGTCTGGATGAACTCGTCACCGAGCTCTGGGACGGACTCAGCCTGATTGCAAAACGCAACTTCGAGGTCGGCATGCTCGAGCCGATCACAGTCCGGGCCGATCCCGACCGCCTGGCGCAGGCGCTCCGCAACCTCGCGCGCAACGCGATCGCGCACACCCGCGCCCCCGACGGACTGGTACGCGTCGACGTCATGCGTCGCGGCGCGGGGACCGTCCGCATCACAGTCTCTGACAACGGCACCGGGATCGCATCCGAGGCGCGTGAGCGCGTGTTCGAACGCTTCTACCGAACCGACGCAGCACGCACGCGCGCCGAGGGCGGCGCCGGACTCGGTCTGGCGATCGTCCGCGCGATCACCGACGCGCACCAGGGCAACGTGCGGGTCAAACCCGCAGAGACAGGCGGCGCCGTGTTCGAGCTCGACCTGCCTATTGATCGTCACTAGGTTCGGTTCTGCGTGGTTTGGGCACGGAACGCTTCGGCGACGGGCCGGGTGTGCGCCGAAGCGGGCGGGGATCGCTGTCACTGCCGTAACTACGAGGTTGGCTGGCTGGGAGATCAGTTCGCCAGCGTGATCGAGAGCTGTAAGCCCCCGTCGGATCTTGGGCTAGCGGTGATGGTGGTTTCGTGTGCGCGGGCGATCGCTTCGGCGATCGAGAGGCCTAGGCCGACACCGGCCTGAAAGTCGAGTCGATCGCTGCCGCGGGCGAAGGGTTCGAACAGCCGGGGGAGTTGCTCGGCCGATACTTCGGGGCCTGTGTTCGCGACTTCGAAGGTGGTGCTTCCGTCCCGGCTGTATGTGCGGATTCCGATCCAGCCGCCGGGGTGGTTGTGGCGGGCGGCGTTTTCGACGAGGTTGGCGATCATGCGTTCAAGCAGCACACGGTCCCCGCGTGTCGGTGCTGGCTCGAGCGTCGCGTCGACCGTGATTTTGTGTTGATTGATCGTTGCGCTCGTGGTGTCGAGTGCGTCTTCGGCGGCGGTCGCGAGGTCGAATGTTTCGGTTGTGGTGGCCCCGGCTTCGCTTGTGGCGAGTGTCAGCATCGCCTCGATCGTTGCCTCGGCCCGCTCTATTGAGTCTCTGACCCGCTCGGCCATCTCCTCTAGCTGCTCTGGTGTTCGGTGCGGCTTGGAGAGCGTGACGTCGATCGCGGTTCGCATTGCGGTCAGCGGTGTGCGCAGTTCGTGTGCCGCGTTGCCGACGAAGCGCTTCTGGCTGGTGAAGGCTGCGTCGAGGCGCTCCAGCATCAGGTCGAAGGTATCGGCCAACTGTTTGAACTCGTCTTCGGCACCAGCTAGCGCCAGGCGCTGACCCAGACGCAGCTCCGAGGCTCGTTGGGCTGCTTCGGTGATCGTTCGCATCGGCGCGAGCGTTCGGCCCGCGACCAGCCAGCCGAGACCCACGGCTCCGATTAACAGGACACCGAGGCCGATGGCGGATGCGATCTGTATGGCGGCGAGGCCGACTCCCGTGCCGGAACCGTTTCCGAGCACGCCCAGCACGCGCTTGCACTCCGTCAGCAATGCCTGAGCGGTGGGCGTCGGTTTGCACAGGCGCAGGATGTCCCGCTCCCGTGAGGTGAGCCGGTTGAGCGGCGGTGGTCGTGAGCCCGGAAGCAGCAATTTGGTCGCCAGTGCATAGATCAGCGCCAGCAACGCCAGGCCCGCCACGAAGAACAGGAGGGAGTAGAACAGGGCAAGGCGTGTGCGCAGTCGTCGCGGCCAGAGCCGTCTTAGAGCTGCCGGTCCGGATGGCGTGGTCATCGCAGCCGGTAACCGGTGCCGACGACTGTCTCGATGAGCGGTGGTTCGCCGAGTTTGCGCCGCAGGCGTGTGAGCGTGACGATGACGGTGCGGGTGAACGGATCCGCGTTCTCGTCCCAGACCCGCTCGAGCAGTTCTTCGGCGCTGACAACGGCGCCGTCTGCTTCGAGCAGTACCTCGAGCACCCCCAGCTCCTTCCGCGTGAGCGAGAGTTCGCTTCCGTCGCGGGTTGCTTGGCGCCTACCCTTGTCGAGCGCAAGGTCGCCGCGGGCCAAAATCGCCGGGCCTGTGGGCGCGCGGCGCGCGAGTGCTTGAACGCGTGCCACCAGTTCGTCGAACGCGAACGGTTTGGGCAGGTAGTCGTCTGCGCCGAGATTGAGGCCCTCGACGCGATCACGGATCGTTGCCGCGGCGGTCAGCATCAAGATCCGCGCGTCCGAGCCGCCGTCGCGGAGCGCCACGCAGAGCTTGTCGCCGTGTATCACGGGAAGGTCCCGGTCCAAAACGATCACGTCGTAGCGGCAAACCAGCCCCTTCTGCAGTGCGGTTTGGCCGTCATGCGCCAGGTCCGTCGCGATGCCGCGGTCGCGCAGGCCGTCGGCGATGTCCAGGGCAAGTCTCACGTGGTCCTCGACCACAAGCACGCGCATTAGGACATCGTCCACTACAGCAGGTCACAGCGCCATCACACGCACCGATTGCCTTCTCGACGTTTAGACGGCGCTGGTCTGTAGCGCTCGTGTGACCCCCGGCGAGCTACCAACTGCGGCATGCTCAGATCAACTTCAGTCCTTCGGCGTGCCGCGGCCGTGTTTGCGACCGCGGCCCTGGTCGCCGCGTGCGGATCCGGTTCGCGCCCGTCCAAAGGTTCGAGCGCATCCGGCCTCGTGGTCCTCAACGGCCACCAGATGACCGCCGCCCGGGCAAATCACGACTTATTGCGGTTTGCCGCGTGCATGCGTTCGCATGGGGTGGAGGGCTTGCCGAACCCGGTGGCCGCACCAGCTGCGTTCAAGCACTCACTCGGGAATACCTCACCGACGTTCACATCGGCAGCAACGGCGTGTGGGCATCTGCTGCCTGGGCAGCAGAACCAGAGCCAAGGCACGGCGCATACGCGCGAGCAGACCGATGAGATGCTGGCCTTCGCGCGGTGCATCCGTGGCCATGGTTTCGCCCGCTTCCCCGACCCGACCAGCAATGGCTCACTGACCCACGAGATGCTCAATCAGGCAGGTATCAACCTGCATCAGCCGGCGGTGGCACAGGCTGCAGATGCCTGCCTCAGCGTCACCCACGGGTTGCTCACAAGGGCCGACGTGGCCCGATTCATTGCGGGCAGCTAGTCGTGGCGGGCGCTCAGTCAATCACGCCGATTTATGGTGAGAGGAGCTGCGGAGGACGGGCTGTAGGTAGAGCAGTTCAAGCACGATCCCCGTCGATGCTGCGGCTATGAGCTGGCGTCCAAAAGCTTCCGCATGTCCGGTACCTGGTTCGCCGCCGCGAGCAAGTCAGCAAATCCGAACTCCCTGCGCGCTTCGGCCGCAGCGCGGGCACCTGCGGCCCTGAGGAGCTGTCGCAACTGGGGATCGGGTAGCGCAGCGAAGCCGCCGACGTTGGAGCTGCCACCGGAGGCGGCACCGGAGGCGACTCTGGGAGGCTCCGGCAGCAGCCCGCCGGATGGGTCTGAGCGTTCTTCTGTGCCGGGGCCGCCGAGTTGCTGTAGGACGCCTGCGCGAAGCTTGGCCAGAGGTACCTTGAGATCGAGCAGAATCCGGACGGCCGGGCCATCGTAGTCGCGTAGGAGTCCCAGCAGCATGTGCCCAGTCCCGATGTGACGTTGACCGAGCGCCAGCGATTCACCCAGTCCCATCTCCAGCGCGTACTTCGCACTGGGGGTGAAAGGAAGGTTGCCGCTCTGGGGCTCCTCACCGGTGCCAACGGTCTCGAGGACTTGGACCAGGACTTTGTCTCGGTCGATGCGAAATGAACTCAGAACCTGTGCCGGAATCTCCATGTCGTCGGCGAGCAGGGCCAGCAGCAGATGCTCACTGCCGACGTAGCGATGGTTGAGGTCCCGCGCACATTCCTGCGCCCTCGCTACCACCTGCTTCGCGTTCTCAGAGAACCCATCGAACACTAGAGACAGCACCTCCGAGCACGTCGGCGGCGGTTTCGTTTGCACCCGGCAGTCCCCCCGACCTGCCGTGCCTCGATCAAGGCGGTAGGCGCTAGCTGTTCGGTTGAAGCTCTTTCAGATGACGATCCGGTTGCGCCAGCGAACAGTCGCCGGCTTTGTGCGCTGCGGATCGCTTGGAGATCGTGAGCCGCGTGGTCGCGGCGGGCTTTGTGTGGGCGACAGCGTTGGTGAGAGCTCACGGGAGATGTGGTGCGAGTTTGGCGGCCTGGCGCTCAGGGCCTATGCGCACGACATCCCAGACGAGTCCGAGTCGTTCTAGTGCGCGGATCGTCAGTGCGGAGGGGTCGAGTTCCCAGCGGCGTAGCCCGTGTTCGGCGGAGGTCGGGAACGCGTGGTGGTTGTTGTGCCAGGCCTCGCCGAGCGATAGTGGTGCCAGCCATGCGAGGTTGCGGGATTCGTCGCCGGTTTCGAACCGTCGGTGCCCGAAGAAGTGACATAGCGAGTTGACGCTATAGGTCACGTGGTGAAGCACGAGCATGCGCACGGCGCCTCCCCAAAGAAGACCGGTCAGGCCGTCACGCAGCGTGCCGCCGAACAGCCACCCCAACGCGAACGCAGCGACGAGGCCGGCGATCGCCCACACCAGGAATGTGCGGTCCACCCAGCTGATGACTGGGTCGGCTTGGAGATCCGGGGCGTAGCGGCTGCGTTTCGCACGGTCGGTGTGAATGAACAGCCACCCGACGTGGGCGTGGAGTAAGCCGCGCACCGGGCCGCTCCAGCGGTGATCGCGACCGACGTGCGGGCTGTGCGGGTCGCCCGCCCGATCGGAGAAGCGGTGGTGCTTGCGGTGGTCGGCCACCCAGGAGATGACCGGACCCTCGATCGCGGCCGAGCCGAGGATCGCTAGTACTGCGCGGGTCACGCGGCCTGACTTGAACGCCCGGTGGGTGAGGAGGCGGTGAAAGCCGACCGTCACCCCAAGGCCTGTCAGCACGTACAGCAGGAGGAAGTCGAATACGTCGTTCCACCCCAATAGCCTGTCCCACAACTGCCAGGCCACGAACAGCAGGCTGAGGACCGGTGCGACGGTGACGATTCCGGTGATGATCCGGTGCAGGTGCTCGTTGACGGCGGGCTCAACGTCGTCTGGGCCGATCCGGACAGTTCGCTGCGACCGGTTCATAGCTGGCATTATCCGAGCTCGAGCTCGGAGGACCCGGCGACGTTCTCGGGGTTCGCGCTCGCCGGCCTGTCCTGGGTGGTGGCGGCAATGGGCTGCTGGATGTCGGGTCGGACGATCGCGAGAAAGGAAACGAAGAGCACGGTAGCCACCGCGAATACCAGGGCTGTCCGGCCGTTGCCGAAGTTGAGGCCGGTGATGTTCGCTGGTTTGCTGATCCAGTCAGAGAACGATGCTCCGAGCGGTCGCGTGACGATGTAGGCCATCCAGAACGCCGCGATGCTGTTGAGGCCAAATCGCCACCACGCCAGTGCTGGGATCAGGATGACCCCGAGGAAGAGGAGCCCTGAGGGCAGGTAGCCCATGTTGAGCGAGGTGGCTGTGAAGTCGCCGAGCGCCGTCCCGAGCGCGAAGGTTGCAAACACGGTCGCCCAGTAGAACGCTTCGCGTCGCTGTGTTGTGATGCTGTGGATGGACAGTGTTCCTTCGCTGCGGTACCAGATCCGGAACACGGCGGCGAGGATGACTGCCCACAGGATCGTCGTGCCCGCGTAGGGGATGTGGACGTCGAGGTGCAGGAAGTCTGAGATGCCGGTGCCGGCGGTCGCGATCGCGTAGGCCAAGAACCAGTATGCGAACGCTCGGTACCGGCGGGTCCCGAATTGAAGGGCAAGTCCGATCACGAACATTGCTATCTCGGTGCCACCACCTCCGAAGTTCCCGTAGGTCTTCAGGTAGTCAGAGGTGACCTCGCCGCCAGCCGTCGTGAGGATCTTGACGACCCAGAACACCGCGATGATCTCTGGAACCTTTGCGGCAACGGGGGCAGGAAAGAAACGCCCGAGCACAGGTAGCTGGTCACCAGTGTCCCGGTGTCCTGAATCGAAGCTGACGCGACCTACAGGCCGGGAGCTTTCAGCACTCATCTGACACAGGACTGCGGATCGTGGTCTTAGGTGTCGCGACGTTTGAGCAGGATCACGGCGGCGATGAGTGTGATCGCGGCGTAGGCGCAGAAGACTCCGAACCCGCCCCATGGTGATGGCCAGTGCGACGACGGCCTGTCGGTCAGGATCGCCGCGCCGGCGTTTGACGGCAGGTAGGGGTTGATCGCATTGTGCAGGCTGGTCGGCAGGATCCCGTTGATCCCGGGCAGCGCGAACATGATCCCGGCGAAGGCTGCGATGCCACCGGCGGTGTTGCGGATTAGCGCTCCAAGCGAAACGCAGAAGATCGCAAGCGCGGTCAGGAACAGCGCGTCGCCGACAACGGCGCGCAGCGCGTGGGGGTGCCCGATCGTAACGTTGACGTGCTCGTGGGTCAGCACGGCTTGGGAGATGAAGAACGCGAGGAACGCTGAGACGAGCATCAGCACGAACGTGACTGATGCGAAGACGAGCAGCTTGGCCCAGAACACGGGCAGGCGTTTCGGTACGGCCATGAAGCTCGAGCGGATCATCCCGGTCGTGTATTCGCCGGTGACGACGAGGACGCCGAGTACGCCGATCGCGAGCTGGGCGAAGTGGTAGCCGGCGAGGCTGGTGTCGATCGCGCTGAAGGTTGCCTTGTCGTGCGCACTGATCGTTGCCCAGCGTGACATGTCGATCGCGGCGATCACGATCCCGAAGACCATTGAGACGACGGCGACCAGCAGCGTCCAACGTGTCGATCGAAGTGACCAGAGCTTGATCCATTCGGAGTTGATCACCCGGGGCTGGGTGACCTTCCCGCGCAGGCGCGGGGCGGGTGTGGCAGTTGATGCGGCGGCGAGTGTTGTGTTCATGCGGCTGCTCTTTCTGGCTCTAGCAGCGCCTCGGTTCGGTATTCGACGGCGTCACGGGTGATTCGCATGAACGCGTCCTCGAGCGAGACTTGCTGTGGCGCGAGCTCGTGCAGTGCGACACCGGCTGAGCGGGCGCTGTCGCCGATCTGTTCTGCTGTTGTGCCTGTGACTGTCAGGACGTCGGCGTCGATGGTTTCGATCCTTGCTCCGAGCGATGCCAGGACCGGTCGTAGCTGAGGGAGCTCGGGGGTTCTGATCCTGACGGGCGCTCCAATAGAGGCTTGGCGGACGAACTCGGCGACGGTCGTGTCAGCGATCAGCCGACCGCGGCCGACGACGATGAGGCGTTCTGCTGTCAGCTCCATCTCGCTCATCAGGTGCGATGAGAGGAAGACTGTGCGGCCGTCGTCTGCGAGTCGCTTGAGTAGGTTGCGGATCCAGCGGATGCCCTCGGGATCCAGACCGTTGACTGGCTCGTCAAGGATCACGGTCGTTGGGTCTCCGAGCAGCGCGGCGGCGATCCCGAGCCGCTGGCCCATGCCGAGTGAGAAGTCCCCGACGCGTTTGCGAGCGACCTCCTTCAAACCGACCAGCTCGATCACCTCATCGACCCGGGTTCGTGGAAACCCGTGTGTGGCTGCGAGGGCGAGGAGGTGGTGGTAGGCGGAGCGTCCGGTGTGGACCGAGTGCGCTTCGAGCATTGCGCCGATCTCGTTCAGTGGCGCGGGGAGGTCCTCATAGCGCTTGCCGTTGATCGTGACGCTGCCTGACGTTGGTGCGTCCAGTCCCAACATGAGTCGCATCGTTGTTGATTTGCCGGCACCGTTAGGTCCTAGAAAGCCTGTGATGATCCCGGGAGGGACGACGAAGCTCAGGTCATCGACGGCGACCTTTGAGCCGTAGCGCTTTGTGAGCCGATCAACTTCAATCATTCAATTCACCGTACCCGCGTGCCGCGGGCCGTCAATACGTCGACCGAACGATCTTGAACGTGCGCGACTGGTACTTAGGTCGTAGTCGCGTCGACGGTCCGCCCGATATTTGGCTCTGGCCGCGGCGGCGGCCGCCGCGGGGCGACGTGGCAGACGTCGGTCCTGTTGAGCGGCGGTACTCGTGTGGCGTGTGCTGTCACTATCAGTCGCAGAGACAACGTTGAGCGGGAGTGACCGATCATGAGTGGAACCGAAATCGGCCTTGTCGCATCGGTTTTCATCGCATGCACTGTCGAGGCGGTTGAGGCGCTGACGATTGTGCTTGCGGTCGGCGCGACCCGCAGTTGGCGCTCGGCGATGATCGGCGTCGGCGTGGCCCTGCTCGCTCTTGCGGTTGTGACGGCTGCGCTCGGGCCGGCATTGACGGCGCTGCCGATCAACGTGCTTCGCGCTGCCGTCGGCGGGCTGCTGCTGATCTTCGGGGTGCAATGGCTGCGCAAGGCGATCCTGCGCGCCGGCGGCGTGAAGGCGCTGCACGACGAGGATGCCGCGTTCGCCGAGGAGACCAAGGCGGCAAGGCAGGCCGGTTCGGTTCAGACCGCGTTCGATGGTTACTCGTTCTTGGTGTCGTTCAAGGGCTCGTTCCTTGAGGGGCTCGAGGTCGTGTTCATCGCCTTGACCTTCGGGTCAAACCAGAAGGACATTCCGCTGGCGGCGGTCGCTGCCGGCGCGGCTGTGCTGATGGTGGTTTGTGTCGGAGTCGCGCTGCGCGCCCCACTGGCGCGCGTGCCGGAGAACGCACTGAAGTTCGTCGTCGGTGTGATGCTGACTTCGTTCGGTGTGTTCTGGGGAAGTGAGGGTGTGCATGCCCGCTGGCCCGGTGGTGATGCGGCGCTGCTGGTGATCATCCCCGTGCTTGCGGTGTTCGCGGTCGGCGTGGTCGTGTGGCTGCGACGGTTCGTTGCGGCGCGATCGGCGCCGCAACGAACGCGAGCGGTGAGCGCATGAGTCGGGTTCAGGGCTTCTTGAAGTTCCTCTGGGACTTCATCGTCGGCGATGACTGGCGCATCGCCGTTGCCGTGGCGATCGCCCTGGTGCTGACGCTCGTGCTCTCCGACGATGGCGTTAGCAGCTGGTGGCTGCTGCCGGCGGTCGTGATAGTGATGCTCGGCGTCTCGGTCTGGGGCGCCGTCCGCAACCGCGGCTGACCCACGGCGGCGCGGCACCCAGCCGGGGATGATTGGTTCCCACCGCGTCGTGCAAGGGGGCTAGCTGTTCGCTGGGACGACGAGGCCGGTTTCGTACGCGAAGACGACGATTTGTACGCGGTCGCGCAGGTGAAGCTTGGCGAGGATCCGTCCGACGTGGCTCTTCACGGTCGCCTCGGAGACGAAGAGCTTATCGGCGATCTCAGCGTTGGAAAGACTGCGGGCAACCAGCAGTAAGACTTCGCGTTCGCGGGTCGTCAGTTGATCCAGGCGTGCGTGCTCGCCCGGGTCGCGTGATCCGGGCGATGGTAGGCGGTGTGCGAAGTTTGAGAGCAGGCGCCTGGTGACGCTCGGGGCGATTACGGCGTCGCCGGCAGCGACGGTGCGGATCGCTGATAGCAGCTCGCCTGGGTTGGCGTCCTTGAGTAGAAAGCCGCTAGCGCCGGCGTGCAGCGCTTCATAGACGTATTCGTCGAGGTCGAAGGTGGTGAGAATGATCACGCGCGCTTGCGTATTCGCGGCGACGAGTTGCCGGGTTGCTTCGACGCCGTCCATCTCTGGCATGCGAACGTCCATGAGTAGTACGTCGGGTGCGAGCCGCTCAACGGCTTGGATTGCCTCTCGACCGTTTGATGCTTCACCGACGACTTCGAGATCAGGCTGGCTGTCGATCACCATCCGGAATCCCATGCGCATGAGCTCTTGGTCGTCAACGAGTAGCAACCGGGTGCTCATGGCATCGGTTGGGCGCGTTCTGGGGTCAGCGTGAGATGGACGCGCCAGCCGCCGTCAGCGCCCGGGCCTGCCTCGAGCTGGCCGCCGTAGGCGGCTGCGCGTTCGCGCATACCCCGTAGGCCACGACCGCCGGCGGACGGGATCTCGAGACCGTGTGACTGCTCATCGTCAGTCGCTGCGAGAGGAAGGTCGGCGCGATCAGGATCGTTGGGAGGTTCGAGGGTGCCGGTGTCGACGATCTCGAGGTCGACCAGGTCGGCATTGCAGTGCAGCGAAAGCTTTGCGCTCGTCGGACGGGTGGCGTGTTTGAGCGTGTTGGTGAGTGCCTCTTGGGTGACGCGAAAGACTGTCAGCTGCATGCCGCCTGAGAGCTCTTGCGGGTTGCCGGACAGCTCGATCGAGACTGGGACGCCTGCTGCTTCAACACGCGCCAGCAGATCGTCGAGCCGGTCCAGTCCCGGCTGCGGTTCGTAGGACCCGGTTTCTGGCTCGTCGCGCAAGACGCCGAGCAGCCGGCGCATCTCGACCAGTGCCTCGCGGCCGGTGGCCGACACGCGGCGCATCGCTGACCCTGCCGTTTCAGGTGACGTATCGAGGGCGTAGGTGGCGCCGTCGGACAGGCCGATCGACCGTGAGGTTGTGGGAAACGATGTCGTGCATCTCGCGCGCGATCCGGGCGCGTTCGGCGGCAGCCCCTAGCCTCCCTTCCTGGTCGCGCTCGAACTCAAGGCGTGCTGCTCGTTCATGCAGCGACGCGACGAGCGCGCGCCGCTGACGGATCGTGACGCCGAGACCGCCGACAGCTACGCCGAGACCGGTGATCCCGACCCAGACCTTGGCAGGCTGCTGTGGGGACCACTGCGCTGCGGCCATCACCGCCCCGATCTCGACGATAAGTCCGGCGGCTGCCATCTCGATCAGTTCGCCGTCAAGCGCGATCCAGAACAACGCGATCAGCACCGCGGCATCCGATATTTGCGGGGTTGACACGCACCACTGCACCAGCGCGACTGCCGAGATCAAAGCAAACGACAAACGCCGGCTGATCGTGTGCAGGACCAGCGGCAACGGAAGTAAGAAGCAGAACACGATGACGTCGGGGTGGTGCAAGCGCCCCTGGACCGCCACGCCGACGAAGCTTGCGGCGGCGATGACAGCAGCGACGGTGACGTCAAGGGCGACCGGGTGCCGTGCTGCCAGTCGTGTCGCCCGCTCGACGCGGCCCTGGGCCCACGCGAGAATCGCCTCATCAGAGGGGCGGCTCATGCTCTCAAGTGTCCTGCAGCCGCGCCGTTGCCGTGCGAGCGCGTTACTCGGGCTCAAGTTCGAGTGCAACAACTCGGTGAGCCTGGCTCTGGGAAACGGCGTTGTGACCGGCTTGCACGTCGCGCCTGGTGGTCGTGATCCACGCTACCAACGCGACGAACACGATCAGTGCGATACCGCTCACCGTCCCGTCGCCAAGGTTCAGGCCGCCGTTCGTCGGTTTGCTGAAGCCGTCGGCGAATGAGGCACCGAGTGGGCGGGTGACGATGTAGGCGAACCAGAACGCGAGGATCGGGTTCATGTTGAACCGCGCCCAGCCGATCGCGGGAACTGCGATGATCGCGGCAAAGATCAGCACGGACGGCCAGAAGCCGAGGTTGAACTCCAGAGCGGTGAGATCACCTGCCGCGGTACCGAGCGCGAATGTGGCAAACACGGCCGCCCAGTAGAACCGCTCGCGGCGGCGAGTGTTGATCGTGTGAATCGAAAGGGTCCGCTCGCTGCGGTACCACCACGCGAAGATCCCGGCGGTCACCAGTGCAAACACTGGTGTTGTGACCGTGTAGCCGATCCCGATGCCGTCGTGGATCCCGTCGGCGGCCATCGTCCCGAAGACCGCGACCATCATCACCGCAAGCCAGTAATAGGGTGCGCGATACTCGGTCTGACGAAGCTGCAACCGCAACGCCAGCGTCATCCCCACGATGCCGACGCCGGCCGCAAGCGGAACGCTGTGCTGGCCCAGGAAGTCAGACATCGCCTCACCCATACCGGTTGTCAACAGCTTCAGCAGCCAGAAGACGGCTGTGATTTCGGGGACCTTGGTGAGCATCCGGCGGGCGGTGGAGGTGCTGGACATACGTCCGACAGTAGGTTCGAGGGCGTGTATCCGCAACGCCCCCGGAGGATGATCTTTACCGGGTTACATCCGCCCCAGGTCTAAATCTCGATCGAACGTCGTGACCGTGGTTGCTTGTGACGTTGCGCGAGCCGCTCGCGATGCGTGAGGGCGCCAAGCCGCCAGCTGCTGGCTGTTGGTAGCAGCTGCTGCGAGTCGCTGAGATCGGGTGGGGGATAGCGCCGCGGTACGGGGTATTGGGCGTGCTAGGCGTTGTAGATGATCATTGCGCCGCCGAACAGAAGGCAGTAGATGCCGAACGGACGCAGGTTTCCGCGCTGGAAATAGCGGGTGAGGAAATGCACGACCGCGACCGCGGTAACCGCCGCGCAGGCCGCGGCGATGACGGCCGCGCCGCGGACGCCGTGGTCGCCGTTGCGGCCAAGTAGGTCGCCGAGTTTGAAAATGCCGGCGGCGAGAATGATCGGCGTGGCTAGCAGGAACCCGAAGCGGGCCGCATCGGCGTTGTCCAGACCGCGTGCCAAGCCGGTCGCCATGACCACGCCATCACGGCTTACCCCGGCGATCAGCGCGGTCGACTCCCCGAGCCCGATCACGGCGGCCTCGCGGTACTCGAGCGTGTCAAGCCGCCGCCCTGCGTCCGTCGGCCCGGGATTCTGGCCGCGTTCGCGTGCGAGCTCGCGGACCGCCGAACGGCGACGCAGCCGTTCGGCTCCGAGCAACATTACCCCGTTGAGTGTGAGAAAGATCGCCGCTATCAGCGGCTTGGCTGTCGCTACACGCAGTGTGTGCTCCAGCAGCAGACCGATGATGCCGACGGGCACGCTCGCCACTATGATCAGCCACGCAAGGCGCTCTGTTGGCGTCTCGATCCGGCGGCGCCGGACCGTTCGGAAGAAGGCGGCGATCAGTTGCAGCCAATCACGCCAGAAGTAGATCAGCAGCCCGATCGCTGAACCGACGTGCAGCATCACGATGAATGCAAGCCACGGTGACTCGGGCTGTGACTGCCAGCTGACGATGTTTGACCAGCCAAACAGCTTCGGGAAAAGAACGGTGTGACCGAGGCTGGAGATCGGAAACAGTTCCGAGACGCCCTGCAGCACCCCGAGCACGATCGCCTGGAAGTTCGTGATCAGGGCGGCGGCAGGATTCAGCACGTACCAAGACTCCGGGTGTTCACGGTGGGCAAATGAGAACGGTCGAAAGCGGCGAACTCAGCCGTGGGTCAGATTGTTGTGGTCCGGCAGGGATCGACGACACAACCACCACGCCAGTCGAAAAACACGGCGGTGAGATTGTCGGCTCATGCCGGCGCCTTGCAAATGCGTCGTGAGGATGAACCTGACCGTCGGATTGCGTAAGCCTCAGGTACGCGCCGCGGCACCGGCGCGTCATACCTGAGGCTGATCTTCGCGGGTCAAACCGGCGTGGGCTCAGATGACGACGAGCTTCTCCTCGAAGTCGGAGCTCGCGGTCAACGTCGCCACCAATGGGCAGAGCGTCAGCTCCTCTGGTACGCGACGCACAAGGCCGACAAGGCGGGCAAGGACACGAACTTCCGTGGCCTGACCGTCTCCAACAACGTCGTGTACCACTCGAAGGGCTCCGGCAGCAACGGCATCAACACGGTGTACTTCGTGGACACGACCGGGAAGGCGTACTCGAGAACGAACGCGATTGGCGCCCCGCAGCCAGGTGCACCGCTGCCGGCCCCGGGCGTGAACAGCACCACGAGCCTGCCGTGGGCGCCTGTCACTGACGGCCTGCGCAACATCACCGGACGCGTCAACGGCAATGGCACGGTCACGATCTACGGTACGTCAGCGGACCGGCGCCGGAGGGCCCGAGGTGAGACTCGATCGGAACGTCGCGACATTCCGCTCGCGCGACAGATTCGAGCGCCGACCATCGAGTTTCTGGCATCGCACCCGCGAACAACGCAATGTGCGTGGCTCAAGGTCCCCAATGCGGTCGCCGAGACCGGCGGCATGGGTTAGGCCTTCCTGCGATTCGTCCGGCGCGGTCAGCTGACCTTCCAAGACGGGACGATCGTGTATCACTCCTTCATCTTCATCCGCCGGGCGCAGTACATCGCACAGGAAGCCAATCTGCCCGCAGGCCGGTCTTGGTACCGAGGCAATCAGGCAGGTCGTTGCCGAACGCTCAAGAAGCTGCGCTCGAAGTCGAACGAGGACGCGGCCGGCCAAGACACCTTGTCCGTCCCCGCGAGCCAGCGGTGGAACGCGTGAATCTCCCGCTGATGGTTGGGGCAGAATTCTGCGCTCATGTCCTGTCGCGGCTCGGGACAACCGCAGGCCGCACATAAGAGGTCTTGCTCGCTCACAAACAGAAAAATAGGCCGCGGATGTTGACGTCGCGTGTGCATCAGATCGCCTTGCGTTACGCCTGAGTCCGGTCTCGCCTCACAATCGCATTCGGCTGCCCAGCAGTTCAGTTGCTCGCTTCGTCGACGGGGCGGTCGCCTGGTGTCGGGAAGAACTGAGAGGGGACGCTGGTGGAACATCGAGTGCCTTTCAGCATCCGCCAGAAGCACCCGTCGGGACGCGTGCCAGTTGCTATAGAAGCTAGTGTGTCGGTCCGTCGGCCGGGTGGCATGGGCGAGAGGAGGGGGTAACCGTGACGGCGGTTGTGCAGGCCGAGTCGCTGACGAAGCGCTTTGGTGAGGTTTCGGCGGTTACGGATCTGTCGTTTGAGTTGGAGGCCGGGACGATCACTGGCTTCCTTGGACCGAACGGCGCCGGCAAGACGACGACGCTGCGGATGGTGTTGGGCCTGGCGACGCCGACGAGCGGGCGGACGCTGGTGTTCGACCGGCCGTATCACGAGCTTGAGCGCCCCGCCCTGCGGATCGGCGCGGTGCTGGAGGCAACCGATTTTCACCCTGGTCGCTCAGGTCGTGATCACCTGCGGACGCTCGGGCGCGCGGTTGACGTTCCAGATTCGCGCGCGGATGAGATGCTTCGTTTGGTGGAGCTCGGGGATGCCGCGCGGCGGCGTGTGAAGGGGTATTCGCTGGGTATGCGCCAGCGGCTCGGGCTTGCTGCGGCCCTGCTTGGCGACCCGGAGCTGCTGATTCTCGACGAGCCGGCGAACGGGCTTGACCCCGAGGGCGTTCGCTGGCTGCGGGATTTCCTGCGCCGGCTGGCGTCCGAGGGGCGCACCGTACTCGTCTCAAGCCACGTGCTCGCGGAAGTCGCACAAACGGTCGATCAGGTGCTGATCATCAGCCGCGGACGGCTCGTGGTCGAGTCCTCGCTGGCAGAGCTAACGGCGCGCGCAGGTGGCGCCGTCCGGGTCCGTGGCGCCGATCCAGAGCGGCTCGCAGCGGCGCTACGCGACAACGATCTTCAGGTCACGACCGCTACTGATCGCACGCTGCTCGTACAGGGAGCGTCGAGCGAGCGGGTCGGCGAGATCGCATTCGGCGCCGGCGTGCCCGTTCACGAACTACTGACCGACGGTGGCTCGCTCGAGGAGATCTTCCTCGAATTGACCTCGGAGCCGCCGGCATGATCGCCCAGATCAGGGCGGAGTTGCTCAAGGTCCGATCGACCCGGACCACCATCGGGCTGCTTCTTGGGATGGTCGCTCTGATCCTGCTGTTCACGCTGCTGACCGCACTGCTCACCCACCCGCCCGGGCTCATGGGCAAACAGAACCAGCGTCAACTGCTGAGCCTGGGCAGCCTGGCAGGGGTTTTCTCAGCGCTCGCCGGGGTGCTGCTTGTCACCAGCGAGTATCGCTACGGCACGATCCGGCCAACGATCCTGTTCAACCCGGCGCGCTCGCGCGTCCTTACCGCAAAGATCGTCGCCGGCGCGCTCGCCGGAATCGCATTTGGAGTCCTTGGCGAGGCGATCGGCTGGGCGATCGGCTACGTGATCCTCGAGGCGCGCGGCATCACGATCGTGCTCAGCGGCAGCGACATCCTGCTGCTCGCGCTCGGAGGGCTCGTCGGCGTGGTCTTGTGGGGCGCGATCGGCACCGCCCTGGGCACGATCATCCACAACCAGGTCGGCGCCGTCATCACCCTGCTCGCCTGGGGCTTCGTCATCGACAACCTCCTGTTCGGCCTCGCGCCCTCAGTCGGCCGGTACACGCCAACACGCGCGTCGGACGCGCTGATGGGTCTCAAGACCCAGCATCTGCTGTCGCCAGGCGTCGGCGCGATCATCTTGATCGCCTGGGCGATCGTGCTCGCCTTCATAGGCATCGGCCTAACCAGCCAGCGCGACATAAACTGACTCCGCCAGCGTCGAGTTCCCTAGGGTCTGGTAGCCAGCCAGCACGACCGAACCCGAACCGCTACGCGTCAGAAGAACCAGGTTCTTCGTCCAGCATCCGGGAGGTGACCCAGATGACCCAGGACAAACAGCTGATCGCGATGACGAACAGCATTCCCACTGCGAACCAACTGGTGGGCGCGCCGCGCGCACAGACGCCGATGGATGCCGCGAGGAAGAGAGCGCCGACGATCATTACGGCCAGGAAACCGTGATCCGGCAGAACCGACTGTCTGGGTATGGAGGCCGTCGCGCGGCTCACGGGCTGCGTGCTCGCGACCTGGGCGCGTTCAGCGTGGAAAGGAGCTACGGAAGCGGGTCTCTGTATCGGTGGCATGTGATGATCATCACAAGGCTATCAATCGCTTAGCTAGCGTCAAGCGGCTGGTCAAACGACTGGTACACGTCGTTGAGGCCGCGCGGTGATACAGGTCGAGCGCCTGGGACAAGGCAACCTCGCCAACCGCGGATGGCTGGAGATGCCCGGTCGCGTCGGTCGGTCCGACCTCGACCACGACTTCGCCGCTGGCAACACTTCCGGGTGGTTGCATGCTGAGCTGGCGTTCTACCGCGCTGCCTGGCGGTACCTGGACGATGAGCGTCGATTGGTCAGCCATGTACCGAGCCTACCGCCGCGGTGTTCGTGGGGGTGGAGGCGGCAGCCCCGCGGGACCCTTGAAGGCGACGACCTGGTTGGTGCCTGGGAGGAGCAGGAGGCCATCGCCGACCGATGGCGTGGGGAAGTGGTTCGCTGACCCGCCGAAGGGGATCGAGACGATCTCCTTGCCGTTTGCCGGGTTGAGGCCGTGAACCGCGTTGTCGCTTCCGATCGTCCAGACCAGTCCGTCCGCGATGATCGGTGCGCCAGCGGCGCCGTCACTGTCGGTCCATAGCTGCTTCAGGTAAGGCGGCTTGCTCAGAACCTTGATGGCTGTCACGCCGTTTGGGCAGGGTATGTAGACGACCGAGCCCTTGACCGCGTGTCCGCCGTCCGGGTTGCCACTGCACACATGAAGCGACCCGAGCTCACCCTCGGCGCCGCCGAGATGTCCTTGACGCAACAGATAGCCGGTGTCGGTTTTGCCGATCTGGAACACGAAACCATGCACGAGCGCCGGGTCCCCGGTCCCGAGGTCGAGATCGTCGGCGCTGAGCGTCTGCCAGTCCTTGGGGTGGAAGATCGACTTGAGGTGCATGGTTGGCGACAACTCGAGCACCGCGTCGCTGTCGTCGTAAGGCTGGCCCGCGCCCAGGTTGTAGCCGTCGGCGCTCGCGACGTAGACGTTCCCTTTAGGGTCGACCAGCGGAGAGCTGCCGCCCATCCAGACCGCCCCCCGATCCTTGCCACCTTTGCTGATCTGGAAATAGTCGAGTCGTCCTCCTTGCTCTGGGATCGAGACGACGTAACCGTGGGCAGGACCGTTGGGGCCGGGACAGTCGCCGGTGTTCTGCCCGTAGGAGATGACCACCCGACCCTGGTCGAGCGCCAGTCCGGGCCGCTGCAGCTGCGCGAGCTGGTCCTCGCCGTCGTTCGGCATGGCCTGCTCGTCCAGCTCAATCTTGCCTGTGAGTAGGTTGAGTCCGAATAGACGGTGGGACGCTTCCACGCCATGAGACGCAGACGGGCCGCTTGTCAGCGTGTCTGCGTCGACGAAGATCTCGTTCCGCTTCAAGTCGATCACGGGGGTGCCGGTGATGCCAACCACGGGCGAGATGTCGCCGCACGGCAGGTCGCTGGATGGCACGGGTTTCGCCAGGTGATGTGACCAGAGGATGCGACCGCTATGTGCGGCCATCGCGTAGACGGTGTCGTTCTCGGTCGCCGCGACGATGCGGCCGTCGGCGACGAGCGGTTCGCCATACAGCTGTCCGTCGAGGGCCGGCGAGGTCCAGGCCGGCCGCGAAGGTCGCAGCTTGGTCCGCGCTGCGGCGACTCCGGTCGCCTCAGCATTTCCGTGGTACGTGGTCCAGTTGGAACCGAAGCCCGACACCCGCGACACAAACCTCGTTCGCGCCGACGCGGCGGTCGCGGTGCTGAAGCAGCAGACCAACGCGGCCGTCACCGCCACCCCCACAGCGAGCGGTACGCTCGAACGCCTCCGGGCTCCGCGCCAGAAAGCAACTGGCCGAACCTCTGCTCTCATCGCGCAACCCGAATAGCCGCCACCGCTCACGGAGTGTAGGCGCGGTTGCCAAGAACCACACGCTCACGGGAACGCAGATCAACGTGAGCAAGCTGGGCAAGGTGCCGAGCGCGGCTAACGCAGACAATGCGACGAACGCCACCAGCCACCAACGCGACGACAGCCGGTTCGGCGGCGATTTCGAAGGTCACCTACGTAACGGCCACTGGCAGCGTGGCTGGCACGAGCCCGCTTCTGTTGACGGCCAGCTGCCCGGCCGGAACGACTGTGATCGGGGGAGGCGGCAACGTCGCTGATGAGGACGGCGCCTTCTTTACCGTTCGGGTATGTGTCGTTGATGAGCCGCCTGATCGCGATCGTTGAGAACGCGGTCCGTTTACCTGGACGTGGTGTCTCGACGGGCCTCGGCGCTTTGCTCGAGCTCATGGCGGTACTTGTTGCTCAGCTTGCGTGTGTCGCGCGGCTCGGCGAACGGCTCGACGTTCTCGGACGAACCTTGATCGATCGCGCGTTGGCGCGCGAGTTCAGCGTTGATCTCCAACCCGACCAGCAGCGAGAGATTCGTCAGCCACAGCCAGAC
>DATAUP010000049.1:0-13446 GCA_036268195.1 Solirubrobacteraceae bacterium
CCGGCCGGCGAGTTCATGGCGAACGTGATGGCGTCGGTCGGCAAGTTCGAGAAGCGCCAGACCGGCCAGCGCGTGCGGCAAGCGCTCAACGCACGTGCGCGAGCCGGCAAGTACAACGGCGGAAGACTGCTCGGGTATCGCAGCGTGAAAGACGAGGGGCTAGTGGTTATCGAGGCCGAGGCGGCGATCGTGCGTCGCATCTTCAACGAGTTCGTGGCTGGCCGCGCGAAGTCTCGCATCGCCATCGAGCTCCACAAAGAGCGTGTCCCGACAAGGACGGGCGGCAAGTGGTACGCGAGCACGATCACCGCGATCCTGACGAACGCGCTGTACGCCGGTTTCATCAGGGCTGAAGGACAGCTCGTCCAAGGTGAGCACGAGCCGATCATCGAACGCGAGACCTGGCTCAAGGCCGAGAACCTGCGCGAGGCTCGGGTCACCTATGGCGGGCGTCCTGCCGGCCGTAGGGCTATTGGAGCGCATCTTCTGACCGAGGGCCTGCTCCGATGCTCGTGCGGGGCTCGTATGACCCCCGAGACCCGGCGGCTACGGCATCTCGAGTACCAGTTCTACCGTTGCTCGCGAGCGAAAGTGCACCCCGACGAGTGCGATCAGAAGACGATTCGGCGAGAGCTGATCGACGTTGCTGTCGACGAGTTCTTCAGGCGGGCAGCTCACGACGAGGACCAGACACGCCGAGATTTCAGGGAACGCACCGGCCTCGATCTGACGGCAACCGAAGCATCGCTTGCTGAGGCCGAGCGGGAGGTCGCGAAGTCCGAGAGTCGGCTCGCCAAGATCCAGCGGGGCTGGCAGGACGAGATCATCGGAGACGATGAATACGCAGCCCAGAAGAAGCAGCTCGAGGCCGAGCTGGGCGCCGCTCTTGCGCAAGTCGAGCAGCACGTCAGGCATCGATATCTGGCGCAGCAGGCGATCAGCGCACTCGACGCTGAACTCGAGATCGCCAAACGGCTCACTGCGATTCGGCAGGCAATCGCCGGAGAAGTCGCCGGCAATACCGCGGACCTGGATGCCTATCGGGCCACCCTGAGGCGGCTGTTCACGGGGTTCGTCCTGATGAGCCCCAAAGCCCGCGAGGCGCCGCTCCTACCGCTCGCGCGGCAGGAGGGTAGGTGCTGGGAGACCTGGCCGGACATGATCGACGGATACGCCCTGGCCCCGTTCGTAAGAGAAGACGCGTGGTTCAGCAATCCCACAGGTCATCCGGAATGTCTGGGGATTCGCCGGCTCGCCGTGCCCTTTGCGCCTTTTGACATCCAACCAACAGAGGCCGTTACTTTCACGTAACCGCGTGCTAAGCATGCTTTTCGATGTATATGCGCGTACTCGTCGTCGAAGATCACACCGAGCTGGCCGAGACGGTCGCCTCAGGGCTCCGTCGAGAGGGCATGGCTGTGGACATCGCGCAGGACGGCGAGACCGGACTCGCGAACGCGCGTGTCTACGAATACGACGTGATCGTGCTCGACCGTGACCTTCCGCTTCTGCACGGCGATGAGGTCTGCCGGCGCCTCGCCACGGTCGGTGGCGTCCGCGCCCGCGTCCTGATGCTGACTGCCTCCGGCGACATCGAAGAGCGCGTCCAGGGGCTCAGCATCGGCGCCGACGACTACCTGACCAAGCCGTTCGCGTTCGCCGAGCTCGTCGCCCGTGTGCGCGCGCTCGCACGCCGCTCGCAGCCGGCGCTGCCGCCGGTCCTGGAGTCCGGCGACCTGGAGCTCGACAGCGCCCGCCGGCTAGCGAGCCGGGCGGGCGCACGGCTGGATCTCAGCGCCAAGGAGTTCGCTGTGCTCGAGCTGCTGATGGGTGCGCAGGGCGTGGTGATCTCCTCCGAGGAGTTACTCGCCCGCGCCTGGGACGAGGCCGCCGACCCATTCAGCAACGTGGTGAAGGTGACAATCAGCCGCCTGCGCCGCAAGCTCGGCGAGCCCGATCCGATCGAGACGGTCCCCGGTGGCGGTTACAGGCTCTGATCGTCCGCCCCGCAGCGTCCGCCTGACGCTGCGGCTGCGGTTGACACTCCTGTACGGGGGCGTGTTAATTGCGGCCGGCGCCGGTTTGCTGGCGGTCACCTACGGGCTGTTCAAGCACAACCAAGGCACGCAGAGCCGCTCTGTCTCGATCCGGGGCGTGGAGTTTGCGGTCCCCTCGAACGCGGCTCGCACAATCCTTACGGTGCACGCGCAGTCGGGCGCAATTCGGACCAAGCCCGGCTCGGCCAACAACGCTCCAGTAGTGCCCGAGCGACGAGGAGCCGGAGGCTCGACGGCAGGGCTGCCGGCCGGCACCGGCCTGCCAAAAACGCTGCTCAAGCAGATCCAGGAGTCTGGTCAGACGCAGCTGCTCGCGCTCGCCAGACGCGCCAACGTCAACCTGCGAACTCAGGAATCTGGTGACGCGTCAGCCCTGCTCGAGTGGTCTGGGATCGCGCTGGGCGTCGTCGCGCTTTTGTCGATCGGCCTGGCCTGGTGGCTTGCGGGCAGGGCGCTGCGCCCGCTGCGCACGATGAACACGCGTGCGCGGGAGATCAGCGCCGAGAACCTGCACGAGCGCCTGGGCGTCGAGGGCCGGCGCGACGAACTCGGCGAGCTGGCGACGACGTTCGATGCACTGCTGACACGGCTCGAAACGTCGTTCGAGTCGCAACGGCGGTTCGTCGCCAACGCATCGCACGAGCTCCGCACGCCGATCACGCTGGAGCGCACACTGGTCGAGGTCGCGCTGGCGGACCCGGAGGTGTCTGTTGCTTCGTTGCGCCGCGTGTGCGAACGCGTTGTCGCCTCGACTGAGGAGCAGGAACGGCTGCTCGACGCGCTGCTCACGCTTGCACGCAGCGAGGCGGGTGTCGCAACGGGGGAGAGCGTGGACCTCGTCGCGTTGGTCGAGGATGCGCTGCTGGCACGCGAAGGGCGTCTTGAGCGAATCACGGTCGAGGTCGACCTCAAGCCAGCGGTTGTGATTGGCGACCAGGCTCTGCTTGAGCGGCTGGTCGCGAACCTGCTGGACAACGCCATCGTCCACAACAGGGGTGATGAGCGCTGGATCAACGTGTCCACTGGCGAGTCCGAGGGCGGCGCTGGGCTACGGATCGCCAACAGTGGCGAGGTCGTCGAGCTCGATCGCGTGCCCGAGCTGTTCGAGCCGTTCCGGCGGGGTGTCGGCGATCGCGTCGGCGGACGCGACGGCGGCCTCGGGCTGGGTCTATCGATCGTGCGGGCGGTCGCGGCTGCACACGCCGCCCGCATCGAGGGCCGCGCGCTGCCGGGCGGCGGCCTCGAGTTCGAGCTGCGCTTCGCGTCTGACGGTTCCGCTAGACCCCCGGTTGGGGGCTTGGAAACTGTGACGCTTATTTGACGCGGTGTTCGGGGTCAAAGCTGCTGCGGGCCTCCAGCTGGCGAGTCGCGTCGGCACCCGCTTCTAGACTGAAGCGCACGATGTCAGTGCCCACCGAGGCTCGGCAGGTACGGATCGCTCTCGTCGACGACGACAGTGGCCTTGTGACAGTGATGGCGCGTCGGTTCGAGGCCCTCCGCTGGGACCATGAGGTGCTCACGTATGCACCAGGGCACGAGCAGCTCGCCGCGATGCGCGTGGACGCGCTGGTCTTGAACCCGGCGCTCAGCGGCATCGACTACATCGAGCGCATCGGCACGGCGATGCCCGGCCTGGCGATCCTGGCGATCTCGGGGCCGGCGCAGGTCGCTGATCGCGTGCGCGCGCTGCGTGCCGGCGCCGACGACTGGATCACGAAGCCCTGCCATCCGGAGGAGCTGATCGCTCGGATCCAGGCGGTCATGCGCCGCCGCCGGATCGGCGAGGCGCTACTCGACGACGATCCCACCGTTGCCGGCGAGCTCACGATCCGCCCGGACCAGTTCGACGCTTACGCCGGCACCGAGGCGGCCGGCCTCTCACGCAAGGAGTACGAGCTGCTGCGCCAGCTCGCGGCCGCCGAGGGACGCGTGCTCGAGCGCGAACTGATCTACCAGCGCGTCTGGGGCTACACGATGGTGCGCGGCGACCGCTCGGTCGACGTGTTCGTGCGCAAGCTCCGTAACAAGCTCGAGCGGATTTCGCCGGACTGGCGCTACGTGCACACGCACTTCGGCGTCGGTTACCGCTTCGCCGCCGAGCGGCTCGAGCCCGAGGCCGGCGAGCCACCGGAACCGGCCATGGCGCCAGGCGAGATCAGCCGCCCGCTCGCACCTTCCGATCTGGCGGCGGATCCGACGGTACGCTTGGACTTGACAGCGTCCCGCTGATCGAGACCAGGCACCCATGCAGCTGAAGACCAACGTCCGCAACGTGATCGTGATTGCCGTGCTGGCAGCGGTGGTCTACGCCCTTGGGAACACCGGCGATTTCGCGCTCAGCTTCCTCGTCCAGCTGATCTCGCTTGCGTTCCTTGCCTCGCTCGGCTGGATCGCGTCGCGCCAGTACCACGAGCACCGCAACGACCTCTACGGGCTCGGCACCCGCCGCCGCACGATCCTCTACGTCGCGCTCGGCGTCGCGACGCTCGCGATCAGCGCGTTCAACCGGCTCACGTCCAGCGGCTTCGGCACGGTCGTCTGGCTTGTGCTGCTCGGCGGCGCTGGCTACGCCATCTACGCCGTGTATCGGTCCACGCGCGAATACTGAGCGGACGCCGGGGCTGCGCAGTCGGGGTGGTCAAGCTAGACCACCCCGACTGGCAAACGGCTTGTCCCAGCTCGCCCTAGGCGACGAGGTCGAACCGGTCGAGGTTCATGACCTTGTCCCAGGCTGCGACGAAGTCCTGCGCAAACTTCTCGCCGGCGTCGTCACTTGCGTACACCTCGGCGACCGCGCGGAGCTCCGAGTTGGATCCGAACACCAGGTCGACGCGGCTACCGGTCCAGCTCTCGCCGCTCGGGCCGGTCCCGTTGAACAGCGTGGACTCGAAGTTGGCGGGTGTCCAGGTGGTGCCCAGGTCGAGCAGGTTGACGAAGAAGTCGTTCGTCAACCGGCCCGGGGTCGCGGTGAGGACGCCCGTCGAGGAGCTGTCGTAGTTGGCCCCGAGTGCACGCAGGCCGCCGACCAGGACCGTCATCTCAGGCGCGCTCAGGTTGAGCAGGTTCGCCCGGTCGATCAGCAGGTACTCGCCGGGGAGCGGGTGCTCCGCCGCGATGTAGTTGCGGAAGCCGTCCGCCTTCGGCTCGAGAGCCTCGAACGACTCGGCGTCGGTCTCCGCCTCGGTGGCGTCGACGCGTCCGGGCATGAACGGCACCTCGATCTGGAAGCCGGCGTCCTTGGCGGCCTTCTCGACGGCGGCGCAGCCGCCGAGCACGATCACGTCGGCGAGCGAGACCTGCTTGCCGGCCGTGTTGAAGGCCTTCTGAACGTCCTCCAGTGTGCTCAGCACGGTCTCCAGCTGCGCCGGGTTGTTGACCGCCCAACTGCGTTGCGGCTCCAGGCGGATGCGGGCACCGTTGGCGCCGCCGCGCTTGTCGCTGCCGCGGAACGAGGCGGCCGCCCCCCAGGCAGTCGAGACCAGCTGCGAGACGGTCAGGCCGGAGCCGAGGATGTGCCGCTTGAGCGCCGCGATCTCCTCGGCACCGATCACCTCGCTGGGAGCCGCGGGCAGTGGGTCCTGCCAGATCAGCCGCTCGCTCGGGACCTCGGGGCCGAGGTAGCGGACGATCGGGCCCATGTCGCGGTGCGTCAGCTTGAACCAGGCCCGCGCGAACGCGTCGGCGAGCGCATCGGGGTTATCCTTGAAGCGGCGCGAAATCTGCTCGTAGACCGGGTCGAAGCGCAGCGCCAGGTCGGTCGTGAGCATCGTCGGCTTGCGCGCCGCGCCTCCGTTATCCGGGGCGGGGATGACCGCCGCAGAGTCCTTGGCGACCCACTGGTTCGCGCCGGCGGGGCTCTTCTCGAGCTCCCACTCGAATCCGAAGAGGTGCTCGAAGAACTCGTTGCTCCACTTCGTCGGCGTGGTCGTCCAGGTGACCTCGATGCCCGACGTGATCGCGTCGGCGCCCTTGCCGCTGCCGTAGCTGCTCTTCCAGCCGAGGCCCTGCAGCTCGAGTGCGGCCGCTTCGGGTTCGGGTCCGACGTTCTCGGCGGGGCCGGCGCCGTGAGTCTTGCCGAACGTGTGGCCGCCGGCGATCAGCGCGACCGTCTCCTCGTCGTTCATCGCCATGCGGCGGAAGGTCTCACGGATGTCGCGGGCGGAGGCAAGCGGATCCGGATTGCCGTTCGGACCCTCCGGGTTGACGTAGATCAGACCCATCTCGACGGCACCAAGCGGCTCTTCAAGCTTGCGGTCGCCCGTGTGACGGTCGTCGGTGAGCCAGGTGGTCTCCGGACCCCAGTACACGTCGTCGTCCGGCTCCCAAGCGTCGACGCGACCACCAGCGAAGCCGAAGGTCTCAAAGCCCATCGTCTCGAGCGCGACGTTGCCCGTGAGGATCAGCAGGTCAGCCCAGGACAGGGCCTGGCCGTACTTCTTCTTGACCGGCCACAGCAGGCGACGGGCCTTGTCGAGGTTGCCGTTGTCCGGCCAGCTGCTGAGCGGGGCGAAGCGCTGCTGACCTGAGCCGGCGCCGCCGCGCCCGTCGCTGATCCGGTAGGTCCCGGCGCTGTGCCAGGCCATGCGGATCATGAACGGGCCGTAATGGCCGAAGTCGGCCGGCCACCAATCCTGGGAGGTCGTCAGCACCTCGGCGATGTCCTGCTTGACCTCGGCCAGGTCGAGACTCTTGAACGCCTCCGCGTAATCGAAGGACTCGCCCAGCGGATTCGATACGGCTGGGTTCTTGGCCAGGATCTTCAGGTTGAGCCGGTTCGGCCACCACTCGGTGTTGGCGTCGCCTTTCAGCGGGTGGGTGAGCGCGCCATGCGGGACCGGGCATCCACCGAGGGTGGCATTTGGCTCGTTGATTTCGCCGACGACGGCGTCAGGACTGTCAGACACAAAAGATCCTTTCGGAGTCAGTGGATATGCGCTTGCGAGGCAGGCTCGGCACTGTCAGCGCCGGCGCAGTTGGGGCAGAAGCCCCAGTAGATGACCTCGGCTTCATCGATCGTGTAGCCGTGGTGTTCTGCGGGGGTCAGGCAGGGGGTATCGCCGACCGAGCAGTCGACGTCGGCGACGGCGCCGCACGACCGGCAGACGATGTGGTGGTGATTGTCGGCGACGCGCGCCTCGTAGCGTGCCACCGAGCCTGATGGCTGGATCCGCCGCACCAGCCCGGCACTGGTGAGCGCCTGCAGCACGTCGTAGACGGCCTGATGGGAGACATCTCCGAGTTGCAGCCGGACGGAGTCGATGATCGAGTTCGTGTCGGCGTGCGGATTGTTGTGCACCGCGTTGAGCGCGGCGATGCGAGGACGCGTGACCCGCAGTGCGGCGGCACGCAGCATTCGCTCGATCTCCAGGCTCGACGGCACTTTTGACAGTGTCCCCGGTTTTCTTGAATCAGTCAAGTCTTTGTCTCGCGGTCCTAGACTGAGCTTCGCTCATGTCGATCGTCCAAGCTGACCGCCGCCGCGAATTGCCCGACGAACCGGGCGTCTACCTGTTCCACGACGCGCGCGGGAAGGTGATCTACGTGGGCAAGGCGATCTCGATCCGCAAGCGCGTCGCCTCGCACTTCTCCAATCCGAGCACCCGTGCCGGTCGCGACCTGCTGCCGATGATCGACCACATCGAGGCGCTGGTCGTCCAGACCGAGTCCGAGGCGCTGATCGTCGAGCAGAATTTCATCAAGCAGTATCAGCCGCGGTTCAACATCCGGCTGCGCGACGACAAGTCCTATCCGTACATCGCGATCAGTCTCGACGAGGACTTCCCGCGCGTTTACTTCACTCGCGAGCGCCACCGCCGGGACCGCGCGTACTTCGGTCCGTTCAGCAGTGCCAAGCGCACGCGCGCGACGCTCGAGGTGCTCGGCAAGGTGTTCCTCTTCCGGACCTGCGACGGGCCGCAGCCTGGACGTCGCAGCGGCTCACCGTGCCTCGACTACTACATCAAGCGCTGCGAGGCGCCCTGCGTCGGCTACGTCAGCAGGGAGGACTACCGGGCCGGAATCGATGGTGTGATGGCGTTCCTGTCCGGCCGCTACAAGGAGATCGAGCAGCGTCTCCAGTTCGAGATGAACCAGGCCGCGGCCGAGCAGCGCTACGAGGATGCCGCTCGCGAGCGCAACCGGCTGCAGGCGGTACGGCGCCTGCTCGAGCGCCAACGCGTCTCCGTCGACCAGGGCGGAACGTTCGACGCGATCGCCGTCGCCGTGGCCGAGGGCGAGGCCAATGCACAGGTGCTGCAGGTACGCGATGGCGTGCTGTCCGATCGCCAGAGCTTCTATCTCGAGAACGCCGCCGATGCCGATCCGGCCGACGTCATCGAGGCGTTCATCATCCAGTACTACGCCGCGGCGATGATGATCCCGCCGCTGGTCGTGGTCGAGGCTGGCATGCCGGGGATCGAGGCGCTTGGGGAGGCACTGTCGGCGCGGCGGGGTTCGCACGTCGAGGTGCGCGAGCCTGAGCGCGGCGACAAGCGGAGGATCCTCGAGCTCGCCCAGCGCAACGCGCGGCTGGCGCTGGACCAGGAGAAGCTGCGCTCCGAGCGCCGGCGGCAGCAGCGTACGGAGGCGCTCGACGCGCTGCAGGATGCGCTCGGGCTCGACTCGCTGCCGCTGCGGATCGAGTGCTACGACATCTCGACCCTGATGGGAACGAACACGGTCGCGTCGATGGTCGTGTTCGAGGGTGCGGCGCCGAAGAAGTCGGACTATCGGCGCTTCAAGGTGCGCAGCGTGGGGGAGGACGGCCCCGACGACTTCGCCTCGATGGAGGAGATCCTGGGGCGGCGGATGGTGCAGTTCGAGCGGCAGGAGGACCTCTCGCCGCACGACAAGGAGTACGACCCCAGCTTCGCGGCGCTGCCGAACCTGATCGTGATCGACGGTGGCAAGGGCCAGCTCGCGGCCGGGCTGCGGGCGCTGCAGGGCTTCCTCGAGCGCGGAGTGGCCGTGGTCTCACTGGCCAAGCGGATCGAGGAGGTGTTCATCCCCGGGCGGGCACAGTCGTTGGTGATGCCGCACGACACGCCGGAGTTGCAGTTGCTGCAGCGCCTGCGCGATGAGGCCCACCGCTTTGCGATCACACATCACCGCCAGCGCCGTGACCGGGCGATGACAGCATCGATCCTCGATGGCCTGCCCGGGGTCGGGCCGGCGCGCAAGCGCGCGTTGCTCACGCACTTCGGTTCGCCCGACGCGGTGCTCGATGCTTCGCGCGAGGAGCTAGAGGCGGTTCCGGGAATACCCGGAAAGCTCGCGCGGGAGCTGCACCGCGAGCTTCACAAGACCGGCGTCTGAGGTCGGAAACATCCTTATCCGCTCAGCCTGGTAAACCCCCATGTTGGGGGTATAGGTGACGTTACAAAGTCGACACAAACCGAGACAGAGCTGACACATATGTCGACCGCTGCGGAAGGTAATTCGCTCGCACTGCGCGACCTGGTCGTGATCACCGGCTACTCCGGGGCCGGCAAGTCGACCGCGATGGCCGCCTTCGAGGATGAGGGCTACTTCTGCGTGGACAACCTGCCCTCGGAGATGATCGGCTCGCTGATCGAGCTGTTCGCCCACGAGGGCTCGAAGGTCGCCTATGCGGCAATCGTCTCGGACCTGCGCGCCGGGAGTTACTTCGAGGGGCTCGACGCGGTGCTTGATCGCCTGCAGCAGATCGGCTTTGCCTACCGCGTGCTGTTCCTCGAGGCCAGCGAGGAGTCACTTCAGACCCGTTTCAAGGAGACACGCCGCCGTCACCCGCTGTCACCCGACGGCAGCGTCGCCGAGGGCATCGCCCGTGAGCGCGAGGCGCTCGCACCGATCAGGGCCCGCGCCGACTACGTGATGGACACGACCGGCCTGACCGCGGCCCAGCTGCGACGCAAGCTCTCCGACGCGATGCTGCCGACGCACACGCCGGGGCGGCTCGCCGTGACCTTCGAGAGCTTCGGCTTCAAATACGGGCCGGCCCGCGACCCCGACCTGATGTTCGACGTGCGCTTCCTGCCCAACCCGCACTACGAACCGACGTTGCGGCCGCTGACCGGGCTGGACAGCCGGGTCGTCGAGTTCATCGACCGCGACGGCTCGCTGACGCGCTTCTACGAACGCCTTCACCCGCTGCTCGACTACCTGCTTCCGCAGTACCTCGCCGAGGGCAAATCCCACCTCGTGGTGGCGGTCGGTTGCACCGGCGGCCGACACCGCTCGGTGGCGATCGCCGAGCACCTCGGCGAGCGCTACAAGCCCTCGTCGGAGTACATCGTCGAGGTCACCCACCGCGACTCCCAGCGCGCGACGTGATCGACCACATCGGCTTTGAGGTCTCCGACCTGGAACGGTCGGCCAAGTTCTATGACCCGGTGTTCTTCGCGCTCGGCGCACGGCGCATGTTCGAATCCGGGCACGCGCTCGCCTATGGCGTCAACGGCCCGCAGTTCTGGCTGGTCGTGCGCGGGCGCGAACCGGCACCCGGGTACGGGCATGTGGCACTGCAGGCGACCGGCAAGGTGGCGGTCGACGCCGCCTACCGGGTCGGGATCGCCGCCGGCGGCGAGGACGACGGACCGCCCGGACCGCGCCCGCAGTACGGCAAGCGCTGCTACGCGGCGTATATGCGCGACCCCGACGGGCTCCGGGTCGAAATCGTGTCGCGCCGCTGACACCGGCCTGACATCGGGCCGCTGAGGCCCGCGGAGCGTGCCGCTGAGGCCCGGCGCCGCGCGAGGCACAGGTGGCCGCGCGCAACTCGTTAGCCTTCGATGGGCCTGCCCCTCGACGTGGCGCGGGCCTTCAGCGCGAACTTCAACAAGTCGGAGGGTCTATGGCAGTTCGAGTCGGCATCAATGGTTTTGGGCGGATCGGCCGCAACGTATTCCGGGCGGCGATGGACCGCAACGCGGATATCGAGTGGGTCGCGCTCAACGACCTGGTGGATCGCAAGACGATTGCGCACCTGCTCAAGTACGACTCCAGCTACGGCCCCTTCCCGGGCGAGGTGCAGGCCACCCAGGCCGGCTTCTCGGTCGACGGCAAGGAGATCCGCGTACTCGCCGAGCGCGACCCCGCCGCGCTGCCGTGGGGCGAGCTCGATGTCGACGTGGTGCTCGAGTCCACCGGCTTCTTCACCGATCGCGAGAACGCCTCCAAGCACCTCGACGCCGGCGCCAAGAGGGTCGTGATCTCCGCGCCCGCGACGAGCCCCGACGTGACCGTCGTGCTCGGCGTCAACTTCGACGAGGCCTACGACGCGGGTTCGCACACGATCATCTCCAACGCCTCGTGCACGACCAACTGCCTGGCGCCCGTCGCCAAGGTGCTGCAGGACACGGTCGGGATCAAGCACGGCCTGATGACCACGATCCACGCCTACACCGCCGACCAGCGTCTGCAGGACATGCCGCACAAGGACCTGCGCCGCGCGCGCGCGGCGGCCGTCAGCCTGATCCCGGCCAGCACCGGCGCGGCCAAGGCGATCGGCGTGGTGATCCCCGAGCTCAACGGCAAGCTCAACGGCTTTGCGGTACGCGCACCTGTGCCGACCGGCAGCGTCGTCGACCTCACGATCGAGGCCGAGCGCGAGACCTCCAAGGAGGAGATCAACGCCGCGCTCAAGGCGGCCGCCGGCGATGGTCCGCTGAAGGGCTACCTCGAGTACACCGAGGATCCGATCGTCTCCTCTGACATCGTCGGCAACCCGGCCTCGTCGATCGTCGACTCGGAGCTGACCTCGGTGCTCGACGGAACGCTGGTCAAGGTCGTCGCCTGGTATGACAACGAGTGGGGCTACTCGAACCGCTGCGTCGACCTGGTGCAGAAGCTCTAGGCGTCCGCAACCGTTATAGGAACAACACGCATGCGGACACTGCAGGACCTCGAGGACCTGAACGACAAGTGGGTGCTCGTCAGGGTCGACTTCAACGTGCCACTCGATTCAAGCGGTGGCATCGCCGACGACACGCGCGTACGCGCGACCGTGCCGACGCTGCGCGAGTTGCGCGAGCGGGGCGCCCGCCTGGTCCTCGTCTCGCACCTCGGCCGGCCCAAGGATCGCGAGCCCAAGTTGTCGCTCAAGCCGGTTGCGGAGCGCCTCAGCGAGCTGCTCGACACACCGGTGCAGATGGCCCCGGCGGTCGTCGGCGATGAGGTGAAACGACTCGCTGGCGGACTCGGGCGCGGCGAGCTGCTGCTGCTCGAGAACGTCCGCTACGAGCCGGGCGAGACCAAGAACGACCCCGAGCTTGCTGCAGCACTTGCGTCGCTCGCCGACGTCTATGTCGATGATGCCTTCGGAGCCGCGCACCGCGCACACGCATCGACGGTCGGGGCCGCGCAGTTGATGCGCGATCGCGTCGCCGGTCTACTGCTCGAGCGCGAGGTCAACACCCTGCGTGAGCTCGTCGAGGCCCCCGCGCGGCCGCTCGTCGCGATCCTCGGCGGCGCCAAGGTCAGCGACAAGATCAAGGTGATCGAGCGCTTCCTGGACGTGGCCGACACGATCCTTATCGGCGGCGCGATGGCGTTCCCGTTCCTGAAGGCTCAGGGCCATGCCGTCGGCAACTCGCTGTGCGCCGACGAGGACGTCGAGCTCGCGGGCAAACTGCTCGAGCTCGAGCAGCGCAGCCACGGCCGGCTCGTGCTGCCCGCGGACCTGATCGCCGGAGACCACTTCGGACCCGATGCCGCACCACAGCCGATCGACGGGGTCGAGGTGCCCGACGGCCTGATGGGCCTCGACGTCGGCCCGAAGACGGTCGCCGAGTACACGGCGCTGATCGAGGCGGCCGGCACCGTGTTCTGGAACGGCCCGATGGGCGCGTTCGAGCTCGAGCCGTTCGCCGAGGGCACGCGGGCCGTCGCCGAGGCGCTCGCCGCCGCGCCCGGGGTGACCGTCGTCGGCGGTGGCGATTCGGCCGCGGCCGTGGAGAAATTCGGGGTGGCCGACAAGATGACGCACGTCTCGACCGGAGGCGGCGCCGCACTGGAACTTATCGAGGGCAGGAAGCTGCCCGGGGTTGATGTCCTCAGCTAGGTTCCGCAGGGAGCCGTTGGGGCATTGCGTACGTATGGAGGCTTGTAGTGACTGGTAGGACGCCACTGATCGCGGGCAACTGGAAGATGCACAAGACCGTCGCCGAGGCGGAGGATTTCATCCAAGCGCTGTTGCCGCGAGTTTCAACCGCAGACAACGTCGATGTGGCCATCTGCCCGCCGTTCACGGCGCTGACGCCGATGGTCGATTCGACCCGCGGCTCGCGTGTGCAGGTGTTCGCCCAGACGATGCACCAGGCGGACTCGGGCGCGTTCACCGGCGAGGTTTCGGCACCGATGCTGAGCGAGCTCGACGTGCACGGCGTGATCCTCGGCCACTCGGAACGGC
>DATAUP010000050.1:0-13881 GCA_036268195.1 Solirubrobacteraceae bacterium
CTGTCGGCTTCTACACCGGCCGGCTGCGCTTCCGCATCACCGACCAGCTGCTCGACATGGGTACGTTCATGCAGGCCGAGCGCGACGCCGACCAGCACACACTGCTGCTCGCGCACCGTGCCGACAAGACCGCGATCAACCACATCGCCTACGAGGTCAGCAACTTCGACGAGGTCGTCGAGGGCGGCAACCACATGGTCGGCAGTGGCTGGACGGAATCGCGACGGTTCGGACGCCACACGGTCGGATCGAACGTCTTCCGCTTCTTCCAGGCGCCCTGCGGCGGCCGTGTCGAGTTCGCGGCCGACATGGATCGCGTCGACGACACCTATGGACCGAATATCTACGAGGAGCGTCCGCCACATCACATGTGGATGCTCACCACCAACGGTCAGAAGGAGGAGCTGTGAGCACACAGGCCCCGCTCGAACCACTTGATGCAGCTGCCGCCGAATACCCGCGGATCCAACTCTTCATCGACGGTGAGTGGACCGACGGCAGCACGGGTCAGTCGGAGAACGTCTACAACCCGGCGACGGCAGGTGCGCTCGGCACCGTGCCGCACGCCAGCAGCGAAGATCTTGACCGCGCGCTCGCCGCCGCCGAGCGCGGCTTCAAGGTCTGGAGCGCAAAGACGACCGACGAACGCGGCGCGATCCTGCACCGCGCCGCCGCGCTGATCCGCGAGCGCGCCGACTCGATCGCTCGCACGATGACGCTCGAGCAAGGCAAGCCGTTCGCCGCCGCCCGCGGCGAGCTCTTCGGCTCGAGCAAGCTGCTCGACATGTACGCCGAGGAGGCCAAGCGCCACTACGGACGGATCATCCCGTTCGACGCCGAAACCGAGCTGACCGTGATCCACCAGCCGGTCGGCCCGGTCGCCGCCTTCGTGCCTTGGAACTTCCCTGCCGGCTCGCCGATGCGCAAGATCTCTGCGTCGCTGGCAGCGGGCTGCTCGATCGTGATCAAGCCGTCGGAGGAGACGCCCGGGACGATCACGGAGATCGTGCGCTGTTACAGCGACGCCGGTGTCCCCAACGGTGTGCTGAACCTCGTATTCGGCGTGCCCGCCGAGATCTCCGAGCACCTGATCGCGTCGCCGATCACGCGGCTGGTCGCGTTCACCGGCTCGATCCCGGTCGGCAAGCATCTCGCAGCGCTCGCGGCCGAGCAGATGAAGCCGGCGATGATGGAGCTTGGCGGCCATGCCCCAGTGGTCGTCTGCGCAGATGCGGATCCGGAGCAGGCGGCGGCCCGCACGGCCGTCGCGAAGTTCGCCAACTCCGGCCAGGTCTGCACCTCGCCGAGCCGGATGCTCGTGCACGAGTCGCTTTATGACCGCTTCGTGGAAACGCTTGTCGAGCAGGCGAGCAAGCTCAAGATCGGTAATGGACTCGACGAGGGCGTGCAGATGGGGCCGTTGGCCAACCCGCGCCGGCTCGAGGCCGCGGTCGCGCTGGTCCAGGACGCGCGTGAACGTGGTGCCGAGGTCGCGTTCGGCGGTTCACCGATCGAAGGTCCAGGCTGGTTCTTCGAGCCGACCGTGCTGACCGATGTGCCACTCGACGCGCGCGTGATGAACGAGGAGCCGTTCTCCCCGATCGCTCCGGTCGTCCCGTTCAGCGACCTCGATCAGGCGCTCGAGCTCGCAAACAGCCTGCCCTACGGGCTCGCTGCCTACGGCTTCACGAACTCGTCGGCTACCGCCAACCGCCTCAAGTACGGCCTCGAGGCCGGCATCCTCTCGATCAACCACTGCGGCGGCTCCGTGCCCGAGGCCCCGTCCGGTGGCGTGAAGGAGAGCGGCTACGGCAAGGAGGGCGGCGCGGAGGGCCTCCACGACTACATGATCACCAAACGGATCTCGCACAAGCTCCGATGATCTGGTGCCGCTTCCAGGACAACGGCTCTGCCAAGTACGGCATCGTCGACGGCGACCAGGTGACGGTCGTCAACGGCGAGCCCTGGGGTGAGCACGCTGTCACCGGCCGGCGCCGAAACCTCGCCGGCATCAAGTTGCTGCCGCCGGCGATCCCGAGCACGTTCTTCTGTGTCGGCCTGAACTACAGCGCCCACATCGAGCACGCCAAGGCCAGGGGCAATCCGGTCGCAAAGCTGCCGGAGCGTCCCGAGGTCGGTTACCGGGCCAACAACGCGCTGATCGCTCACGGCGAGCCGATCGTGGTGCCGCCGGATCTCGACGATTCGCTCGAGGCCGAGCCCGAGATCGTCGCCGTGATCGGGCGGCAACTGCGTCACGCCGGCCGCGACGAGGCGCAGGCCGGAATCTTCGGCTGGACGATCGGCAACGACATCAGCGCCCGCACCTGGCAGCGCAACGACCGTACCTTCTGGCGCGCGAAGAACTGCGACACGTTCAAGCCGATGGGCCCGTGGATCGCAACCGACGCCGACCCGGCGGACGCGACCACGACGATGCGCGTGAACGGCAACAGCGTCGCGACCTTCAGCACCGGCGACATGATCTTCGACACCCTCGACTACATCGTCGAGATCACGAAGTACATAACGATGCAGCCCGGAGACGTGCTGTGGATGGGTGCCGACGGCACCCTGCCGATCGGCCCGGGCGACACGGTCGAGATCAACATCAGCGGCGTCGGCACTCTGCGAAACAGCGTTGTGCTGGACGAGCCGCGACAGACACCGGACAGACAGATACCGGACAAGAAAGAGGAGATCAGTGAGCGAGTCTGAGCCTTACTCGATTCATCACGTGAACTTCCCGACGACGGACCCAGAGCGCACCAAAGAGTGGTACTCGAAGGTCTTCGGGATGAAGCACCAGGATGTGAGCCGCTTCAGTGACACCAAGGTGCTGCTGCTGACGCGCGGGAAGTTCGACCTGCACTTCACGCCGGTCGAGGATATGGATCGTATGGCCCCGTACCACTACGCGATCGAGGTTGAAGACTGGGATGGGTTCATCAAGCACCTCGACGCCCTGCAGATCCGTTACACCAGGCCGGTCGAGCGGCCGCAGAACAACTCCAAGTTCTGCTACATCCGCGACCCCGATGGCACGATGATCGAGCTCGTATATCACGGCGACCGAGACTGGTAGACGACAGTGCCATTCGCAAATTCAGACGGCGCCAACATCTACTACGAGGTCCACGGCGAAGGCCCGGCGGTGTTGTTCGTGCACGGCTCCGGCGGCCATCACGCGGCCTGGTGGCAGCAGATCCCCTACTTCACCAAGCGCGGCTACTCCGCGGTGACGCTCGACCTGCGCGGCTTCGGTCGCTCGACGTCCGACGTCGAGGAGTACGACTCGCTCGAATTCCCTGGTGACATCCTTGCCGTGCTCGACCATGCCGGCATCGACACAGCTGTGCTCGTGGGCCAGTCGATCGGCGCCTCGGCCGCGTTGAAGGTTGCAGTCGCGAACCCCGACCGCGTCGCGGGCGTGGTGCTCGCGCACTCGCTCGGCGGCCTCGATCATCCCGAGCTGGCCGAGCTCGTCAAGGCCGATCGCGCCGAGGCCGAGAAGCTCTCGGTGCTCGACCGCCTGATGAGCAAGGCGTTCCAGGAGTCGAGTCCCGAGATGACCTTCCTGTTCCGGCAGATGGGCACCTTCAACAAGGCGAAGATGCAGGATCTGCGCAACCTGACCGTCGGTGGCCCGACGCTCGAGACGCTCGCCGACCTCGGCGTGCCGATCTGTTTCCTGGCGGGCGAGAGCGACGCGGTGATCAGGCCGGCGACGATCCGCCGCGCGCAGGAGCTCGTGCCGGGTTCGGTGCTCGAACTGATTCCGCAGGCGCCGCACTCCATGTACTGGGAGCGGCCGGATCTGTTCAACGCCGGAATCGAGCGCTTCCTCACGACCGTCTATGCCTGACGACATCCCGCCCGCCCACGCCCAGCCAACCGATCCAGAAAGGACCAGATGTCAATCACAGCCGACGACGCGCGTGAGCTGATCGCCGAGGCACAGCAGAAGGCGGCCGAGTTCAAGAAGGTGGTCTCGGCGGCGGTCGTCGATGCCGGTGGTTTCATCGTCCTGGTCGAACGCCAGGAGGGCGCCCGGCCGATCACGCCGATGATCGCGATCTCCAAGGCGTACACCGCCGCGGTCATGCAGCGTCCGGCGAGCATGCTGAAGGGCTGGGCGGAGCACGAGCCGGTGTTCTTCTCGGCCGTGTCGAGCCTCGGGCATTGGCCGATCATGGCCACCGACGGCGCGATCACCATCAAGCGCGACGGCGAGATCATCGGTGGGCTGGGCATCGCCGGCGGTCGCGCCGACGAGGACGAGCAGATCGCAAAGGCCGCCCTCGAGGCGGCCGGCTACGAACTCGAGTTCGAAGCCTGGGGCCAGAAGAAGGTCTAGGAGAAACCAATGGCTAACTCAAGCAAGTTCCGTGGTGACCAGATCGGCAGTCTCCTGCGCCCGGCGCGGCTGCTCGAGGCGCGTCGCCGGCTCGAGGCCGGCATGATCGATGCCGACGAGCTGCGGCTGGTCGAGAACGAGGAGATCGCCGAGGCGGTCAAGCGCCAGAAGGCTGCCAGGATCGACATCCTCACCGACGGCGAGTTCCGGCGCCGGGACTTCCGCTCCGGTTTCGCCGATGCGGTCGAGGGCGTCGAGATGCGCACGGTCGAGATGCCGTGGAAGACGGACGGCGGCGTCGTCACGCTGCCGAGCAAGCAGTACGTCATCGCGGGCCGGATCAAACAGGTCAAGCGCATGACGGAGGGCGACGTCGCCTTTCTGCGCACGCTCACCAAGGATCCGATCAAGGTCACGCTGATCGCGCCCGGCTTCCTGGTCGACCGCTTCTGGATCGAGGGCGTCACCAACGAGTTCTACGAGTCGCGTGAGGAGCTCGCGGCCGAGGTGGCCGCGATCACCAGGGCCGAGGTCGATGCGTTGTTTGCCGAGGGAGTCCAGTACGTGCAGCTGGACAACCCCGGCTACGCGGCGTTCCTCGGCGATTACACGCGCGAGCGCGCGGACGGTCTGCCCCGTGAGCAGGCGTTCGAGCAGATGCTCAACACTGACATCCGGGCGCTCGAAGGGATCGAGCGCCCGCATCGCACGTACTCGATCGGCATGCACATCTGCCGCGGGAACCAGTCGAGCATGTGGCTGGGAGAGGGCGACTACGAGCCGATCGCCGAGCGCATGTTCAGTGAGCTCCCGGTCGAGCGCTTCCTGCTCGAGTACGACAGCGACCGCGCCGGCGGCTTTGAGCCGCTGCGGTTCGTGCCCACGGGCAAGATGGCTGTGTTGGGACTGGTGAGCAGCAAATCGCCCGAGCCGGAGACGATCGACGAGCTCCAGGCACGGATCGATGAGGCGACCCAGTACGTCGACTGGAATTTCCTCGCACTGAGCCCGCAGTGCGGCTTCGCGTCTGTGGCGGAGGGCGGCAATGAGCTCACGCAGGATCAGCAGTACGACAAGCTGCAGCTCGTCTCCGATGCCGCACTGGCGACCTGGGGAATCGAGCTTTGAACCACGTGAGCGCCCGCCGGCTGGTCTGAGCGTCTGCGCCTGTAGTTCTTCCTGGGGGAAGCCATCGAACTGGGGCGGGATTTGATCCCGCCCCACCGGCTGCCCGACAACCAAATCGGATCGTCAGAAGGGGTTCCGTCCGACGAAGAACTCGGCATTTTCAGCCTGCTCGCACGCGAGTCCGGAGTCGATCAGTCCGCGGCGGAGGATCGCCATCGTCCGGTCCGGGATCTTCATCGTCGGTTGGCGCAGCGGGCCGCCGTTCATCCCGTTCAGCCAACCCTGGAACTTCCACTGCATCCGGTTGATGAAGCCGGTCGTCTGCGTGATCTGGCCGACCGCGGCATTTGCCGATCGGGCCGGTTGGATCTGCCAGTAGATCTCCATCGCTGCATCCATGTTTCCGTTCGAGGCGAGCTCGAACATCCGGGGGACGCTGTCACCGTAGTAGTCGGTGTTGCTGGTGCCGGTGTATTGAAAGTCGGCGAGCGCAAGCAACGGGATGATCTCTCGCTCCAGCGGCGTCGTGACGATCACGTCGTCCTTCAGCTGCCGGTACACGTCGATGATGCCGCCGGTGTTCCGGGCCCCTTCCGCCTTGATCCCGACCACGTTCGGGATCTCGTCGACCATCCTGCGCAGCATTTGCGGGGCGATGTCGGCCGGGTGCAGGCGCCCGAAGTTCCACAGTGGCACCACGAACAGCATCACGCCAAGGTCGACTCCGTCGCAGAAAGCGCGCGTGTACTCGAACACCTCCTCCTCCGAGCTCGGGTAGAAATTCGCGGGGTAGGAGAGCAGCACGTAATCGGTGAACGGGGAGGTCATCTGTGCAACCTCGATGTTCTCCTCGAGCGTGTTGAAGGAGGCGTGGTGCACGAGCTGGAGCTTGCCCGCCGCCTCGTCCTGAGCCCACTCAGCGAACTGGCGATACTCGGAGAGCGTGATGTTGACCTCGGAGACAAGTAGCGCGCCCTTGAAGCCGAGCTCGATGCAGCGCCTGACGTCGTGACGGATGCCGCGCTCGTTGAGCGCTCGCAGGTCGGATGTGTATGAGGGGATGATGACGTTCGCGCATCCGCGCACGTGCTCGCGCGCCCAATCGCGCGCGTCAGCTTTCTGATACTCAGCCACGCTTCTCCTTGGACGACAGCAGGATAGGTAGAGGGGTGAATCGCCCGGCGGCAGTCGCAGTCTGGAAGATCAGGCTGGCGACGGCGACGTCCTGCAAGGCCGAGCCGACGGACTTGAAGACATTGATCCCAGCGTGATCGATCGGCACCGGGAGCGCTTGCTGGATCAGCTGAGCGAGCGAGTAAGCCTTGCCGGCGAGCTCGATGCCGGCTGCGGCGGCCGCGATGCAGTCGCCGCTCTGTTCAAGCAACTCGCGTGGCTCGTCGGCAACGATCAGTGCCGCGCGCGCGAGCACACTCTCGTGGAGCTCTCGCTGCTCGGGCAGCGTTGAACCCACGGAGACGACCGTCGTCGCGCCGTTGAGCGCGTCGGGCTTGAAGATCGGAACCTCACCGTGTGAGCGCGCGGCGGCAAGGACTGTGCTCGCGCGGCCAACTGCCTCTTCGGCGGTGCTGCAGGCGCTGATCTCGACCGACAGCTCCGCTGCCATCTCGGCTGCGAAGAGTTCGCGCCGCTCTGGCGTCGGGCTGAAGACCGCGACGTGATGCAGTGGCCTGAGCGCTGCGATCGCCCGCAGGTGTGAGCGCGCTTCGGTTCCACTGCCCAGGACGGCGATGTCGAGTGCGCCCTGAGGCGCGAGCGCGTCGAGGGCGAGCGCCGAGGTCGCGCCGGTGCGCAGCTCGGTGATCGCCTGACCGTCCAGGAGCGCCAGAAGCGCACCGTCTCCCTGCGAGAACAGCGAGATCAGATAGCGCGAGCCGGCCGCGGTCGGTTGGACGTGAACCTTCGTGCCGAGTATCTCTCCGTCGGGTAGTACGGCGGCAAGTGCCCGCACGCGAGCTCCGGAGGTACCGCGTGCCACCGTCCGCCCTGCGCCACCGGAAGTTGGCGGCTGCGCCTCGTACGTGCGCCGCAGCGCCGCAATCACGTTCGGTAGATCTACTGATTGCGTGACCGCCTCGGCGGACACGAACACAGGCCCGCTGACGCCGCGAACATCCTCATCTCCCATTGCTGGCGATATTGCCAGCGGTAGCAGCGCGTTCGATGCAAGGTAAGAGTGCAAAAGGTAATGTACGGAAACGAAATGCGTTTCGTAGAGCGAAATAAGGGGAACGCTTGTGCCGGACTCGAAGCACGAGGAATCTGAACTCGCAGTCAGAGACATTCTGATCGTGGGGGCGGGAATCGCCGGCATGAGCAGTGCCATCGCCCTCGCTCGCCGGGGTGCCAGGGTCACCGTCCTCGATCACGGCGGCGGCGCGGTCGGAGCGTCGATCCTGATCACCCATCGCGCGGTGTACGGACTCGAGGAGCTGGGAGTGCTCGACCGCATCCTCGAGGTCGGCCGGCGGATTCTGCCGTCAGAGCGGTCCTGGTGGACGTACGTGTTCAACGCGCTCGGCGAGCGGCTGCCCGTTCCCGCCCCGGTGCTCGACGACGATTGGTCGCTGCCATCGACCGTCTTCATCTTCCGGCCGCTGCTGGCCGAGATCCTCACTCAGACCGCGATCGAGCAGGGCGCCGAAGTTCTGCTTGGTCACACCTACCAGAGCATCCAGCCGGACGCCGACGGTATCGTGGTCGAACTGACAACGGGCGAGCGCCGCCGCTTCGACCTGCTGATCGCTGCCGACGGAATCAACTCGGGGGTGCGCGCACAGTTCTTCCCGGAGATCGATGGGCCCGTCTACACGGGATCGATGAGCTTCCGGATGATGTTTCGTGACGCCCCCGAGGATTGGCTGAGCGGGCTCCATGTCGCTAAGGGAGGGACCGTCGCGTCGACGATGCTGCCGGGTCGCCACTTCTATCTGGCGGTTCCCAACCACATGGAGCGCCGCCGCGTCGAGCAGGAGGAAGCGCGCGCGATCGTCCGCACCGTTCTGAGCGACTACGAGCCCTCGAAGATGTTCGCCGAGGCATCGGAGTTGCTGACCGACGACATCAAGGTGATCGTCGCGCCATACGAGTGGATCTTCGTCGAGCCACCGTGGCATCGCGGGCGAATCGTGCTCGTCGGTGACGCAGCCCACGCAACCGCCCCGACGATCGGATCGGCCGGCGGCATGGCTGTCGAGGACGCCGTCGTGCTGGTTGAGGAGCTGTCGGCGACAGGCGACCTCGATCGAGCACTGGCCAGCTACGCCGCGCGCAGAGACGGACGGGCGCGGCTCGTCGTTGACACCAGCGCCGCCCTGATGCGGACCCACCAGGAGCGGCGTCCCCCACAAGAAGAGGCGGTTATGCGTCTTACCGCTCTGCAGAAGCTCGCCGAGCCGTACTAGAGATCCGATGAAGTCGCCGAGCCGATGGAGCTGATCCGATGGAGCTGATCCGATCCGTACAGAGGGCCTGCGGTCTGCTGGACGCGTTCACTGCGGACGGCCCGCGGCTGACACTCGCTGAGCTCGCGGATCGAGTTGAGCTGCCGAAGCCGACCGTCTACCGGCTCGCCGTGACGCTGATCGACACCGGCTTCATGACGCAGCATGCCGATGGCCGTTACGGCCTCGGCCTGCAGGTGATGAACATCGGGTCGATCGCGCGCGCCGATCTCGGCCTGGTCGAAGTATGTGCGCCGGTGATGGAGCGGCTGGCCGAGCGGACCGGCGAGACAGTGCTGCTCGGCCTGGCCGACTGGGGGACGCTCGAGATCACGATCGTCCACCGCATCGACAGCTCGCACGAGCTGTCGGTCGTCTCGCGGGTCGGCCGGCGGTCGGCGCTCGCGCTTGGGGCCCTCGGAAAGGCGCTGCTGCTGGGGGTCGATCCGGCGGAGCTCGCTGCGATCGTGCTGCGCATCGATCTGACCCCGCACACCGAGCGCACGATCAGCGATCGTGCCGAGCTGATGGCGGAGATCGCGCGAGGCCGCGAGCTCGGATACGCCACCGACAGCGGCGAGTTCCTCGTGAGCGTGTCGGCTGTGGCGGCGCCGATCACGCTCGGCGGCGCACGACCAATCGCCGCGGTCGCGGTCGTCGGTCCGTCGAGCAGGCTCGATCAGCGGCTCGGGCTTGTCGGCGGCTGGGTACGAGACGAACTGGCGCATCTTGCCGGCGACAACTGATGCGCCCTAGTACCACTCCGAGATGGACCGGCAACTCACGTTGCGAGTGTGAGGGTCGAGGGGCCGTGTACAGCCCGATCAGCCGGGCTGTACAGGCGACTCGTGATTCCAGTCTTCGTGGTACATCAGCTCGACGATGTTGTCGTCGGGGTCGTAGATATAGGTCGCCTTCGACTTGTTATGGGGCCGGGCAAACACCTCGGTGTGCTCGATCTCGAGCGACGCGAGGTGCTCCATGAAGCTGTCCCAGTCCTCGAGCTCGAGGCAGAAGTGATGCGGCTTCAGATCAGGCGGGTTGTCGTGGATGGTGAAATGCAGGTCGAAGTTGCCGCGCGTAAGCAGCAGCACTTCCTCAACGCCGGGCGCGCCGCCCTGCCTGACCGGCCGCGGGACCTCTTGCAGGCCGAAGACCTTGCCGTACCACTCCTTAGTCCGCTCCGGATCGGCGATCGGGAAGTTGACGTGGTGAATCGAATGGGGCTTGTTGCTCAAGCGTTTCTCTCCTCATACAGGCTGATCGCGCAATTCTGGCGTGCCGCAGCTGGCATTTTCTGCACACGATGGATGACCAACGTGGCGCCCCATCTCTGATATGTATTGGCGCGGCCCGCTGGCCGCGCCCTTCCGGGCCTGCCTAGCGCGGCGTCGGACGCTTCGTCGGCGCGGTGCCGAATACGTGATCCCAGAACGGGGCGCTGACGCCGTAGCCGCGGTCATGGTCCTGGAAGTGGTGGCGCATGTGCAGCTCGCGCAGCCACCTTCCGACCCGCGTCGTGGCGCTGTGATGGTGCACGTGGTAGTGCAGCATGTCGTAGCCCAGGTAGCCGGCCAGGAAGCCGGCGCTCAAGGGCAGGAAGCCCGGCGAGCCGAAGACCAGGTAGAAGACGAACACGAACAGTGCCGCGAGCGGCACGCTCACTGACGGCGGCATCACGAGCCGCAGCGGGTCGTTCGGATGATCGTGGTGCACGCCGTGGATGATCCAGTGCAGACGCGCGCCGATGCCGTGATCGGGCTCGAAGTGGAAGACGATCCGGTGCAGCCAGTACTCGGTCAGCGTCCAGATCAGGTAGCCGCCGACGAGCCAGGCAACGGCCCAGGCGCCGACGTGATGCACGAAACCGAGTACCAACAGCGCGACGATCGTCGGCACGAAGATGAACAGCGGCACCGTGTGGTGCACCCGCGATACCTTGTCCAGCCACTTCGTGTCGAACATCGTCGGCGACGCGCGCAGGACTTCGCTGCGGCTGAGGCCTGCAAGCTCCTCTGGGTGCGGTGCGGGCATCGAACCTAGGATACCGGGAGGATGGCTCGAAACCAGAGTGCTCGGTGGTGGGAGGCGCGGCGCGCGCAGAACCGCAAGCCTGCCACTTACCGCTGCCCGCTCTGCGGCGAACTGCTGCCCTCGCTCAGCGAGCACATGTTGTTGTTCCCCGAGGGCGACCACAGCCGCCGCCGCCACGCCCACAGCGCCTGCGTTATGCGGGCGCGGGCCAACGGGCGTTTGCTTACGCGGGATGAGTGGGAGCGGACGCAGCCGGGCGGGGAGCGGACGCGGCCGGGCGGGGAGCGGACGCAGCCGGGCGCGGAGCGCCGGCCGAGCCTCTGGAAGAGACTCCGAGGGTTGCGCTAGGTCGAGGATTGCGGCAACGCCGCCTGGCTGCCGTCGATGACGGCCTGCGCGAGCGTCTGCGCGACCAGTCCATGCGCGTCACAGATCTGGCCGAGGTGGAGGAGGGATTCGGTCTCGGCGGCGACGTTTCCGTCACCAAGCCGCAGCACTAGTGGTACCCCGCGGCGGACGTCGCTTGCCGCCAGGCCGATCGAGACATTCGCCAGATCATCAGAGGTCACCGCCGCCACTACCGCACAGCGACCCACGCCGAGCAGCTCGAGCATCGCGCGGTCATCGCCGCGCCCGATCGCGACCGGGATTCCGGCCCGCTGGGCGAGCCGAACGCAGGGGGCGTTGACGTCATGCTCGAGTGCTGCCACGCGGATGCCGCGTCGCTGCAGCTCTTGGGCGAGGCGGAACCCGATCTGCCCGAACCCGACAACCACCGCGTGCCCTCGCGCGGCCACGCTGCGCGGACCGAACAGGGTCGTCAGTCGTGGGCGGCTGAGTCGCCGCACGAGTGCTGCCGTGAAGACGGCAACGAGCACGACTGCGATCACAGTCGTGACGGTCGAGATCAGCTTGAACCAGTCGGGTGCAGCCCCCGACCTGGGCACGTCGGCGACCGTCGCGACGGACCGGGTGCTGAAGTAGAGGGCGTTGACGAGGCTGTCGTGCAACGCCGAGATCGTGATCCCAGTCTGGATTACAAGCGTGATCAGCAGCCCGGTGCCGGCGATGACCATGAGCCGCAGCGCATCGTCGACGAGTCGGACGCCGCTACCGAGTCGCGCTGTCGGACCCGAAGCGAGTCGCTCGCAGTGATCGGCCAACTCTCGCGCGACCAATTCGGCGGTCTGGACGACGTTGACAGACGGGACGATCTGGCGGACCTGGTGGACGATCGTCCGGTCGAACAGACTCGCCCAGAGCGGCAACTCGGGCCGGACGTGCGCGCTCAGCAACGTCAGACGTAGAGCCAGCGCGTCATCGTGCGTGAGCACCGCCAGCGCCGTCCATCCGGGGTTTGCCAGCTGCTCGGCAAGCGCCGCATCGTTGCCACCGAGTGCCGTGGTCGCCTCCGCGCCGAGCGCTCTGAGCTTGTGCGCGAGCGCCTCGCCCAGGCCGCCGGCATCACCCAGGATCAGGACTCTCGTCGACATCGATCGTGTCTACGTGGACTGGCGTTCGATGACGCGGCCGAGTTTAGTCTTCACGTCGCTTGTGTCGAGTCCGAGTGCCCGCCGCGCTGCAAGCCGCCCATGACCCTCGGCGTCCGCCGTCAGGGTGGTCAGGGGTGGCGTGAACATCTCTGCGTACTCGGATTCGTCGAAGCCGATCACGGCCCAATCGGCTGGCGCTCGTAATCCGAGCTCACGCATCCCCGCGAGAACGCGGAACGCGGTTAGATCGGAGAAGCAGGCGATCGCGGTGATCTTCGGATGCTCGTCGTGAAACGCGCCCAGCGCCGGCGCCACCTGCTCAAGTTGCTTCGGCACGATCAGTGGCGTTATGTCGGGAAGCTCGAGCATCTCGGCCACCTCGACGGCGAAGCGCAGACGCACCTCGGCGAGCGGCTCGTCCTCTGGCAGCGCAAGCGCGATTCGGCTGTGGTCACGTTCGGCGAGGTACCGGAACTGCAGCAGGACGTGCGCCGCCATTCCGTTCTTCCAGCCTCCGCCGGAATCCTCGAGCTCGTGTCCGGTGAGATAGGCCTCGCCGAACTGCAGCACGGCACGCGGCGCGATCACGTTTGTGATCTGGTCGACGTCGCTCTGCAATGAGTGGCCGTGACGGACGAGCAGAGCAAACCCATAGAGCGCCAGCTCCTTGTCGAGTCCGCGGATGAAGTTGCGCGAGTAGTTGCCCTCACGGTTGCGCTCGATATTGAGCACCACGATCCGTGATGACCCCTCCATCAGCGCGCGAGCGATGCCGTGCGGCACGTAGCCGAGCTCACGGGCGGCTGTGCGCACGCGCTCACACGTGGCCGGCGAGATCGTCTGGTTCGGGACCTCGTTGAGCACGAAGCTGACGGTCGACTGCGATACGCCGCTCGCTTCGGCGACGTCCCGGAGCGTTACCCGGCTCATCTGATCATCACCACAAACGGGATCGTATCCGCGAGGGGCAGCTCGCTCCGGCGCCGGGATCGTATCCGCGAGGGCAGCTCTCTCAGGCGCTGAAGCCAGCGGCCGCAAGGTATCTGCGCTGCACAAACCTCTTCAGAAGCGCCTAACCTACATAGCCGGGTTGCAAGAAGCGGCGCCTCGTTGGCCGTTTCTCTCGCTGTAGCCTGCGAGATATTGGAGCTCGCGAGAGTGTCCGCCGACATTGATCTGAACCCCGTGTGCTTCGATCACGGGCGCACGAGGCGATTCCGCACGGCGGCGCCGCGAACGAGAGGAATCAACACCCAATGAACAACAAGGATTTTCTGTTTACGTCTGAGTCGGTGACGGAGGGGCATCCGGATAAGGTTGCTGATCAGATTTCGGATGGTGTTCTTGATGCGGTGCTTGCTGAGGATCCGTTTGCGCGTGTTGCGTGTGAGACGCTTGTGAATACTGG
>DATAUP010000051.1:0-1833 GCA_036268195.1 Solirubrobacteraceae bacterium
ACTCTCGTTCCGCGCTTCTCGGATCGGATATCTCCCCCCATCGCGGCTCGGCGTGAGTGGCTGGGCTGGGCTGGTCAGGGGCTGGGCGTGGTGGCCTGGTAGGCGTCGGCGGGTAGGCCGAGGAGGTCGAGGACTTGGCGCTGGAGGTCGTCGAGGTCGGGGTCGAAGACTTGAAGGATCTGGCCGGTGGGGGTGGTGAGGTGGTGGCGGGCGGTGTCGGCGTAGAGGTCGAAGACGCGGGCTGCGGTCGGGGCTCGGGTGGTGCGGCCTTCGTGGTAGAGGGCGAGGTCGGTGATGTTCTCGCGGATCATCGCGGCGCGCAGCTCGCGTTCGATCAGGCATTGGGTGAGTAGGGCGATGAACTCGCAGCACGCGAGTGCCTCGATCCTGGCGGGTGACTTGAGCTCGATCGGTGAGGCACCGATGACACTCTTGAGCTGGTGGTGGCGTTTCTCGAGGTTCGGCTGGTAGCGGTAGGCGGCGAGCAGTTCGGCGTCGGTCGGGTCGTGGTCGTTGCTGACCAGGGGGAAGCAGCCGTCGGTCTTGGCGTCGTAGGCGATCTTGTCGTGGTCGATCGTGAAGGTAAGCGTGAAGATCGTCTTCTGTGTCTTGCGGTAGCGGGTGTCGGGGCCGGGGCGTCCGCGTTTCTCCTGGCGAAAGCCGTCGTGGGTCGTCTCGGCGATCTGGTAGGTGATCCAGCGCGTCGCGCCGGCGGCGGTGAGCGCTGCCTCGACGGCGACGTGAGCGGCGACGAGCGTCTTGATGCGGGTGCGCGGCCCGGCCAGGCGCGCCTGCACGCCCTCCAGGGCGAGCATCCCTTGCTCGATCCGTGCGCGGCGGGCCTCAGCGTCGCGTTCGTGCTTGTGGGAGCTGCGCGTCCAGACGATGCGATGTCCCTCTGACGTCGGGATCGGCGCCGGCGCGGTCCAGTAGACCTGGTCGGGATCGCCTCGGCGTTTGCCGGGCCGCCGCGCGGCCTCGGTGAAGTCAAACGCGTGCGATTGCGCCCACTCCCGGATCTGGGTGTCTTCGGCGCGCGAGCGCGGCAGGATGCTCAGGAACCGTCCGCCGCGGGCGTGGATGTGTGTCATCTGCTCGCGCGTCGCGAGCTTGGAGTCTGCGACGTAGAGGAAGTCAGCGCGGCCGACCAAGGCGACGAGGCCGTCCCACGTCGCGATGTGGGTCTGGTCGTCGGTCACGTTGCCGTCCAGCAGTCGATGCGCCAACGGGACCGCCCCGTCGGCGCTGACGGTGAGCGTGAGAACGAACTGCTTGAGGTCGGGGCGGTGGTCCTTGGAATGCCCCAACGCGGCTGCGACCGTTGGCTTGCCGCCGCGTTCGCGGCCGTCCGCGGCCGTGTAGTCGCCGTGCACGGTGATCGATGTGCTGTCGTTGTGCAGCTGCGAGCAGTCCACGTTGAACTCGCTGATCACGCCGAGCATCAGCTCGGTCAACAGCGACCCGCGGTCACAGTCAAAGAGCAGGTCCAGCGCGCGGCCGACACGGTCGTCGTTGAGCATCCCAGCCTCGCCCGCAGCCAGGCCCAACAGCGCGGGATCGAAACGCGCCGCCCAGTCGGCAAGGCCGTAGAGCGGCTCGCGCGCCACGCACAGGTTGCCGATCAGCACGCCGATCACCGTCGCGCCCGCCAAGCCCGTGCGCGCGTCGCCGGGCGGCAGGTGGCGCTCCAGCAGTCGTCGCGCGCCGATCCGCTCAAGGAACCACTCGACGATCGGCAAGGCGCCCAGGCGCTCGGAGCGCAGCCCGAAGGAGCTGGCCGGTAGCGGCGTCTGATCACGTTCCGTCATGAGCTGCCAGTAATATACTGGCAGC
>DATAUP010000052.1:0-48089 GCA_036268195.1 Solirubrobacteraceae bacterium
AGCCAACATCGCGCCGCGAGACGAGCCCCACGATGCCCTCACTACCGTGTCTGCCTGCGAACGGGTAGCAACATCGTTTGGATAAAACTTCAATAACTCGATTATCGTCCCATCAGCGCTGTAGGTGCCTGCCTGTACAGCAGCCCAGATCTTGAGGCACTTCAACACCGCTTCACGGTGTCCATCGGTCACCGCCTCCAGAACAGCCTTCGACAGCAACCGAACATCATCCAACTCTGGGTCCGACGGTTCACGATCTGTGAGCCATGCGGCCGGGCGCTGCCGATACGTTGTCAATGCGTTCGCCACCGGTTCAGGTAGCAATCCGCGATCGGCTGCGCGACGTACCACGATGCCCTTCGACGCCGGGATGCGCTCAGCCAGCCGATCGAGCCCGGTCAAGCGACCGTCCAAACACTCGGTGACAATTCGACGGTCTTCAATGGGGGCTCCGAGTGCATCCAGGTCCGCGAGCACGTCCTCCTGCCAGCGGACGAAATCACGCGCGGCGTCAGTCGTGCCTTGATGAGCCAGATAGAGCGCCGGCCACAACAAGTCCGGCAGGTCATCTCGGATCCAATCACCCATTGCCAGGACGCCTGACGCCGCAAGGGGGGAACGATACGTCGCGCCTCGACGCACGTGACCGGCAAGAGGACCGGACTGCTCGGTCGGCTTCGGCATCTTCACGTCCTTCAGGGTAGGGAGGGCAACCGACGGTCACGTGTCGTTCGCGTTCGTCGGAACGGCCAGTGCCCGCCGGCCCTGACTGATGATTTCGAACGTTCACGGCACTAGCGGAAACCTGTCTTTGCTTCGACACACAGCGACGCACAAAGCACACCCGCTACACCCAATTAGACAACCGTCCCGACTAGCTAGGGCCAGACGCTGCCGCGGGACGTCACGCGATTGCTTTGGCCTGAGACTCGCCTCGCTCCACGCTATCCCCTCGGCGACGATCTCGCTGGCGGTGGTTAAGGGCCGCCTTTCGAGACAGCGTTGGCGCACCTGCGAGCGGTTCCGGCTCGGGGCCGCTCCGAGCCTCTGGCGGTTTCCCTAATAGAGGGCTACCGCGCGCACCCGAGCGTCCTGCTCAGCCGGGATGGCCTGACGCCGGAGCTGCACGCCTGGAGCGTGAAGGCCCGGTCCTCTGCAGGAGGGCTTGGTTACCTCAAGATCCGGTGTTCGTCGCGGCTCGCTGTCTAGCTAGGCGTGCCACACGAACTCGGATGGTGGGACCCCCGTGCGGACCTCGGTGCCCCAAACCATGCGATTTGCAGGGATGTCAGAGCCCAGTATCGCCCATTTTGGAGCCCGCAGCTGCGGGCTTTTCCTTTGTTTACGGGCGTCAGGCGCGTCAGGGATGTCCCGAACGCTCGTGTGGCGCATATACCGGTGCATATACCGAGCCACCAGCTGGACATCGGCAATCCGAACTCCGCTGAGCGGGTGCTCACAATCCCGCAAGCCGCGCATTGCACGTCTATCGTAAGTGACGGCGAGATGCGCGCCGTAGGCGAAGAGCAGGTCTCGGCAGCGAATCGAAATCGGTGGGATGGTGTCTAGAGGTCTATGACGACTTTGCCGTGTACGTGTCGGCTGGCCTGGAGCTCGACTGCGGCGCGGATCTGTTCGATGGGGAAGCTCGCCGCGATTGGTACGCGGACCTGGCCTGTCGCGACGAGGCGGGCGACCTCGTCTATGGCGTGGGTGGCGTCGGCGCCGTTTGCGGGCGTGATTCCATCGACCTGGGCGGCGATGGTGGTGATGCGCTCGTCCGGGACGCCGAGTTCCTGTGCAGTGTGCACGGTGTCGGTTCCGTGAAGGTCGATCGCCGCGGTGACGCCGCCGGGCGCGAGGGCACGGACCCGGTCGACCAGCCCGCCACCGTAGGTGACGGGCTCGGCGCCGAGATTGCGCAGGTAGTCGGACGATGTCGTCGATCCGGTCCCGATCACTCGCGCCCCCGCGAGCCGGGCAAGCTGAACGGTGAACACTCCGACCCCGCCCGCTGCGCCGCCGATCAGCACCGTGTCGCCTTGGCTGAGATTGACCACGGCAAGGGCGGCGGCTGCCGTGCAGCCTGCTATCGCCAGGGTTGCGGCGATGCGGTCATCGACGCCATCGGGGGTGTGGTGGGCGTCGCCGCCCGCTGCGATGCTCCCGGCCGGCTCCGCGACTAAGTAGTTGGCGACCGCACGGGACAGGGCACCGCCGAATACCCGGTCTCCGACCGCAAACTCGATCACGCCGTCACCGACCTGGTCCACGACCCCGGCGTAGTCGGTTCCGAACCCGGCAGGCAGGCTCAAGCCAAAATGGCTGGCGGTTTCCGCATCGGAGGTCATGAACCAGTCCATTGGGTTCAGTCCGGCTGCGGTGACCCGCACGCGAATCTGCCCCGAGCCGGCTTGCGGTGCGGGTACCTCGCGCAGGTTCAAGACTTCGGGGCCTCCGAATGACTCGAGCAACACTGCCCTACTCGTGCTCGTCGGCATCGGGTTGCTGTGGTCCTGCATGGCGATTTCTCTCCTTGATCTTGAAAGAACGCACCGAAGCGGACTACGCTCCGTTTCGTGATCCAAGCTACCACAAGCGGAGCGTGATCCGCTTTGTCTGAGACGGGAACCCACTCGCTACGGTCGGACGCGACCCGCAATCGTGAACAACTGCTCGCGGTCGCGACGCGCGTGATCGCGTCAGCCGACGGCACACCGTCGATGCGCGCGATTGCGTCTGAGGCCGGGGTCGGCATCGCAACGCTCTACCGGCATTTCCCCACCCGCGAGTCGCTGGTCGAGGCCGTTTACCGGGATCAGGTCACGCGGCTCGTCGCCGGTGCCCGCGAGCTGCTCACCCAGCTGCCCCCGGCCGCCGCGCTGCGGAGATGGATGGACCTGTTCGGAGACTGGATCGCAACCAAGAACGGCATGCTCGACACGCTGCTCGCGATGATCAAGTCCGGCGAGATCACCCATGCCCAGACCAGAACCGAGCTGCTAACGGCCATCACCGAAATCCTCGACGCCGGCCACGCCGCCGGCGACCTTCGCACCGACATCACCGCCGAAGACATCGCAGCCGCACTCGTCGGCATCTTCACCGTCGCCCAACCGCCCCAGCACAAAGACAGGGCCAATCGCCTACTGAACATCCTGATCGACGGCCTACAACCACCACGCTGAACGGTCACAGTGACGCATCACAAGTGCGTTGACATGGTCGCGCGAACTGCGCAAAGGGGGTGTCGTTTGACCAACTGCAATGTTTGCGTCGCGGACAGAAGCAGGCGTCGGCCGCTTGTCCCGACTGGGCCTGTCATTTGCGCCCGGCGGCTCACAGCACCGCGAAAGGAGTCGTGCGCTGGGTTAGTGGCGCAGTCGGTGGTGGGAGTTCTCCGGGGCAGGTTCGTCGGTTCCGGATCGATCTGCAGCTCGACAGTCTGGTGCCGCTCGATCGATCGGCGGGTTTGTGCTTGCCTAGCTCACGGAAAAGTGATATCTATTTGATATCGGTTTTCTAAGTCGCTGTTGCAAGGAGAGGGAACATGAGTCAAACCACTCAGCCGTATCCGCCGGCGGACGCCAAACCTGTCGGCCACGGCGGAACCCGTGTCGAGATCAGCGAACGTCCGGCATGGGCGATCAACGGATGGGCCGGGGTGCTGCTCGTAGCGGTTTGCATCGGGGCATGCTTCGCGCTTCCCGGGAGCTCGGTTCCGGGTCTGATCGCGGTGCCGATCGTGGTGGGCGTGCTGGTTGCGACTTCACTGGTGATCGTGCAGCCCGGTCACACCAAGGTCATTCGGTTCTTCGGTAACTACGTCGGCACGGTCCGCCGTCCTGGGCTGTGGTGGATCGTGCCGCTGGCGGACCGTCGGAACCTGAGCGTCCGGGTGCGCAACTTCGAGACCAACCATCTCAAGGTCAACGATGCCGACGGCAACCCGGTGGAGATCGCCGCCATCGTCGTTTGGCAGGTCGCCGACACCTCCGAAGCGGTCTATGCCGTTGATGACTACGTGGACTTCGTCCAGGTTCAGGCCGAGGCGGCGTTGCGCCATGTAGCTACCACCCTTCCCTACGACGACCCCACCGGTGCCGGGAAGTCGTTGCGCGGTTCGACCGACTCGGTCGCCGCAGACCTCGCGCAGGAGATGGCCGAGCGGATGGCGATCGCCGGGGTTGAGGTGGTCGAGGTCCGCATCAGCCATCTCGCCTACGCGTCGGAGATCGCGCAGGCCATGCTCCGCCGCCAACAGGCAAACGCCGTCGTCGCGGCCCGCGCGCAGATCGTCGAGGGCGCGGTGGGAATGGTCGACATGGCGCTCTCGCGGCTGGATGAGCGCGGGATTGTGAACCTCGACGAAGAGCGCAAGGCGGCGATGGTCAGCAACCTGATGGTGGTGCTCTGCGGCGACCAGCCGGCCTCACCGATCGTCAACACGGGCACGCTATATACGTGAGCCGCGAGCGTAAGCAGCTCCCGCTGCGCCTCGACCCCGCGGTGCACGACGCACTGTCCCGATGGGCCGCTGACGAGCTTCGCAGCCTCAACGCCCACATCGAGATGCTGCTGCGACAGGCACTGGACGAGGCGGGACGGATGCCGCGGCAAGCAGGCTCGATCCCCCAGCGCGGCCGACCGCCGACTCGAGGCAGCTGAGCGCCGCATCAATTGATGTCCACCCACTGAAGGGTACTCGCCTCCTGCGCCGGCCCAGGCGTGATCGGCATCCCAGGCAACAGACCAAGAGACTGCCCGCCTTCACGGAGGAGCCGCGCAAGGCAACTCGGCTCACTGATCCACAGTGAATCCTCTAGCCTCGGTGGATGCCCGGGACCGCGGACCGCTCAGGAACGCTGGACGAGCTGATCGAGGCCGGCCGTGCGACGCGCACATGGCAGTGTCGCCGTTCACGTTCTTCCGGGGCGGTACCGCGATCATGGCCGGCGACCTCGCGACGACTGAGACCAGCGGCCTGTTGGTGCAGAGCTGTGGCGACGCCCACCTGACGAACTTCGGGATGTTCGCGGCGCCGGACCGGCGCCTGGTGTTCGATCTCAACGACTTCGACGAGACCTATGTGGCGTCGTTCGAGTGGGATCTCAAACGACTTGCGGCAAGCGTCGCTGTCGCAGCCCGCGACAACGGGTTCGGCGAGCAGTCCCAGCGGCGGATCGCGCGAGCTTCCGCGCTCGGCTACCAGCAGGCACTCGCAGGGCTTGCCCGGCAGCCGTTTCTGGAAATCTGGTACACGCGGTTCGATGTCACACCGCTGGTGAAGCTGGCTGAAACGAAAGTCACGCGGCAGCAGTCAAAGATGCTGCGCCGCAGAGTGGCGCAGGCCCAGGCGCGCACGAGCCTGCAGGCCCTCGGCCGTTTCGCGCAACCGGTAGATGGCGAGTTTCGTATCAAGCCGCAGCCGCCAGTGATCACGCCGCTGCCCGCAGACCAGCGCGACCAGATGGCGGGGCTGGTGCAGGACGCACTCGTGCACTGCGTCGAGACGCTCGAGCCATCCCAGCGCGTAGTCGCGCGTCATTACCGCGTTGCCCGCAAGGTCTCGGGCGTCGGTTCAGTCGGCACCGACGGCTACACGGTGCTGCTCATGGGCCATCGCGACGACGACCCATTGTTCCTCCAGTTCAAGGAAGCACAGAAATCGGTGCTTGCTCCGTACTCGATGCCGGGGATGCACGACTCCGAGGGCGAAAGGGTGGTCACCGGCCAGCGGATCATCCAGGCCGCGAGCGATCCGTTCCTGGGGTGGTACGTGGATGCGGGGCACCGGCCGGCACTACTACGCGCGCCAGCTGCGTGACATGAAGGGATCGCTGAACCCGAGCGGCATGGACATCCCATCGTTGGCGAGCTACGCGCAGGTATGTGGCGCCTGTCTCGGACGCGCCCACGCGCGTTCGGGCAGCCCCGCACAGCTGTTTGGCTACGGCGGGACCGGGTCGACGTTCCCTGACGCGATCGAGCACTTCGCGCTGCGCTACGCCGATCAGAACGACCGTGACTACGCGGCGTTCATGCAGGCCCTGGATGACGGGCGGCTGCCCGTCATCTACGGCATCTGAGCGTCTGGCGCGGATCGACTCAGCTGTGATTCGCGCCACGACCGGCCACGAGAAATAGCCCAGGCTGGGTGATGCGCGGTCACCCCGATGAGCGTGAAGCTTCGGAGCGCATGGAGACCGCCGACCTCACACAGACCGATCGGAGAGACGATGGCAAGCGCTCGAATCTCATCTGAGGTGCTTGGCGAGGCGGCAGCCGATCTGCTTGACCGGATGCTCTTCCGCTATATCGACTGGCGCGAAGAGGCGGACACGGTCACCGAGGCGTATCAGCGGTGGTCACGTGCGGAGGCCGACACTCAGCGCGCGGCGTTCTCTGTCTATACCGCCGCGCTGGACCGCGAACAGGCCGCCGCCGCACGGTATGCGCTCGCTGTCACGGGCCTGGAGCGTTGGCTGCAGGGGCGCCCGAGTTGTGAGGCGCGAGCACGTAGTTGACGTCCGAAGACGGTAGGGCGAACCGGAGGCCACATCGGGGCTTCCCTGACTACCGACCTCGGTTCATTCCGATCATCGTCTCCGGTCAAGCGGTATGGCGCGGTCCGGCGACACGTCGGATAGTGGATACAAGCTTTTCGACGATCCGCGAACGCAGGGAGACGGAACGATGGCTCATAACGGTTCGCTCACGAATCTGCGGGACGAGCGGCGGCCGAGGCCGCTAGCCAGCCACTCTTCTCGTCACCTGACGTTGGTGAACGACCAGCGACCGCAGGTTTCCATTCTTCGTGACCAAGCTCGCGGCGTCCACGTGACGCCTTCACGCGGTTTCGGTGAGTACGACTCCGCGATGCTCCTTCGTGGTTGGTTGGTTCTCTCGAATATGGCTGAGTCGATCCCCGCCAAGGCTGTTGGCGATACTGGTATCGCCGAGGCCGCACTGCAGCAGACGCTCGAGGTGGCGGGGCATGACCCCGCTGTTCTCCTGCTCCTCCTCCCTCCCGCAACAGACCCAATCGAGCGCAACGCCGGATCCCCCACCGCGAACGCGGACCTGCTCTCCCAGATCATCAACCTGCTCGGCTCCAAGGAGGGCGCCGCGCCGCGGCAGGACGCCGAGCCGCTGGACGAGCCGCTCACCGACAGTGAAATGCGTGTCCTCCGTCTCCTGCCCACTCACCTCTCCAAACGTGAGGTGGCCGACGCGCTCTACCTATCAGTCAACACGGTCAAGGCGCACACCAAACGTCTGTACGCCAAGCTTGATGTACACACGCGTCGGGCGGCAGTCGACCGTGCGCGGCAACTCGGGCTGCTGTGAGAGCGGTGCCACCGTGGCCGCCGTCTCAGAACAGACGCGGCTGAACCGGCTCGGGATTGGCTCGCGAGGCTGTGATGGCCCGCTCCGGCCCAGCCCGCAACACGCGGCCGAAGCGCTTCTTGGCCGGCAACAAGGGCCCCTCGAGGAGCTGCGTCAGCCGCCGCCGCTCGGCTACCGGCATGTACGCACCGCGCCGGTACAGAGCCTCATACCGAGGCACCAACTCCGGCCGCTGCTCCGCCAGCCACTCCATGAACACTTCTCGCACGCCCCGCCGCAGATGCAGGGCGATTCCGGTGACGTAACCGGCGCCGGCCTCGGTCGCGAGCCGCACCACCTCGCGAACCTGCTCGGGCGAATCGTTGATGCCCGGCATCAACGGCGCCACGAGCACCCCCGTCCTGATCCCCGCCCTCGCGAGCTCCGCAAGCGCGTCCAATCGGGCGCTCGGATTCGGGCTGCGGGGTTCTGTCGCACGCCACGCCTTCTGGTCGAGCGTCGGGATTGACAGAGCGGCGCTGAAGTCGGTGACCGCGTTCAACTCGCGCATCAGGTCGAGGTCACGCAGCAACAACGGTGACTTCGTCAACAGCGAGCAAGGGTTGCGCGCGTCGCGCAACGCCTCCCAGATACCGCGCATCAGCTCGTAGCGCTTCTCGACCCATTGGTACGGATCGGTGTTGGTGCCCAGCGCGACGTGCTCATGCTGCCAGCGGCTCCGGGCCAGCTCCGCTCGTAGCCGCTCGGGCGCGTTGACCTTGACCACGATCTCACGCTCGAAGTCGCGCCCGGCGTTCAGCCCGAGGAATTCGTGCGTCGGGCGGGCGAAGCAGTACGCACACGCGTGCGTGCACCCTCGGTACGGGTTCACGGTCCAGCGGAACGGCATCTGGCTGGCTTCGGGTACGCGGTTCAGGATCGACTTCGCGTGGACCTCGTAGAAGCGCGTGTCAACCGCTTCGGGCGCATCGAAGTGGCGAACCGTCACGTCGTGATAACCCGGCAGCCTCGCACTTGCTTCCCGGTCGACCGTCTGCTGTTCCCATCGCACGAACAGATGTTCGCATACGGCGCGGTCGGGCGCTTCAACCGCAGCTCGGCTGCAGCCATCTCGCGCCGTTCGCCACGATGTACCGGCAGGTCTCGATGGAGGTGCGCGAGAGCTGCGACGCCGATCGCTACGGCAACCCGCCTTACGTCGCACACCTCGACTCGGTGTTTTCCACTCTGTACTTCCATGCGCTCGACTCCTGGCGCTTCGGGCAACCGCAGCGCTGTGCCGCAGGTGTGGCAGATCGCGTTCTCGGCCGCCCAGAACCAGCGTGTCAGCACCTTGGCGACATGCTCCTGGGAATGAACGCCCACATCAGCCGGGACCTCCCGTTCGCGCTGGCGTCGGTCGGTCCACGCCTGCCAGACGGGCGCAGCGCGATCCCAGACGTGGTCGCAGTCAACAAGGACATCTTCCGTGCCGAGGCACCGCTGCTGGCCACGATCCGCGTGGCCTACGACCCGACCACCGGGCAACCGCCTACCCTGCCGAAGTGGCTCAGCCCCAACAAGGTTCCGCAGATCATCGCCGCCTGGCGCCTGGAGGCGATCACCAACGCCAAGGATCTGATCGATGCCCGCTCCGCAGCGGCACGCGCTCAGGTGGAGACCCGCATCGACGACACCGCGACGCTCCGCTCGCTGCTGATCTACAAGGCGACAGTGCTCAAGCAACCTGGGGCTTACAACGCTCGGCGCAACGCTTACTGCGCGATCCACGCCTCAGCGGCGGATCTCGACGCGCCCACACAGTGAGTACAGAACTATGTGATCACGGTCGGATGCCGTTATCGTCGTCATGCACGACCAAGGGGAAGCGATGGCTCCTGTATCGCGCGGCTTTCATGGCAGACGTCCAGCAGCCGATCCCGGCCGGATCCCGCCCGGCCAATATCTGACGCAGGACTTTCCCGTGCTCTCCGCCGGCCCGACACCGCGGGCGAATCTGGCGACGTGGAGATTCACGATCGACGGTGTCGTCGATGCGGCGGTGACATTCACATGGGATGAGTTCCTGGCGCTTCCATCTGAGACGCCGACTGTCGACATCCATTGCGTGACGAAGTGGTCGAAGCTGGACACGAAGTGGCGGGGCGTGTCTGTCGACACACTGCTCGCCTCAGTCGAGACCAAAGCGAAATACCTGACGGCGTGGTCCGATGGCGGCTATACGACCAACCTCGCACTCGGCGACGTGTCCGGCGCCCAGGCCTGGATCGCCTACGAGTATGACGGCGAGCCGCTCCAGCCCGAACACGGCGGCCCGGCACGGCTGCTGGTCCCACACCTGTACTTCTGGAAGAGCGCCAAATGGGTGCGCGGGCTCACTTTGACGCTTGACGACGAGCCCGGCTTCTGGGAGGGCTACGGCTATAACAACCACGGCGATCCATGGCTCGAGCAGCGTTACCAGGGAGACTGACTTGGCAGCTCGGGAGCGTTGTCGAACTGATCGATGAGACCCCGCGAGTCAAGACCATCGTTCTGAACGTGCCCAGCTGGCAGGGCCATCGCCCCGGCCAGCACGTCGACGTACGGCTGACCGCCGAGGATGGCTACGAGGCGCAACGCAGCTATTCGCTCGCCTCAGCCCCTGAGGACGAGCACCTCGCACTGACGGTCGAGCGGCTCGCCGACGGCGAGGTCTCCCCTTACCTCGCAGACGAGCTTCGAGCCGGAGATGAGCTGGAGCTGCGTGGGCCGATCGGCGGCTACTTCATCTGGGACGAGTCAACGCCGGCGCCGCCAGTGATGCTCGCCGGCGGCTCCGGCGTCGTCCCATTCCGCGCAATATTGCGTCACTGGGCGGAGGGTTCGCGCCGGTTCAAGCCGCAGCTCGTGTACTCCGCCCGGTCGTTCACGGACCTGATCTACCGCGACGAGCTATCCCACTTCGCTGATGACGGCGTCGACATCACGATCGCTCTGACGCGCGAGTGGCCGCAGGCCTGGAGCGGGCACCGTGGCCGCGTCGACCGTGAGCTCCTCGAGTCGCTCACGCTCGCCGGCGATCCGATCGCGCTCGTCTGCGGATCGAACGCGTTCGTCGAGAGCGTGTCGCGAGTGCTGGTGGACCTCGGTCAGCCAGCGGACCGAATCAGAACGGAGCGGTTCGGCCCGTCCGGCGCGGGCTCCGCCTAACTCGCCGCTACCTTGAAGCTATGGTCGCGTCGCACCGCGCCCGTGTCGAAGAGCTGCTCTCCGAAGCAGAAGCCGCTCACCGTGCGCTGCTGACCGCGGTGCCACCGGATGTCGGCGCCTCACTGCCGGTCGATGCACAGGGGATCACGCGCGCCATTGACCACATCGCAATCGCAGCCGGTTTCTCCGCGGACGAACGCAGCCGGCTCGTGCTGCCACATGCGGTCAATCCAGCAGTGCTGCATGCCCGCGTGTTCGGCACCGCGCCACTGACCGCGGAGACCGTGCTCGGCGCCTTCGTCGAGGGCGCGCGCGTGCGGGCCGGGGCACTGATCACGCTGGCGAACGCCGTTGACGACCAGAGCCTGGTTGGCGAGGTCCGTGCACTGCTGATCGACAACCCTCTGCCAACGGCAGAGGCGGATCACAGGACCCCGGATACAGTCGGCGCCCTCCGCAGTGCCTATGCCGCGCAGGAGCACGCCGCAGTGTTGATCGCCGGCCGCCTGGACGCACTCGCTTGATCGTCGCGGCGCGCCGCCGATAGCAAGCTCGCCGGAACCTCGATCGGTGAGCTCGGCCCACACGGTCTTGCCGTCGGGCGTGAGCTCGAAGCCCCAGTCCGCCGCAACCTCGGCGACCAAGCGCAATCCGCGGCCCGAGGGATCGAGTGGATGAGCATCCGTGCGCATCCGAGGCTCGGCGTCGCGCGCTGCGTCCGACACCTCGATACGCACCCCGTTCATACGGCCACGGAGCTCGACAGTGAAGGGCGACCGCGCGTGCAGGAAGGCGTTCGTAGCGAATTCGCCGACGACGAGCTCAGCGTCCTCGATCAAGTAACGCGGACGGCCCCGCCGGGTCAATGCACTCCGCACGAAGCGTCTCGCCTCGCCGGGTGCGGTCGGCTCGCGCTGGAAATGCAGGGAGAGCGCGAGCTTCGTGGGTCCAGACGTGCCGCCCCCTGCTGGATCAAGCTTGAGCGCCACGCCTGCTCGTTTCCCCGGTCGCCTTGACCACCCGATCTTAGCTTTCCCGCAGAAGGCCGCGACATCCGCTTCCGCGACGTCGGACCGGGCAGCGCTAGCTGGTGACTAAGCGAAGAGCTCGAGTGCGCCCGGAGCGGTGGCGCTCGAGCTGACGACCGGAGCGGCGCCGCCGCCCGTGTCTTCGCTCAGCGCGGCCTGAACGGCCGCGGTCCCTGCCTGCGTCTGCTGCAGCACCTGCAGTGCCGCGACCGCTGTCAGGTCACCCGTCGAGCCACTCATCGCAGTTGCGCTCATACACCAATTATCGGCAGGTTGGGACGGTTACTCAAGCGTTGTGGACGAAAAAGCAGGCGGCGGCTCCCGACCTGAGCGAAGCTCGTAGGTCACGAAAGCCGCTCCGGCGAGCAACAGGCCGAACAGGGTCCAGCCCAGGGTGGTGGTGCCGAGCCCGATGTACTTGAGCCCTGAAGCAAGGATCACGAACGCGATCACGGGACGGATGTATCGGTCGGGCACGCTCGCGGAGAGCATCGAACCGATGAATACGGCCGGCACGGAGCCGATGATCAGCGAGCCGGTCAGGCCGAACTGAACGTGCCCGAAGATCAGCGCTCCGACCGCGGCCGAGAGTGTCAGCGGCACCGCCTGGGTGAGGTCGGTGCCAACCAGTTGCTTCGCGCTGATCGTCGGGTAGACGAACAGCAGCAGTATCACCATCAGCGAGCCCGCTCCGACCGACGTCATGCCGACGACGACCCCGCCGACGATCCCGATCAGCACCGTCACGACCGGCCGTGGCGTGATCTGATGGATCAGGTCGTTGCGTGCCTCACCAGCTCGCCGGTCAAGTGCGTAACGCAGCACCATCGCCGCCGCGCCGATCAGGAGCGCCGCCCCGAGGATCATCTCGATGTGCTTGACGTCGCTCTTGGAGTTTCCCATCAGGCTCAACAGATAGGAGCCCAGGATCGCGGCCGGCACTGAGCCCGAGGCCATCAGCAACACGAGCTTGCGGTGGACGGTGCCGGCTCGCAGATGCACGCCGGCGCCGATCGGTCGCATCACCACCGAGGCGACGAGGTCACTCGAGATTGCAGCTGCGGGCGTGACGCCGAACAGCAGGATCAGCATCGGCGTCATCAACGCGCCGCCGCCCGCCCCGGTCATGCCCACCAGCAGCCCGACGATTGCACTTCCGAGAACGATGTACGGATCGATATGCATACGGTCACCTGGGAGAAGCGGCGCTCCGCGCTCGAGCGGCTCTCAGTTCGCTTCCCCGCGCTCCAACCGCACCAACCGCACCAACGCGATTGGATTTTAGTAAGTCTATCGGCGTGCGGGTATTTGCTGATCTCGCTGCATGCGCGCCGCGTCGAGGACCGCCTCGGCCGGCAGCACCGCCGCCACAACCGGCTCGGTCACGACCGCACGCTCTGGCCACGAGGTCCCGCGGAGGACGCTGAGCTCGCCGAAGGAGTCGCCCGGCAGCAGCACGGAGCTCACCTCTCCTTCGCGCTGCAGCTCGACGCGTCCGCTGAGGATCACGTACACCGCATCGCTCTCGTCGGCGACGTCGAACACGACCGTCCCAGCCGGGATCTCCTTGCGCCCGGCCGCAATAGCGAGCTTGCGCAGGCCGCCGCCGTTGATCGCGTCGAAGGCCGCAAGCCCTCCGAGGATTTCGGTGAGCGGAACATCCAACATGTCCTGATACTCGAAGTTCATGCGGGCCTCGCCGGTGAGCGCCTCGAGGAACGCGTCTCGCTCGATCGCGAGCAGGTCCATCTCGGTGAGCGCCCGCACCGTCGCGGTGCGCGGTGTGTGACGCAGCAACGCCCGCTCACCGAAATCATCGGCGGGGCCGAGCTGCCGCACTCTGAAGCCGTCGATCAGGACCTCTGCCTCGCCGGACTCGATCACGTAGAAGCTGTCGCCGCGCGCCCCCTGCACGACCGGTTCGTCGCCCGCCATGGCCTGCTCCGGCTCTGCGTGCGCGGCAAGTTGTTCGAGTGAAGCCATGTCGAGCCCGCTGAACAGGCTCACGCGATGTAGGCGCGCGACGATCGCACCGCGGCCGGCGGCCAGCTCGTCGGAGCTGCGCACGCGAACCCAGGTGGTGACCATCAGCAGGGGCAGCGGCAGGCCGGCGACGACCAGCGCTGCGCGTAAACCGAACAGTGCGACGAGCGCCGGTGCAAGCAGCGCACCGGCACCTTCTGTGACGAGCTTGAGCGACTCCATCACGGTCACCGTGCGCGAGAACGCCTCTGTCGGCAGCAGCCTGTGCAACAGCGACAGCGACGTCGCGTCGGCGAGTGCCATCGCCGCCCCCCAGATGAACACGAGCACAGCGACCACCGGCAGCGCCGATGCCGTCCCGACGAGGGCTACCGCGAGGCCGGCCGCAATGAACGAGACGATGCACGGCACCGCGAGCCGGGCGCGCCCGATCTGCGACGCCGTGACCGGCAGCGCGACGAACGCGCCGAGTCCAGTGGCCGCCTGCAGCAGGCCGACGCTCGAGCTACCGGCATGCAGCAAACGCAGGGCGACGACAACGAGCAGGGCGCCCCACAGCCCGCGCACGAGTGTTCGCAGCACGCTCGCGACCACCAACGGCCAAGCGTGAACGTCGCCGAATACTCCAGGAAACGCAGCGAGGCCGGCTCTGAGCCTGTGCGGCGAATCGTCGACGTCGACGGCGGGTGTTCCCCCGAGCCCGAGGGTGCACAGCAGCGCGAGCAGCATCATGGCCGCCTGGCCCGCCATCGCCGTGCCGGGCGAGACGAAATCGACCGCGGCACCCCCGATCAGCGCGCCGGCGGCTTGACCGACGGTCTTGGCCATGCTCGTCCCGGCCACGGCGTGTGTCAGCTCTTGAGGCGAGCGCGCGAGCGAGGGCATCAGACGCGACTGCGCCGGCCGGTATCCCGCGGCGACGACCGAATCGGCGACGACGAACAGCAGCACGAGTGCGAACGGGCTGCCGGTGATCGCCATCACGGCGGCGCCGCCGAGCAGGCACGCTCGCAGCAACGCGATAACGCTGAGCACCCCACGGCGGCTGGCGAAGAGCGGCGCCAGCACGGCGCTGCTCAGCGCGCCGGCGAGGAACCGCAAGCCGATCAGACCGACGTCGAGGGCGCCGCCGGCGTGATAGGCGTGCACGCTCAGCGCGGCAACGAAGCCCCACTCAGAGACATTGAGCAACCCGAAGCCGGACAGCAAGCGCGACAGTGAACGATTGCGCAACGGTGGCCGGCCTGGGGACATCCTGGGGCATTCTCACGCACAGAAATACAGGTGACCTTCACACCCCTTTGCTGGTAACAAGAAGGTCACAAGTCGCAGCCATGGCGCCGTGAGATGCTGCTCTTGGCGCGCAACAGGTAGCGTTCGCGCGATGCCCGAGCCACGCTTCCGATTCGTCTGCGCACCATCTGCCCTTTCCGGCACTCCGGTCGGCTGGGCGCGGGAGATGCTCGAGGAGGGCGAGGTCGCGCTGTTGGGGTTCGAGGGGCTCGGGGCCGTCAACGGCCTCGCTCACGACCTCGGGCAGACTGCGATCGCGCTTGTCCGCGCCGAGGACACGCCCGAGCGCCAAGACGAGACGGTGATCGCGTACGCGCGTGCGCTGCCATTGATCTGGGTGGCCGACGCGTTCAGCGAGCCGGTGCAAGCGTGGGCGCGCGACCGCGGCCCAATGACGCTGCTGACGGCTGCGACAGGCCCTCTCGATGAAGAGGAGCGGCGGCGGATCGACCGCTTCGTGCAGATCCTCGGACCCCAGTCCGAGTAGCGCTCTGCGGACGCCTCGCCGCAGCTTCGGCGCCCAGGGATCAGACGACTTCGAAGCCGTAGCCCTCGAAAAGCCCGGTCTCGATCACGCCGGTCAGAAGCTTCAGCTGAGCGCTCAGGCCGTGAGCGATGTCGTCGAACCAGGCGTCGATCACGAGGTTCCCGGACTCCGTGATCACAGGCCCGTCCTTGCTACTTCCGGCCAACCGCAGCCCCCAACGGGTGGAGCCGTGAAGATCGAGCGCCCGCCCGACCAGATCGACGGCGGCCCGGTCGACCTCGATCGGGATCGGAAAGCCCTGCCCGAGCCGTTCGACATGTTTGCTGGGGTCAATCGCCAGGTACATGTGCTTGCACGTCGACCAGAGCACCTTCTCGCGGAACATCGCGCCGCCGCGCCCCTTCAGCAGGCGTCCATGCGGATCGAGCTCGTCGGCACCATCGACGCCCCAGTCCGGCTGCACTGATCCGAGCGGAACCGTCGACAGCCCGAGCGTGACCGCGGCTGCCTGGGTCTCGTAAGACGTGGTGGCAATCCGGATCGAGAGCGATTCGCGCTGCACGCGCTGGCCGATCGACCACAGCGCCATGTAGGTTGCCGAGCCCGAACCGATGCCGATCAGCGCACCGTCGGTGACGCGCCCGGCGATGCGCTCGGCGACCTCCTGCTTCGCGGCGAGGTTCTTGACGTTCTCCGGCCAGTGCAGCGCCGTCGACGCATACCAGGCGGAGAGGTCACCGTCCCTGTCGGTCGTCACGTGCCGCAGCCTACCGCGCCCGCGGTGGGAGGTCAGGCAGCACGCCGCTGCGACCCGCTTCGGCGTCTGCGTTTTGCCGCCAGCAGGCGTCCGTCTGCGGTTCTGAGCAGCAGCTCGATCGTGGTCCCGTCCTCCGGGAAGACGGACACGCCGACGCTCGTCTGCAGGCCGTCGAAGCCAGTCGCCGCTTCGGCGACGGCGTCCACGACCTTGTCGGCAAGCGCGCGCGGGTTGTCGGTCTCGGGCGCGATCACGCAGAACTCGTCACCCCCGAGGCGGGCGACCGTGTCCTGCAAGCGCAGAGCGCGCCTGAGTGCGGCCGCGACATTGCGGAGCATCTGGTCGCCGGCGGCGTGCCCATAGCTGTCGTTCAACAGCTTGAAGCCGTCGAGATCGATCATCACGACCACGAAGCGGGCGTCCGCACGGCGATGGCGGGCGATCTCATACTCCGCCATCGACATCAGCATGCGGCGGTTCGCGAGGCCGGTGAGCGGGTCGCTGAGGGCGGCGTGTTCCATCCGGTCGCGGTCGTGCCGCAGCCTCCGCCCCACACCGTGCAAAACCAAGAGGCAGGCGCCCGGCACAAGCACCACGAGCCAGACGGGTGGCACCGGGCCCTTGTGCGCGGCCAATGCAGCCAGCACGCCGGCGAGCAGCACCGGCGTTCCGGAACAGATCGCGCCCGCGGCGGTCGACGCCACCGACGCCGCGAGCAGTACACCGGGGAGACACACCCAAAAGCCATCGCTACCGCCGATGAGCGCCGCGAGCACTCCGACAACGACAGTGATCAGGCCGACCCGTATCGGGGCAGGCGCAACCGTGCGGCCGTTGCGTGGCCGCTGAGCTCGCACAGCACCGTCCACGCCCGGGCGCAGCATGTTCGCGTATTTTGCTCAGCCGGCCGGACGAAATCTCGGGGATCTGGAGCATTGGCCGGCAGGATCCGAGCGAGGGCGAACACGCTCGAGGTGACTCCCGGGTTGCTGGCGCGGACGTACCCGCACGGCCCCAAGGCCGCTGCCGCCCCGAGCTCGCCGGCTGAGTCAGCTCTTCTGACCGACGAGGATGAGGCCGTAGACGACTGCGGCCACGCACACGGCAAGCCCGCAGAGCGCAGCCACGGTGTAGGCCGCCGAGGCCACGCCGCCACGGTTCGCACGGCGCAACTCGCTCGCCCGGATCAGGCCGACCACCGCGAACGAAAACACGCACGAGACCACGACGCTCGCGAGGATCGAGCTGTAGATGACGCGGACGATCACGACTCGGCGGTCTCCAACGATGTCGCTTCACGACGGGCGCGGAATCCACCGCGCCCACCCCGCGCCCGCATGAACACAGCTGTGACGCCGACAACGAGCACCGCGCTCATAACGATCGGACCGGCGTCGCCCTTGCCGAATAGGCTCGTGACCGCGTAGATCGCCGCCGCGACGAGCGCCGCACACGGGAGCGTCAGCACCCAGGCGGTGACGATCTCGCGCGCGACACCCCAGCGCACGGCCGACAGTCGCTTGCCCGCACCGGCCCCGGCGATCCCGCCGGAGATCACATGCGTGGTCGAGAGCGGATAGCCGCTGCGCGAGGCCGCCAGGATCACGGCGGCAGCAGCCGTCTGTGCGACGAACCCCTGGGCCGGATCCATGCTGATGATCTTCGTGCCCATCGTCTTGATGATCCGCCAGCCGCCGGTGAACGTGCCCAGCGAGATCGCGGTCGCAGCAACGATCACGACCCACAGCGGCACGTGGAAGTGCGTAGCACTCAACTTGCCGCTGGCCACGAGCGCGAGCGCGATGACGCCCATCGTCTTCTGGGCGTCGTTGGTCCCGTGCGAGAGCGCCAGCAGGCCGCCTGAGACGACCTCTCCGAGCTTGAAGCCGCGGCTCACGCCGCCCGGACGGACGGTGCGAACGATCCGGTAGACGAGCACCACAGACATCCACGCGGCGAAGAAGGCGACGAGCGGCGCCACGACCGCTGGCACGATCAGCTTGGTCACGAGCCCGTTGCCGCTGACAGCGCTCCAGCCGTCGGCGGCGATCACAGCCCCCACCAAGCCGCCGATCATCGCGTGCGACGAACTCGACGGCAGCCCCACATACCAGGTCAACAGGTTCCAGGTGATGGCACCGACCAGACCGGCGAACACGACCGTTGTCGTCACCACGTGGGTGTCGACGAAGCCCTGGCCGACCGTGTCGGCCACCTTCAGCGAGATGAATGCACCGGCGAAGTTCAGCACCGAGGCGATCGCGATCGCCCGCCGCGGGCCGATCGCGCGCGTGGAAATCGAGGTCGCGACGACGTTGGCAGTGTCGTGAAAGCCGTTGGTGAAATCGAACCCGAGCGCCGTCACGACGACGATCACGAGAATCACGTCGACGCTCATGTGTTCTTGACGACGACGCCCGCGAGCACGTACGCGGCGCGCTCGGTCGAATCGATCGCATCCTCGAGGCGCTCGAAGATGTCCTTCCAGCGGATCACGACGATCGGATCGATGCCGTCCTCGAACAGCGACGCGATCGCGCCACGCACGACCCGGTCGCCCTCATTCTCGAGCCGGTGGACTTCGACGACGTGCGCCGAGATGTCCTCGAAGCGAGCGACCTTGTGGACGGCTGCGGCGAGCTCACGCGCGGCGTCGACCAGCACACGCGCAAGTGCCACGGCCTGGACCATCGGCGCCTCAACGCGGTAGAGACTCATATATGCGGCCACCTCATCGACCCAGTCGACGATGTCATCGAGCGCAGAGGTGAGCGCAAGCAGATCCTCGTGCTCGATCGGAGCGGCGATCTCGCGGTTGAGGCGCTGAATCAGCTCGTGGGTGATGTCATCGCCGACGTGCTCGCAGTCGTTGATCGCGGCGGCCTTCTCGGAACCGTCGGGGAAGTCGGCGAGGAGGCCGTACAGCAGCTCGGCGGCGTTCACGACATTGTCTGCCGCCCGCTCGAGCAATTCGAAGAAGACGTTGTGGCCACCCCTCAGGACGCGCTCGACCAACGCCAGCGCGCCGGCCCCAGTCAGCCGTCTGCGTTGGGCCATATGTCAAAGGAATGTGAAGCCAAAGCAGCGCGGACTGTAGCGGGGGCGACACTCGGCCCAGCTGACGGATGAACGTCCAAATCGCTTTACGCAACCACGGCGGATGCCGATAATCGAAGCGATGACAGCCGTAGATCCAAGCCTATTCGAGATCACCCCTTCGCCGCAGGATCTGCTGGACGAGTCCCGGCTCGGCGTGATCGGCTCGGCGGCTCCCGGGGGCAGCGCCGGCTCGGCGTGCCTCGAGGAGAGTCCGGCGGAGCTAGGCGACGACGCGCTCGTCGACTTCACCGCTGCCGCGCAGAACTGGTTCAACACCGAGCAGACAGACGACGTCCCGGACAGCATCATCTCCGTGCAGCAGATGCTCTCGACGCTCGTCGGGTCGATGTCGGCGAATGCGACCGAGACGCTCGCCACCGCAGCTGAGCTCTCACCGAACGCCGCCCTCGCTCTGACACTCTGAGCCGCGGGCGGTCCCGCTGGACCGCCCGCCCATTCGTGACTCGCAGCCTCGGCGTCAGGCGATCGCGATTTGCGCGCCGAACCGGCCGCGGAAGCGGGACGCACCGATCGCCGCCAGGCACGCGACGGCAGAGGCCAGGATGAATGGCGCTTTCACGCCGACCTGCCCGATCAGAATGCCGCTCAGCGCCGAGCCGCCGGCCACTCCGCCGATCAGGCCTGACAGCGTCCAGCTGAATGCCTCGTGCTCGGTACCCGGAATCACGACGCGGCCGACAAGCGAGTACTGGCACGAGAACGCCGGCGCGACCGCCAGCCCAGCGACGAAGCTGCAGGCGGCGGCAACAGCGATCGAGTTCGCTGCGACCAGAGGTACGGTGAACAGGCACTCGGCAAGCAGAAGCAGCGCGTAGCGGGAGCCGAGCGCCGCCCTCCAGCGCGCCGAGCTGTAGCGGATGCCGCCCGTCATGCTGCCGAGGCTCCAGAGCGCGAGCAGCAGACCCGAGTCCGCGCGTGACCCCTGATGCAGGGCCAGGGCCGGAATGCCGACCTCGACCGCTCCGAGCGCGAAGCCGGTCAGCGTCACCGGCAGCAGCAGCCACCGCAGATCCGCGCTCGCCAGCGCCGAGCCGCGGTGCGGATGCTCGGACTCGTGCTGTTCAGGGCGTACGAGTAAGGGCGAGCGCAGGAACAGGAGCGTCCCCGCGAAGACGAGGACCGCGAGCATGAGCAAGGCGGCCTTCGGCGACGACAGCGTGATCACGACAGTCACCAGCAGCGGACCGACGATCCAGATCATCTCCTGCGCGATCGCCTCCAGCCCGAACGCCGTCTCGCGCACGGATAGATCGTCGAACAGGTCCCGCAGCACGGTCCTCACCACGGCCGCGATCGGTGGAATCAGCGCGCCCGCGGTCGCGGCGAAAAGGATCAGCAGCACGGTGGCCGCGTGGTCTGCGGCAGCCAGCGCGAGCAGCACGTAGGCAGCAGCCTGCAGGGCAGCGGCGGGACCTACCACGCGACGCCGCCCGAAGCGATCGATCAGCCGGCCGATCAGGGGCGCGCACGCCGACGTTGCGAGCGCGTTCGCACCCACGGCTACGCCCGCGGCCGCATAGGAATGTGTCGCCTCACGAACCAGGAGCAGAATGGCCAGGAACGACATGCCCTGCGGCAGCCGTCCAACCAGGGCGGTGCTCATCAGACGCGCAGCACCCGGCTCGGTCAGCACAGACCGGTAGTTGGTGGCCATGCCTCCATGGAAGCAGTTGACCGGCTGCACGCACGATATGCTGAGCCCCGTGGAGCTTGGTGAACCGGCGTCGTATCTGGTGCTGCAGGCGGGAACGCCCGTCTATAGCTCCGACGATCAGCAGATCGGGAAGGTCACCCACGTGCTGGCGTCGGAGGACGAGGACGTGTTCGACGGGATCGTGATCGGCGAGCATGCCTTCGGCCACGAGCACCGCTTCGCGGACGCCGACGACATTCAGGAGATCTTCGAGCGCGGGGTCGTGCTCAAGCTCGACGCCGAAGCATGCGCGCAGCTCCCCAAGCCGTCAGCCAACCCGGCCGTGGTGTACGACGATCCATCGGAATCGCAGTCGGAGTTCCGCCACCAGAAGCTCACTCGCGCGTGGAATCTGATCTCAGGGAAGTACTGAGCACGGCTGACCGCGCCTTCTGATCCGCCCGCCGGTGTCGGCTGCCCCGCATCGTGGGGGCAGTTTTTTTTGGACGAACGGATGAATAAAGCGCCCACGTGTAGGGCCGAGCCCGTTCTTGGACGAACGTATGACTAAAGCGGGCCCCGACGTCTCAACGTTTTGACATTGGTTTTAGGCGGGTGGTTTGCGCAAAGAGAGGAATCATGAGTTCGAATCGTCGCAAATGCGGTGCAGTGTTAGCCGTCATAACCGGTCTCCTAATGGCCGTCCCCGCGCTCGCTGAAGCGCAGCCCTCACGCGCCGCGCGCAGCGCCGCTCACGCTTCTGGCGGCGGTACGACTTCACTCACGCAGGCCAACTACAGCGTGAACGAGAACGCCGGGAAATACGGGATCACGATCCAGCGGACAACGGACATCTCAAAACCCGAGACGATCTATTACGGCGTCACGTTCAAGGGCTCGCAGGCAGGGCAGAACTTCGACAAGATCGGCAACACGAAGGCGATCATCCCCGCCGGGCAGAGCTCTTACACCTTCGACCTGAACGTTCACGACCAGGGGATCAACGGGCCGCCGCGCTCCGCGCGGGCCTATATCTACGGGCCGAGCATGGGCACGCTTGGCGAACCGAACCAGGCGATCGTCGAGCTCCTGCAGAACGATCCGCTCGCCACCCCGAATCCGGCGAACCCACTTGGCTACACGCAGATCCCTAACGACGGCGATCCCCTCCAGTACGTGAAGTGGTACGTGTTCGGCAGTCAGGCACCCTCGGGCCAGTTCTCGGCGCACTATGCGAAATCGAACCCGGGCTGGGCACGGGCGCTGCACGAGCTCGCGTACACGCCCGGCTCCGGCACGTACCGGTTCTGGATGTGGAACCAGCCGGCCTCGACGCTGGCGCCGACGGTCGAGAAGTACCTCGCCGACGCTGAGCTCGCGCAGCCTGGCACCACCGTCGCGCTGAGCACCTACTCGCTGGTCCACGGCTCCTGCGAGAGTCCGAGCGCGATCAAGAACCGGTACGAGGACTGGATCACCCAGCTTGCGCACGGCATCGGCAACTTCCGCGTCGTCCTCTATCTCGAGGAGGACTCGCTGATCGAGACGAGCTGCCTGAAGCACGGCGAGGTGGAGACGCGTCTGCAGGAGCTGGCCTACGCGGTCAAGCAGCTCTCTCAGGACCCGCATCTCCTGGTCTACATGGACGCCGGCGCACCAGACGCCGGCCACTCAGCGGGACAGATCGCGAACGAGCTCAAGCAGGCGGACATCGGTCAGGCGGCCGGTTTCTTCGTGAACGCCACCCATAACGACTGGACGACATCCGACGTGCACTACGGTCAGCAGATCGCGGCCCTGACAGGCGGCAAGCACTTCATCGTCCAGACTGACGACAACGGCCGCGGGCCGCTGGTCCCGAAGGACCGCGTCGATAACGGCAACGAGGACCTCTGTAACCCGCCCGGCCGCGCCACTGGCCCGCTGACCTGGGACACGGGCTACAAGTACGTCGACGGCTTCCTGTGGTTCAACAACCCCGGCAACTCCGACGGGTCCTGCGGCGCCGGCGATCCGGCGGTGGGCGTCTTTTGGCCGGCCTACGCGGTCGACCTTGTGCAGCACGGGACCAGCAAGGTCACCGGCCCGCACTTCAGCCTGCAGAAGTCCAGCACCGATCTGTAACCACGCGCTTCAGCTGCGCGGCGCCAACCCGGTCAACGCGAGGTCGACCAGAGCCACCACGAAGTTCTGCTTCAAGGGCAAGTGCCCTTGAAGCAGACGGTGGTATAGCGGGCCATACAGGAGATCCAGAGCAACTTCGATATCCGTGTCGGCCGCGATCTCGCCGCGGTCGATCGCACGTCGCAGGATCGGGCGCGCCTGCTCGCGGCGCGGCTGCACTAGGCGCTTGTCGTACTCCTCCGCGAAGGCGCTGTCGGTGCGCGCCCTTGTCAGCAGTGCGCCGAGCACGCGCGGGTACGGCCGGCTACTGACGCGATCGGCCCAAGGCAGGAACAGGGCGAGCAGGTCACCGCGCACCGAGCCCGTATCGGGAGTGAACGCCTCGTCGCCGGCCCAATCCTCGTAGAGCGCGTCGATCGCGAGTGTCTCCTTCGTCGGCCACCAGCGGTAGATCGTCGCCTTGCTCACGGATGCCCGCTCGGCGATCGCATCCATGCTGACAGCCTCGAGGCCCTCCTCCAGCAGAAGCTCTCCCGCCGCGTTCAGGATGGCGGCCCTGGCCTTTTCGCTTCGGGGCCTGCCTCGGCGGCGAGCCTCGCTCTGTGTCCCGGACGGCACCGGCTCAGGCACTGACGAATCGCTCCGCACAGCCGATCAGCATGGCCATCTCCGCCGTGTGACGCGCAAGCACTTCGTGCACGGCCGCGATGTCCCGGTGTCCGTAGCCAAGGCGCTCAACCGCACGGAAGCTCTTGTCGGCGACCTGCGCGGAGGGGAGCGGCGTACCGAGCTTCTCTGCCACTCGGAGCGCCAGTCGCACGTCCTTGTGGAGGAGCGCGACGTCGAACCATGCCTGCTCGGGCAGGTCCAGGATCAGAGGTAGGCGAGCCTTGAGCATCGCGGAGCCGATCGGGCTCTCGCTCATGACCTCAGCTGCGAGCTTGGCGTCGATGCCGCCGCGCTCCGCAAGCACGAGGCCTTCACTGAAGGCGATCACCTGCGCAGCAAGGCTGATGTTGATCGCGAGCTTCAGGATCAGGCCCTTGCCGTGCCCGCCCACGTGGACGACCTTCGTGCCGAGCTCGGCGAGTATCGGCTCCGCCAGGGCGAACAGTCCCTGCTCGCCGCCGACCATGATCGTGAGCGTGCCTGCCTCGGCTTGAGGAACGCTGCCTGACACAGGAGCGTCGAGCATCTCCGCCCCGAGCGTCCAGACGCGTCTGGCGAGTTCGACGCTCGCTTCAGGGCTGACCGTGCTCATGTCGATGTAGATCTTGCCCGCCGACAATCCGGCAAGAATGCCGTCGGGCCCAGCGCTGATCGCGTCGAGCGCAGTGTCGTCGCTGACCATCGTGATGATGATGTCGCTCGCGACCGCAACTTCGCGCGGGGTGTCGTGCCAGATCAGGCCACGCCCTACAAGCTCCGCGGCCTTCTCCTTGCTGCGGTTATATCCGTGCACCTCGTTGCCGGCCGCGAGCAGCCGTCCCGCCAGACGGCTGCCCATCGCTCCGAGCCCGACGAAGCCGACCGAGGCAACCGCGCTCACCTGCCCTCGATCTCGTCGATGTCGCCCGCAGTCAGATCGAGGCTTGCCGCCGCCATGATCTGGTCGACCTGATCAGGCCGCCGGAAGCCGACGATTGCCCCGTCAACCGCGGGGTGCGCGAGCACCCAAGCGACTGCGACCGCTCCGGGGAGGGTGCGGTAGCGCTCGCCAACAACACGAAGCCGGTCGACCAGCGCCAGATGCCTCGACAGCAGCGGCTCGCTGAAGTTCGCATCACGCTTGCGCCAGTCGTCGTCCGGGAAGTCGGCGATTCGCTCGCGGCTCATCCCGCCGCTCAACAGGCCGGATCCCATCGGTGAATAGGCGATCACCCCGATCCCCTCGCGCTCGACGTAGGGAAGGATCTCGGTCTCGACCTCGCGTGCAACGAGCGAGTACGGCGGCTGCAGGGTCTCCACCGGCGCGATCTGCGCGACCCGTCGCAGCTGCTCGACGTTGAAGTTGGAGACGCCGATATGCCGCACCAGGCCTTGCTGCTTGAGCTCGACAAGGGCCGACCAAGCCTCCTCGATGTCCGCATCTGGATTGGGCCAATGAATCTGGTACAGGTCGATCGCCTCGACCTGGAGGCGCTTCAGGCTCGCCTCGGCCTCGCGCAGAATCGAATCGCGCTTGAGGTAGTTCACGACCTTCCGGTCCGGCCCCTCAAGCAGCGAGCACTTTGTGAACACGTAGGGCCGCGAGTCGGCGGGAAGTCCCTGGAGCGCCCGGCCGACAACCTCCTCCGAGCGACCGAATCCGTATGCCGCGGCCGTATCGATCCAGTTCACGCCCAGCTCAATGGCGTGCTCGATCGCCGTGATCGACTGCCGATCTTCCTGCGGCCCCCAGCCGAACTCCCAGCCTCCGCCCCCGATCGCCCATGCCCCGAAGCCGATTCGTGTGATCTCCATGCCGGTGATTCCGAGTTGTGTCGTCTCGAGCGTCGTCTGCATTGTTCGCTCCTTCTTATTCCCGGTGTGTCGCGTACTGCCGCGCGCTAGCTGAAACGCTTCCAGCTTATCAGAAACGAAACGCCTCGTTTTGTTTTACCAGTCGTGGATTGTGCCGTCTGTCAGCCGGGCGACTGGCAGATAAGCCGGCTGATACGGGAAGGCTGTGGCCGCCCGCTCATCCAGCTCGACCCCCAGGCCCGATGCATCTCCGGGATGGAGGTAGCCGTCACGGAAGGTCATGCTCTGGAGGAACACCGCGTTCGTCGCCTCGCTGTGCTCCATGTACTCCTGAATGCCGAAGTTGTGGATGGCGAGTCCGACGTGCAGCTGTGCCGCAAGGCCCACTGGCGACACGTCCGTTGGACCATGGAATCCGGAGCGGATTTGAAACTGCGCCGCGAAGTCCATCACCTTGCGCAGAGGCGTCACCCCGCCGAAGTGGGTTGCGGCGGCACGGACGTAGTCGATCAGCTGCTCGGAGATGAGTTGCTGAAAGTCCCAGACCGTGTTGAACACCTCGCCGATTGCGAGCGGCGTCGTCGTGTGTTGGCGCACGATCCGCAACGCCTGCTGGTTCTCTGCCGGCGTGCAGTCCTCGAGCCAGAAGAGGTCGTAGGGCTCCAGGCTGCGCCCCAGCTTCGCGGCCTCGATCGGCGTCAGCCGGTGGTGGCTGTCGTGCAAGAGCGGTAACTCCGGTCCGAACTCCTGTCGGACATGCTCGAACACAGACGGCACATGGCGCAGGTACGCGGCCGTATCCCAGTCCTCCTCAACCGGCCGTGCGCCCCGGCCGGCAGGCTCGTAGTCATAGCGCTCTCCCGACGCCTGCGGCTGGTCGGCGACACCGTAGAGCGCGCGTATGCCGGGAATCGCGGTCTGCACCCGGATGGCGCGGTATCCGCGTTCGAGGTGAGCGTGGATCGATTCGGACAGGGATGCCAGAGACGTCCCCGACCCATGGCCGTAGGCCAGCAGGCCGGTCCGCGAGGCCCCACCGAGCAGCTGGTACAAGGGCAGGCCGGCCACCTTGGCCTTGATGTCCCACAAGGCCATATCGACGGCCGCGATCGCCGCCATCGTCACCGGCCCGCGGCGCCAGTACGCGCCCCGGTAGAGGTATTGCCACGTGTCCTCGATGCGATGCGCATCACGGCCGGGCAACAGAGGCACGACGTGATCACGGAGGTAGGACGCGACGGCGAGCTCACGGCCGTTGAGCGTTGCGTCGCCCAGGCCGGTGACACCGTCGTCGGTCGTCAGCTTGAGCGTGACGAAGTTGCGGCTGGGGCTTGTGACGAGGACTTCCGCCGACGAGATGTTCACTGGCTTTCCTCATTGATCGTGGTTGTGGTGGTGAAGAGTCCAGGAGCGAGCAGTTCGAACAGGCCGCGCGCCCGGTCATCCGCCCCTTGTGCGCGAAGCGCGCCTCGGAGCAGCTCGGCGTTGTGATCGGAACGGACTCGGCTCGGAGCGCCGATCAGCCACTGCGTCCACGCCTGCGCCACCCTTGTCGCGGGCTCCGCTGACACGCCCGCAGCCAGCGCGGCTTTGATCACCGGGATGACGCGGTTACGGAGCTTGTCGAGGCCGTCCCGCGCGATCTGGGCGAGCGGGTAGCCGATCCGTGCGTTGCCGAAGCGCTCACGCAATTGCCGGCGGTACGCGAGAACATCGAGGTCGGCGGGCGGCAGGTACCGCTCCGCCAGATCCCAGTACCGATCGAGTGCCAGGTCGAGTTCTGGATCGGCGACGGCGTCGGCGACCGTCTCGTGCCCGCGCAGGAGCCCGAGGTATGCGAGCAGGGAATGGCCGCCGTTGAGCAGCCACAGCTTGCGCAGTTCCCATGGATCGAGGTCCCCGACGAATCTGGCGCCGGCGTCCTCCCATCGCGGCCTGCCCGCGGGAAAGTCGCCGCAGAGAATCCAATCCGAGAACGGCTCACACACGACCACCGCATCGTCGACGCGGCCGAGCTCGCGCTCGACGACGGCGCGATCGCCGTCGCTCGCGTGTGGGGTGATGCGGTCGACCGATGTGTTCACGAACGCAATGTCGGACTCGACCCAGTCGACGAGAGCCGGATCGAGCGCAGCGGCCGCTTCAAGTGTTCGGGCCCGCAGAACACTGCCGTTGCAGTGAAGGTTGTCGCAGCTCACGACGGCCAGAGGCCCACCGCCTGCGCGCCGGCGAGCGGCGAGACCGCCCGCTAGTCGCGTGGGCACCGGCGGCAGCTGACTGTCACCGCCGCCGCCATTCCCGGCAAGTGGACGGTAGCCGGCCTCCGTGACCGTCAAGGTCACGACCGCTGTTTGAGGCGCGGCGATCGCCTCCGTCAGACCAGACAGATCCGCGCCCGCGCGCGCGTCTGCAATCGAGTCGATAACGGTCAGGCGGTCCACTGCGGGCCCCCGCTCGATCACTGTGTAAAGCCCACCTTGCCGCATGAGCGCGTCCGCGAGAGCGCGGTGCCGACCGGTGAAGGCCACTATCCCCCACTCCCCCGCCTCATCCGCGCGCATCGTGTACCAGGCCTGATGGGCGCGGCTGAAGTTTCCGAGACCGATATGCACGATGCGCGCCGGCCGGTTCCGGGCCGGCCAGCTTGAACGATCAAGGCGTACAGCTGTCATCGAAGCACCTCCGGCGTCACCTTACGCAACCGCGCAACTTGCTGCAACAAGTTGCCATTTTTTGCCACCGCGCCTAGACTCCCCCCGTGCGGCTCGGGTTTGACCGACGATGATCCAGGAGCGCTCACCCCATCCAAAAGCGACGATCCGGGATGTCGCGATGCGTGCCGGCGTCGCCACATCGACGGTTTCCAGAGCCCTGTCGAATCCAGGCCGTGTACACCCGGCCACGCGCGAGCGCGTCGTCAAGGCCGCTCATGAGGTCGGCTACCGGAGCCGTCCGCGTCCGCGGGTTGCTCCCGACCGTCTGCACGGCAGCATCGCGCTGCTGATTCCTGACATCGCCAACCCTTACTACGCGGAACTCACGCGTGGAACGCAGATCCAGCTCAACGCCTCCGGCTTCTCGCAGGTGCTCGTGGACACCGAGGAGTCCGCCGCCGCTGAGGAACGTGCTCTGCGCCAGCTCGTCGGGCTGACAGACGGAGTGGTGCTGGCCGCGACCCGTCTCGCGGACAAGCAACTGCGCGCGGCAGCGCGGACGACACCGCTCGTGCTGATCAACCGTGTGGTCACGGGCATCTCTTCTGTGTATCTAGATACCGGCTTCGGCATGAAACAGGCCGTGGACCATCTCGCCTCTCTCGGCCACCGATGCATCTCGTATCTGTCAGGTCCGACTGGCTCTTGGTCCGACGGCCTCCGCTGGAGTGCGGTCCAGTCCTCAGCGACCGACCGGGGCATCACTGCTCTGCGACTGGGACCCTTTGCGCCGACGCTTGCCTCGGGCGGCGCGGCAGCCGACGCCGTGCTCAACACGGAAGCGACTGCCTGTATCGCTTTCAACGATCTGCTCGCGATCGGCGTGCTGCAACGGCTGAATGTGCGCGGTGTCCAGGTGCCCGGGGAAATCGCCGTCACCGGCTGTGACGACGTCTTCGGGGCGGACTTCTGCAACCCACCGCTGACGACGATCAGCGGCGATCTTCAGCGCGTGGGCCGGAGTGCGATCGATCTCCTACGCGGGTTGCTGGAGCAGCCGCGGCGCGTGCCCGAGACGGTCGTGCTGCCGACTCACCTCACGATCCGTGCCTCAACCGGAGCCGCGGTCAAGTGACGCCGCTGCACCCACATCCCGATCGCCTGCTGGGTACCGATCCGGCCGTGCGCGAGCACGCGCGCAGCATCTACCAGAGCACGGCCGGTGCCCCGATCATCTCGCCCCACGGACATGTGAGCGCGGCGATGCTGGCGGCCAACCAGCCGCTCACCGATCCGGCAGAGCTGTTCGTCACCCCAGATCACTATGTGACCCGGCTGCTTCACGCATCTGGCATCGAACTCGAGCGATTGGGTCTGGGCGACAGCACGACGCCGCCGCGCGAGGTCTGGCGAACACTCTGCGCCCAGTGGTTTCGCTTTGCCGGCACACCGGTTCGTTACTGGCTTGAAGACGCGCTCGCAGGTGTGTTCGGCGTGACCGTGACCCCCGACCCTGACAGCGCCGACGAGCTCTACGACTTGCTCGACGAGTTGCTCTCCGAACCGGAGTACCTGCCGCGCGCCCTGCTTGATCGCTTCGGCGTCGGGACTCTCGCCACCACAGACGATCCGGCCGACTCGCTCGCCCATCACCGTGATCTCGCCTCGGTTGAACACCTCCCCACACGCGTCATCCCGACGCTCCGCGCGGACGCGTACATGACCCCGGATGCAACCGGCTGGCGGGAGCGCCTGGAAGCACTGACCACGGCCAGCGGTGAGGATTGTGGAAGCTATCTCGGCCTGCTCGAGGCGATACGGGTCAGGCGCGAGGTCTTCCGGCTACACGGAGCGACCGCTACAGATTGCGGCGTTCCGGACGCTTGGGCCACACCGCTCAGCAACGCCCAGGCGGAGATGCTCCACCGCCAGGGGCTCGACGGCTCGATCAGCCCGGAAGGTGTCCAGGCTTATCGTCGCAACCTGCTCTTCCAGTTCGGCTGCATGGCCGCCGAGGACGGTCTCGTCATGCAGTTGCACGCGGGCGTGATCCGCAACCATCACGCGGCCACCTTCGCGCGCTTCGGTCCGGATACGGGCCACGACCTACCGGCCGTGACGACTTACACCGAGCCGCTACGTGCACTGCTCAACCATGTCGGCACGAGCCCCACATTCAGGATCGTGCTGTTCACCGTCGACGAAACCGCCTTCTCCCGTGACATCGCACCGCTAGCCGGCTTTTACCCGAGCGTCTACGCGGGTGCGCCCTGGTGGTTCCTGGATGCCCCTGCCGCTGTCCGCCGCTATCGCGAGGCGGTCACGGAAACCGCTGGCTTCTTCAAGACCTCCGGGTTCATCGACGACACCAGGGCTCTCTGCTCGATTCCGTCACGGCACGACATGAGCCGCCGCTTGGACGCCGCCTATCTCGCCGAGCTCGTCGTGACCCGCCAACTGGCGGAAGCGGAGGCACACTCGATCGGTCAGGCGCTCGTGAGCGAGATTCCGCGCAACGCCTTCCGTCTGCCTTAACGCCTGCCGCACTCCTTCTGGTAGGCGGCCGTGCCGGGCTGTCGCGCTTCCCCGGAGTTCGGGCTCACCATAAGGCAGCTCTCGTCGACTGCCTGGAATGCGGCGGCGGGAATCTGCTTGAGCTGGTCGACCATCGTGTACGTCCAGCGCCGATCTGCGGTGCCCTGGAAGTACCAGTTGCTCCCGTTGTCGGCGAGGATCAGCCCGTAGGTCTTCATGGCTTTGATAACTACCTGGCATGCCCGTGCACACCGAGCCGGCGGCAGCCTGAAGCTCGCCTTCAGGCGGAATCGCGCTCCCATGGGCGGGTAGTCTGGCTTCCCGGTCGAACCTGCCTCGTGTCGGGCCGGCCACAGATCGGCGGTACTGGTCGTCTGTGCGGTGAAGCGGACCGCGTGGTCGATGTGGCCCGACTCCACCTCGTCGTAGTTGACCAGCCCCGGCAGGATCGGCAGACCGGCGCCGTCGGCCGATGTCCAGCCCGCCGGCCGCAGCCGGTTGGAACGCAGGTTCCAGATTGCGCCCGAACCCGCAGTCGAACCGTCGCCTGCGTGATAGTGAGCGTCGTAGAGCTCGTAGAGCTTGCACGTGGCCGGATCGACCATCAGCGCGTGTCGATCACCGGTCGCATCAGGACCGCCTTCGATCGGCGTCTGCGCCGAGAATGGGTAGGGGCCGCGATCGCTCTGGTCCGCGTACATGAAGTGGATCCGGACGAAGGTGGGACGGCGCGGCGTAATCTGCCACGGGATCCCGTACGGGCTCGCGCCGCCGCCCGGTCCGTAATCGGGATGCAAGAACGTGGAACCGGACGCCATGTGTGCCATCCACGCTGACGACCGACGGTCGACGGGCAGACCGGTGACTGGGGTGTTCCAGACGTTGTCAGCCGGGAATGCGGGACAGCCGATCCCAGGCAGGGTCTGGCCGAGACCAACGGGTCGAGCATCCGCTCGCGCCGGCGAGGAGAAGTGGCCGCCAAGGCCGACTAGAAGCAACAACGCAGGCCCTGCGAGCAGCGCAGATGTATGGCCGAAGCGATGGCAACCGAGGCGCATCTGGTTCTCCGGAGGTTCGCAGATGACACGGCGACGTAAGCACCGCGCGCAGTCGGGTTTGCCGAGACGATCCTCCTAATCGCCGGCTATCGCGGGGGCACCCGGCTACGTCGAGTACTCACGGCCACCGCGAGAAACTGTCGAAGACACTCGGCGCTTACGAGAAATCCCTCGACAAGCTGTCTCTGGTCGTCTCAACCTGAACCGCGCGTGCGGTCGGGGCGCCTTTCGGCGCCCCGATCGCGTGGCGTCGGTCATGCGTGGCTTCCGCCTGGGTACAGGACCGAGCGAGGTTCGTTCACCCTCGGGACATCAACACGGCTGAGCGCTCTTGCGAGCAAGACCAGCCCCACCGTCGCGATCACCGCGACCACAGCGGCGAACACGAATCCGGCTGTGCGCAGCCCGACCAGCTGCGTCAGGACGCCGTCACCGATAGCCGGGAGCGCGATCCCGACGTAGGCGACGACAAAGTAGCTCGAGTCAATCTCGGCTCTCAGCCCGGCGGGCGCCTTCTCGTTCAGGCCGGCCAGCCCTGCTCGGAAGCTCAAGCCGTGACCAAGCCCCGCGACCAGACCAGCGAGGACGAGCAGTGCGAGCGATGAAAAGCCGATGCTGGCCGCCAACAATCCCATTCCTGCGATGAGCGCGACACATCCCGCGGGCAGCGCCCGGTCCTGACCGACTATCGGCAGGAGGACCGCCTGTCCGATGGCGGAAGCAGCAAAGACCAGGAAAACGACGAGGCCGACAGCAGCTGGACTCGTGACGCCGAGTACCTGTCCGAGCAGTGACGGTGACACCGCGGAGAACAAGCCGAGCACCGCGAATCCGGCAAAGGCGGCAATCGCCGCATGGCTGAAGAGGTCGCGCATGTCACGCGGAACATGTAGGCGTTGCGGACGTAGCTGTGCGTGACGCTTGGTCTGGAGCGGCTCCGGCATCGTCAGGACTCCGATCGCCGCAGCCACGACCAGTCCGAGGTAGACCCAGAACACCAGCCGCAGTGGGGATCCGGCCCACCGAGCCAGAACGCCTGCCAGCAGCGGGCCCATCCCGAGGCCGCCCATATTGGCGACCGTCGCAATCAGCGTGGCCCGGGCCCGCTGTCCAGGCGCGGCAAGGTCGGTCAGCGTTGCGGTCCCGGCACCGGTGAAGATACCGGCAGCGAGCCCGGCGATGGCCCGCCCGATGAGCAACATTGGCAGTCCATCGGCGACCAGGAAGCAGCCTGCGCCAATCCCTGCGACGGTCAGCGCGCCCAGCAGTACAGGTCGTCGCCCGATCTGATCAGACAGCCGACCAAAGAGCAGAAGCGACGAGATCACGCCGGCGGCATACGTGGCGAAGATCACGGTCACGATCAGCACCGAGAAACCGAACTTCTGACTGTAAAGCGAATACAGTGGCGTCGGGAGCGTCGTCCCCAACATGCCCACGCTCAATGTGAGCGCCGCGACGGCAAATGCGCCGCGGCGACCCATATGAAGGCTCAGTCGCCGTGGCGTCGGTTCGCCCGCCCGACTACCGATTTCAGGGCTCTCCTGCATGTGCGCAAGAGATACATTTGATGGCGTGCGTGTCATTTTCTTCTCTTGGTAGTAGTAGTGGATGGGGTCGTGTGATGCCGTGTCTTAGCGTCGCGCCGAAGCGGGTGAGGGCGCATCACCCTGAAGAGGGCATTGCCTGAGTCGCTCAGCGGGCCAGTTGAGTCCGCAGCAGGTTGCCTTCTGTGGACCGTTCTGGCGTGGTCTGTTCGTTGGCGCCGAAGCTGACTCAGCGGAAAGCGTCACAACGAGCGTCGCGACGACGAGCGGCAGCACCGGAGCGAAGTCGTGCGCGTGATCGAGGAGCAGTCCACCCGCGATAGCGCCACAGGTCAGCGCGATCAGCAGCGCCGCCAATCTGCGACGCTCGGGCTGGTGAGTGGCCCAGTGCGCGGTATCGCCCGAGAGCACGGTGAACGTAGCGGTGGCCGCTGCAGTGAAGACACCCTGGATACCGAGCGAGAACACAGCTGCCGTCTGGACGCCCATCGCCAGTGCCGATATGGCAAGGAGACCGACCTGTGGAGTCAGCGACGGTCGCCCGCTCACAGCAAGCCAGAGCGCGAGAAACCCGGCGTGCGCCGACACCGACACACAGGGCACCCGTGTCACCGAGCGCGGCCAGACGTCGGAGTTTCGGTGAGTCCCCAGGAGGCGAGTCGCGCGGTGAACACTTTGCCTAGCCCCGGAAGCAGATGGCGTCCACTGCTCCGGACGAGAAAGTGAGAAGCAATAACAACCGATTGCGGGCCAAGACCCCGCTATGCCTGTCCTCAGCACCCGGATCCGAGTGCTCGGGCGGCGCCTTTTCTATGCTGTAGCCACTGGCCATTTTGGTCTCCTCTCGCTGGAGGGATAAGCGTCCGTGATCTTGCGTGACAGCGCATCGCCCTGATGGGGTTATTTACGACGAAAGCCCCGCTGGTTGGTTGCGGGGCTTTCGTTCGAGGTCTCATGTCCTTTTCGGGCGGTTTCTGGTGCTAACTCACGACGAGCCGCCTGGTGCGCGGCAGCCCGTCGATCATCGCGTCGTCGAGGTTGAGGTGCACCGTGCCGGCGTCAGTCTCCGGCGCGACCAGGACATCGGGATTCTCAACCTCGACGGGGACATTGCGCGGACCCAAGATCGTCGCTCCGCGACCGGGGCGGATCGGTTGCGGAGCGCTGTCGGCGCCGTTGCTCTGGATGGCGGCGCTACTGGACATGAGACCCTCCTATGCACTGTGGTGTGCAGGGGTGCATCAGTTGAGGCGCTGAGGCGAGTTCGGCACGTCGTCTGGCGGTTAGGCTGGGTCGCCTATATCGTCCCACCGCCAGGGCCAGGCCCCCTCAAGCTTGGGTGACAGGGCATCCCCCGGATCGGGGCAACTTCAGGCGTCACGTGATGGCTCAGGGAGCGCCCGAATCTCCTCGAGCTGACGCACCATCGCGTCGATAAAGTCCTCAGCAACCGGGCAGCCGCGTTCCCGTTGACGGAGCTCGGCGACGTGCCGGCGGCGGTCACGGTCGTAGTGCCGATCCCACATCACGGCACACAGACGCGGGATCGTCGTTCTCAACTGGGTCTGCGAGCGAGTGGTTGCGGCGCGTGCCATCTCGATCTCCAATCGTCGTGCGGCTGAGGATCCAAATATCCCGCTCGTCTCAGGCTCCCACCAGACCCGCACCCATGACTCAAGGCGCGGCCAGACCTCACTCTCCGGGTACGGAATCTCGCGCCCGGAGGTCGGGCTGTCCTTACCCGCACGTGCTCGGTCGTCGGGCGTGCTCGACGCGTACGTGGGTCGCGAATCCGCGAGCCACGTCATATGAAGCGCGCAGCGCAATCGACGTTTCGTGGCGGGAATGGCTTCAAGCTTGCTGAACGGCGTGCCGATGCTTCAGCCACCGTCCGGGGACACCGGACGAAGTGTGCTCCAGACGGTCTTGCCGTTCTCATTCGGACGGGCTGCCCAGCGAGCCGACAGGCTCGCCACGATCGCGAGGCCGCGTCCGTGCGACGCGTCGGGACCGACGCGCAGCTTGCGCGGTATCGCTCGGTCACCGTCGTCGACCTCGACAGTGACGTCATGGCCGGCGGTGTGCAGTCGCATCTGGATCGGCGGTTTGCCGTGCACGATCGCGTTGGTGACGAGTTCACTGGCGATCAGCACTGCGTCGGCTATCAGCGCGGACTCAATCGACCAGTCACCCAGCGTCTCTGAGACGAACCGTCGAGCGTGTCTGACAGCTTCAGCCTTGGGTTCTAGGCCGAGCACAGCGAGGCGCTGGGATGGGTCATGACTGGCGCGCGCCGCGAGAATCGCGATGTCGTCTTCGGTACTGTCTCGCGCCAGAGTCTCGGCGAGCTCGCTCGTGACATCCGTCATCGACCGTGTGTCCGCCCGCAGGTGCGCAGCGAGACGGTCGATTCCGTCGTCGAGCGCGTAGTCGCGCCGCTCGACCAGGCCGTCCGTGTAAAGCACGATGACTGCCCCTGGGGGAAGCGAGACCGTGTGATCCGAATAGCCCCCTGAAGCCGCCCCCAGCGGCGGTGAGCTCGGGTCCGGCAGCCGCTGGCCCGCTGTCGCTCCGGGAAGTGCCGTCACCGGGGGAAGGTGCCCGGCGTTGGCGTAGCGGAACTCAGCCTGAAGTGGGTCGTAGACGCCGTAGATGCAGGTGACAAGCTGCCGGTTACCGAGCTCTCGAACCAGGGCGTCGAGCAGTTCGAGCAGATCGCCCGGTGGGACATCCAGTCGCGAGTATGCGCGAACCGCTGCGCGGAGCTGACCCATGAGACCTGCAGCGGGGACTCCGTGGCCCGTGACGTCGCCAATCGTGAGCGCCGTGCGGCCGCCGCCGAGGTCGATCACGTCATACCAGTCGCCACCGACACGCATCCCCTCCTCGCCGGCCCGGTAGTAGGTGCCGACCTCTAGATGCGGCGAACGGATGAGTTCAAACGGCAGCATTCGCCGCTGCAAGCCGTCGGCGATCTGGTGCTCACGCGCGGCGACCTCCCGCGCCGCCGCTGCGGCCGCGACCGCCTCCGCGGCGCGCCGCCGTTCGGTGGTGTCCTGCACGAACCCCAGCAGCGTTGTCTTCAGGCCGGCATCGTCGACGGCGACGTCGCCGCGCAGTAGGACCCATCGCTCATCGCCGTCGGCTGATACAAGCTGGGCTTCGAGCTCCACCGGCTGACTCTCTTGTATTGCCGCATCGACCGCCGCGCGGACCCTGTTGCGCTCGCTTGAATGAAAAACGCGGGCGATGAGCTCCACGTGTGTCATCTCCGCGAGTTCCTCAGCGGTGAGCGCCAGCATGTCGAGCAGTTGCTCTGAGCCGCGGATCGCGCCCGATTCCAGATCGATCTCCCAACTCCCGACCCGGGAGAGTCGCTCGGCCTGGTTCTGCATCCGCTGGCTGTGCTCGAGCTTGTCACGAATCCGTCTGGCGCGGTCCAGTTCGAGGTTGGCGTGGACTCGAGCGAGCAGCTCGCGAGCGCTGAACGGCTTCGCCAGATAGTCATCCGCGCCGGCTTCAAGGCCCTCGATGACACCGTCCTCGCCGGCGCGGGCAGACAGCATCACGAACGGGACGGCCATCGTCCTGGGGTCCTCGCGCAACGCGGCAAGCAGCCCGTAGCCGTCGAGACGCGGCATCATCACGTCGCTGAGCACCAGGTCAGGAGGGTCGCTAAGCGCGAGTTCGAGCGCCTCTGCGCCGTCGGCAGCCGTCTCGATCCGGTAGCGCTCCGCGAGCAAACCGGACACATACTCGCGCATGTCCGAGTTGTCATCGACGACCAGGACGCGAGGCGCCCGATCGGAAACATCGGGCGAGGTGGGCGCGATCGCGCCGTCTTCGGCGCGATCGTCCGACGAGGGTCCCCACCGGCCCGCCGCTCCAAGCATCCCGGCAGCCTCCCGTCCGATCGACGGCGTCGATGGGACGGCCGCGAGCTGGTCCGCCGGCAGATGTCCGCTGCCGAACGGAATCTCAACCGTGAAGGTGCTTCCCGTGCCCGGCTCGCTCTCGACGTCCGGGTGCCCCCCGTGCAAGGCCGCCAACTCGGCGACGAGTGCGAGGCCAATTCCCGAGCCCTCGAATGTGCGTCCCTGAGCGTCAGGCACGCGATGAAACCGGTCGAACAATCGGGGCTGTTCCTCCGCGGCAATTCCGATTCCAGTGTCGGAGACCATCAGCCGCGCCATCTCGTCGTGCCGGCCGAGGTGCACTCGGATAGTGCCCGAAACGGTGTACTTGAGCGCGTTCGAGATCAGGTTCATCACGATCCGGGCCCACATCTCGCGGTCGACGTGCACCGGCTCGTCAAGCGGTGCGCAGTCGATCTCGAACGCGAGGCCGGCGCCGGCGATCGTCGATTCGAACATGTTCGCGAGCTCGGAGGTGTATGCGGCGAGATCGACAGGCTCGAAACTGCCGCGGTGCTGGCCTGCCTCGATGCGTGAGAAATCAAGCAGCCCGTTCACGAGCCGCAGCAATCGGGCGCCGTTGCGCGCGACCACCTCCATGCGCTGACGCTCACGCCCGGAGACCTCTGACTCCGGTTCGGCGAGCGCGTCCTCGGCGGGCCCCAGCAGCAAGGTCAGAGGCGTACGCAGCTCGTGACTGATGTTCGTGAAAAAGGCCGTCTTTGCCCGGTCAAGCTCGGCCAGCTCCTCGGCACGTCGTCGCTCCGCATCGTAGGCTTGCGCGCTCGCCACGCCAGATGCCAACTGCGCAGCGAGCAGATTCAGGAAGGACCGGTAGTCCTCGTCCAGGGGCCGGTAGCGGTTGGCCCCGATGACCAGGAAGCCGTACGGGCGCTCCGCCCGCACCGGCTGCTGTAGCGGTAGGGCAATGGCAGTGTTCGGAGGTTCCGTCCAGACCCCTGTCGGCAGGTCATCAAATGCGGCGTCCAGTTCGTGGATCACCACCTGCTCACCATTGGCCAACTTCTGGATTGGCCACACCGGTCGATCCGCAGTGGGCCGAATCGTCTTCGGAGCAGCAGCGTGTCCAGGCTCGATTCCGGTGGCTGCAACAAGCTCAGCGGCGCCATCCGTATCAAAGAGATAGATCGCCGTAAATGGAAGCGAAGCGGTGTTCACAGCCAGATGGCGCGAAGCGGCTTGCAGATATTCGCGTTCACTGCGACCAGTCGTGGGCTCAGAGCCGAGTTCGCGCAGGGTTGCCATCCGCCGCTCTCCAACCACCCGGTCGGTCTCCTCGGTCACCACGCAGAGCATTCCCGCGATCCGGCCCACGTCGTCGGTCAAGGGGCTGTAGGAGAACGTGTGATAGGTCTCCTCGGCGTAGCCGCTGCGCTCGAGAAACAGCAGCAGCGACTCATCCCAGGTGGCTTCGCCGGTCGTCAGCACCGCGTTGATCCGCGGTCCGATGTCCTCCCAGATCTCTGCCCACACCTCGCTGGCCGGCCGCCCGAGCGCCCACGGATACTTCGTGGCCAGCGTGTCGCGGCGGTAGGAGTCGTTGCAGAAGAACGTCAGTTCAGGTCCCCATGCCATCCACATCGAGAACCGCGACGTGAGCAGAATCCGCACAGCGGTCGCCAACTCTCTGGGCCAAACGGTTGGGGGGCCGATCGCGGTCTGACTCCAGTCGACCCGCAACAGATCCTCTCCTACCCGGCCACTCTGGCGAAGCGCGTCGACCAGACTGACGCCGGCTGGCCGTGTCAGCCCGGAGCCGTCAGTCATCTCTGCTACACACCGCCGGGCCGCGGGCCCGACGCGATCACGTCCTCCGGCTCTTCGACCAGATCCAGCGTCTCTGAGAGCCCACTCAGAGCCAGGAGCCGCCTGACGCGCGACGCTTCGCCGACCGCGATGACGAAGTCATTGCCGGCGGCTTTCGTGTGTTGGTGACGCGCGACGACGACGCTCAACCCGCTGGAATCGATGAATCCGACCGAGCGCAGGTCGAGTACGGTGAGTGATGCCTGCGCCTCCTGGCTGTTCAGCGCCTCACGAAGCACCTCAGCCGTCACGAGGTCCAATTCGCCCCGCACGACGATCACAACGGCATCGGCCGTTTTCCGCTCGTATCGCACCTCGAACGGAGGTTCTGCTCTCGCCCCCATGCGGCAATCATGTCAGCAAGAAACCAGGATTGGAAATAGCGGGCAGGACAGCGTTGGAACCCGGACGGCTGGGTACTAAGCCAGCGCAATGAACAGCGTTCGCAGAGCGTCCGCCGCTGCTTCTGGATCAGGCCCCACCCACCCCAGCAGCAGCGCTGTAGCGCTCGACACCACCTTGGCGGAGATCGCCGCTGGCGCGGCTGCCCGCGACGCTGCTCGCGAGCCGCGCTTCCCGAGCGATGCCTTCGGTGCGCTTGAACGGTGCGGCGCGCTGCGCTTCAACGCGATCCCCGGGACCGCCCGGCCCAACGCCGAAGCGGAGCTGTCGCTGGTGCGGCGCGTCGCCGCCGCTGACGGCTCGGTGGGCCGGATCTTCGACGGTCATCTCAACGCCGTGGAGCGCCTGGCGGTGCAGGCGCCGGCGGAAATTCGCGATCACGAGCTCTCCGCAGTCCGGGCAGGCGAATTGCTCGCCGGCGTCTGGGGCGGCGACCCTGTGGGGGACGAGGGACCTCCTGCCGCCGTCTTCGCTGTGGCCGGCAGCGAGGTGCTGCGCGGGGTGAAGACCTTCTGCTCAGGCGCCGGAGGACTCGACCGCGCAGCCGTACTCGGTCGCAGCGCCGATGGGGGGCCGCCGCTACTGGTGTGGATCGACGTCAGCGGCTCGAGCCGTGTCGAGGTGGATCCAAGCTGGTACCAAGCGCGCGGGTTGGCGGCGTCGGTGTCACATCGCGTCGTCTTCCACGACGCGCCGGTGCTCGCTCGCTTCGGAGCGCCGGGAGCGATCGCGGCACAGCCGTGGTTCGGTCGGGACGCGCTGCGCACGGCGGCCAGCTGGGCAGGTATGGCCGACACAGCCGTGCGCGCGGCGCTCGAGAGCCTGGCGGAGCGGCCGGAACGGACTGAGCTCGAGGCTCTGGCCGCCGGCCGGATCCTGACCGCCAAGCGGACGATCGACGTGTGGTTGGCCTACGCCGCTACCGCGATGGATCGGAGCGCTCCGGATCTCGGATCGGCTGCGCTGCATGGCCGCGCCGCGATCTCCGGGGCTTGCCGCGAGCTGCTCGACGAGGCCGCGCGTGCCTGCGGCTCGCGACCGTTTGCGCGCGCGCAGGCGCTGGACCGAGCCCGCCGCGATCTGGAGCTGTTCCTACTCCAGCATCGGCTCGATCCGATGCTCGCACGCGCGGGCAGCGAGGAGCTTGACGAATTGGCGCGCGGGTCCGGGACCGAGGCGGGTAGTGGATGAGCCATATGACGGCGCATGACTTCGAGGCGCGTTACCGCGCCAACGCCGATCCGTGGTCGTATCAGAGCAGCGACTACGAGCGGGACAAGTACGCGGCCACGCTCGATGCCTGCGGCGAGGGTCCGTTCGCGAGTGCACTCGAGCTCGGCGCCTCGATCGGTGTCTTCAGCGAGCTGCTGGCCCACCGATGCCGCGTCCTGACAACGGTCGACGTGGCTCCGACCGCGGTCGCGACCGCGCGTCGTCGGCTCGCCGGTTGCTCGACCGTCCGGGTGATCTTGGGATCGATCCCGGACGCGATCCCACCGGACACCTATGACCTTGTTGTCGCGTCCGAAATCCTGTACTACCTGCCGCCGCTTGATCTTCGTCGAACGCTCGATGTGGTCCGCTCGTCGCTCGCCGATGGGGGGAAGCTCGTCGCCGTGCACTGGCGCCCGCCGGGACCGGAGCGCCCGTTCAGTGCCGCCGAGATTCACGCACGCCTGCGAACGCAGGCGTGGCTGAAACCGGTGCGCGCCGAGGAGACCGCTGATTACCTGCTCGATGTCTTGGAGCGCCCATGAGTCCCGACTTCGAGCTGCTCGTGGTCGGAGGCGGCCCAGCCGGCCTCTCAGCCGTCCGCGGCTTTCGCGATGCCGGCGGCGAGGGACGGGTCGCGATCGTGAGCGACGAGCACCGCATGCCCTACCGCCGGCCGCCGCTGACAAAGGAACTGTTGCGCGGCGAGATATCGGAGGATGAGCTCCCGCTGGAAGACGAGACCTGGTTGGCAAAGAACGGGGTATCACTCGTTTCCGGTCGAGCGGTCGCCCTGGACGTCGCCGCGCATGAGGTCTCGCTGTCAGGGGGACGCCAGCTCACCTATGCGTGCTGCGTGCTCAGCACCGGATCGGAGCCCACGCGGCTGCCGGTGCGCGGCGCGGACGATCCGTCGGTGCGGGTCGTGCGCTCGCTGGACCACGTGCGCGAGCTGCTGCATCGACTTTCTCCCGGCGGCGAGGTGATTGTGATCGGATCCGGCTTCATCGGCTGCGAAATCGCCGCCTCGCTGCGACGGCGAGACGCTTCGGTGACGCTGGTATCGGATGAGCCGGCCCCCAACGGCGGGCGGCTCGGAGCCCGCGCAGGCGCCGAGATCGCGCGCTGGCTGCGTGACGAGGGCGTCCGGCTTGAGCTCGGGGTGGCGGTCGAGGCGATCGAGCGCCACGGTCAGTTGTTGCGAGTGAGCGCGGGATCGACGAGCGTCACGGGCAGCCTCGTGGTGATGGCCGCCGGGGTGGCGCCGCGCAGCGAGCTGCTGCTTGCCTACGGCACGCCGCTGGAGGATGGAGCGATCCCGGTCGACGCCAGCATGCGAACGGCGCTGCCGGACCTCTTCGCCGCAGGTGATGTCTGCAAGGCTGAGAACGCGACCGCTGGCAGAAGCCTGCGTGTCGAGCACTGGGGCGATGCCCTCGCTCAGGGCGAAGTCGCCGGCCGCGCCGCAGCTCGTGAACGTGCTGAGTGGGGCGAGGTCCCAGGGTTCTGGTCGACGATCGGTGGCCACACGCTGAAGTACGCCGCTTGGGGAGACGGGTACGACGAGAGCCGCTTCGAGTCCCCATCGGGCGGCGGATTCGTCGTCTGGTACGGGCGCGACGAGCACATCGTCGGGGTTCTGACCCACAGGGCCGACGAGCAGTACGAGCGCGGCCGGCGACTGATCGAGGAAGGAGCGCCATGGGCGTAGACGCGGTAGTCGTTATTCCTGCGCGCGACGAGGAGGCGCGGATCGAGGGCTGCCTGCGGGCGCTGGCTTCGCAGACGCTCGCCAAGGAGCGCTTCGCGACGGTAGTCGTACTCGACTCCTGCCGCGACCGGACAGCGGAGGTGGTGACCCGCGTCGCGGGAGAGCTCGGCTTGGCGGTCACGACACTCGCGGGACCCGGTGAAGGTGCCGGGGCGGCGCGTCGGATCGGGATGAACGCGGCCTGCGACCAACTGCTGTCGGCCGGGGTACCGCAGGGACTGATCGCCTGTACCGACGCCGACTCCCGTCCCACTCCCGACTGGCTTGACCGCCAGCTCGAGCATGTGGCTTCCGGCGCCCGCGCGATCGCCGGTCTGATCGAGCTCGAGGCCGACGAGGCCGGACTGCTGCCGGCCGGAGTGATGGAGCGGCGCGCGCGCGATGCGGAGGCAAGACTCGAGCAGGTCCGCAGCGTCGATCCAGCTGCAGACCATCACCATGCTGCGGGCGCATCGCTGGCGGTGACCGCCGAGACATACCGCGAAGTCGGTGGAATCGAACCGCTGCGCGCTCTCGAGGACGCCGGCTTCGCCGAACGCCTGGCGCAATATCAGGTTCCGTTGCTGCGTCCGGCGGATGTCCGGGTTGTCACCTCCGCTCGAGCCGACGGACGGGTCGCTCGCGGGCTGTCGGTCGACCTGGCGCTCTCGACTTGGTTCGAGCGCCGCCGGTACCGGGCCGGTGACTTCGGGGCCGACCAGCTGCGCGCCTGCAAGCGTGCGACAACGGTGACCGTGATCGTGCCTGCTAAGGAATGTGCCGACACGGTCGCCGGTGTTTTGCGTCAGACCGTTGAGCCGCTGTCCAGGGCCGGCTTGGTCGACGAGGTGGTCGTGGTCGATGCGGCGTCTGCCGACGCCACGGGCGAGATCGCAGCGCGCGCGGGCGCCCGGGTTCTTCAACAGGATCAGATCGCACCCGAGCTCGGACCGGCGCTCGGCAAAGGCGACGCGATGTGGCGGGCTCTGCGCGAAACATCGGGAGACGTCGTCTGCTTTCTCGATGCCGACACCGTCGACCCCAACCCCGATCATCTGCTCGGGCTTCTGGGTCCGATCCTCACCGACGAATCGGTGGCGCTTGTCAAGGGGGCCTTCGAGCGTCCGCTCGACACCGGCACCGGCAAGATTCCCCACGAGGGTGGCCGCGTGACGGAGCTGATGGCGCGCCCGCTGCTCAACCTGCACGCGCCGCTGCTTGCGGGATTCGCGCAGCCGCTGGCCGGGGAAATCGCCGCGCGACGGGATCTCCTCGAGCAGCTCCCGTTCCCAGTCGGCTATGGCGTCGAGATCGCGATGCTCGTCGACGCCCTGCACATACGCGGCCTGGACGCACTCGCCGAATGCGATCTTGGCACGCGCCAAAACCGTCACCAACCTCTCCGTGCGCTGGGAGAGATGGCATACGCGGTGCTGGCCGCGGTTGAGAACAGGGTGCCGGAGCGGGCAGCATCGGCGTGCGCGTCTGGAGCACGCTATATGCGGCCATGGGAGGACGGGCTGGTGGCGTCCGTTCCGGTAAAGGAGCGGCCACCGATCCGAGCCCGCGACCGCCCTGCGTCGCGGCGGCTTACGAGTTCCGCCTGAGAAGGCCCGCCACCGGCTAGTCCCGTGACTTACGGTGACGCAGATGTCGCACGATCAGCGCCACGACAACCACCCCGAAGGCGATCGCGAACCACGTCACGTAGCGGCTCGCGTCGTTATAGATCGTGTCGATGTGGTTGCCGGAGAAGTAGCCGACGCACGTCCAAAGGGCCACCCACAGGGCTGCGCCGAGCGCATTGAAGCCGAGAAACGTCAGCCAGTGCATGCCGCTGATCCCGGCGATGATCCCGTTTGCCTGCCGCAGCCCTTCGATGAAGCGGGCGACGACAACGATCTTGCCGCCCTGCCGCTCGAAGAAGCCCGTTGCCTTGTCCAGCCGCTCTGGTGTCAGCAGGATGTAGCGCCCGTAGCGTTCGGCCAGCGGCCGGCCGCCGAAGTGCCCGATAGTGAAGCCGATGTTGTCGCCAGTCACGGCCGCCAGGAACCCAATCAGCGCCACCAACCAGACGCTCAGCCGACCGGAGCCCGCGTACACGGCCCCGAGGATCAGGATTGTCTCCCCCGGGACCGGCACGCCAAAGTCCTCGAGCAGCACAAACCCTGCTACGGCCAGCAGGCCGTAGTGGTCAAGCGGACCTTGCAGGCTGTGCAGGGCACCGGGCAGCTGTTGCGGGTCCGCCATCCGGCGAGACTACGAGATCACGAGGGGAGCACGCTCGGGCCGATGCCGTGCGCCTGCTTGACTGAAATGTCGGATGACCACAGAAGCCGAGGAGCCGCCACCCGAGGCGGGAAAGCTGCCGACCGGGCGGGTAGCGCGGACGGCCCGTGTCGGTGGGCTTGTGACTGGCCAGGGGCTGCGGTGGGCGGGCATGCGGACGGCCAATCGGGTGCGGTCGCCGGAGCGTGCCGCTGCCGCTCAGAATGAGCGCACCGCCGCGGTGGTGAACCAGCTCGTTGACCAGCTGGGACAGATGCGCGGTGCAGCGATGAAGGTCGGTCAGGTCCTCTCGATGGTCGAGTTCGACGGCCTGCCTGAAGACGAGCGTGATGCGCTGCAGGCGAAGCTCGCGGAGCTCCGAGACGATGTCCCGCCGGTTCCGTTCTCAAAGCTCGAGCGTCTGATACGAGACGAATTGGGCGGACCGCTCAGCCGTGTCTTCTCCGAGTTCGACGAGCACGCGTTCGCGGCGGCGTCGATCGGTCAGGTCCACCGGGCGAGGACGCTTGACGGTCAAGATGTCGCCGTCAAGGTGCAATACCCAGGCATCGCCGAGGCGGTCGAGACCGATCTGCGCAACGCGATGCTGCTGTTGCCGCTGGTCAAACGGCTGGCACCCAGCCTCGACGCCAAGGCGCTCGCCGCGGAGCTGCGTGAGCGGATCGTCGAAGAACTCGATTACGAACTCGAGGCGCAGCGGCAGCGCCGGATCGAGCGGCTGCGCCGCCGCCACCCGTTCATCTCCGTGCCCACGGTCAACACCGAGCTCTCAACGCGCCGAGTCCTCGTCTCCGAGTACATCGAGGGCGAGCGATTCGAGGCCGTTCGCCGGCTCGAGGAGGCGCAGCGCGACAGTTGCGGTGAGATCACCTTTCGCTTCTATTTCGGGTTGCTGTACCGCGATCGGATCGCGCTCGGCGACCCGCACCCGGGCAACCAGCTGCTGCGCCCAGACGGTCGCGTTGCTTTCCTCGACTACGGGCTGCTCCGTGACGTCAGTGCCTCACGCGCCGACGTCGAGCGTGACGTCGCGCGGGCTGTCCGTGCCAGTGACCCGGGGGCACTGAAGTCAGCGCTGGCGGCAGGCGCGTACATCTCGCCCGAAGGAGCACAGCAAGTCGACGGTGAGCTTGCGTTGAAGCTGATTCAACAGGCGACGCAGTGGTATGCAGTGCCGGGGATGCGGCGCTTCTCCGGGGAGCACAGCCGTCGCGGCCATGAGCGACGGCCGGCCGACGACGATCATCAGAACGAGGTCAGGGATCAGGTCAGCCAGTTCACGCTCCCCGCTGAGACGATCCTGATCCGGCGGATGCACACGATCGTCGCTGCGGTGCTCAGTCAGCTTCGCGCCGGCGCCGACTGGGGTGCAATCGCCGCCGAGTATCTGTACGGCGAGTCACCGGCGACAGCGCTCGGTGAAGCCGAGACGGACTACTTCGCGCGACGCGCCCGCTGAACTGAGCCATCTCCCGAAACCATCTTCAGACGCAACTGGGGCGTACGCTTGCTGGATGCCGATTCCGCGCTTCCTCAAGGGTCGGGCCGCCAAGGAAGAGGCGGTACTGATCGGCGACCCGCGCGTTGAGCGTTGGGAGTCGGTGAGTACGTTCGAGGATCAGCCGACTGCCGTGGCTTGGCGGGACCAGCTGCGATCGATGGGAATCGATGCGTGCTGCGTAGCCGATCGTCCACTCGACAGACTCGGCCGTGGCGACATCTATCTGGTGGTTCCACCCGAGCAGTGGTCACGCGCCAGCGAGATAGTCGACAACCTCGACTGAGCGACAGCCGCGGTCGGCGTCGTTTTCAAGCTGGCGATAGCCCACAAAGTCACAGGCCCGACCATACCCCTGTCGGGGCGCTAGCCGGAGCTGCCGATCATGGTCACCGTCGCGGTGACCAGCTCGGCGTTGTCCTTCGCGGCTCGCCCGTCCGGGAGCGTCAGCACGTCCTCCAGCCCGACGCGCACGTCGACGCCGGCCGCCGCTGCGGCTGAGATGACCTCCCAGGTCCGCTCATCCGAGCCGTGCCAGAGTTGCGGGACGCCCTCCGGGACCAGTTCTGCAATCGCCCGGGCATCGTCAGCGCCACCGTCGACCTCAACCAGCGCTCTGAGGATCTGGTGTGCGAACGAGCTACGTCGAAGCTCTTCCGCCTCAGCCGGTGTGGCAAGTCCCGCCTCGACGGCGATTCCTGCATGCAACGCGGCCCTTGCGATTCCGGTCCACCCCACCTCCGACACATTCACCGACACGAAGTCCGGACGCTGCCGCCATGCGGTCATCGCCGCCGAACGAGCAAACGGATCCGGGTTGATTGCCTCTGAGGTGGAGAGACCTATCGGAAGGCCTGGGGTCACGGCCCGGATCGCGGCCACCGCTGCGTCGCAGACCTTCGCGTCGAGAGTCTGCAAGCCATCGGGCCCACGCGGATGCACGTGCACGGCAAACGCCCCAGCCGCCCGGACGGCGACCGCGTCGGCAGCAAGCTCAGCGGGTGTAAGCGGCACCCCGGCGTTCTCGGTACGCGATCGCCCTCCGTTCAAGCATGCCTTCACGGCCATGGAAGAAGTGTGACGAGTCCTCGGGTTGAAAGCCCCTCAGAGCAGCACCGGAGCAGCACCGGCAGTGTGGTAGGTTCGGGGCAGACCAGCCACGTCGACCTAGCCGCGACTCTGCGTGGTGCCGAGCTGAGCGTCATCGCACCACGGGCTGCGGTTCCTCTGCGGTGACCGAGGGTACCCAAGCTTCGAGAGCGCCTATGTCCGTCCATAAGGAGGCCATCACATGACCGAGAAGCCACCTGCAACCACCACCGACGCCGGCATACCGGTCGCCAGCGATGAATTCTCGCTGACGGTCGGACCGGACGGCCCGATCCTGCTTCAGGACCAGTACCTGATCGAGCAGATGGCCAACTTCAATCGCGAGCGCATTCCCGAGCGCCAGCCCCATGCCAAGGGCTCGGGCGCGTTCGGCGTGTTCGAGACGACCGAGGAGGTGAGCGCCTACACCCGGGCTGCCATGTTCCAGCCCGGCGTCAAGACCGAGATGCTCGCTCGGTTCTCCACCGTCGCCGGCGAGAGCGGCAGCCCCGACACGTGGCGCGACCCCCGCGGCTTCGCGCTGAAGTTCTATACGAGCGAGGGCAACTACGACATGGTCGGCAACAACACGCCGGTCTTCTTCCTCCGCGACCCGATGAAGTTCCAGCACTTCATCCGCAGCCAGAAGCGCCGGGCCGACAGCGGCCTGCGCGACCACGACATGCAATGGGACTTCTGGACGCTGTCACCGGAGTCCGCTCATCAGGTCACCTGGCTGATGGGCGACCGCGGCGTCCCCAGGTCCTACCGCCACATGAACGGCTTCGGCAGCCACACCGTCTCCTGGCAGAACGCGGGCGGCGAGAAGTTCTGGATCAAGTACCACTTCAAGACGGTCCAGGGGATCGAGAACTACACCGAAG
>DATAUP010000053.1:0-1696 GCA_036268195.1 Solirubrobacteraceae bacterium
GGACGGCCGGGTCTACAAGCAGCTGTAGCCGAATCGGTGCGGCTCGTTCGTTCGCGCGAGCACTGCGAGCGATGACGTCATCGCCACGATCATCGCGATATCGAGCGTGCCGGTCCGCAGGCTCAACAAGCGAAGGTGCTGCGAGCTGATCACCCACCACGTGGACGCAAGCAGCGCCGGTGCCAGCAGGCCGGGATGCCATGCTGCCCAACCGACGCGCGAGCGGCCAACCGGCGCGACCTGATCCAGGGTTCGGTGCAGCTCAACGCTCCCCGCGACGATCAATGCGACCGCGATCGGGCTCATCACCATCCAGGCGATCTGAGCGTCCGGAACCTGTCCAAGCAGATGCGGGTGCAACCAGAAGGTGCTGATGGACTCGGTCACGAGCATCGTCACACTCGTCGGCGTAATCCCGCGGTGCAGCGTCGTCGACCACACCATGACGAGGCCGGCGCTCAACAACGCGACCCCGATGCCGCCCGTCAGCAGCGCAGGGACCAGTGCTCGGCCCTGCCCGCTGCTCCGAGCGCGCCACATGCGCCGCGCAAGCGAGCTGATCCACTTCAGCGCGTGCACCCCGATGACGGCGAACGTCATAGCGGGAACGATGCACATCGCCAAGACCGACGGGGGAAGGGCGTACTCGGTGGGCCAGTCGCTGCCACGGAGGATCTGTGACCAGAGCGAAAGCAGGCAGCCGATGAAGGAGACGAGCGAGACCGCCTTGACCATGCGGATCGCGTCAGAGTCGCGCAGCGGTTGCCGGCCAAGTCCGACCACACCAAGCTGCGCCTTCACGCCGTGCCAGCGGACGTCGACATCGCGCCGCCAGGATTGCGGCTGTTCGTCGATCTCGGCGCGGAGCAGCTCACCGAACTCCTCGCCGTACCGTTCGCGCCAGATCCGCGGGTACCACCGCAGCAAGCGAGAGACCGTAGGGTCGGACGCCGCCTCGATGGTCATACGCCCCACGCCTTGCTCAGCCGGCGAAGACCGACTTCCGCGACTCGGCGCTGGTCGGCAAGCTGCTCGCGCAGCGCCGCGGCGCCGGTCGCGGTGAGCTGATAGGGCCGGCGCCTGTCATCAGACTCGAGGCCCTCAATCAACCCCTGCCCTTCGAGGCGGGCCAACGCCTCGTACATCGTTCCGGGCGCGAGCCGCACGCCGGCAAACACTTCGATGTCTTTGGTCAGCGCATATCCGTGCTTGGGCCCGTCGGCGAGGCTGGAAAGGATCAGGGTCGCAGGGCCGGCATACCGACCGAGCCCACTCAGGTCGGCAGACTGCCCCTCCCGCCTGCTCGCCATTCGCTTACCGTACTCCGTGAGCCGATACATCAGGCCTCGATCGGTCGAGTAGATGGGAGCGACCAAGGCAGCCGGCTACCGACGAAGCGGCGGGGAAACGGATCACGCAAACGCCACAGGCCGCCGTCCACCACGAAATGGGTCATGACGATGCCGAGGTAGGCGCCGTATCCCGCCCGAGCGAGCAGACCGCCGGAGTGCCAGTGCGAGGCACGGTTCAGCGCGAGCCCGAGACCGAGCGCCAAAGCGGCGAAGGCGGCGAGCCGCGTGGGTCGACTCGATCGGTCAGGTCCGCCGACCACGAGGCCGGTGATCACCAGGTACTGCAGCCCATGCGCGATCGTCAGAGCGCCGACGGCGGCGTATGGCGAGGCGAAGACAAAGAT
>DATAUP010000054.1:0-42702 GCA_036268195.1 Solirubrobacteraceae bacterium
GGTTCGTGAACACGTCGGACGGCATTGGCTCCTGGAACGGCGACAACGCCCCCGGATACATCATCGAGAACAACGTCTTCGACCACCAGACCGAAGAGTCAGCAATCGCGCTGCACCTCGACAACGGCAGCCAGGTCATCCACAACACCTGCATCGATGCATCCGACGCCTGCCTCGACCTCACGGGCCTCTCCGGTCAGCCCAGCGTCGGGACAGTCGTCAAGGACAACATCTTCGATACCCGCAATCCCTACGACCTGACCTACGCGGACCCCGCCAGCAAAGTCGACAACATGGACTCGTCGGGCGCCACCGGTTCGGACTTCACCGGAACCCCGACGTTCAACGGCGGCACAAGCTTCCCATTCGCCGGTGCCGCCAGCTACCTGCTGACGGCAGGCTCGGCCGGCCATGATCGCGCGGACGACGGCACCAACGTCGGTACCACTGGACTGCCGCAGACCGGCTACGGGCCGCAGACCAGCTGATAACGCAAGCTGCCCGCAGGCTGGTCACGGAAGGACACGCCGCCGCCAGGCGTTTGATAACCGGTGGTTCGAACTCTTCTTGTCGCTGCTGCGATCGTGCTTGGGCTGCCAGGATTTGGCGCCGCGCTCCAACTCGGGCTGCTCGCTGTCGCCTCATGGTTCTACCGCTCCCCCCGCGGCGACACCCAGGCCGGCGTCAGGTTCCTCGTGCTGGTGCCCGCTCACAACGAAGAACGTGTGATCGGCACGGCGCTGGCCGCGATCAGCGCGGATGCCCGGTCTGCAGATCATGTGCTCGTCGTGGCCGACAGGTGCACGGATGCGACGGCCGAGATCGCGCGTGGCTTCGGCGCCCACGTGCTCGAGCGTGGCGTCAACGAGACTGCCGGCCGCGCCGCCGCCCGGCAAGCGGGCCTGCATCATGCCCGCTCGCTGACTTGGGACGCCGTGATCATGCTCGATGCCGATTCGGTGATTGAGCCCGGTTTCTTCGCCGCGTGCGAGCGAGCGATGGGACCGGAAACGGCCGCCATTCAGGCCCGGAGTGAGAGCAGCCGCGGACGGACGCTGGCAACCGAGGCCTCCCTCGCAGCGTTCACGCTGCAGGGAATCACGCTTCCTCGAGGTCGCCAGCGGTTGGGCCTCTCGGTCCGCCTCCGCGGGACGGGAATGGGAATACGTCGCGAGGTTGCGTTGGCACACAGCTTCCATGCGCCTGCGTCCGAGGACCTTTTCTTCACACTCGATTTGCTGCTCAATGGGGTCCACTGTCGCCACGTCGACGAAGCGCGCCTGCGGTCCGTGGGTGAGGAACGGTGGGGTGCATTCGGCGGACAGAAGGTTCGCTACGAGGCCGGCAGGATGTCGGCATCGCGCGCACACGTGCCGCAGTTGCTGCGCCGGGCCTTCAGGCAGCGAGACATCGCCTGCCTCGACGCGGCCTGGTTTCTGAGTGTGCCGCCCTTCGCGATCAGCATCCTGCTGCTCATCATCGCCGCAGGGCTGGCCGTATTGGCTCACGCTTGGCCGCTGGTGGCCGTCCTCGGATCCGGCTTCCTCATGCTCGCAGTCGCGCTCGTAACAGGCCTGATCCAGGCGCGGGCCGGTCTGCGGACGTGGCTAGCGCTCGGTGCCGCACCCTGGTACCTCGTCTGGAAGGCTGTGGTTCAGGTGCGAGCGCTCGCAAAGGTGCTCGGGCGCGAGGCCGAGTACGGTCCGACTGCGCGCGTCTAAGGCACGCTGCTGCTGCGCCGGCCGCACGGCGCGCGCCACCGACCCATGTCGAGACGCCTGCTGACCCTCACAACGCTGACACTATTCGTCGCCGTCTGCGGGGCACTGCTCGTGGCCCGAGAGGGTGGCGCCGGTGGGCAATCTCTGCTGGGGACGTTGTCGGCCGGGGGTGCGAGGTGCAACCTGGACGCGACGCCGTCGAACTTCAAACAACGCGTCGCCGCGGCCAGTCCTGGCCAGACGGTTTGTCTCGCGGGCGGCAACTACGGGAACTGGTCGGGAACCAGCAAGGCGTCCCCCGGAATCACGATCACCACGCGGCCGGGCGCGGCAGTGAGGTTGGGCTTCCAGTTCTCGCTCGCCAACACCCAGAACTTCACGGTCGACGGAAGCGCGAACGGCGGCTCGATCTCGACCCCGAACGAGGGAATGCAGCTCAGCGGCAATACCAACACACCGCGCAACATCACGATCCAGAACGTCTCGTTCAGTGGCAACGAGATCGACGTCGACATCGACGGTCCAACCAACAGCAACATCACCTTCAACCACGACCTCTTCGACGGCAGCGACTGCCTCGGTGGCGGCATCGACATCCATATCGAGTACAGCCCGAACGCGCCGTCTGGTGTCACGGTCGAGAATTCGATCATCGAGAACGGCTCGAGCGACGGCATTCAGTCTGGTGCCGCGATGAAGATCGTCAACAATTACTTCTACAAGGTCATTGAGAGCAATCGCAGCGAGCTGTCGCAGTGCCACACCGATGCCATCCAGTTCGTAGGCATGACCGGCGGCCAGACCACAATCGAGGGCAACTGGTTCGTCGACACAGCCGACGGCATCGGTTCCTGGAACGGCGATAACGCGCCCGGCTACCTGATCGAGAACAACGTCTTCGATCACCAAGTCGAGGAATCAGCGATCGTCCTCCATCTCGACAAGGGCAGCCGCGTGATCCACAACACATGCATCGACGCGTCCGATGCTTGCATCGACCTTACCGGCACGTCTTATCAGCCCAGCGTGGGGACGGTTATCAAGGACAACATCTTCGATGCCCGCTACCCGTACGACCTGACCTACGCAGACCCAGCCCGCCGGATCGACAACATGGTCCGAGCCCGCGCCGGCGACTCGGACTTCGACGGCATCCCCAGGTTCGTTGGCGGCACCAACGTCCCGTTCACGAGCCGCGCCGACTACCTCCTCACATCGCGCTCACCAGGCCACAACCGCGCCGACGACGGCACCGACGTCGGCGCCGTCTCGCTCAATCGCATCGCCTACGGACCGCAGGCAAGCGAGGTGAACCCGTTCGTCTGGCCTTTCCCGCCCGTTGCTGATCTCCAGACATGTCTGGCCAGCATCTGGTGCCAGCAATCAGGCGGGTCCGGACAGTGATGCTCGTCCCGGTCGCGTCCAGCAAACGGCAGAAGCCCGCGATCGATCTCCTCGTTGTTCCGCAGTGGAGCCCGTGAGCACGAATCATCCACGTGTAGGGGTCGCGTTCCCAGGCGACGCCGCTCAGCCGGCGACATGGTCGGGTACGCCCTCCGGCGTCATGAGGGGGCTCGAAGCGATCGGCGCAGAGCCTGTGGCGGTCATCACCCAGCCCAGGTCGCGTCTCGTGCGCGCCGGAGTTCTGAACCTTGCCACACTCGGGTACCTGCGCCCCGGCGACGATCTGCACGCCAGCGTGAGCCGGGCGCGCCACGCTGCCAGGGCTTCACCGCTTATTGGCACGGTCGAGGGCTTGGCCGCACGCGGGGCCGTTCACCGGGCCGGCCACCTCGACGGGATCGTCCAGATCGGCACCGGTTACACGCTGCCCGCGACGACCCCGATCGTGACCTTCGAGGACATGACCGTCGCGCAGGTCAAGACTTACCCATACCTGGGCTGGGATCTCCTTTCGACACGAGCGTTCAACGCTCGTGTCGCTGCCCAACGTCGCGCTTACGAGCGTGCGATCGCTTGCTGTCTCACAAGCCCGTGGGCGGCGGAGTCAGTCGTCCGGGACTACGGCGTCCCACGCGAGAAGGTTCATGTCGTCGGCGTCGGCCGCAATCACAGCGCCGCCTCGGTCGGCGACCGCGACTGGAGCGAGCCTCGCTTCCTGTTTGTCGGTATGGACTGGCCACGCAAGAACGGCGACGGTGTGATTCGGGCATTTCGTCGCCTGCGGGAACAGCTGCCGACCGCTCGGCTCGACATCGTCGGCGGCCATCCGTCGCTGGACGTCCCGGGCGTAGTCGGACATGGCGTACTGCGGCTCGACTCGCCCGACCAGCGCACCCAGCTCGGCAAGCTCTACGGCGAAGCGACCTGTTTCGTGATGCCGTCGCACGTCGAGGCATCGAGCATCGCGTACGTGGAAGCAGCGGCCGCCGGCCTCCCGAGCATCGGTACGAGCGAGGGCGGCTCTGACTTCCTCATCGGCGACGGCGGGCTGATCGTGCATCCAGACGATGACGAGGCGCTATTCCAGGCGATGCGCCAGCTGTCTGACTCTGAGACTGCAGTCCGCATGGGCGCGGCCGCCCAAAGGCGATCTGACCTGTTTACCTGGACGGCCGTGGCGCAGCGGTTGTTGGACGCGTTCGCCGGCGACCCCGGCGACTGGATGGGATCCGCGGCAGCGGTCTCCGCCGCGTCGCCAACAGACGACGCAGAGGCTTAGGGCGCCGCGCGCAGCACGATCGCGTTCTTCTCAAACCAAGGAGCGAGCCGCTCTTGGTGAAAGCGCTCCCTTACCTGCGAGGTCAGCGCCTCGTCGAACTGCATGCCGGCGTCTGTGAACAGCTCGACCCAGTACTCGGGCGGCTGCTCGTTGACGTGCCCCATTCCGCCCTGCCCGGGGATCGCGGCCGTGAACACAACCTGATGAGCATGCTCTGCGATGAACGCGACCATCCGCCGACCGAGCTCAGGTGGCAGGTGCTCGCCCACCTCGAACGAGTAGACGATGTCGAACTTGCCCGTTACGTCTGGCGCCGGCGAGCTGGCGTTCAGATCAAACGGATGACTCACCACGCCCTGTAGGCCAGTGAACCAGCGCCCGACCTTGTTGTACTCACAAGCCGTGATGCGGCGCCCGGTTCGCTTCACCTCGGCCGCGAAGCCGCCGCTACCAGCGCCGACATCGAGGAAGGTCTGGGCCTCAGGAAAGACCTCTTCAACCACCTTGACCACGCCCGGCGCGTCCGCGATCGACCGGCCAAAGAAAAAGAGGAACAGGACCGGGTTGTAGATCAGCCATTGCTGGTCGTAGCGCTCACCAAGCCGGCTGAGCGACCCCGCGACGATGCGGATCACGTCCAGACATTCGCGAAGAATGGCGCGTTGCCAGCTTCCCTTCCTCGCCTGCTTCCAAGCGGATCCGTCCATGACCGGGACCGAGTGTCAGCTCTAGTCGTCGTCGCGGTCGCCCGAGTCAGGCACCCGGCGCCTGACTGAGAGCCGCCGCCACTCAGAGGATCCGCCTGGTCCCAACCACCTCGTAAGTCCCGAGGTTTCGGCTGCGTTGGCGGTGCTCGGCTTGGCTTCTGGTAGCTCCTCTGAGGCCCGTCCGAGACGCGCCGACACGCTTGTATGAGACTGCCGCACCGGAGGCAGGGGCGGCATCGCTCGGCTGTACTCGAACTCCGTCGTCCGAACGCGGACTCCAACAGAGTCCAGGGCGGCGGGCACGGGCTCGCCGCCAGCGGCACGCCAGGCGCGACGCAGACCAGGTGCGACGACGATCATGGCGCAACCGAGGCCGGACACGAGCAGGAAGACCAGGAACGCAAGCACACCCGAAGGACCGCGATGCTCCGTCACGGTCTGGGAGACTCCGACGCTGGAGACCCGGAGCTGCGCGCTCACGGGTACCCCCTCAGCCGCCGCCTGCGAGGCGACGTACTGGCTCAGTCCGGTCGTCGCAGCATCCGCAAGCTTGGCAGCGCCGGCAGCGGTCGGAGCTTGCGCCGTGACGCCGATAATCGGGAGCACGTTCCCTTGGTTGTCATCGAAGACTTCCGTCGAAAGGACGTAGGAACCCGGCTTCACCGTCTGGGACGGCGTCGCCAGGCCTGAGGCTGTTTGTGAGGTCGTCAGTGCCTCGTTCACCCCGATGAGCTGGCCAGTTCTCAGGCCCGCGTCCTTCGCTATCAAGGCCTTCACTGAGCCGTCGACCATAAGGCTTGCCATCACGCTCGTCGGCTGCATGAGCGCAGCTTCTCCGCGTGGTTCGATCGTTGTGACTTCGGAGTTGGGAGTGTCGACCAGGATCTGGGAGGTCGCGACTCCAACCGTGTACGCCTTGCTCTTTGGCGGGAACGACGGCTTGTAGAGGATCGCGCCCGCGATGATGATGCCGACGACGAGGGCGACAGCTGTGAGGACCCGACGGTCCCAGAGCCTGCGGAGAATCAAGACGGTGTTCATCGGAGTGGTTTCGCTCTTCCTGAATTATGCTGCTATGACTTCCGAGTCGTAGAAGCAACGCGGTCCCCGCCTGGCTTCTTTTGCGCGATCGGCACGTGTCAGAAATGCCGTCCGCGGAAGGGCGCAAGCGAGCGCTCCGTTTATCCGGCGATGTCCAGCCGCCCGTTCATCCTCACCTTTCATGGCGTCGGACAACCCTCTCGGGCGCTCGACGCCGGCGAGGCCGATGTCTGGGTCGACCGAGCGAGGTTCCTGTCCATCCTCGATTGGGCAGCCGCACGGAAGAGCGTCGAGATCACATTTGACGATGGCAACGCGTCGGACCTCGAGCAGGCGCTTCCCGCACTCCGCGAACGCGGCCTGCGCGCGACGTTCTTCGTTGTCGCCGGTCGCCTCGGGCGGCCGGGCTTTGTCGACGTCGACAGTCTGCGCGAGCTCGCCGCAGCCGGTATGGAGATCGGCAGCCACGGCATGTGGCACCGGCCTTGGAGTGGGTTGGGCGAAGGCGAGTTGCGCGAGGAGATCGTTGAGGCCAAAGCGCTGATCGAGCAGCTGATCCACCAACCGATCACACGCGCTGCTTGCCCATTCGGTGCATACGACAGGCGGTCGCTGAAAGCACTGCGCTCCAACTATGCACACGTCTACACGAGTGACAAAGGCACCGCGCACGCAGCGGGCTTTATACAGGCCCGAAACTCGGTGCATGCCTCGGACACGGCTGGCGACATCGATGCGATCGCCACGTCGCGGCCCTCGGTTCAGGCCTCTGTCGTCCGTTATGCGAAGCAGGCGGTCAAACGTTGGCGATGACTATGGGTACGCAGCACAAAGTCGCGGTCCGTCCGATAGAGGTTGACGACCTACCGGCGGTGTCGGCCTTTCTCCACGAGAATCTGAACCAGCGCGTCCCGGTCGAGGGCTGGGCACGAGCCGTCGCCGTGCCGTGGCAGGTGGCCCAGCCGAACGCCGGTTTCATGCTCGTCGCCGGGACGGCCATCACCGGGGTTCACCTGGCGTTCTACGCCGACCGTCAAATCGAGGGACAGTTAGAGCGCTTCTGCAACCTGGGAGCTTGGTGCGTCCTCCCCGACTACCGGATCCATGGCATCCGGCTGCTCCGGGCGCTGTTGGCGCAGGAGGGCTACACGTTCACCGATCTCTCGCCGTCTGGGAATGTGGTCAGCATCAACTCGCGGCTCGGCTTCAGCTTCCTGGATACGACCACGAGCCTGATGCCGAACCTGCCGTGGCCGTCGCGCCCGCGGCGCGACACGATCACCTCCGACCCGGCCCTGCTCGAGCGGACGCTCCAGGGGACAGAACTCCAGTACTACCGCGACCACGCCGGCGCGTCGGCAGCCAAGCACCTGCTGCTGATGCGCGGGCAGCGGTCCTGCTACGTGGTATTCCGAAAGGATCGACGCAAGGGCATGCCCCTGTTCGCGTCGCTTCTGTACGTGAGCGATCCCGAGCTTTTCCTGGGAATGGCGCGCCCGCTGGCGCGCCATCTCTTGGTACGCGAGCGGATTTTCGCCACACTGATCGAGGGCGCTGTGGTTCCAAGAGCACCGCGGTTCGCGGTGAAGCTGACCTCATCGCGTAGGAAGATGTTCCGTAGCGACCATCTTCAGTCCTCACAGATCGATTTCCTTTACAGCGAACTGGCCTGTCTCTCCTGGTAAGTCGGCAGCACGAGCCTCACACATGCACGCACAGCTCCATCAGATAGTTGCCGCCTCCGCACGGCGCGATCCCGAATCGAACGCCCTGACATTCGCGGATCGGACACTCACATACACGCAGCTATGGACTGACGTCGTCTCCTTTGGGGCCGGCCTGGCCGAGCTTGGGCTCCAACGCGGCGAGCGCGTCGCCGTCTATCTCGAGAAGCGCGTCGAGACGGTGGTTGCGCTCTTTGGGACATCGGCGGCCGGCGGCGTGTTCGTTCCAATCAACCCGGTACTCAAGGCAAAGCAGGTGCAGCACATCGTCGACGACTGCAGCGTCCGGGTACTCGTGACCAGCGCGTCGCGGCTGGGAACACTCAAGGACGTGCTCGCCGACACATCGATCGAGCACGTGATCGTCGTGGACGACGCCGAGTCCGCTACCACAAAAGCCGCGGTGCACCTCTGGGAATCGTTCATGCGCGGAGGCCGGCTTCCGGCCGCGTGCGCCATCGACATCGACGTGGCCGCGATCCTTTACACCTCGGGCAGCACCGGAAGGCCGAAGGGCGTGGTGCTCTCACACCGGAACCTGCTCGCGGGTGCGGCGAGCGTCAGCGAGTACCTCGACAACGATGCGGACGACGTGATCCTCGCCGCACTCCCGCTGAGCTTCGATGCCGGCTTGAGCCAGATCACCACGGCATTCACGGTCGGCGCTCATGTCGTGCTGGTGAACTACCTGCTGCCCGCGGATGTCGTGCGGGTCTGCGCGAAACATCGGGTCACGGGACTCACCTGCGTTCCTCCGCTGTGGATCCAGCTGGCCGACCAGGACTGGCCTCGTGCAGCGACGGATGCAATGCGTTACTTCGCGAACACCGGCGGTCGCATGCCACGCACGACCCTGACTCGGCTGCGCGCGATCTTTCCGGGTGCGAAGCCCTTCCTCATGTATGGCCTGACGGAGGCGTTCCGCTCGACCTACCTCGACCCCGGCGAGGTCGACCGGCGCCCCGACTCGATCGGAAAGGCCATCCCGAATGCCGAGATCCTCGTCGTCCGGATCGACGGCACGCTCTGCGGTCCAGGTGAGGAGGGTGAGCTCGTGCACCGCGGCGCACTCGTCGCGAAGGGCTACTGGAACGACCCTGGGCGGACCGCCGAGCGGTTCAAGCCGGTCCCCTCTCAGGATCAATCTGTTCCGACGACAGAGCTTGCCGTTTGGTCGGGTGACATCGTCAGGGCAGATGAAGATGGCTTCCTCTACTTCGTTGGCCGCAAGGACGAGATGATCAAAACCTCCGGTTACAGGGTCAGCCCACTCGAGATCGAAGAAGTCGCCTATGCGACCGGTCTGGTGCGTGACGCGGTCGCGTTGGGTGTAGACGATCCACGCCTGGGTCAGCGAATCGTGCTGGTCGTCAGTCCCACAGGTACAGAGGTCGACCGCGAGCGGCTGCTCGGCGAGCTCCGTCGACAGTTGCCGCTGTACATGCTGCCGTCCGAGTTGCGCGTACGCGACGAGTTGCCGCGGTCGCCCAACAACAAGTTTGACCGCAACCTACTTCGCGAGGAGCTTGCTGCATGACCGAGGCGAGCGCTCTTCAACGCAGGGTCGATGCCGACAGCATTGGCGGCATACCGCTCGAGCGGCTTGCGGCTCGCGTGGGAAGCACACCGTTCTTTGCCTATGACCGGCGTCTGCTGAACGAGCGGATAGAGCTGTTGCGCTCAGCACTTCCGGCCGAGATCGACCTCAGTTATGCCGTCAAGGCCAACCCGATGCCGGCGGTGGTTCAGCACATCAGCCCCCTGGTGGACTCGCTCGATGTCGCATCAGGGGGCGAGCTGAGGATCGCACTGGATACAACGACCGCCCCCGATCGAATCAGCTTCGCCGGGCCCGGTAAGACTCCAGCCGAGCTCACACAGGCGATCGCCGCGGGTGTGACGATTGAACTCGAATCCGCCCTCGAAGCCGAACGCGTCGTCGACCTCGGTGAGCGCCTGGGGATACGGCCGCGGGTCGCGATCAGAGTCAATCCTGACTTCCAGGTCAAGGGATCCGGGATGCGCATGGGAGGCGGTCCCCAACAGTTTGGGGTCGATGCCGAGCAGGTCCCGTCGCTACTAAGCCGGCTGGCCGCATGCGACGTCGAGTTCCTGGGGTTCCACGTTTTCGCCGGCTCGCAGAACCTGCATGCCGAGGTCCTGTGCGAGGCGCAGCAGAAAACGGTCGAGCTGGCGCTGAGCTTGTCCGACCAATCGCCGTTCGAGGTCTCCTACCTCAACCTTGGCGGTGGTTTCGGGATTCCGTACTTCGAGAAGGACCAGCCGCTCGACCTGGCGATGATCGGCCGCAACCTGGCTGATCTCATCACAAACCGCATACGCCCCGGACTGCCCAACGCTCGCGTCGTGATCGAGCTCGGCCGATACATCGTCGGTGAGTGCGGCTTCTACGTGACCCGGATCGTCGATCGCAAGGAATCTCGCGGTAAGACCTTCCTAGTCGTTGACGGTGGGCTGCACCACCAGCTCGCGGCATCGGGGAACTTCGGCCAGGTGATCCGCCGGAACTACCCGGTCGCGATCGGCAGCCGCAGCGGAGAAGACCTGACCGAGACCGTCAGCGTCGTCGGCTGTCTCTGCACGCCACTCGACCTGCTCGCCGACGCTGTCTCGTTGCCACACGCCGAGGTGGGCGACCTGGTCGTCATCTTCCAGGCTGGGGCCTACGGCTTGACAGCGAGTCCGACCGCATTTCTAGGACACCCGCTCCCGGCCGAGGTGCTCGTCTGACGACGTAAGCGTCCTCCTCAGCGGAGGACGCCTATCCGCGATGTCAGTTCGTGTTCGCCGCGGATGCACGCAGCAAGCTTCTCCAGGAACTCCGGGGGGGCGGAGGAGCTGATTCGCGGGGGCTCAGCGTTGTTGCCGAGCTTGTCGAGCCGCTCGACCAGTTCGGTCTCGTCGGCCGCAACGTCGATCGCGCCGGTGGCAAACCGGCTCACCGTTGCCATCTGGTGGTCGCTTCGATGCTCACCGAGCGACGCCTTACGCGGCATTACGAGCAGAGGCTTTCCCATCTCGAGGCCGGTGAGAATCGTGCCAATGCCCGCGTGGGCGACGATCGCGGTCGCCTCTCGCATGTGGCGTAGGCACTCCTCGGGTGGCATGAACTGGGCGTATCCAATATTGGCTGGCTGCAGATCACTCGGACCGATTTGCGCGAAGACACGTGGCCGGGACGGATGGCTGCCGGCCCAACCGTCGACGGCCGCGACCAGCCGGTCAAAGGGCAGCTGTGTGCCGACTGTTACGAAGATCACAGAACTGCTCCGAGATACTGGATCGGTCCGTCCGCGAGGTGAGGCCATTGCGTCAGGCACAGGTCGACGCGAGTGCTGGCCATGCGCCCGGAAAGTGACAGCATCTCGACGTTCGCGACGCTGTCGAGCCAGATGGTGCGAGCACCGAAAAGTCCCGCCAGCCTGATCGCAAGGTAACCCGGGGCGGCCCCGGTGGATACCACGACATCTGGCCTCACGAATATCAGGATCCGCAACGTCTGGAGGGCACACTGGGCAACCGCCCGCTTGTCCTCCCTCGAGGCGTCCTTGACGACGTAGAGACGGTCCCCTCCCACTTCCTGCTGGCGACCGCTGTCCGTCGTCATCCAGACGACTTCATGGCCCTCGAACGCGGGCGCGAGTCGCCGCAGCTGGACCCAATGGCCGCCGCTCGACGCGACTGCAAGAAGCCTTGGTTTACGGGACATCCTCATCGCCCGAACGAACGTTTGCAAGCTCGATCTTCTTTCGGCACAGACTCTTCAAAAGCGCGGAAAGTCTTTGCCCGCCCGGGCCGTTGGTCTTGCGACGCTGCTCATGCATCGCTTCCTCAATCGACATTGGCTTTTGGTATCGCTGCTCATCAGCACAATGAGCGGCGCGTTCTTCGCTGTGCTGAATACGCGCGGCAACCTCACAGTCGGCGCGGCGACGACGGGCGTGATGATCGACTACCCGAACGCATCGATCGTCGACAGGAACGCGCTCAACGCCGACGTAAGCACGCTCCAGGATCGCGCCGAGCTGTACGCGAACCTACTGACGACCCCGCCGGTGCTGGCCGACGTCGCCAAGCATCTCGGCGTGCCTGCCGGCGAGATCTCCGGGCTCGCTCGCGTGACAGCGAACATCCCGCACTCACTATTCCAGCCTCGCAGTGAGGAACGGGCGAGCCAGATTGTCGACTCGTTGGCTCCTTATCGCTTGGAGCTCGAGTCGAATCCCGACTTGCCGATCCTCACGATTTACGCCTCGGCTCCGTCAGCACCGGGGGCGATAAGACTCGCGAACTCCGCCGTCCTCGGGTTGAGAGACTACCTGCGGACCGTGGCCCAACAGGAGCACTTCCCGCAGCAGGACCTGCCGCAGGTGCGCCAGTTGGGCGACGCACGCGGCGGCGTCACGAACAAGAAGGCGCGCTACACGATCGGCTTCCTCACGTTCGTCACCGCGTTTGCGCTGATGTTCACGGTCCTGTTCCTGCTGCTTCGTCGGCCACGCATACGCCGACCGGAGCATCTCCCGGGTGCCGAGCTGCGCTCGCGGCTGACTTCGAGCGCAGCCGCGGACTGGCCGCGGACGACGAGAATCCTGCCTTGGTCGGTGGCGCTGTTGATCGGCATCGTCTGGCTGACACCGTTCGACAAGATCCAGCTTGCTGTCTCTGCGCCGGTCAACATCACACTTGACCGGATCGTGTTGCCGTTCGTCGCGCTGATCTGGCTGATCGCGCGGGCCTCGGTTCCGGGCGCCCGCCCACGCGTTCGCGGCAGCATCGTCCATCTGGCGCTGGGGCTGTACGTTGCCTGTGCCTTCCTGAGCGTCGTGCTCGACGCCCACTACATCAATCAGACGGGCGACATCAGCATCGCGATCAAGAAGCTGCCGCTGCTGCTCTCCTACGCCTCGGTTTTCCTGATCGTCGCGAGCTCGATACGTCCTGGCGAGGTTCCAGCCTTCATGAAGTACTCGCTGGGCCTAGCGGTGCTCTTCGCCGCCGAGATCATCTTTGAGTACCACTTCAAGGAGAACCTCTTCAACGTCTGGTTCTCGAAGCTTCCCTCGCCGTTTGAGTTCTCGGCCCCGACCACGGACGGGTTGGACAGCCTTGGACGACTTTGGATCGAAGGCTCGTCCGACTACGGCGTCGAGGCGATCTTGATGATGACGCTGGTGCTGCCCGTCGCCGTCATCGGTGTGCTCGACTCCAAGACGTTACGGCGCAAGGCGTTGTACGGCATGGCGACAGCGATCCTCGTCGTAGCGATGTTCGCCACCGAGCGCAAGAGCGCGCTGGTGGTCCCAAGCGCCGCCATGCTCGTGCTCCTCTACTACCGGCGCTCTCAGCTGCTCAAGCTCTCGCCGCTGTTCCTCGTGCTGCTGGTGATGGTGCCCGTCCTTGCGCCCGGCGCAATCCACGGCGTGCTGTCGCAGGTGACAACCCCTGGCGGCACACACGTCGCAACCGTGAGCGACCGGACGGCCGATTACGACGCGATCCGACCCGATCTGTGGTCGCATCTCCTCTTCGGTCGCGGCTACGGGAGCTTCGACCCGGCTACGTATCGCGTTCTTGACTCCGCAATCCTCAGCCCGTTGGTGGACACCGGCGTGTTCGGGCTCTTGGCTTACCTATCGATCGGGACCTCGTTGGTGGTGTTCGCTCGCAAGATCGCCCGCCGCCCTGAGGATGAGCGGTCGATGGTCGCCCAAACAGCTGTCGCGGGTGGGGTTTGTCTACTGGTCTGCTCCACGCTCTACGACCTGCTCGGCTTTCCGCATGGGCCTTACACCTTCTTCTACGTCGCGGGCCTGGCTGTGGCCGGTCTTGGGTCGCGCGCTCAGCCTGCACCTCAGGAGCCGCGTCGGCCGCGCCTCGATCTGACCGGTCTGAGCCGAGCCACCCTCCTCGCTCCACCGCCTCCGCAACAAGAAACGGTCCCGGCACGATGACGAACGTAAGGCCAGACGCCGTATCGGCGTTTGTTCGGTGAGATGAACGTCGGAATCGGCATACACAAGCTGTGGCAAGCGAAGGCCCGCTTGCTTCTCTGCGTCGTATTGGCGACGCTCGCGGCGATCTTGACCGTCTATAAGGTCAGTCCCAGCGGGATCAGCTCGCGCCATTTTGAGATGGCCTCAGCGCTGACGCACGTCCTGGTCGATACGCCAACTTCGTCGATCATCGACCTTCACGAGAGCACCTACACCCTCGCCGATATCCAAGATCGCGCGGTGGTGATCGGCAACATCCTCGCGAACGACCCGGTCGAGGCGGCAATCGCCAAGAAGGCCGGCGTTCCCGACTCGCTGCTGCGGATCCAGGCTCCTCTGACGCCGAAGCAATCACAGCCTCAGGTCAATTCGCAGACTGCGCGCCACGTCACCGACGTCCTCAAGTCGAACAATCAGTACCGCCTCGACATCGAGGCCAACACGACGATTCCGATGCTCGACATCTACGCGCAGACTCCCACCGCTGCGTCGGCCGCGGCGCTGGCTAACGCGGCCGTGTACGAGCTCAAGATCTACCTGGCTCAGATGGCCGCCACCGAGCACATCCCGGTACGGAGTCAGATTCACCTTGATCAGATCGGACGCGCGACTGGCCTGGTCATCAACCCGGGCGTCGATTGGCAGGTGGCGTTGCTCGCCTTCCTACTGACGTTCGCGGCCGCGCTGGCTGCCACCACCTATGGCGCGCGCGTCCGCGCAGGCTGGCGGCATGCCCGCCTGTTGGAGCAGCGGGTCGCGGGCAGTCAGGGCTAGCTCGTGGAGCTTGTGATCCTCTGCCGTCGGCTGTGGCGTCGCCGCGTCGTTACCGGCATTGGGATCGCGCTCGCCGTAATGGTGGCCGTGCTGGCGCCGTCAAAGCCGGCAGGAACCGCCGCGACCGCATGGACTGGGGTCATTCTCAATACGCGGGACTCGGAAGTCGTCAAGGCTGAGCCGTTTGCGGACGCGACGCTGAGCTGGCGCGAAACGCTTCTGGCGGCGCTGATGCAGACCGATTCGACCCAGCAGATGTTGGCTACGACGGTCGGCGTGCCCGCGTCCAGGCTCGCAGTCGTCGACGCCGACCTGACGCCGCCGCAGATCGCCTCGACAGGCGCGTTGGCGGCCACCAAGGCCGCCACCCCGAACGGAGCCAGCTACGTCCTGACGGTCGATTCGCCGTCTGACACGGTCCCGATGATCGGCGTGGAGGCGAGTGCACCGGATCGCGCTGGCGCGATCAAGCTCGTCGACGCCGCCGTCGCGGTGCTTCAGTCCCGGGCCCCCAAGTCGGGCACCTATCACTCGTTCATCGTCACAGGCAGCCTGAATTCCCCCAGCGACTATCAGCCGTTCGTGGTCAGCTCAGTCGCGCCAATCCGGACTCGCGTGACCAGCTCCCACAAGCTCTCAGAGAAGCGGATCGGGGCAGCGCTGTTCGTGCTGCTGCTGTGGTGGGCCACGGTCAAGCTCGCCTCACGTGTTGCCAGACGTCGTGAGCGAGCAGGCCTCGCGCCGACACCGAAGCTCCGCCTGCTCGGCAGGACCTAAGTCGCCGCGACAGGACCTAAGTCGCCCGGGCATCGTCTTCGACGGCGTCGCTCGGGGCCAGCGAAAGGGAGTTGGTGATCGAGGTAAAGGGAACGGGCCGTCGCCCCAACAGCGTCGCCACTACCTGACGGTTTGCCTCCCGCTTCTGCGCGCCGAGTTCACCACGCCCCGAGTACACGGCCCTGATGCCGTGCCTGAACAGGAGCGCGGAGAGATAAAGGTTGCGATGCCCAGGTGAGAAGAACTTGCGCGCGTACATCATCTTGGTCGCGGCGCTGAGGCTCTCGATATGCGGCTTCACGCCGGCCTTGCGGTCGTGATGAAGAATCGTCATGGTCGGGAAATGGCGGATGCTCCAGCCGGCGGTCTTGATCCGTCGACACAAATCCGTCTCTTCCGAGTACATGAAGTAGCGCTCGTCGAAGCAGCCGGCGCTCTCGAGCGCCTCGCGGCGGGCAAGCATGAACGATCCGCTCGTCCAGTCGCACTCGACCTCGCGCTCGTAGGCGGCGGGATCGGCCTCACGCTCGCCCAGCCACCTGGGCCGGCTACGGATCACACGCTCGGCACCCACGGCTTCACCGAGAGCACGTGCCGCGTTGGGGAAGTAGCGGATCGTCGTGTCGAGGCGGCCCTCGCCCGTGATCTGCCGGCATCCGACGAGCCCGACCATGGGCCGGGCGTCCATCATCTCGACGAGTTCCGCGAACGTGCCCTCGAGGATCTCCGTGTCCGGGTTCAGGAAAAGCACATAACGCGCGTTGCAGGTCATCAGCGCACGGTTGTTCCCGTGCCCGAAACCATGATTGGCTGACCAGATGGTGCGCGCGTCGGGGAACTCTGACGCGATCAAATCGGCCACCCCGTCGTCAGACTCGTTGTCGACGACGACTACGTCGGCCCGGATGTCCCCCATGTGCTCGAACACGGTGGGGAGCATCGCCTTGACCCATTGCGCATCGTTATACGCGACGGTGATGATCGCGAGATCGTGCATCGGTCCCGGCACGAGTCACGAGGTCTGCTCTTGCACAAACGCGGTGAGGCTGCCGAGAGTCTCAAAGACCTCGGCGCTCATCTCATCGGCATCGGGTGAGATGCCGAAGTGCTCCTCCAGCTCAACCAGGAGCTCGACCACAGCGAGAGAGTCGAGCTCCGGCAGAGCACCCAGCAGGGGTGTTGATTCATCGATCGTTTGGGCACGGTCCTGCAAGCCCAACGCTTCGACAACGACGGCCTTTACGGCGTCGACGTCGATCACTATGTCCTTTTGCAAAGCTGATTCCTTTCGTGGCGCCCAGTGACCTCATAAAACGAACGTCGCGGCCATGCTCGAGCTTACGGCGCTTCTGGGCGGACGCAAGATCGGCATACGCACTACCGTTGACTACGCGTGAGGCGCGCTGGAGCCATCGACCGCCTGCGGCAGGCGCGCCGACTCGTGGAAGCAGAGGGTTACCGGGCCGTGGCGGAACGGCTTGCCGAGCGAGCCGCGAACCGCATCTACCGTCCCGATCCGGCGAGACTGCCGGTCGCACAAGCCGACCTTGAACGCGCGGCCGCGATCGCCGCCGACAACTGGAAGCTGCCGGAACCTCTGATCGTGAAGCCCGGCGAGCCGCTGACGATCGCATGGGTCTGCACTCCGCCCGGCCCGGGATCGGGCGGACACACGACGATGTTCCGTCTCGTCTCAGCCTTTGAGCAGGCCGGCCACAGATGCATCCTCTACCTACAGGACAACCACGGCTGGGCGGTCGAGCAGCACGAGCATGTGATCCGAGCGTGGTGGCCTTGGATGAAGGCAGAGATTCGCGGCGCCGCTGCCGGGATCGAGGATGCCCACGCGATCTTCGCCACGGCTTGGGAGACCGCCTATCCGGTGCTGGCATCGCCCGCAAGGGGTGTCCGCTTCTATCTCGTTCAGGATTTTGAGCCGTTGTTCTATCCCGCGGGCAGCGAGTCGTTGCTGGCGGAGGCGACCTACCGCTTTGGCTTTCACGGTGTCACTGCCGGCAGGTGGCTTGCCGACGTGCTCCGAGGCGACTACGGGATGCCGTCGGACCACTTCGACTTCGGGCGGGATCTCACGTACAAGCTCGACCCGTCCGTCACGCCCGAGCAACGCACGGGGGTCTGCTTCTACTCCAAGCCCGACACACCGAGGCGCGCCTACGGCCTTGCAGTGCTCGCGCTGGACCTATTCGCCAAACGTCACCCGGAGGTGGACATCCACTTCTACGGCGTCGAGGCCGAGCGGCTCCCGTTCGCGGCGATAAATCACGGGCTGCAGACGCCCGAGGAACTCAACCAGCTCTACAACCGCTGCGTTGCGGGACTCGTACTGTCCGCCACCAACGTCTCACTGGTCCCGCACGAGATGCTGGCCGCGGGATGCGTTCCCGTGGTCAACGATGCGAAGCAGAATCGCGTCGTGCTGGATAATCCGTACGTCAGCTATGCCAACGGGACTCCGTTCGAGCTGGCCGAGGCCCTCTCGCGCCTGGTGGAACGGCCCACCGCGGATCGCGCACGAGCCGCCGAGACCGCCGCGGCAAGCGTGAGCGGAGCGTCGTGGAGCGACGCCGGCGCGACGGTCGTCGAGGTTGTCGAGCGCGCCCTGGCCGACGCAACGCCACCGGCCCGCTCGGCCTCCTGATCCGACGCCTACCGGCCGAACCTACCGACCGGACCCACCACCCGGACTAGAGGTTGCCGCGCCTGGCGACGTGAGACGCTGTGCGCATCATGATCCTGAGGTCCAGCCACAGCGTCCAGTTCGCGGCGTAGCGGTAGTCGATCTCGACCATCTCCTGCCGCGAAGCGCGAGTCCGCAGGACCTGCCATGGACCCGTGATTCCAGGGGGCATGTCAAGCCGGGTGCGATCAAGACCGAGGATCAGCGCGTCCTCGTCCTCGATAAGTGGCCGCGGCCCGACGAGGCTCATGTGCCCGTGCAGAACGTTCAAAAGCTGCGGTAGCTCGTCCAGCGAGGAGCGCCGCAGGAAGCGGCCGACCCTCGTCACACGGGGATCCTGACGCATCTTGAACAAGCCCTGTCCGTCGTTTGCCGTATTGCGGAGGCTTTCCTTGCGCGCCTCGGCATCATCGACCATCGAGCGGAACTTGATCATGCGGAAGTGCTTGCCGTTGCGGCCGACGCGCGTCTGCAGGAAGAACACCGACCCGGAACTATCGAGCTTGATCGCCAGTGCGATCAGCGCGAACAGCGGCAGTGCCAACGTCACTCCGGCTGCCGTCACGGCCAGGTCGAAGCCGCGCTTAAGAAGTCTCGCGCCACGGGGGATCCCGTAGGTCTCGACGCCCACGAGCCGCACCCCGTTCACGTCGTCGATCCCGATCGAAGAGCCGACCAGGTCGAAGATGCCCGGAAGGATGCTCACGCTCGCGCCGGAGGCCTTGGCCACACGGATCAGATCTGTGGCGGCTTCGCCGAGGGCCGAGGAGATGATGATGCGGTCGCCGTCGAGCTGTTCGAGCAGTTCGGCGATCGCAGACGTCGCAACGATCTCAGCGATGTCGTCCTGCGTCAGGGCGATCGCCCCGACGACTGACAGCCGCGAGCCGCTCTCCTCGATCCGCTGCCAGGCCAAATTCGACACCGCGGCGTCGCCGATCACGATGCATCGCTCCACATCCAGAACCCGTTTCGTAACCCCGCGCACCATCATGCGGCCGATCGTGAGCGCGACAAACGTCGCGGCCCACAGGAACAACCAGCGCCCTCCCTCGAGAGTCCTTCCGGCCGCCAGCGAGTCAGTCACGGCGATCGTGAACACGAACAGGATTGCCACCTCGGCCAGCTTCGGCAGATCATCGACCGTCGAACGCCCGAGGCTCACCTCGTCTATCCGGTTCAGGCCGACGAGCCCGCAGATGACAGCCGTCAACGGCATCGCGACAAGCACCAGGTAGAGGTTCACGTGCCCCCCCCTGGCGGTCGCAAGAACCACCGCAAGCGCGACGGCCGCACCGACGATGTCGGTCGCGCGCAGCGCCTGGCGTACGGCCTTCACGCGAGCCTGTCCGCGCAGGCGTCCCGTCGGAGTCGCCGTAGTTTCGAGTGCAGGAGTCGCCGTAGCCTCAACCGCGAGCGGAAGCGTGCTCGTGATCTCCGGCATCGACCTCACTGCAGAAGCCTGTCCCCCAACCATCCGTGTCCCCGTTGTTTCCTGCAGAGCCATGTCCACTACACAAACGCGCGGGACCGGTCTCTGCTTATGAAATCTTTGTGATTTCGTTGCTGTTTTTGCGATCTGATCGCTCACAGCACTCGAAACCCTCCCCAACTGCCGGCTTAGGCGAAAGTGCCCGCCTGAGCGTCCAGTGACCAAGACGTGACCCCTCGTCTTAACGTCCACTCGCTCACCCGAAAGGCTGGCCTGAGCGTCCAATCCCTCCAAGCCGAGTACTCACTCGGCGCCCGACTCAGCAGAGCGCGATGTCGTCGCCCTCGCTCACCCAGAGTCGAAGGGCACGAGGAAGCGTGAAATCACGGAACACGCGCGCACCGCGACCAACCAGGCACGAGGTCAGACGCGAGCCGATGTGCAGCACACTCGCCCCCGGAGACACGATCGAGCGCTCGATCTCGGTCCCGATGATCCGCGCGCCGGCGCCGACTGATGTGTACGGCCCGATGTAAGCGTCGGTCACGGTCGCGCCTGGCCCGATCACAGTCGGTCCAACGATCACGCTCGACCTAACAGTCGCCATCGGATCGATTCGCACGTTGCCCTCGATCCGGTTGCTGTCAGCAACGCCCGGAGGGATGGCACGCACGACCCGATCCAGCGCAACCCGGTTCAGCTCCAGCAGATCGGCACCGTGCCCGCGGTAGCGGCACCAGCCGTCGACGGGATGACGATGAACGCTCCCGCCCTCGGCAGCGAGTCTCATGCCCGCCGTCACCAGATCGTTTCCAGCAGGTCGCGTCGGATCGACCACGCGCCCGAGCGCCCCGGGCGCAAACAGGCCGGCATCGACGACCTGCCCCCGCTCAGCGTTGATCTCGTTGTCGAGGCTCGCCGCCGCCCATGGATCGTCGTGGCCTTGCTGTGGGGAAACCAGAAGCACCAGGTCAGATGCCTCCCGGTTGAGCATCTCGAGGAGCGGCATGACCGGTTCGGCGAGCATGCCGTCCGCAGGTTGGATCAGGCAGGCGGCGTTGCCCACGAGTGGTGCTGCGGCCGCGATCGCGCCTGCGATGCCGGCTCGCCTGTCGGATACGACGTATTCGACCCGATCGAGGGCGGGGCTGTATTCGATCAGCCCGGAGCGCAACTCGAGCAGCGCGTCAGCGTCCCCCGCGAAGATGAAGCCGCCGTCACTGTCCTGGCGCAGCCAGTCCAGCACGTGATGGACGATCGGGCGGTTCGCAACTGGCTCGAGCGCCGTCAGGATCGCACCGTGACGCGGCCGCCCCTGGGAAGCCGCATCCCCGCCAACGACGATCAGTGTCTTCAAGGTCACAGCTGTTTAACGGAACTTGAGACCGCTTACTCGCGCGGTTCTTAAACGATCCCATGCCGAACCGCATAAGTCGCTGCCTGGACCCGGTTGCTCACCCCCAGCTTGGAGAGCACATTCGAGAGGTGGTTCTTGGCCGTTCGTGGGCTGATATTGAGCGCGGCTGCGATCTCAGAATTCTCCAGCCCCCGGGCGACAAGCCTGAGAACGTCGAGCTCCCGCGGGGAGAGAAGTTCATGCGACGCGTCTGGTCCGACCGGGACGTGATCGCGGCGAAGACGATTCAGAACCGCCTCGGCGGCGCGCGGCGACAGCCACGCCTCGCCGTTCGCGGCCGCCCGAACCGCTGAGACCACGTCGTCGACGGGGGTCTCCTTGGCCACGTAGCCGCAAGCCCCGGCCATCACGGCAGCCGCGACCATATCCTCGCTCGTCGCGACAGTCAATGCGATGACACGTGCACCCGGATCCTGCTCGATGATCATCCTCATCGCCTCGATCCCGGCCATGTCCGGCAAACGCAGGTCCATGAGGGTCACGGTCGGGTGCAGCTCGAGCGCGAGCTGCACCCCAAGTCGCGCCCGCGATGCCTGTGCGACAACCTCTATGTCGCGCTCGGCCCGCAGGATCGTCGCCAAGCCCAGGCGGAACAGATCGTGATCGTCCACGATCAGCACTCCGATAGACGACGACTGGTCCACGGTGCCTGACATTCCTAACACCCACAAGAACGGCGATTCGCTGCACGTTTGGTCACCGATGGCGAACTCCAGCCACGAGCGAACAACCCCGCGCATGCCGGCCGCCGGCCGCCTCGAATCACTGACGGCGCTGCGGTGGTTCGCCGCATTCGTTGTGTTCGGGAAGCACGCATTCTCGGGCGGACGCCTCTCTCATTTGGTGAACCAGGGGGTTGTCGGCGTTTCGTTCTTCTTCATCCTCTCCGGCTTCGTGCTGACGTGGAGCTACCGTGATGGGGACCGGACGGGCGCGTTCTATCAGCGCAGGTTCGCGCGGATCTACCCGGCCTTCCTGGTATCTGTGGCGATCGGAGCGATCGTCAACCACGGAACAGTGACGCCGCTGCACCTGCTCTTGGTCGTCACGATGCTCCAAGATTGGAGCCACAACTCGGCCGTGTACTTCAGCGTCAGCGTCGTGTGCTGGTCACTCGGTTGCGAAGCGTTCTTCTACCTGCTCTTCCCTTTCGTCATTCGTCCACTGAGGCGACTGACACCGCATCGCAGGCGCCTTCTGCTCGTGCTTGTCTTGGCCGCGTCGCTCGCGGTGCAGCTTGGCATTCACTCCCCCTCCCAGAATCACGGGACAGGCTTCTGGCTGATGTACATCTTCCCACCAGTCCGGTTCCTTGAGTTTGTCGCGGGGATGATCCTGGCGCTGGAAGTTCGCGACGGCACCCGCCTTCGGATCAGCCTCCGTTCAGCCGTGGCCATCGCGGTTGCGGCGTACCTCGCGGCCGGCTTCGTGCCGATCTATGCGATGTGGCTCGCCGTTACCTTGCTGCCGTTCACGCTGCTCATCTTCACGGCTGCCACCGCCGATGTTGATGGTGCTCGGAGCTGGCTGCGCACACCGATACTCATAAAGCTCGGCGAGATCTCCTACTGTTTCTATCTGCTCCATCAGCTCATCCTCATCGCCAGCGGCCGGTTGGCAAATTGGGCTGGTGTCCCGTACTCCGCGACGAAGTTCGCGATACCCGATCTCATCGTCTCGGTGATCGCCGCATATCTCCTTTACAGGTTCGTTGAGCGTCCGTTTGAGCGGCGGCTCCGGCCCGGTCGTCCTCGGTCCCCTGGCTCTCAACCCATCCGGGCCGCTGGCGAAGATCCGCCCACCGTCGCCGAGATCCCGGCAGGCGTCGCTTGACTCTTCACTCCGCCCCGCGATGCCAGCGCCGGGTTGACCGTTCAGCCCAGACCGCTATAACTTTGCTTTCCGGAGAGTCCCATGCACCGGGCTCTATCCGGATTCGTATGGACACGGTCTTTTGCGACGGGACAGTCGAGCCAGGATTCACCCAGCCGTAAGGCAACTTGGGCCGTTCGCGGCCACAGCGCTGTCGGCCTGGGTGGCTGTCCTCGTCGGAGCGCACATCGATTGGACGGAGTACGGCATCTCTCTCGCGCTGATGGCCAGCTCCTGGTGGTATGGGGTATGGGCCGGACTCCGCGGGCACATGCGGACCGGAACCGTCGTCGGCTCGCTCGGGTTCCTCGCCGCCGTGGGACTCCTGCGCAACGGATCCGGCGGCAGCACCTCGGGAACCAGCATCCTGGCCCTGCTTCCCGTCTTCCAGACCGCGCTGTACGTACGCGACCGCCGCGCGCTGTTGATCGTACTGGCGGCCACACTGGCCTTCTACCTGGCGCCGCTCGTTATCATTGGCCCGCCCGAGTATCCCGACAGTGGCTACCGGTCGGCACTCTTCTCGTTCCTGGTGAGCTCGATCGTCGGACTCGTCACCCATGGGCTGGTCGCCAATATCCGCAGCCGGGCGTCCGAAGCGCGCCACCGCGCGCACATGCTCGTCCGCATCAGCGAGACCGTCCAGGATCTGTTTCAGAGCCCGGAGCCACGTCGCGCCGCTTGTCACGCGGTCAAGGAGATCAGTGACGCCGTCGTCGTCGGACTGTTCGAGCCAGAGCCCGGATCGTCAAGCCTGCGCCTGACCACCACCACCGAAGCCCGCGAGGCGGTTGCCAAAGGCGCGCCCGCCCAGGCGCACAGCGCCGTCTACGAGGCGTTTCGCTCTCGGGAGCCGCTGCTGATCACCGAGAACGTCCAGCGCCACGTTGGCGACATCGAGCTCTGGCGCGCCGGTGGTGCGCCTTCGTCACTCCTCTATCAGCCGCTGCTCAAGGGTGACACGCCCGTTGGCGTGCTGTTCATCGGCTGGCGTGACAGCGCCCAGCGTCACGAGCCGCGCGTGATCGCCGCGTCATTGCTCTCCCACGAGATCGCGATCGTTCTCGATCGCGCCGACGTGATCGACCAGCTGACGGACGAGGCGCTCACCGACCCGCTCACCGGCCTCCCCAACCGGCGCGCCTGGGACGCCCAGCTGGAGCTCGCGCTGCACGACGGGACGCCGGTTGCCGTCGCGATGTTCGACATCGACCACTTCAAGCGGTTCAACGACACGCACGGCCACCCGGCCGGTGACCGTCTGCTGCGTGAGGCCGCTGCCTCCTGGCGGTCCGAGATGCGCACACGGGATTTCCTCGCGCGCCTGGGCGGCGAGGAGTTCGCGCTGCTCCTGATCGGCGAGGACGTGTCGACGGCTGAGGCGACCGTCGAGCGGCTGCGTGCCCGCATGCCGGGGCGCGAGACCTGCTCGGCGGGGATCGCGGTGCGCCTGGATGGTGATACGGCCGAGCGGCTGGTCAGCCGTGCCGACCAGGCGCTCTACGACGCCAAGACGGGCGGCCGCGACCGCACCGTTCTAACCGACGTCAGCTGAATCGGCGTAGGATCCTGACGCTGGTGGCCCGCTGGCCACCAGCGCCGCCGCAGCATCTACCAAAGGAGAGCGTGATGACTGCAACCGGGATCCGCGAGCTCTGCCTCGTGGTCGTGCCGGTCACCGACCAGGATCGCTCGATCGACTTCTACGTCGGCTCGCTCGGCCTCGAGAAGCGGACGGATGTGGCGTTCGGGGACGACATGCGCTGGGTCGAGGTCTATGCCCCGGTCGGCTCGACCGGGATCGCACTTGCGCCCCCGCCAGGAGGGACGGTCACTCCGCAGATCACCGGCATCACGCTCGCCAGCAATGACATCGACGTGACCCATGGCGAACTGCAGTCAAGGGGCGTCGACGTCGATCCGGAGGTAACGCGCTATGGCGGTCCGGTCCCGCCGATGTTCTGGCTGCGGGACCCGGATGGGCACTCGCTGATGGTCGTCGAGCCGCTGCCCGAGGACTAGCGCTGCCGGACCGCTAGCGGTTGCCCGAGGACTAGCGCTGCCGGACCGCTAGCGGTTGCCCGAGTGCTAGCGGTGCTCAGCGGCGAGCTCGGCGAGGACCGGCCCCAGGTACTCGCTGTGCAGCTTCTCGACCGGCTCCCAGAGCGGGTCGTTGCTCATCTCGAGGTCGATGCCGTGCTCGCCAAGCATCTGCGAGCGGATGAACAGCGGCTTGTCGGCGCCGAGCAGCATCACGTGCAGCGCCGGCCGCAGTGGCCGCCACTCGACCGGCGCGCCGGCGAGCGCCGCGATCGCCTGCGCGGCGACATCCGCCTGCTCGGAGGAGAGCCCGCCGTGCTTGACCGGCGTGTCGGTGATGTCGCCGGCGGCGTAGACGCGTTTGAGCCCGTGTACGCGGCCGTATTGGTCGACGGTCACGAAGCCGCGCTCGGCGCTGGTCGGGACGCCCGGAAGCGCCGGCGCGTACAGCTCGGGCAGAGCGATGATCTGGTCGACCGTGATCGAGCGCCGCAGTGGGTACAGGTCGATCCTGCCCGGCTCGCGGATCTGGCAGTTGGCTGAGGTGATCGTCGTGATCCCGGCCTCCGCCAGCAGCTCGCCGACCTCCGCACTCGCGTTCACACCGAGCGCCGCGAGCGGCGAGTCCTCCGGTGTGATCAGCAACACGCCGACCGCATGCCCCTTCGCCGCCGCGCGGTTCGCGGTCATCAACGCAAGCTCGTAGGCGGGCAGCGACCAGATCGGCAGCGAGGGGATGACGAAGGCGACGCTCCGCACCAGGCCACGGTCGATCGCTGCCACGAAATCCGCGAGCTGCTCGCCGAGACGGCCGTCATCGAGCGTGATCGCGTCACGGAAGCGCGGGTGCATCTTCGCCCCCACCGCCAGCAGCACGGCGTCGTAGTGCAGCTGCAGACCGTGGTCGGTGTGCAGCACCCGTCCGACCGGGTCCAGCCACTTGAAGCGGTCGACCAGCAGCTGGGCCCCGGCCTGTTCGGCGATCTCCGCAACCTTGTACCCAGCGGTCCGTGCCGACGTGAACGGCTCGCGCACGACCAGCGGGCGGTAACGGAATTCCGCGTTCGGCGCGACCACTGTGATCGACACCCGGTCGGCCGCGAGCGCGTGCAGCGCCAGCGCCGCCTCGAGCGCAGCGACCCCGCCACCCGCGATGACAACCTCAAACGGTCCACCGTCCGAGTCAGGAGCGGCCATGGCCTAAGCCTATGCAGTCTCGAATCGCGGCGCGCGAGTATGCCTTGCCCCGAGGTTTGGTGGCTCGAAGCGGCATCGAAATCACCCGTGGAGGCTGACGCCGGCCTCACGTTCGTACGCCTCGAGAAACTGCAACCACAGCTCGCTGCGCGTCGGGAACGGCGCGATGACATGGGCCAGGCGGGAGAGCGGCACCTCGGCGACGACGGCGACGCTCGCCGCCTGCAGGAACGTGTTGGCCTCCGACCCGACGAAGGTCACGCCAACCAGCACCTGCCGCTCGATATCGACGACGAAGCGCGAAGTGCCCGGCGCGTCGCGGCCGACGAAGCTGGCCCCAACCGAGCCGCTCGTCTGAAGATCGATCGCGAGCGCATCCACCCCCGCCTGCTGCGCCGCAGCCAGGGTCATGCCGACGGCAGCCACCTCGGGGTCGGTGAAGACGACATGGGGCGTCCCGCGCAGATCCGAGACGGCCCGCGCTCTGGTCTCTCCGAGGATCTGGTCGGCCGCGATCCGCGCCTGGTACTTGCCGGCGTGCGTAAGCAACGAGCGGCCGTTGACATCGCCGACCGCGTAAAGCCACGGCAGGCCGGCCACCCGCAGCGTGTCGTCGACCTCGATAAAGCCGCCGCCGCTCAGCCCGACGCTCTCCAGCCCAAGATCCTGTATCAGCGGTTTGCGGCCGATCGCCACGAGCAGTCGATCACCGACGACCGACGATCCGTATTCGAGCTCGACCGTGATCCCGGCATCCCCGCGGCTGACCGAGGTGGCCTTGGCACCAAGCCGCAGCGTCACGCCCACTTGCTCCAGCGCTTTGCCGATCTCCTCGCCGACGAACGGCTCCGCAGTTGAGAGCAGCGCATCGCCCACCTCGATCAGCGTCACCTGGGACCCGAATGAAGACCAGGCCTGAGCCATCTCGACCCCGACATAACCACCACCGAGGATCGTCAGCCGTGGCGGAACCTCCTCCGTCGTGGTGATCTGCCGGTTCGTCCAAGCCCTCGCCTCGGCCAGCCCCGGGATGCCGGAGACCGCCGCGGTGCTTCCGGGCGCGAGCACAACCGCGTCGCGCGCGACCAGAACCTCGTCGTCGACCACGACACGCCGTTCCCCGTCGAGCCGGGCGCTGCCACGGAAGAGTGCGATGTGCCGCTCTTCGAGCCACGGCAGATGCTTGGAGTCGTCGAGGTTGTTGGTCACCTCGTCGCGGCGCGCGAGCGCCGCCTTCACGTCGAGCTCACCGGTCACCGCCTCAGCCGCCCCTGGCACCCGACGGGTCTCGCGGAGCACCTCGGCAGGGCGCAGCAGCGCCTTGGAAGGCATGCATGCGTAGAACGAGCATTCGCCGCCGATGAGCTCCCTCTCCACGATCGCGACGTGCTTGTCACCGCGCTTGGCGAGACGGCCCGCAGCCACCTCACCGGCGGGCCCAGCCCCCACGACGATTACGTCGAATTCATGCTCCACAGGAGCTGAGAGCCTATCCGCAGCCAGCTCTGGCGAAACCGGTGGTGAAGTCAGGCGTCGGCCAATTCGCCGATAATCCGTGAGTCTTGCCACAAACTCCCCCCCGGAGAGCTCTTTCCTGATGACCACTGTTGCCACCCCCCCGCGCCGTCTGGGCGCGACGATGCGGCGCGACCGATGGTGGGTCCAGCCGGTCGCGGTCGTGACCGCGCTGACCCTCTTCGGCATCTACTCGATCGTCAGAGTGATCCTCAGCAAGTACTACGCGATCACGACTGACGGCGCCCATCTGCAGTCGCCGTTCTTCTCGCCTGACCTGCCAGGGATCTTCTCGTTCAATACGGAACTGCCGTGGGCGTTCCTGGTTCTGTGGGCGCCGCTTGGTCTGCGGAGCACGTGTTACTACTACCGCAAGTCGTATTACCGCTCGTTCTTCCTGGCGCCCCCGGCATGCGCCGTCGCCGGTGTCGCGCGCCGCAAGTACACGGGCGAGACGAAGTTCCCGCTGGTGCTGAACAACCTGCACCGGATCTTCTTCTACCTGGCGGCGATCGTGGTCGGCTTCCTCTGGTACGACGCGATCCGTGGCCTCTTCTACCACGGTGACTTCGGGATCGGCGTCGGCAACGGGATCATGTTCGTCAACGTGATCTGCCTGTCGGCGTTCACGTTCGGCTGCAACTCCTGGCGGCACATCATCGGCGGCAAGCTGAACTGCTTCTCCTGCTCGGCCACGGCGCGGACGCGCCACACGGCCTGGCAGAAGGTGTCGATCCTCAACGGCCGCCACATGCAGTGGGCCTGGATCAGCATGTTCACCGTCGGCCTGACCGACCTCTACATCTGGCTGGTCTCATCCGGCGTGTTCAACGACCCGCACCACATCTTCTGATGGCGATCGAACACTACGACTACGACGTCCTCGTACTGGGGTCGGGGGGATCGGGCCTGCGGGCTGCGGTCGCCGCCGCCGAGGCGGGGGCACACACGGGCCTGGTCTGCAAATCGCTGCTCGGTAAAGCCCACACGGTGATGGCCGAGGGCGGCCTCGCCGCGTCGCTCGGCAACGTCGCGCCCGAAGACAACTGGGGCATCCACTTCCAGGACACGATGTTCGGTGGCAAGTACCTCAACAACTGGCGGATGGCCGAGCTCCACGCCAAGGAGGCACCTGACCGCGCGCGCGAGCTCGAGCACTGGGGCGCCGTCTTCGACCGCACGCCAGAGCGCGTCATGTCGCAGCGGGCCTTCGGTGGCCACACCTACAAGCGCCTGGTCCACATCGGGGACCGCACCGGTCTGGAGATGATCCGCACGCTCCAGGACAAAGCCGTGCATTCGGCGATCGACGTGTTCATGGAGGCGACGATCACGCGACTGATCAAGGACGGCGAGCGCGTCGTCGGCTGCTTCGGCTACCGGCGCGCCACGGGCGAGCAGATCAGCTTCAGCGCCAAGGCGCTGATCGTCGCGACCGGCGGCAGCGGTCGCATCTACAAGATCACGTCGAACTCCCAGGACTGCACCGGCGACGGCTACGCACTCGCGTACGAAGCCGGTGCCGAGCTCGTCGACATGGAGTTCGTCCAATTCCACCCGACCGGGATGGTCTACCCACCCGGCGTGGCAGGGCTGCTGGTCACCGAGGCGGTCCGCGGCGAGGGCGGGATCCTGCGCAACAAGGACGGCGAGCGCTTCATGGAGCGCTACGACCCCAAGCGCATGGAGCTATCGACCCGCGACGTGGTCGCGCGCTCGATCTACACCGAGGTCAAGGAGGGCCGCGGCACACCGCACGGCGGCGCCTACCTCGATGTCAGTCACCTCGACTCGGAGTACGTCAAGAAGAAGCTTCCGAGCATGTACGACCAGTTCCTCGAGCTGGCCGGCGTCGACATCACCAAGGAGCCGATGCAGGTCGGCCCGACCTGCCACTACTTCATGGGCGGCATCAAGGTCGAGGCGGATACCGGCGCGACACGTGTCCCGGGCCTTTACGCGACCGGCGAGGCGAGCGGCGGCATGAACGGCGCCAACCGCCTCGGCGGCAACTCGCTCGGCGACCTGCTGGTGTTCGGACGCCGGGCCGGGATCGGTGCGGCCGAGATCGCCAGCCAGTCCGCGCCGGTCTCACTGCCCGCCGATGAGGTCGCGGCCGCCCAGGCCGAGGTCGACCGCTTCCTCAACGGCTCGGGGACTGAGAACCCGTTCCAGATGCACAAGGACCTGCAGAAGATCATGGGCGACGGAGCCGGCATCTTCCGCGACAAGGAGGGTCTGTCCGACGCGATCACGCAGCTCGAGGGCCTAGAGGGCCGCGTGGGGAACCTCAGGTCGCCCACCAACCGCTTGGACTACAACCCGGCCTGGCAGCTGTGCCGTGAGGTCAAGAACATGCTCACGGTGTCACTGATGATCGCCCGCGCGGCGCTGATGCGCGAGGAGAGCCGCGGTGGTCACAGCCGTCTGGACTACACGGACTACAGCGACTACTGGGGTGGGCACAACATCGTCATCCACCGCGACCGCGACGACGACATGACGCTCACCCCGACGCCGGTTGTGATCTGTGACGAACTGGCCGAGCTCGTCGAGGCCCGGAAGGAGAGTGAGAAGGCAGCATGAGCGAGATGCCAATGGCGGTCGGAACCCGCAGGCTCAAGATCTGGCGCGGGGACCTGACGAGCGGCGGTCTGGTGGATTACGACCTCCAAACGGAGCCCGGCATGGTCGTGCTCGACGCGGTGCTCGAGATCCAGCGCAGCCAGGCGCCGGATCTGGCGGTGCGCTGGAACTGCAAAGCGGCCAAGTGCGGTTCCTGTAGCGCCGAGATCAACGGTAAGCCGCGGCTGATGTGCAAGACCCGCCTCGACCACCTACCCCCGCTCGAGCCGATCACCGTCGAGCCGATGAAGGCCTTCCCGGTGATCCGTGACCTCGTTACGGACGTCTCGTGGAACTACCGCGTCAACGAGCAGATCACTCCGTTCACGCCGCGCGACAACCTCAAAGAGGGTATCGATGTCCTGAACGGCGACTACCTGATCGATCAGGCCGACACCGACCGCATGAGCGAGTTCCGCAAGTGCATCGAGTGCTTCATGTGCCAGGACGTCTGCCACATCCTGCGTGACCGCCGCATGCACAACCGCTACTACGGGCCGCGCTTCATGGTCCGCATGGCGAGCCTCGACATGCATCCGCTCGATGGGGTCGACCGGCTGGATCAGGTCGCCGACGAGGGCGGCATCGGCCTCTGCAACATCACCAAGTGCTGCACCGAGGTCTGCCCCGAGGGGATCCACATCACTGACAACGCGATCATCCCACTGAAGGAACGTGTCGTCGACCAGCACGACCCAGTGCTGAAGGTGCTCGGCCGCAAGCCCAACAAGGGGCGTAAGAAGCCGCCCCCGCGGTCAGCGGATCCGGAACTCTGACGAGTGGCGGGTGGGCGGGACCGAATCCGCCACCTTTATTAGGCGACGAGACCTTTTATCAGGCGACGAGACGGTGGTACCGCTCCGGCGCGCTCAGCGCCACCTCGACGCGCGCGCCGAGCGCCTTGAGCTGTGAGCGATAGCACTCGATAGCGGTGCGCTTCCGTTCGAGGTCGACCCCGTCACCCAGCGCGAGTGGTTCGAGCGTGAAGCCCGCTGCGGCGACAGCCGCGACGGCCGCCTCGCGCGCTTCAGCGCTCTCTCGTGCGTACGGCAGATCCTCATAAACCATCCAGCGCGTCTGCGGACGTACGCGAGCAACCTGCAAGCACGCCTGCGCCGTCAGTTTGTGGTCCGGATGACTGATGCCGAGCGGGATGAACACGGTTTCCAGTCCGAGATCCTCGACCACGCCGCCCAGCGTCTCAGCGATGTCGGGCACGAGCCTCCCGGTTCCAAGGCGCGCTCGCACAGCTCGGACGAGCCGGCTGGGGGAACCGGAACGGTATTGCCCATCCCAGAACGCCAGCCCGCTGGCGCGTGCCTGCAACGAGGAGAGCGCATCTTCGTCCTCCTGGGCGCGTACGGCTGGCACGTCGTCCCCAGGCGCGAATCCGCAGTTCTCATCCCAAGCGGTGAGCGGATCGACGCGATCAGGTCCGCCCGAGAACACCGTGACGACCGTACTGCCCGGACGCGTTGCGATCTGGCGCGCGCAGCTCAGGACGGCATCGTCGAAATGGGGCGAGACGAAGCCGTCCACGCGTCGAACGATATAGGGGTGTTAACAATCGAGCACATGAACAGCGATGGACGCTTTGCGCCCTCACCGACGGGACCGCTCCATCTGGGCAGTCTGCGCACGGCCCTGGTCGCCTGGCTGATGGCGCGCAGCCAGGGTTCCCGCTTCCTCGTGCGGATCGAGGACCTCGATCCCGATCGCTCACAGCCTGAGTTCGTGCGGGCGCAAATCGACGACCTGCGCGTGATCGGGATCGACTGGGACGAGCCACCCTTGCGCCAGTCCGAGCGCACCTGGCTGTACGACGACGCGCTCGGCAAACTGCACGCGGCCGGAAGCCTGTACCCGTGCTTCTGCACCCGCGCTGAGGTCCGCGACGCTGCTTCGGCACCTCATGGCAAGTTGCCGGAGGGCTTTTACCCAGGCACGTGCCGCGACATCCCGGCCGCTGAGCGACGGCGCCGTATCGAGGCCGGCGATCGCTTTGCCTTGCGCCTGCGCGCCGGCGGCGACCGCGTCGAATTCGACGACCGCCTTCTCGGCCCTCAATCCCGTCTGGTCGACGACTTCGTCGTCGTCCGCTCCGACGGCGTCCACGCCTATCAGCTCGCGGTCGTCGTCGACGACGCCGCGCAGGGCATCGGCGAGGTCGTCCGCGGCGCCGACCTGGCCGACTCGACACCTCGCCAGATTCTGCTGCAGCGGCTGCTGGGGGTGCCGACACCGAGCTACGCCCACGTGCCGCTGGTGCTCGGTCCCGAAGGTAGGCGGCTGGCCAAGCGCGACCGCGCCGCCGCGCTTGCCGACCGCCACGAGCCGCCGGCCGCCACGCTGGCGCTGCTCGCCCACAGCCTCGGTCTGGCCAGCGGACGAGATCGAGTGGAATCAGCGTCGGAGCTGGTCGCCGAGTTCGAGCTCCGCCTGATTCCGCGCCAGCCGGTCAGCTTGGTGTGAGACCCCAGCGCGCGAGCGCCGCCTCAGGATCCTCCCGCGCCGGGCGCGCAACCGCCGGGGTGCGGCTGAACCGCGGCGCCGCCCCTGGCTGGCGCACGCCGTTCAGCTCGACGAAGGTGCCGCGAGCAGCCATGTGTGGATGCAGGTGCGCGTCGAACGGTCCCCGCACGACGGTCACGCAGACCTCCTCGTGCTCGAGCAACTCGGCCCAGCTCTCAGTTGTGCGGGCAGCGAAGACGTTGGCCAGCCGGCCCTTGAACTCGGGCCAGCGCTCCCGTTCCCACTGCGGCAGCTCCTCGGCCGGCAGCTCGAGCAGTTCCAACAGACGTGCGTAGAACTGCGGCTCGATCGCCCCGACCGCAACATGGCCCCCGTCCGTGGTGGCATAGACCTCGTAGAAGTGGGCGCCGCTGTCGAGGACGTTCGTGCCGGGCCGCTCACTCCATTGGCCGGCGGCGCGCAACGAATGGACCATCGTCAGGAGCAACGCCGAGCCGTCGACCATCGCTGCGTCGACCACCTGGCCGCGTCCCGATGTGCCGGCTTCCAGCAGCGCACAGACGAGACCAAACGCCAGCAGCACAGCGCCGCCGCCGTAGTCAGCAACGGTATTGATCGCGAACATCGGCTTCTCGCCGGCGCGCTGCGAGGCGCCGAGTACACCGCTCAGCGAGACGTAGTTGATGTCGTGCCCCGGCACGGCCGCCATCGGGCCGTCCTGGCCGTAGCCGGTCATGCGTCCGTAGACGAGCTTGGGGTTGCGACCCATCAGCTCCTCAGGACCGAGGCCGAGCCGCTCCATGACGCCGGGACGAAAGCCCTCGATCAGCGCGTCGGCACGCTCGGCGAGCGCGAGCGCGAGCGTCTTGCCTGCTTCGCTCTTGAGATCGGCGGCGAGCGTCTGACGTCCGCGCAGCGACGGATCAGCAGCTCCTATCTGGCCGAAGCCGGCCCCCACCTCGCGGTCCAACCGAATCACATCAGCACCCATGTCAGCCAGCAGCATGCCCGCGAACGGATTGGGCCCGATGCCGCCTATCTCCAGGATTCTTATCCCGGCGAGCGGTCCGGGGACGTTTGCTTCCACCGGCATACGGAGAGTTTGTCGCAAATAGCGCGTTTCGGCGCCGCCGCGAGACAGGTAAAAAAAGACATGAAAAGTTGCGAGACAACTTTCCCAGAACAGATGCGTCTAGAGGACATGGAAAGGATCACTCTTGTGCGGGTGCCGCCCGATCGACGCACCGTCGTCATCGGTCTGACACATCGCGAACGAGTGCGGGAGCTGGCCAAGTTCCTCGGCTTGGATGCCGAATCGGTTGCTGAGGGGTTGGTTGAAGCAGTCGAGCGGGATTCGTCGTTGAGGCGGAGCACGCTCTTGCACCACGCGGCATAGTCCGACGCGGTCTCACCGCACGTTTATACATAGCCGGTTTTAAGCTGTTCTTCGGTGGGTGGGCCGCTCAATGGTCTACCTTTCCCAGCAGGGTTCCCCTTGTTCGGGAACTCCCTGGTTAGGGAACTGTTTTCAAGACCGTTTGAGGAGCAACTGAATGCCCACGTACGAACAGCTTGGGTTCGGCCAAGGGGCCGCACTTACAGGGGACCGCGCGCGCGCGGTGTTCGGGCAGGTGATGGGCCTCGTGGCGATCGCGCTGGGATTCGCCGCCTTGGGCGCATACATCCTGCGCAACCAGACCGGTGGCGACGGAATCATCTTCTTCATCGGCGCGTTTGCCTGCATCTTCGGACTGCAGGCTGCCTCGGCGCGTGGCCACGAACAGCTCGCGGTCGCGCTGCTGTTTGGCCTGGCGCTGTTGCTGGGAATGGCGGTCTCGCCAATCGTCGTGTACTACGCGAAGACGGACCCCGGCGTCGTCTATGAGGCGGCCGGATCGACCGCGTTGTTCACCGGAGCGCTCGGAAGCTTCGGCTACGCGACCAGACGGGATCTCTCGCGGTACGTGAAGCCGTTCCTGATCGCCTTCGGCATCCTGTTCGTGTTCGGTTTGATCGCCCTGTTTGTGGCGATTCCTGGCTCGAACATCATCTACTGCGTCGGCATGCTGGTCGTCTTCGGCGGTTTCACGGTGTTCGACTTCAACCGCCTGGCCCACAGCCCGCAGTACACCAGCCCGGTGCCGATCGCGGCAAGCATCTTCCTGGACATCTTCAACGTCTTCCTGCTGCTGCTGAGCCTGTTCGGCGGCGGCTCGTCGCGCCGCTGACGCACAGCGCGTCGGCGAATTTGTAGGGCGCCGTGCAAAGGTCGATTGTGGCCGCGCTCTGTGTGAGCGCGGCCCTGATCTTGGCCGCATGCGGAGCCGACAACGGCTCGCCACCAACTGTGCCGGCGACATTCACGGTCACGACGACGACGCCCACAAGCACGATTCCGGCTCCGACCTCAACGCCGTACGTCGGGCCCAATGGCCTCCCGGTCGAGACCGGTCCATTTCTGGCGCCCGCTACGACAACCGCTCTGGGCGCCATCGTCAAAGGGGTCCAGTGCCAGTCGCTGGCGCAGCTGGCCTACACGGCATACTCTCACCTTCAGGTTTACGTTGAGGGCGAGTCACGGGCGCTGCCGGGCGGCATCGGCCTGGTGGGCGAACGTCCGCAGCCAACTCGGAACGGGCTGTTCTTCGACGCCAGGACGTGCATGTACTGGCTGCACACCCGCGCGTCCGACGGCCTGATCGAGATTCAGTCGCCGGTACCCCGTCACTACACGCTGGGCGACTTCTTCCGGATCTGGAATCAGCCGCTCAACGGCCGCCGGGTGGCAGGCGGCACAGGCCAGGTCACCGCAATCGTCAACGGCTCGCGCTGGAACGGGAACCCGTCGGCGATCCCGCTGAACGAACACACGGAGATCGAACTCGCGGTCGGCACGCCGGTGCCGGCGCAGCAGCGGACAGACTGGCTCGGATCCGGCCTCTAGCGAACGGCGTGTCCGCGCAGGCCGGATCGTGCCTGCAGAGCCGGATCCTGCGCGTCCCGTGCGCGTGTATCTAGACTCGCGGCCCATGGTTTTCCCGCCTGGCCACCTTCAGCAGGTCGAGCATGTCAACGCGCCTGCCAACCGCCGGCAGCGCCGCGGGCTCGTTCTCTCCGTCTGCGCGACCGTCCTCGTCTGCGCCATCGGCTTCACAGTCTGGTCGCTGACCAAGAGTGGACCACGCAACGGCAATGGCTGCATCAGCTTCGGCTTCATGACCGTCATCGGCGGTTCTTCCGACACGGCCTGCGGCGCCAAGGCCCGCAATCTCTGCCTGGCAACGGTGCCAAAGCTCGTCAAGGACGGCGACTACTACCTGGAGATGCATCGAGCCTGCCGTCGTGCGGGGTTCCAGAGCTCCGCGGATACAGAACTCTCGAGCTCCTGAGCGCGTGCGCCCCCCCGGCTCTGGGGTCCGCCCGCGCCCCGCGCCCAGGCAGCCCGGCGCACACCCACTTATCCATCTGGACAGATGGGTGTCCAAATGTATAAGGCGCCCTCGGGAACGCTGGACGACTGGCTATGGCCGCTCCTAAAGGGCTCCTGAAAACTAGGCCAGTCAGCTTGATCATCGGTGATCAAGCCATCGGCCGTCCGAGGCCGGTGCCCTCCACAAGAAGGAGAAGTATGTTTGCGGACGCTCCGTCCTGGCTCAGCTCCGGGGACACGACGTGGCAGCTAACTGCCGCGACGCTCGTCGGGCTGATGAGCGTGCCGGGACTGGTTGTGCTCTACGGCGGCGTGATGCAGAAGCGCTGGAGCATCAACAGCATGATGCTGACGTTCCTGACCTTCTCGATCGTGCTCGTCGTCTGGGTCCTCTGGGCCTTCAAGATGGGTTTCGGGGTGCCGTGGTTCCACAGCACGCACCCGGGGTTCCTGAACGCGTTCATCGGCAAGCCGGGTCCGTCGCTCAGTCCTAAAGCCCTGCAGGGGCAGGGAGTGGTGCCGGGCGCCTACGGCGCAGCGTCCGATCTCGAGTTCCCTGAATCGGCGCTCGTCTACTTCCAGTTCGTGTTCGCCGCGATCACGCCAATCCTCTCGCTCGGCTCGGTTCTCGGCCGCGTCAACTGGAAGGCCTGGTCGCTGTACACGATCCTCTGGATCACATTCGTCTACACGGTTGACGCGTTCCTGCTCTGGGGTGGCGGCTTCCTCGCCCACCACGGCGCGGAGGACTTCTCCGGTGGGTACGTGATCCACCTCTCCGCCGGTATATCCGGCTTTGTGGCCGCGGCGGTGATAGGGCCAAGACTCCAGCGAGACCGTGAGATCGACGCGCCTAACAACGTGGCGATGGTCGCGGTCGGTGCCGGCCTACTGTGGCTCGGTTGGAACGGATTCAACGGCGGCGATCCGTACATGGCCAACATGTCCGCGTCCGCAGCGGTGCTCAACACCAACCTCGCGACCGCGGTCGCCTTCCTGGTGTGGGTCCTCTGCGACTTGGTGACGCGCCGCAAGCCAAGCCTGCTGGGCGGGGTCAACGGCATGATCGTCGGCCTCGTCGCCATTACACCTTGTGCCGGTTACGTCAACGGCTGGGGTGGCATCGCGATTGGTGCGATCGCCTCGGTGATCGTCTATGTAGCAATGAACTACATCAGCGCGCTGAAGTTCTTCCGCAACGTCGACGACACGCTGGGCGTGATCTACACGCACGGCTTCGCCGGCCTCGCGGGCGGTCTTCTGCTCGGCCTCTTCGCCGACCCGAACATGGTTCTCGACTACACGGTGACGAAGGGCAAGTACGTGGCGACTGCGGCGACTACTGGCGGTCTGATCTATGGAAAGGGCGGTCACCTGCTGCTGTGGCAGGCAATCGCCGGAGCCTGGGTCATTGCCTGGTCGGCGATCGTGACGTTCATCATCCTCAAGGTCGTGGGGATATTCACGCCACTGCGGATGTCCACCGAGAACATGGAGATCGGCGACATCGCGGAGCACGGCCACGAGGTGTATCCGTCCGACATCCCGTCCCTTGGGGCGTTCCAGGAGGCCTCAGCACCGCTCACGACGGCCTGATGTATCGCGCTGCTACTCCCCGCGCCTGAGCACGGCCACAATGGCACGCGCTCGCTCGCTTGAGGACAGCGTCCACGAGGGTGACCTTCGGGGGGCGGCAAATGCCGCCCCCCGATCCACCCCGCTGGAGCTCGTCGAAGCTGCAGTGGCCGGCGACGATCTGCAGAGCATCGCCCGTGCGGCCGCCGTCGCGCTGAGTTGCACCGTTGCGATCGCGCTGCCGGCATTCGGGCTGTCTGCTCAATGGCAGGCATCCGCGACGCCGCCCGAGGCGCTCGCCGCCGTCCAGCACTACGCCGCCGCTCTGGTCTCAGACCCTGACCAGCCGGCACCAGCGGGTCTGACGGACGTCGTTCCGGTGCGGCTCGGCGACGATGTCGTCGGCGTGGTGGCGGCACTCGCGAAGGCGCCCGGCAGGCCCGAAACGCGTCCGTGGCTCGACGCAGCCGCAGCCGCAGCCGCCATCGCCGCGTTGATGCATGACAGCTCGGGCTCCGACCTGCAGCACGCCCGCCGCGCATTTCTGCAGATGCTCGAGATGCACGCGCAGGCTGACCCGGACGCGCTGCTTACGCAGGCGCGCCGGCTCGGCTACGACTTTTCACAGGGGGCGCTGGCAGTCAGCGCCGCACTCCCCGCGGGCACCGATTTCGATCTGGGGACCCCAGTCACCGTGGCGCTGCTGGCCGACGTGGGCGACCAGCGTCTGCTCGGCCTGGTTCCACTTGCCGGTGACGGCGGTGAGGGCAACGCCGAAGCGCTGCTCTCACAGCTGCGCGAGGTCGGCCTACCCGCGATCGCCGCTGGCCCGCGCCGTGGTCCCGCTGCGCTCCAGGACGCACTGCAGGAGGCCGCCGTCCTGCTCGAGCTGCTTGTCGACGGCGAGGCGATGCTGAAAGCCCACGAGGAGACCTACCGGCTGCTGGTCGGCGTACTGATTCACAATCCCGGCGAGCTGGTGGCGCTGCGCACCAGCACGATTGCCCCGCTGGAGGAGTACGACGCGACCCACGACACCGACCTGCTCACCACGCTCGAGGGCTTTCTCGTCCACCACGGCTCCACCACCGACACCGCCGAGGCTATGCAGCTGCACCGCCACACAGTCGGCTACCGCCTGGCTCGCGTCCAAGAGGTGTCGGGCCTGTCCCCCTACGAGTCCGAGGGACGAGAGCGCCTGAGCCTGGGCCTAAAGGCCAACCGGATCATGCTGGCGGAAAACCGCCGCGCCGGCCGCGTCCGGCCCGCTTGACCACCCGAGCCACCCGAGCCACCCGAGCCACCCGAGCTTGGAGGCTCGTGGCGCAGGGCGGTCGCTTAGTAGCGGTAGTGATCGGGTTTGTAGGGGCCGTCGATGGGGATGTTGAGGTAGCTGGCTTGGGAGTCGGTTAGCTTGGTGAGTTTGACGCCGAGGGCGTCGAGGTGTAGGCGTGCGACTTTCTCGTCGAGGTGTTTGGGGAGTGTGTAGACGCGGTGTTGGTAGGTGTTGGGGTGGGTGTAGAGCTCGATTTGGGCGATGACCTGGTTGGTGAAGGAGTTCGACATCACGAAGCTGGGGTGGCCGGTGGCGTTGCCGAGGTTCAGCAGCCGGCCTTCGGAGAGGATGATGATTGAGTGCCCGTCGGGGAACACCCATTCGTCGACTTGGGGTTTGATGTTGATCCGCTGGATGCCGGGGGTTTGGGTGAGGCCGGCCATGTCGATTTCGTTGTCGAAGTGGCCGATGTTGCCGACGATCGCCTGGTGTTTCATTTTTGCCATGTGTTCGGCGAGGATGACGTCCTTGTTGCCGGTCGTGGTCACGAAGATGTCGGCGGTTGCGACGATGTCTTCGAGCGTCGCGACCTGGTAGCCGTCCATCGCGGCTTGTAGGGCGCAGATCGGGTCGATCTCGGTGACGATCACGCGTGCGCCCTGGCCTTTGAGTGATTCGGCGCTGCCCTTGCCAACGTCACCGTAACCGCAGACGACGGCGACCTTGCCGCCGATCAGCACATCGGTCGCGCGGTTGATGCCGTCGATCAGGGAGTGCCGGCAGCCGTATTTGTTGTCGAACTTCGACTTCGTGACGGCGTCGTTGACGTTGATCGCGGGGAACAGCAGCTGCCCCGCTTCGGCGAGCTGGTAGAGGCGGTGAACACCGGTGGTGGTCTCTTCGCTGACGCCGTTGATGCCGGCGGCGATCCGTGTGTAGCGCTGCGGATCGTCTGATAGCGAGCGGCCGAGTAGTTGCAGGAAGATCGTGAACTCCTCCGAGTCCGCGGTCGAGGGGTCCGGTACCGCGCCCGCGAGTTCGTATTCGCGGCCCTTGTGAACGAGCATCGTGGCGTCGCCACCATCATCCAAAATCATGTTCGGGCCACCGTCGAACCCGTTCAAGGCCTGCTCGGTGCACCACCAGTACTCCTCCAATGTCTCGCCCTTCCAGGCGAAGACCGGCACACCCTGCGGATCATCTGGGGTGCCGTTGGGGCCGACGACGACGGCCGCGGCGGCGTGATCCTGGGTTGAGAAGATGTTGCACGACACCCAGCGGACCTCCGCACCCAAAGCCACGAGCGTTTCGATCAGCACCGCGGTCTGGATCGTCATGTGCAACGACCCGATGACCTTCGCGCCCGTCAACGGCTTGCTGTTGCCGTACTCACGGCGGGTTGCCATCAGACCGGGCATCTCGTGCTCCGCCAACCGGATCTCCTTGCGACCGAACTCAGCCAGCCCCAGGTCAGCGACCTTGAAATCGAGGGTGCGTGCGGCAGTTGCGGGGGATTGGCTGGTTGTGCTCATACGGCTGTCTCCTCTACGGATGGGTGCGTGAATTGGGTCATCCGGTGCAGCTCGCTGACGCGGGCGGCGACTTCGTCGAACCCCAGTCTGGCGACCCGCTCGGTACCGAACTCTTCAACGTTGAATGATGCGACAGCCGTTCCGTAGGCCATCGCCGTCGACAGAAGGGCGTGATCGACCTGGCGCTCGCCTCCTGACGCAAGCTGCGATGCGACGTGGCCGACGACACCACCCGCGAACGTGTCCCCGGCGCCGGTCGGGTCGACCACACGCTCGAGCGGGAAGGCCGGCAGCGAGAAAAACCCGTCGGCTGAGATCAGCACCGCGCCGTACTCCCCCTGCTTAGCGATCACAGCCGACGGGCCGATCGACAACACCTCACGCGCAGCTAAGGCCAGCGACGGTTTGCCGGTCAACTGGCGGATCTCGGCGTCGTTCAACACGACACAGTCGACACGCTCAATCACCGAGATCAGATCGTCGCGGGCGATGTCGATCCAGAGATTCATCGAATCCAACGCCGTCCAGCGCGGACTGTGGCACTGATCCAGCACCAAGGACTGCAACGCCGGCACGATGTTCGCCAAAAACAACACGTCGCAATCCCGCGCGGCGTCACTCAGTTCGGGCTCGAAGTCACCGAACACACCCAACTGCGTGTCCAACGTCTCACGCGAGTTCAAATCCCAGCCATACTCACCGGCCCAGAAGAACGTCTTGCCGTCCGCGACCACCCTGACATCATCGGTCAGCGTCCCACGGGTGCGCAGCACCTCAAAGTCGGTGTCGGTGAAGTCACCGCCGACCGGGCCGACGACGCGCACCGTATCGAAGAACGACGCCGCCAACGCGAAATGCGTCGCCGCACCGCCAAGCATCCGCTCACGCTCACCAAACGGCGTCTTGACCGAGTCATAAGCGAGCGATCCAACAACCGTGATGCTCATACCGAAACAACCTCCGCCGAACCCAGCCCAGCGTCCGCGGAACCGAGCCCAGCCGCCTCCCGCAGCAACACCGCCTTCTCAGTGCTCTCCCACGTGAAATCCGGGCCAGTACGACCGAAATGCCCATACGCCGCGGTCTGCTGATAGATCGGACGGTGCAGATCAAGCTCACGACGAAACGCACCGGGACGCAAATCAAAATGCTCCGAGACCAACTCAGCGATCCGATCCGGTCCGATCTTCTCAGTCCCGAACGTCTCAACCATCACCGACACCGGACGCGCGACACCGATCGCATACGCAACCTGAACCTCGCAACGATCAGCCAAACCAGCCGCGACGACATTCTTAGCGACCCAACGCACCGCATACGCAGCACTGCGATCAACCTTCGACGGATCCTTACCCGAGAACGCACCACCACCATGCCGCGCCATACCACCATACGTATCAACAATGATCTTACGGCCCGTCAAACCACAATCACCAACAGGACCACCGATCACGAACCGGCCAGTCGGATTAACCAAAAACTCCGCACGCAACCTCGCCGCGTCATAAAGCTCCACCGGCAGAACCGGCTTCACCACATGCTCCCACAAATCATCAGGAATCAACGACTCCGAACCCTCCGCATGCTGCGTCGAGATCAACAGCTTCTCAACCTCAACCGGACGACCGTTCACATAACGAACGCTCACCTGCGTCTTACCATCCGGACGCAAATACGGAATCGTCCCATCCCTACGAACCTCCGCCAGACGCTGCGCAAGCCTGTGCGCCAACGAAATCGGCAACGGCATCAACTCCGGCGTCTCAACCGTCGCATACCCAAACATCATCCCCTGATCCCCCGCACCCGCCGACAACAACTCATCCGACCCATCACCCCCACGAGCCTCAAGCGCCCTATCAACCCCCCGCGCAATATCCGACGACTGCTTATCAATCGCATTCATCACCGCACACGAATCAGCACTAAAACCAAGCGCCGCATCCGTGTAACCAATCCTACGGATCGTCTCACGCGCGATCTCCTGCACATCCACATAACCCGACGTCGAAATCTCCCCCGACAACACCACCAAACCAGTATTCACAAGCGTCTCACACGCAACACGCGCAAACGGATCCTCAGCAAGCACCGCATCAAGAACACCATCCGAAATCTGATCAGCAACCTTATCCGGATGCCCCTCCGTCACCGACTCAGACGTAAACAGAAAATCC
>DATAUP010000055.1:0-15134 GCA_036268195.1 Solirubrobacteraceae bacterium
TCATCCGCCGGCCACCACGCCCGCCGGCGCTACCAACGGCCGCGTGGATCAACAAGCCCGACAGCGAGGAGGCCCAAGCCTAAACTCACCGCCCCGCTGTCTCATCCGACTTGACAGGCTCCGTCCGCGTGGTATCCGAGCCGGCGGTGGGCTCGGTGACTGCGAAGGCCTGCAGTCGGAGTTCGCCTGAGGCGATCTTCGGCAGGTACCGCCGCTTCTGCTCGTCGCTGCCGTGACGGAGGATCGTCCCCATGGTGTACATCTGCGCGTGGCACGCCGCGGCGTTGCCGCCGGACATGTTGATTTGCTCGAGAATCACGCTCGCAGCGGTGAGGCCGAGCCCCGCTCCCCCGTATTCCTCGGGGATGAGCGCGGCCAACCACGTGCTCGGTCAGGGTATCCACGAAGTCCGTCGGGTACGTGTCGGGCTTCAGCGATCTCCAGTAGGAGCCAGGGAAGCCGGCGCGGAGGTCTCGCACGGCGGAGCGGATGCTCACGAGCTCGTCGGGGAGGTCGAAGTCCACTGCTTGGCTAAATGGTCGATTCCGAATCAGTTGCCGTATGCGGCGAAGTAGCGCCTGGGCTCACTGGGCTTTCGGTTGTAAACGTCTCGGGCGGCGGATCGAGCAGCCATTGCGCGGCACGGACGCAGCCACCGAGCACCATGCGGCCGTGACGGCGCTTGAGCGCGGGCTTTTGGACCTTGTAGATCCAGCACGTACATTCAGCCCGTCGGCGACGGCCCAAGCGATACGTCCGGCGACCTTGTCTTGCCGGTCTGGATGCAAACATCGAGCGCCCCGACCGGCCGTGATCTGGGCGAATCCTCGCTACGAATCCGTCGACGTGCGTTCGGGGCACGTTGGCGGAGCCTTCCGGCTTCAGGCGGCCGAGTGTTTCCTGTAGCGCACCGCATCGAATTCCCCGTCAGCCGCTAGTCGCGTCAAAGCGCGTGCCAGGCGGACAGTTCATCTTGCGCGCACAGCGTCGACAGCGACGTCCACAGCCGCTCGGCATGCTCACCATGACGACCTAACGCGACGTTGCCGACGAACTTCTCATGTACCTCGTCCTCCGTCAGCGGCTTCGTTGGGGTGCCTCGGCTGTTCTCCATTCGGTTGTTGAGCGCCTCTCCGCTCACAGTGCGAATCGTGACTTCGCCGGGGAATGCCTTCGGGAAGGTCGTGTGCGGATCGAGCTCGTAGGAAGCCTTACTCGCTAGGGCGAGCACGTCAGGTCGGCGGATCTTGTCCTCCCCGAAGCTTCCAACCGTTACTTCGCCGTCCCACAGGAGGGCCGCCACGCAGTACGGCAGGCTGAACTTCGCCGCGTACTCGTCGGCTGGGTGGAGCTTTTGCTCCCATGGCTCGACCATGTCGAGCATCCCCTCGGCGATCTTAAAGTGCATCGACTCAATGCTGTCGACCGCGACCGCGCCCCGCAGCTCGCGCGCCGCATCGATGAACGAGTGAGTGAGATGACATGATGGATACGGTTTGAATGACAGGTCCAGTGTTTCCCAATGCTCGCCGAGCCGGTCGGTCACAACCGCGGGCGTCCACTCGTCCGGCCCGACGTGGGTGGCGAAGAGGCCCATCGGTCCCTCCAGCACCGTCCGCGGGCTAGTGAACCCCCCGGCCGCCATCTGCGCGCCGATTACGCCACCGTGCGCCGCCCATCCGGCGTGGAAGCGCTTCATCCACGAACGGAAATCGACGGCGTACTCGTGGATCCCCGACGCTTGGCTTCCCACAATGCCGATCGCATAGGCAATTCCCGCCGCGTCGAGCTTGAGCAACTTCGCCGTCGTCACGGCAGCGCCGAATGCGCCAGCGAGGGGGGTTGCATGGAAGCCGTGGGAATGGAATCGTCCGGGCGCAGCCAGCCCGATTCGCACTGCAGTCTCGTAGCCAGCGGCCGCGGCCACAACGACCTCGGCGCCAGAGGCGCCCTTCCATTCGCCGACCGCTAGTGCGGCAGGAACGACCATCGCGCCGGCATGGACAATCGCGCCAGTGTGAGTGTCGTCGAAGTCGAGCCCATGCATCGTGACGCCATTGGCGAGCGCAGCCATCGAGGCGGAGGTGCGCTGCCCGACGCCCCAGACCGTCGCGTGGGGGTTACCGCCCGCCGACGCCACCAACTCGAGCACGGGCTGGGCAAACGGCTGGGTCGCACCCGCAAAGCCGTTGCCTACGCTGTCGGCGATGTGCAACTCAACCAGCTTCGCGACCTCGTCGGGCAGCGTATCTGAGCTCAGCTCGGCGGCGAACGCCCCGAGCGCCTCAGCGAGGGTCGGTCCCGGCCCGGTCAAGGCGTACTTCTGCAGCGAATCGACTGTTCGCACTGCGCCTGCCTGATTGCTCTGTGTCTCCACCGTTGTCTCCCAGTTGTCCGCGTGCGCCTTCGCTAACAGCTCATGGCAATAGCCATCATCCTACACCAAATGGCCGGCCAAATGGTTGATTGGCACCTCGGGCTCGAAGGAGGCCGGCGTCACGCGATGCCAATTGACACTGTGGCTGCTGCAGGCCGACCGTTGATCAGCCCCGATATGCTCACGGGGTCGGAAGTGCCGAGGGTGAACGCTTTAAAGTTGCCGCGTCGATCAATGAAGGCGCGACGGGCTTCAACCGGACGGGCGCATACGGCTGTGCGTGTTCGCGCTCCAACACCGTCGCCTCGCACACTCCACTGTCCTGCGTTATGATCGACAGGGCGAACGGCCTTGTCCTCCCAGAACCATGCTTCGGCCTATTCAGCTTTTCGGAGCATTGCTCCGTCCCGGCCGTTTCATCACGGAGCTTCGCGGTCGATGCTCGGTGGCGACGGTCACCCACGATGCCACGCTAGTTGCAGCGGATGGCGTCCCATCTGTCCGACGAGATGATGGGCCACGACAGCCCGCCCGAAGCCGCTGCCGGCAGTAGGCTGCGTATCTCGCCGGTGCGGAAGGCCTACGAGCAGGTTGCGGACCAGCTTCGTGCTCATATCCTTTCGGGTGACCTTCCGCCCGGGCACCGCCTGCCAAGCGAGGAGGAACTCAAGCGCCAGTTCGGGATAAGTCGCGCTACGGTGCGTGAGGCGCTGCGGGCGCTCACCGCCCAGGGGCTTGTGCGCACCGCCCGCGGGGCGACAGGGGGCAGCTTTGTCATGCGCCCCACGGCTGAGCTTGTCCTCGAGAGCTTTCGCGTTAACGTGAATTTGCTCGTGCAGGCCGGCGAGATCTCGCTTGACGGTTTCCTCGAGGTCCGCGGTGAACTTGAGGTGCTGGCCGTGCGGCTCGCCGCTGAGCGTCGTACCGAGAAGCACCTTGACCAGTTGCGCGCCGTCGTCGCGGGCGCCGCGGTCGGATCCGACGCCCAGCCGCGGTTCCTGCACCATGACTTCCACTCGCTCGTGTGTGCTGCCAGCGACAACAGATTGCTGGCAATCACCACAGAGCCAATCTTTAGCGTGCTTCATTCCCGGATTCACCGATCGCAGATGCCGGAGTCTTTTCATCGTGGGGTCGACCACGACCATCTGGCCATCCTCGAGGCGATCGAGGCGGCCGACCCTGATGCCGCGGCCGAGGCGATGGTCGCCCACCTGGCGTTTCTGCGGCCGACATTTGAGAAGGTCTGGTTTCACTCGCAATGACTGGCGCTCGCTAGGGGGTCAGTGCAACCAGTCGAGTCCGATGAACGGCCCGTAGGTTACTGCCGCGAGGACGAACAAGAGCACGCCGATAAACGGCAGCACTCTCCAGGCCATACTGCCGATGCTCACCCCTGTGACGCCGGAGACCGCCACGAGATTCATTCCTACCGGCGGATGCACGACACCGATCTCGATATTGACGGTCAGCATCACCGCTATATGAACCGGTGACAGGCCGAGCGCGATCAGTAGCGGGTACAGGATTGGCGTCGCGATTATCATCGCTGACAGTCCGTCCATCAGCGTGCCCAGGACCAGCAGCAGGCCGTTGACGACGAGCAGGATGGCGTACTTACCGAGGCCAGATTTGGCGACGGCGTTTACTACATTCGTCGCTACTCCGCTCTGCACGAGGAGAAGCGAGAGCACGTGCGCCGCAGCAAGCACGAGAAACACCATTCCTGCCATCTCACAACCGCTCACAAAGCTCCTCGCGATTGCCTTCGGTGAGTTGCGACGCGAGATCATGCCGTATAGCACGACGTAACCGAGCAAAACCGCCGCCGTTTCGGAGACCGTGAGGATGCCCGAGTACACGCCACCCATCACAAGAACCGGCATCACGAGCGCCGGCAACGTCCTCAAGATCAGCAGCGGGAGAGGCTCTAGCCCGGCCCGGCCCGACGTCGCGCCCGCGCCTGGCCCTGGCTCGCCTTTCCCAGTGGTTTGCCGCAGTGGTAGCTCCTGGCCGCGCCCGAGCAAGACTGCAGTGAATGCGAGTAGAGCAGCGGCGACAAGGCCGGGCACGATACCCGCCAGCCACAGCTCGTTGACCGGATACTGCACGATCGACGCGAAGATGATCAGCGTCAAGCTTGGCGGAAAGAGCACGCCGAGGGAGGCTGCCGCCGCGACGACGGCACCCGTGAAGGCGCGGTCGTATCCCCGTGCCGTGAGCGGGGCGTCGAGCGCGCGCGCGATTGTGGCCGCCTCGCCGGCGGTCGACCCGGTTGATCCGGCGAAGAAGACTCCTGTAGCGATGCCGGTCAATGCGAGGCCGCCCCGTAGGCGTCGCAGGGCTCGTGCGATGAGCGCGACGAGCGGATCGATGAGTCCGGAGTCGGCCACGAGGGCGCCTGCCAAGATGAACAGTGGCACGGCAACCAGATTTGGGTCATTGACACTGTTGAACAGCGTGCTGGGAATGCCGGCGAGCTGCGCGGGGTCGTATATCGCATAGCCGACAATGACACCGCCGATGATCGCCACTCCGAGGGGGATTCCAATCGCGGCCACGCCGGCGGCGAGACCGAGGGTAAGCCCAATCATGAATGCTTCTCCTTCTTCAACGGGTCCAGCTCACGCCACGCCTGGGTGACGAAGCGCACGCAAAGCGCGGTCGCTGACAGCGGCAGCACAAGGAACGCGACCCACACCGGGAAGTTGAATGATTGGACGCTAGCTCCCAGTGCGTGCTGATCGATCACGGCTCTGACACCGTAATATGCCAGCGCGCCGGAGATTGCAGCTGCGATCAAGGCGCACAGCGCTCCGAAGCCTGGGATGAGGCGGCGCAGACCATCGTTCGCGACGCGAAACGAGATGTGCGACGGGCAAACCCCGATGTAGAGAACTCCGCCCATCGTGAGCGCGAGGGTCGCAGCCACGGTGCTGGACGCCGGCTGTGCCCCGAACAGGTTGCGAGTGATGATCAGGATGATCTGACCGAGCGCCCCACCCGCCAGCAGGAGCGTCGCCACGAGGCGGTAGACGAACCAGATTGCGCTGATCGTGAACTTAGCCACCGTGAGGGGCAGCCACTGCTTCGCGTCCCTCCCGATGAGGCCGGTATCCAGGTGTGTGCGGGGCGACCCGGCTTGCGGCTCATCATCAGGCGCGAGCCGCAGCGGATCTCCTGCTCCGAGCATGAGGTTGCGAACTGTGGATTCTCGCCGCGCCGCCGCTAGCAGGGCGGCGTCATTCCCTTGGCCTTGGCCGTCTCTTCCCAAGCGCTGAAGACCTTGGGGTCCACCGTCGACTTGAACTTTGAGCACAACGGGGCAATGATCGTGTCGAGCCGCGCTTGCTCGGCGGGCGTAAGGTGGTGAACGTTGAATCCCGGGCCCTGGTTCGTGAAGGCTTCTTCGTCAGTCTTCACGCCTGGCTCCAGGTGCTTGTCCTCGGCTGTCGACACGGTGGCGAGCGACGAACCGAGCACCGCCTGCTGCGACGGCGACAGCGCGTCGACACTCTTCTTGCTCGCGCCAACAACATAGCCGGCACCAGCGATGTTCAGCGAGATCGCGCTCTTCAGCAGACCCTTCGCAGCTGTGTTTGCGAACTGGTAAGACGAAAGAGCTCCGTCGACAGTGCCCGTCTTCAGCGCCGTCACGAGGTCGCTCGGCGACAATGCGACAGGACTGGTGCCAAGGCCTGAGAGAATCGCGTTATAGACGACGTCGCCAGGAGACCGGATCTTCATGCCCTTCAGGTCAGCGAGCGAGTTGATCTTCTTCGTTGTGAAGATGGCGGTCGTTCCCGTCACCATCTCGGCGGCCGGAAGCAGGGTGATCCCCTTCGCCTGCGCCTCTGCGTTCAGGGCTTTGTACAGCGGCTGGCTGGGGTCGCTCAGCTCCACCGCGCCGTTGAGCGGCTTGCCCTTGAAGGGCATGTCGGTGATCGCGAAGTCCGGCAGCACGCCTGTCATCGCCGGTGCGTTGAGGGCACCGAGGTCGAGCTGGCCGCCGGCGAGCGCTGCCGGTGTGTCGGCAGCCTTGTAGAGAACGCCATTGTATGTCGGCTTAATGGTCACTGCTCCCTTCGTCTTCGCCTTGACGGTGGCAATCCACTTGTCGTCGGCCACAGACGCCACAAACGGCGCCGGGGCATAGTCGGCCGAGAACGACAGCTGCTTGCGCGAACCGGAGCCCGAGTCGCCCGACGCGCCGCCGCCGGAGCCCGACGATCCACAAGCCCCGAGGGCTGCGGCGGCCGCGACGACGACGACGAGTAGCAGGACGCGCCGCGCATTCACGCTACGTTCGCCTATCTGTCCTCCGATGCACTTTGCGGCTCGGCTAAGCGCTCCGCGTTCTGGGGATTCCATCTCGCTCCTCCTCATCCTCTTCATCACCGGGTTGTTACGGCTGGTGCGCTCTCCACGCAAGCCGGAGCGGAGCCGCTACGCCGGCGTCCGTTCGACGGTTGCGCTCTCGAGCGCGTAAAGACGGTCGAGGCCGATCGCGTCCTCGATCAGTTGGCGTCCCGCGACCATGGCCTCGGGTTCGATCGGCAACGTCCCGTCCTGCTCTAAGGCCATCAGGACAGCGTCGATCGCGTTCACGGCGGCGATGCTCAGCGCGATCGTGAAGATCGCGATCTTGTAGCCCATCCGGTGCAGCGCATCGACGCTGTAGACCGGTCGTCCGAGACGGTTGCCCGCGCTGTTAACGTAGGTCAGCGGGACGCCCGAAAGGTCTCGTGGCGCACGGCGGGCCTCGTCGTCGTCGTTCGGGAACAGCATGATCACATCCGCACCCGCCTCGACGTACATGTGAGCACGCCGGATGCCCTCCTCATAGCTGTTCGTCCGCATCGCGTCGCTTCGCGCGACGATTGCAAAATCGGGATCGCGCCGCGCCTGGACCGCCGTTTCGATCTTCTGCACCATCTCCTCAGCCGACAGCACATGCTCGATGCCCTTGTGATAGTGCGCACGCTTGGGGTAGATCTGGTCCTCGATGTGGATCGAGGCTGCACCGGCGTCCTCCAGCACCCGAACTGAGTGGGCGACGTGTAGCGGCTCGCCGTAGCCGGCCCCCGCGTCGACCATGACAGCGAGATCCTCGGACGCCGCGGTGACCGAGCGCGTCACGGCGGCGATATCGGCGAGACCCAACAGCGGCTCAGACACGCCGAGGTGAGACCCCATCTGGAAGCCACCGAGGCCCACGGCGTGAAAGCCGTGCCGACGCACAAGCAGCGCGCTGAGGGCGTCGAAGGCGACCGGCTGCGTGATGATGCGGTCCCCGGCAAGGAGGTCCCTAAACGCTCTGCGCGCGATCGTCGTCATCGAATGCTTTCTCTTTCGTGTGGGATTGCGTCAGTGTGTGCCGACGGGAAGCGCGTATAGCTCGCGCGCCGACTCGGCTGCGACACGATCGCGAAAGGCGGCCGGCAGCCCTTCGACGAGTGTGCGCCCGTCGTCGACACTTCGAGGTGTGTCGGATCCGTAGAGGAGCACGCGGTCGGCTGCGACCATCGCTAGCAGCTTCTCCAGTTCCGACGAATCGGTCGGGGCGTCGCTCGGGGTCGTGGTGAACCGAAGGTTCTCTTTCACGTACTCGCTGGGCGGACGCTGCACCCACGGCGTCTCGATCCGAGTGCGCCGCCAGTCCATGTCCATGCGCCAGTTGAGCGCCACCAGCCATGAGAAGCCGAAGCCGGCAAAGATGACACGCAACCGGGGGAAGCGGCTAAAGACACCTCCGAAAACCAGGCTAGTGACGTTCGCCTGCGCGATTTGCGTCAACACGACCCGCCTCTCGAATTCGCTGGCGGGAACGCCGGCGGCCGACAGCGCCGCGCCGACGTACAGCGCCTCGGCGCCGGACGGGTAGACGACGATCGGCACCTCCGCCTCGGCACACGCTTCGTAGAGAGGAAAGTAGTGAGTATCGCCCATCAGCAGTTGCATCGGCGGTAGCGCCGCGGCGACGACGCTGGGGTTACTCGTGCTGCGGCGCACCTCCTCCGCGGACCAGACCGGATCCAGCCCGGAGACGAGTGTCGCCAAGCGGAACCGGCGGTCGATCCGCAGCCACTCGTCCTCGAAATAGCGATTCGCGGCTGTGAGGAAGTTCACCACGAGGTCGCGGTCCGGCCACGCGTTGACGGCCTCGACCGGCACAAGCACGATCGCCTCGGACGGGTCGATACTCCCCGATGTTGCCGACAATGCGTCCGCGCCCGCGCCGCGGAAGCATGGACTGCCGACGAGCCCGAGCCCACGGACCCGTTCCTGCCAAGCACGGGTCATGTGGGGAAGTAGCGACTTAATCCCTTCGCCGGCTGCAGGGTGTGCAAACACGTCGATCCAAGCTGTCATTCTCTTACGACCTCTCGTCTCAAGTCAGTACGGCAATGAGCTGCTGTGTGCTTGACGGGCTGCACTCACATGCGTGTGGGGCGCGGCCGCAGACTCGGGACGAGGACGTACAGGTCCCCGTCGTGAACTTGGGTCTGATACTTCAAGAGTCGCCGCGTTGAAATACCGAAGACGGCCTCGCCCGACGGGACGTGGAACTCCCATCCGTGCCAGGGGCAACGGATGATCTCGCCCTCGAGCCCGTACTCGAGCGTATTGGGCGCCGACGGCACCATGGTTCCTCCAAAGCGTCCGGGACACAGTGGTGCGCCCTGGTGCGGGCACCTATTCCGCATCGCGTGGAGGGAGTCTCCGATGCGGATCACCGCGATTGATCTGTCGCCGAGTTGCACCTCGATCGGCACTCCTTCGGCGAAGCTGTCGACCGCCCCGACGGACTCCCAGGAGGCGTTCGCCAGGGTAGGGGCGTCTGCACTGTCAAAGGCGGCCGGCAAAGGTCTCCCTCGCATTCTCGTAAAACACGCGGTTACGGAGTTCACCCTTGAGGTTGCCTAAGATGCTCGACGGGTTGTCTGTGTCCCAATGCGGATAGTCGGTGCTGAACATCAAGGTCTGATCGCCGCCCATCATTTCGACCATCTGGACCATCTCGCGTGGGCGCGTGGGCTCCTCGACGGGTTGACTGCAATAGCGAATGTTCTCAATCATGTACTCAATCGGGTGTCGCTCGAGCCCAGTCGCGAGACGACTCGCCTCGTGATCCATGCGCCACATCAACGGTGCGGCCCAGGTGTAGCCGTACTCGGCGAACACAACCTTCAGGTCTGGAAACCGATCGAAGGTTCCGCCCCCCACGAGGCTAATGACATTCGCGGCTGCGACCTGACAGAGCCCGATGTGGCGCTCGGTGTAGGTGCTCGGCACCCCTCCAGCTAGCGGCGGCGCGATCGGGTAGGTGCCCTCGGCGCCAGTTGGATGGATCACGATGGGCAGCCCGTTCTCTGCCGCGGCTCGGTAGATGGGGTCGTAGTGCACGTCGCCCATCAGCGTGCTGATAAGCGGCATGAAGATCCCCGCGACTCGTGGATCCGCGGCCCGCTTGCGAATCTCGGCAGCGGCCTCCTCGACATCGACTGGGAAGACGCAAGCGTTCAGGCGAAAGCGCGGATCGACGCTTAGCCACTCATCGATGAAGTACTGGTTCATCGCGGAGACAAGTGGGCCAGCGTTCCGCGGGTCGAGCCAGACCCCGTACGGGATCGGAATCATCAGCGCCGCTCGGGCGCCGAATCGGTCGAGTAGGTCCTCCACGACGAATTGCGGATCGGTCCCGGGTGCCTCCCCCGTGGGCGGCGCCGCGTCGGCCCGCAGCGCACCCTTAATCAGCCCGGGCGACGGATTCATGTATCGATTGATCGGCCGCGCGGTCGATCCGTGCTGGCTCCCGACTCCTGAATCCGATCTGCGCGCCCGCTCCGCCGTACTCAGATATCGCTCTAGCGTGGCGGGGCCGCCACGCACCAATGGATGGATGTCGCAATCAATAATTGCTTCCACCACGCCCTCCTTACCGGCACTGGTCGAATTCAAGATGGCCAACGCGACTCGGCCTCGAATCAACCGCCACTGGGCCGGAACGCAAGCTCCGTGATCCTCTCTCACTCGCAAGACGAGCGAGATGCAAATGGCCGGTCAAAGTCACGACGCAATGCTACCGCGCCGCCGTGAGCTCTGTCAAGGTGCTGCGTTGATCGAGCTGGCCGCAAAACGCTGCGGGAGGGCGCGGCAAGGCTTGTACGCGAGAAATGGCCGGATATATACCGGCGGACTGGCCCCAATGGCCTCTATCGTGCGGGCGCATGGCTTGAATGAGTTTGTATTGAGTCCGACTTACCTGTACATAGGACAAGGATGATTTCGAGCATTCGACCGGGAAGACGACCGCATTGCGACAGCGCTCGGCATATCGCGCGTTAGCCAACGACCTCCGCGACGCAATCGTCTCCGGGAAGTTTCCGCCCTCCACGCCCTTGCCCACCGAGGCTGAGCTGGCTACGCGGTATGGCGTGAGCCGGCAGACCGTGCGGCAGGCGTTCCAGTGGCTCGTCGCCGACAGCCTTGTCTACCGGGTCCCTGGACGAGGCACGTTCGCCGCACCGTTCTCCCGCTCGGGTACCTACCTGCGTACGCTCGGGTCGGTCGATGATCTGCTCGCGCTGTCGCTCGATACCGAGCTCGAGGTGGTTGCTCCACTCACGCGCTGCGCCAATGTCGACGCTGCGGCGCGGCTGCAACTCGACACCGACGAGGTTATGGAGGTCACGTTCCGACGCCTTCATGAGGGTGAGACGTTCTGCGTTACAACCGTCATGCTCCCCGTCTGGATCGGGCGCCTCATCGCAGACGTCAAGTGGCTCGAGCAGGTCGGCGCTCGATCGCCCGACACGCTCATCGGGTTGCTCGAGCGAGCGGGGCTGCCAGTTCCGATCGCCGGCGCGCACCAAAGCATTACTGCCGTCGCGGCGACGCCGGAGATCGCGGCGTTCATCGAGCTCGCGCCGCTCGCTCCGACGCTGCGCATCGATCGCGTCTACTTCGATCGCGAGGGGAGACAGGTCGAGCTGGCAATCACCCACGCGAATCCGGTCCGCTTCCCATATCGCCTCGAGTTGCGGCGCAGTCTCGGCTGACCGCGCCTTTGCTGCGCTGCCTGGTCCTGCCCAGACGTGAGGTCGCGCCGGGATTGTGTCGCGGCAGTGGCCGTCGACACAGCGCCCGGGCGACTGCATCGTGCTCCGGTCGCGGTCAGGGCCAGTATCGGACGCCTCGATAAGCAACGGCGCCCAACCGCGAGTCCTCATCGTCCCGGATCTGCATCCGGCGGGGATTGCAGCCCGTTCGTTTAAGGCGTTGCGCACTCGTCCGGGTCCTGTCTTGGGCCTAGCGTTGCTCTTTCTACGGAGCGGAGCAAGGTAGGTGCCGCGCCGATCATATGTCTGGCAACATCAAACGTCTGACCTTTATCTCATACACTGCCCTCTATGTCTAGATCTGAGCTGCTCGATCGTCGTCTGAGGCGAGGGCGCAGCATTCTCGTGACGCCGGCGCATGATGCCGGCCGTCTCGCCGTCGCGCTTGCGTCGCCCGCCGATTTCGTCGTTGCCGATCTTGAGGACACCGTGCCGCTGCGATACAAGGCGCGGGCACGCGAGGTCGTCGCCGAACTCTTGACGAAGCCAGCAGCAACGTCCCTCCGCATGCTGCGCGTCAACTCGGGTGAGGCGGCGCTCGCGGAAGACATCGCGATCGCCCGCACGCTGGCGCTCGATGCGCTCGTTGTACCAAAGGCAACTCCCGAGCTCCTCGGGTCGACGGACTGGCCCTTGCCCGTCATGGCGCTGGTCGAGTCTGCGACCGGCCTCCGGCACGCTTACGAGATCGCATGTCATCCTGCCGTCGTTGCACTCATGCTCGGCGCTGCGGACCTCGGCGCCGAACTGGGGCTGATCCCGCGACGCGACGGAGGCGAACTCTCGCATGCGCGCTCGACACTCGTTGTCGACAGCGCCGCCGCCGGGCTCCGACCGCCGTTCGATGGCGTTTTCCGCGACACGTCAGACGAGCCGGGCCTCCTCGAGGCCGCACACCTGGTCCGCAGCATGGGCATGGGGGGCAAGATCTGCCTCGACCCTGTACAGGTAGCGCTGATCAACCAGGCGTTTACGCCGACGGCGGCCGAGCTCGACTGGGCGCGACAAATTGCCGATGCGGCGGCGAACGCCGACGCTGCCGGCGAGGCGCAGGTGCACGAATCGATCGTCGACCAGCCGCTCCTCGTCCGAGCTCAGACCTTACTCGCCCAGGCGAGCTTATGAGCGCGCGGCTCGCCAGCTGCCCACCTGGGCTGGTGTCGGCCGGTCACACCCGCGACACTCCCCGGTGCCGCGTCCACAAAACGGCATCGGCGCCCGGCGCTCCTCGGCAACTGCCGCATCCCATCCGATATGCCGCCGCTTTCAATCCATGTGCCGACTCGACGGCTAAGCGCTGTGGTCCGACCCGGGCGAAGTCCCCGGCCGAGCTGCCGCCCTACCTCCACCGTGGCGCATCCAGCCGGTCGCGGAGGTCCTCTAGCTCGCTGGTATCGGAGCTAGGAGAGGCCCTCATCGGGGACGCGACGCCGGCACTTGGATTGGGAACTCCGCTGGAGTCCGACCGCATGCCGGTGTGCGTCGAGGAAGGCAGACGCGCTGTAGTCTGCCATCGAGCATCGTGTGCCGCCAATGCACCGCCCTTACGCGATCGGCGAGACGTCGCGTCTTGCGCTCGCTTCGTCCGGGAATAGATGCGTCGGCAAGGACCGCAGGAGTGGATTCCCCGACCCACCCGCAGTTGGAATGGTCACGCGCCAGAGGCCGATGTACCTAGCAGCTCTGTGAGCACCGCGGCCGTGTCTACACCCGGCGCGGAGGGGGCGGGGCAGGGCGCCCGGGTCCCCGCGCTAATGCGCAGGGGGCTGGCGATGTGCGCAACGGTGCCAAGGTCCGGGTGCTCGATCTCCTTGATGACGCCACGATGGCGCGCTTGGCGGTCGGCCAGCGCGACCAGTCGACGAGCGAGAGGCCGGTCTTGGTCGGCGGCGCGTCCGGCTCGCCGGTCAGGCTCATCCACCCGGTGAGCGCTTGCACGACATAGTCATAGGTTCCAGCGCCCGCGCGCGGGCCCGTCTGGCCGAAACCGCTCAGTGAGCAGCAGACGACGCGTGGATTGAGCTCGCATAAGTCGGCATAGCGCAACCCGAGACGTGCGGGCTGGTCGCCGCGCAGGTTGCAGAAGACGGCGTCGACGCACGGTACGAGCGCGTGAAAGGTCGCGCGCCCCTCAGCGGTACGCAGGTCAAGCGCGATCGAGCGCTTGCCGCGATTGAAGGTCTCGAAGAAGAGCGAGGTCTCGCGCGCACGATACGGGGGCACCGTCCGGCCGACGTCGCCTCCCAGCACGGGGTCTTCGACCTTCATGACGTCGGCCCCCGCATCCGCCAGTTGAAGTGTGCCGAACGGTTCCGCGCCGAATTGCTCGAAGCTGAGAACGCGGATACCCGCCAGCGGCAGCGCGTGAGGACTTATGTCTGACATTAGCGCCAGCGTAGTTGTGAGCGTCCCTCCGTCAAGCGCTGAACTCCTCCGACGGGGGAGCACTCGCACTCGCGACCACTGCGCCGAAAAACGCGGCCCCGTTGAGGCAGGCTCGGTTGATCGGAGGCGTTGAGACGAGATTTCGGTCCCCGGAGAGGGCTCCGTTCATGCCGCGACCGAAGATGTCTCCGAATGAATGGACGGCCATGCATTCGCCTCGGGTCCGAGTCAAAGCGTCCCTCCGTGGGTTGGCTAGCGCGTGCGCCGTCGAGCTAACGAAGCCTCGCAGACTGCACCCGCGCGGCCGACCTGCTCCGCCAGGCCGGATCCGGCACTTCGTTTAAACCCCTCTCCTGACGTTTCCGTGGGTTGTGTCACCGAGGTAGTGGCGGGCAGAGGTCGGCGAGTTTGAGCATCGCGAGCGCGACCAGTGCTTGTGGGCTGTGGAACCCGAACGCGCGGCGGGCGATCAGTCGGATCTGGGTGTTGATCTGCTCGATGCGGGCGTTGGAGAGGCCGTGATGGATCGCGGCGAGGATCCCGTCGCGCTGCTCACGGATCGTGCGGGCGAGCTTGACGAACGACGCCAGCCGGCAGCGGCGCGCCCATATCAGCCAGCGGTCCAGCCGCCGCTCGGCGGCGGCGGTGGGGAGTCGGTAGATCTCGCGCAGCTGCTCCTTGAGCAGATACGCGCGGTACAGCTTTGCGTTGGTCTGTTGAATCGTCGCGAGCTTGACGGCTTGGCGGTCGGTGAGGTTCTGGGGGTTCTTCCACACCGCAAACCGGGCGCCTTTGAGCTCCCGGGCGACTTCGACGTTGCCCTGTCGGCGCGCCTCGTTCCACACCTCGCGGCGCACGTCGTCCAGTGCCTGGGTCGCGAGCATCACGACATGAAAGGGATCCACGCACCGGATCGCGTGCGGGACGCGCTCGGTGATCGGTCCGGAGATCCACGCGGCCACACCGGTCGAGATCAGTTCGATCTGTTGGCAGCGTTCTTCGCCCAATTGGTCAAAGAACGCGAGCACCGTCCGGCGGTCATGACCGGGAGCGGCCCACACCAGCCGACCGCTGTGGTGATCGACGACAACTCGATCCCGATCCGCCGCAGCCCGTCGAGCAGATCCACGTCGCGGACAGCCTCGGCCGCGACCCGCTCGAGGATCGCGCCGACCGTCCGCCACGCGACGCGCATCAGCTCAGCGACCGCGGTCTTTGACGTGTTGACCGCCAGCCAGCAGACCTGGTCC